>NZ_CAXYLS010000039.1:0-600 GCF_964283865.1 Collinsella aerofaciens | reverse complement strand
CGCGGCAAGGAGATATATTGCCAGACCGGAGGGGCGCCGGGGGCGGGAATCGCGCACTCCATATTTTGTTCACAAATTAATTAGCTGGCTCCGAGTTGCTCAGAGTCACACATTTGGTCATAAACCATGGACAGACCGTATGACCTCGGGAATCTTGCTGTCCACTGTAGACATAGCATCTTTATACCCTCGTCAGTCTCTGCTAGTTAGCCCGTCATAAATAGAAGGACAACGTTAACAAACCTATAAAACACCAGCGGGGGCTCTATCACTAATTAGACAGAGCCCCCGCTGGCGGAGTGTATTTAATTGAAACAATACCCCTTAACTGATTTACTGGAAATAAGGAGCATAAGATCCGTCCGGATAAACGTGACGACAGAACCCTGGAGCCGACTGAGCGCCACCAGAAAGCGACATAAGCAAGAAGATCGGCTCTACCTCACCGCGGACGGCAACGATGCCCTCGACTAAAGACAATCCGAGCACTCCTGAAACAGATAGGGCAAATGTCAGCTTATATAACGCAAAAAAGGGGGAGGCCGCGAGGCCTCCCCCTTCTTCAAGTCATCCGACGGCTCGGTGCCGTCCACCGGTCAG
>NZ_CAXYLS010000038.1:0-769 GCF_964283865.1 Collinsella aerofaciens | reverse complement strand
AAATCAAAACCACCCCTAAAAGGGGTGGTTTGCTCTTAGGGTATAACCCTTGGATTTCCGGCACGCGTCTAAAGGCGCCGGCCCTCACGGGGTTCGGGCCGCACTGCAGGTTGACCCGTGACGGGCCGGTCAAACCGGCGCTATTTGCGCCCCGGCCCCCTATCGAAGGGGTCCTCGTACT
Organism: Collinsella aerofaciens; assembly: GCF_964283865.1. Taxonomy (GTDB): domain Bacteria; phylum Actinomycetota; class Coriobacteriia; order Coriobacteriales; family Coriobacteriaceae; genus Collinsella. The sequence goes on along the minus strand of NZ_CAXYLS010000038.1, from coordinate 588 downwards.
CCTTGACGCTCAGCCGGTCGAGCGCGATGTCGGCCTTCTCCTGCTCCCGGATGTACTTCGCGATCGTCGCCTCGTTCAGGCCGACGGTGGAAACGTAGTAGCCCTCGGCCCAGAACTTCCTGTTGCCGAACTTGTACTTCATGTTCGCGTGCCTGTCGAATACCATCAGCGAGCTTTTCCCCTTCAGATAGCCCATCACGCTGGACACGCTGTACTTCGGCGGTATCGCCAGCAGCATGTGGACGTGGTCGGGCATCAGGTGCCCCTCGATGATCTCTATCCCCTTGTACTGGCAGAGCTTCCTGAAGATCTCCCCAAGGTCGGACCTTATTTGGTTGTAGATGACTTTGCGCCTATACTTCGGCGTGAACACGACGTGGTACTTGCACATCCACTTCGTGTGCGACAGGCTGTAGGCCTTCTGGGCCATACGCCACCACCGCCCTCTCGACTCGGATTCCTTGCGGCCTGAACAATCGCAAGTGTCCGGCGAGGGGGCGGCTTTGTAAAGCCGGTTGTCCCCACCCGCATAGCGGGTGGTTTCTGATGCGGCGCGCTGCGCGCCCCGCACAGGCTAAAGCCTTTAAA
>NZ_CAXYLS010000037.1:0-848 GCF_964283865.1 Collinsella aerofaciens | reverse complement strand
GGGGGTGCGGACGATTTCTTGGACCGCGCCTAGGCGTATCCAAGCTTCCTGCGGTACTCCATCGGGCTCAGCCACCCGAGGGACTTCTTGATCCGCTCCTCACGATAGTACACGAGGTAGGCCTCGAGCCTTCCCATGAACTCCTCGGCCGTCACGCCCTCCCAGTCCCTGTAGTGGAAGAACTCGTTCTTGAGGCGCCCGAAGAAGCCCTCGCAGGCCGAGTTGTCCGGGCTGCAGCCCTTCGCGGACATGCTCCTGACCAGGCCGTTCTCCTCGCAGATCCCGATCCACTCCGGCCAGCGGTAGTGGCCGCCCCGGTCCGAGTGGATCGTCGTGCGCACCCCCGCCGGCCTCGCCGCGCAGGCCTTGAGCAGGCTCGAGTTCGCGAGGCGCTTGTCGGGGTGCAGCCCGATCGACCAGGCGACGGGCATCCCGTCGAAGCAGTCGACGATCGGGCTCAGGTAGACCTTCTCGCCGCCCGGGAGCCTGAACTCGGTGATGTCGGTGAGCCACAGCCGGTTGGGCTCGTCGGCGCGGAACCTCCTGTTCACGAGGTTCTCCGGCGCCTTGGAGACCTCGCCGGCGTAGGAGCTGTAGCCCCGGGCGCGCCTCTTGTTGTAGACGACCTCGAGGCCCTCCTCGCGCATCACGCGGGCCACGCGCTTCTCGCTGGCCCGGACGCCCTCGCGGCGCAGGCGCGCCCAGACGGTGCGGTACCCCCAGCACCCCGAGCCCTCGCGGAAGATGCGCACCACGCGGTCGCGTATGTCGGCGTCGCGGTCGCGCGGCGCGGCGACGCGGGGCCTCCAGTACTCATAGGAGCTCTTCGATATCCTCAAGAAACCTGT
>NZ_CAXYLS010000036.1:0-890 GCF_964283865.1 Collinsella aerofaciens | reverse complement strand
ATGCCGCAGATCGTCCGCGAGAAGCTGGACTCCATCGAGGACAACCTCGAGTTCGTCAAGAAGACCATGGCCGGCATGACCAAGGCCGAGATCGACATGCCCCTCACGGCGTCCACGACCCTCGACTCCCTGGTCAACTCCGAGTCCGAGTCCGACCTGATCATCGACCCGATGCCCAACCTCTACTTCACCCGCGACCCGTTCGCGGTCGTCGGCGAGGGCGTCAACCTCAACCGCATGTACTCGGTCACCCGCAACCGCGAGACCCTGTACGGCAAGTACGTCTTCAAGTACCACCCCGACTACAAGGACGTCTCGCTGTACTTCCGCCGCGACTGCCAGTTCCACACCGAGGGCGGCGACGTGCTGAACATCAACGAGAAGACCCTCGCCGTCGGCATCTCCCAGCGCACCCAGGCGGCCGCCATCGACGTCATGGCCCAGAACATCTTCTGGAACTCCGACTCCAAGGTCGAGCGCATCCTGGCCTTCGACATCCCGGTCTCGCGCGCCTTCATGCACCTCGACACGGTCTTCACCCAGATCGACGTCGATAAGTTCACGATCCACCCCGCCATCATGGGCACCCTGCGCGTCTACGAGCTGACCGCCGGCAAGAACCCGGGCGACGTGAACATCCGCCTGATCGAGGACACCCTCGAGCACGTCCTGGAGGACGCCACCGGCGTCGACCAGGTCAAGCTGATCCCCTGCGGCGGCGGCGACCCGATCGCGGCCTCCCGCGAGCAGTGGAACGACGGCTCCAACACCCTGTGCGTCGAGCCCGGCAAGATCTGCGTCTACGCCCGCAACACCGTCACCAACGACGTGCTGTACAAGGAGGGCCTGGACCTTCTCGTCGTGCCCTCCGCCGAGCTCTCCCGCGGCCG
>NZ_CAXYLS010000035.1:0-1023 GCF_964283865.1 Collinsella aerofaciens | reverse complement strand
TTTAAGAACGTCCATTACAGTCGAAATTGTCAGCCCGGGCCCGTCTCGGGCTACGATTGAGGCGCGCCCAGAACGGGCCGCCGACCGGGCGCCCGCGCACGGCCGAACGTCCCTGCCCCCGAGAGGGCCCGTTGGGTGCTGCCGGCGCGGGACGCGCCGCCCCCGACGGCTGATAGGAAAGTGCCGGGCAGGCGCCGCGGCTGGTAATGTGAGTGCCGAGGGGGAGGCCATCCGGTCGAACGACTACCGGAAGGATACCACCGTGAAAGCGCCATCCACCAGGCCCGCGGCCGTGCTCGGCCTGGACGTCGGCAAGTCCTCCCACTGGGCCTGCCTGATCGACCGCGACGGGGAGGTGCTGGCCAGCGCCCCCGTCCGCAACAGGGAGGCCGAGCTCGACGCGCTGTTCGCCTCCGCGCCCGCCGGCACGCTCGTCGTCGTCGACCAGTTCCGCAACATAGGGTCCCTCGCCGTGAGGCGGGCCCGCGCCGCGGGGCTCGGGGTCGCCCACCTGCCCGGGCTCGCCGCCAGCCGCGCCGCGGGCCTGTTCGCCGGCGAGGCCAAGACCGACGAGCGCGACGCCGCGGTGATCGCGCGGACCGCCCTGGGCGTGCCGGACTCCCTGTCGGGGGTCCCGGGCCGCGGCGAGGCCCTCGAGGCCGCCCGCGCCCTCTCGTCGCAGCGCGACCACGTCGTCGCCTGCGCGACCAGGGACAAGAACCGCCTGCGCGCGGTGCTGCTCGAGTCCTGCCCGGCCCTCGAGGCCGCGGTCGACCTGTCGGACCGGCGGTGGCTGGAGCTGCTCGCCGGGTTCGGCGGGGCGTGGGGGATCGCCCGCTCCGGGGCCGGGGGCCCGCGGGCCGAGGCCGCCGGGGAGGCCGCGGCCGCCTCCACCGCGCCCCCGCCGGCGCTCGTCGAGGCCGAGAACAGGCAGGTCAGGTTCCTGGCCGCCCGGATATCGGAGGCCCTCGACGAGGCCGGGGCCCTCGAGGCCGAGACGGCGGGGCTGCTCGAGGGCGACGA
>NZ_CAXYLS010000034.1:0-1449 GCF_964283865.1 Collinsella aerofaciens | reverse complement strand
TGAACTGCGTCCCAAATCTTGGACGCCCTAAATAGCGACTAGGCCGCGAGGGCCTGATTCCGGAACTCCTCCGGGGTCAGGCCCTTCAATCTTACCTGCCTCCGGCTCGTGTTCCAGTGGACTATGTATTCCTCCAGGTCGCGTTTGAAATCCTCGAACGTCTCCCACTCGCGGCCCCGGTAGAACTCGTCCTTGACGTGGCCGAAGAGCTGCTCGGTGGCGGCGTTGTCGATGCAGTTCGCCTTCCTGGACATGCTCTGGACGATGCCGGCGGCCTCGAGCCTGGATGTGTACGAGGCGTGCTGGTACTGCCAGCCCCGGTCCGAGTGCATGGTCGGGGCGGCGCCCTCGGGGATCTTGGACAGCAGCTCGTCGAGCATCCTGACCTGCTGGGCCATGTCGGGCGTGGTCGATATGTCGCTCGCCACGATCTCCTTGGTGCAGAAGTCCAGCGTCGGGGCCCAGTAGGCCTTGCCGCCCGCCACCTTGAACTCGGTGACGTCCGTTCCCAGCTTCCGCCACGGGGCCCCGGCGTCGAAATCCCTCGCGATCACGTTCTCGAACGTCCTGCCGACGACGCCCCTGTACGAGTTGTACCCGTGGTAGGCCGTCTCGCGTCTGATACCGCAGCGAATCCCCATCTCGCGCATCATCTTGAGCACGGTCTTGTCGGCTATCACGGCCCCCTCTTCCGCCCTGAGGCACATCGCTATCTGCCGGTGCCCGCAGCCGTTGGCGGTGCGCGAGAAGATCTCGGCGGCCGCCTCCCAGAGCTCGGGGCGCGTGGGCCTCGGCGGGTGCGCGAGGGCGTAGTAGTAGGTCGACCGCTTGAGCTCGGCGCATGCGAGCAGGTGCCCGAGCGCGTGCCCCTCGGCGCGCAGGGCCGCGACCGCTTCGGCCTTCGCCCTGGTCAGAGCCCGTCCCTCTCGACCAGGGCGCGTAATTTTTTTAGGTAGGCCACCTCGGCCTCGAGCCTACGGCACCGCTCCTCGAGCTCCTCCTCGCGGGTCCGCGGCCTCGCCTTGGAACCCTTCGGCCGGCCCTTGGGCCTCGGGCGCAGGGCCTCCGCGCCGCCCCGGCGGTATAGCGCGCACCACTTCTTGAGCGGCGACATCGACATTATGCCGAACGCCGCCATCGCCTCGGTCTTCGTCATGCCGCCGTCGACGACGGCGGAGGCGGCGGCGACCTTCTGCTCGTATGTGTACCTGCCCTGCTTTCCGTCCATGCGCAGCAGCACCTCGCTCCCGAATGCGCGGTATATCTCCTGCCATCTTCTCACGGCTTCCACGGGAAGCGAAAGGGCAATCGCGGCAGATTTATACCCGTGCCCGAGCTCGAAGAGCCCTATGGCCGCCTTCCTGGCCTCGATATCATGCTTCACTCTCAAATCAACGCGCATAAAGAAAGCCTCCCATTTCTCATGTCCAAGAAATGGGAGGCAGTTCA
>NZ_CAXYLS010000033.1:0-1614 GCF_964283865.1 Collinsella aerofaciens | reverse complement strand
ACCCCGGAGGAGTTCCGGAATCAGGCCCTCGCGGCCTAGTCGCTATTTAGGGCGTCCAAGATTTGGGACGCAGTTCATTGCGGGGCGGGCCTTGCTGTTGCGGTTAGCGTTTCTTTCCGCGGAAGAAGAAGCCGTGCAGCGAGGGCTTGAGTCCGCGGTTGGCGCGACGTTCCTCGATATGATCGTGGATCGAAGCGACGCGCTCGATGACCTCGTCGGGAATCGGCACGTCGGGATTCATATTCTCGACCTGGCTGACCTCGGCGGCGGCGACCTGGTCGATAATGGGCACATCGTCGCGCGAGATGACAGGCGTGGCGTCTTCCTTCATCTTGCGGTAGCGCTGCATCATGTCGGTCTGCAGCTGCTGGGCCGAAGGCGGCGTCCAAATGATGGCGTTGGCGCCGGCGGCGATGGTCTCACGGATGCTCTCGGGCGTCTTGCCGCCCGGTGCGATGAGCGGCAGGTTGGGATAGTGCTCGCGCAGCTCGCGCAGGACCTGGGGCGTGTTCTTGCCGGCCGCAATGTTGAGGATCTTGGCTCCGGCACGCACTTTGGCGTGAGCATCGTCGTCGCAACGTACGACCGTGGCGATGACGGGGATGTCGGCGATGTTGGTGATGTGCTCGATCATTTCGGCGGTGGCGGGGGAGTTGACCACGCAGCCCGCCGCGCCCTGCATCTCTGAGACGGCTGCCATCTGTACGGAGCGCTTACCGGTCGTAGTTCCGCCGCCCACGCCTACAAAGACCGGGCACTCGGCGACGGTCAACAGCGCCTGCGTAATGGCCGGCTGTGGCGTGAAGGGATAAACGGCAAAGACGGCATCGGCGTTGGAGTTGCGGATGACCGCGACGTCGGTGGTGTAGATAAGCGATTTGATACGACGACCGAAGAGCGTAAAGCCGCTGGCCTCCTCGATCTCATCGGGCATGCGGAGAGCCGCCTTGCGCAGACGCCCGTCGATGGGCAGCGGCTCCATGGGCAAAAGGCCGTTGGGAGTTACGGCCACCTGGGGCTCGGTAAATTCGTCTGCAAGTTCTACCTCGGAGAAGTCGACCGAGGCGACGATGTCCTCGTGAACCTCGGCGGGAACATCGATGGGGGCTTGGTCGTTTGCCGTGACCGGCGTGTCGAAGGAGCTGGTGCCGACGAAGGCGTCGACGCGCTCGTTTAGGTCGTTGAGGGTATCCATGGATCCTCGATTCTATGCGATGGTGGCCTGCAAGGTGCCGGCAGCGTTGTGCTTGCTAAATCGTTTGACGAGTTGATTTTTCCCCGCCGTGCCATCCGTTAGACCGAAGGGCCGGCGAACGTGAAGGAGCTGTGGTGGCGGGTATTGAGGTGCTATCTTGAAAGTCCCGTTTAAAAGAGAGGTGACGCGGAATGGAATTTACAGCAATGTTGGGCTCGATTGGCCTGTGTGTGGGCGCAATCGTAGCCGCCGCGGTCATCTACTTTGTGGTTACGGCCATTAAAGGCAAAAGAGCCGAGCGCAAGGAACGTGAGACACTTAAGCAGCACCGTGACCAGCAGGAGGGGGTGCGGACAGAAAGTTGGACCGCGGGGCGGTCCGGACTGGAGGTTCGCATGTACAGCAGGGAGAAGGTCGAG
>NZ_CAXYLS010000032.1:0-2011 GCF_964283865.1 Collinsella aerofaciens | reverse complement strand
ACCGTCACCAACGACGTGCTGTACAAGGAGGGCCTGGACCTTCTCGTCGTGCCCTCCGCCGAGCTCTCCCGCGGCCGCGGCGGCCCGCGCTGCATGAGCATGCCCTTCTGGCGCGAGGACCTCTAAGGTTTTCAAAGACCCGTACAGGTCTTACTACAAACATCTAGCTGCCATTAGATGTCTCCCATTGGGGCGGTGCGGATCTTTCGCACCGCCCCATTCATGTTTAATGACGCTAAATGAAGATCAGATAAGGTGGCCATGGATATCAAGACAATCGGTGTTGAGGAATGGCTCAACGTTTGGGAGAAGAGTGCTACCTGGGATATCGCTCAGTCGACGATCTCGTCGCTGACCATGGGCGAGCTTCGCGCACTGGACGAGCAGGACGGCGCCACGTTCTACGAGCGCCTGGATCGCGAGAAGATGAACTACGGCTGGATCGAGGGATCGCCGGAATTTAAGGCCGAGGTCGCCAAGCTGTATCGTCGCGATGTCAATCCCGATCACATTTTACAGACCAATGGCTGCACGGGCGCGAACCTCAACGCCATCATGGCCGTTGTGGAGCCCGGCGATCACGTGATTGCCGAGTGGCCTACCTATGCGCCGCTCTACGAGATTCCGCGTACGCTCGGTGCCGAGGTCGAGTATTGGGAGCTTCGCGAGGAGCTCGGCTGGAAGCCCGATATCGAACAGCTCAAGCACCTCGTTCACCCCAACACCAAGCTCATCTGCATCAATAACGCATCGAACCCCATCGGTACGGTGCTCGATGCCGATACGCTCGGCCAGATTGCCGAGATCGCCCGTTCGGTGGGCGCCTATGTGCTGTGCGACGAGGTGTATCTGCCGCTCGAGAACACCGAGTCCTTTATATCGATGGCCGACGTGTACGAGAAGGCCATTGTCACCAACTCGGTGTCCAAGACCTATTCGACGCCTGCGGCTCGCGTGGGCTGGGTCGTGGCCGACGAAGAGATCTCCAACCGCATCCGCACCTATCGTGACTACACCATGATCTGCGGCGGCGTGTTCAACGACGCCCTGGCGACCTACGTGCTCGAGCACAAGGACAAGATTCTTGAGCGCAACCGTAAGATCGTGTTTGGCAACCGTGATATCGCTCAGGCATGGATCGATGCGCAGAGCCGCGTCTCTTGGACGGCGCCGCAGGGCGTATCCACCTCGTTTATCCAGCTGGATATTCCCGAGGACGATGAGGAGTTCTGCAAGCGCCTGTTGGCCGAGAGGGGAGTGCTGCTGGTTCCCGGCAGCCGCTTTGAGCTTCCCTGCGGCGCGCGTCTGGGCTACTGCGCGAGCGAAGACGTTCTTCGCGAGGGCCTGAGGCTTCTGGGCGAGGCGCTGGCGGAGTTTGATCGCTAGGATTCCGACGGCTCTCAAAGCCACTCAAATCTGTCTACGATTATCGATAACAGACCCGTTTCCCATGAGGGGAGCGGGTCTGTTTTTCTATACCGAGAAGTCAAGTTGTTACAAATGAGGCCGTAAGGCGAGCCGGTGTTCGTTGGGCCTTATACTGAACTTCCGGTGAACGGTACCAAGCGTCTGGTAAACGGTAATACCCATACCAGAAATGAATAGGACAAACTTTTTTCTGAATAAAAATGAAAATGGTTGAGACGCGGTATGAATCGCAAATTCTATTCATAGCTTTATTAGAAATATGCAATTTGAGGGTGGTTTAATAAAGTTAAGTTCCATTTGCTATTTGGTTTGAAAAAGCATTTAAGCACGTAAATAAACTTTATTAAATCAAAGTGTGCCATGCGTGAAGTATATGTGTATGCCGTTCACCCCCTATAAAAAACCGTTCGGGGGCGAGGTGGAAGTATGGGCTGTTTTTGGATATAAATATGTCGTCAGCAATAACGCCTCACACGGAGGGGCGCTAACGAATCGGCCCTGACAAGGGCCCGAAAGAAAGGTAGGAGGCCATGACGAAAGGTCTGCACGTGCCTTCCGAGATCGGCAAGCTCAGGAAGGTCTG
>NZ_CAXYLS010000031.1:0-2172 GCF_964283865.1 Collinsella aerofaciens | reverse complement strand
CCATCGCGCCGAGAGTACTGCGGGGCCAGCCCGTGGGAGGCCAGGGCGCCGCTGACCGGTGGACGGCACCGAGCCGTCGGATGACTTGAAGAAGGGGGAGGCCTCGCGGCCTCCCCCTTTTTTGCGTTTACGTGAAACATTCCTTATGCAATTAAATCAATTTAATCATCCACCGCTGAATATAGACGTTCACCGTTCTTTGGTCGGTTCTTTGTTCTCAATGGACTAATATTTGCTTTAGCGCACTGCTGCGCTTGTCCTGTTTTACACGGGTCGTTTTATTGATTGTGACGGAAGGACTCACATGGCAGATGTTCATGAGCTGCTTGATACTTGGATTGCCAATGTCAAGGACGAGGAGCTCCTCGCTGAGCTTAACACGATGAAGGAGCAGGGTGATGAGGACGCCATCACCGATGCTTTCTTCCAAGATCTCGCCTTCGGTACTGCCGGCCTTCGCGGCACTATCGGTGCGGGCACTAACCGTATGAATATCTATACGGTCGGTCGTGCGACCCAGGGATTCGCTGACTACCTCAATGCGACCTTCGAGCATCCAACGGTTGCCATCGCTCGCGATAGCCGCAATAAAGGTGAGCTGTTCGTTAAGACGACGGCTGCCATTCTTGCAGCAAACGGCGTGACTGCCCTCGTTTATCCCAAGATTTCTCCTGTGCCGACGCTCTCCTGGGCCGTCCGTGATCTTAAGTGCTCCGGTGGCATTTGCATGACCGCTAGTCATAACCCGGCACCGTATAACGGCTATAAGGCCTATGGCCCCGACGGCTGCCAGATCACCAGCGAGGCCGCCGATGCAATTTCTAAGGCTATCGCCGAGACCGATACGTTCACCGGTGTGAAGTCCATGGACTTCGATGAGGCTCTTGAGCAGGGCCTGGTCAAATGGATCGATGACTCGTGCCTCGAGCGATATTACGACGCCGTTCTCGCTCGCGGCGTTACGAATCTTTCTGCCGAGGAGATTGCCGGCGCACCGCTCAAGCTTGTCTATACGCCGCTGAATGGTACCGGCCTCATTCCCGTCACCACGGTGCTCGAGCGCGCTGGCATCACTGATGTCACGGTTGTTCCCGAGCAGAAGGAACCTAACGGCGATTTCCCGACCTGCCCGTATCCTAACCCCGAGATCCGACAAGCCATGCAGAAGGGCATCGATCTCTGCGAGCAGGTTCACCCCGATCTGCTGCTTGCGACCGATCCCGACGCCGACCGTGTTGGCGTTGCCGTTAAGAATGGCGATGACTATCTGCTGCTGACCGGTAACGAGATGGGCGTCCTGCTGCTCGACTATATTTGCAAGACCCGTGCCGCCCGCGGCGAGGACCTCACTAAGAAGGTCGCGGTTACTACCATTGTTTCTTCCGCCATGGTCGATGCTCTGGCCGAGGAATATGGCTTTGAGCTCCGTCGCTGCCTGACGGGCTTCAAGTACATCGGTGACATCATTACCTCGCTTTCCGATGCCGGTGAAGTCGATCGCTTTATCTTCGGTTTTGAGGAGAGCTACGGCTATCTGGCTGGTGATCACGTGCGCGACAAGGACGCCGTGAGCACTTCGCTGCTGATTTGCCAGATGGCTCAGTATTACAAGCTGCAGGGTAAGAACCTCGCCGACGCGATGCACGAGCTGTACGAGAAGTATGGCTACTATCACAACAAGACGATTTCGCTGAGCTATCCGGGCGCTGAGGGTGCGGCAAAGATGGCCGGCATCATGGCTGGTCTGCGCGAGAACCCGCCCGCGGAGCTCGCCGGTTCCAAGATTGAGGCCGTCGTGGACTACAACACCTGCGTGAACGGCCTGCCGAAGGCTAATGTCGTTGAGTTCGATCTCGAGGGTGGCAACAAGGGTATCGTCCGTCCTTCCGGCACCGAGCCCAAGATCAAGCTGTATATCTTTGCCAAGGGCGCGGATGCCGCCGAAGCTGATGCAGCACTTGACGCGATTGAAGAGTCCGGTCGCAAGCTGCTGGCATAAGGTATTTAAGAGTCTATTACTGTAGATAGGCGAAAGAGGGGATCTCGGAAACGAGGTCCCCTCTTATATTTACCCAGCCAGCCGAGAGTCCTTATATGTGTAGGAAATGTGTACGCCCAGATTCCCGCCCCCGGCGCCCCTCCGGTCTGGCAATATATCTCCTTGCCGCGCGG
>NZ_CAXYLS010000030.1:0-2250 GCF_964283865.1 Collinsella aerofaciens | reverse complement strand
TTTTCGCCAATCGCGCCAACGCGGATGCGCCGGATTCGCCAACGCGGATGCGCCGCTTTCGGCGTCTAGGCTCCCTCCTCCTTCCCGTCCTCGCCGCCGATGGATACGTCCTTCAGGCGGTACGACCGTCCCGTTATCTTGATCATCGCGCAATGGTGGCAAAGCCTGTCGGCCACCGCCGAGGCCGTGACGTTGCTGCCGAACACGTCGCCCCACCTGCCCACCGGCACGTTGGTCGTGACGACGGTCGACCGCTTTAGCGCGTAGCGCCTGTTGACCAGCTGGAACAGCAGGTCGGCGCCCTCCTTGCCGATGTCGAGGTAGCCGAGCTCGTCTATTATCAGCAGGCTGCAGTGCTCGTAGAACCGCATCCTGCGCGCCAGCGCCTCCTTCGCCGAGGCGTGCTTGAGGTCCTCGACCAGCCTCGAGCAGTCGGCGAAGTACACCTGCTTGCGGGCCATCACCGCCTCGTGGCCTATGGCTATCGACAGGTGGGTCTTGCCGACGCCCGGGCTGCCGACGAGCACGACGTTGTCGCCGCGGTCGATGAACTCGAGCGTGGCCAGCTGCTCGACCAGCCCGCGCGGCACGCTCGGCTGGAAGCCCCAGTCGAAGTCGGCCAGCGTCTTTATGTAGGGGAAGTTGGCCATCCTCGTGCGGCGCTCGTCGTCGGCGCGCCGCTTGAGGGCTATCTGGGCGTCGGTGAGCTCGAGCATGGCGTCGACCAGGCCCTTCCTCCCGTCGGCGACGAGCCTGACGTACTCGGGCACCGACGACGCCATGCCCTCGAGCCCCAGCTCCTCGAGGTTGGCCGCCAGGCGGTTGAGGGGGCTGGCCTGCACGGCGGCGCTCACAGCGAGCCCCCTATCGAGTCGAGCAGGCCGAGGTTGGCCGCGGCGGCCGCCTCGATGTCGCCGGCGGCGTCGCCGAACCACCGCTTGCCGGCCATGGCCTCGGCGTAGTGCGCCGGGTCGTAGGCCGGCCCGCCCGCCACGTGCGTGGCCACCAGCTCGCCGCCGACGTAGCAGTCCATCGCGCCGCCGGGCATGCAGACGATGCGGGCGGGCCTGCCGATGCAGCGCCTGGGCACCGACATGGGCTCGCCGTGCGCGCTCACCAGCATCGTGGCCGGCACCCTGGCCACGCGCACCACGTCGCCCATCGCCTCCTCGAGGGCGCGCAGGTTGCCGACGGGCAGCAGCGCGTCCTTCTCCTCCATGAACAGCGCGGAGGGAGGCAGCCCCGTGGTCTCGTTGGGCTCGGAGTTGCTGGCGTCCTCGATCCGCGCGACGATCTCGTCGATGTCGTCCCAGCCGTCGAAGTCGCCCTGGTAGGCCATGAGCCGCGACAGGAAGCGGTTCGACGACTCGACCTTGCCCTTCGTCTGGGGGCTGCGCGGGCGGCACAGCTTCAGCTCGAAGCCGGCGGCCTTGGCGAACTCGTACGCGCGCTGGACCTTGAGGCGCCGGCCGCCCTTGACCGTCACCAGGGCGGACATGTTGTCCGTGACCCACTCGCGCGGCACGCCGCCGAGCCTCGCGATCGTGGCGTACATGCACCTGACCAGGTCGTCGGTCGTCCTGGTCCTCGACCGGATGAATATGTGCCTGCGGGAATGGCCCAGCGTCGCCGCGAACACGTTGAACTCGAACAGCTCGCCGTCGCGGTTCGCCATCTTGACGGACTCCTTCCAGTCGAACTGCAGCTGCAGTCCGGGCGGCGTCTCGAAGCGCGGGTGCGGCTCCGGGCCGCCGGAGGCCCCGACGGCGATGCCGTTCTTGCGCATGAACTGGGTGAAGGCGTTGTAGCCGGCCAGGTCCTCGCCGGGATACCTGTGCAGCAGCCACTCGTGGATGCCCTTCTTGGTGACTCCCGGCAGCTGCGCCTTGGCGGCCACCTCCTCGATGTGCGCGTCGAACGAGCCCGCCCTGTCGCCGCGCCCGTCGTGGGGCCGCCCGCCCTCGGCCCTCCAGTACGACGCCACGGTGTGCCTGTCCTTGCCGTAGCGCTTCGCTATGTCGCTGAAGTTGGGCTTTATGCCCGCTTCCCTGTACATGTCCAACTCTCCGATCAGGTTCTTCTCCGCCACGGCCCGCTCCTCCCGAAAGCATCGTTCGCTCGTCGATCGAAGCGTAAGCCCCGGCGTTGGTGGAAATGGTGAAAATGCGTTGGCGCAAATGGCGGGATTGCGTTGGCATGATTGGTTGTTGAGCGTTGGTCAAAATGGTTGTTTTTACAGTAGCGCTAACA
>NZ_CAXYLS010000029.1:0-4748 GCF_964283865.1 Collinsella aerofaciens | reverse complement strand
GGCTAAAGCCCCGACGGGAGGGGATGGCTCCGCGGCCCATCAGGTAGACGGCGGGGTGACGGCCCACCGTGCCGACAACGGGTAGCCGGGTTGAGAGACCGACCGGCCAGATTGGGACTGAGACACGGCCCAGACTCCTACGGGAGGCAGCAGTGGGGAATCTTGCGCAATGGGGGGAACCCTGACGCAGCGACGCCGCGTGCGGGACGGAGGCCTTCGGGTCGTAAACCGCTTTCAGCAGGGAAGAGTCAAGACTGTACCTGCAGAAGAAGCCCCGGCTAACTACGTGCCAGCAGCCGCGGTAATACGTAGGGGGCGAGCGTTATCCGGATTCATTGGGCGTAAAGCGCGCGTAGGCGGCCCGGCAGGCCGGGGGTCGAAGCGGGGGGCTCAACCCCCCGAAGCCCCCGGAACCTCCGCGGCTTGGGTCCGGTAGGGGAGGGTGGAACACCCGGTGTAGCGGTGGAATGCGCAGATATCGGGTGGAACACCGGTGGCGAAGGCGGCCCTCTGGGCCGAGACCGACGCTGAGGCGCGAAAGCTGGGGGAGCGAACAGGATTAGATACCCTGGTAGTCCCAGCCGTAAACGATGGACGCTAGGTGTGGGGGGACGATCCCCCCGTGCCGCAGCCAACGCATTAAGCGTCCCGCCTGGGGAGTACGGCCGCAAGGCTAAAACTCAAAGGAATTGACGGGGGCCCGCACAAGCAGCGGAGCATGTGGCTTAATTCGAAGCAACGCGAAGAACCTTACCAGGGCTTGACATATGGGTGAAGCGGGGGAGACCCCGTGGCCGAGAGGAGCCCATACAGGTGGTGCATGGCTGTCGTCAGCTCGTGTCGTGAGATGTTGGGTTAAGTCCCGCAACGAGCGCAACCCCCGCCGCGTGTTGCCATCGGGTGATGCCGGGAACCCACGCGGGACCGCCGCCGTCAAGGCGGAGGAGGGCGGGGACGACGTCAAGTCATCATGCCCCTTATGCCCTGGGCTGCACACGTGCTACAATGGCCGGTACAGAGGGATGCCACCCCGCGAGGGGGAGCGGATCCCGGAAAGCCGGCCCCAGTTCGGATTGGGGGCTGCAACCCGCCCCCATGAAGTCGGAGTTGCTAGTAATCGCGGATCAGCATGCCGCGGTGAATGCGTTCCCGGGCCTTGTACACACCGCCCGTCACACCACCCGAGTCGTCTGCACCCGAAGTCGCCGGCCCAACCGCAAGGGGGGAGGCGCCGAAGGTGTGGAGGGTGAGGGGGGTGAAGTCGTAACAAGGTAGCCGTACCGGAAGGTGCGGCTGGATCACCTCCTTTCTAGGGAGATAAATCTTCTAGAGAGATCAACTTAACTCGAATAGAGGGCAGGAGCCCGTCCGGTGGATGTCGCCCGGGGGAAGTCCCCGCAGCACCCGGTCCCCGGGGTCGCACCCGCGTACCTTGAGAGCCGCATAGCGATAGGAGAGAGATGGAAGATCATTCTTCCAGACTCGATTCTTTTCTGCGATTTATCAGACAGAATGATAGCAATCATTCATCCGATCCAAACAAGAAGAATTCACTTATTAATGAGTGAGGAGCATCTGATCGCGAGCACAGTCAACACTGTGCCGCGGTATGAGATACCCGAATTGCGACATACGAGCGCTATTCATGATATCGATTAATTGACTTAATTAGCGACACGTGGATATCCCGCGGGCCCGATGCGGTCCCGCAAGATACCACGGGCGCACGGCGGATGCCTTGGCACAGGGAGCCGATGAAGGACGCGGCAAGCTGCGATAATCCCCGGCGAGGAGCACACATCCTTCGACCCGGGGGTCTCCGAATGGGCGAACCCATCCACAGAGGTGTGGATATCCCCGGCCCGAACACATAGGGCCGGGGAGGACAACCCGGGGAACTGAAACATCTAAGTACCCGGAGGAGAGGAAATCAATCTCGAGACTCCCCGAGTAGCGGCGAGCGAAAGGGGACCGATGGCCAAACCGTCGAGCGGGCATACCCGGCAGGGGTTCCGCCGGCGGGGTTGCAGGGCCGCGCATCCGGGGGCTGCCGCCCCCGGGCGCAGGTCCGGCTGGGGAGCGGAACGGCATGGGAGGGCCGGCCGCAGCGGGTGACAGCCCCGTACGCGAACCCAGACCGGACGGCGCGACGCGGTCCCTGAGTAGGGCCGGGCACGTGAAACCCGGTCCGAACCTGGGTGGACCACCATCCAAGCCTGAGTACTACCCTGTGACCGATAGCGCACCAGTACCGTGAGGGAAAGGTGAAAAGCACCCCGGGAGGGGAGTGAAACAGTACCTGAAACCGTGCGCCCACGAGCAGTCGGAGCACCTATACGGTGTGACGGCGTGCCTTTTGTAGAATGAGCCAGCGAGTCGCTGGCGCGGGGCGAGGTTAACCGAAAGGGAGCCGGAGCGAAAGCGAGCCTTAACAGGGCGACTTGAGTCCCGCGCCGCGGACGCGAAGCCGGGTGAGCTATCCGTGGGCAGGCTGAAGCGGGGGTAAGACCCCGTGGAGGGCCGAACGCACGTCGGTTGAAAACGGCGGCGATGACCTGCGGATAGGGGTGAAAGGCCAATCAAACCCGGAGATATCTCGTTCTCCCCGAAATAGCTTTAGGGCTAGCGTCGCGCGTTCACCGCCGGAGGTAGAGCACCGGATGGACGAGGGGGCTTCGCCGCCTACCGAATCCAACCGAACTCCGAATGCCGGCGGCCCAGAGCGCGGCAGTCAGAGCATGTGGGCTAAGCTGTGTGCTCGAGAGGGAAACAGCCCGGACCGCCCGCTAAGGTCCCCAAGTTCCAGCCGAGTGGCAAAGGATGTGCGTCCGCCCAGACAACCAGGATGTTGGCTTAGAAGCAGCCATCCATTCAAAGAGTGCGTAACAGCTCACTGGTCGAGTGGACATGCGCCGACAATACACGGGGCTAAGCTGGACACCGAAGCGGCGGGATTTTGATTTTCAGAATCGGTAGGGGAGCTTCCCATGGGCGGTGAAGCCGCCGGGCGACCGGCGGTGGAGCGCATGGGAGTGAGAATGCTGGCATGAGTAGCGAGAGACGAGAGAGTAACTCGTCCGCCGTGAACCCGAGGTTTCCTGGGCAAGGCTAATCCTCCCAGGGTCAGTCGGGGGCTAAGGCGAGGCCGGAAGGCGTAGCCGACGCGCAGCAGGCAGACATTCCTGCACCGCGCACGCGGCGCTACGACCGACGGGGCGACGGATGGGGGTGGCTCGGCGGGGTTCTGGACGTCCCCGTGATGGAGCGCGGCCCGCGGACCAGGGAAATCCGGTCCGCACGAGGGCGAGGCTCCGGACGAAGCGATCAAGCGAAGCGAGTGAGCCCGAGGTCCCTAGAAAAACCCCTAGGCAGGCGCGTGCGCGCCCGTACCGCAAACCGACACAGGTGGGTGGGTAGAACATACCGAGGCGATCGGGTCAACCATGGTCAAGGAACTCGGCACAATGGCCCCGTAACTTCGGGAGAAGGGGTGCCCGCGCGTACGTGAACGGACTTGCTCCGGGAGCGGAGGCGGGCCGCAGTGGAGAGGCCCAAGCGACTGTTTACCAAAAACACAGGACTCTGCAGAAGCCGCAAGGCGACGTATAGGGTCTGACGCCTGCCCGGTGCCGGAAGGTCACGCGGAGGAGTTAGCGCATCGCGCGAAGCCCCGAAGCCAAGCCCCGGTAAACGGCGGCCGTAACTATAACGGTCCTAAGGTAGCGAAATTCCTTGTCGGGTAAGTTCCGACCTGCACGAAAGGCGCAACGACTTGGGCGCTGTCTCGACCATGGACCCGGTGAAATTGCACTGGTCGTGAAGATGCGACTTACCCGCGGAAGGACGGAAAGACCCCGTGAACCTTCACTGCAGCTTGGCATTGGCCGCTGGTCCCGCGTGTAGAGGATAGGCAGGAGGCGAAGATCCGGAGGCGCCAGCCCCCGGGGAGCCGCCCTTGGAATACTGCCCTCGCGCGACCGGCGTCCTAACCCGAGGCCGTCAACCGGCTCGGGGACCGTGCCAGGCGGGCAGTTTGACTGGGGCGGTCGCCTCCTAAAGGGTAACGGAGGCGCGCGAAGGTCCGCTCGGGACGGTCGGCAACCGTCCTTTTGAATGCAAGAGTACAAGCGGGCTTGACTGCGAGGCCCACAAGCCGAGCAGGTGCGAAAGCAGGCTCTAGTGATCCGGCGGCCCCGAGTGGGTGGGCCGTCGCTCAACGGATAAAAGGTACTCCGGGGATAACAGGCTGATCTTGCCCAAGAGTCCACATCGACGGCAAGGTTTGGCACCTCGATGTCGGCTCATCGCATCCTGGGGCTGGAGCAGGTCCCAAGGGTACGGCTGTTCGCCGTTTAAAGCGGTACGCGAGCTGGGTTCAGAACGTCGTGAGACAGTTCGGTCCCTATCCTCCGTGGGCGCAGGAGAATCGATGGAGGCTGCCCCCAGTACGAGAGGACCGGGGTGGACGCACCTCCGGTGAACCGGTTGTCGACCAACGGCACGGCCGGGTAGCCGCGTGCGGCGCGGATAACCGCTGAAGGCATCTAAGCGGGAAGCCGTTCCAGGGATTAGTTCTCCTTCCGGTAAGGGCCCAGGTAGACTACCTGGTCGATAGACGGCAGGTGCAAGGACGGCGACGTCCTCAGCCGAGCCGCACTAATCGCCCGAGCTCTTCCGGAACCGCACCTCGCGGCCCGCGGGACATGCGCTCTGAAGCGCGGTCCGGGCACGAGGATGCCCCCGAGTCA
>NZ_CAXYLS010000028.1:0-8653 GCF_964283865.1 Collinsella aerofaciens | reverse complement strand
GCCCCACCACTCCACCCACCATATATTGCAAAACACCCCCAATCATATGTTCGAAAACACAATATGTTGTGTTTACAGCAACGGCGGGATGCCACCTGTGGCACCCCGCCTTTCAACCTCAACCTTCAAGTTGACCTTGAGGCGATTTTTGCGTCCCTTTACATGCCGTTCACATCGCCCCCAAACTCCCCCACCCAAGGCACATGCGGCCCGCCACCGCGACGACAAGTGGCAAAAAATGGGACGGACCCCAGATTGCCCATGCGCGCGCAAAAGCACGCCGCGGCAATCTGGGGCCCGTCCCCAAATACCTATAGATATGCAGGCCAGCGATGTGTTAACGATGTGCCAGCGGGTGCGCCGCCAGATAGACCTCGGTCAGTTGCGTACGATCGACATGCGTGTAGACCTGCGTGGTCGATATATCGGCATGTCCCAAGATCTCCTGTAGCACACGGAGGTCTGCACCGCCCGCAAGCATATGGGTGGCAAAGGAGTGACGCAGCGTATGGGGATGGAGTCCCACCAGCCCCACCTGGCGCCCGTAGCGCTCACAGATGGCATGGATGCCCTGGCGCGACAGACGGCGGCCGTTCTTATTTAAAAAGACCGCCGAGGTCTCGGTTCCGTGGGCATGGGCCGCCAAGCGAGAACGCCCCTCAGTTAAATAGAGCGTCAGAGCTCGCGCCGCGCTTCCCACCAGCGGGGACAGGCGTTCCTTTGAGCCCTTACCGCGAACGAGCACAAAGCCATCGTCGATATGGATATCGCCCACATCGAGCCCCACCAACTCGCTCACACGCAAGCCGCATCCGTAGAGCACTTCCAAGATGGCATGGTCGCGCAAGCCCATCTCGCCCTCGGGGAAGTCTTGATCGAGCAGCGCCGAGACATCCTCCACCGATAGATACTCCGGCAAACGCTCAGCCTTTTTAGGCAGGCGCAACGCCGCCGTTGGATTTTGGGCCACAATCCCATCGCGCACCAAAAAGGCATGCAGGCCCTTCACGGCCGCAAGCGCACGCTCCACCGAGGCATCGGAATAGCCCCCATCGCGACGGTCGGCGACAAAGCCCTCCACGACCTGACGAGTCGCCTCATCAAAAGACATGATGCCCGCCCGCTCCAGATAGGCGCAGTACGTCGTCAGGTCACGACGGTAGGCCGCAATCGTGTTGCGCGCCAAACCCCGCTCGACCGCGAGGTAATCGAGATACTCCCCCGCCGCCACGGCGAGCGACGAGGGAGTAGCTTCGGTATGTTCTTTGTTCGCCGGCACCCTTAGTCCGTAGCGAGGTTCATGGGCGTCACCTGTAGGCGATCGACACCCTCGTGCTGACCGATCGAGGCACGCACGAACTCTCGGAACAGCGGCTGCGGGTTGGTCGGACGGCTCTTGAACTCGGGGTGAGCCTGGGTTGCCACATACCACGGATGCACGTCGCGCGGCAGCTCGACCATCTCGACCAGGCGCTCGTCGGGTGAGAGGCCAGAGATAACCAAGCCGGCGTCCTCGAGCTGGTCGCGGAAGGCGTTGTTAAACTCAAAGCGGTGACGGTGACGCTCGTAGACGAGATCCTCGCCATATGCCTCGCGAGCGAGGGTATCGGCGGCGAGCTTGCACGGATAGGCGCCCAGACGCATGGTGCCGCCCTTCTCGGTCACATCCTCCTGCGAGCTCATCAGATCGATGACGCTAAACGGACCGTCCGGGTCGAACTCGGAGGAGCTGGCGCCGGCAAGGCCGACGACGTTGCGGGCGAACTCGCACACGGCCACCTGCATACCCAGGCAAATGCCCAGATACGGAATCTTGTGCTCGCGGGCAAACTCGGCCGCGAGGATCTTGCCCTCCAGGGCGCGCTTGCCAAAGCCGCCGGGGACCAGGATGCCCGAAGCGTCGCCCAGAACTTCGGAGACATTCTGCTCGTCGAGGCTCTCGCCGTCGACCAGCTGGACGTCCACATGGCGATCGTAGAAGACACCCGCATGGTGCAGGGCCTCGATAACCGACAGGTACGCATCGGGCAGCTGCGTGTACTTGCCAACGACGGCAATCTTCACCTTGTCGGCGTGATGGTTGGCGTGATTCTGTTTGCGCAGGAACTCGTTCCACTCGCTCATGTCGCGCTCACGCGGGTCCAGACCCAGGCGCTCGCAAATGCGCAGGTCAAAGTCCTGCTCGGCAAGCAGCTGCGGAACATCGTAAATGCTCGCGCAGTCCTCGTTGGTAAAGACGCAATCGGTGTCGACGTCGCAGAAGCTTGCGATCTTCCCGCGGATAGCGTCATCGATATGGTGGTCGGAGCGCAACACGATAATATCGGGCTGGATGCCAAAGCTGCGGAGCTCCTTGACGGAATGCTGCGTGGGCTTGGTCTTGACCTCGTGGGCGGCGGCGATATAGGGAACGAGCGACACGTGGATGTAGCAGACGTTCTCGGGGCCGGCCTCCTTGCGGTACTGACGAATGGCCTCGACAAACGGTTGGGACTCGATGTCGCCAATCGTGCCGCCCAGCTCGGTGATGACTACATCGGAGCCGGTCTGCTCCTCGATGCGGCGGAACTTATCCTTAATGGCATTGGTGACGTGAGGAATCACCTGCACGGTACCGCCTAAAAAGTCACCGCGACGCTCGCGGGCGATCAGGCTCTTATAGATGGCACCAGTCGTAAAGTTGGAATCGCGGGTCAGGTTCTCGTCGATAAAGCGCTCGTAGTGGCCCAGGTCCAGATCGGACTCGTAGCCGTCCTCGGTCACAAAGACCTCGCCATGCTGGAACGGGCTCATGGTGCCGGGGTCGACGTTCAGATACGGGTCGGCCTTTTGCATCGTTACCTTGTACCCGCGCGACTTGAGCAGACGGCCCAGCGAGGCCGCGGTAATACCCTTGCCCAGAGACGAAACCACGCCGCCGGTCACGAACACATGCTTGGTCATATTGAGTTACCTGCGCTTCCCGTAGAAGTTGTCCATACACATCTTACGGGTCTTCATTGTAATACTCGCGACGCACGCCGCACGCAATTTTTCTTACGCGCAATAGCATTTCTCCATCTTGAAACAAAACGCCGCCCGGTTTCCCAGGCGGCGTCGCTATGGCAAGGGTTACATGCTGCTATCGATCAGCAACCTCGTCCTCAAGCATTTCTTGAACGAGCATGCCGGTACGGACGCCCTCAAGATACCACTCACCACGTTCGGTGAGGCAAATGCCATTTGCAAGCTGACCGCCGTCGTCGCTATAACGCGAGACGACATCAATCATACCTTCGGAATCCAAGCGATCGATTGCGGCGCGGGCACGATACGGCGAAACCCCCACGCGCTCGGCAAGCGTTTTGCGCGAGAAACCATACGGCCCGCCATTGTCTTCGGTTTGCTGGTCGATCTCCATCAACACCAGCACCTCGACACGCTTCATATCGTTAACACTCGCACGACCCTTGCCCGCCATAGCAGCCTCCTCAAACCGAGCACGAGCATCTAACGCGCCGTGCGCGACCGACACACCTCACGATGGCAGGTAATATCCATCATGCGGCATCCCGCTAAGGATGAAACAGTTACGGTTATTGTATACCGCTCAAATTGTTTCTAGGCAGGTAAACAGCTATTTATCGCCGAAATAGACGCTTTATTGATCAAAAAGCCGTACCGGGCGCTAACCCGATACGGCCAAAATGCAATGCAATTACCGCGGTGCTTCAAACTTAGCGATGGAAGAAACCGCGGCGCTCAAACTTGGGCTCGCAGCACACGTTGATACCCAGTTTGCGCAGTACCGTCTCGTCCGTCGGCGAGATAATCACGCTAAAGAAGGCATCGCAACCGCGCAGCTGCTCCAGGCCCGAAAGGACGCGAGCGGCCGTCTCACTCGTGGCCGAGGTGATCGACAGCGCCATAAGCGTCTCGTCGGTGTGGAGGCGCGGGTTTTTGCTGCCCAGGAAATGCGTCTTGAGCTTGCTGATGGGCTCGATCGCCTCATCGCTAATGACCTCGAGCTCAAGGTCGACGCCCGAGACATGCTTGAGGGCGTTCATAATGAGCGAACTTGCGGCGCCCAGGCGCGTGGAGGTCTTACCGGTCACCACGGAGCCATCGGGCATGACCATGGCACCCACGGGACCACCCGTCAGCTGCTCCCTGGTGAGGGCCGCCGAGCGCGCCGGTGAGTAGTTCTTATCGATGCCGGCTTTCTTCATAATAATCTTGAGACGGTCGACTTGCTCATCGCCCACGCCGGTACGGCGCACATTTTCGACCGCGGTAAAGTAGCGGCGAACGATCTCCATCTTGGAAGCGTCGCGGCAGGCATCGTCATCGGTGATGGCAAAGCCGACCATATTGACGCCCATGTCCGTAGGGCTCTGGTAGGGGCTCTTGCCCAGGATCTTTTCCATCAGGGCACGGACTACCGGGAAGGCCTCGACGTCGCGGTTGTAGTTGACCGTGGTCTTGTTGTAGGCCTCCAGGTGGAAGGAGTCGATGATATTGGCGTCATCGAGGTCAGCCGTGGCGGCCTCGTAGGCAATATTGACCGGATGCGTCAGAGGAAGATTCCAGACCGGGAAGGTCTCGAACTTGGCATAGCCGGCGGCCGTGCCATGCTTGTGCTCGTGATAGAGCTGAGACAGGCAGGTGGCAAGCTTGCCCGAGCCAGGACCGGGGGCAGTGACCACAACGAGCGGTCGGGTGGTCTCGACAAACTCGTTCTTGCCATAGCCATCGTCGGACACGATCAGATCGACATCGTGCGGATACCCCTCGATGGGATAGTGCAGCTTGGCGGGAATACCGAGCGCGTTCAGGCGGTTGCGGAACACATCGGCAGCGGGCTGGCCGGCGTACTGGGTGATGACCACAGCCGCGACGGCAAAGCCGTTGCCGCGGAACAGGTCGACCAGGCGCAAAACGTCCTCGTCATAGGTAATGCCCAGGTCACCGCGAGCCTTGTTCTTCTCGATGTGGTTCGCGTTAATGGCGATGATGACCTCGACGTCGTCGGCTATGCTCTTGAGCATGCGAAACTTGCTGTCCGGCTCAAAACCCGGCAGCACGCGGCTCGCGTGATAGTCGTCAAACAGCTTGCCGCCAAACTCCAAATACAGCTTGCCGCCAAACTGCGAGATGCGCTCCTTAATATGAGCGGCCTGCAGCTCGATATATTTCGCGTTGTCGAAACCCTGGCGCATGTATGGCTCCCGTCCCGTTTCGTAAATTAAGTTCCTACGCGATTATAACGGAGCCTGCCCTCCCCGATGCCCAGGCCATCAACAGGCACCAACCAAACACGCCATCGATAAGTTGCGGTGAAATAGCTCCTGTTTAACCCCTCAAGACGGCCAAACGGGAACTATTCCACCGCAACTTCCCCTTTTGGCGCAAAGTAACCTGACCCCTTTGCACCAACAGCAGAAACGTCGCGGGCAGAGAACGAACAGCGAACAGACACCAGAGCGAGCAAGCCGCCCCCTGCGCCAACAATGGCAGCGCCGCAGGTTGAGCATAAGTCAGCGAAAGCCCACCAGAGCGAGCAAGGTGACGTGAAAGAGGAGGGCATAGGCCTTTTGGCCATGCCCGACGATTGAACGTCAGATTGCCGCTCTGGCGGGCTTGCAGCGTCGAGTGGTTCCGGCGTTTGGTAAAACGCCGGAACACAAGAGCGCCCCCTCCCGCGCACGGAACGGGAGGGGGCTAAAGGTAGGAGTCTACCGGTGGGTTGACCCCACCGGACAGACGATGACCAGGTGATCCGTTATAGGATCGTCATGGTTTCCGTGGGGTACCCAGGGGGTACTTAGATCATCACGCAAGCGATGGTCAGGATGATGGCGCAGACGACGGAGAGAGCGACGATGAGCTTAAGAGCAAACTTGAGCCAGGTCGTCCACTCGATCTTGGCCAGGGCGAGACCGCCCATGATGGCGCCGGAGGTCGGGGTGAACAGGTTCACGATGCCGATGGCGGCGGAGTAGATCATGACCATGACCTCGGGCGAGAAGCCGAGCTTGACAGCCAGCGGTCCCATGATGGGCATGGACACGGTAGCCATACCAGAGGTTGAGGGGATCAGGAAGGACAGGCCGAAGTAGACCAGGAAGCTCATGGGAGCGAAGATCACGCCGGACAGGCCAGACAGAGCATTGGCGGCAGCGTCGAGGACGTAGACGTCGAGGCCGGTGCTAGCCATGAGGACGGAGATACCACGGGCAAGAGCGATGACGAGGACAACGGACATCATGTCGGCAGCGCCGGTGATGAAGGTGTTGACGATCTGCTTCTCGGACAGGCCGCCGATAATACCGATCAGGACAGCCATGAGGAAGAACCAGGTGGAAGCCTCGTCGAAGTACCACTGGCCAATGGGCAGGCCGGTGATCAGGGCAGACCAGCCCTGAACGATGGCGTTACCGTCGGCGTCATAGACAGCGCCAGCATCGAAGAAGTTGGCGACGCCCTCGTTGAGGTCGGCCAGCGGGATGAAGCCGACAATCATGACGACGAAGGTGAAGGCAAAGGCGATCAGAACACCCTTCTGACGACCGGTGAGCTTGACCTCCTTGTTAACCTCGGAAGCAGCCTTGCCGTGAGTCTCTTCGGCGTCCTTGAGCTCCTGCATCGAAAGGATGGTGGAACCCTTGTCAGCCTTGACCTTCTTGGCATAGCTCATGACGAAGAAGATGGACATGGCGGTGGTGACAATCCACAGGACGGCACCGAGGCCGATGATGATGGACTGGTTGACCTCAATGCCAACGCCGGTCAGAGCGTCGACGGCAGCGCCGACGGCAAACGGGTTAACCGTGGAGCCGAGGCAGCCGCAGCCAGCGCCGAGCAGGACGGTAGCGGCGCCGACCATGGGGTCGAAGCCAGCAGCCATCATGGTAGCGGCGAGCAGGGCGTAGAAGGGAACGGTCTCCTCGCACATACCATAGGTGGTACCACCGAGGGAGAAGATGAGCATCAGCACGGGAATGAGCATGATCTCATTGCCCTTAAGCTTCTGCACCAGAACGGCAATGCCGTTGTCCAGGGCGCCGGTTTCGGTCATCATGCCGAGGAAGCCGCCGAGGATCATAACGAAGAGGCAGACGGGCAGAGCGTCAGCGAAGCCCTTGACCGGGGCGGTGCAGAAATCGCTCAGGCGGGCAGCGGTAACCGCGCCACCGGACGTACCGGAGACGATAACGGTAATAACCGCGACGATTGCCAGCAGAGCAAGAAGAATGGTGAACGATGAAGGCATACCGCGCTTTTTCTTAGCGGTCTCAGTCATAGTTCTCATCCCCCCTTCATAAATCATTTACTGATCTCGCCCGAAGCGGCTCTTCCGTGCCGTGCATGTCGCTCGGTGCGAGATTTTTACCAGACAAAAGCGCTCGGGGTGCGCAGCAATGCACCCCGAGCGAGATGCTAGATGCTCTTACTTGAGCGTAGCGTACATGACAGCCTTGATGGTGTGCATGCGGTTCTCGGCCTCGTCGAAGACCTTGGAAGCGGGGCTTTCGAAGACCTCGTCAGTGACCTCCTGCTCGGTGATGCCGAACTGCTCGCACTTCTCGGCGCCAATCGTGGTGTTGGTGTCGTGGAAGCTGGGCAGGCAGTGCAGGAAGATGGCACCCGGGTTGGCCATAGCCATGACCTCGGAGGTAACGCGATACGGGGTGAGCTGAGCGATGCGCTCGGCCCAGACCTCGTCGGGCTCGCCCATGGAGACCCACACGTCGGTGTAGAGAACGTCAGCGCCGGTGACGCCGTCCTTGACGTCGGTGGTCAGCTTAATGGTGCAGCCGTTGGCCTCAGCGATGGGCTTGCAGGCCTCGATGACGTCGTCAGCGGGCATGCACTCCTCGGGGCCGCAGGCCACGAAGTTCATGCCGAGCTTGGAGCAGACGACCATGAGGGAGCGAGCGACGTTGTTCTTGCAGTCGCCCATGAAGACGAGGGTCTTGCCCTTGATGTCGTAGTTGAAGTTCTCCTGGACGGTCAGGATGTCGGCGAGCATCTGGGTGGGGTGCCACTCGGTGGTCAGACCGTTCCACACGGGCACGCCGGACTTAGCGGCAAGCTCCTCGACGTCGTCCTGGGCAAAGCCACGGAACTCGATGCCGTCATACATGCGGCCGAGAACGCGGGCGGTGTCCTCGATGGACTCCTTCTTGCCCATCTGCGACGAACCCGGATCGAGGTAGGTGACGCCCATGCCCAGATCCATGCCGCCGACCTCGAAGGCGCAGCGGGTACGAGTGGAGGTCTTCTGGAAGAGCAGGACGATGTTCTTGCCCTCGAGATAGCGGTGAGGAACGCCGGCGCGCTTCATGTCCTTGAAGTTCTTGGAGAGCTTGAGCAGGTACTCGATCTCCTCGGTGGTGAGGTCGAGGAGCTTGAGGAAGCTACGGCCGGAGAGGTTAACACCCATGGTTCGTTTCCTTTCGAAAAAGTGAATTACTAAAAAGTGGTGCCCGTTTGACGGGCGAAACCGGTGCGGCTGTAGGGGGACCGCACCGGAACCGTTAAAACCTTAGAGGTCCTCGCGCCAGAAGGGCATGCTCATGCAGCGCGGGCCGCCACGGCCGCGGGAGAGCTCGGCGGAGGGCACGACGAGAAGGTCCAGGCCCTCCTTGTACAGCACGTCGTTGGTGACGGT
>NZ_CAXYLS010000027.1:0-12124 GCF_964283865.1 Collinsella aerofaciens | reverse complement strand
GTGGCTGAGCCCGATGGAGTACCGCAGGAAGCTTGGATACGCCTAGGCGCGGTCCAAGAAATCGTCCGCACCCCCAATCGTCCGAATTTGTGGCGCAAACGTCGCTCGAGAACGGCTCGGAAGCCTTCCCGCGCACGGATGGGAGCAGAATACTCCAAAAAATGCACGGCGGGTCGGCTACCACCCTGGCAGGGAGCTGGTTTCGCTACGATCGCGCGGGCGGTTGGGTGCTGCGCGGGCTCGACGTGGCGTTTTCGGCCGGTGCGGTGCATGCGGTCGTGGGCGGCAACGGATGCGGTAAGTCGACGATGCTCTCGGTGCTGGCGAAGACCGCCAAGCTGCAGCGCGGCCGCATGGTGCGCGGAGCGGCCTCGGCGGCGCTGCTGCCTCAGAACCCCAAAGCATTGCTGGTTGCCGAGACGGTTCACGATGAGCTGATGGAATGGGCCTCGACCTGCGGATATGACGAGAACTTGGCGCGGGAGCGTGCGGCGCAACTGGGATTGGACGGCCTGGAGACGCGTCACCCCTACGACCTCTCGGGCGGACAGCGCCAGCTGCTCGCGCTGGCAAAGCTGCTGCTGATTGGCCCCGAGCTGCTGCTGCTTGACGAGCCCACGAAGGGCTTGGACCTGGAGAGCCGCCGCATCATCGCTCGCGCCCTGCGTGACCATGCGAAGGCTGGCGGCACCGTCATCATGGCAACGCACGACCTGGATTTTGCCGAGCAGGTAGCCGACGACATCGCCATGATGTTTGACGGCGAGATTGCCTGCGTGGAGCCCCCGGCCGACTTCTTTGCCGACAACGTGTTTTATAGGGCGTGAGCGGGTTCGCGGGCGAGAACGGTCTTACTGCTTGAGCGCCGTGTACTGCTGAAGGAGCGCCATGAGCCCAACGCGGCTGTTGACCTGTGTTTTTCGAAAGATGTTCTCCAGATGCTTTTTAACGGTGCCGGTGCTGATGGAGAGCTCTTCGGCGATGGCCGCATTGTCCATGCCCGATAACACGCAACGACACACATCGATTTCGCGCGCTGAGACGTCGTAGTCGTGAGCAAATACGATTTCAGACGAACTGCGGTCAGCGCGTACACGCCATTTTGATAGTCGGTTTGTGAGGTGCGGTTCGATGAGCTCAAGGATTTGAACTTCACGATCGCTAAAGTCGCCTTCTTCTTTCTTGCGATTAAGATTGAGCGATCCCAAAAAGCCCTCGTCATTAAAGAAACTGACGTTGACGACGTGGCGGCCGCCAAGATAATCCTTCATATAACTGCTGTCGATATCGCCAGGGCTGAGCTGATCGGACTCGCGCAGCACTGTCGAGCGCGTAAGATTGCGGTGAGCGACGATCATGTCCTGCTGCCAGTACTTTTCGGTGTAGAGCTCGAGCATCCCAGCGGGGACATCGATGCCAAGAGGGTCAAGAAAGACGCGCGTTTTCCATTCTTGCGGGGTGGATACGAGATCCCTGGAAAGGTCGCTCAGGAAAAATGCAGCCGACTCGTAGGGGATGAGAAAACGCAGCTTTTTGAGGACGGTCGAGCGAAACTCGCGGTCGCTGTCGATGGAATTAATCGAAAGCACGAGATCGTTTAAGCAGAGCCATTCAGAATCGGACAAAAAGCTCAAGATGACCTCCGATGAGATTGCGTAGTGGTTTAGCTGGCATTTTAGTTAATTTGCGTAGAGATACTACTCCTTTTTTCGAATGATGATAAGCCGTTAGCCGAATGGTTTCGGTGAGGGGCCAATCGCAAAATATGAATACCTAAGAGCCAGGGCCCGGTTCTCCAAGCTGTTTGATTATTCCGACTTATTAAAGGAGTCATCATGGAAGAGAAGCTTCCTTCATGGCGTTGGGCGATTGTTTCAGTCGTTTGCCTGCTGTGCTTTATGGCTAACTACATGCAGTACCAGGTCTCAGCACTCGCCGTCGAGGTCATGCCTATGCTCAATATCGATACCGTCGGCTTTTCGATGCTGTTCCTCGTTCCTATGCTTACCGCCGTTTTCTTCTCAATTCCGCTGGGTGCCCTTGGTGACCGTATCGGTTCTAAGAAAGTTGTCACGGTTTGCACCGCAATTTCGGTTGCCGGCGGTTTTCTCCGTTGCTTTACGCTCGATTCGTTCACGATGCAGATGGCATCGATGTTCCTGATTGGCATGGGAATCTCGGCACTCAACGCCAACCTCATCAAGGTGCTCGGCACCTGGTTCCGTGAACAGACTGGTTTCGCCATGGGCTTGTTCTACGCGGCTTCGTGCGTTGCCATCGTTGTCGCTCAGATCTGTGCTGGCTTGTTCGGCAGCGTCTTTAACTCTTATATGGTCGCTGCTGTCGTCATGACCATCTCCTGGGTTCTTTGGATTGTGCTTGACCGGGATGTTCCCGAGGGGCAATCGCTCCCCGAACCCGAGCCCGTGCTCGACTACCTTAAGGTTGCTATCAAGAGTCCTGGCGTATGGCTAATCTCCGTTGGCGTCGGTTTTGGACTTGCTTCTACCACTGCCTATGCCGGTTTCCTGCCTCAGGCGCTTCAGCTTGGCAAGGGCATAGACGTCGCTACTGCTGGTTTCATGGCCGCAATTGTTACTGTCGGCAGTTTTTTTGGCTGCATCGTGGGGCCTGCGTTCTGCGATAAGCTTGGCAAGTTCAAGGGCTTCCTCATCGTCACTACTCTTATCGGTGCCATATCGATGTTCGTGACGTGGTACACCCCGGTTGGTTTCCTTCTGTGGACGATTCTGGTCGTCAACGGCTTCTTTACCGCCATCAACGGGCCGATCATGCAGTCCATGCCTGTTCTCCTCCCCGAGATTGGTGATACGTACGCTGGTTCCGCCGGCGGCATCGTGGGTACCATCTCCCTGCTCATGAGCTATTTCCTGCCTATCGGTATCTCCGCCATTGCCGGTGCCGATTACACTATGAACATGGGTCTCGAGAGCCTCTGCTTCCTGCTTTCCGTGGTTCCGGTTTTCTTCCTGCCCGAGCTCGGCCGCAAGGCCATGCAGGCTGCCGCCGCCAAGGATGGTGAGTAGCCATGGAATCGGTGGTTCCCGCCGATATCGTCCTTAAGACGACGGCGCTGTTTACGGCCGAGGAACTTGAGCCTCGCGCTGGGTGCGTTGCAGTTCGCGGCAGCGAGATCGTGGCCGTGGGCTCTCCCGACAAGGTGCAGCCGTTTATCGGTCCCGATACTGAGGTTATTGACGCCGGCAACAAACTGGTCATGCCCGGATTCAACGATTCACACATGCATTTTGCGCTTGGTTCAATCCAGAAGGATGAAGACTTCTGTTGCGATCTGATGTTCCTGCCGAGCGAGCGGGCTTGCGTGGATGCTGTTGCCAAGTTTGCCGCCGCGCATCCTGACAATCCGTGGATTTACGGTCAGGGTTGGTATTCGCCCGCGTGGGAAAACCCGACTGACCCTGATTGCCGCAGCCTCGATGCGCTCGATATCGACCGCCCAATCGTGCTCTCGGACTTTTCAATGCACGTGGTGTGGTGCAATACTGCCGCGCTCAGGGCGGTCGGTATCGACCGCAATACCCCGACGCCTGAAGGTGGCCTTATCCGCCACTTTGACAACGGCGAGCCCAATGGCTTTCTGTCCGAGCCCCAGGCGACGAACATCTTGCTCGATGTTGTGCTCAACAAACCGGACCTTGATGCGTCGTTGCTCAAGTCGATGCGCAAGTTCAACAAGCTCGGCATCACTTCGATTGGTGATATGTATCCTTTGGGCGTGACCACGCCCGGCGTGTACGACATCTATGACCGACTGGCGAGCGAGGACCTGAGCACGCTGCGCATCAGCTACTATTCTGCGCTCGATGCTCCGATGGCAGAGTCGCAGGCGCTGCGTGCGCGTCATCACAGCGAGCGCGTGCGCATGGCGGGTCTCAAGTACATTTTGGACGGCTGCCCCGAGGCCTACACGGCCTACATGCACGAGCCGTATCTTAACGCCCCCACGGGAAAGGACTTCCGCGGCGAGCCGGCGTGCAACCAGGAGACGCTTGACTGTATGGTGCTCGAGGCCAACAAGAATGGTTTCGATGTTCGTATCCATGCTATCGGCGACGCATCGGCCACGATGATTATCGATGCCGTCGAGCGTGCCGAGGAGGTGTGCGGCAACAAGGGGGCGCGTTTTGCTATCGAGCATACAGATAACCTGAAGCTCGAGGATATTGCTCGCATGAAGCGCCTGGGCATTAATGCTGCGATTCAGCCGCAGCATCCCATCGGAGGCCTTGGGCAGGGCGTGTACGAGGAGTCTCTTGGCGAAGAGCGCATGAGCCACATGTGGCGCTATAGGGAAGAGGCCGATGGCGGAATCCACTTAGGGCTTGGTACTGACTGGCCTGCGGTGATGTCAATCGATCCTATCGATACCGTGTATGCTGCGGTGACGCGTAGCGAGTTTGACGGGCACCCGGCGGAGGGATACTTCCGCGAGAATGCCCTGACGCTCGGCGAGACGCTGCAAGCGCACACGCTCGGCTCAGCATATGTCGAGGGCTTTGAGCGCCATTTGGGCAGCCTTGCCGCCGGCAAGCTTGCCGATATCGTCATCCTGTCGGGCAATCCGTTTGAAATGAACCCGATGGCGCTTCGCGATCTCGAAGTCGAGACGACGATCTTTAACGGACGCGTCGTCTATCGCAAGGATGAAGCATAGATAGGGTGATGAACGTGAGCAAAGGGACGGTCGAAAAATATGCCCTGCTGTTTGTGGTGTGCGGCATCGTGTTTGCTGCGAACTACGCGCAGTATCAGGTGTCGGGATTGGCACATCTGGTTGTGTTGGACCTGCATCTGACCTCGGCCGAGTTTTCAGCCGTCCTGTTTGCCCCGTTTGTTCCTGCCGTTGTATTCGGCATGCCTGTCGGCGTTTGCGCCGATCGATATGGCGTGAAGGTGCTCGTATTCATCGCGTCGGCGATTTCTGCAATTGCAGCGGCTGCTCGCGCGGAGTGCGCATCGTTTGCGACGCTGTTCACGGCGACCATGCTTCTGGGCGCGGCACCATGCGTCGTGAATGCCATCGTTCTAAAAGTGCTTGGTTCCGCTTTTGGCGGAGAAACCGATAGGGCCATGGGATGGTTCTACGCTGCGGGGTCGGGCGGAATCGCCTGCTCGCTTGCAACCTCTCCTCTCTTTGCAACGCCCGGACGAGCATATGCCCTTGCTGCCGTTTTATTTGCCGTGTTTGGATTGCTGTGGCTGCTGGTTGCGCCATCGGCAGATGTTCTGCAGGCTGCAGATGGCCTTGGCGTTCAGGGTGCGGAGCCTGCTTCGTCGTCGGCAAGTGCGTTTGCGGCGGTAATCAAGATGCCGATAGTTTGGCTCGTGGCGATACTGCTTGGAGTTGCCCTTGCATCGGCTACGGCGTACTCGGGTTATCTTGTTTCAGCGCTTGAGGCTTCAACTGAACCCAAGGCTGCTGGACTTCTCGCCTCTTTCGTGACGCTTGGATCGATTGTCGGCAGCGTGGCTGGACCCTATGTGCGGGCGCAATTTGGCGATTATCGCGTGTTTATGGCCATCTCCGCAATGGCGGGAAGTGCCCTTATGTGGGCAGGAGAGGCTTTTGTCTCCCATCCTTCTGTGGGGCTGATGTTTGCGATCGGCGTTTCGAGCTCCGTCGCTGGTCCGGTCGTTCAGTCGCTGCCCTACATGCTGCCCGAGGTGCGCGAGGGACTTGCGGGAAGCGCCGGCGGCGTGGTGAGCACCGTTTCACTGGGACTTACGTTTTTGATTCCCGTGGCCCTCTCCTTCTGCATTGGCGAGAGCTACGAAACGCTGCTTTTTGGGTGCGCTGTTCTGTTTGGCGCGACGGCGCTGGTGTCGCCATTCCTGCCGTCTCCCGATTCACTTATGTAATATTCGCTTCCGCCCTTTGGGCCTGGCCGACAAGGGCAAAAGGAGTTGGTCTACTTGACACTAAAAAAGAGTACCGCTGTGACCATTCTCAACGGCATCGTTAATCCTCTATTCATGTGTTCATTTCTGCCGATTGTTGAGGGAAAGCCTGGCTTAGATTTTCAGGGACTTACTGGTTTCTGGGGGCAGCTTATTCTGGCCATCGGTATTGCACAGTTCGTGGGTTTTTTGCCGCTCTTTGGCAAAGCAATTGAGACGTGCGTTGAGTTTTTTGGTTTTGATCGGAACACTCCGGGCGCACGGATTTGCGGAACCGTTGTGGGCGCTACTCTGCTCTTCTGCATTATCGGGCTATTTGAAGTCGCGTTTCAGTCAGGCGTTGGCGTTATCGACGGTGTGCCGTTTTTCTCGCGCTGGGTTCGCCTCGTGGTGGGCGGATGGGCCTTTGTCGTTGTGGGCGGCTTGCTGTTTGATCCTTTTGTCGCGGCCATTGCCGCTAAAGTTACGGGCGAATAGCGCCAAGACCGGTCGCGTGGCGAAAGCCTGATCGACTGGCAGCCAAGGTCGGCCGGGGGATTGGTCGGCCTCATTTTGCCCGTGCTACCATAAACGGACATTCGTTTGATGGGGGCTGCCGTTGTCACGCGTCTTGCAACATATGGAAATCCCGCTGCTGCTGGCGGTTCCTGCGGTGATGGCTGCGGCGTTGCTGGCGGGCGTTGAGCAGGCAGCGTTGGCCATGCTGGTTGTGGTGGCGCTGGTGCTTGCGCTGTTCTTTGCGGGTTACGAGGCTTCGCGCCCGGGCCTGCGCCAGATTATGCCCACGCTGGTGTTGGCGGCGTTGGCCGCGGCGGGGCGCATCTTGTTCGGTCCCATTCCCGACTTTAAACCGGTGAGTGCCATCGCCATTATCGCGGGGGCGACGCTTGGTCGCCGCAATGGTTTTATGGTTGGCGCGCTGGCGGCGCTGACCAGCAATTTCTTTTTTGGACAAGGCATGTGGACGCCGTGGCAGATGTATGCCTGGGGGCTGGTTGGCTATGTTGGCGGCGCGCTAGCGTATGCGGGTGCGTTCGACCGCGTCGACGGCACCGTGCGCATGCCAGTACTGCTGGCGTACGGCTTTGCGTCGGGCCTGCTCTATGGCGTCGTGATCAACGCATATGACATCATTGGTTTTGTACAGCCGCTTACTTGGGCGGGTGCCGTGGCGCGTCTTGCCACGGCAGTGCCGTTCGATATTACGCACGGCCTTGCGACCTGCGTGTTTTTGGCCGCCTTGTACAAGCCTTGGTGCCGTCGCATTAACCGTGTCGTCGTGAAATACAGGCTGTAGGGCTGGTTGCGTCGGGGCGGGAATCAATACTGCCGAAGTGTCATTTCAAAACTATGCCGGTTTACGGGGCTAGATTGGCGCAGGCAGACCATGCCGGCTTTTTTCGAAATAGAGTAAGCCGTTCACCTGCGGTTTTATTATCTCGGAATTGCGTATGGTTGGGGGTTCGCGATTCAGCCCCGTAAACCGGCATAGTTTTGGAATGGCCGGCTGATATGACGGGCATCGTGGCCCTCAGAGAGCCAAATTGATCCATTTTCTTCCGTCCCCAGATGTCCCCAGGGAATCAGTTGACGGCGCTTGCCACGAAACTGGCCCATCTACTACGTTTAGCTTGATACTCCCGACCATGACCGCGTTTTATGAAAAAC
The DNA here is from genome assembly GCF_964283865.1 of Collinsella aerofaciens. Classification (GTDB taxonomy): domain Bacteria; phylum Actinomycetota; class Coriobacteriia; order Coriobacteriales; family Coriobacteriaceae; genus Collinsella. Next base: position 4,516 of record NZ_CAXYLS010000027.1, on the reverse strand, counting down.
CGCAGGCTTTCTACCTGCGGTTTTCTTTTTGCGTTGTTCGCTGTGGTTGAGGGTGGTGGCTTAAACGTAGTAGATGGGCGTGTTTCGTGGCGGATGGGTCACGCGGACACCCTCACGAGGCCCAAAATGATCCGTTTTCCTTCGTCTCCGGGGGCAGCTGGAGTTAGAGCTCCAACGTAAGGGTGACGGGGCAGTGGTCGCTGCCGAAGATGTCGCCGCGGATGCCGGTGTCGCGTACGTTGTCGGCGATTGCGTCGCTTACCAGGAAGTAGTCGATGCGCCAGCCGGCGTTGTTCTTGCGGGCATTAAAGCGATAGCTCCACCAGCTGTAGACGCCCTCGACGTCGGGGTTTGCCGCACGCCAGGTATCGGTAAAGCCGGCGTTGAGCAGCTCGGTAAACTTGCCGCGCTCCTCGTCCGAAAAGCCGGCGTTGCCGCGGTTGGACTTGGGGTTCTTAAGGTCGATCTCCTCGTGCGCCACGTTAAAGTCGCCGCAGGTCACGACGGGTTTGCCGGTCTCGCGCTCGAGCGCGTTCAAAAAGCCGCGGTAAGCATCGTCCCAGGCCATGCGCACGTCGATGCGGGCGAGTTCATTTTGGGCGTTGGGTGTATAGACGTCGACAAACCAGAACTTGTCGAACTCCAGCGCGCAGACACGGCCCTCGGTCGCGGCTTGGGCAACGAGCTCAGCTGCCTCACCCTCGCCGGCGTAGGGCAGCAGCGCATCGGCGTGCAGCACGCGCAGCGGTTCCTGGCGGCTAAAGACCGCAGTGCCCGAATAGCCTTTACGCTCGGCGTAGCTCCAGGTTTGGTGATAGCCGGGCAGGTCAATATCGACCTGGCCTTCTTGCAGCTTGGTCTCTTGCAGCGCCAGGATATCGACGTCGAGTTCTTGCGTGATCTGGATAAAGCTCGGGTCCTTTTTGAGCACGGCGCGCAGGCCGTTGACGTTCCACGAGGCGAAAGTGTAAGTCTGAGGCATGGTGTCCTTTCGACGGGGTTGGCAGGCTTAAGATTAGCGCAACAGGGGCGGGGTGGGCTCCGTGGGCGACGGCGCAATCGCAGCCGCCCCGACCAACATGGACGGAGGACAAACATGACGCAAGCGATAACAGATCCCAAGCAGGCCTCCGCCGCGCTGGCGGAGCTGTTCAATACCCACAAGCGCATGGTGTTCTTTGGTGGCGCTGGTGTTTCCACGGCAAGCGGCATTCCCGATTTTCGCAGCGTTGACGGCCTGTATCACCAGCAGTTTGCCTACCCGCCCGAGACCATGCTCTCGCACAGCTTTTACGAGACGCATCCGGCGGAGTTCTTCGACTTTTACCGCACCAAGATGATCGCGCTTAACGCTAAGCCCAACCGCTGTCACACCAAGCTCGCCGAGCTGGAGCGAGCTGGCAAGCTCGATGTCGTGGTGACGCAAAACATCGACGGCTTGCATCAGATGGCGGGCTCGCAGCGCGTGTTTGAGTTGCACGGATCGGTCCATCGCAACATTTGCCAGTCGTGCGGAGCGGTCTATAGCGCCGAGTGGATTTGCTCGCGCGAGCACGAGGACGCCGCGGGCGTGCCCGTGTGCCCCGCGTGCGGTGGTCGCATCAAGCCCGATGTGGTGCTCTACGAAGAACCGCTCGACGAGCATGTGTTGACCGGTGCCGTTGCCGCCATCGCCGCGGCCGATGCCCTCATTGTAGGCGGGACCTCGCTCGTGGTGTATCCGGCGGCGGGCCTTACACGCTACTTTACCGGCGATACGCTGGCCATTTGCAATCTTGCCCCCACCGATCAGGATGCAAATGCCGACCTGCTGATTTCTTGCGACATCGCGGCCGCGTTTGCGTTCTAGCCCGCGTGCGCGGATACAATAGAAAGACTGATTGCAAAGCGACCACGCCGCCAGCGCCCGAGCGCGGCGGCGTGGGCATTTTAGGAGGATGTTCATGGCGAACGACAGCAAGACATGGCGGTGCGGAAAGTACGAGCTCAGCTTTGACCGTCCGCGCATCATGGGCGTCCTCAACGTGACGCCCGATTCGTTTAGCGACGGCGGGGAGCACTTCGACCCGGATGCCGCCATCGAGTACGGCCTGGCGATGCTCGACGCCGGCGCCGACATCATCGACGTGGGCGGCGAGTCCACGCGCCCCGGATTTACCCCGGTCAATCCCGATGAGGAGGCTCGCCGCGTGCTGCCCGTGGTGCGCGCGCTGGCCAAAGAGGGCGCCATCGTCTCGATCGACACGCGCCACGTGGCGGTTGCTAAGGCGGCCGTGCGCTGCGGCGCCTCGATCGTCAACGACGTGACCGGCTTCACCGACCCCAAGATGGTCGAGTTTGTTAAGACGAGCACCTGCGGAGTCATTGTGATGCATGCCGGCGAGGTCGCCGTGCCCACCCGCACGCACGCAACGGTGCAGCTCGATACCTCGGCAGCGGCGTTTGTTGCCGAGAAGGCGCGCGAGGCGGCTGCCGAGGCCGCGCGTGAGGCCGAGAAGCCGGCTCGTCGCCGTCGCGGCAAGTTGCTGGGTGAGCCTAAGCCGGAGGCCAAGCTTCCGGGTGGCGTGGTGCAGCCCTCGTTGCCGTTTGGCGAACCTGAGCCCGCGACCGAGCCTGCAAGCGAGCAGGAGACGCCTGCCGCCGAGCAGGCTGCTGCCGCCGAGACCGTCGCGCCCGCGCCCGAGGCCGCGCCCGCAGCCACCGAGGCCGCATCGGAGCCCAATGATCACCTGGCGGCCATGATGCGCCGCAGCGCCCGCCGCGAGGAGGCCTACGTGCCCACCTCTCAGCTCCGCCGCTTCACCCTGCCCGATTCGGCGCCCATCATGCGCCGCGTTATGGGCTTTCTGTCCGACCAGGCCCGCACGCTCATCCACGCCGGCGTGTCGCGCGACCGCATCTGCATCGATCCTGGCCCGGGCTTTGGTAAGTCGGCTAACGAGGACATCGTCATCCAGCGCGAGACTGCCAAGATGGCGTCACTGGGCTATCCGCTCATGTGCGCCGTATCGCGCAAGCGCTTTGTGGGCGCCGTCTCGGGCGTGACCGAGGCCGCCGAGCGCGATGCCGCTACGTTTGGCGTGTGCCTGGGCGCCATCCAGGCCGGTGCCAACATCGTGCGCGTGCACGACGCCGCGGGTTTTGCGCAGTTCCTGAACGGCTACTGGGCGGTTGCCAAGCCGCAGCCGCGCCGCGCGTTTGTGGCCGTGGGCTCCAACCTGGGGCATCGCTGTGACAACATCCGCGCCGCACGCGACATGATCGCCGAGATTCCACTCACCTGCGTGTCCAACTCCTCCAAGATCTACGAGAGCGAGCCGGCCTACGAGACGCGTCAGGACGCGTTTGCCAACGCCGTCATCGAGATCAAGACCGAGCTGGCGCCGTTGGTGCTGCTCGACGAGCTCATGAAGATCGAGGCCGAGCTGGGCCGCGACCGCTCCAAAAAGGCCAAGGCCAACGGCCCGCGCACCATCGACCTGGATCTGCTGTGGATGGACGGCGAGACCCACGGGGGCAAAAAGCTGCGCCTGCCGCATCCGCTGATCGGCGAGCGCGACTTTGTGCTGGTGCCGCTCGAGGATCTGATGCACGATCCGGCGCGGTTCTTCCGCTACAACGGCGTCGAGGTCAAGGGGCCCGAGGACCGCGTGGGCCATATCGTGGGCGAATTGGGGCGCATGTAGATGATCGAGATGAATGCTGTTGCCGCCGGCACCGAGCTCGACGCGGCGCGTGACGCGGGCCGCGAGGGCGTGTCCGCGGGCTGGTGCGCGTGGAGCGCGGGCGATGCTTCGCTGACGTTTTCGCTGGTCGTTCGCCCCGACGTGAACATGCACGCCTTCCACGGTCTTCCGTTTGTGGCCGCGATGGGCATGATGGACGCGCTCGTGGGCACGACGTCGACGCCGGGCCTGGGCCTTGCCGGTAAGGTGGGTATCCAGTGGTCGAGTGACATCGTGTGCGGTGCGCCTGCGTTTGAGACGTCACTCGCGCGTGTTGCCGTGAACGGCGGTGCCGGTGCTGCGGGCATGTTTGCCGCGGTGACGGTTGATATTGAGCGTGCGGCGCTGGGTGAGCTTGGTGTGGATATGGCAGATGAGGCGCTGATCGAGGCATTGGCCGCCGCCGTGCTGGTCCGCGTGGACACCTGGGCGGTTGCCGCCAACACACCACAGGGCGCTGCCGGCCCGCTGGCTCCGGTGCTGGGCGAGTACTTTGACATGGTGCCACTGTTGGGTCGTCAGGTCGCGGCGGTGTCGCCCAACGGCTTGCCGCTTGCGGTCGGTGTGTTTGCGGGCCTGGACATCTGGGGCCGCGCGACCATCAAGACCGATGCCGGCGAGCAGGAGTTTCCGCCCGAGGCCGTACGGATTCGCGGACTGTAACGCGAGGCGCCCGCGCTCAAAGATAGCGATGACAACAAGACCCTCCTCGGCTGTGAACTGCGTCCCAAATCTTGGACGCCCTAAATAGCGACTAGGCCGCGAGGGCCTGATTCCGGAACTCCTCCGGG
>NZ_CAXYLS010000026.1:0-14949 GCF_964283865.1 Collinsella aerofaciens | reverse complement strand
CGCCTTTAGACGCGTGCCGGAAATCCAAGGGTTATACCCTAAGAGCAAACCACCCCTTTTAGGGGTGGTTTTGATTTCACGTCACCTTGCTCGCTTAGGGTCGTTTTCGCTGACGTTGCCAAGACATTGGCGTCAACATGGTTGGCGTTGGCGATGGCGTGCTGGTCAATCCTTACAGCTCGTACAGCGTGGTGAACTTGTCCTGCAGGTAGCTGCAGTAGTAGCGGGCGTCAAAATCCATGCCGCAGGCACCCTTGATGAGTTCCGGCGCGTCCTTGGCGCGGCCCCACTGCCAAATGTGCTCGCCCAGCCACGCGCGGACGGGTGCCAAGTCGCCGCTCGCGCAGGCACCGGTAAGGTCGACGCCGTCGCGGCACATGGCCGGCACAAACATGGCATCGTAGGCGCTACCCAGCGCATACGTGGGGAAGTAGCCAAACGAACCGCCGCTCCAATGCGTATCCTGCAGGCAGCCGTGCGTGTCGTCGGGAACTGGAATGCCCAGGTACTCGTCCATAAAGCGATTCCAAAGCGCGGGGATGTCCTTGGCCGTAGCCTCGCCGGCAAACAGCATGCGCTCGATCTGGTAGCGCACCATAATATGCAGCGGATAGGTGAGCTCGTCGGCCTCGGTGCGGATCAACGACGGCTGCGCGATGTTCACGGCGCGGTAGAGCGTGTCTTCGTCGACGTCGCCGTAGACCTCGGGCGCGTGACGACGCAGCACCTCGAGCAGCGGGCCCATAAAGGCGCGGCTGCGACCCACGGTGTTCTCGAAAAAGCGGCTCTGGCTCTCGTGGATGCCCATGGAGGTGCCGCCCTCCAGGCACGTGCGCGCATAGGCGGGATTGACGCCCAGCTCGTACATGGTGTGCCCCGCCTCGTGGATGATGCTGTAGACGTTGGAGATGCAGTCGTCCTCGTAGATGTGCGTCGCGATGCGCGCATCGCCCACGGCAAAGCCCTCGCTAAACGGATGCTCGGTAAAGGCAAGCGCGGTGTCGTCCAGGTCCAGGCCGACAAGCTTCATAAGGTCGAAGCTCATGGCGCGCTGGGCAGCCTCGGGCACGTGGGCGTGCAAAAAGTCGGCAGCCGGCTGCTGGCCGCGCTCGCCGATGGCGTGCACGAGCGGCACGACCGTGGCCTTGACCTCGTCGCAAAACGCGTCGAAGCTCTTGGCGGAAAGGCCGCGCTCGTACTGGTCGAGCCAAACGTCGTATGGATCGCGCTTGGGGTCCATGAGCTCGGCCTGATGCTTAAGTTGGGCGACGATTCTATCCACATAGGTCTCAAAGCTCGCCCAGTCGTTGGCTGCCTTGGCCTTGTGCCACACGGCGTCCGCCTCGCAGGTGAGCCTGGTCCAGGCCTCGGCTTCTTCGGTGGGGATGGCACTGGCCTCACGTTGATCGCGGCCGAGCACACGGATCTCGTCGAGCAGCTGAGGGTCGTCGATTTTGCCGCCGGCGACGGTCTCGCGCGCTAACGAGCGTACGAGCTCAACGGACTTCTCGCTGGTCAGCAGCTTGTGATGCTCGCCGGCAAGCGTGCCCATGGCGTCGGCACGCGCTGCTGCGCCGTTGGCAGGAGCAATCGTCGCTCCATCGAACTCGGCAATCTTGAGCAGGTACTCGCGAGTCCACAGCTTGCCTTCGAGCTTGCGGAGCTTCTTGATGCTCTTGCCCGCCTTGGCCTTCTTATCGAGTTTCTTTCCCATACCTATATCCTTGATCTCGCAGGTCGAGCGCCACGGGTGGGCGTGCGGCCAGTTTGCACAGCTACCTGCCTTGTACCCAGTGCGAACAAAACGGAACGCGGCGATGCACACGCAGAATGTGTTATCCTATAGCCCAATGCGTTGACGGAGAGGGTTTTGCCCGCCGCGTCGCCGGCAAGAGAGGGAAGGTCATGGGCTGCGAGCCTTCCTGTGGTGACAAGGGCCAAGCGTTCACTCCCGAGCAGCGACCTCAACGGGCACGCGGCCAGCGGCGGCGAAGCCCCAGTAGGGAAGCCGTGAGCCTCGCGACAAGGGGTACAGAGTGGGCGCGGCGGGCCAGACATCCGCCGGGTCAAACAAGGTGGTACCGCGGAATTCAACCGTCCTTGGGCAATGCACATGCCCGAGGGCGGTTTTTTGTTACCGAACCGGGCCGCGTTTTCACAACGCCAGACGGTGGCAGCCGCCTCGGCAAACGGAGAGCGCGAGAGACGAAAGGGAAGACATGAGTCTGATTGATGATCTGGTCAAACTCGAGGAAGAGGCCAAGGAGCTCGTCGCAGGCGCCGACGACGCAGCCAAGCTCGAGGCTGCGCGCGTTGAGCTGCTCGGCCGCAAGGGCCGCATCACCGGCCTGATGCGCATGATGGGCAAGCTCGCCCCCGAGGATCGTCCCGTGATGGGCAAGCGCGCCAACGAGATGCGCCAGCTGATTGAGGGCATGCTCGACGAGCGCAACACCGAGATGAAGGCCGCCGCCCTCAAGCGCGCACTGGAGCACGACGCCGTCGACATCACGCTGCCGGGCATCCGTCCGCAGATCGGCCACCAGCACCTGATCAAGCAAATCATCGAGGAGGCCGAGGACATCTTCTGCGGCATCGGCTACACCGTCGAGTCCGGTCCCATGGTCGACACCTCCTACTACAACTTCACCGCGCTCAACGCCCCTATGGATCACCCGAGCCGCTCGGCCCGCGATACCTTCTACGTGGTCGACAATAACCCCGGCAGCGTCGCGCACCCCGAGGCCCACGCCCACGGCGAGTCCGACGTGCTGCTGCGCACCCAGACCTCGGGCGTGCAGATCCACACCATGGAGTCGCAAAAGCCGCCCATCTACATGATTTGCCCGGGCACCGTCTACCGTCCCGACACGGCCGATGCCTGCCACCTTCCGCAGTTCAACCAGATCGAGGGTCTGGTCGTCGACGAGGGCATTACCTTTGGCGACCTTAAGGGCACGCTCGACTACTTTGTTAAGTGCATGTTTGGCGAGGACCGCAAGACGCGCTATCGCCCGCACTTCTTCCCCTTCACCGAGCCCAGCTGCGAGGTGGACGTGAGCTGCCACGTGTGCGGCGGCAAGGGCTGCAACTTCTGCAAGCACAGCGGCTGGATCGAGATCTTGGGCTGCGGCATGGTCGACCCCAACGTCCTGATCAACTGCGGCATCGATCCCGAGAAGTACACCGGCTTCGCCTTTGGCATTGGCGCCGAGCGCGTCGCGGCCCTGCGCTACGACCTGCCGGACCTCAGAACGCTCATGACGGGCGATATGCGCTTCTTGAACCAATTTTAAGTTGACCTGTCCCGGCGGCTTCCCGAGCCACCGCACCTTGCCTTTCAATCGTCGGTTGCGTACCTAAGTACGCGGCCCTCCTCTTTCAAGGCAATCTGCGGCACCTCGGAAACCCGTCTCCGTAGCTGGAGTTTTCCGTCTGTTTATTGCAGGCGTTACAGATGAAAGGAGACCAGTTAGATGCGCGTTTCTTACGACTGGCTCAAGACCATGATCGATATTCCGGAGGATCCCAAGACCCTTTCGGACGAATATATCCGTACCGGCACCGAGGTCGAGGCGATCGACACCGTGGGCGAGTCCTTCGACCACGTGGTGACCGCCAAGGTGCTCACCAAGACCCCGCACCCCGATAGCGACCACATGTATGTGTGCTCGGTCGATGTGGGCGACAAGAACCTCGATGCCGACGGCAATCCCGCTCCGCTGCAGATCGTCTGCGGCGCGCAGAACTTCGAGGCCGGCGACCACATCGTCACGGCCATGATCGGCGCTGTCCTGCCCGGCGACGTCAAGATCAAGAAGAGCAAGCTTCGCGGCGTCGTGTCCATGGGCATGAACTGCTCTGCGCGCGAGCTCGGCCTGGGTGGCGACCACTCCGGCATCATGATTCTGCCCGAGGACACGCCCTGCGGTATGCCGTTTGCCGAGTACGTGGGCTCGAGTGATACTGTGCTCGACTGCGAGATCACGCCCAACCGTCCCGATTGCCTGTCCATGATCGGCATGGCCCGCGAGACCGGTGCCATTTTCGACCGCGATTTCCACGTGGAGCTGCCCGCCATCAAGGCGGAGACTGGCCGCGCGACCGACGACGAGCTTTCCGTCGAGATTGCCGACGAGGGCCTGTGCGACCGCTATGTCGCCCGCATCGTGCGCAACGTGAAGGTCGGCCCGTCGCCCGACTGGATGGTCAAGCGCCTTAACGCCCTGGGCGTGCGTCCGCACAACAACATCGTCGACATCACCAACTACGTGATGATGCTCACCGGTCAGCCGCTGCACGCCTTTGACCTGGACACCTTTGCCGAGCGCGATGGCCACCGTCGCGTGGTGGTTCGCGCCGCCCAGCAGGATGAGAAATTCACGACGCTCGATGGCGAAGAGCGCGTGCTCGACGCCGGCATGGGCCTTATCACCGACGGCGAGCGCCCCGTGGCGTTGGCCGGCGTTATGGGCGGCATGGATTCCGAGATCGAGGACGACACCGTCGACGTGATGGTCGAGAGCGCTTGCTTCAACGCCGGTCGCACCTCGCACACCAGCCGCGATCTGTCGCTGATCTCCGACGCCTCCATTCGCTTTGAGCGCCAGGTTGACGAGACTGGCTGCGTGGATGTCGCCAACGTTACCTGCGCGCTCATCGAGGAGATCGCCGGCGGCGAGGTTGCTCCCGGCTATGTCGATGTTTTCCCCGCGCCCAAGACCATCGACAGCATCAAGCTGCGCCTGGCCCGCGTGCATGCCATCTGCGGTGCCGACATCGAGCCCGATTTTATCGAGCGTTCGCTTACCCGTCTGGGCTGCACCGTCGAGCGCGACGGCGAGGACTTTATGGTTACCCCGCCGAGCTTCCGTCCCGACCTGCCGCGCGAGATTGACCTGATCGAGGAGGTCCTGCGCCTATGGGGCATGGGCCGTGTGACGGCGACCATCCCGGCTGCCAAGAACCACATCGGCGGCCTGACCCGCGAGCAGAAGCTCACCCGCAAGGTCGGCGAGATCCTGCGCGCCTGCGGCCTCAACGAGACCACGACCTTTGGCTTTGCCGCCCCGGGCGACCTGGAGAAGATCGGCATGCCCACCGAGGGTCGCGGCTGCCCCGTGGTGCTCATGAACCCGCTGGTGGCCGAGCAGACCGAGATGCGTCGTTCGCTGCTGCCGGGCCTGCTGCAGTCCGTGGCCTACAACGAGGCGCACGGTACGCCCAACGTGCACCTGTACGAGCTCGGCAGCCTGTTCCACGGTCGCGAGAACGCCAGCCTGCCCAAGGAGACCAAGTCCGTCGCGGGTGTGCTCTCGGGCCAGTGGAGCGAGCAGTCTTGGAACATGAAGTACCGTAAACTGCGTTTCTTCTTTGGCAAGGGTATCGTCGAGGAGCTGCTCGCCCAGCTGCGCATCGAGAAGGTTCGCTTCCGTCCCGTCGAGGGCGAGGGCTATGCCTTTTTGCAGCCGGGTCGTGCGGCCGAGGTTCTGTCCGGCGGCACCGTGCTGGGTTGGGTCGGCGAGATCCACCCCGAGGCGCGCGAGGCCTGCGGCATCGACGAGGTTGTCGTTGCCTTTGAGCTTGACCTGGACAAGCTGATCAAGGGCGCCCGCAACCAGGAGAACTACCGCGAGTTCTCGCAGTACCCGGCCGTTGAGCACGACCTTGCCATTGTGGTCGACAATGCCGTGACCTGCGAGGATCTTGAGCGCCGTATTACCAGCGCCGGCGGCAAGCTGCTCGAGGGCGTGCGCCTGTTCGATGTCTACCGCGATCCGGTTCGTATCGGCAAGGGCAAGAAGTCCATGGCCTTTGCGCTCACGTATCGCTCGGACGACCACACGCTTACTAGCGAAGAGGTCGAGAAGGCGCACCAGAAGATCGTCACCAAGGTGTGCAAGGGCGTAAACGGCGAAGTCCGCTCGTAATCTTTGCTGTTCGGAACCCGCCCCCTGCGGGGTTTTCACGGCAACGTCCTCGCCACTTCGCGGCTGCGGGATGTTGCCTTAGAAAACCCCTCTCGGGGGCGGGTTCCTGCGTTAACCTTGTTGCGAGCGGATCGCACCTTCTTCCGGGTGACCGGAAAGTTGGGAGTGCATGGGCCCTTTATTGGGCGGTGCGTGGACCTGGGCTAATAACGTACGTATTGCAAGGGCGTGCTGCGTTGTGGGCGGTGCGCCTTTTTGTTAGTATGCAGAGTCGGTGTTACGGATTGTTGGAAACGTAACACACAACGTTCTGATTGAGAGGGCTCATGCATATTCCCGATAATTATCTGTCCCCGCAGACCGATGCCGTTATGGCGGTGGCGATGGTGCCCGTATGGGTTCACTGCATCAAAAAGGTGCGCGCCACGCTCGATCGCGAGCATATGGCGTTCCTGGGCATCTGCGCCGCATTCTCCTTCTTGCTCATGATGTTCAACGTTCCGCTGCCCGGCGGTACCACTGGTCACGCCGTCGGCGGCGCACTCATCGCGCTGCTGCTGGGCCCCGAGGCCGCGGCTATCGCTGTCTCGGTCGCTCTGGCGCTGCAGGCGCTGCTGTTTGGCGACGGCGGCGTTCTGTCGTTTGGCGCCAACTGCTTTAACATGGCCTTTGTGCTGCCGTTTGTCGCTGCTATCGTGTTCCGTGCGCTCAACAGCCGTCTGCACGACAAGAGCTGGGGCACCTCGGTTTCTGCCATCGTGAGCGGTTGGGTCGGCCTGTGCCTGGCGGCCCTGTGCGCGGCAATCGAGTTTGGTATTCAGCCGATGCTCTTCACCAACGCTTCGGGCGCCCCTCTGTACTGCCCCTTCCCGCTGTCCGTGGCTATTCCGGCCATGTTGATCCCGCATATGCTGGTTGCCGGCGTGATCGAGGGCGTGGCGACGGCCGCCATCTACGGCTTCATTAAGAAGACGGCGCCGAGCATTATCGTCGGCCCCGAAGCCGCCGATGGCCAGCTTGCCGCCGATGGTACCGCCAAGAAGACTTCCCTGATTCCCACGCTCATTCTGGTCGCCGTGCTTGTCGTGGCTACGCCGCTCGGCTTGCTCGCCACCGGTGACGCCTGGGGTGAGTGGGACGCCGAGGGCGCCGCGACCGCCGTTCAGGAGGCTGGCGACGACAGCCTGCAGGCTTCGGTCGGCCTCGACACCCCGACCTTTGCCGACGCCCTGCCCACGGGCGATTATCTGCAGGCCTATTCCGAGGAGCAGGGCCTTGGCTTTGCCGGCCAGGCTGCGATGTATATTCTTTCGGGCGTGATTGGCGTGGCGGTGCTCACCATCACATTCCGCCTGGTCTCGCTGACGGTCAAGGAAAGCGGTGCTCATGGCAATAGCCGAGCTGCCTAGTTGGCTTGCGGCCGAGGAGCGTTACGAGCCCGCGGGGGCTCGGCATCGTGTGATGCAAAAGAATGTCCTGCACCTGGCGAGCCTGCTTGAGCGGGTTCGCCTGGGTGGAGGCGCGCACGAGGGCGGGTCGATGGTCGACCGCGCCCTTTCTTGCGTTTCGGCTCCGGTGCGCCTGGTGGGGATGTTCGTTTGCGTCCTGTGCGTGTGTCTGACGCAGAGCCCGCTGTACCTCATGTTGATGGCGGCCATCGCGCTGGTGCTCGTTGCCGTGCGCCCCGTACGCGGGCTGCGTGCGACCTTTGTACCGGCGCTCGGCGCCACGGGGCTTGCGGTGGTTCTGGCACTGCCTGCCCTGCTGCTGGGCGCTTCTGCCGCGGGCGCCATGCTCAAGATCGCGCTCAAGACGTTCATTAACGTGTCGTTCGTGCTGGGCGTTTCGTGGACGCTCACCTGGAGCCGCATGTCGGCGGCGCTCAAGACGCTACAGCTGCCCGACGAGGTCATCTTTACGTTTGATATGGCGCTCAAGCACATCGAGGTGCTGGGACGCACGGCGCACGATCTGACCGAATCGGTCATGCTGCGCAGTGTGGGTCGTGCGCCTGCGGGTTTTTCGCGTACCGATTCGATCGCGGGTATCATGGGCATGACCTTTATCAAGGCGATGGAATGCAGCCGCGCGATGGACGAGGCTATGCTTTGCCGTGGCTTTGCCGGTGCGTATCCGACTCCCGCGCGGAGCGGCTTTGGCTGGCGCGATGCGGTCTATGCGGTCGTCGTGGTGCTGCTCGCCGTGTTGTGCGCGGTGCTGTAGCGCGGGCGGCCGAGCCGTCGATGTGGATAGGGAAGGGCGACGTTTTGGCAAACGATACGAATGGCGTGATGGGCGCGAGCGGTGCTACTGGCGCCAAGAGCGTGCCGCTCATCGAGTTTCGCGACGTGCTGTTCTCCTATGCGGGGCATACGGTTGTCGATGGTGTGTCGCTGCAGGTCGATCGTGGTGAACTCGTTGCCCTACTCGGTCCCAACGGCTGCGGTAAGACGACGATTATGCGCCTTATCAACGGTCTTGAACTAGCGGACGCGGGTGCGTACCTGTTTGACGGGCACGTGATCGATGCGGCATATCTCAAGGATTCCGCAGCCGCTCAGCGTTTTCATCAGCGCGTGGGCTTTGTGTTCCAGAATGCCGACGCCCAGCTGTTCTGCGCTACGGTGGGCGAGGAAGTTGCTTTTGGCCCCGCGCAGATGGGGCTGCCGACAGACGAGCTCGAGCGCCGCGTCCGCGATGCCATGGAGCTGTTCCAGGTTGCCGATCTGGTCGATGCCTCGCCCTATCAGCTTTCGGGCGGGCAAAAGAAGCGCGTTGCGCTGGCTGCGGTGGTGTCGATGAACCCCGATATCCTAGTGCTCGATGAGCCCACCAACGGGCTCGATGAGGACTCGTGCGACATCGTAGTCAACTTTTTGCTGGCCTACGTTGCTGCCGGTAAGACGGTTTTGATGAGTACGCACCATCAAGATTTGGTGCGCCGCCTGGAGGCCCGTGCCATCTATATCGATCGATATCACCATGTGGTCGAGGCGCCCGTGCCGTCGTATGGAACCGAAAGCGGTGCTGCGGAATAGTTGCTGCGTAGGGTATGTATGGCCGCCTGTGCGACTCTGCCGTGATGGTATAGTTAACCAGGTTTTATGGGGGTGGCTATGCCAAGTTGGAACATTCATATCGCTCAAACGGAGCGCTTGCTGGCACGTGCTAGCGTGCTTGCCGATAGCGTGCGCGACCGTAATGCCTTTTTGTTTGGCTGCGTGGTTCCGGATATCTTCGTGGGCTATATGGTCCCTGGCATCGCCGATCCCATTCCGTATCGCATTACGCACTTTGCAAAGCCCGAGCCTATCCCTAAGCCGCGCGAGCACGAGTTCTGGGATACCTATGTGGCGCCGCTGCTTAAAGGCGCACCCGCGGGCGAACCTGCTGAGGCTACCTCGATTGTCGAGGAGCGCGAGCGACTGAACCGCGTGCACTATCCTCAGCGCTACAGGGATGCCGAGCCGGTTGTCGGTCCCGGCGCCTGTGAGTTCTCGCTTGCGTCCGAAGATGTGGCGCAGTCGCTGCTCGATTTAACGCTGGGCGTCTGGTCGCATCTGGTGGCCGACACGGTATGGAACACGCGTGTGAACCAGTATCTGGAAGCACGCGGCGGCAAGCCGTGCGAGGAATTCCGCATTAAAAAGCAGGGCGATTTTGACTGGTTTGGCAAGACGCTGGGCATCGTTTCCATTCCGCGTGCGACCGATCGCCTCTATACCGCTGCGACGCGTTTTGGGCAGTATCCCATCCATAAAGAATATGTGCTCAAGACTATCGGCGTCATGCACGAGATTGTACGCGAAAACCCCGGCGAGCCCGATCATCCGCCGTATCGCCTGCTAACCGAGGAGTTTTTCGATGCAACGTTTACCGAGGTCATCGAGCTGACCGAGGCGGGATTTGCGGCTCGCGTCGCTGCTTCTGACGTTCCCGCAGTCCCCCTGATCGCTAGCTGCTAGCCGGCCGGCTTAACGGTGAACAGTTCATTCCAATTGACCAACGGCTCCCGTCGCAGGGCGTCTTCGGTGGTGCGCTCGGCATCGGAGAGGCTTGCGACTGAACACAAATCGATGATGCGGCATACGAAGAAGGTCTAAAAAGGGCCCGGAAGGCAATGCCTTCCGGGCCCTTTGCAATGCAAATCTGCTTGCAAGTGCGATTTAGCGCACCTGAGCGACGTAAGCGACGTTGGTCGAGGAGACCTTGTCCTCGAGCTGGACGCTCATGCGGGGATCGCCGGCGGTGGCGACGGTCAGGTCGCCGGCCTCGACGTAGCCGAGCTCCTTAGCGGTCTCGATCGCCTTGACGATCGTGCCGTTGACGGTGCCCTGGGTAATCTCGGCCTGGTGCGGGATAACGCCCCAGTACATGATCATCTGCTGGACGGCCCACTCGTGGCGGGAGAACGCGCAGATCGGCATGTTGGGACGGAAGTGCGAGATCAGGCGAGCGGTACGACCGGTGGTCGTCGGCACGGTGATGCACTTGGCGCCAACGGTGGTGGCCATGTTCACAGCGGACATACCCACAACGTTGTTGACGACGCGGGTGCCGTGAGCATCGGCCGGAACCTCGAGCGGAGCGTGGGCCGGGAGGTACTTCTCGGTCTCGAGAGCAATGCTGGCCTGCATCTTGACGGCCTCGACCGGGTACTTACCGGCAGCGGACTCGCCGGACAGCATGACGGCGTCGGTGCCGTCATAAATGGCGTTAGCAACGTCGGCAACCTCGGCGCGCGTCGGGCGCGGGTTCTGCTGCATGGAGTCGAGCATCTGCGTAGCGGTGATGACGGGCTTGTAGGCCGCGTTGCACTTGGCGATGATCTCCTTCTGGATGTGCGGAACGAGCTCGGGCTTGATCTCGATGCCCAGGTCGCCACGGGCGACCATGATGCCGTCAGAAGCCTCGAGAATCTCGTCGAAGTTCTCGACGCCCAAGGCGCACTCGATCTTCGGGAAGATCGTCACGTGCTCGCCGCCGTTCTCGCGGCAAAGCTCGCGGATGCCGCGGACGGACTCGCCGTCACGGATGAAGGAAGCGGCGATGTAGTCGATGTTCTCGGTCAGGCCAAAGAGGATGTCCTGACGATCGCGCTCGGTGATGGCGGGCAGCGAGATGTTGACGTTGGGCATGTTGACGCCCTTGCGCTCGCCGATCAGGCCGTCGTTCTTAACGACGCAGGTCATGTCCTGGCCACTGACGGACTCGACCTCGAGGGCAACCAGGCCGTCATCGATCAGGATGAGGGAGCCCTTCTCGACCTCGGAGGGCAGAGCCAGGTAGTCGAGGGAGATGTGCTCAGCGGTGCCGTGGAAATCCTCGGACGTGGGCTGAGCGGTGACGACGATCTTATCGCCGGTCTTGACGGCAACCTTCTTGCCGTCGACCAGAAGGCCGGTGCGGACCTCGGGGCCCTTGGTGTCGAGCAGGATGCCGACAGGCAGACCGAGCTCCTTGGAAATACGGCGGACGCGCTCGATGCGACCGTGGTGCTCGTCGTAGGAGCCGTGCGAGAAGTTAAAACGGGCGACGTTCATGCCCGCCTTGATCATCTCGCGGATGGTCTCGTCGCTATCGCAGGCGGGACCCATGGTGCATACAATCTTAGTGCGCTTGTACATTCAGACCTCCATCTGACATCGTCTTGCGCTGATAGATAAACCATAAGAAATAAAACCGAGATGATTATAACGAAATGCCGACCGAATACCCCAAAAAATCGACCGTATGCCGAAATGGAAGTTCATTTTTTGCGGGAAAAACGGTATATGGAAAATCTTTACCAACCACTCCAACCGCTGCTATCTGGGCGATATGTCAGTTTGGCGATGTGCCGAAGAAAAAACGTTTTACCAATGTTGAGCATCACACGGTCTGCACCGTTGCGTGCGGACCATATTTCCAAACCGATTGTTTTGGCTAGACGCGTCGCTTTGGGGTACCATAGCTCCACTATCAACTGCCGCTCAGCACGGCAGCCTTGATGAGCCCTTGCCCTTCTCCTGGGAATTATGATCGGGCATCAATCTGCTGAGTGGCCCGAATCCCAGGAGGGGACTCTATATGCAAAAGGAATACCTGTCCGCCGCGGCGGAGGTGCTCAGCGACCAAGGTGTCGATGAGAACCTCGGCCTGAGCAACGACGAGGCGTCTTCGCGCCTTGCCAAGACAGGCCCTAACAAGCTCGAGGAAGCCGAGAAGACGCCGCTGTGGAAGCGTTTCTTTGAGCAGATGGCCGACCCCATGGTCATCATGCTGATCGTTGCCGCCGTCATCAGTGCGCTCACGGGCATGGTCAAGGGCGAGCTCGACTTTGCCGATGTTGCCATCATCATGTTCGTCGTTATCGTCAACTCGGTGCTGGGCGTGGTCCAGGAAGCCAAGAGCGAGGAGGCCCTCGAGGCCCTGCAGGAGATGAGTGCGGCGCAGTCCAAGGTGCTGCGCGACGGCAAGCTCGTGCACCTGCCGAGCGCCGAGCTCGTGCCCGGCGACGTGATCATGCTCGAGGCGGGCGACTCCGTCCCGGCCGACTGCCGCGTGCTCGAGAGCGCCACGATGAAGATCGAAGAGGCCGCGCTCACCGGCGAGTCCGTGCCCGTAGAGAAGCACGCCAACGTGATCGAGCTTGCCGCGGGCACCGATGACGTGCCGCTCGGCGACCGCAAGAACATGTGCTACATGGGTTCCACCGTGGTATACGGCCGTGGCCGCGCCGTCGTGGTCGGCACCGGCATGAACACCGAGATGGGTAAGATCGCCGGCGCCCTGGCCGAGGCCAAGGAGGAGCTCACGCCGTTGCAGGTGAAGCTCGCCGAGCTCAGCCGCATCCTTACCATTATGGTGATCGTCATCTGCGTCGTGATCTTTGGCGTTGACATCCTCCGCCACGGCGTGGGCAATGTCCTCACCGACCCGACTGCCCTGCTCGACACCTTTATGGTCGCCGTCTCGCTTGCCGTCGCCGCCATTCCCGAGGGCCTGGTCGCCGTCGTGACCATCGTCCTTTCGCTCGGCGTGACCAAGATGGCCAAGCGCCAGGCGATTATCCGCAAGCTCTCTGCCGTCGAGACCCTTGGCTGCACGCAGACCATCTGCTCCGACAAGACCGGTACCCTTACCCAGAACAAGATGACCGTCGTCAAGCACGAGCTCGCTGCGCCCAAGGAGAAGTTCCTGGCCGGCATGGCGCTGTGCTCCGATGCTCAGTGGGACGAGGAGCTGGGCGAGGCCGTGGGCGAGCCGACTGAGTGCGCGCTCGTCAACGACGCCGGCAAGGCGGGCCTCACTGGCCTGACTGCCGAGCATCCGCGCGTGGGCGAGGCCCCGTTTGACTCGGGCCGCAAGATGATGTCCGTGGTCGTCGAGACCCTGGATGGCGAGTACGAGCAGTACACCAAGGGTGCGCCCGACGTGGTGATCGGCCTGTGCACCCATATCTACGAGGGCGATAAGGTCGTCCCCCTGACCGAGGAGCGCCGCGCCGAGCTCGTGGCGGCCAACAAGGCCATGGCCGACGAGGCCCTGCGCGTACTGGCGCTGGCAAGCCGCACCTACACCGAGGTTCCCGACGACTGCAGCCCCGCTGCGCTCGAGCATGACCTGGTCTTCTGTGGCCTGTCCGGCATGATCGACCCGGTCCGTCCCGAGGTGGCCGACGCTATCCACGAGGCGCACGACGCCGGTATCCGCACCGTCATGATCACGGGCGACCACATCGACACCGCCGTGGCCATCGCCAAGCAGCTGGGCATCGTCGCCGATCGCAGCCAGGCCATCACCGGTGCCGACCTCGATCGCATGAGCGACGAGGAACTCGACGCGCACATCGAGGACTACGGCGTGTACGCCCGCGTCCAGCCCGAGCACAAGACACGCATCGTCGAGGCCTGGAAGTCGCGCGACCAGATCGTGGCCATGACGGGCGACGGCGTCAACGACGCCCCGTCCATCAAGCGCGCCGACATTGGCGTTGGTATGGGCATCACCGGTACCGACGTCACCAAGAACGTCGCCGACATGGTACTTGCCGATGACAACTTCGCTACCATCATCGGCGCCTGCGAAGAGGGTCGTCGCATCTACGACAACATCCGCAAGGTCATCCAGTTCCTGCTTTCGGCCAACCTTGCCGAGGTGTTCTCGGTGTTTATCGCCACGCTCATCGGCTTTACCATCTTCCAGCCGGTGCAGCTGCTGTGGGTGAACCTGGTCACCGACTGCTTCCCCGCGCTCGCGCTGGGCATGGAGGATGCCGAGGGCGACATCATGAAGCGCAAGCCGCGCAACGCCAAGGACGGTGTCTTTGCCGGACATATGGGTCTGGACTGCGTGGTCCAGGGCCTAATCATCACCGCGCTGGTGCTGGCGAGCTTCTTTGTGGGCGTGTACTTTGACATGGGCTACATCCACATCGCCGATATGATCGCCGGCAATGCCGACGAGGAAGGCGTGATGATGGCGTTCATCACGCTCAACATGGTCGAGATTTTCCACTGCTTCAATATGCGCAGCCGTCGTGCGTCGCTGTTCACCATGAAGAAGCAGAACAAGTGGCTGTGGGCTTCCGCCGCGCTGGCACTGGTGCTGACGGTGATCGTGACCGTGCAGCCGACGCTTGCCGAGATGTTCTTTGGCCCCGTGACGCTTGAGCTCAAGGGCGTTGTCGCTGCCCTGGGCCTGGCCTTCCTGATCATCCCGCTGATGGAGATCTACAAGGCGATCATGCGCGCGGTCGAGAAGGAGTAGGTCGAAAGGCCATCCTTCCCACCGGCCCGACCGCCTGCGGGGTTTCTTCCTCGCTGGTCCTCGCGCTTCGCGCTGCGGGATCGCTCGGAAGAAACCCCTCCCGGCGGGCGGGCCTTCGGATAACCTCTCGGGACCATTGGCTGAGGGAAAGTTTGTGAGCTGGTCGGGCTTTGCCCGGCCAGCTCTTTTTGATTTAAAGGCTTTAGCCTGTGCGGGGCGCGCAGCGCGCCGCATCAGAAACCACCCGCTATGCGGGTGGGGACAACCG
>NZ_CAXYLS010000025.1:0-15995 GCF_964283865.1 Collinsella aerofaciens | reverse complement strand
GTGGCTGAGCCCGATGGAGTACCGCAGGAAGCTTGGATACGCCTAGGCGCGGTCCAAGAAATCGTCCGCACCCCCTTCTAGGAACTATTCCACCGCAACTTAAATTGGGAAACCGCGAAACCTTAAAGCTCTAATTCATTCAAACGAAGGATCGCAACAATATAGATCTTGAGCGCCTGCTTGAGCTGTTCCTCGTTGGCGCACTCGTTGGGGCCGTGCATCTGGCCGCCCCATGCGGGCAACTCCAGGCCGGTCTCCTCGGGGCCAAACGATACGGCTCGGGCAAAGTTGCGCGCATACGTGCCGCCGCCCATGGCAAAGGGCTCGGCATGCTTGCCCGTAAACTCGTTATAGGTATCGATAAGCGCCCTCACGGCCGGATCGTCAGCAGACACCGAGAACGGCACCTTTGCACGACCCACACGGTACGTCACGCCAAAGCGGCCCACGAGCGGTTCAAGTTGCTCGCGGATGGTATCGGCACTCGTGCTGTCGGGGAAACGCACGTCAATGACCTGCTCGATATGGCCATCCGCCACGCGGATGACGCCGGGGTTGCAGGTGAGCGGGCCAAACGCGGGGCTCGTCGCGTCGATACCCAGGCCGCGGCCATAGGCGTCCGCATGTACAAAGGCCAGAAACTTGACAAACTCGTGCTCGGCAGGCGTCAGCAGGCGCTCGCCGCGGGCACCAAACGCGTCCTCCGCCTCGCGCAGATACGCCACGATCAGGCCGACGGCATTGATCGTTCCCTCGGGCATCGAGGCATGGCCGCCAATACCGTGGGCGAAAACCTGCGCATGCCCGTTATCAAGTGCTGTGATCTCCAGGCGGTCAGCGTTCTCGACCGGGGCAGGCAGCTCATCGGCGGCAATCGCGAGCTCGCAGATAGACTGCGACGGAATGGCGTTGCTCGCCTCGGCACCGCTCCAGGACACAATGCGCCCGCCGTCGATCTTGGGGCTCACAAATGTCGCCCCAAACTGGCCCTTCTCGGCATTGCAGACCGGGAACTCGGCATCGGGCGTAAACAGAAAGTCGGGGTCTGTGTGGTTCTCCAGATAATGGTGAACGTCGGACATGCCCACTTCCTCATCGCAGCCCAGCAGCGCGCGGAAGGTATAGCGCGGCACAATGCCGTGTTTGAGTAGGTAGGCGCCGGCGTAGAGCGACAACACCGCCGGACCCTTGTCATCAATCACGCCGCGGCCGAGCAGCCAGCCCTCGCGGCGCTCCATCGC
Organism: Collinsella aerofaciens; assembly: GCF_964283865.1. Classification (GTDB taxonomy): domain Bacteria; phylum Actinomycetota; class Coriobacteriia; order Coriobacteriales; family Coriobacteriaceae; genus Collinsella. The sequence continues at coordinate 14,754 of NZ_CAXYLS010000025.1, read as the reverse complement.
AAACGGGTCGGTGTTCCAGCCGGGGCCGGCGGGCACCACGTCCACGTGGCAAATGGTCGCGAGCTGCTTATCGCCGCGGCCCGGAATATCGGCAATGCCCACAAAGCCCTCGTCATCGCTCGTCTGGTAGCCGAGCTTTTGCGCGATGCCGAGCGCGCAATCGAGCGCATCACGGACCGGGCGGCCAAACGGCGCGCCGGGCTCCGCATCGGCAGCAACGGCCACGGACGGATAGCTCACCAGCTGCTCGATATCGGCGACGACATCCTCCCAGACCTCGTCGACATACTCGGCAACGCTCTGCTCCACCTGATTCATGGACGACCTCCTTACCAATGAGCGGCGAGCGTGCCCGCCCCTCACATTGCGTCATTAGATAGCGAAAAGTTTAGCAAGCTCGGCCACCGAGTGCACCACCGCATCGGCACCCGCCGCCTCGTGCTCGCCCGGCGCCGCCGCGCCCGAATAGATGCCGATGCACGGCACGTCCATCGCATGCGCGCCCTCCACATCGTTAAAGCGATCGCCGATCATCACGACGTCGTCGGCCGTCGCGCCGAGCGCCGCCAGGGCATCGCGGACCGAATCGGCCTTGGTCTCGCGTCCCTGAGGCGGATTCATGCCAACCACGACTTCGAACTGGCAAAGCCCCAGCTCATGCACCATGTCGATGCACTTTGCCTCCATGCGCGACGTCGCCACGGCCATGCGATGACCCTGGACAGCCAGCCCATCGAGCAGCTCGGGGACCCCGTCGAACACGGGATACTCCTCCGGTCCCAGCTCGTCAAAAAAGACGCGGTACTCGTCTGCCACCACAAGCGACTCCTCGCGGGAAAAGCCATAAAAGTCGTGAAAGCTCTTCCACAGGGGCGGCCCGATCATGCGGCGCAGGTCACCCATCTGCGCCTCAGAAAACCCGCGCGCAGCCAGCGTCTTGCGCGTCGAGGTCATCACCGCCCGGCCCGTATCCGCCACCGTGCCGTCAAAATCGAACAGCACGACCGGCCGTTTGCCTATCTCCAACGCCTCCATCGGCATTCCTCTTCCCCAGTTGACGATTTCCACACCGACACTTCAAACTGTTGACTATTCAACAATTGAACCTAGTAATGTGGAACGACTCTACTATACTTGTCGCACTTTGCTCTCAGAAGGCGGCGCGCAAGCGCCCCAGCGAAAGGTGCAATTATGTCTTTTGCCATCATAACCGACTCCACGTCGGACATCTCCCCCGCCCGTGCCCAAGAGCTCGGCATTTACGTGATTCCGCTGCATGTGATTATCGAGGGCGAGGACCTGCTCGACCAGGTGCAGATTACCGCCGAGGAATACGTCGCGCGCATGGCCGGCTCCGAGCAGCTGCCGCACACCTCGCAGCCGAGCGCCGGCGAGTTCAAGGCACTCTTTGACCGCGTGCTCGCCGACGGCCACGACAGCGCCATCTTTATCTCGCTGTGCAGCGAGTGGTCCGCCTGCTATGCCAATGCCAGCCTGACGGCCGAAACGCACGAGCTCGACGTGCGCTGTATCGACTCGCGCACCGGCTCGGGCGCCGAGGGCCTGCTGGTGGAGTACGCGCTGGCCATGCGCGAGGACGGCCGCAGCCTGGACGAGACCGAGGCGCAGATCCGCGCGACGCTACCCGACGCCCACCTGCTGCTGATTCCCCGCACGCTCGAGAACCTCGTTAAGAACGGCCGTGCGCCCAAACTCGCCGGCCAGCTCACGCAGATGCTCAACATTCGCCTGGCCGTTTCGCCGGAGTGGAAATCGGGCGAGATCAAGGCCGTCAAAAGGGGCCGCGGCGCCAGGCGCATCGTTGCCAACACCATGGCCGATTGCCTCGCATTTTTGGCCGAGCATCCGGGCTCCAGCGTGCGCGTGCTCACGACTGGCGCCGCCGAGGAGCACGAGCTCGTCAACCAAGCGCTCGCGGGCCAAGACTACGTAGACGCCGGCACCGGCCCCATCGGCTGCACCATCGCCACCCATGTAGGCGTGGATGCTATCGCCATCAGCTACTGCCCCCGCTACCAGCCCATCCACTAGGGGCACCTTTACCTCTTGCGGTGGAATAGGGACTGTTTTTGGCTTATTAGCCGCCAATCAATCCCTATTCCACCGCAACTTAGAAATCGGCGATCAGCCCAGCGGACCCTGAAACAGTTCCTGATGAGTGCCCATTCTCACCAGCCTAATCACTGGGTTAGTCTTATGGGGAAGATAAAGAACGACCACATCGACCAAGCCATCGGATAGGTGGAAATCGATGTGGCCGTTGTAGTTTCCGCCCGGGTTTGAGAGCTCGTGGGCGCCATACTCCGCCGGAAGTGACCCATGAGCCACAAGCTCTGCAACCGCCGCTTTAAACTCACTTTTTAGCTGCGGATGCATGCGCATCGTTCGTTTGTAGTCCACCTTAAATTGAGCCTCGACTTTAATCTCGAACATCGCTATTCCTCATCGAGGAATGACATAAGCTCATCAGCGTTATTGAATGACAGGCTATCGTCCGGCAAAATCCCCAGCTCATGAGCCTCGGCGATCACCATGGCGCGCCTCGTCACCTCGTTGGGCACCTCCGCCCTTCCTACAATCTCAAAAGGAATCTTTCGCTGATTTACTAGCTGCCGAACGGCAAGATTGAGATAGGAATTGAGGCTGAGGCCGACCGAATCCAAGAACTCAGTCGCCTGCTCCTTGAGCCCCTCTTCGATTCGAACCGTCGTAGGCTTAACTGTTGCTGTAGACATTTGCGACCTCCTCGCCCTCGTCTTTTCACCAGTATACCCAATATAAATGGCAATCTGATGTTAGATAACATCAGATTGCCATGCGTATTCATGTCGCGTGGGCACGATTGATCTACATCAGCCCGCTGAGCGCAATGTCAACGGCCTCGTTGAGGTCGTCGGTAATGTGTACCAGATCCGGATCGAGCGGACTGATCATGCCGGCGTCCATCACCGGACCGTTGAGCCAGTCGAACAGGCCCTGCCAGTACTCGCTGCCCACCAGCACGAGCGGCATGCGCTTGACCTTGTGCGTCTGCACCAGCGTGAGCACCTCGAACATCTCGTCGAGCGTACCAAAGCCACCGGGAAACACGATAGCGCCCGAGCTGTATTTGACGAACATGGTCTTGCGCACAAAGAAGTAACGGAAGTCCATGCCAAGGTTCACATATTTGTTGAGCCCGTGCTCGTGCGGAAGCTCGATACCCAAGCCGACCGACTTGCCGTTGGCGCTCGCCGCTCCCCTGTTGGCCGCCTCCATGACGCCGGGACCACCGCCGGTGATAACCGCCACGCCGCGCTGGGCGATCTTGCGGCCAACGGCGCGTGCCGCCTTGTAGAGCGGATCGGTCTTGGGCGTGCGGGCACTGCCGAAGATGGTCACTGCAGGACCAAGCTCGGCAAGTGCGCCAAAACCATCAACGAACTCTGCCTGAATGCGCAGCACGCGCCAGGGGTCGGTGTGCAACCAGTCGGTCGAGTCCTCGGGCGCCAGCAGGTTGGCGTAGGTGTTGTCCTTGGGAATCATGGGGCCGCGCATGACCACGGGGCCGCGGCGGTACGTCTCGTCGTAGGCAGGCTCGCCCTCGACGTTCTCATTCTTAATCATGGGTACTCCTATCGAGAAAAAGAAAAGCGGGCGGGGTCGACGCCATGCGTCAAACACCCGCCCGAACATCAACTATTCGGTATGGTACCCACGATACATCAAGCACTTGCAAGCTATCGGTCAGCGGTCGCGCAACCGGTGTCAGCGAATGTGACGACCGGCTGGCGCTCGACCATTGCCGTGCCCACGCTCTGCAAGCGTGTCTGTCGCTCTTAGTAGTCCACCGCCGCAGGGCTGTTCATCCAGTCGCTCACAAACGCGCCGTAGCGGCCCTCGATAATGGCCTGGCGGGCGCGCTGCATCAGGTTGAGCAGGTAGTAGATGTTGTGCATCGACAGCAGAATGCCGCCGAGCATCTCCTTCTGCGTGACCATGTGACGGATGAGCGCACGGCTGTAGCCGCCCGTGCATACCGGGCAGGTGCAGGTGGGGTCGATGGGGCCGTCGTCGTGCGCAAAGCGCGCGTTACGGAAGTTAAGGCGACCTTCACTGGAGAACGCCGTACCCATGCGACCGGTGCGCGTCGGCAGCACACAGTCGAACATGTCGATGCCCACGCCCACGCCGCGTACGAGCGTGGTGGGGTTGCCGACACCCATCAGGTAGCGCGGCTTATGCTTGGGCATGTACTCGCTCACGAGCGGCGCCAGGGTCTCGAACATGGTCTCGTGATCCTCGCCCACCGAATAGCCACCGATACCATAGCCCGGGAAGTCGCCGCACTCCTCCAGATGGCGCAGCGAACGCAGGCGCAGATCCAGGTGCATGCCGCCCTGAACGATGCCAAAGAGCGCCTGGTCATCGCGGGTATGCGCCTTATAGCAGCGCTCGGCCCACATGCTCGACAGCTCAACGGCGCGCTCAACGTAGGCGCGCGTGGCGGGATAGCCCGGGCACTGGTCGAGCTGCATGCAGATATCGGAGCCGAGTTTCATGGCGATTTCCATGTTGTCCTCGGGCGTCCAAAACACGTGGCGGCCGTCGTAATCGTTGACGATAAAGCGCACGCCCTCGTCGGTGAGCTTGACGGCATCGTTGTGGCTGAAGACCTGGAAACCGCCCGAGTCGGTGAGGATGGGGCCGTGCCAGTTCATGAACTTGTGCAGGCCGCCCAGCTCGGCGATGGTATCCTCGCCGGGACGCATGGACAGATGATAGGTATTGGCGAGCACGATCTGGGCGCCGAGCTTCTTGACAGTCTCGGTAGGAATGCCCTTGACGTTTGCCTTGGTGCCCACGGGCATAAAGATCGGCGTCTCGATGTCGCCGTGCGGGGTGTGCAGTACGCCGGCGCGCGCGTGCGTCGTCGGATCCTCGGCAATCAGGTCGAATTTAAAAAGGTTCTGGTCCATAAACTGGAACTCCTTGGTTGCGGTTCATACGCAAACCATTATACGGGCAACCCGCAAGAAGCACCGACTCGACAGAAACTGGTGCGAGGAGGATACGGCAGGGACACGGCAAATGAGCGTGGATTTTTGGACGCTTACCGGATGAGCGTGGATAATCTCCCACTTTTGCCCAAAGCACAGCCCAAAAACGGGAGATTATCCACTTTCATTCTGCGGGCACTCATTTAAGTACGTCCCCGATGAGTGGAGCTATTTACCAGCCACGGCAACGCCGATATTTTGGCAACGCCGATGTTTTGACAACGTCAGCGAGCGGTCACCAGGGCGAACAAATTGGCATGAAAAGAGGGCGGCATTGACCTTCTGGTCATGCCGCCCTCTTTGAATGACAAGTTGTCGCCCTGGTGACCGCGCAGCGTCGACCCGTTACGCGGTTTGGTAAAACCGCGTAACCCTACGGACGCTGGCCCATGCCGCCCTCGAGGGTGACGGTCTCGCCGTTCATATACTTAAAGTCGGGACCGCAGAGCTGAACGACAACGCGGCCGATCTCCTTCTCGACGTCGCCATAGTGGCCTGCCGGCGGCATGTGGACGTTGGCCTTGAACGCCTCGGGATAGGCATCCTGGAAGTTCTCGAGCGCAGCGGTCCAAGCAAGCGGGCACACGATGTTGACGTTGATGCCGTCCTTGCCCCACTCGTTGGCGGCAACGCGAGTCAGACCGCGGATGCCCTCCTTGGCAGCGGCATAGCTGCACTGGCCGTAGTTGCCAAACAGGCCGGCGCCCGAAGCAAAGTTGACCACGGAGCCCTTGGTCTCCTTCAGGTGCGGATAGGCCTTCTGCATGTACAGATAGGTGGCATACAGACCGGAATAAATGGCCAGGTTAAACTGATCCATGGTGTGGTCGGCGATGGTCACGCCCGAGGCGCTGGCCTGAGCGTTGTTGACGACGGCGTCGATGCGGCCGAACTCCTCAATAGCCTTGTCGATGACGTTCTGGACGACGGCCTCGTTGTCCTGACCAGCCGAGACATCGGCCTGAACAGGCAGAACCTTGACGCCGTACTCGGCCTCGAGGGATTCCTTGGCAGCCTCGAGCTTGGCAACGTTGCGGCCGGTAATGACGAGGTTTGCGCCCTCCTTGGCAAAAGCGATATCGATACCGTAGCCGATGGAGCCAGCGGAGCCGTCCTTGAGCGTGGCCTTGCCACCGCCGGTGACGATCACGGTCTTACCAGTGAAAAGTCCCATATAAAGTCCTTTCAAATCGCGACGGGCGCACCCGCCGACTGCGCGCATCCAAATAAACGCGACAAAAGCTGAAATGCAACTTTAACGGGTTCAAGTGAAAAGAAAAGGCCTCGGCAGGCGAACGGCATAACGTCTTTCGGCGAAGGGATTGTCAAGTACAAACTGGATAAAGTGGCCGAGTTTTTGCTATCGACGCGAGCCATCGAACACGTTTTGAAACTTTGCTGCAGCGCGCGGGATGTCGGCGCGAGACTTTATCATAGGGTGACAAACAACGATGAGGAGCACATGCCTATGACAGACGAGCTGGACCCCCAGACTCAACAGCATATTGATGATTCCGCAGACGTCACTGCAGATGCTGACGCTGTGACCTGCGATGATATTGGCCTCGACGACCCCATCTTAGACGAAAGCGCTACGGCGGAAACCCCCGGCGCCGAAGATGCAGGCGAGCAAAACGACGATGCGCCCGCTCAGGACGACCACCCCGTACAGGATGCCGCTCCGCAAGCTGCGGGCCCTATCGAGGTTTCTTCGGAAGAAGAGCTCGACGCCGTCATGGACTCCATGATGGATGCCGTCAAAGCGATGAAAGACGCCGTGGCCGACGCTGACGTTGACGCCGAGGAAGAGGAGGCCGCCGAGGCAGCCTCGACCTTCGTACCCGGCGAGACTCCGGTTGCCGACCAGGGCAGCACCATGCCCTCGTTTCTGCAGCTCGAGCATCCCACGATTGGCGCCGATGCGGTCGACCCGCACGCAGCAGGCTTTTCTGTAATCGAGGGCGGTACCGGCAATATCGCCGTGCCGCAGGCTGCCGATGCGGACGCTGCCGACACCGCTCGCCCGACCGCCCCGCACTCCTCCGCCGCGAGCCGCGATCTGGGGACCGCCGTCTCGAACACTGCGAACGCCGTGGGCACCTTTATCGCCCAGGGTGCCTCGGCCATGCGCGAGATGAACGCCGCGAAAAAGGCACTTGCCGATGCCCGCGCCCACCTGGCCGAACTTGAGCAGCGCATTGCCGATCAGGCCGAGGAACTCGAGACGCGCCAGGATATCGCAGGCCGCTACGACCAGATCGTCGCCGACCAGCGCCAGGCGATTGCCACGGCCCAAAAGACTGCAGCGGCCGCCGAGATTGACCGTGATGCCCACGCCTCCAAAGCGACAGAGCTCAAGGGTCAGCTCGAACAAATGAAGACAGAGGATGACGCGACTGAGCTCCGTCTGAAGGCCGCGCTCGATGCCGTGGAGGCCCGCGAGGCGAGCTCGCGCGAGACCGGCAACCGCCTCGTTCGACGTCTTGAGGATTCCAAGCGCATCCGCGACAAGGTGAAGGCAGAGCGAGACGCCGGCATTGCCGCCGCACAACAAACCGTCGACGCCACGCGCGCCCAGCTCGAGACGCTGCGTCATGAGTATGCCGAGCTGCAACGCAATCCCTCGGCAAATCCCGCCAACTATACGGTGCGCACCAGCGAGCTCTCGATGCAGATTTCCGACACGGCAGATGCCCTGCGTAAAGCCGAAGAAGATGTCCCGCGCATCACCGCCGACCTTGAGCACTCGCTTGCCGCAGCCGAGCAGGCCGTCGAGCAGGCTCAAGCCCCTATCGCCGACGCAAAACGCGCGCACCAAGCCGTGACGACCGAAGCCGATGCCGCGCGCGACGAGCTGCAGACGGCGAAGACAGCCGCCGCGACTCGTCAGCGCGAACTGCGCGAGAAGATCACTGCCGAGGACAAGGCACGCCGCGAACAGGAGCAGAGCATCGCCAACGCCCAAGCAGATGCCGCACATGCGCAGTCGATCATCGAACAGGCGACCGAAGTGCACGACCACCCAGAGATCACTGAGTCGCTTGCAGGATCCTTGGCCCGAGACAAAGCCGAACACGCCGAGACCGAGCGAGAAGTCGCCCAGCTCGAGGCCACCGAGGACGCGGTGCGCGAACGTACCCGCGACTCACGCATCAAATTCACCGGCGCCATCGTCTGCATCGTCGCCGCAATCCTGGTGATCATCGCAATCTGGCTGTTCGTGAGCAAGTAAACTAGCTGCCAAAAAAACGCCTCAACTTATTAGATTGATGCAAGGCAGTCATTGGGGACGTTCTTAAACGACTAGTCAAACAAGAATGTCCCCAACGATTAGTCAAGAGATTGGCGCAAGGACTGTCCCCAAGTGCCAACCAAGGCAACGCCGATGTTCTGGCAAAGTCAGCGAAAACCCGCCAGAGCGAGCAAGGTGACGTGAAAGAGGAGGGCATTGACCTTCTGGTCATGCCCGACGATTGAACGTCAGATTGCCGCTCTGGCGGGTTTGCAGCGTCAAGTGGTTACGCGGTTCGTAGAACCGCGTAACTAACAAATGAGCATGGCGTCGCCAAAGCTGAAGAAGCGATAGCGCTCCTCGATGGCGGCGGCATAGGCATCCATGATCTGGTCGCGGGTGGCAAGTGCGCTCACGAGCATCATGAGCGTGGAGCGCGGCACGTGGAAGTTCGTGATCAGCGCGTCGACCACGTGATAGGTCGAGCCGGGCATGAGGTAGAGCTGCGTCGTGGCGTTCTCGCGCACCACGATGTCACCGCGGCCGAGCGTGTCGGCGCCGTCCTCGCGGCCTTCAAAATAGCGCGCCGTCACGGCCGGATCGGACACCGGGGCATCCGCATCAAAGGCGCTTTCGAGCGAGCGCACTGCGGTGGTACCGACGGCGATCACGCGGTGTCCCTCGGCCTTGGCCTTGTGCACGGCATCGACAACCTCCTGCGACACGTGGTAGCGCTCGGTGTGCATGACGTGCTGCGTAGGGTCATCCTCCTCCACCAGACGGAAGGTATCGATGCCTACCTCGAGCTCGACGGCGGCAAACTTCGCACCCTTGGCCTCGATAGCGGCCATGAGCTCGGGGGTAAAGTGCAGACCCGCCGTGGGAGCGGCAGCCGAGTGCTCCTCCTTCATGGCGTAGACGGTCTGGTACTTCTCGGGATCGCCCTCGTAATCGGTAATGTAGGGCGGCAGCGGCACGTGACCGGCAGCATGAATGGCCTCGTCGAGCGTGCGCGGCTCGCCGGCGGCATTGCAGCCGGCCGGCTCAAAGCGCACCAGACGGCCTCCGCGGCTATCGGTGACAAAGTCGACGACCTCGGCCGTCAGCACCACGGGCGCGCCCTCGGGTGCATGGGCGCCGCCGGCGCGATACTCAATCTGAGCACCGGGCTTCAGACGCTTGCCCGGCTTGACCAGGCACTCCCAAACGTGACCCAGCGGATCAACATCCTCGCGGCGCTTGAGCAGCAGCGTCTCGACCACACCGCCCGAGCCTGCCTTGCGACCGATAAGACGGGCCGGCATCACGCGCGTCTGGTTGATGACGAGCACGTCGCCCGGCTCGATATAGTCGATGATGTCGCGGAAGATGCGGTGCTCAACGGTACCGCCGTGCTCCAGCGGCGTTCCTGTCTCGGAGCCTTTGCGATCAACCACCAGCAGGCGGCAGGAGTCGCGCGGCTCGGCAGGCGCCTGGGCGATGAGCTCTTCGGGCAGGTTATAGTCAAAATCATCGGTACGCATAGACACGTCGGATTCTCCTTATATAGCTAAAGTCCGCTCTACATCCTAGCAGGCTGACGTCCCAAATGAACTACTTTTTGGCGGCTTTGCGCTCGTCGCGGATGCGGGCGCGGTCCATGGCCGCCTCGACAGCCGAGAAGCGGCAACCACAGTAGTTCTGCCGATACATGCCAAGCTCGCGCGAACGGCGTGTCGCCTCGGGGTAATACGGGCGAAAATCGCGAATCACCGGGGTGAGCCCGTGTGCCGCCGCCAGGCGCTCGAGTACGTCATTGCAGGTGTCGAACAGCTGGTACGGCGAGACGGCGAGCGTCGTACCCACATATTCAAACCCGCGCTCCTGGGCAACGCGGCATGCCTCGGCCAAGCGCAAGGCATAGCACACGCGACAGCGACGGGGACGATCGGCACCCAACGGGGCCACGCCGGTCTCCCAGCGTTCGCGGTCCTCCCCGGCCTCGATGAGCTCGATGTCGCCGTCGGCACACCACCGGCGCAGCTCGTCCAAACGACGCTGCCATTCATCGCGCGGCTGAATATTGGGATTGGTCCAGCAAATCGTGGGCTCAAACCCCTCCTCGCGCAGCAGGCGAACCGGCTCAAGCGAGCATGGCGCGCAACAAGCATGCAGCAACAACGGCTTCATCAGCATCTCCTCCTCTGCAATGATTTTTTAATCCCCGTCCCAGAAAAATCATCCCAAAAAGACTACCTTGCGAAAAAGCGCACGCCAAAGGACGTGTCCTCGCAGGCAGCGATGCGGCGGTCGCGCAAAATGGCCCGCACGTAATACCAGTCGCCCACACAGCCCGACAAATGCAAGCCAGCCGCCAGGTAACACAGCAGCGGATAGCCCGAGAGCGCAAAGCCCAGGGCAAACGCCACCGTCAAAACAACCGTGGGCGCCAGGCAAATGGCCATGTACCGCCGACGCGAATACACAACGCCCTCGGCGCAGGCATAGATCATCGCCGTCTCACGATTCGCGCCAAAGGTCACATGCGCGCCCGCAGGCGCCAGCAGCTTAAAAAACACCGCATGCACCAGCTCGTGCACGGCAAACGACGCCATTGAGACCGCAGCCAAGCCGACTATCCAGCCCACGACTGCCGTCCAGCCGCCCGCATCAGCAGCATCCAAGTCTTCAGGCCCGCCCAGCAGCATAAACACCGGCACCAGGCACACGGCAAACACGCCGACTACGACCATCCCCCACACGAAGCAAGCGTGCAGAAAATCCTCGTCTTCAAACGCATGTATGTTGGAAATCTCATTCATAGCATCTTAGGATAGCGCCCCTGCCACGTACCCGTCCGCATGTGCGATAATGTCGAACGATATGCACGAATTGACCACCGCGCCGCCGAGCCCCGCGCCCGGCCGCGCTCTCACCATATGCGAAGGAGTCCCATGGCATCCAAATACTCCATGAACGACCGTCCCAGCTGGCCGCGCCGCGCCATCGTTACCGCCGGCGAGCCCTACGGCAACAAGGGCCTTCACTTTGGCCACGTTGGCGGCGTCTTTGTCCCGGCCGACTTCTTCGCCCGCTTCCTGCGCGACCGTCTGGGCCGCGAGAACGTCATCTTCACCTCGGGCACCGACTGCTACGGCTCGCCCATCATGGAGAGCTACCGCAAGCTCAAGGAGAACGAAGGCTACGACAAGTCCATCGGCGAATATGTCGAGTCCAATCACTCCCGCCAGGCCGCGACCCTCAACAACTACAACATCAGCTGCGATATCTACGGCGGCTCGGGCCTTGAGCCGGCTGCGCAGATTCACAACGAGGTTACCGCCGAGATTATCGAGCGCCTGCACGAGCAGGGCACCATCTCCAAGCGCTCCACGCTGCAGTTCTACGACGCCAAGGCCGGCACATTCCTCAACGGCCGCCAGGTGATTGGCCGCTGCCCCATCCAGGGCTGCAAGTCCGAGAAGGCGTACGCCGACGAGTGCGACTTGGGTCACCAGTTTGAGCCCGAGGAGCTTATCGCACCCAAGAGCCAGCTCACCGGCGAGGTGCCCGAGCTGCGCCCGGTCGACAACCTCTACTTCGACCTGCCGGCCTACCTCGACTTTATGAAGACCTACACCGCCAAGCTCGCCCAGAACCCGCAGGTTCGCTCCGTGGTCTCCAAGACCATGGAGGAGTGGCTGCTGCCGGCTCAGCTCTACATCCAGAATAAGTTCCGCAAGGCCTTCGATGCCGTCGAGGACCAGCTCCCCGAACACACCGTGCTGGAGCCCGAGGGCAACAAGAGCAGCTTTACCGTCACCTTCCCCAGCTGGAAAGAGCGCGACGACGCCCACGCGGTGCTCGCCAACGGCGGCGTGCGCTTCCGCAGCGGCAAGGCGCTCGTGCCCTTCCGCATCACCGGCAACATCGACTGGGGCGTTCCGGTGCCCGAGGTCGACGGCGTGACCGACGTCACCTGCTGGTGCTGGCCCGAGAGCCTGTGGGCGCCCATCAGCTACACCCGCACCGTGCTCGCACGCGATGCCAAGGCCGCCGGCGTGACCGAGGGCGTCGCCGCCCAGGATGCCGCCCTCATGGGCGAGCCCGCCGCCGATTCCACGCAGGTCCCCGCGCCCACCTACCAGCACAGCTCGCTCGACTGGCGCGACTGGTGGTGCTCTGACGACGCGCAGATCTATCAGTTCATCGGTCAGGACAACATCTATTTCTACTGCATCGCGCAAACCGCCATGTGGGAGGCCCTGGGTTGGGACCTCACGCAGAGCACCGTCAGCGCCTGCTATCACCTGCTCTACATGGGCAAAAAGGCGAGCTCGTCCTCGCAGACGCCTCCCCCGCCGGCAGACGACCTGCTCAACCACTACACCTGCGAGCAGATGCGCGCGCATTGGCTGTCGCTCGGCCTGTCCGAGAAGCCGGTGAGCTTTAGTCCCAAGGCATATGACACGCGCGTGACCGGCAAGGACAAGGACGGCAACGAGGTGCGTGCCTGCGACGACAAGCGCGTCATCGATCCAGCCCTTAAGGAGAGCGCGCTGCTGACCGGCGTGTTCAACCGCTTGGCCCGCAGCTGCTTCTACGGCGTCGCCATCAAGGAGGGCGACGAGAGCCCCTATCGCAACGGCTGCATCCCCGCCGGTGCCGCCTCCGCCGCCGTGGTCGAGGCTGCCGAGCAGGCCGCCCTTGCCTTTGAGCAGGCCATGTACAAGTTCGAGACGCACCGCGCGCTCGCCGTGTGCGACGACTACCTGCGTGCCGCCAACAAGCGCTGGAGCGATGCCTCCAAGGCCGCCAACAAGCTCGAGGGCGAGCCGGCCAATGCCGCGATGACGCAGGCCCTCGTCGACGCCTTTACCGAGCTGCGCGTGGCGACCGTACTCATGCACGGCATCGTCCCGGCCGGCTGCGAGCTCATCTGCGAGTACTTCGACATCGACCCGGTCGCCTTCTTTAGCTGGGATAACATCTTCGCCTCCACGGACGAGTTTGTGGAGAGCCTGGGCGAGAAGCCCGGCGAGCACCACGTGAAGCCGCTGCCTCCGCGCTTCGACTTCTTCAGCAAGCACGAGAGCCAGTACTAGGCAACCGGCAAGGCGCCCGGGAATGATTATTCTGGGACGGGGATTAAAAAATCATTCCCGGGCGCCGCAAAGTAGTCTTTCTGGGACGGGGATCATTAAATGATTTTTTAATCCCCGTCCCAGAATAATCATTTATATGGAAGGAAAGACGGATGTCCAAGCCGCGTCGTCGTAAGCAGAAAAAGCAGGTCAAGGCCGAGCTCAAGCTTAGGCAGTTTGCCGCTACCGAGCTTTCCGACCAGCTTGCCGCCCAACACTCCGCCGCCGACCTGCCGCGCTTTATGATCGACACGGTCGCCGGCGCCTATGCCCCCACCGATGCCGAGCTCATGATTGAAGGCTTTGGCGCCGCGGCCACACGCCCAGTCACGCTGCGCGCCAACACGCTCAGGGCAACCGCCGAGGGCATCGCCGCCGCACTCGACGAGGCCGGCATCGCGCACCAAACCGTTACCTGGTATCCGGACGCCTTCATCCTGCCCGAGGCCCAGGTTTCCGACCTGTGGGACCTCGACATCTACCGCGACGGCAAAATCTATCTGCAGAGCCTGTCGTCCATGATGCCGCCTTTGGTGTTGGGCGCCCAGGCAGGCGAGGACATCCTGGACATGTGCGCGGCCCCCGGTGGCAAGACGACGCAGATCGCTGCCCTCACCCAGGGCCAGGCACACCTCACGGCCTGCGAGATGAGCATTCCCCGAGCCGAGAAGCTCGAAGCCAACCTCCATCGCCAAGGCGCCAAAAACGTGCCCGTCATGCGCATCGACGCACGCGAGCTCGACGAATTCTTCCGCTTTGACCGCATCCTGCTCGACGCCCCCTGCACCGGTACGGGCACCGTCATCAGCGGCAACGAGAAAAGCCTGCGCGGCCTCACCGAGCAGTTGCTCGGCAAGTGCGCCCGCTCGCAGCGAGCACTTCTGGATCGCGCCATGGGAGCCCTCAAACCGGGCGGCACGCTCGTCTATTCGACTTGTTCGATCTTGCCGCAGGAAAACGAGGACGCCTTGCAAGAGGCCCTCGACAAGCACATGGACTGCGAGCTTATCCCCCTCGATGGCACGCCGAGCGAAAGTGAAAAGCGCCGCGCCCAGGAAGCTGGCGAAGAGCCACGCGTCGAGAGCAACGCCCTCACCGAGGCCATCGCCGCCGGCCACGTCTCGTCCATCGACAACGGTATGCCCGGCACGCTGACCATTCCGCCCAGCCGCGACTTTGAGGGCTTCTACATCGCCTTGATCCGAAAACGCAGCTAGCGCACGGATCAAAAACTCAACAAGCTATCTCTGTGCGCGCTTGTCCGGGGGTGCGGACGATTTCTTGGACCGCGCCTAGGCGTATCCAAGCTTCCTGCGGTACTCCATCGGGCTCAGCCACC
>NZ_CAXYLS010000024.1:0-20665 GCF_964283865.1 Collinsella aerofaciens | reverse complement strand
CGACCTTCTCCCTGCTGTACATGCGAACCTCCAGTCCGGACCGCCCCGCGGTCCAACTTTCTGTCCGCACCCCCTTTCGGGCCCCAAACAGTCCCTATTCCACCGCAACTCACCATCTGTATCGGCATCCAAAAGAAACGGGCCCGCATCCCCAGGGGACACGGGCCCGTAACCAATACATGGTAGGGGCGGTGGGACTCGAACCCACAATCCTTGCGGCGAGAGATTTTAAGTCTCCTGCGTATGCCAATTCCGCCACGCCCCCGTGAGACTAGAAGTCTAGCACAAGCCGTCCGTTACGCGTTGACGGCCATCGAGTGCTGGCCTGACTTTTCCAAGTACTCGGCAAACTTGGCTTCGTCGCCCTTGTTCTGGTACTGCAGGGCCAGCAGGTACTCCAAGCGGCAGCGCTTGACCGGGTCGTCGCCGACATCCTCGAGCATGCGCTCCAGCTCGGGAATGTCGTTGTGACGCTTGAGGATCATCGTGTCGTACATCAGCTGACACTCGTGCGCGACCGCCTCGGCCTGACCGCCCTCAAAGCCCTTGATCTCGTGCAGCAGCTCCTTGGACTTTTTGCGATCCTCCTGCCCAACGTAGTAGTTAAAGGCCTTGATCACCAGGTCGACGCGCTGCATCTTGGGCAGGTTGAGCCCCAGCAGCAGGTCGAACATCTCGTCGACGCGCTCGTGGTCCTCGCGCAGCAGATAGGAGTTCAGGCGCAGGTAGTCACGGTTGTAGCGCGGGTACAGCATGCTGGTGAGTTTGGCGTCGAGCAAACGATCAAACTCGTCCCACTGCTTGGCGGCCATAAGCTGCTGCAGGCGTTTGAACGTGGTGCGTTTTTTGACGCTAAAGAACACCGACACGGCGATGCAGATGATAACGACGGCGGTCCAGAGTGTGCGGGAATCGGGCATATTGGGATCCTTAGTCGCTCATATAGCGAGCGGTATGACAACACGTACTAGATGTATTATACGCAGCGCGCAAGCAAACTGGCATAAAAGCTCATCGAGGCTGAGTGCCATCGCTCGCTGCGGTACACTTACCTAAAGTAAACCATGAAGGGAGACATTACCTATGAAGAAGATCGTTTTGGCTTGCGGTGCTGGCGCTGCTACTTCCACGCTCGTTGCCCAGAAGGTCGCTACCATGCTCGACGCCAACGGTTATGCCGGCAAGTATGAGATCGTGCAGTGCGCCATCTCTGAGGCCAAGGACGCTTGCGACGAGGGCGCCGACCTGCTGATCGCCACCACCGTTGCCCCCGAGGGCCTCACCTGCCCGTACGTGAGCGGCGTGCCCTTCATGACCGGCATGAACCGCGTCGCTGCCGAGAAGGCCGTTCTCGACGTTATGGCTCAGTAGGCGCTGCCTGTAATGAATGAGCAGAACGCCAACCCGGTAGAGCTCTTTGGCATGCGCGTCGCCCACGTGGGCATTAACGCCACCGACCCGGCCGATGCCCTGGAGATCGCGGAGCTGTTCTCGACGATGATGGGCCTACCCGTTATCGAGACCCCGGTTTCGTACTTTAACGATTCGCTGATCGAGGTCATGAAGCAGAACGGTCGTGGCACCAAGGGCCACATTGGCTTTGCCGTCAACGACATCGATGCGGCCGAGAAGTGGTTTGCCGAGCGCGGGCTCGAGGTCAACGAGGAGTCGCGCGTGCTGCTGCCCGACGGCGGCACCAAGCTCGTGTACTTTAAGCGCGAGTTCGCCGGCTTCGCCGTGCATCTGTGCCGCGAGTAGCGCACAGGCTGCTATAGCTAGCAAAAAGGGATAGAGCCGCCTGGCCCTATCCCTTTTTTATGCCGAGGGGCTTCCTACCGCGGCAGGCGAATCGTAAAGCGGCTGCCGACGCCCTCGACTGAGGTCACGCCAATGACACCACCATGGCTATCGACGATCCACTTGGCAATGGCAAGCCCCAGACCCGAGCCCTGCGCGCCGGCATCGCGTGCGTTGTCGGCGCGGTAGAACCGTTCAAACGCGTGAGCTGCGGATTCCTGGTTCATGCCGATACCCTCGTCCTCAACACTTATGTCGATCGTGCCTGCGCCCGCATCCGGCGCTACGCCAAACGAGATGGGCGTGCCCGCGTCCGAATACTTGGCGGCGTTTTGCACGATCACGCGCAGAGCCTGCTTCACGAGCGCCACGTCAACGGGCGCGTCGCAGCGCGGGTCGCTGACAAGCGCAGCGTCGTACGCCAGTCGATACGTGTGCGCGGCATCGATCATCTGTGACTCCTCGCATACCTCGCCGACCAGCGCGGCCAGGTTGGTATTCGCACGCCGCAGGACCGTGCGTCCGGCGTCGCCGCGTGCCAAAAACAGCAGCTGTTCCACGAGCTCTTGCATGTGCTCGCTTTCGGCCTTGAGGGACGCGATGGATTCTGCCAGCACGTCCGGGTCGTCTTTGCCCCAGCGGTCGAGCATGTTCACGTAGCCCTGAATCACCGCGATGGGCGTGCGCAGCTCGTGGCTCGCGTCGTTGACAAAGCGCATCTGCTGCAGCTTGGCCTCTTGCATCTGGCGCAGCAGGCGGTTGAGCGCGACCTCGATGCTTGCCAGGTCGGCGTCGCCGGTGGTGACGCTCGGCGAGTCGACGCTTGCGCGCTCGATGGCCTGCTCCAGTGTTTCCATCTTGCCGCCGGTGAGCTGCATGCGGCCGAGTTCGTCCACGCGCAAGGCAAGGTCGTTGAGCGGTGCCATGGTGCGGCGCACGCGACGGGCGCCTCCGAGCATGTTGAGCACGCTGATGACCTGCCCGCCCGCAACGACAAGGTAGAGGGGCCACAGCGCGACGAGGTCCTGCGCGAGGGGGAAGGTCTTGGCGGTGCGCGCAAGCTCGACGGTATAGGTGAGTGTGGCCGGGTCCCAGCCACGCGCGGGAGCCAGCGACATGCCGTGAACGGTGGCGCTGGGAATCCATCCCGCGGTAAACGCGCCGTCGGGCAGCGTCTGGTTATAGCCGTAGACGAGAATCGCCGCCGCGGCGACCAGCAGCCACAGATCGAGCCAGACGTAGCTTATCAGGCGGCGCCACATGTAGCTCCAGTTGATGGCGCGGGCGATGGAGGTGACGCGCTTGGTCTCGTCGTTACGCGCGGCAGACATAGCCCACCCCGCGCACGGTCTGGATGATGCGGGCACCGCCGGCGTCCTCGATCTTGGCGCGCAGATGCGCAATGTGCACGTCGACGTTGTTGGTGTCGCCCACATATTCGTAGCCCAGCGCCTCGTGCGCGATGCGCTCGCGCGTGAGCACGGTCTCGGCATGCGCCATAAGCAGGGCGAGGACATCGAACTCGCGGGCCGTGAGCGCGATGGGCGAGCCGCCGACCGTGACTTCGCGGCGGTCGGGGTCGAGCGCAACCGAGTCAACGGTAAGTGCGGCGGGGGAGGGCGTGGCAGCGGACTGGGCCGTGTCGGTTGCCGGGGACATTGTGGCGATACCGGCGGCCGTGCCGCTCGCTACGCCCGCCCCGGCCCCGGCGCCGCCAACGCCCGAAGCCGCCCGCACGGCCTCCGAGCGCTTCAGTGCCACGCGGATCCGTGCGAACAGCTCCTCAATCGCAAATGGCTTGGTCAGGTAATCGTCGGCGCCGGCATCGAGCCCGGCCACCTTGTCCATCACGGCATCGCGCGCGGTGACCATAATCACCGGCACATCCTTGTGCTTGCGGACACGTCGCAAGACCTCCATGCCGTTGAGCTGCGGCAACAGTACGTCGAGCAGAATCAGATCGTAGTCGCGCTCCAGCGCCAGGTCCACGGCAGTGCGGCCATCGGCGGCGTGTTCCACCTGGTAGCCTTCGTGCTCCAGCTCGAGCGTCACAAAGCGGGCGATTTTCTCCTCGTCCTCTACGATCAGGATCCGTGCCATGCGTGCCCCCGTCTGCGATTACTTGTCGTCGTTGAGATTTTGCTTGATGTCGTCCGCAGCGTTAGCAGCGCTATCCATAAGGTTGTTGATGCTGCCGGGCACGTCGCCGTCGCTGTCGATGCGGTAGCGCATGCCAAAGAACAGGCCAATCAGCATCAGCCATATCGTGGCGCCCCAGGCAAACAGCGCGACGATGGGAATCAGGATGGGGATGTTGAGGATGATCGCATCGCGGCGCGTGGCGATAAACTTGGTGTCCAGACTCAGGCGGAAGAGCTTTTTGAGGTACTCCCACGCGCTGTCCATCTTCTTGGAGAAGTCGGTCTTTTCGCTCGACTTTTCGTAGGCTGCCTGCGCGGCGACCATCTCGGCAGAGGGCTCATCGACTGGCGCGGACTCGGTGGCGGCATGCGCCGACGTGGTCTGGGTCTTGCCCTGCGACTCGAGCCAAATGATGGCATCCAGAACGTTGCCGTCGGCGGCGTCGAGCGCTGCCTTGGCGTCGGTGTAGCTCACGTTGCACTTGGTGCGGATGGTTTCAACTTTTTCGAGGTCGTCCATGACCTGTCCTTTCGTTCGATGGGCGCGACGCCAGGCGATCTGCTCGGGCGCGAGCGTTGCGTTCGGCGGCCTGCGTTGCGCGGTGCCGCCCCGCCCTTGGTCGAACTCTATAGTGCAGGTTATAGATTAAGCGATTCTTGAGCCAAGATTAATGTTGGATGAGTTTTTGGGTGTGTGGAAGGGGATTATTCTTTATGGTTGGCGGCGAGGTCTAATACTTTTCCCGAGAAGTGAACGAGCAAAATCGGACCCCCGAAGCATTGACACTTTGAGGGCGCCGTTCTCTGCGGTTTTGATGCCAGAATCCTGCGTTTATGCCGTTGAAAAATGCGGATGCTCCAGGGGTCCAAAAACAGACGCTCACTTCGCGGAAAAAGTAATAGAGCCCGATAGCGGGGGATGGGGTACCGATGCAAAACGGCGTCAAGGGTTGGTCGAGCAGGCGGTTTCTCCATTGATGTCCGCACGATATGTGACACTTACCCTGCCGCCATGCTCCGTCGCGGCGGCATGCATCTGAAAAACGACCCTCTAAGGAGTTCGATATTGATGAGTGGCAACACCAAGCACCTTGCAAAGAAGTGCGTCAAGGACGCAGGGCCGTGTCTTGTGCTGTGCGCGGCCGGCGTGGCGGTCGCGCTGCTGGCTGTTCTGGGACCATTTGACGTGCTCCGAAGTGCCAGTTCTCTGCATGTTTGCATGGCCCTTGCCGGTGCCATGATGACCAGCGGCGTGCTCGATCTGGTTTTTTGGGTGCTTGACCCGTGTGGATGGAAGAGCGAGGGGTAGGTCCTAAAGGATGGAAGGGCTGGAACGGTTGGCTTAGTGATCGTGCAGAATGTGGGCTAGCGACTTACAGGGAAGTGGTAATCCGATGACGGTCTATGTGACGGGCGATATTCACGGCGGCCTCGACATGCAAAAGCTGCGCGATTGGGATCTTGGGGAAAGCCTGACGAGCGACGACTATCTCATCATTGCCGGCGACTTTGGCTTTCCGTGGGATTTCTCTGCCGAGGAGTGTGCCGACATCGCTTGGCTGGAGTCGCGCCCCTATACCGTGCTGTTCGTCGACGGCAACCACGAACGTTTCGACCACTGGGCGGAGCGACCCATGGAGTTGTGGCACGGTGGGCTGACGCAGCGCCTGTCGGATACCTCCCCCATACGGCGCCTGACGCGTGGCGACGTTTTTGAGCTCGACGGCTCAACGGTCTTTACCATGGGCGGCGCCACGAGCGTGGACAAGGAATACCGCATTCCGTATTCCAGCTGGTGGCCGCAGGAGTTGCCGGACGAGCGCAACTTTGAGGAGGCACGGACGAAGCTCGACAGCGTGGGCTGGAAGGTCGACTACGTGGTCACCCACACCTGCTCTACGCGCATGCTTTCGCCCACGCTCTATCCGGCGCCCGGCTGGAATTGCCCCGCCGTCGATCGACTTACGGCATTTTTTGACGAGTTGGAAGACCGCTTGGACTACAAGCGCTGGTACTACGGGCATTTTCATCGGGATGCCAACCCGACCGAGCGCCATACCGTGCTCTACGACTGCATCGTTCGCCTGGGCGACGAACTCCAGCCTTGGGATGTTGCGTAGGGGTGGGGCGTATTTGGCTACTCGGCCGTTACAGTGATGTTCTCGCGGTGCGCGCGGATGACGTCCCAGCTAAAGTGCTCGACCAGCCGCTCGGCAGAGCGCGGCGTGGTGTCCGGCGCGATGCCCGTTTGCCCGGCGAGCCAGCCCAGCAGCGCTTCGGGCGTGCCAAAGCGGGCGCGGAGTTCGCCCAGGTCCAGATCGCGGTCTCGTTTGGAAAGGCGGCGGCCGTCCGGTGCCATGAGCAGCGGAATATGTGCGTAGTGCGGCGTGGGCAGTCCCAACAGGTGCTGCAGATAGATCTGGCGCGGCGTGGACCCCAGCAGGTCGCATCCGCGCACGACCTCGGTGACGCCCATGGCAGCGTCGTCGACCACCACGGCTAGCTGATAGGCAAACACGCCGTCGCTGCGGCGGACCAAAAAGTCGCCGCACTCGGTGGCGAGCGCCTCGCATTGGGCCCCGTACGTGCGGTCCACAAATTCGATCACGTCGTCTGCGAGGTCGTCGACGGTGGGCACGCACAGACGTGTGGCCGGGGCGCGCAGGGCGCTGCGGCGGGCCACCTCCTCGGCCGAAAGACTTCGGCAGACACCACGGTAGATGGGCGTGCCGTCGCTCGCGTGCGGTGCACTCGCGGCGTGGAGCTCGGCGCGTGTGCAAAAGCAGGGATAGGTGAGGCCGGCGTCTTTCAGCCGGCGCAAGGCGCTCTCGTACAGGTCCAGGCGGTCGTGCTGGTAGTAGGGGCCTTCGTCCCACTCCAGCCCTAGCCAGGCCAGGTCGTCAATCAATTGGGCGGCAAATTCCGGGCGCTTGCAGCGATCGTCCAGGTCCTCAATGCGTAACACGATGCTGCCGTCCTGGCTGCGGGCCGAAAGCCATGCGCACAGGCAGCTGAACACGTTGCCCAAGTGCATACGGCCCGAGGGCGACGGGGCGAAGCGCCCCACGACGGGCGCGGGAGCGGCCGGCGTCGTTGGCGCGTCGGCGGCGGGTGTTGCTATGTTGCGTGCGTTGATGTCCATGCGGACGAGTATAGCGCGGGGCGCGGTGGGGGAGACGCTGCCGTGGCCTGCAAGTTGCTGAGGCCGCGCGTTGCGCGTGCCGGACCACCGGCTCGGCACCTTAATCGTCGTCAATCAATTTAGCCCTCAAACGACAGAAACCCCGGCAGCTCTTCGCAACTGCCGGGGTTTCCGCGGAAAAGGGGGACATGATCCTCGAGCGGACGGCAAAGGGGCAAACCGTTTTCGCTCAACTGCTTTATGCCCCTCAACTGGCGGCTCAATCAGCGCATGCCGCGCCCACACAAAGCCGCTACACCTGTGATGGAGCTATGAAGTGGTATCTATTGCCGGAGCGGGCTATGCCAAGGAGTGTCCCAGATTGCCGGCAGATAAGGAACGTCCCCAGGTGCCGGCGGCGGGCGTGACTTTCGTCCCGTTTGATACTCCGCTGGCCTAGATGTTCGTCACATGAACCCGCAAACGTGGGACAATGACGCTGTTGGTATCACAGACAAAGGATGTGCCTATGAACGCCCCCGTTGCCCAGCCCTGTCGGCAGCGCCGCCTGTTTGCGCGATTCGCTTCCGTCTGCGCACTCGTCGCGCTTGCGTTGTTGCTGCTGCCTGCCGCCGCGCACGCCGACGGCTACTCCATGAGCCAAACCTATATCGGTGCCACGGTCGAGGCCGATGGCTCGCTGACCGTTGTCGAGGGACGCCAGTTCGATTTCGACGATGACATTAACGGCGTGTATTGGGATATCAATACAGGCTCTAACCAGCAAGGCGGCTCGGTGGTCGTCAATGTGCTGAGCGTCGAGGAAGACGACACTGCGTTTAACAAGGTCGACAGCGCAAACAAAGGCGACGACGGCGTTTACACGGTGGAGCAGTCCGACGACGGCGTAAAGATTAAGGTGTTCAGCCCTCACGAGAGCGGCGACAGCGCAATCTACTACGTGAGTTATTCCATGACCGGTGCGGTTATGAACTGGGCCGATACCGCCGAGCTCTACTGGAAATTTGTGGGTGACGGCTGGTCTGCGGACTCCGATGACGTCGAGATGGAAGTCTACTTTGCAAATGCCGCTGCCGGGACGGCCGCCGTCAAGGGCGATAACTTCCGCGCATGGGGCCACGGCCCGCTGACGGGCGACGTGTCACTCGATGCGGACGAGCCCATGGTCACCTATACCATTCCCTGCGTGCATGAGGGAGAATTCGCCGAGGCACGCATCGCCTTCCCCAACGACTGGGTGCCGCAGCTCGCCGCCTCGAGCGAAGAGCGCATGTCGACGATTCTGAGCGAAGAGAAGGAATGGGCCGACGAGGCCAACGCTCGCCGTGAGCACGCGCGTGCGGTTGCCGGCGCGATTGCCGTGGTGTGTGTTGTCGTGGCGGTTGCCTATACCGGTGTGATCGTGATGCTTAAGCTGCGCAGGCCCAAGCCCAAGCCACTCTTCCAGGACGAGTACTTCCGCGATGTGCCCTCGGCCGACCATCCCGCGGTGCTTGCAGCTCTCATGAGCTGGAACGACGTGCCCGATCAGGCATATATCGCCACACTTATGAAGCTCACCGACGACCGCGTGATCAAGCTGGAAGAAGCGACCGAGACCAAGAAGAAGGGTCTGCTCCGTCGCGAAAAAGAGGAGCAGACGTATCGCATCACAGTGACCGACGAGGCCTGGAAGGCTGCCAAGAAGGACGGCATCGATCGCGACGTGCTCAAGGTCTTCTTTGCTGGCGTTAAGCCCGATAAGGACGGAGTCCGTTCGCGCACGTTTAGCGAGTTGGAGGAGTACGCTAGCGAGCGCACCACATCTGTTGGCGACAAGCTCGAGGACTATCAGAGCACAGTTAAGGGCAAGCTGGAGGCGCGCGAGCTTATTGCATCGGATGGCACTATCGCGATGGTGGCCGGCCTGGTTCTCGGCATCATCATTGTCTTTGGCATTCTGGGCTCTCTGTTCTATACCGACTTTGCGGATGCCAACGTCGGTGCCGCTATGATCTCGATCCCCGTTACGATCGTGGGCTTTGTCCTGAGCTGCACCTTCCGCCGTTACACGCCGGAGGGCGCCGAGGTGGCGGCTCGCTGCAAGGCGCTCAAGCATTGGCTCGAGGACTTTACGCGCCTGAAGGAGGCTATCCCCAGCGACCTAATCTTGTGGAACAAACTGCTGGTGATGGGCGTTGCCCTGGGCGTTTCGAAAGAAGTGCTGCGACAGCTGGCCGAGGCCGTGCCTGCGGATCTGCGCAACAGCGACGATTTCTACGACAACTACCCCTGCTACTGGTGGTATTACCATCACTACGGCAACGAGTCTCCGCTCGATTCGTTCAACGAGGTGTATCACGAGACCATCCGCGAGCTGGCTTCGAGTTCCGATAGCTCGAGCGGCGGCAGCGGCGGCGGCTTTTCCGGTGGCGGCGGTGGCGGCGTCGGCGGAGGCGGCGGCGGAACGTTCTAGCGAGCGCTTGCTTTGGGGTGGATCTTTCTGGGCGGTTGCCAGGGAAGATTCATCCCATTTTTGTGCATCGAAACGGGTCAAACTTTCCGCTGCGGACCTTCGCGCAAGGGACAGTGGACAAAAAATGCCAAATATGAGTACTGTTGCTGCGTTGGTCACATATGTTTGCACATAATAATGGGCTCCTAATGAGAGTACTTCTCGTTAGGAGCCCATTTTATTGAACATTTGGGCAGTTATGTCAGCTCGTGCAGCTGGTCGTCATGCCTATAAGCATCAAAAATGCCCCAAATCGCTGCTACTAAAAAGGTAACAGTACTCATATTTGATGTTTTTTGACCAGGGCTATCTACAAACCCCCTAGGCCACTCATTGGGGACAGACTTAAATGACTAGTTGTTGGGGATCAGTCATTGGGGACGTTCTTAAATGACCAGGTGTGGCTGCTTGGGCTAGGCTGTTAGGTCGAGTTCGTAGAGAAAGCTTTCACGCGGCATGTCGTGACGACGCTCTTCGCGGTTGGCGCGGTGCGTGGCCGTGCGCTTAAAGCCGTGCAGCTCGTAGAACTTCCACGAGCAGTTGGAGTCGGTGTACAGGTGCGCCCTTGTCGCCCCGCGCGAGGAAAGGTACGAGACAGCGGCATCGAGCAACACCGAGCCAACGCCCAGGCCATGGACATCGGGATCGACGGCGAGCAGCGTGACTTCGTTGTCGTGCGGCAATGGGCTGCTCTCGAGCAGGCGGTTGTTGGTTCGGATGGTTGCGCGCACAAACGAGAGATACTCGGCGCAGGCATCGGGCTCCAGTTCGCGCATCTGCGACAGCAACGCGCGTTCGGTATCCATCCAATGCTCGTTGATAGTGACGCCGGGGCTCTGTCCTGCGCGTGCAAGCGCAATGCCGCGCGCCTCGCCGTCAATTACCGCAACCTGCGAAAACGTCGAGGACGAAAGGCAATAGGCGAGGTCGCATGCGGCCTCAAGGCGGTTGTACTCATCGTTATCCGAATTGTTATGCCAAAGCTGCTGCAGAATCAGCGCGATGGCGTCAAAGTCTTCAGTATCAAACGGTCGGTAGAGAACCCGCGAGACCATGGTGCCTCTTTCTTTTGCGGATGCATATCGAGCACAGTTCTACCACGCCATTGGCATCTAATTATGGTGCCCCTGTGTTCCATCAACTCACCGTGCTCAGCGGCGCCTCTGCAACCCCCGCTCGCAAACTTTTTCTGCACAGCCGTGCGTTGCGGGGTGCAACGTCGCGCTCGATGCGCTACATTGAATCAGTATTTTCAATGCCGCTGCGCGAGCGCTGCAGATCGACGTATCACCGACTCACAGAGCACGGCGGCGTACCAGACAGGAGGACTGCATGGGATCTGATGTGAAGATCGCACGCGCGTTGATCTCGGTTACCGATAAAACGGGTGTCGTCGATTTCGCACGGACGTTGGTCGATGACTTTGGCGTCGAGATCATCTCTACGGGCGGCACGGCTCGTGCCATCGAGGACGCGGGCGTTCCCGTAACCCCCATCGAGGAGTTCACGGGCTATCCCGAGATGATGGACGGCCGCGTTAAGACCCTGCACCCCAAGGTTCACGGCGCGCTGCTGGCCCGCCGCGATTCCGAGCAGCACATGCAGGAGGCCGCTCAGCACGGCATTAAGCTGATCGACCTGGTCGTCGTCAACCTGTACGAGTTCGAGAAGACCGTTGCCAACCCCGAGGTCACCTTCGCGGATGCCATCGAGCACATCGACATCGGCGGTCCCTCCATGCTGCGCTCTGCTGCCAAGAACGCCACGAGCGTTACCGTCATCTCCGATCCGGCCGACTACGACGCCGTCCTGGCCGAGATGCACGAGACCGGCGGTTGCACCACGCTTTCCACCCGTCGTCGCCTGCAGGTGAAGGTCTACCAGACCACCGCCGCCTACGACACGGCTATCTCCCGTTGGCTTGCCGCCCAGGCAAGTGACGTGGCGGATACCTCTGCCAAGCTCGAGATTTCGCTGGAGAAGGTCGACGACCTGCGCTATGGCGAGAATCCTCAGCAGAAGGCTACGGTCTACCGCTTTGCCGAGGGTTGCGAGAACACCGCGAGCTCGCAGTTTCCGCTCGTGGGCTCCGAGCAGATCCAGGGCAAGCCGCTCAGCTACAATAACTATCTGGATGCCGATGCCGCTTGGAACCTGGTCCGCGAGTTCGACGAGCCTGCCTGCGTGATCCTCAAACACCAGAACCCCTGCGGCTCCGCCGTTGCCGAGGACATTACGTCCGCTTACGACCGCGCCTTCGCCTGCGATCCCAAGAGCGCCTTCGGCGGCATCATCGCCTGCAACCGCGAGGTTCCCTTTGAGCTGGTTGAGCATTTTGCCGATCAGAACAAGCAGTTTGTCGAGGTCATCATCGCCCCGAGCTACACTGCCGAGGCGCTCGAGCGCATGGCCAAGCGCCCCAACCTGCGCGTGCTGGCTACCGGCGGCGTGGACCACGGCGCCCAGGTGGAACTGCGCTCCATCGACGGCGGCATGCTGGTGCAGGAGGTCGACCACGTGACCGAGGACCCCGCGACCTTTACGTTCCCCACCGACCGCAAGCCCACCGATGCCGAGATGGCCGAGCTCGAGTTTGCCTGGAAGGTCTGCAAGGGCGTCAAGTCCAACGCCATCCTGGTCTCCAAGGGCAAGGCCGGCATTGGCATGGGCCCCGGTCAGCCCAACCGCGTTGACTCTGCGCTGCTTGCCTGCGAGCGCGCCGAGGACTTCTGCGAGCGCGAGGGCGTGGAGAAGGGCGGCTTTGCCTGCGCAAGCGACGCGTTCTTCCCGTTCCGCGACAACGTCGACGTGCTTGCCGCACACGGCGTGACCTGCATCATCCAGCCCGGCGGCTCCAAGCGCGATGACGAGAGCATCCAGGCCTGCAACGAGCATGGTATTGCGATGGTCTTCACCGGAGCTAGGCATTTTAGGCACTAGAGGCTTTCCCAAGCACCCGACCTTGCCCCTCAAACCGTCGCTTGCGTACATTTAGTACGCGGCGCTCCTCTTTCGGGGCAATCTCGGGCACTTGGAAAACCCTTAATGGGATGTTTCTCTATCCCATTAAACTGTTCGGTCGCCTGACCATATCGTCAAAATAATCTCTGCAAAAGACGGTCGCTCCGTTTGGAGGGCCGTCTTTTTGGTATAAGAGGACGGAATGACTAACACGAAAGGTATGACCATGCCCCAGATTGATGATGCCGAGCTGTTTGGCAATGCCGAGGATCAGCGTGCGTACGAGGACTTTTGCGCCAATCAGGAGGCGGTCGAGAAGTTTACGCTCGACAAGCCCGCGCTTATCTGCCGTTGGCGCATGTCCAACAAAAAGGTGCCCATGCTCAACCGTCACATTCGCGCGCTGTCCGAGCGCTTGGTGCAGGGCGAGCCGCTTACCCATAACATGCTCAGCTGGGCCAAGCAGCACGTTGAGTGGTCGCTTGCCGAGGGCGATTACACCGCGCACGACGGCGTGCTCATGCTGGTGATCGACGTTAACGGCAATGCCGCCATGACGGTGGGTGAGTACGAGCCGCTGGCCGATACTTCGGCCAAGGCGCTGCGTGCCCGCTCCGCCGAGGCCCGCTCCGAAGCCGACGAGACCGGCGTGGCGCCCGAGCTGCTCGCCGCCGTCAACAACGGCGAACTCGCCTTTGTGGCGCCGGCGGACGAGTGCCTGTGCGGCACGGCGACGCTCATCGAGCAGCTGGCCCAGACCAAGGGCATCCCGGTCACGCGCGTAGATATTCCCGCGCAGCTTAAGGGCGCGCTGTTCCTGGTGAGCGACGAGCACGGCGTGGTCCCCGCAACCGAGACGGACGCCGCCGAGGCCGACGCCGCCACGGTCGCCTTCTTTGTCGACGGCTACGAAAAGCTTCGCGCCCGCCGCTAAATGATTATTCTGGGACGGGGATTAAAGAATCATTTTGGTTCCCGCCACCGCTGCGAGTGCGAGGCGGACAAAACGCCCCCGCTCGCGAACAATTCTGTCACCTTGGCGACGTGCGTGGCGCGCACCTGCAGTTTCGCAGCCATAATGGTGGCAAGACAATCAAGAGGGGAGCGGAATCCATGGCGCTAATCTATATCGTTGAGGACGACGAGCCCATTCGTCGTGAGCTTGTCGACATCCTTGCCCGCGCCGGGTTTGAAATCGAGGCCTGCGAATCGTTCGAGCATGTCTCGCGCGATATTCTCGCCGCCGCGCCCGACCTGGTGCTGCTCGACCTCACGCTTCCCGTCAAGGACGGCCAGCATATCTGCCACGAGGTTCGCCGCGAATCCGAGGTCCCCATCATCGTCCTCACCTCGCGCACGACCGAGATCGACGAGGTCATGGCCATGACGCTCGGCACGGACGACTTTGTTCCCAAGCCCTATAGCGCGCGCGTGCTCGTGGCGCGCATCAACGCACTGCTGCGTCGCACCGCGGCGTCAGGCGAGCGCAGCACGCTCGTCCACAAGGGGCTGGAGCTCGACCTCGCCCGCTCTATGGTCACCAACACGGCGACCGGCGACAGCACCGAGCTCACCAAAAATGAGCTGCGCATTCTCTCGCTGCTCCTGAGCCGCGCGGGCAAGATCGTCTCGCGCTCGGCCATCATGCAGGACCTGTGGGACTCCGACGCCTTCGTGGGCGACAATACGCTCACCGTCAACATCAACCGCCTGCGCACCACGCTCGAAAAAATCGGCATCAAGGGGTATTTGACGACGCATCGCGGCCAAGGCTATTCGGTCTAGGGGCCGGCTATGTCGTTTGGCAAGTTCTTTAAAGATGCACTGCTTCCCGTCGCCGTGTGGACGTGCGGCGTGCTGCTGAGCTGCTTTGTGCTGACGGTCGCCGGCGCACCCGTTTCTATCGTGGTCGTGGCGGTTGGCGTGTCCTTTATCTTCGGTATGCTCGGCATCGTGATCGAGTACGCTCGCCGTCGCCGTTTTCTGCGTCAGTTGGAGCGCGCGGCAGAGGAGCTCGAGAGTCCCGCATGGGTGCAGGAGATGGTGCAATGCCCAACCTATGCCGAGGGCGAGCTCGAGTACGAGGTCCTGTGCCGGGTGGGCAAAGCCGCCTGCGACGAGGTTGCCGAGGGCCGGCGTCAGACCGAAGACTATCGCGACTATATCGAGAGCTGGGTCCACGAGGCCAAGCTGCCCCTGGCGGCGGCTCACCTGATTCTGGAAAACCTCGACGGCGGCGCAGATGACCCAACACGTGTCGATGACCTGGGTCGCGAGTTGGCTCGCGTGGAACGCTATATCGACCAGGCGCTGTACTACGCGCGCTCGGAAGTCGTGGAGCGCGACTACCTGATTCGCCGCTGGGACCTTAAGACCTTGGTGACGGGTGCGATTAAGGCCAACGCGCGCGAGCTCATTGCGGCGCACGTGGCTCCGGTGTGCGAGAACCTCGACTTCGAGGTCTTTACCGACGAAAAATGGCTCGAGTTTATCCTGGGCCAGCTCATTCAGAACAGCATTAAATATGCGCGCGAGGACGGCGCGAAGATCGTGTTTTCGGGCGCGTTACTGGACGAGGGCCTGGCGAGCGAGCGCATCGAGCTCACCGTTGCGGACAACGGCTGCGGCGTGTGTGCGGCAGACCTGCCACGCGTGTTCGAGAAGGGCTTTACCGGCGACAACGGCCGCACCACCAAGCGCGCAACGGGCATCGGCCTCTACCTGGTGGCGCGCCTATGCTCCAAGATGGGCATCGACGTCACGGCGGCATCCGACTCCGGCGAAGGCTTTGTCGTAACGTTCGCCTTCTCGACGAACAAGTTCCAATACTTTGAGTAGCCGGGCCGTCTTGCGCTGCGGACGGCTATGTTCCCGAACGTGAACTTAGCTAAGGCAACTGGCGTTATGTTCCCGAACGTGAACATAACTATGAGGCTCAAATGGATCTCCCAAAACAAAAACGTGCAGCCCAAACAAAACGTGCCGCCCCAAACGGGGCGGCACGCCATCTTTTATCAGCCAACTCGCTGAAGTAAGGCTGCGAAGGCCGCGAGGCCGGGAGGGGTTTCCTAAGGGCACATCCCGCAGCCGCAACGCGGCGAGGACGTGCCCGTGGAAACCCCGCAGGCCCCGCGGCCGGTGGGAGCAACGCTACTTTACGACCAAAATGTCGCAGTCGGTATTGCGCAGCAGGAACGTCGAAATCGAACCCAGAAGCGCATACTTGATCGAGGACAGGCCGCGAGCGCCGCAGAGCACCAGGTCGGGCTTGACCACGTCGAGCATCTCGTCTTTGAGCGTCTCGCGAATACGACCGGCGCGTATCATGACCTCGACCTCGGGAATATCGGGATTGGCCTTGGCCTCTTCGAGCTGCTTTTCGATGGAGTTCTTAAAGGCCTCCTCCAGACCGTTGACCAAATCGACCGGATAGGAGCCGGCGCTCTCGAGCGCCGTGGAATCGATAACGTGGCCGATAATCAGCTTGGCGCCGTTGTTCGCGGCGACCTTGATGGCGCGTGCGAGCACAAAATCCTGCTGCTCAGTACCGTCGAGTGAAACAAATACCTTGGTGTAACCCTCGTTCATGGTTTCCTCCTTGGTCTATCGCACGGGCGCGGGGCTCGTGCGTCGGGCGGGCGCGGGTGCGTTGACCGCCGGACACTTTATCTTGTTGCAGTTATACCCAAGGATTTCGGTTTAACTGCTCGCAATTCTGTGAACGGGCGAGTTTTTTGGTAAGGGTAGGCGCGGTCGCACCGCCAACGGTTGATAATGGGACATCGCCCGCATCGTCCGCAGAACATCTACCGGCGGGTGTCTAACGAGGGGGTCCCTTTGGATATTATCGAGCTTCTAAAATCTGCCTTCATGGGCCTGGTCGAGGGCATCACCGAATGGCTGCCCGTTTCGTCGACGGGCCACATGATCTTGGTGGACGAGTTCGTCAAGATGAACGTGAGCGAGACGTTCTGGAATATGTTCCTGGTCGTGATTCAGCTCGGCGCCATTCTGGCCGTCTGCGTGCTGTTTTTCCACGAGCTCAACCCGTTCTCGCCCAGCAAGGGCAAGGAGGGCCGTCGCGACACCTGGGTGCTGTGGGGCAAGATTGTGCTCGGTTGCATTCCTGCGGCGGCGATCGGCCTGCCGCTCAACGACTGGATGGAGGAGCATTTCTACAACGCTCCCGTCGTGGCGCTGGCGCTCATTGTGTACGGCGTGCTGTTTATCGTGATCGAGAACTGGCGCGCGAGCAAGCGCGAGGAAATGGCCGTTGCCGGTTCGTTTGGTTCGTGTGCTGTGGTGTCGGGTGGACGTCCCGCCGGTGCGCACTTTGCGGCGCCCCCCACGGCTACCGCTGAGGATGAGGACGATGACGAGAATCTGGACTTTGGTTCCATCGCCACGCTCGAGGACCTCAGCTGGAAGACTGCGCTGGGTATCGGCTGCTTCCAGGTGCTTTCGCTGGTGCCTGGTACGTCTCGCTCCGGTTCTACCATCATCGGCGGCCTGCTTTTGGGCTGCACGCGCTCGGTGGCGTCTAAGTTTACGTTCTTCCTGGCTATTCCCGTTATGTTTGGCGCGAGTGCGCTCAAGCTGGTCAAGTACTTCATCAAGGGCGGCACGTTCGGCACCAACGAGATCGCCATCTTGGGCGTGGGCTGCGTTGTGGCCTTTGTGGTTTCGCTCATCGCCATCAAGTGGCTCATGGGCTTCGTCCGCCGTCACGACTTCAAGTGCTTCGGAGTCTACCGCATCATCCTGGGCATCGTAGTGCTCGCATACTTCTTCGTTCTGGAGCCCATGCTCGGCCTGTAACTTGGTTGACGCTGCGCGGCGGCCAGAGCGACAACTTGTCATTCAAAGAGGGCGGCATGACCAAAAGGTCTATGCCGTCCTCTTTTTTGGGCGATGGGGCGGGCCTGACGGCGGCGCACGGAGTCGTGGTGTGATTTGCGTCGGTGTCCGCGCGGCTCGGTATACTGGTACGGCTCAAACTATGGCGCTGCCCGCAGGCGCGCCGTCCGTCAGATGAGGAGTCGCCCATGACCCAGCCCTTGCCCTGGGAAAAGAACACTGCGGTACCCGTGTCGCCCGCGCCGGAACCCGTGCCGCTCGATGCGTACACCGCCCCCGCCGCGCCGGAACCCGAGCTCGTTCCGCTCGACATCTACGACGCCCCGGCTCCGGCGTCCAAACCCGCCAAGCCGTTCGTCGATATCGATAGCCTGAACTCCGCCCAGCGCGAGGCGGTCCTGACCACCGAGGGCCCGCTGCTGGTCCTTGCCGGCGCCGGCTCGGGCAAGACCCGCGTCCTGACCTTCCGCATTGCACATATGCTTGGCGACCTGGGCGTTAAGCCCTGGCAGGTCCTGGCCATTACGTTTACCAACAAGGCCGCGGCCGAGATGCGCGAGCGTTTGGCGGCGCTCATTCCCAGCGGTACCCGCGGCATGTGGGTGTGCACCTTCCATGCCATGTGTGTGCGCATGCTGCGCGAGGACGCCGACCTGCTGGGCTACACCGGTCAGTTCACCATCTACGACGACGATGACTCAAAGCGCATGGTGCGTGACATTATGCAGGCGCTCGGCATTGAGCAAAAGCAGTTCCCCATCAACATGATCCGCAGCAAGATCAGCTCGGCCAAAAACGCCATGATCGGCCCCGAGGACATGCTCAAGAGTGCCGATAGCCCCAACGACAAAAAGGCCGCGCAGGTCTACTTGGAGCTGGAGCGCCGCCTACGCGCTGCCAATGCGATGGACTTTGATGACCTGCTCGTGCGCACGCTCGAGCTGCTGCGCACCCGCCCCGAGGTGCTCGATAAGTACCAAGAGCGCTTCCGCTACATTAGCGTCGACGAGTATCAGGACACCAACCACGTCCAGTACGAGATCGCCAACCTGCTGGCCGCCAAGTACCAAAACCTCATGGTCGTGGGCGACGACGACCAGTCCATTTATAGCTGGCGTGGTGCCGACATCACCAATATCCTGGACTTTGAGAAGGACTTCAAAGACTGCAAGACCGTTAAGCTGGAGCAGAACTACCGCTCTACTGGTCATATCCTGAGTGCCGCCAACGCCGTGGTGCGCCATAACTCGCAGCGCAAGGACAAGCGCCTGTTTACGGCCGAGGGCGATGGCGAGAAGATCCAGGCCTTCCAGGCGAGCGACGAGCGCGACGAGGGCCGCTGGATTGCCGGCGAGATCGAGAAGCTGCACTCCAAGGGCACGAGCTACGACGATATCGCCGTGTTCTATCGTACCAACGCCCAGTCGCGCATTCTCGAAGATATGTTCCTGCGCGCGGGCGTGCCCTACAAGATCGTGGGCGGCACGCGATTCTTCGACCGTGCCGAGATCCGCGACGTCATGGCCTACCTCAAGATGATCGTGAACCCGGCCGACGAGATGAGCGTCAAGCGCGTCATCAACACACCTCGCCGCGGCATCGGTTCCACCTCGATTCAAAAAATTGAGCAGCTGGCGCGCGACAACCGCTGCTCGTTCTTCCAGGCCTGCGAGATCGCGTGCGCCGAAACCGGCATGTTTAGCGCCAAGGTGCGCAATGGCCTGTCGAGCTTTGTGTCGCTGGTGCGCGAGGGCCGTCGCATGGATGGCGAGCTCAAGGACGTCGTCGAGATGATTGTCGACAAGACGGGCCTGCTGCAGGCATTCCGCGCCGAGGGCACCATGGAGTCCGAGAGCCGCGCCGAGAACATCCAGGAATTCCTGGGCGTTGCGGCCGAATTTGAAGAGACACACGAGGATATCGAGGGTACGCTTGAGAGCTTGGAAGAGCTGCGCGCGGCTGGCGTTGCCGATGTGCCTGCCGACGCTGAGCCCGAGCCCGTTGTGGTGAGCGCGCCTGCGCCCGAGCCGGGACCGTCCGCGCCCGCGTCCTCGTTTGAGGCGCTGGTCGGCGCGCGCGATGCTGCAGGTTCCAATCCGCTCGATAGACTAGCCGCCCCGGCGCTCTCACCGCAGGATGCCCTGGCCGCTGCCATCGCGGGCAACGCGTATGCCGCGCCGACGGAGATGCCGGCGGGTGCCGTGCATGCCGACGAGATTGAGCGCACCTACGGTCCGCTCACCTGTAAGGCACTGCCGGCACTCATGGAGTGGCTGGCCCTGCGCTCCGACTTGGATTCCCTGGCCGGCGAGACGCATGCCATCACAATGATGACCATCCACTCCGCCAAGGGCCTGGAGTTCCCGGCGGTGTTCGTGGCCGGCATGGAGGAGGGCATCTTCCCGCACGTGCACGACTTTGGCGGCAGCGATGACCCGGGTAAGCTCGAGGAGGAGCGTCGCCTGGCCTACGTCGCCATCACGCGCGCCCGTAAGCGCCTGTTCTTGACCTATGCGGCCACGCGTCGCACCTACGGCTCGACCTCTGCCAACCCGCGCTCGCGCTTCCTCAACGAGATTCCGTTTGAGGATATCGAGTTTAGCGGTATCGGTTCTGCCGGTTTTGAGGGAACGGGCTGGGAGAAGCGCGGCGACCGTCGCGGCACCTTTGGCTCGGGCATGGGCTCGGATATGTATGGCGGCAAGGTGTTTGGTTCGCATACGCGCTCGACCGGCGGTTCCGGTTCGCGCGGCGGATCGAGCTTTGACGATTTCTTTGGCGGTAGCAGCCGCGGGACCGAGCGCCATCGTGGGGTCTCGCCCGACGCCGGCCGTGTTGCCTCGACCTTTGGTTCGGGTGCGCCGCGAGCCAAAAAGCCGTTGTCCAAGGTGTCTCCGACGGTGGAGCGCAAGGTCGATCGTGCCAGCGCGTCGCAGGACTTTGCCGCAGGCGATACCGTGAGCCACAAGACCTTTGGCACGGGTACCGTGATCTCGGTCGCTGGAGACATGATCGAGGTTCAATTCGAAAAGACCGGCCAGACCAAAAAGCTAATGAAGGGCTTTGCTCCGATCGTCAAGCTGTCGTGATCCTGGCGGACCTGGGCGGGTGTATGGGGCAACATCGCCTGCTCGGGCAGTCCTGCGCAAGACGGAGGCCACATTAAGTGGCCTCCTTTGCGTGCGGAACTCGCGATCGATGTTGCCCCATACACCCGCCCAGGTCCGCCAGGATCACGACAGCTTGACGATCGGAGCAAAGCCCTTCATTAGC
>NZ_CAXYLS010000023.1:0-27420 GCF_964283865.1 Collinsella aerofaciens | reverse complement strand
CTGATCCGGTCCGACCGGGCCGCGCGGCAAGGAGATATATTGCCAGACCGGAGGGGCGCCGGGGGCGGGAATCTGGGCGTACACATTTCCTACACAAATGAGGATGGACCCTCTCCGTGAGAGCCTAAAAAGAACAGGGCCGGGGCTCCCCTATTAGAGCGGCCGTTCGGTTTTCCAACGGTTAAGCTTCGGCCGCATTAATGGCTGTATACCCATTAGAAATGGGACATAGCAGCGTTAACGAGTTCAAAAACGATTAGTCCAATAAGAGCCGCTGCGGCAAACTTGATGGCATTCGCAAGCTGTGGATGCTCATAAGCCCAGCCCGTCCTCGTTTCTTTGCTGTCCGCCTTCTTTCCGTCCAAGAAGTCGGATATCTCTTGATACGTCACCAAATCATTCTTCTTCTTGATATGTTCCGCTGCAAGCGCGCAGCACATTGCGCCAGCACCAAAGACGACTGCCAACA
Organism: Collinsella aerofaciens; assembly: GCF_964283865.1. Taxonomy (GTDB): domain Bacteria; phylum Actinomycetota; class Coriobacteriia; order Coriobacteriales; family Coriobacteriaceae; genus Collinsella. The sequence continues at coordinate 26,951 of NZ_CAXYLS010000023.1, read as the reverse complement.
CCATCGTCGGAACGCACTGGACCATCCCCCACCCGTGGTTTTGTTGCCACATGAGCCAGGCCATAGAGACGGTAAACGCAAGAAGCGCAGCCAACATCCCCGCACCCAAGCGATAGAGCGTGCCCCTATCGCGTTCAACCCTTTCTCTAATTATTGAAATATCGCCTTTAACAAGCTCGTCAATCGTTACATCCAGTTGTTCAGACAGCAGTAGGAGACTCTGGATGTCGGGGTACGTTTTACCGCGCTCCCAATTACTGATGGTCTGACGTGTTACAAAAATGCGCCTTGCAAGATCCTCCTGGGACAAACCAACATCGAGTCGATACTGTTTAAGGTGTTTTGGCAGCTGCATGGCGTTCCCTTCGAATGCATCTCAACTCTTATTGGGCGGCTACACAACAGAAGCCGGCAAGCAAAGCGTAATCCCAAAATCAAACCCATACGGATGGCTGCGCGTAGATTAGAGTGTCAAAAATCTTTGACACATACGCTACCTGCTCTTTCTTGCAACTCGGACGCTATCGAATTGATCGGTTTGGCTACGTCCCAAATCGATCGCATCCCAAATCAATCAAAAAGGGGCGCTTCCGGATTGGAAGCGCCCCTTTAAGATGCAAGAAGCAATTAAGCCTCGAGAGCCTTCTTGGCGATGGTAGCCAGCTCGTTGAAGGACTCGATGTCCTCGTAAGCCATCTGAGCCAGGACCTTGCGGTCGAGCTCAATGCCAGCAACCTTCAGGCCGTGCATGAACTGAGAGTAAGAAATGTCGTTCAGGCGAGCGGCGGCGTTGATACGGGTGATCCAGAGAGAACGGATCTCACGCTTCTTGTTGCGGCGATCACGATACTGGTACTGCAGGGAGTGCTGGACCTGCTCTTTAGCATGCTTGTAAGTACGCGAAGCGGCACCGTAGTAACCCTTCGCACGGTGCATAACGGTACGGCGCTTCTTCTTGGCGGCAACAGCGCGCTTAATACGTGCCATGTTCTATCAACTCCTAGACGGTAAAACGAAAAACGGGAACGCGAACTTAGGCGAGACGCGACTTGATGACCTTGCGGTCGGCAGCGGCGATCTCGGTCTCCTGACGGAAGCCACGCTTACGCTTGGTGGACTTCTTGCTCAGGATGTGGCTCTTGAAAGCCTTGGCGCGCATAAGCTTGCCGGTACCAGTCTTGCGGAAACGCTTCTTGGTGCCGCTGTGGGACTTCATCTTAGGCATGAAATACTCCTTAATCGGTTACAGAACACTAGTTACTTGCTATCGCTTGCCGCTTTATCCTCATCGAAGGCGCCCTTAATCGGGGCGAGCAGCATAAGCATGTTACGGCCTTCCATCTTAGGCTTGGACTCGACCGTAGCGTAAGGCTTGAGATCCTCGGCGAGACGCTCGAGAACGTTAAGACCCTGCTCCGGGTGAGCCATCTCACGGCCGCGGAACATGATGGTGATCTTAACGCGTGCGCCCTTCTTGAGGAAACGCAGAACGTGGCCCTTCTTGGTCTCGTAATCGCCAACGTCAATCTTGGGTCGGAACTTCATTTCCTTGACCTCGACCTTGGACTGGTTCTTACGAGCGGCCTTGGCCTTCATGGCCTGCTGGTACTTGAACTTACCGTAGTCCATGACCTTGCAGACCGGCGGCTCCGCGTTGGGAGCGATCTCGACCAGGTCGAGACCCTGATCGTCAGCGACGCGCTGGGCATCGCGGATGGCGAACAGGCCGAGCTGAGAGCCATCGACGCCAATCAAACGGCACGAAGATGCAGTGATCTCGTCGTTGATGCGGGTGTCATCAGACTTAGCTATTTTCCCTACCTCCATTCATAAAAAAATAACCCGGCGCTTCTTTGCAACCAGGTCGTACACATAGACATCCTCAATATGAGGAAGGGAATCTAAGTTGTATGACCAGTCAGCTGCTCATTGGCGCCAAAAGGTGGGAACCCTCGGGTTCCTCTTTAGGGCATTGCGGGAACAACGCCTTGCGAATAATAACACGTACCGCGCGTTATCACATTACGTACACGAAAAAGGGGGCCTTGACCCCCTTGGACGCTCACTTGCATGTATGGTGCCCGAGGCGAGACTCGAAGGGCCTTCGCTTCGCGAAGCCCCGGGCTTCGGGCGCACGGCGCCCTCGCCACGCTCCGCTACAAACAGGCCACAGGCCTGTTTGCTTAACGCTCCGCGCGCTCACGCGAGTTCGGCACGAAAAAGGGGGCCTTGACCCCCTTTGGACGCTCACTTGCATGTATGGTGCCCGAGGCGAGACTCGAACTCGCACGTTGTTGCCAACGGTGGATTTTGAGTCCACTGCGTCTGCCAATTCCGCCACTCGGGCACGCAATGCGTGAGTTAGTTTATCACAGCTTTCTGTTGATTAGTCCGAAAATGGAACTTCGAGCATTTCGATGAGTTCGACCGTGCGGAACATCTCGCGCCGACGGCATCCGCGACCGTCGACCGAAGCCTCACCCATCTGGTTATCGTAAGGGTCCTCGCGCATGCCGTCGAAAGAGGGCTCAAACTCTGCCTGGAATCGATTGTTGGCCACCATACGCCACGGGTCGAGATTGCCAAAGTAGTGACGGCGGCGCCACTCCTCCCCCATCCTGCGAGCAGAAGATCCAAATGACACGTCGGCGTTGAGCCAACCGGTCTGTGGCGTATAGAACTCAGCCCAATCGTGCGGCCCCACCGAATCGGGCGCAACATACAGGCCGCTCTGCCAACGGGCAGGAACGCCCGCAATGCGACACATGGTGATAAACGTGAGCGCCATAACGCCGCAATCGCCGCGGAGCGAGTGTGCACAGTCGTCGGCAATAGACCCCAAAAGCAGGTACGGTGGCTGATAGCGATAGTCGACATGCTGTGTCAGGTAATCATAGATAGCACGAGCGCGATCGAGCGGATCATCGAGCCCGTCAATAACACGCTCCGTCAACTGTCGCAGGTACGGCGTAAACACAATGTGCGGACGGTCCTCGGAAGTGTCCTCGGGCAGCGGCGTGTCCATGCACGCATGCGATGGGAGCGCGCCACCATAGATATCGCAATAGGCGGCATCGATGTGATAGCGATAGGTCACCGAGAATGAATGTTCAGTCGAAGATGTCCAAGAGACAGTACGAGCCGAAACGTTTTCAGGGGCAACGGTACCCTCCGACGTCATATCGAGAACCTCGATATGAGACTGTTGACGACAGGCGGCGGCAACGGGCAGCCACGCGCGAACAACCTCTCCCTCCTGAGCCCCGGGGACAGACACGGATGCCTTAAGCGTGATGACGCGAGTCAACCCGTTTTGCGACTCCATCTCCCTGAGCATCTGGTTACGCAGCGCTATGCCGTCCGTAGAATCGGGACGCAGGCCCGGAACCTCCTTGGGGTACACGCGCAGCGAATCGAGGAAGTTATCGAGGACAAACAGCTCGCCATCGATAAAGCGCCAGTCAATACGCTTACGATTAATCAGGTCATCAAACTGATCTTCGGTAAACTCAGGCCACTCCTCGCGAATCATCGCAATGGCCCGATCACGCGACACCGAAAAATGAAGCGGCGTCTCGAGCATGCGGTACCGCTCGGCACGAACACAAGCAGCCAGCGAAGGCTCAGGGTTCTGCTCCAAAAGGCGATCGCAGGCAGCAACAGCCTGCGTCAAATACCCGGCATCCTTAAGACGAAGAATCTCAGGCGGTAGCCCAATATCGAGATGGCGAAAATCATCACAGCAAACATCAACAGAGCAGCCAACAGGACCCTCGTCAATAACCTTCCCATCCGAAGGCAGCACATTAATAACAGCCATACCAAACTCCAAGTCACTAGAACGCTTGAAACCCATTGTAGCGAGATAAAAAGAAAGCCCCAACAAGGGAGCCATCAACACCGCTGAACGGTAGTCAAATAAATAATTCAGCCTCGTAACCCTGCGGCGTTAAACGAAGGAAGCCCCGTCCCCCGGAACTGCTTCCTTGGCGCGACTTCTGGCAAAGCCAGGTGAGCGCAAAGGAAACAGTGTAGGGGGACGGGGCTTCCGGCGGGAAGTTTAGCGACGCTTACGCCTTGTTGACGGAGCCAAACTCCTCCATGAGCTCCTTGGTGCGGGCAACGATGTTGTCGCGACCAGGCTTGAGGAGCTTGCGGGGGTCGAAGCCCTTGCCCTGCTGATCCTTGCCAGCCTCGATGTACTCGCGGACGCCCTTGGCGAAGACGAGCTGCAGGTCGGTGTTGACGTTAATCTTGGAGATGCCCAGGGAGATGGCCTTCTTGATCTGATCCTCGGGGATGCCGGTACCACCGTGCAGAACGAGGGGCAGGTCACCGGTCTGAGCCTTGATCTCGCCCAGACGCTCGAAGGAAAGGCCAGCCCAGTCGGCGGGATACACGCCGTGGATGTTGCCGATGCCGCAGGCGAGGAAGTCGACGCCCAGGTCAGCGATCTGCTTGCACTCAGCAGGATCAGCGAGCTCGCCGCTGGAGGTCACGCCGTCCTCGGTGCCGCCGATGCCGCCGACCTCGGCCTCGATGGACATGCCCTTGGAGTGGGCAAGCTCAACGAGCTCCTTGGTGCGGTCGAGGTTAAGCTGGAAGGTCTCCTCGTGAGAGCCGTCATACATGATGGACGTGAAGCCGGCCTCGATGCACTTGAAGCAGTCCTCGTAAGAACCGTGATCGAGGTGAAGGGCGACGGGAACGGTAACGCCCGTGGCCTCGACGGCAGCCTTGACCATGTCGGCGCAGACCTTGAAACCGCCCATCCACTTAGCGGCACCAGCGGTGCACTGAAGGATCAGCGGAGACTTGGCCTCCTCGGCGGCCTGGAGAATAGCCAGGGTCCACTCGAGGTTGTTGGTGTTGAAGGCACCGAGACCGTACTTGCCGGCCTCGGCCTTCTTGAGCATGTCTGCTGCGTTGACGAGCATAAAAGAAACCTCCTGTAAGGTTGCTCCGATAACGCCTGAGATTTTACCACGGCGCACCCGGGCATAAACGTTCGTTTGTTCACGAATATCGTCCAAACAGACTTTTTTGACCGTTTGCCCTACGGAATCAACCCGTTGGGGAAAAATAGCTTGACGTTTGGACGCTTCTCGTGCTTCAAAAGCCGACTATTAAGCTACATCTGCATGAAAGGGTTCTGCATGAGCTCGCGTGCCATGGTGGTCGAATCGCCATGGCCGGTTAGGCAAACGGTATCGGGCGGAAGAAGCCGGGCGAGCTTGGAGAGCGAGCGCAGAATCGCTGCCTCGTCGCCACCGGCAAGATCGGTGCGGCCGTGGCTGCCCGGGAATAGCGTGTCGCCCACAAAGGCAATGTTCCCCTGCTCGGTGGCAGCAAACAAGACGATCCCACCCGGCGTATGCCCCGGCGTCTCGATCACCTGCAGGCAGATATCGCCCACCTCGATAGCATCGCCCTCGGCGAGCAGGCGCGTCGGCTCCCCGGGGTTGGGCGTCTCAATGCCCCACATAGCTCGCTGTTCCTCGATGTTCGCATGCGGCACCGCCACATCCTTAGCACACAGCTCATACTGGCAGCCCTCGCCGACGGTGGTTCGCACGCCGGCAACACCACCAACATGATCGGCATGGCCATGAGTGCATACGGCGCCAAGCACGCGTGCGCCGGGATGCTCGGCTCGAATATGCTCCACCAAACGCTCGCCTTCCCATGCGGGGTCGATAATCACGCACTCATTGTCCGAAATAACAGCATAGCTATTGGTCTGAATGGGACCGTTTACGAGCGTCTCAATCTCGACCGATCCCTTGGGAGTTAAATCCAAGGACACAGCACTCATGTCCCTCTCCTCTCTATAGAACTCGAGGCATCAAACGATGCCTCGAGCGTAGCGAATATCAATAATGTGACACGTTCGTCGCGACTAAACGCGGCGCTTAGGCTGGGCTCCACCCTCGCCGGGCATCAGGCGGCGCGCGTCGTAGACCGAGTCGACGCTGCTGATAGAGGCCAGCAGCGGATCCAGACCACTCGCGTCCGAGATCTCGACCATAAAGCGCAGGGTTGCAATACCCTCGCGGTTGGTCGAGGTGGCGGCAGAAAGGATATTGCCGCCCGCATCGCCAATGGCAATGGTGACATCCTTGAGCAGGCCCATGCGGTCCAGGCACTCGACCACGATCTCGACCTGGAAGAGGGTGTCGGCAGCGCCGTCCCACTCCACTTCGATCATGCGCTCGGGATGCTCCATAAGACCCTTGACGTTGGGGCAGTTGGCGCGATGCACCGAAACGCCACGACCGCGCGTGATGAAACCGACGATGTCGTCGCCCGTCACCGGATTGCAGCAATGCGCCAGACGGACCAGCAGGCCGCTGTTGCTCTCGCCCTTGACGATAATGCCGTTGCTGGCGCTCTTGCCGCGCTTTTGCGGCTTGCGGTTGGAACCGCGGGCGGGCTGCTTGACGACCTCGGCAATAGCCTCGGCCTTGGAAAGCTGCTCCTCGGGCTTGGGGTCCAAGATTTGCTCGACCTTGTTACCCACAGCGCGCGGGGCAACCTTGCCGGCGCCGACGGCGGCAAACAGGTCCTCGAGCTGCTTGTAATTAAACTGCTCCGCCACGGCGTTGAGCGCACGCGTGGATCGCGGCGTAGAGATGCCGTACCCGCGCTTGCGCAGGTCCTTGGCCAGTATATCGCGGCCGGCGGCAGCGTCGTCGTCCTTGGTCGCGGCGGCAAAATAGCGGCGGATCTTTGACTTGGCCGAAGGCGTCTTGACGATCTTGAGCCAATCACGCGACGGCTTGGAGCTCTTGTTGGTCAGGATTTCAACGCGGTCGCCCGTCTTGATCTCGTGCGTGAGCGGCGCTACCGCACCGTTGATCTTGGCGCCGACGCAGTGGTTGCCGACCTCGGTGTGAACGGCGTAGGCAAAGTCGAGCGGCGTGGAGCCGGCACGAAGTGCCATGACCTCGCCCTTGGGCGTAAAGACAAAGATCTCCTGGTCGAACAGATCGACCTTCAGCGAGTGCAGGTATTCCTTGGCGTCGGTGATCTCATCAGACGCAGCCCAATCGAGCGAATGTTTGAGCCAGTTAATCTGGTCGTCCAAGCGCTGGGCATCATTGGTCTTAGACGCAGACGATCCGCCCGACTTCTTATAGAGCCAGTGGGCGGCAATACCGTACTCGGCCTGCTCGTGCATCTCGTAGGTACGAATCTGAATCTCGAGCGGACGAGCCGTGGGGCCGATAACCGTCGTGTGGAGCGACTGGTAGTTATTGACCTTGGGCATGGCGATATAGTCTTTAAAGCGCCCGGGCATGGGGTGCCACAGCGTATGCACCGCACCGAGCGTGGAGTAGCAATCGCGCACCGAATGCGTGATGACGCGCAGCGCCACCAGGTCGTAGATCTCGGAAAATTCCTTGCCCTTGCGCTTCATCTTTTGGTAGATGGACCAATAGTGCTTGGAACGGCCGTTGATCTGGAAGTCCTCCAGGCCAATGCGGTTGAGTTCGTCGGTGAGTGTCTTGATGGTCTCGGCCAGATAGCGTTCACGGACCTCGCGCGACTCCGCCACCATGCGCGCGATGCGTTGGTAGGCGTCGGGCTCAAGATAGAAGAAGGACAGGTCCTCGAGCTCCCATTTAATGGAGCTCATGCCCAGACGGTCGGCCAGGGGCGCATACACGTCCATGGTCTCGCGGGCCTTAAACAGGCGACGGTCCTCACGCAGGGCTGCAAGGGTGCGCATGTTGTGCAGACGGTCGGCAAGCTTAACGATGATGACGCGGATGTCCTTGGACATGGCGAGGAACATCTTTCGCAGCGTGAGCGCCTGTTTCTCGTCCATGCTGTCGACTTCGATGTTGGTGAGCTTGGTCACGCCATCGACGAGCTCGGCCACCGTATCGCCAAACAGGCCGGAAACATCGGCAAGCGAGGTCTCGGTATCCTCGACGGTATCGTGTAGCAGCGCGGCGCACACCACATCGCAGTCCATCTTGAGGTCGGCCAAAATGATGGCTACCTCGACGGGATGGTTGATGTACATCTCACCCGAGCGGCGCTTTTGGTTGCAGTGCTTCTCGGCAGCAAAGCAATAGGCCTGCTCCACCTTAGAAAAATCGTCCTCATTCATATATTTGAGGCACAGGCGCTCAAGCTTGTCGTAGCTGTCCGCCATAATCTCGGGTGGCAGCTCATCGGCATGCTTATAGTGCTCCATCTCCGAAAAAGGCTGGAGGGTGGAATCATGGGCGGTACGGGCTGCGGCATCCATCGAGGTCCCCTTCCCCTAGGCCCGCGGTACGATCGGGCGGTTAACTTTGGCTAGCATATCAGAAGCGCACGAATCGAGCGCCCAGCTCCGGAAAGCCGAGAACTCCATGCGCGAGCGCAAGCCCTCCAAATAGCGAATTGACCTGCTCAATTGCACGCGGCCGGGGTTTTCGGCCATCGCGATGCGACGGGTGTCGTCAAACCCCGAGACGCAACAGAAACCAAGCTCTTCGAAGATTCCCAGGCCACTTTCCACCGAGCGCTCGTCGACCGGCGTGCGAGCATCGATGGCAAGGCACATCTGCGCGATGTCGATATCGCTCGCGCTAAAGGAATCGTCCCCGGTCTTGCCGCGGTTGGAGCGCCACATGGTTTGCAGCGCGCGATAGAGCGTGACGAGCTCGTCGCGCTCGGGCGCATAGCAGTCGAGTAGGCGCTCGTTAATGCGGGCGTCGCGCGACGAATAGAGCAGGTGAATCACGGCGGGCTGGCCGTCGCGACCGGCGCGGCCACTCATCTGGTTGAACTCGATGGCGCCAAAGGGCATGTGGTAGAGCACGACATGGCGGATATCGGGCAGGTTCACGCCCTCACCAAAGGCAGAGGTCGAAACGATGCAGCTGAGGCTGCCATCTCGAAACGCCTCCTCGACGCGGCGGCGATCGGAGCGCGCAAGCCCGGCGTTATAGAACGCGATATGGGTCGCGCAGTCTGGCACGCGCTTGCGAAGCGTCTTGGCAAGCGCCACGGACTGGTCGCGCGAGTTGACGTAGATGACGGTCTTCTCCCCCGTCGCCACGATCGACACCAGGCGATTCTCGCGGCTCGCAAGGTCGCGATCATCCTCGAGCTGCAGGTTCTCGCGAACGGTCTCGTCGACCACCGTACGGGTAATCGGCAGCACGCGGGCGAGCTCGGCCACAACCGGAGCCGTTGCGGTGGCAGTCGTGGCCAGAACGACCGGATCGCCCAGGGCCTTAAGGATATCGGGCATGTCGAGATAGGCGCTGCGGTCGCCGCCCTTGGCAAGACCGGCATGGTGCGCCTCGTCAATAACGACAAATCCGATGCGCCCCGAACGCGCAAAGCGGTCGCGGTGAATGGACAGGAACTCGGGCGTCGTGAGCACGATGCCGGTGCGGCCCGAAGCCAAGCCGGCAAACACGTCATCGCGCGCCGCCTCCACGGTCTCGCCGGTCAGCACGCCTACGCCAATGCCGAGCGCAGCCATCGTCGACGAGAGGTGATAGGCCTGGTCGGCAACGAGCGCACGCAGCGGATAGACAAAGATGCTCGCACGCCCACGAAGGACCGCCTCGCGCGCGGCGTGCACATGGAAGATAAGAGACTTGCCGCGCCCCGTTCCCATAACGGCCAGAACACTTTGGTGATCGGCCAGGGCATCGAGTGCCTCGACCTGCGCGCGGTGCGGCTGGTTCGAGCCGATAAAGCTATGGATAAGCGAGCGCGTGAGCTCGGTATAAGAAAGCTGGGCGAGCGTCTCGCGTTTACGCAACTCCAGGCGCAGGCCAGAATCCGCCGGTTGTACGCCGCGACGAAGCTCACATGCCGGGTCGTCAACGCTGGGCGCCGCGGTATCGCGCACCAAGACATCTTTGATCATGAGCTTGGGTTTTACGCGACCTTGCCAATGCTCGGCCACGGCCTCGAACACCAAATCGACAGCGCTGTCGCAATTGATGAGCTTATCGATCTGCGGCACGCGGAACATAATGGCCGGCACACTCGCGGCGCCATCGGTAGCCACGAAGCGCATGTGCTCGCCGGTTTTGCCCACCACGGCGCGATCGCACATTGTCACGCCCTCGGCCGCCAACAGCGGCACCTTGTTGCCCTGGCCAAACGGCTCAAGACGGGAGATCTGCTCGATGGTCTCGATATTCAGCTCGGAGAGGTCGACGGTGGCGGCAACCTCGTCGGTGTCCTCAAAGTCCTCGGCGGGAAGTTCGGACAGCACGGCGGAAAGACGACGACGGAACTCGTCGAGCTTGGACGCCTCGATGGTCACGCCCACCGCACCCGCATGCCCGCCGCGACGAATCAGCAGATCGGAGCAGCGTTCTACGGCGTCGAACAGGTTGACCTTACCCACCGAGCGACCCGAACCGCGAGCGATACCGTCTTCGATCGAGAAGAGCAGCGCCGGCACGTGATAACGGTTGGTCAGACGGCTCGCTACGATACCCTTGACGCCCTCGTGCCAGCCCTCGCCACCCACGACGATTGCGCGTCCGCCGTCATAGGTCTTCTCAACCTTTGCCATGGCATCGCGCGTGAGCTCCGCCTCGATCTCACGGCGCTGGCGGTTGATTTCCTCGAGCTCAGCCGCCAGCGCGCTTGCTTCGATGGGATCGCGGGCAAGCAGCAGGTCGAGCGCCAGCTTGGGATCGGCCATGCGACCGGCAGCGTTTAAGCGGGGAATGAGCGAGAACGATAGGCCATCCGCCGTAATGCTCGAAAGGTCCGCCTTGGCGAGCGCGGCAAGCGCGATATAGCCGGGACGAGCGGTTACGCGCATCTGCTGGATGCCCTCGGCAACCAGCGCGCGGTTCTCGGGCGTGAGCGGCATCATGTCGGACACGGTGCCCAGCGCCGCGACCTCGATTAGCGAACGCCAATACGACGGCTTGCCCAAGCGCTCACCCAGGACTTGCACCAGCTTGAGCGCCACACCAGCACCGGCAAGTTCACGCGAGGGCCCCTCATCCTCGAGCTTGGGGTCGGTCAGGGGCACGCCCTGTGGCACCTGGTCGGACGGCTCATGGTGGTCCGTAACCACCAGATCGATTCCCAGGCTCTCCAGATAGGAAACCTCTTCCTTGGCGGCAATGCCGTTATCGACGGTCACAATCAGCTGGGGGCGAGCGAGCTCGTTAACGCGGTCGAGCGCCGCGCGCGAAAGACCGTAGCCCTCGTCAAAGCGATGCGGAATAAACGGCGTGACATCGGCGCCAAACGTGCGTAGTGCCTCGGTCAACAGACAGGTCGACGTAATACCGTCAACGTCAAAATCGCCAAAGACCGCAATGTGCTCGTGGTTGCAAATAGCACGCTCGACGCGGTCGGCAACGACCGACATGCCCGGGATAATGAGTGGGTCGGCCCAGTCGCGATCGAGCGAAGGCGTCAAAAACAGCTGACCTTCTTCGATGGATGTAATGCCGTGCGCGACCATAATACGCGCCACCAGCCCGGGAATGCCCAGGCCAGCCGAAAGCTCCTTTTCGAGCTCGGGGTTTTGCTGAGCGACCGCCCAGCGATGCGTCGTCTTAAGCGATGACATAGGCGCCCACCCCCGATAGGGGCAGGTCGCCGCGATACCTCTCACGGTTCATAGCGATGAGTCCTCTGTGTATGCCCGCTTCGGCAGGCAGATCTGTTGAACGGATTTATTATACCGTGCAGAGCAGACGCAAATCGCCGCAGCACGCCGCGGTTTCGGTAAACGATGCCGGTAATAGCCCCGAAATATTCGAGCGTTTCTGACGCACGGACGCATGCGAGCGTCTAGCATATCCATTCAAAACGGGTTCACGGGCAAAGGGAGTCACAAGCGCATATGAAGCAATGGGTTGGACTGGGCAAGTTTCTCGCGGGGCACATGCAGGTCATCGTTCCGATTTGCGTGGCACTCGGCGTGCTCTTTCACCAACAGATTGGCGTACTCAAGCCCATCGTTCCCACCTTGTTTGCCTTTATGACGTTTCAGGGTGCGCTCAGCAACACCTTTCACCAGGCAACCGAGGTGTTCCGCCGTCCGTTGCACCTAGTCTTGGCGCTGCTCGTCTCGGCGGTGCTTATTCCCATCGCGGCGTATGCCATGGGGTCACTCTTCTTTGGCTCCAACCCCAACCTTGTCTGCGGCATTGTGCTCGAATACAGCGTGCCCGTGGCCGTCACCGCTTTTATGTGGATCAGCATGTTCGGCGGCAACGGCCCGCTCGCGCTCACCATCATCCTGACGTCCTCGGTCATCTCACCTGTGACGATTCCGCTTACGCTCAAGCTCCTGCTGGGCGCCACCGTCTCGATCGACGTGCCGAGCATGATGCAGAACATGGCCTTTATGATCGCCATCCCCGCTGTGCTCGGTATTGCCATCAATGAACTCACGCGCGGCTGGGGCCACGAGAAACTCTCTCCCGTGCTCTCGCCCGCCTGCAAGTTCATGATGATGGGCGTCATCGCGTCCAACTCCACCGCTATGAGCGAGTACGTGCTACACATAAACGCGGTGCGCCTGGAAGTCGCCCTCTTTATTTTGGTCTTCGCCATCAGCGGCTTTGTCGTCGGTTTTCTGGTCGCACGTGCGCTGCATCTGCCATATAGCGAGACGACTACCATGTGCTTTACCTGCGGCATGCGCAACATCTCTTCGGGTGCCGTCATCGCCACGCAGTACTTTCCGGGCGAGGTCGTGTTCCCCGTCATGTGCGGCACGCTGTTTCAGCAGGTGCTGGCCTCGATTATCGGGCATCTCTTTGAGTGCCTAACCTGCGAGGAGCGCACCAAACAGCGCAAGCGGGTCGAAGCCGGCCGCGACGCCATGGCGCGCTAGGCTGTGCGCATTACGCGGGTGTTAGTCTTGCTATACGAGCGTTTCCAGATGCGCACGCAGACGCTCAGCATCGATATCGAGCGTCGTCTCGGCATTGACTTGGGCCAAACGATAGCCGACAAAGTAGGGCGAAACCACCCAACGCGGCAGCGCCTTGGCAATGGTCCGACCGCCCAGGTGATAGAAGAACAAGTTGTACGACTCCGCGCGACCGCCGTGGTGTTCGTGCAGGATATAGCGCAGGGCCACCTGAATCGCATCGGCAAACAGGTCCGCTTCGGCTTGGTCGCGGGCGTCGTCGCTGGCGGCGATTCCCTGTGGGACTGAAACATTGACCTCAAAGAACCCCATGATCGGTTCGGTTGAGATGTTGACCGAGACTCTCCCCTGTTGCCAGACATTGACGCCTTCGAAATTGGCGGAAGTCAGCGCCGCATAGCCGTCCTCCTGTTCCAAGCCCACAATCTGCATGTGTGGATGGACGAGACTGCCGCCCGAAAGCGGGCCTTTGTTCTTGTACATGAGCACACTGCGGTACTGTTGGGAATCGATCATCTGCTGCCAACAGCCCAGGGCAAACCGCATCACATGATGCAGCTCATCTGGTTCATAGGTCGCCAGGTCGGCGTCGTGATTGGCCGACTCGATCAATACGGTCTGACGGGTGGCCCGCAAGGTCTTGAACTTATTCTCGAGCCAGATGCAGTCACCATCGCGCTGGATGATGTTGGCGAGCCCCTCCGTGTCGCAAAAGGGGCACGCGGTGCCAGGGCGACGATTATCGTCGGGCTTGCCGCTCGCCTGCTGGACGTCAAATACCAGCGCCACGGGTTATACCCCCAGCGGCACGATCTTGGTGCCATGGAGCTCGGAGACGCCTAGCGCCGCCACGACCGCGTCGCGATTTGCCGTAGTGATGCCGCCGCCGGGAAGGATGGTCAAGCGATCGCCCGCATACTCGATTAAACGAGCCAGGTGATCGAAATTATCCTCGATCGACGTACCGGCCGCACCGCCATGTGTGAGGATGCGCGTAACGCCGCAGTCGGCAAGTGTATCAATCGCATCGAGCTGAACCTCGGGCGAGAGCTGGTCAAATGCCATGTGGAAGGTGATGTCAAGGGGCTCGCGCTTGCACTCCTCCGTCGCGCAGCCCGTAGCCATAACGAGGGCGCCGAGGGTGAGCTCGTCGAGCGCCCAGCCGCTGGCACAGGGCTTGCAGCAGCCAAAGACCAGGCCGTCAACGCCGGCACTCACAGCAAGGCCCAGGTCCATCTCCATCATGCGCAGCTCGTCCTGGTTGTAATGAAAGTCGCCACCACGCGGACGAATCATGCACATCACTCGCGCGTCATGCTCGTGAGCGTAACTGACTGTAGCGCTAATAACGCCGGCGGAAGGCGTGGTGCCACCGACGGCAAGGTTGTCACACAGCTCAATGCGCCCCGCACCAGCCTCGATGGCCGCCGGCACTCGCTCAAAGTTCTCGGCGCAAAATTCGTACAGCATAGATAGCCCCCAGAAGACATTTCTATTTCCACACGGCATTGTCGCACGTTAAATAGCAACCCGCACGATGGAACAAAACCTTGACAAGGAGTGTCCCAAAGTGCCGGCACATAAGGAACGTCCCCAGGTGCCACCTTGAGCGATGGGCACTCATTTAAGTACGTCCCCAATGAGTACCCGCAGGGGACAGACAGACCAGACTCCCTATACGACAACTGTTGACATCATATACTATGTGTCATATAGTAGGTGTTACACAGTATACTACGAAAGGAGGTGTGCGGATGGAGGCACAGATGAAGCGCGGCTTCCTCGAGGCCTGCGTGCTCGCGGCCGTCTCGGGCGAGGAATCCTACGGCTATCAGATCGTGAAGGACGTGCCCGCGAGTATGGGACTCACGGAATCCACGCTCTATCCGTTGCTCAAGCGCCTGGAGAAGGCGGGCTGCATCACCGCGCGCTCCGCCGAACACAACGGGCGGCTGCGGAGGTACTACCGCATCACGGACGCCGGGCGCGAGAGTATCGCCGAGTTCCTCGCCGAATGGCCATCCGTGCAGGAGATCTACCGTTACGTGGAGGGGGCGCACCATGACGCGCGATGAGTTCTTGAACCGGCTGGGCGAGCTTCTGGCCTGCCTGCCGGCAGATCAGGTAAAGGAAACGCAGGAGTTCTACGCGGAGGCCATCGCCGACCGTATGGAGGACGGCATGACGGAGGCCGAGGCTGTGGCCGCCATGGGCACGCCCGGTGAGGTCGCCGAGGCAACGCTCGACGAACTGCCCGCCGTGCCGCGCGCGATCGCGAGGACCAAGCGCAAGAGCACGGCACTTCTATGGGCGCTCGCCATCGTGGGCTCTCCGGTATGGATTCCGCTGCTGCTCGCGTTCGTCGCCGTTGCCGCTGCAGTCTACATCTGTATTTGGGTTCTTGCGCTCTGCGTGTGGATCGTGGCCGCGGCATTCGGGGGCGCGGGCCTGGTAGGGCTCCTGTTCGCCGTGGACGGCATCATTATCGGGCATGTTCCGTACGTTTTGGCCTCGATGGGAATGGGATTCGCTTCCATCGGTGTGGCGCTCCTCACGGGAGCAGGCGCCTGGACGGCGTCCAAGCAGATCGCGCGCCTCTCTGCCCTTTGGGCGAAGAAAGCCGTTTCGCCCTTCTGGAAAGATCGAGGCAATAAGAGCCGCATGGGCGCTGAAGCGGCGCCGCTCACGGCATAGGAAGGAGTGCAAACATGTCCAGCGTAAAAAAGATTTACCTTGCCGTAGCGGGTGGGCTTGTTGCCACGGGGCTCGTCCTGGCTGCTATCGGATTTGTGGCCTCCGGCTTTAACCTCGCTGTGTTCAACACGCAGATCGACCTGCGCGATGACACCATCATTCTGGGTGGTGTTGAAATGGACGACCCGACAGGGCTTCCACTCATCGAGCAGCTTGCCGAGGTTGGCGAGATCCATATTGGATCTGCAACGGCTGGTTCGTCTTCTACTCGCAAATGATCGAGCTCGTAGCAGCCATCCCCCTTCGGGCACACCACGACGGGCGTGAGCACGCCGCACTCGGAGCCTTTTGACCTAGTCGTTGGGGACGTTCTTAAACGACTAGTCATTCAAGAACGTCCCCAACGACTACCCCCAACGTCGATGTTTTGGCAACGACAGCGAAAGCCCGCCAGAGCGAGCAAGGTGCCTTGAAACGAGGCGGCATTGACCTTCTGGTCATGCCGCCCTCTTTGAATGACAAGTTGTCGCTCTGGCGTTCGCGCAGCGTCGAGCCGTTACGCGGTTTGGTAAAACCGCGTAACTATCTAGCCGCCCAGGTAGGCTTTGCGGACGTTGTCGTCGTGGAGCAGCTCTTGGCCGCTGCCGGTCATGGTGATCTTGCCGGTCTCGAGCACGTAGCCGCGCGTGGCGATTGAAAGCGCCATCTGGGCGTTCTGCTCGACCAGAAGCACCGTGGTGCCGGCCTTGTGCAGGTCCTCGACAATCTGGAAGATCTGCTCAATCAGAATCGGCGCCAGACCCATGGAAGGCTCATCGAGCATGAGCAGCTTGGGGTTGCTCATAAGGGCGCGCCCCATAACGAGCATCTGCTGCTCGCCGCCCGAAAGGGTGCCGGCGACCTGGCGACGGCGCTCCTTAAGGCGCGGGAACTGCTCGTAGACGCGCTCAAGGCCCGGAGCCACCGTGGACTTGGGCTGCGTGTAGGCGCCCATCTCCAGGTTCTCCTCGACCGTCATCTGCAAAAAGGCGCGACGGCCCTCGGGCACCTGGGCCAGGCCCTTGCCCACCAGTTTATCGGCAGGCGTATGGGTAATGTCCTCGCCCATAAACTTGATGGAGCCGGTCTTGGAACGCAGCAGGCCCGAGACGGTCTTAAGCGTCGTGGACTTGCCGGCGCCGTTCGCGCCGATCAGGGCCACGATCTCGCCCTCGTTGACGTTAAAGGAGATGTCCTTGATGGCGTGGATGGCGCCGTACCAGACGTTGATGTTGTAGACGGAAAGCATCGGCTCTGCCATTTAGTTCTCCCCCTTATCCTGCTTGCCCAGATACGCCTCGATAACAGCGTCGTTATTCTGGATCTCCTCGGCCGTACCCTTGGCGATGACCTTGCCAAAGTTGAGCACGCAGATGCCCTCGCAGATGTTCATGACGAGCGACATGTCATGCTCGATAAGCATGATGGCAATGCCAAAGGTGTCGCGGATCTTGACAATGTTCTCCATGAGCTCCGCGGTCTCGGACGGGTTCATGCCGGCGGCAGGCTCGTCGAGCAGCAGTAGCTTGGGGTTGGTGGCAAGCGCGCGGACAATCTCCAGACGACGCTGAGCGCCGTATGGCAGCGATCCGGCCTGCTCGTTTGCCAGGTGCTCCATATCAAAGATGGACAGCAGCTCCATGGCGCGCTCGTGGGCGGCCTTCTCGTGCTTCCAATACGTCGGCAGGCGCAGCACGCCCTCAAAGCCGGAGTAGCGCTCCTGGTTATGCAGGCCGACCTTAACGTTATCCTCCACCGTCATGGTGTTGAACAGGCGAATGTTCTGGAATGTACGGGCAATACCCATGCGGTTGACCTGATAGACCGACTTGCCCGAGGTGTCCTCGCCGTCGAGCAGGATGGTGCCGTGCGTGGGCTGGTACACCTTGGTGAGCAGGTTGAAGACCGTGGTCTTACCGGCACCGTTAGGGCCGATCAAACCGGCGATCTCGGTCTTACCGATGGTCAGGCTAAAGTCGTCTACTGCCTTAAGGCCGCCAAATTCAATGCCCAAGTGGATGCACTCGAGCGCCGGGCGCTGGCCCAGGTCGCGATCGGGAACGATGGCGCCAGAAGGATACGGGACCATCTTGCCCTTGTTGAACTCAAACTTACTGGGCATCGACTGCCACCTCCTTCTTGGAAGCAAAGCGGTCCTTAATGCGTGCGAAGAACGCCTTGAGCTGCGGGTTGTTGGTAAAGATCATGACCAGGATCAGCACGATGGCGTAGATGAGCATGCGGTAGTCCGAGAACTGACGGAGCAGCTCGGGAAGCACCGTGAGCAACGCCGCCGCGATGACGGAGCCGCGCATATTGCCCAGACCGCCCAGGACCACGAACACCAGGATGAGGATGGACGTGTTGAAGTCGAACTTGGTAGCGGAAAGCTGCGAGAAGTTACCGCCGAAGAGGGCTCCGGCAGCGCCGGCGAGAGCGGCGGAAACCACGAAGGCGATCATGCGGTACTCGGTGACGGAGATGCCCACGGACTCGGCAGCGATCTTGTTGTCGCGCACGGCCATAATGGCACGGCCGGTACGGCTGCGAACCAGGTTGAGTACGATCACGAGCGCAACCATGACCAGGATGGCACCGGCGAGGAAGGTCGAGTACGTCGACACGCCCGAGGCGCCCTGGGCGCCCTTGATGATGGCGGTACCGTCCTCGAGCAGGTGCAGATCGTCGATTGTGGAGTTACCCGTGATGTTAAAGATCACGTGCAGGCCGCGGGAATCGACGCCCACAATGAGACAGGTGACGATCTCTTTGATAATCTCGCCAAAGGCCAGCGTCACGATAGCCAGGTAATCGCCGCTCAGGCGAAGGACCGGGATGCCGATCAAGAAGCCCAGGATAGCGGCAGCGATGGCGCCGACCACGATGCTGATGATAAGGCGCACCGGATCGGAGGGAACGGCGCTCTCGAGGGCGACCGCGGTGACGATGCCCGTGTAGGCGCCGACGCTCATAAAGCCCGCGTGGCCCAGCGACAAGTCGCCCGCGATGCCGACGACGAGGTTGAGGGAGATGGCCATGACGATATAGGCCGTGATGGGAACCAGCTGACCGGCGATCATGCGCGGAATCATGTGGTTGGACTGCATAAAGAACACGATGGCGAACGCCACAAGGCACATGGCGTACGTAACAAAGTCGTGACGCGTCTGCTTGTCTTTAAGAAACTTCATAACGCTCACCTACACCTTCTCGGGGACGTACTTGCCCAAGAGGCCGGCAGGCTTGACGAGCAGGACGATGATCAAAACACCAAAGACGATGGAGTTGGCAAGGCTCGTGGAAATGTAGGCCTGCGCCATCGCCTCGATGATGCCGATGAGAATGCCACCGACAAAGGCACCGGGGATGGAGCCGATGCCGCCGAAAACGGCAGCGTCGAAGGCCTTGATGCCAGGCATGGCGCCCGTGGTGGGCTGCAGGACCGGCGAGTAGGAGCACAGGAGCACACCGGCGATGGCAGCAAGGGCGGAGCCGATAGCAAACGTCATCGAGATGGTGCGGTTGACGTTGATGCCCATGAGCTGAGCGGCGGCTTTGTCCTCGGACACGGCACGCATTGCCTTGCCCATCTTGGTCTTACCTGTAAAGAACATCAGGCCGGCCATGATAACCAGGCAGGCGACGATGGTGACGAGCGATACGGCGCTTACATTGAACTTGGCCAAGAACTCCGGCACCTGGAAGGTGACGAGCGAAGTGAAGTTCTTGGGCGTGGCGCCCCACAGAAGCTGCGCGGCGTTCTGCAGGAAGTAAGACACGCCGATGGCCGTGATCAAAACGGCCAGCGGGCCCGCCTGACGCAGCGGCTTGTATGCCAGACCCTCGATGAGAACACCGAGAACGGTACAGACCACACAAGAGAGAATTACAGATGCCCAGCCCGGGAGGCCGAGATACGACGTGGCGCAGAACGAGACATAGGCACCGACCATGATAACGTCGCCGTGAGCGAAGTTCAGCATCTTGGCGATGCCATAGACCATGGTGTAGCCCAACGCGATGATGGCGTAGACGCTGCCCATGGACAGGCCGTTGACCAGGTATTGGATAAAGACCGTCATGTTCCACATCCCCCTTTCGAATAGGTTTCCAGTTAATGCATGAAACAGGGACGTTACACTGTCCCTAGATACCAAGCAAGCAGGGAAGGCCAAAACCTCCCCTGCTTGGGATCAAAACCGCTCTATGTAAGGCGGCTTATTAGGCCTGTACGTACTTGCCGTCGGTGATGACGTACGCCGTGGGCTCCTTCTGGACCTGGCCCTTATCGTTCCAGGTGAGCTTGCCGGTCAGACCGTCAACGGTAATCTTGAGCATAGCCTTAGGCAGCTTCTCGGCGACCTCGGTCGGGTCGGCGTCGACACCAAGACCGGCCTCCTCGAGGGCCTCGGCCACCGCGTGCACGCCGTCGTAAGCGTCGGCGGCAAACTGGTCCGGAGTCTCGCCATACTTATCCTTGTAAGCGTTGACGAAGTCGGCGTTCTTCTCGTCGTCGGCGGAGAACGGGGTCATGAGCAGCAGACCCTCGGCAAGAGAGGTGTCGAAGCCCTCAACGCCCAGGATGCCGTCCATGCCGTCGCAGCCCATCATCTTGACGTCGTAGCCCATGTCCTTGGCGTTCTTGAGCAGGACGGACGCCGGCGTGTAGTAGATCGGCGCAAAGATCATGGTAGCGCCGGCCTGCTTGGCCTTGGTGAGCTGGTTGGTAAAGCTCGTGGCGGAGTCGTCCTTAAAGGTCTCCTCGTCAACAATCTCGAGCTTGGATTTAGCGGCCTGAACCTTAAAGGAATCTGCGATGCCCGAAGAATAGGCGTCGCCGGAGTTATAGAACAGTACGAACTTCTCGTCCGCATACTTCTGCGCCAGGAACTTGGCAGCGTTGACGCCCTGGTTGGGATCGGTAAAGCAAACCTGGAAGACGCAATCCTTGCCCTTGGTGACGTCCTCGGAGGACGCGGACGGAGTGATCATGAACGTCTCGGGGTCGTTACCGCACTCGGCGGCAACGGCAACCGACGCACCCGTGGTGGTCGGGCCGACGAGGGCCTGCATGCCCCAGTCGAGCAGGGTGTTAAAGGCGTTGACGGCCTTCTCGCCGTCGGCCTGGTCATCCTCGGCCTTGCTGGCAAGCGGCAGCTCCTTGGTCGAGAAATCCTTGCAGCCAAGCTCGACACCCTGGGTAACGGACTTGCCGTAGGACGCGTTGGCGCCGGTCAGCGGGCCGATGGTGCCGATCTTAAACGAAGCGTCGCCCGAAGCGGAACCGCTGTCGCCGCCGTTGGAGGAGCAGCCAGCTAGAATAGACATCGCCCCCAGACCTGCTGCGCTCGCGATAACGCTCCTGCGATTCATAACAGGGTTCAATGACTTACCGGTGAGGCTCGACATGCGGCTCTCCTCTCAAATCTCGTCGGGTTTCGGTTACCCAACAGGCCATCCTTCGCCGTGTTCGGCGTTCGCAAAATAGTAGACGCTTTAGTTGAGAAAAGTGGCGATTATTTCAACTTTTCTTTTGTTTTGTCCGTTTATCCATAATTATGCGTATTTCTATTGGTTTATGCAGTTTAGCCACTTTATTGTGTGAAAGTAATGTTTCCATTCCGTTACAAGCGTCCCTGCCCTGAATAAAACGGCCTCACCGGTCGCACTTTTGCGCACTTAGGCGGCGATGTACTTGCCGTCCTGGATCACATAGGCTGTGGCGGGCTTCTCGACTTGGCCCTCGTCGTTCCACGTGAGCTCGCCCGTCAGGCCCTCGATCTTGATCTTGCGCATGGCCTTGGCAAGATCGCCGGCAATGTCGGCGCCGTCGGCCGTGATGTCGATGTCTGCCTTATCGATAGCCTCGACAATCGCATGGACGCAGTCATAGGCATCGGCGGCAAACTGGTTAGGCGTCTCGTCGTAGGCGTCCTTATATGCCTTGACGAAGTCGGCGTTCTTCTCATCGTCGGCAGAGAACGGGGTCATGAGCAGCACGCCCTCGGCAAGGGAGGTGTCGAAGCCCTCAACGGAGAGCAGGCCGTCCATGCCGTCGGTACCCATGAGGGTCATGTCGTATCCCATGTCCTTGGCGTTCTTGAGCAAAACGGACGCCGGCGTGTAGTAGATCGGCGCAAAGATGAGCGTGGCGCCGGCCTCCTTGGCCTTGGTGAGCTGGTTGGTAAAGCTCGTGGAGGAGTCGTCCTTAAAGGTCTCGGTATCGACGATATCAAGTTTGGACTCCTTGGCCTGCTCGGCAAAGGCATCGGCAACACCCGAGCTGTACGTATCGCCGGAGTTGTAGAACAGGGCGATCTTGGCGTCTGCATACTTCTCGGCCAAGAACTTCGCGGCGCTGGCACCCATGGTGGGATCGGTGAAGCAAACCTGAAAGACCGTTGTCTTATCCTTGGTCACGTCGAGCGACGAGGCCGAAGGCGTGACCATGAGCATATCGTCGGCGATCTCGCCCGAGACAGCGACGGCGGCACCAGTCGTGACGGGGCCGACGAGCGCCTGCATGCCCCAGTCGCACAGGGTATTGAAGGCGTTGATAGCCTTCTCGCCGTCGGCGACGTCATCCTCGGACTTAAGCGAGAGTTTGAGGTCCTTGGTCGAGAAATCCTTGGCGGCAAGCTTGGCACCCTTCTCGGCCGAAACGCCATAGGTTGCCGCGGCGCCGGTCAGAGGGCCGATGACACCGATCTTGAAGGTCTTGCCGTCATCGGCGGTGCCGCCGTCCGAGCCACCCGACGAGCAACCAGCGAGTGCTGCGGTGCTGCCGAGCGCCGCAGCGCCGGCGAGAAAGTTCCTACGGCTGAGCGTGCTGTTGATGTTGAACATGGTGTCCCCCTTTTTTCGCTGGCCGCGGTGCGGCCGTCTTGCGGTACAGGGCAAACCTTATGGCGCAAACGTTGACAGTTTGTTACGGAAGTCCGTTTGTAGCGAGCGTGTTTCCAATGTTTCCGCAGCGTTTCGGGGGTGCCGTTTTGTGCGGCTCCTGTTGCCTGGCGAGCACGCGCCCCCGGTTCACGCTAGAATGCACTCAACCTTTAAGCGGTTTATCCATCCATAAGATGCACGAAGGAGTTATCTATGAGCGAACCCCTGCGCACCGTGAACGTCGGTCTGATCGGTCTGGGAACCGTCGGCGGCGGCGTGGCCCGTCTGATCAAGAGCCACCACGATGAGTACCTGGCAGCCTACGGCATCGACCTTAAGCTGACCCGCGCCTGCGCGCTTGCTTGGGAGCAGGCCGAGGCGGCAGGCATTGAGCGCGAGGCCTTTACGAGCGACTGGCACGATGTCGTCACCGACCCCGCCGTCGACATCGTCGTCGAGCTGATTGGCGGCGAGCATCCCGCAACCGAGATCTTCACCACTGCCTTCGAGAACGGCAAGCATGTCGTCTCCGCCAACAAGGCCCTGCTGGGCCGCCATGTCGAGACGCTTGCCGAGAAGGCACGTGCGTGCGGCGTGCAGATTAAGTGCGAGGCCAGCTGCGGTGGCGGCATCCCCATTGTCAGCACGCTCGAGCACGACCTGGTGGGTAACAAGATCCTGACCATCGCCGGCATCCTCAACGGCACCACCAACTACATCCTGTCGCGCATGGACGCCGAGGGCGCCGATTACGCTGACGTGCTCGCCGACGCCCAGGCTAAGGGCTATGCCGAGGCCGACCCGTCCGCCGACGTCGACGGCTTCGACGCCGCCAGCAAGACGGCAATCCTCGCTTCCATCGGCTTTGGCACCCGCGTGACCACCGACGATGTCTACCAGCAGGGTATCCGTACCATCGGCGCCGAGGACATCGCCCAGGCCCGCGAGCTCGGCTACACCATCAAGCTGCTGGGCATCGCACGCAACACCGACGCCGGCGTCGACGTCCGCGTGCATCCCACGCTGATCCCCGCCGACCACATGCTCGCCAAGGTCAACGGCGCCATGAACGCTGTCTACGTGGTAGGCGACGCCGTGGGCGAGACCATGTTCTACGGTGCCGGCGCAGGCTCCTTCCCCACCGCGAGTGCCGTCGTGGGCGACATCCTGTCGCTCTCCGAGCAGATCAGCCGCGGCGTTGCTCCGCTGCCCGAGATTGAGCCCTATGGTCACAACCTCGCCTTTAAGCCCATGGACGAGCTCCAGACCAAGTACTATGTGCGCCTGAAAGTCGCCGACCGCGTGGGCGCCCTGTCCGAGACGGTCGACATCTTTGCCAAGCACAACATCTCGATCTCGCTCATCAACCAGGTCGAGGACGGCAAATCGGGCGTCAGCGATGCCTGCTCGGTCATCTTCCTAACGCACCGCGCGCTCGAGAAGGACGTCCAGGCTGCCGCCGCCGAGCTTGCCAGCGTCGACTGCGTGGCCGAGGTCGCCAACGTCCTGCGCATCGAGGACGTTGAAGCTTGGACCGAAGGCGTCATGGCGAACTAGCCCAACGCTCGCCTAGCAATACGCGCCTTGAGGGCTCCCGTCCGATGTGGGACGGGAGCCCTTTTGTCACCTGCCCTAAGCACAACGGCAGAGCACATTTGCGCGAGCCGCTCATCGGTAACGCGGGCTACCGTTCACCGATATGCAAACACGGCCGATTCCGGTTACGGCTACGCTGTGTTGCGAATGTCCGCCCGCGATGAGAGGAAGCACCATGTTGCTCGAGGGCAAGAAAGCAATCATCACCGGAGGCACACGCGGTATCGGCTATGCCATCGCCTGCCGTTTTATCGAGGAAGGCGCTGCCGTCACCGTCTTTGGCTCGCGCCAAGAGACTGCCGACACGGCCGTTGAGAAGCTGACAGCCGCCTATCCCGACGCCAAGGTCTGGGGTCGCTCCTGCGATCTCACCTCGCTCGAGGCCGTGACTGAGGCCTTTACGCAGACTGCAGCCGACATGGGCGGCTTGGACACGGTCGTCAACAATGCCGGTATCTCCCAGCGTTCACCCCTCTTGGACTACACGGCCGAGGAGTTCGCAAAGGTCATGGACCTTAACGTCGTCGCCGTCTTTAATGGCCACCAGGCTGCCGCCAAGATCATGACCGAGGCCGGCCACGGCGGCACCATCACTACCACAAGCTCGATGGTCGCCAAGTACGGCCAGCCCTCCGGCGTCGGTTACCCCACGTCCAAGTTTGCCGTCAACGGTATGGTCCAGTCGCTCTCGCGCGAGCTCGCTCCCATGGGCATCCGCGTCAACGCCGTCGCCCCCGGCGTGACTAAGACCGACATGGTCGCCAACCTGCCCGAAGAGGTCATCAAGCCCATCATCGCCACCATTCCGCTGGGTCGCATGGGCGAGCCCGAGGATGTCGCCAACGCCTTTGTTTTCCTGGCGAGCGACATGTCCTCCTACGTCACGGGCGCCGTGCTCCCCGTCGACGGAGCCGCCCGCTCCTAAGGAGCCACAAGCTTTGGCTTCAAGCTTCAACATAGCTCAACCAAAAAGGCGCGCCGTCTGAATCAACTGCAGACAGCGCGCCTTCTCCTGTTATGAAAGGGAAACTATGTCCCAGTATTTCGGATCAGAACGGGGCACGGTTTCCCCCAGGACCTCCTTGCGGAAACTGCATCCCACTCTGAGCGCCCATTCCGGGACACAGCTTCCCGAAGGGCGGCTGAGTCGTGCCATCCTAATCAAAACGCGACCGCATAGCGCCCCTAAGATAACCAGTTCTCATGCTGGAGCAAACGCATCAGGTGGCGTGACCGCTCACCGACATGCAATTTGTTGCACAGTAAAATCGGCTAGTGGCACCCTTATCCTTTATTTAGCGAATAAGTTCAAGGAAGGGAGAATGTCATGCCAAGACGGCAAACACCGCTCGAGGTCATGTTCTCCCTGTTCAAGACTTCATTTACCCTGAGCCATCGCGCATTTGCCGAACTGTTACTATCCGATCTGCCGTTAACAAATGGACAGCCTACCGCCCAAATGGCACAGGACACCAGCTGGCTTTCGCGCACGATTGTGCACTCGCAGCCGGGCTCCCTAGAAGATCGCTACTTTGCCGACTGGTCCTGCGCATCGAATCAAATCCTGCACAAGCTACGGGAAAAAGGGTATTCGAACGCCGACATCTATACCATGATTGCGGCAGCGACTGACACGATGGCTCAAGCGCTCGGTGCCTGTGGGCGTAATGGGCTCCTTTACCGGAACGCCGCCTCGCGCCTCGTCAGCAGCCAGCCAGACAAAGATGACAGGGCTCTTATCTCAATCACGCTCGTTGTTTCGACCGCCTGTTGGTGCGATCCGGCCCGTGCTATCGCGTACATCAGGGACCGCTTTGAATTCGCAGAGAACGTCAGGTCGTTTACCCCCTCAAGTATTTCTTTCTGTCCATGCGATTTAAAACAAACGGGCACCGAACGTGCGATCGGCCTTATCAGGATCGACAACGAACTCGTCGTCGGGGGCCCTTATGTCATTGAGCCTTCTACCATGGGCTCCATCATCGGAGCGCTCGCACTCGAAGACGGCGCTGTCACCGATGTTGGGCTGGATGTCTCCGCCAAGCATCTCCGCATCTTCGCCGAGAACAATGCTTGGTACGCACAAGACCTCGGTTCGACCAACGGCACGCATCTGATTCGAACAGCCGATAACAGCGAACTCGACATCAGCTCCGGCGCACCCGCCCAGCTGTACCCCGGCGACATCCTGCGCCTGGGTCTCAGCACTTCTTTTGCCGTCGTAGCAACGGCGGCTATCTTAGCAAATCCACATCACTAACCATGGAAGCAGGAGGACTATGAGCATCACGGATGTCATCAAATATGAGGGCAATAACCAAACTTTTATCTGGAAACACCCCTCAGAAGACTTCAATACGGGCTCGCAACTCATTGTTCACGAGACCCAAGAAGCAATTTTCTTCCTTAATGGACAGGCCCTGGATTCGTTTGGACCAGGCAGGCATGAACTTGAGACTCAAAATCTACCGTTACTGAACGGCATTTCGAAGATAACGACCGGTGGTGTCAGCCCGTTTCACTCAGAAGTCTACTTTGTTAACCTCATCGAGCAGATGGGCATACGCTGGGGAACCAATTCCAAGATTCAGTTCATGGAACCGACTTATGGATTTCCGCTCTCGCTCGGGGCGTCCGGAGAGATGGCTCTTGCTGTAAAAGAGCCCCGCAGGCTCCTTCTCAAGCTTGTTGGAACCGAAGCTTTGCTCTCCCAGGACAAGCTGATCAGCTATTTCAAAGCTTTCCTGCAAACTCGAGTAAAAACTCATCTGGCACAAGTAATTAGGGGGTGCGGACGATTTCTTGGACCGCGCCTAGGCGTATCCAAGCTTCCTGCGGTACTCCATCGGGCTCAGCCACC
>NZ_CAXYLS010000022.1:0-32422 GCF_964283865.1 Collinsella aerofaciens | reverse complement strand
TCGACCTTCTCCCTGCTGTACATGCGAACCTCCAGTCCGGACCGCCCCGCGGTCCAACTTTCTGTCCGCACCCCCTTTGTGGGCTCAAAGTGGGAGATTATCCACTCTCGCCATTTGGGCGTCCAAAAATCCTCGCTCGTTTTGTCTTAGTCATTGGGGACGTTCTTAAACGACTAGTCGCTGGCGACGTCCCTCGCCGTCGGCGGATTTTGGGACATGTGGCCCGCTTTTTGGGCCCGCCTGTCGGTACACTAAAAGCACTATGGGTACCTGCGAGCGACATATCGGCCACGCGGCCGCCCGATCCGCACCCGTGGCGGATCCCAGGGGCGGCAGGCTCTTCGCCATGCCGCGATTCCTTGTTGGCATATCGCATGGCGTGTATCGCCACCGCGTCTTTGTTATCGCCGGCGCCATTACCGCGCTGTTCCTTATGCTTTTGGCAGTCTTGCCGGCACTGTTCGCCTCCGACCCCAAGCTTTCCAACACCGTGCCCGCCTATAGCGAGGTGTCCGAAGAGGTCGTGGATGCGCTCGTCCACTCGAGCTCTCTCCCGCTGCTTGTCGCCGCAATTGCATTTTCAATCTGGGGTGTGTTGGCGTACCTACGCTGCTTGGACTACGTCTTGCGCCGCCGCCTTGTTGCCATCGCCGCCATTTGTGCCCTGTGGATGATCGAGGTCATCCTCAAATATAAGTCGTTCACGCCGTTCTATGCCACCGTGCTGTGGTACCTGTACTACGTGCCCATGACGCTCATTCCGCTGATCTACCAGCTGTGCGGTCTGCGCCTCGCGGGTTTGGAACAGCATCGTATGGGGCGTCGGTACCGCACCGTTTTGTGGGTCATGGCTGTCCTGCTTATCAGCTTTGTGCTTACTAACGATGTTCATCAGCAGGTCTTCCATTTCGATCGATCGAGTGGAACCTGGAGCAACGATTACACATATGGTTGGGGCTACGGTACCGTTCTGGTATGGACAGCCTTTAACTTCGTTGCCTTTTTTATCTTGGTAGGACGGTCCTCGTCTTTTCGTATTCAGCGTTTCTCGGGCACGGCCGCGCTTGTCCTATTGGGCGGCGCGTTCTTTGCCATTTCATATGCGCTGCGTGTGCCCTGGGCATGGAGGCTTAATTTTTCACTTGTCTACTGCGTCCTGTGCGTGGTGGCGATGGAAATCTGTCTCGATTGCGGTGTCATCCCGTCGTACCACGATATCGCCGGTATTTTCGGCACCTTGCCGCTTGACCTCAAAGTTCTAACGCGTGACCTGCAGGAAGTCTATGTCACGCCGGTGTCAAAGCCAATGCCGGTAGGCGTGCGTGAGGAGTTGCGGGTCCAAGAGCACGGGCACGCTCACGCCTTTGCCGTGGCGTCCGATCCCGATGTAATGTATCGTGCCTTTCCGCTGCTGGGTGGATCGGCTCTCCTTGCCCAGGACGTCTCGGAGCTCAACGAACTCAATCGCGAACTGGCGCATCGTCGCATGGAGCTGCAACGCCAAAATGAGCTGCTTGCCGCCGACTACGACCTTAAGACACATTTGGCAGACCAAGAGGCCGAGACCTTACTGGTCCAAGACGTGGACCAAGCGCTTGCCCGTGCGCTCGAAGGGATGTACGACCTGTTGAGCTCGCTGCCGCCGTTGACCGATGAGGCATCTTCGCACGAGCGTTACCGCATGCTGCAGCGCGCCAAGATGCTCGTCGCCTATTGCAAACGCAAGGGGTCGCTCACGTTGGCACAGCACGGGGAGAGCGGTTTTGACCGCGACCGCATTCAGCTCATCGCCAACGAGCTTGCAAGTGACCTGCGCACCATCGATGTCGATTGCGCCTCGATTATCGCCATACGGCGCCCGATGCACGCCAGTACGGTAAGCGCCCTGTACGACTGCGTGTATGACTTTGCGTTTTTTGCCTACACCACCGACCATCCGGCGCTTATGTATCACTTGGGCGACCATGACCGGTGCAGTGTCGAGCTGCGCGCCACGCTTTTTTCCAACGATGATGAAGATCTTTCGCAGACGCCCGCTGCGCAAGAGCTCGAAAGCGCTCTGCAAGGGCGCAACGTGGCATACCGCCTTGAGGGCGAGCCCGGCCAGCTGCGCATGATCGTCTTGATGCCGAGGGCGGGTGAGTGACGATGCAGATTTCGTTCATCCTTCCCCAAATCGTTGCGCTCGATGTTGTCTTTGCCCTGGCTGCGTGTCTGCAGATGATCCACGTCCCGCTCATCGCATCGCGCCGCTCGTCCTATAACCGTAAGGTGATTTGCGCCTATGAGACGAGCCTCGTGCTTCACCTGATGATTTCGGCGCTCATCTTATTCGCGTCGTCTGGCTCGTATCTGGTGGCGCCGCTTGACGTTTGCGCCAGGGCAATGGGCGGAGTGCTGTGGCTCAATGCCGCGATCTTTGCCTATGGCGTGGTCCTCATGGTGCACTATCGTCGCCCTGTCATGCTGGCCGAGCTGCTGCTTGTTGGCGCCGTGACACCGCCGGTGGTTTTTGCCATGGGCTCGGTGTGGGCCGTTGTCCTTATCGCAGAGGGAGCGTTCTTCCTGTTCCGTTCCGTCGCGGCGCTCTTGATGGACGTCCGTAACCGCCAGGAGGATATCACCGCGTTCTCGACGATCGAAACCATCAACGTGATTCCCGTGGGCATCCTGTATCTGGACTCGAGGGGCCGTCCACTGCTTATGAACCGCTGCATGCGCAAAAACCTGGTGGAGCTTCATATGCCCACCGACCTAGGCGATATGAGCGGTACATGGAACGACCTGCGCAAGCTCAGCATGCAAATGCCCGAAGGCGGTAAGAACCGCGTGCGGATCAACCTGGACCGCTTTGGTGAGGCGCGTGCGGTGGTCGAGGTTTCTCCCGCCGAGATTCGCCTGTTTGTGTGCGATGACGTTATGGTCTTGGGCCGTTCGTTCGAGCGCATAATCGGTCTGGACGTGACAGAGTATGCGCATGCGCATGACCGCCTGGCGCAGGCCAACCACCTGCTTGAGCTTGCGGGCCAAGAGCTCCAGGCCCAGATCGAAGAAGTCAAAAAAGTTGCCGACAATGCGGCCTATCTGCGCATGCGCGCCCGCGTTCACGATGTGATCGGCCAACGCCTATCAATCCTTCATCGCTATTTGGAGGAGGGGCGCTTGGACGACGAGTCGCTCGAGCAGATCGACCCGCTGCTGCGCTCAATCGCTGCCGATTTGCGCAGCGGGGGCGACACCGAACCGGCAGAGCAACTGGGCGATATCGTCCATGCTTTTGGCCTGGTGAGCGTGCAGATCGATGTTGAGGGTGCGCTGCCTGAGGACGCGCGTGTCGCCGCCGCCTTTTTGCAGATTATCCGCGAGGCCTCGACCAACGCCACCAAGCATGCGCAGGCGCATCGGGTCCATGTGCGCTTGTGGCAGGAGAGGACGGATGCTGACGCCGTCGCGCACATGACGATTTCTAACGACGGGTCCCCGGCCCCCGTATCGTATCGCGAGGGAACGGGTATCCCAGGTATGAGGCATGTCGCGCAAGATCTGGGTGGCAGTCTAGAGGTCCACGCCACCCCGCCCTTTACGCTTACGGTATCCATTCCGCTTAACGCCAACGACACGTCCCAAAGGAGAAGCTCATGATCCGCGTGTTAATTGTCGAAGATCAGGCCATCCTGCGCGAGAGCCTGGCGCGCTCCGTTGGCGACCAGCCCGATATGACCGTCGTTGCCGCGATCGCCGATGCCTCCGAGGCCTTGGGTGTCGCGCTCAAGGAGCGCCCGGACATGATACTGATGGACGTGTGCACCGAACACGATTCAAACGGCATCGTGGCGGCGGCACGCATCAAGGAACAGCTGCCCGAGTGTCGCATCATTATCATGACAGGCATGCCCGAGATCACCTTTGTCGATCAGGCTCGCGAGGCGGGCGTCGATAGCTTTGTGTACAAGAACGTCGGTATCGACGAGCTGTTCGCCGTGATGCGCTCCACGCTGGCGGGTTACTGCACGTTTCCCAAGCCGCCCGAGAGCATCTTCTCGGGCACGGCGGCCCTCGACGATGTCGAGCTGTCGATCTTGCGCCTTGCCTGCGAGGGTAAAAGCCGCCGCGAGATTGCGGCCGAGCTGTTTATGAGCGAGGGCACCATCAAGCGCCGCATCTCGGAGATCCTGAGCAAGACCGGCTACGACAACATCATGCGCCTGGCCGTGCATGCGGTGACCGAGGGCAGCATCGTTCCCAACATGGAGCGCTAGCGCTCGTTACGCATCGGCATACAAGCGACGGGGCCGCAGGATCATCTCCTGCGGCCCCGTCTGGTGTGCGCGGATGTGTCCGCCAATCCGCGGCTGTCGTGGTCTACCGCTACGCGATGGTTGCGCTGTAGGAGGCGACGTCCTCGTAGGAATCGGTCAGGTAGGCGTCGATGCCGATGGTCGTGTTGACCAGGTCGTCAAGGCTGTCAAGCTCGCCGCTCGAGAACGTGAATTCCTCGGTGGCGTTGGTGCCGGGCATCAGGTGAGCCGAGAACCAGGGTTCCTTCATGGTGCCGTTGACGTTGGTCTTGCCGCTGGGGGCGTAGAAGGTCAGGTCCTTGTCGCTCTTGTTGGTGATGTTGACGACAAAACCGATGTCGCCCCACTCGTCCTTGAACTTCTCGGTGATGGTGATGGTGCACAGGTCGTCATCGGCAACGGTGACGGCGGGGGAGATTTCAATCTTCTGGACGTCGTCGTCTTCGACGGCCTCGTCGATCTCTTCTTCCTTCTCGGCCGCCTCGCGATCCTTCTTCACCGTGCCGGACAGGTCCTTGTCGGACTTGGTAAAGACAAGATTGCCGTCATCCTCTTCGAGGATGAGCTTGCCGTCCTTGAGCTTCATGTCATGCGACTCGTCTTCGGCGGTGATGGTTACGGTGGTGGCGTCCTTTGCCTCCCATTTAAGGTCGACGACTTCAAGGAACAGGTCGAGGGCACCTGTACCGTCCTCATCGAGAATCAGGACGCAGTGCACACCCCAATCCTCGAGCATCTTCATGTACTCATCGGTCAGTTCTTCGCCCTCCAGGGTTCCACCCGAGAGTTCCCAGCTGCCGACGAAGTTGGCCTTGGGGTCTTTGCCGCCGCCGCTGCAGCCCGTCAGGGCAAAGACGAGCGCAAGGACGCATGTCAGAAATGCGAGTACGGACTTTTTGAACGTTGTCTTCATGGTGTCCTCCTTTATCGAACGAAACCCATAGAAGCAAATGCGGGGGTGGCGGATCCCCCGCCAATTACCAGATAGAGGGGCTAGGGCCTGGGCGTTCCGCAGTTGCTGCAGAACTTGCCGCCGTTTTCGCTGCCGCAGTTGGGGCAGAACCACTTGGCCGGTGCCGGGGCGGGTGCGGGACTGCCGCACTCGGAGCAGAACTTGCCGGTGTTGGTGGCGCCGCAGCTGCAGGTCCATGTGCCGGCCGCGGGGGCAGCGGCAGGAGCCGGTGCGGGAGCGGGTGCCGGAGCCGGCTGCGGGGCGGCCTGCTGCTGTGCCTGGCCGGCGGCGAACAGCTGGCTGGCGTTCATGCCGCCCATGCCACCTGCCATGCCCATGCCCATAAAGCCTGCCATCGCGCCGTTGGGATTGGCGGCTGCCGCGCGCATTGCGTCGCTCTGGGCGCTGGCAATGTTGGCTGCCGCCATGGTGGGATCGCGCATGACTGCGGCCTTCTGCAGGTCCTTGATCATCTGCTCGTCTTCTTGCGAGGCTGCGATGGAGTTGACGCCAAAGCTCACGATCTCGACACCACGCAGGTCGCGCCAGTCGGCAGAGAGGACCTCGTTGAGCGCGCGGGCGAGCTCGGTGGTGTGACCGGGGATGGCGCTGTAGCGGATGCCCATTTCCGAGATCTTGGCAAAGGCGGGCTGCAGGGCGGTGAGCAGCTCGGACTTAAGCTGGCTGTCGATCTTGTCGCGCGTGTAGCTATCGGTCACGTTGCCGCACACGTTGGTGTAGAACAGCAGCGGGTTGGTGATGCGGTACGAGTACTCGCCGTTGCAGCGCACGGAGATGTCAACGTCCAGGCCAATGTTGTTATCGACCACGCGGAAGGGCACGGGCGAGGCGGTGCCGTACTTGTTGCCGATGATCTCCTTGGTGTTGATGAAGTAGACGCGCTGGTCCTTGCCCGCGTCGCCGCCAAAGGTAAAGCGGCTGCCGATATTGGCGAAGGTCTCCTTGATGGAATCGCCCAGGTTGCCGCTAAAGACGCTCGGCTCGCTGCCGGTATCGAAGACGAACTCACCGGGCTCCAGTGCGACTTCGATGATCTTGCCGTTTTGCACCACGAGCATGCCCTGGCCGTCGTTGACGGCGATGACCGAGCCGTTGGAGATGACGTTGTCCTCGCCGCGCGTGTTGGAGCTGCGGCCACCGGTGCGTTTGCTGCCCTTGCAGGCCAAGACGTCAGCAGGCATCGATTCGCAGTAGATAAATTCCTTCCACTGGTCGGCCATGACGCCGCCGGCAGCTCCCAATCCAGCTTTCAAGAGTCCCATGGTGATCTTCCTTTCTCGTCAAAGACCGGGTGGTATTGGTTGGATTGCTTAGTCGTCCTTGTCGTCTTTCATGACAACGGTGGTCTCGGTGTGGCTGAAGGTGTCGTGCTTCTCGGTCAGGTCGAGCTCGCCGCAGTACTTGTCGGCGTGGGTGGCCTCGTTGGCCGTCTTGAGCTGGCCTACCAGTAGCACGTCTCCGATAATCACGATGATCAGCGGCGCGATGATGTTGATGAGGATGCCCTCGATATCAAAGGCGAGGTAATCCGGATCGAAGGCGTTCTCGCCCATAAAGAGAATCTGGGAGAGGACAAATCCGATCACAAAGAACAGCACCGAGGCAATGGCGAGCTTGGGCTTGGAGCAGGGGAGCTCGCCGACCAAGCGGCCGGTCTGGCCGTTCATGGCAAACAGGTAGCTCTTGCCGTTCCACGAGGTGGAGAGCATCCAGACGGGGAACAGGGCGTAGTCGCTGTCTTCCCAGGTGTAGTCGAGCTGCTTGCTTTCGACCGTGGCATCGTCGTATTCGTCGACGACGGTCTCGCGCAGGGCCGAGATCGTGCTCTCCTCCATGCGGCGCTCGGCGCGCGCCTTGCACGTCTCGCAATCCTCATCGTAACGGTTGGCGATGTAGCCGGGCATATAGGCGACCGAGAACGGGCGCAACGCGTCGTAGTCAAACGGCTCGATGGCGTCCATGTGGCCGTCGGGCATCTTGGACGATCCGTCGACGGGCACGCGCTTAAACGAGATATTGCCCTTGCGATAGGCATCGTAGTGGTCGGTGGTCGTGACGGTGCGATCGGATTTCTCGGTCACGGTCTCGTTGGTCGCGTCAAAATACACTTCGCCGTCAACGCGGGCGCCGTAGAGCCAAAACGGCACGTAGACACCTTGGACCTCGTCGATGTGGTTGCCGGTGACAAAGCTCTTGGGCAGCAAGATCTTGCCCTTGTAGTGTTCCTTGAGTGCGGCTGTGATGTCGTCGCGTCCGAGTTTAAACGGAATTACCAGGTCGGGTGAGAAGTCGCCCGAAAGCTGACCGGGCGCTACGGCGGAGTTGCCGCAGTACGGGCAGGTGGTGACGGCGACGGTGCCGTCGGACACCAGCTCGGCGCCGCACGACGAGCAGATGTAGCCGGCGTTTTGAGCCAGCTCCTGCACGGCATCATCGACAGCAGGCTTGGGGGCCGCTGCCGCGGCATCGGCTTTGGCATCTGCCTTGTCCTGGTGCTCGCGGTAGAGGGCCTCGACTTCTTCGACTTCAAAGCGCGAATCGCAGTAGTCGCAGACGAGCTTTTGCTCGGCACTGGCAAAGTGAAGGGGGCCGCCGCATGCGGGGCACTGATAGTTGACGCTCTCGAAGGCCATGATCGGTCCTTTCCGTGCCGGAGGCTATGCGCCGATGGCGCCGCCGCAGTATTCGCAGCGCCCGCTGGCATCGGGAATGGTGGTGGCTCCGCAGAAGGGGCAGGTCACTGCGGTCTTGGGGGCCTTGGCGGCCACGACGCTGTCGCGTGTCTCCTGTCGCAGCTGCACTAGCGCGTCGCGGACCTCGGTTGCCTGGCGCTTGGCCTCGCGGTATTCGATGGAACCGCGCTGATCGATGGTGGAGTCGTTCACGCGCAGGTTGATCTCGGTAAAGTACGGCGTGTTGACGTGGATGGTCAGATTAAAGTCGTAATCCAGGTCGTAGCGCGGCGGGTTGTAGCTCTCGCGCTCGCCGTCCTCGGTCTCGCGATAGATTTCGGTGCGATGCTCGTCGATATCCATATCGCAGCCGAGTACCTGCGAGAACTCGATGATGTCGGGATTGGCGTCGCGCCAGCGGCTCTGCGAGGTAATGATCAGCAGGCCCGCGTCCTCGTCGAGCATGATGTTGGTGCGCCCGGCAGAAAGCGTGCGCGTGGGGTTGAACGACGCCAGACGCTCGGCATTGGCCTCGCGGTAGGCGAGCTGCTCGCGGATATCGTCCGCGGTGCTGGAGCGATAGCCGTGAAAGTAGGGGGAGAGCTTGCCGGCGCACTCTTTGCACAGGTAGCCTTCATTGATTTTTGTCTTACCTAGAAGTCCCAGCTCGGTACCGCAAATCGCGCACTCTTTCTTCTCGAACATCTTGTCAAAGAAGCCCATGGCTGCCTCCCATCAACTGGTAGCGTGTGTCACCTTTGATGATGGGGGAGTGCGCAGCCTTTCACGATACCCAGACGGCTCAAGGAGTCTCCACAACTGGGACACATGGCCCATTTTTCCTACTCATTGGGGACGTACTTAAATGAGTGGTAAACGACTAGTCATGGGGTTGGCACTTGGGGACGTTCCTTTTGTGCCGGCACCTGGGGACACTCCTTGCCTGGGGGCTACCTCTAAACGGGAGGCGGCGTCGGCCGCGCAGGGAATCGACCGTTCACCGATTAATGCCGACCGTTCGCCAGGCGCGGCCACAATTCCGTTATTAAAGCGATTCAATGACGCTTAAATAACAGTCAGAGCTCAGCTTGAGTGCGACTCCCTTCGAGGCATGATCGGGCGGCTCGTCGATTTGCGCCCGCGCATGCACGCCATGCGCCGCCGTAGAACGCCGTTGCCGAAGGGAAGAACTGTGAAGGTCGTCAAGCGAATCAACAACAACGCAGTTATGTGCACCGACTCAAAGGGTCGAAGCGTCGTTGCGTTTGGCAAGGGCATCGCCTTCGCTATCGACAAGGAGACGGGTGACCTGCCGCTCGCCGCTATCGAGCGCACCTTCTACAACGTGGACGAACATTACCTGGCGCTTCTCGAAGAGCTATCGCCCCGCGTGCTCGCGGTCTCTGCCGAAATCATTCAGGCCGCCGACCTGGAGCTCCCCTACGAACTTAGTCACAACGCCGTGCTCGCCCTTGCAGACCACATTACTTTTGCCCTGCAGCGCGCCAAGCGCGGCATTACCGTGCAGATGCCGCTCGCCTATGACGTGGCGCAGATGTATCCCATCGAGTACAAGGTGGGCGTTTTTGCCCTCAGGCGTATCTTCGATGGCCTCAATGTGGAGCTTGCAGAGAGCGAGGGCGTGGGGATCGCCATGTGCCTGCTCAACGCGCGTCTGGCGCCCGAGAAGGAGGCCGAAACCGACGCCGAGGCCCGCGACGATGAACGTCTCATTGGCGCCATCATCGCAAGGATCGAGAAGACCTACGGAATCGAGGTCGACCGTCACGGCTTTGAGTTTGCACGCTTCGCTACCCATATCCACTATTTGTTTGGGCGCATTCGTACCGGTGAGCCCATGAACACCGACGGCGCGGAGCTTTACGGAACCGTGCGCGGCGAGATGGGCCGTTCGGCTGAGGTTCTCGACTACGCCTGCGTGCTTATCGAGGAACATTTTGGATGCCAGATCAGCGACTCCGAGAAGCTATACGTGCTCATGCACATTCATCGTATCTCGCACCCCCGGGTGTAGATATACCGCAGCAGCGTCGGTTATCGCTGCAGGTAAACCGGCCTGAGGCCGCCGCGAAGCTCCCCATACCCCTTACAAATCGCGGCAGCCGGGCGACGGGTTGTTGAGGGCGCCGTAGAGGTGCCGGCGGGCGGGTCCCGCGAGAAAAGGAGGTCATTATGGCCGACAACAAGAAGATTGCCGAGGACGTGCTTGCAGCCGTCGGCGGCAAGGAGAACGTCTCGGGCGTGACGCACTGCATGACGCGTCTGCGCTTCACGCTCAAGGACAACGGTATTCCCGATACCAACAAGGTCAAAAAGATCAAGGGTGTCATCGGTGCCCAGGAGTCGGGCGGTCAGTACCAGGTCATCATCGGCCAGAACGTGCCCAAGGTCTATGACGAGGTGTGTGCAATGGGCGGCTTTGCCAAGAGCGCCGCAATCGACGAGAACCTCGATGCACCTAAGCAAAAGCTCACGCCCAAGGTGATCGGCAACAACATCCTCAACTACCTGTCCGGCTCCATGGTGGCGTTGATCCCCATCTTGATGGCCGGTGGCCTGTTCAAGTGTATCGGCACGCTCATCGGTCCGCAGGTCTTTAACCTGGTGCCCGAGACCGATCCCACCTACCTGCTGTTCTACACCTACCTGTTTGACGCGGCCATGTACCTGCTGCCGGTCTATCTGGGCTACAGCGCGGCCAAGAAGATCGGTGCGAGTCCGGTGCTCGGCATGTTCTGCGGCGGTATCCTCATCTGCCCCGACATCGTGGCGCTTGCCCAGAGCGGCGAGACCTCGCTCACGGTCTATGGCATCAGCGCTCCGCTGCAGAACTACCAGCAGACGGTTCTGCCGATCCTGCTTTCCTGCGCCGCGCTCTACTGGGTCGAGAAGTTTTTTAAGAAGATTGTGCCGGACGTTCTGTCTACCGTCTTTACGCCGTTCTTTACGATGGTCGTTATGGTGCCCATCGAGCTTATCGTGCTTGGTCCTATCGGCAACGAGCTCGGTAACCTGCTCTCCGCCGTCCTCTTTGGTATGGCGGGCACCGGTATCGGCTTCTACATCGCCATGGCAATCGTCGGCGGTCTGTGGCAGCTGTTTGTTCTGACTGGTATGCACATCGCCGTGATCATGCCGGCGCTCGCTACCTTTATGGCGCTGGGCGAGGACAAGTTCATCTTTGTTGCGTCCAACTTTGCCATGATTGCCGTGTGGGGTGCCGTGTTTGGTGCCGCGCTGCGCATCCGCAACAAGGAGGAGAAGGCCCTGACCTTTGGTTATGTCATCTCGGCTATCCTCGGTGGCGTGACCGAGCCCGCGTTGTTTGGCTGCATCATGCGCTTTAAGCGTATGATTCCCTGCATGGTTATCGGCGGCGCCATCTCTGGTCTGCTCGCCGGCATTCTGGGCGTGACGCTGGGTATGCCGGGCGCCAACTCCAACTTCCTGGTGTTCCTGGGCTACCTCACCCCGGGTATGGGCAACCTCATCAACTTTGGCATCTGCTTTGCCGTGGCCTTTATCGTCTCCGCCGTGCTCGCCTTCTTCTTTGGCATCACCGAGGCCGACCAGGCCGAGCTTGACGAGGAGTAACGCTTCCTACAGGTATTTTCTCCTCTGGGGGACAGTTCAGCGCAAGGGACACCGCCGGGATATTCCGACGGCGCCCCTTTTTTGGCACTTGGACGTTCTTGTCTGACTAGTCATTTAAGTACGTCCCCAATGAGTACCCGTAGAGTGAGAGTGGATAATCTCCCGTTTTTGGCCTGTGTGCAGGCTCAAAGTGGGAGATTATCCACTCTCGTCATTTGGGTGTCCAAAAATCCTCGCTCGTTTGGTACCTGGGGACGCTCTTTGTTGAATATTGGCGCTGTCCTTGCTACGCCACAGTCACGGCGACCTGGGCGTAGCGGGTGCAGGGGCGCTCGGCGTGCGTCAGCACGGTGAGGGTGAGCACAAAGCGGTCGCCGGGTCGTGCGTCGGCGGGCACGATGAAAGCGGTGTCTACCGTGCATTCTTGCCACATCGACAGATCCTGGACGCCTGCATAGCTCGACGGGTCCACGGCGATATCCCAATGTGCGTCGAAGCCGCGGTCGTCGGGGTCGACGATGGTCGCCGCAAGGTCGATGCGCTCGCCGGCTGCGGCGCTGCGGTCGGCCGTGACCTCGACAACATGTGCCGGATGCGAGCAGATGGCCGGATCATGGGCGCACCATTGCGCGCGGGCGGCAAAGTCTTCCTGATAGGCACGCAGATAGGGATTGAGATTGTCGTCTGCAGGCGTGCCGAGGGCGGCAAGACCGGCGGGCGCGTTCGCATCGGGATGCCCATCAAGAAACATGCGGCCGAGCAGTGTGTCGAAGCCGCGGTCGTCGATACCGCGCAGGCCAAACGGCAGCAGCGGAATATAGGTCATGCTGTCACCCTCGGCCATAAAGTCGCCGCGCTCAAACTGCACCGCGGGCATGCCTTCCAGGCCCCAATCAAGACGGGCATGCTTGCCAAACTGAAAGCGCTCAGGCTCGTTTTCGTAGACCTTGCCATCGCCATAGAGCATGTAGCGCGCCATGAGGGGGCCGTTGTCCTGCGTGAGATTCTGCTCAGGCCAAGGAGCCTTAAACAGCGGCAGCGTATCGGGCTGAGCCGTCTTGGCGTCGACATAGCCGCCATACATATAGGGCACACGCCAAAAGACGAGCTCGGGAAAGAGCTCGCGCCCATGGTCGAGCCACGAGTTGTCCTGTCCCACGCCATCGGCAACGCCCATCACGCGCACCTTCTGATAGACCCGCTGCTGTACGGCGGGCCACTCGGGTGTGTCGTGATAACGCTCGGCAATACTCATGAGGGCACGAACGATAGTATTCATACCACCCCAGCTGAGCAGCCACAGCGTGCGGGGGTCGTCGTCCATGATGGCATCGGCGATGACGCGCGAACCGGGCGTCTCCTCAGTCACATCACCCTCAAAAGCAACATTTCCCACAAACGTACGCTCAATCATCTGTGCGGGCGTGGGGAAGGACGGCTCGCCGGCGGCAACGGCATTGGCCTGCAGCTGCGGCCAAGCCTGGGCGTATTCGTTGCTCCAAAGACTTTCGATCCAATGCTCGGGAAAAGGCCGATACTCGCGAAGCTCGCCGGCCAGCGGATCGGGCTCATGAGGCACAACATCCCAGGTATAGGAGCGCACACCCTTGGTCCGCCAATGCGAATTCACCTCGCCGAGCGTATGAACTCCATCCCCAAGAAAGTGATACTGCGAAGCCGTATACACCACAGCCTGCACATCAAGCAAATTAAGATACAGAGCCAAATGAACAAGTGAGTTCATATCATCGACTTCCATATCGGTAGTAACAATCACCCGAGTCAAATTTTGAGACATAAGCAAAGCTCCAACCAAAATAATTTCAGCCAGTTACGCGCAAGGCAAGACGGGACCCACGCCCCCATCGCCACCGACCCGTCGGCCCGCCGGAAGCGCCCGGCCAGGGTCACAGCAACGTCAACGCAGCGGGGACCGGGGTTTAGTCTTGCAAACATTCCGCAGGGGGCATGGGCAGGCGCAGCGCGAAGCGCAAAGCGCCAGCCCATGCATGCCCGAGGACGTTTGCAAGACTAAACCCCGGTCCCCGCGATGGGAGGGCTTAGCGGTCGACCCCGGCCGACCACTCCCAGCAGCCCACCGGCTCGCCGTCGATGAGTACGTTGCCCCCGTCGAAGTCTTGATAACACAGGTCGTTGAATTGGTGAATCCACACGCCATGGTTGAACGTCTTCTTGGCCGAGCCGTCGGCCTCGCGATACACGCCGGTCAGGTCCTCGACATGACTAAAGTAGGTGAGGTGCACGTTGGCATCGGCATTGCGCAGGCGCGCGAACAGCGGCAGCACGGTCTGTTGCGGGTGCACGAGCTCGTCGCCCTTTGAGTGTGTAAACCACAGCGGCGTCTTGGCGAGCGCGGCCACGTCCTCGTCCGTGGCGTTGTACCACGGGGCGCAGCAGGGAAGGCCCGCGGCGAAGAAATCGGGGTAGTCGGCGCACAGGCGCAGGGTCATAAAGCCGCCGTTGGAAAGGCCGGCGACCACGATGCGGTCGGTGTCGATGCGGTCGGCATGCTCGGCGACAA
This sequence comes from Collinsella aerofaciens, assembly GCF_964283865.1. Classification (GTDB taxonomy): domain Bacteria; phylum Actinomycetota; class Coriobacteriia; order Coriobacteriales; family Coriobacteriaceae; genus Collinsella. The sequence goes on along the minus strand of NZ_CAXYLS010000022.1, from coordinate 18,322 downwards.
ACTCATCGATAAGTGCCTTGAGCACGGGGGAGTAGATGCTCTGGTTGGAGTGACCAAGCTGCTCGACGCCGTTGTCCATCCAAAACGTGGGCGACTGCGGCACGAGCACCCAGGCAAAGCCGCCAAAGTAGCGCTGGATCTGCGCCTGGCTAATGGCCGTCACGCGGTTGCCGATATAGGCGCGCGTGGCGCCTTCGCCCTGCGTGGCGCCCTTGCCCTCGCCGGCACCGTGCAGATACACCACGAGCGGTGCCTTTTGGGGCACGACTGTGGCCTCGGGCGCAAAGGGGTTGAAGCATGCCGAGTCTTCGGCCTTAAAGCTGGGCTCAAAGAAGCCGTATTCGAGCGCGATGCCGTCGACGGCGGTCTTTTGCGTTGCGTTGCTCCAGCCTTTGAGCGCGGGGCAGATGTCGCCACGGCAGGTGTTAAAGATCAGGCCGCAGGTGGGATCGTCACCGTCGTTGCCGGGAAGGGCCGCGAGCTGCGTGATGCGCAGCTGGTTATCGAGCATGCGCGAGCCCATGACGCCGCCTTCGATCTTTTTGGTCAGGCGCTGCTCGGCGACCTCGAGCGCCACATGAGTGCCCACGGCGAGCTTACGTCCGTTCTCGTCGCACGGATATGCGCGGAGAACGTCGATGTAGCCCACCGAGGGCGCGGCATGGTCGGCGCCGCGCTCCTTGCGCATCAGAACCTCGCCCGAGCGCTCGTGACGCTCTACATATATATGGAAGGTGCTTGCGTCGATATCGTTGGCGCGCACGGTGCAGGGCAGGTCGAGTACGACCTTGCTGATCCAGGGGCCAAAGTCGCCCAAGGTGGTGACGGTTGCGTAGGTACACGATTTGAGTTCCATGAGCTGCCTCCCTTGTGCCGCGAGAGCTAAACGTGTGCGGCAATACAAACTAAACATGTTTAGTTTAATGCAGATTTGTAGAACAAGCAGATGAACTCGGTAAACGGCATAATTGAACACGCAGTGAACTACTAAACATATGTTTACTAGTTTCTATCTGGGGTTTTCTTGATGGGCTAACAGGCTATCAAGAGGCAACTCAAAGTAAAATCCCACGTAAATAGCCATATATCAATACATAGGCAAAGAGACGATTTACTGCCGCTCAGATACGCTCACCCCCGATTTCCTACCGTTCACCGGACTGTAGACGGCAAAATTGCCATAAATTCGGCGCTCCGTGTAAACTAAAGCCCGTAAACGTTCAGTAAACACCTTGTTTACAAAAGCGTATCCAAGGGTTCGGCAACCGTAAGGGGTTATAGTCGCCGGGCCAAAGGCGTGCCTACGCCCAAGCGGGTAGGCACACGAAGATATGGGGAGGGGTCCCATGGCAGTAGATAACAAACAGATTGCCACCGATGTCCTCGAGCTCGTGGGCGGCGCGGAGAACGTTACCGTCGCCACCAACTGCATGACGCGCCTGCGTCTGACGCTCAAGGATAACAGCAAGGCCGACGTGGAGAAGATCAAGAAGGTGAAGGGTGTTCTGGGTTGCCAGTTCGCCGGCAGCCAGCTCCAGGTCATCATCGGCCAGAACGTGCCCAAGGTACTCGCCGAGTTCGTCGCCATTTCCGGCGTCAAGCAGGGTGAGGCCGTTGACGAGAACCTCGATGCTCCCAAGGAGAAGTTCGAGCTCAAGAACCTGCCTAACATCATCCTCGACTATCTGTCCGGCTCCATGACCCAGCTCATCCCGCTGCTCATGGCTGGCGGTCTGTTCCGCACCATCGCGGCCGTCCTCGGCCCCACCATGCTCGGTGTGCTCTCGGCCGACGACCCGACCTATACGTTCCTCTACACCACGCTGTACGAGGCAACGTTTACCTTTATCCCCATCTACCTGGGCTATGCCGCCGCTAAGAAGCTCGGCGCCTCTCCGGTTCTGGGCATGCTCCTCGGCGGCGCTCTCATGGCCCCGTCCGTCGTGAGTGTCGCGACTCAGGAGGGTGGCGGCATCATCTCCGTCTACGGCATCCAGATCGCCGCTGCCAACTATCAGCAGTCCGTCCTGCCGATTATCCTTTCGGTGCCTGTCCTCTACTTCGTCGAGAAGTTCTTTAAGAAGGTCATGCCCGACGTGCTCTCCACGGTCTTCACGCCGTTCTGCACCATGATCGTTACCATCCCCATCGCCTTCATCGTCCTCGCCCCCATCGGCAACGAGATCGGTACGCTGATCGCTAACGCGCTCTTCGGCCTTGCTGACCTTGGCGGCATCGGTATCCTGATCGTCATGGCCGTCCTCGGCGCCTTCTGGCAGCTCTTCGTGGTCTGCGGCATGCACATGCCCGTCATCCTGCTCGCTCAGGTTCAGATCATCGCTGCCGGCTACGATCCCTTCGTCTTCGTTTCCACCAACTGCGCTATGGCCGCTGTCTGGGGCTGCGCCTTCGGTGCCTTCCTCAAGATGAAGAACCCCGACGAGAAGTCCCTTGCCATCGGCTACGTCATCTCCGCTATCGCCGGCGGCGTCACCGAGCCCGCGCTCTTCGGTATCCTCATGCGCTTCCGTCGTACCATGTTCGGCATGTTCATCGGCGGTGCCATCGGCGCTGTGTTCTCCGGCCTCATGGGCGTCACCTACTACCTCGCAGGCGGTGCTTCCAACTTCCTGGTCTTCACCAACTACCTGCAGGGTGGCCAGATGAACACCGTCTGGGCTATCGTTGGTATGGCAATCTCCTTTGTCATCGCCGCTGCCGTCGTCTTTGTCTCCGGCTTCTCCAAGGAGGAGCTCGCCGAGATGGAGGCCTAAGGCCAAGCCATTCGGTCACATATGACCTCACCTACACGACAGGGCCCCGTCAGGCGTAAGCCCGGCGGGGCCCTTCTTGCAAGGTAGACTGATGGGGCGGGTGAGCTTCGCCCGCGAGGGTTTGCCAAGCGGCGGAGGCTTTCGCGCGGGGTTATCGCGAAAGCCCCCGGCGGTTCGCAAATCCTTTATCAAACGAAAGGACACGCAGATGAGTTTGGGAAAGCTGACCGTCAACGGTCGTGAGGACGGGTTTCTCTGCGACGGCAAGCCGTTCTTTTGGTTTGCCGACACGTGCTGGAGCGCATTCACGAGTATCACCGAGGCGGACTGGGACTACTATCTGACCCGCCGCGCCGAGCAGGGCATGAACGTGCTGCAGGTCAATACCCTGCCGCAGTGGGACCGCTGCCTGCCCGACCTGGGCATCTGGCCCTACGCGAGCGAGGACGGCGTGCACTTTGACTGGAGCGCGCCCAACCAGGAATACTGGGACCGCGCCCGCCGCATGTGCCAGGCGGCCGTGGAGCACGGCATTCGCCCGGCGCTCGTGCTTATGTGGTGCAACTACGTGCCCGGTACCTGGGGTGCCAAGATCGCCGAGCGTTGCGGCGCCGAGGTTATGCCGCGTGAGGAGGTCCGTGCCCACGTTGCCCGCGTCGTCGAGAACCTGGGCGAGTTCGACCCCGTCTACGTAGTGACGGGCGATACCGACTTTGCCGGTGACGAGGCGATCGTCTATTACGAGGACGCGCTCGACGAGGTCGTCAAGCGCGCGCCCGAGGCACTGCGCACCATGCATATCAACCGCGGCAATCGTACCATTCCGGCGCAGTATCTGGGCCGTCTGGACTTTTACATGTTCCAGCCCGGCCACAACTACGAGGGCCAGCCCGAGGCATGGCGTCTGCCGCAGGACTTTATCGCCAACTATCCCAAAAAGCCGATGGTCAACTCCGAGCCTTGCTACGAGCAGATGGGTGCGTCGCGCAACGTCTACTGGCGTTTTACCGCGCAGGATTGCCGCGCGAGCGTATGGTCGTCGATTCTTGCCGGCGCCAGTGCCGGCGTGACCTATGGCGCGCACGGCGTTTGGAACTGGCAGACATCGCGCAGCCAGGGTTCGGTCCTGGGCGAGGGCTTTGACATGCCCTTCCGCTGGCAAGAGTGCCTGCAGTTTGCGGGTGTGTGGGACTTTGGCGCGATCGAGCATGTGCTTGCCAGCCTAGGCGCTACTGCCGGTGACGATGCGCTTGCCGTGGTTCCGGCGCAGGAGCTGCTCGATGACGCGCGCGAGGCCATCCGTGTGGCGCGCGTTGGCGATCGCGTCGTCACGTACCTGCCGCGCACCACGGCGCTCAAGTTTAAGCTCGACGGCGCGCGTGGCTGGACGGCGACGGTCCTCGACATGGAGGACAAGCGCATCGCAAAACTGCCCGTCCGTGACAACGGTGACGGCACCGTGCGCGTGGCGCAGCATCCCTTTGAGCACGACGCTCTGGTGATCCTGACACCCGAGCGCTAACGGCTCTTCTCCAACATTTACAACCCAGTCCCTTTCATAAGGCTGCGACGGAATGGTTCCTGCATGACGGCTTTAAGCTGTCAAGGGGAGCCATTCCGCCGCACTCATTGGGGACGTACTTAAATGAGTGGTTTAACTTGAGACGGGACTTTTTGACCTCCTGATGGGTCGCGCGCCACGATTCGGGCGTCACAGCAGCTCGCCGTGGCGGGCAATGTAGCGGCGCTTTGCCAGCTGAGTGAGCGCGATGTAGGCGGTGACGATGCCGATGAGCAGCGCGAAGAAGCTCGCCGGCAGCGGCAAGAGGCCGAGCGCATCGGCGATGGGGCTTGCCGGCAGCCAGGTGACGAGCGCCAGGCCCAGTACGGTGAGAACGCACAGCGCGGGCGCGGCGTGGTCGCGCGGGCTCGGCAGGCGCGGGGAGCGCAGCATGTGGATCACGAGCGTCTGCGACCACATGGACTCGACAAACCAGCCGCTCTGGAAGAGCGCCACAAAGGCCGCCATGCCTGCGGCGTTGCCCGTCCCGGCGAGCTCGGACCAGCTTGCGCCTACGGTGGCAGGGCACACCACAAAGAAGAGCGCGGCGAAGGTTACGATGTCAAACAGCGAGCTCACGGGACCCAACTCGAGCATAAAGCCCTTAATGGACGCGGCGTCCCAGGCGCGCGGACGGGCGGTCCAGGCGTCATCGACGGTGTCCCACGGCAGCGCGATACACACGATCTCGTAGACCAGCGACAGCAACACCAGCTGCAGGGCGCTCATGGGCAAAAACGGCAGGAACAGGCTCGCGACGGTCACGGACAGTACGTTGCCAAAGTTGGAGCTCACCGTGGTCTTGAGGTACTTGAGCAGGTTGCCGTAGGTGCGGCGGCCTTCGATGATGCCGCGCTCGAGCACACCCAGGTCCTTCTGAAGCAAGATGATATCGGCGGATTCCTTGGCGATGTCGACGGCCGAATCGACCGAGATGCCGCAGTCGCTCGCGCGCATGGCGGCGGCGTCGTTGATGCCGTCGCCCATAAAGCCCACGGTGTGGCCGAGCAGCTCGCGCATGACGCGCACCAGACGCGCCTTCTGCAGCGGCGAGAGCTTGGCGAAGAGGTGGGTGTGCTCGGCGCGCTCGGCAAGCTCGGCGTCATCGAGCGCATCGATCTCGGAGCCCAGCAAGACATTGCTCGCGTCGATACCGATCTGCTCGCAGACGGTGGCGGCGACGCGATCGTTGTCGCCGGTCAGGACCTTGACCGCCACGCCCTTGGCCTCGAGGGTGGCGACGGCGCCCGCGGCACTCGCCTTGGGCGGATCGAGGAAGGCCAAAAAGCCCATCAGCACCATGTCGCACTCGTCGGCGATGCCAAACTCGCCCACGCAGCGCGGATTGGTCTTCTGCGCCACGGCAATCACGCGCAGGCCCTCGGCGTTAAGTCCGGCGACCTGCTTTCGAATCTGGGCGAGCCTCTCGTCGGTGAGCGGCTGAGCGATGCCATCGACCTCGACAAAGGAGCAGATCTCGAGCATTTCCTCGGCAGCGCCCTTGGTAACCATCTGGGTTTTGCCTTGGGCGTCGGCGACAACTACGCTCAGGCGACGGCGCGAGAAATCGAAGGGCACCTCGTCGACCTTGGTATAGCGGTCGCGCAGGCTCTGGCCCAGCATGGAATCGGGCACGACGGTCGAGGGCGTCACATCGGCACGGTCGATGACGGCCAGGTCGATAAGGTTTTTGAGGCCGGTCTGGAAGAAGCTGTTCAAAAACGCATGGCGCAGCACGCGTGCATCCTCGTTGCCGTCGGTGTTGAGGTAGCGCTCGAGCACGATGCGGTCCTCGGTGAGGGTGCCGGTCTTGTCGCAGCACAGGACGTCCATCGCGCCGAGGTTTTGGATCGCCGGCAGTTCCTTGACGATAACCTGGCGACGGGCGAGGTCCTTGGCGCCCTGCGACAGGCTCGTGGTCACGATGACGGGAAGCATCTGCGGCGTGATGCCCACGGCCACGCTCGTGGCGAACAACAGCGCATCGATGACGTTGCCCTTGGTGGCGGCGTTGATGGCAAAGACCGCCGGCGCCATAACGAGCATGAGGCGCACGAGCAGCATGGAGACGCTCGAGACGCAGCGGTCAAACGCGCTCTTCTCGCCGCGCCCGTTGAGCATCTTGGCGATGCCGCCCAGGTATGTGTCCGAGCCGGTGGCAACGACGAGTGCCATGGCGGTGCCGTTTTGCACGGAGGTGCCGGTAAAGACGATGTTCTTGCAGGCAGACAGCGGCAACGCGGAGCTGTCGGCGCCCTCAATGACAGCTGCGGCAGAGGTCTTCTCGACGGCCTCGCTCTCGCCCGTGAGCGCGGACTCGATCACAAACAGGTCGCGCGCGGTGATGATGCGGGCATCGGCCGGCACCATATCGCCGGCAGAGAGACGGATCACATCGCCGGGGACGAGCTCGTCGAAGGGGATTTCGAGGCGCTCGTCGTCGCGCAGGGCGCAGCAGGTGTTAGAGACCAGGTCCTTGAGGGCCTCGGCCGCATTGCCGCTGCGGGCTTCCTGGATAAACTTCATGCCGCCCGATACCAGCAACATGATGCCGATGACGATGACCGTGGAGGGGTCGCGCTGCGGCTCGGGCACGGCGAGCACGTCGATGTAGAGCGAGACCAGCGCGAGCGCGGCGAGGATGCCGGCGAAGGGGTCAACGAATGCGTCGGCGATGCGGCGCACAAGCGTCTTGGTCGGCGCCTCGATGGTGTTGGGGCCGACGGCGTTCAGGCGCTCGGCGGCATGCTCGGCAGTGAGTCCGTCGGCCGTGGCGTCGAGCAGCACGAGGGCGTCCTCGGCGCTATGGGTGGCGGCGAATATGATGTTCTTGGACATGCCGGCGCGAGCGGCGGGGCGCGCCGTGCGGCGGCGCTTGGAGATGGCTTCGAGTACCGTGGCGGTTTTGAGCATCAGCATAGGGTCCTCCTTGTTGAAGGGAGTTAGCGTACGTGTCGTATTTGCTTCAAAAAACCTAGATGTCGCTCACGTCATGCTTTCAAACCACCACAAAGGGACAGGCACCTTTGTGGTGGTTTTGACGATCGGTTAGTGGCGCTTATGCGTGCGCGGAATCCTCGCGGCGTGCCGAGGGCGACATGCAGGTTTTTCGACTATGGCTGCCTTCCATGGCACACCCCCTTAAGGCCGGGCGCGGCGCGCTTTGGGTATCTCGTACCCGTTTTAATCCGCCCGTATTTTTGATGAGGGGGTTTGCCGTGTCAACCCCTTTGTTTGGAAAACCATTGCCCCTGACAAAGCCTTTACAGAATGCTGAGGCCCCAAAGCGCGCCCGCAACGCGCCTTGCCTGCGCTAAACTGGAAGACACGTACGCGATTACGAGAGGAGCCCGCATGGAGGCTTACAAGCAAGAGTTCATCAAGTTTATGGTCGAGTCCGATGTTCTTAAGTTCGGCAGCTTTACGCTCAAGAGCGGCCGTCAGTCCCCGTTCTTTATGAACGCCGGCGCTTACGTGACGGGCTATCAGCTCAAGAAGCTGGGCGAGTATTACGCCCAGGCCATTCACGATAACTTTGGCGACGACTTCGACGTGCTGTTTGGACCGGCCTACAAGGGCATTCCGCTGGCCGTCGTGACCGCCATTGCCTACCACGAGCTGTACGGCAAGGAGGTCAAGTACTGCTGTGACCGCAAGGAGGCCAAGGACCACGGTGCCGACAAGGGCAACCTTTTGGGCTATGAGCCCCAGGACGGCGACCGCGTGATTATGGTCGAGGATGTCACCACCTCCGGCAAGTCCATCGACGAGACCTACCCCAAGGTCAAGGCTGCTGCCGATGTCGAGATCAAGGGCCTTATCGTTTCCCTCAACCGCATGGAGGTCGGCAAGGGTGGCGTGACCACCGCGCAGAAGGAGATCGAGGCCAAGTACGGTTTCCCCGTCGCGAGCATCGTCTCCATGGCCGAGGTCGTCGAGACCCTCTACAACCACGAGATCGACGGCAAGGTCGTCATCGATGACGAGCTCAAGGCCGCTATCGACGCCTACTACGAGCAGTACGGAGTTAAGTAGGTTACGGCGTTTTACCAAACGCCGTAACCGGCCGACGCTGCGCGGGCCGCATTTGGACAATCTGACGTTCAACTTCAAGGGCGCGACCAGAAGGTCAGCGCCCTTTCGTTTCACGTCACCTTGTCTCAAATGCGGCCCGCTCGCTGTCGTTGCCAAGACATCGGCACTCCCGTTGCTGGCGATGCGGCATCTGGGGACACTCCTGATGTAGTCATTGGGGACGTTCTTAAATGACTACTTAGGATGAGCGTCCAAAATCCGCGCTCGTTCGATTGGCGCATGTCTACGCAGCGTAGGTTGTCGAGCCTGGCCTTCAAATGGATACTGACTGTCGAACCGGTTCACTCCATTTCTTCAATTTGATTGGACAGCCCATGAACCAGACACGGCAAACCAATGCCTCCCATACTTTTTTGGCAGCGCATGCCATTAAGCAGCTGCGCGAAGAGCGCGGCCTCACCCAGCGCGCCCTGGCGGAAAGCCTTGGTGTGACCGATAAAGCCGTCAGCAAGTGGGAATCCGGCCGCGGCCTTCCCGACATTTCCCTCGTTGAGCCTTTGGCCCAGAGACTCGGCATAAGCGTGGCTGAGCTTTTGGCTGGTGACATTCGGGCCAACGCCAACCGTGCAGGCAATATGCTCAAAGGCGTCTTTTACGTTTGCCCTATCTGCGGAAACGTTGTGCACGCGCTCGGAGAAGGCAGCTTTAGCTGCTGTGGCTCCACGATGTTTCCCCAGGAGGCCGAAGAGCCGGACGCGGACCACGCCTTTTCCATCGAGCGCATCGAGGACGATTGGTACGTCACGCTCGATCATCCCATGACCAAGGATCACTACATTAGCTTTGTGGCATATGCGACTATGGACGGCGTCTGCTTTAAGAAGCTCTATCCAGAGCAATCGGTGCAGCCGCGCTTCCATATTACCGGGCGCGGCAGGATATATCTTTACTGCAACCAACACGGGCTCTTTACGTCGCTGACGCCTCGCAAATAACGGCTGTCTATCCGCCCTCCTCATGCGTTTCCCAGGGGACCCAAAATGAGCGTGGATAATCTCCCGGTTTTGGCCTGTGTGCGGGCTCAAAGTGGGAGATTATCCACGCTCGTTATCTGAGTGTCCAAAAATCCACGCTCGTCGTTACTTGAGCCCGGGCAGGCGGGTGTAGGGAAACGACCGCTCGAGGAACTCGGAACAGCGGGCGTAATCTTTGGCAAAGTAGCTGCTGTAGAGCGAATCGAGCACGTATTGCACGGCGATGTGGCTGGCGAACTGCGTGATGCGGTGCGTCATACTCTCGTGGTCGCTCACCATGAGATAGGCGGCAAAGCCGGGGTGAATGCGGGCGCAGTACGGTGTGCCGATGACGATGACCGGGACGCGTCGACTGCTGAGGATCGGCAAGATCTCCCTGAGGTTGGGGGCAAGGCCGCTGTAGGAGATGACAATCGCCACATGGTCGGGGCCCGAGGCGAGCGCCGTACGCACCTGCGCCTCGACGCTGCCGTAGCACGTCGCGCTTTTACCGGCGGAAAGCAAGCGATCGCGGAACATTCCCGCTGGATACAGGTTATGCGAGCCCGTGTAGATGTCCACGGTGTCGGCGCGCATGACGAGCTTGGCGGCGTAGTCGAGCTGTGCGGGGTCGAGCAGTTCCTGCGTTTCGGCCAAGGTGGTCTGGTAGAGCCCCTCCGTGCGCTCCATTACCTGTGCGGGGGTGGAGGTGGCATCGAAGGGAAAGTTGATGTCCACGTCGCGCCGATTGCCCGCCTCGGTCGCCTGGCGGATGAGCTCGACCTTGAGGTCTTTGAATCCCTCGAGGCCGAGCTTTTTGCAAAAGCGGTGCACGCTCGCGACCGAAACGTTGGCGCACGCGGCAAATTCCTTAATGGAAAGCCCGCGCACATCCTCGCCCATGGCGAGGGCCGTTTGCCCAAGTTGTTGCTCGGTGGGGGTGAGGCTTTTGCCCTGCGTGATCTTTCGCCTGATATCCATATGGCTCCTATGCGTTTGCGTCGCGATAAACCAATCATAACGATAAATAAAACGTTCGGCTTGGCTGGGAGTTTTGGTCCGCCGGTCTATGAACGACGGACCGCTCGACGCCGTGCGGGCTCAACATGGGGGCACTGTCCTTGTTGGGCCGTTTGCGCCCGGGGCGTTACCCGAGCACACGTACGGGCCCCAAGAGGCCGCTGGGCTCGGAGGGCTCGGTCATGCCGAATATGTCGGGGACGGCGTGATCGAGGGTGTTGATGATGTCGATCGTAAGCGCGTGCTCACCGGCCAAAAGCGCGCCGACCTCAAAGCGGTAAGGCGGACAGATACGGGTGCCGAGGGATTTGCCGTCGAGGGCGACGGTTGCGGTCTCAAAGACCTCGCCAAGGTCGATGACGGTGCTGGTGACCGCTTCGCCCAGGACAAAGGAGGCCTGGTAGCGGAATGTGCCGGCCTTGCCGGGGAACTCGGCCGAGGAAAGGTCGTGCAGGTCTGCAAGCTCAACAGGCTCGCCAAAGGCATCGGTGCCAGGGGCAGAGAAGGCAACCGCCCAGGGCCCGTCGATGCATGCGGCTTCGTCTCCAACGGTTGCCGCGCCGGCGGAACCTGTAGCCCCAAGGACCACGATGCAGCTCTCGTAGGGAGCCAACTCGAGCGTGCCGTCAAAGGCGGCGGGCTCGGTGCCGTTGAGCAGGTCGAGGCGCGCGCCTGCAACGGGTGCGCCGTCGGCAAGCGCAACCTGAGTGGAGATACCCTGCTTGGGATGCTCGTTGACGAGCATCAGATAGCTCTCGCCCGCCCGCTCGTAGCGCAGTGCGCGCAGCCAGGGCTGGGGCTCGGCGCAAACCACGGTCTGCATGCCGGTATTGGCAAGTGTGCCTGCGAGCCCGGTGGTCGCCAGGAGTTTGATGCCGGCGAGCGCGGTTGCATCCAGGGAGGCAAAGCCCTCGCGGCCTGCAGTGTCGCCGTCGTAGCGCTTGTTCGGCAACTTATCCAGCGCGTACACGGCAACGCCCGCGGCTGCGGCGCGCGCGGCAAAGTCGAGCACGGCTCCGCCGACAAACTCGGCTCCGGGCATCACCAGGCAGCGGTATGCCTGGCCGTTCACGCTAAAGCCGCTACCGTCTGCGGCAATTTCAACGGCATAGCGCCCTGCGTCCTCAAATGCCTCTGCTGGCACGATGTCAAAGTCGACCTGCGCGCGCATAAGCTCGGAGGCGGCATGCTGCATAAAGTTCGCCTCGCCTGCCCACTCGGCGTCCGCATGGTAGAGAAGCGCCGCCGGGGTCGTTGCACGCCCGCCGCTCAGCAGACTCGCCGTACGGTTCATGTAGCTCATGAGCTGCCCAAAGTGTGCAAACTGGGGGTTTTGGCCATGCGCATAGAAATGCGGCGGGCAGTCCCAGTCGGGGAAGGCGGCCATGCTAAAGGCATGCGGCACAAACCAATTGACGCCGCGCACCAAAAAATGATCGGCGATCCACTTCATCTCGCGCAGGCCTTCGTGCCATCCAAATGCGCCAAAGACCTCGGCCATGCAGCGCCCCTGCTTTTTGGGGTCGAGGTGTGCTGCCGAGGAGCCCAGCTTGGGCAGCACGTAGTTATAGAACTCGAGGTCCCATACGCCGCGTCCGTAGCTGTGAAGGCCGCGGTCCATGCCGGGTACCAGCTGGTTGATCACGATGTCGACGCCCGCCATGTCCTGACCGCCCACGGCGCGGAAGTAGTGCCCGGCGCCCACGCCCAGGCGCGCGTGGCAGTCCTTGTCCTCGATAACGTGGCCGATGTACTGCACGCCGCGCGCGCGGCACCAGTCTCCGAGCTGGTCGCAGAAGCACTCCTTATAGAGGGTGCTCGCGATGTCCATATAGACGTGGCGTACGTGCGCGCCGGCCGGCTCGCGGTCCCACAGGTGCGGGAGCTCGGCCAGGTAGCGCTCGCCCAGTGCAGCGCGTAGGCGACGCTCAAGCTCGGCCGACCAGGGTAGGGGCGCGGTGGCCTTGCCGATGAGCGTGTCCGAGATGCCATCGGGGCCCGTGGTGCCCTTCTCGTTGGCAAATCCGGGCTCATCGGAGAAAAAGCCCAGGATCGTCTTGCCAAACTCATCGCCCAGATGCTCAAAATGCGGCTCGTAGACAGCATCGATGAGCTGCGCCACCGAGGCGCGGTCGACCATATTGATGTAGTCCTCGTTGTAGGAGGTCTTGCCGCTCGTGAACATCACGCATGCCTGCGTGAGGCCCGCAGGTGCATCGAAGACCAGGCGGCTGGGGTTGCCGTCTGCATCGTCGATTACTCGGTAAGCGACGTCGACGGGGCTGCCGTCCTGCATAAATGTCACGCCGTAGAAGCGCTCCGTTTTGTCGAGCATGTTGGCGAGCGCGATGCTCGCGGCGGACGTGGGGCCCACGATGTCGAACGTGCGGTGCGTGAGCACGATCTTGCGGAGCTCGGGCACGGCCTCCTCGACGGCGCCGTTGGCAAAGCCCGTGGGGAAGTGCGCATCGTCCAAGATCCAGAGCTTAAGGCCCAGCTGCTTGCACTCGTCAATGACAAAGCGCAAGTCGCGCCACCAGCCCTCGCCGCAAAAATCGGGGTGTGGGCGGCTTTCGAGACAGACCTCGTGGATGTCGGCGCCGGCGATCTTTTCCAGATACTCGGCAATGGTCTTATGGCTCTCGCCCTTCATCCACAAAAACGGAAGCACGTGGTTGTCGTATGTGCCCTCGAGCACCTGCTGATAGTACGCGGTCATGGATCCTCCTTGGCTCGATCGGTCTGCTGCATAGCACAGATTATGGACGCGTCGGCGCGTTCTGCTAATATCTGAATCACGACGAACTATGACCAAATCAACGATTGGCAAGCCATGGAGATCGACGAGCTCGAGCGTAGGCTCAGCGAACTGAGCACCAGTGAGATCGCTTATAAAGACGGCATGGCATTTGATTGGTCGATTATGACCGAGCATGTCGAAATCGACGGATGCCCAGTGCGCAAGATTGGGCAGCCAGGGTTTGCCTATGCCCAGCCCGGCATGCCGCGTGGCCTGACGATAAGGAAAAACTCGCGCTTTAATGCAGTTCCCGAGCACGTGCATGATTACGTGGAGATGAGCTATGTGTATCGCGGGCGCTGCCCGCAGACGGTGGCGGGGGAGAGGCTCGAGTTGCGCCGCAACGAGGTGCTTTTGCTCGACGCCCTTTGCCCTCATGCCGTGGCGGCGCTCGGCGAGGACGACATCATGCTGAGCATGACCGTTTCACGCTCTTTTTTGCGCCGGAGTCTCGAGTCGAGCCTCTCGCGCGAGAGCGCGGTCTCGCGGTTTTTGTTCAACGCGCTCAACAGCGAGACGGACCATCGGGGCCATGTCCGTTTTCATTGCGGCGAGAGCCGTCGGATTCGGCGCTACATGCAGGAGATGCTCTGCGAGCTGTACGACCCGAGCCCCAACGGTTCCGAGATCGTCCTGCGTCTGTTTCAGCTGTTTTTGGCCGAGCTCATGGATTGCTACGAGCGCGAGCTGGTGCGCGGCGCGGCGGACGGCGCGGCGGGGCCCACTGCCCTGGTGACGGGAATGCTTGGCTATATCGATCGCGAATTCGCTGCATGCTCCCTCGAGGGGATGGCGGCGGAGTTTGGCTTGAGCCCTAATTATGCGACGGCGCTCCTCAAGCGACATGTGGGCAAGACCTTTAGGCAACTTGTGCAGGAGCGACGCCTGGTGCGTGCGGCCGAGCTTCTGCGCGGTGGCGCCACGGCCGGGGCGGCTGCGCATGCGGTGGGCTATGAAAACATGAGCTTCTTCTACCGTAAGTTTCACGACAAGTATGGCTGTACCCCCGCGGCATACCGCCGGTAAGCGCGGGGCGGATCGTCTTCGCTCCTTCGGTGTCAAAAAGTTTCAGCTGCAGCGCTGTTGCAGCGCGCGTCTGCGAAAAGAAGTGTCCAAATCGGCGCCTTCGCCCTGGCCTGGAGCGACTCGGCGGCATACTCGTTTCATCAGCAACACGCATGAGCGAGGAGACACTTATGGGATTCCCCGAGGGTTTCTATTGGGGTGGCGCTACCGCCGCCAATCAGTTTGAGGGCGCTTGGAACGTGGACGGCCGCGGTCCGTCGGTCGACGACCACTTCTTGGGCGGCAGCTACAAGGAGCCGCGCCAGATTACGATCGACATCGACCCTAATCGCTTCTACCCCAACCATGACGGTATCGACTTTTACCATCACTACGAGGAGGACATCGCGCTGTTCGCCGAGATGGGCTTTACCATGTTCCGCATGTCCATCTCTTGGAGCCGCATCTTCCCCAACGGCGACGACGCCGAGCCCAACGAGGCCGGCCTCGCCTTCTACGACCGCGTCTTCGACTGCCTGCGCGCTCACAATATCGAGCCGCTCGTGACCCTGTCGCACTACGAGATGCCCTATCACCTGGTCGAGAAATACAACGGCTGGGCGAGCCGCGAGCTCATCGGCTTCTTTGAGAAGTACTGCCAGACCGTCTTCGACCGCTATCAGGACAAGGTCAAGTTCTGGCTCACCTTCAACGAGATCAACTGCGGCACTCAGGACATGGGCAACCTCTTTGAGACCAGCATGATTCAGGGCTTTGAGGGCCCGGCTTCGGCGGTCCATGCTACGCCGCAGGCTCGTATGCAGGCGCTGCATCACCAGTTTGTCGCCAGCGGCCGCGTCGTGCGCTATGCCCACGAGCATTACCCGCAGTTTAAGATGGGCAACATGGACTGCTTCATCCTCTCCTATGCCGCCACGTGCGATCCGGCCGACGTGTTCGCCACGCAGCAGGAGATGAATACCATGAACTGGTACTGCTCCGACGTGCAGGTGCGCGGCAAGTATCCGTTCTATGCCAAGCGCTTCTGGGCCGAGAACGATGTCGAGCTTGTGATGGAGGACGGTGACCTGCAGGATATCGCCGACGGCAAGGTCGACTTCTACACCTTTAGCTACTACATGTCCGGCACCGTGGGCACCCACAAGGATCACGAGATGACCGAGGGCAACATGACCTTTGGCGGCAAGAATCCCTATCTGGAGTCCACCGACTGGGGCTGGCAGATCGATCCGCTGGGTCTGCGCATCGCCCTCAACGAGATTTACGCCCGCTACGAGATTCCGCTGATGGTGGTCGAGAATGGCATGGGCGCCTACGATGAGGTCGAGGAGGACGGTTCCATCCACGACCCGTACCGCATCGCCTACTTGCAGAGCCACATCAAGGCCATGGGCGAGGCCATTGCCGACGGCGTCGACCTGATCGCCTACACCTGGTGGGGTCCCATCGACCTGGTGTCCGCCGGCACCGGCGAGATGCGCAAGCGCTATGGCTTCATCCACGTCGATAAGTACGACGACGGCACCGGTACCTACGAGCGCCGCCGCAAGGACAGCTTCTACGCCTACCAGAAGATCATCAAGTCCAACGGTGCCGAGGGCCTGGATTAATCGACAATATGAGCGCCACTGGGGAAA
Source organism: Collinsella aerofaciens (assembly GCF_964283865.1). Lineage (GTDB taxonomy): Bacteria > Actinomycetota > Coriobacteriia > Coriobacteriales > Coriobacteriaceae > Collinsella. The sequence continues at coordinate 2,456 of NZ_CAXYLS010000022.1, read as the reverse complement.
AGGTTTTGGGAAGGGCTTGGAAGGGCTTGCGATTCGAACCCTCACCTTAGTATTTTGGCCATTTGGCACTATAATCACCATAGGCATGCGCAAAACGTTGCGCTTAATCAAGAGGAGAAATCGTATGGGTCTGTTTGACATGTTCAAGAAGAAGGCTGAGCCCGCGGCTGCCGCTGCTCCGGCCTCCATCTCTGCTTCTGCCGGCGCCGACGTGCTGTGCTCGCCCGTCAAGGGCAAGGTCATCAAGATGGCCGACGTGCCCGATCCCGTCTTTGGTGGCGAGGTCCTGGGCAAGGGCTGTGCCGTGTGGCCCGAGGACGATCTGGTCTACGCTCCCTGCGACGGCAAGGTGACCGTCACCATGGGTCACGCCGTGGGCCTACAGTCCGATAGCGGCATCGAGGTTCTGGTGCACGTTGGCGTCGATACCGTCAACATGAACGGCGATGGCTTCGAGGGCTTCGTCAAGGCCGACGACGTCGTGAAGGCCGGCCAGCCCATGCTCAAGATCGACCGCGCCAAGATCGCCGCCGCCGGCTACAAGGACTGCGTCGTCGTGGCCGTGTCCAACACCGCCGAGTTTGCCGATGTCGAGCTCGCCGTCGAGGCCGACTCCGCTGTCGCCGCCGGTGACGCCATCGTTAAGGTCGTCCGCAAGTAAACTGCGGCATCATAAGGATGTGCAAGGGTGGTCGGGTTGTCCGGCCACCTTTTTTATTGCACCGCGGGGAAGCGTTTTATTGCACGTTGGGCGGGCTCGCAAACCGTTCGGACGCTAAAACGAACCGACCGCGCCTTCGTGCCGTCGAGGGTGTTAATAAGTTGATAGTATGGGCTTACTTTTTACAACGTGCGCCGCGTCTGGGAAGCGCGGTGCCGCTCATTGGGAGGAACAACATGAAAAAGAAGCTGCTGCTTGCGCCCCTCATGGCCGTCTTGGTTGCATGCGTGGTCGTGCTTTCCGGCTGTGGAGGTCCTTCGGTCGAGGAACTCATCACCGAGGATCTTACGACGCAGTTTGACGAGGTCAAGAACGGTGGCGACGACTTCCTCTCTGGTCTGGAGGAGGCTTCGGGCGACGAGTTCGAGCAGCTGGGTATCGATCCCAAGGAGTACGCCAAGACCTATCTCGAGGGCTTTGACTACAAGATCGGCGACGTGACGGTCGACGAGGACAAGGGTGTCGCGACCGCCGAGGTCTCTATCACCTGCAAGTCTATGAACAAGATCGTCGAGGACTTCTCCACTCAGTATCAGGAGAAGGTCGCTGCGCTTGACACGGTTCCTTCCGATGACGAGCTGTACAAGATGGCCGGTCAGGTTATGGTCGATGTGACCAAGGCCACCGAGCCCAGGAAGACCACGGTTATCTTCAAGTACACCTGCAACGACGACGGCGAGTGGTCTGCCGATGACTCCGTCAACTCCGAGATGATGGATGCAATGCTGAGCTAGTTTGTTGCGGCGTTTTACCAAACGCCGCAACTGCTCGACGCTGCGCGGGCACCAGAGCGACAACTTGTCATTCAAAGAGGACGGCATGACCAGAAGGTCAATGCCCTGCCTTTTTCATGCCAACTTGTTCGCTCTGGTGCCCGCTCGCTGTCCGTCCTCTACCTGCGGCGTTGTCATGGTAGTCATTGGGGCGGCACTTGGGGACGTTCCTTTTAATATGAGCAGGACATTGTCAAGAGGCAAAATCGGGCCTGGCCCCAACGATATGGGGTCAGGCCCTCTCCCTATATCAACCCGTCCGCGGCGACCTCGGCGTGTCTTACCGACGCTCGTCTTTGCAGTTTAATATCCGCCCGTGGCGATCTCTCGCTGGGCAATCCGTTGCTACGGCTGAGGCTTCTACGTCGAACCGACAGTCTGTGCACGCGTGTGGCGCCCTGGGCGCTCGCAGAAAAGGGACCTGAGGTTCGCCTCAACGGCTTCGGATCGAACCGCTTCCGGGGTGACTGGCTTATGTTCGGGGGACCGCCCCCCTATGCCTCCTCGGCCATGAGGCCGACCGCCCACACCCAGCAGGCGAGCTCGCGCGCCGTGGCCACGTTCGCCTTGTTGCCGTGCACCCCGCGCGCGAGCAGCGCCTCCCGCCTCTCGACCAGCCTCCGCACGCCCTTGGCGGCATGCCTCCGGGCGGCCGGGTCCGGGGCCTGGCCCTTGGCGAGGTCCTTCGGCCGCCCGGAGCACGTCAGGTAGTGCCACGCGGCCTCGACCAGCGTCTTTCTCAGGTGCTTGTTGCCGGCCTTGGTGATCGCGCCCCTGCGGTCGCTCTCCCCGCTGGAGTGCTCGGAGGGCGTCAGGCCGACCCACGCGGCGAACGAGCGGGCGTTCCTGAACCTGGAGAACTCGCCGGCCTCGAACACGAGGTCGGTGTTAGCGTCAATATATTTTTCACCATTTTCACCAACGTATTTTCGCCAATCGCGCCAACGCGGATGCGCCGGATT
>NZ_CAXYLS010000021.1:0-32812 GCF_964283865.1 Collinsella aerofaciens | reverse complement strand
ATGCTTCACTCTCAAATCAACGCGCATAAAGAAAGCCTCCCATTTCTCATGTCCAAGAAATGGGAGGCAGTTCACATCCGTTCTAGCGGGCTTATTCAGATATTTCGGTTACGCGCTCGGCGGCTCAGACAGATCTTTATGCAAACAGACCATAGATGCTGATGTTGGCCTTGGCATACAGGCCGTTAGCATACTCGGTCCACTTGGAGCTGGCGCTCGAAGCCTGCGAAGAGTACTGCTGGTAGGCGGTGTAATAGGCGGTCATGGCCTGCTTGTAGGTAGCGCTATCAGCCGTAAAGGCATCGTCAGCGAAGGCCTTAGCGTAGGTGCTATCGGCGTCCTTCCAGGTGCCCTTTTCGCTATCCCACTCGTCGCCGGCAAGTTTGATGATGTAATCGGCGTAGTCCTTGCTCGCGGTCTCCTCGTTGCCGTCAGCAGGCTCGGTCGGGGCGGTCGGCATGCTTGCGGAGCTATCGCCCACCTTCTTCTTGTAGAGCTTCTGCAGCGTCGCGGACTGGCGGACGATCTGCTTGGCCTGGTCCTTGGACACGCCATACTGCGTGGCCATGGTCTTGTAGTCCGAAGTGCCGATGGATTCCTCGGCGTACTGCTTCATCTCCTTAGAGGAGACGGTAATGCCCTCGTCCTCGGCAGCGTCGAGCAGGATCTTGTTGCGCACGTAGGACAGGATGACGTCGGCAGAAGGAGCGGTGTAGTTGCCATCGCTATCCTTGACGGTGTCGAGGCTGTACTGGCTCTCGATGGCCTCGCGCGCGGTGATGTCGCTCTTCTTGCCGTTGTAGCTATAGCTTGCCACGGTCGAATCGAGCTGGTCCTCGGTCAGGGTCGACGAGCCGACACCCTTGCCGCCAAAGCCGCCATTGCCAATAAAGAAGCCGACCACGGCGGCGATCACGACGGCAACCACAAAGGCGGCAATCATCGTCTTCTTGTGCCTGGATGCATGGTCGTCTTCATCGGAACCCAGAATATCGTCGTCCTCATCCTGGGCCTCGGGCATCAGATTCTCGTCAGCGGCATCCGCGGCAATCTGAGCCTCCAGTCGGGCGTCCTCCTCCTCGGCCGTCGTGCCGGCGGCAATGTGCTCGGCAGACGTACCGGCGACCAGATCGATCTTCTCGTCCTCGTCACCGTCGGGGCCTTCGCCGCGCTCGATGATCTGGATGCCGTCGATCTCGTCCTTCTCGTCCTTCTTTTGAATCAGACCCATATCAGTTACTCCTTGTTAGGAAACATAGTCTTCAATAGAATACGCCCGACAGAGTGCCGGGCGTATTGATTCTTAGGTTATACGCAAACACTTAAGTACTATTTAGGCGTTTGCAGCCTGCATGTCTTAGGCCAGGTGCGCGATAACGGCATCGGCAAAGGCCTGCGTGCCCACGGCGCCCTCGACGGAGCCGGTCTGGGCACGACGCACGTCGCCGGTAACCTGCTTACCCTCGTCGAGCGTGGCGGACACGGCGGCGCGGATACGATTGGCCGCATCGTTCTCGCCCAGATGATCGAGCATCATAGCCGCAGACAGAATCTCGGCCGTGGGGTTGGCGATATCCTGGCCAGCGATATCGGGCGCGGAGCCATGCGTTGCCTCGAAGATGGCGCAGTCGGCACCGATGTTGGAGCCGGGGGCCATACCCAGGCCACCTACCAGGCCGGCGCACAGGTCGCTGACGATATCGCCGTACAGGTTGGGCAGCACCAGGACATCGAAGTCGTTGGGGTTCTGGACCAGGCCCATGCAGGTGGCGTCGACGATCTTGTCGTTGAACTCAATATCGGGATAGTTGGCGGCCACCTCGCGCGCAACGCGCAGGAACAGGCCATCGGTCGCCTTCATAATGTTGGCCTTGTGCACGGCCGTCACCTTTTTACGGCCGCAGCGGCGGGCGTACTCAAAGGCGTACTCCACAATGCGGCGGCTCTTGGCGATGGAGATGGGCTTAATTGAGATGGCGGAATCGGCGGCGAAGGTCTTCTGACCCGAGCGCTCGACAAGCTGTGAGAGCTCCTCGACCTCGGCAGCGCCCTCATCGAACTCGATCCCGGCGTAGAGGTCCTCGGTGTTCTCACGCACGATGACCAGGTCGACGTCGCGGAAGCGCGAGCCGTCGCCCGGCTGCGACAGGCAGGGGCGCACGCAGGCGTACAGGTCGAAGTGCTTGCGCAGGGCCACGTTAACGCTGCGGAAACCCGTGCCGACCGGCGTGGTGATGGGGCCCTTGATGGCAACCTTGGTCTCGGCGACCGCATCGAGCACGTGCTGGGGCAGCGGCGTGCCAAACTCGTCCATGACGCCGGCACCGGCCTCCTGGACGTTCCAGTTGATCTGGACACCGGTGGCCTCGACCACGCGGCGCATGGCCTGCGTAATCTCGGGACCGATACCGTCACCGGGAATCAGGACTACATCGTGCGCCATAATCTGTTACTCCTCGTCTTCGGCGTCGTCAGATTTTTTTACGCTAGCACGCTTCTTCTTTTTGGAGAGATCCAGGCCAAAACGTTTAACAAGCATTTCGCAAATCTCGCTCGAACGGGCCTTAAGATAGCTGCCCTTACCGTTCTCGGCATCGAACTTAAGGCGCAGCGCAAGCTTCTCGGCAACCTCGGCGTCGATCTCGCCCTGGCAAAACTCGTACAGGCAACCGAGCATGTCGCGATACTCAAGGTCGCCGTGGTAGCACTGGATGGCCTCGTCCAGGATGGGCCAAGCCTCGCGCGAACGCTCGACGCTCGTGGCACCCCACACGCACAGCAGGCGGAAGGCGGCATAGCGCAGCGTGGAGGAGATCTCGTCGAACAGTGCGGTCTCGGCGCCCTCAAAGGCATCGCCCAGCTGCTCGGGGCAGGTGGTGGCGAGCGCCGTCAGGGCATCGAGGGCCTCCCAGCGGGTCTGCGCCTCGGGGCGGTCGAGCGCCTCGATCAACGCGGGCACGCAGGGCACGACGCGCTGCGGATCGCGCTCGGCAAGCAGGTGCAGCACGCGGGCGGCAAACTGGCGGATGCGGCGCGTGGGGCAGCCGAGCTCCTGGACCAGACGGTCGACGGCGTTCTCGTTCTCCTCTGCCAGCTGGAGCTGTGCCAGCTCCTCGTCGGTGAGCTGTTCGTCTTTGTTTTCTGCCATAGTTACCTCTTCTTTTTATTTCTTGGCGTGCTTGCCAGCACCCTTGCTGTCATCGGTGACCGAGATGAGCTGCCGGTCGGCCGCGCCATTGCGACGTGCACGGCGGCGCTCCTCGGCGTCGCCCGCGTCGGCGGCGGCGCGATGAGCCTTGTTGACGTTAAAAACCTCGTCGTGCTTGCGCCATGGACCGACGGACTCGCCAAAGCTCATCTTAAGGCCGGCGATAAAGCCGCCGAGCCAGCCGATCGGCGCAAACTGCACCAGCGGGAACAGCGAGAACACCCAGGTCAGTAGGACGACCGCCGCCGCTCCTGCAAAGTTGGCAATCCAGTAGTCGCGCTTGGTGATGACACGCTTTTCGCACGCCCACTGGCCGCACAGAAAGCCGATGTAGATCGCAAAGAGAAAGAGTACCAGCGCAAGCACCACGAACGTCCAGCTCATGGGCGCTACTCCCCGTGATGGTGGCCGCAGCAGCACTCGTGGCCGTCGTCATGGCCGTGGCCGCCGCAGCACTCGTGGTCCTCGCCATGGTGATGGCCACAGCCGCACTCATGGTCCTCGCCGTGCTCGCCGCAACCGCAACCTTCCTCGTGAGCGCCATGCTCCTCGGGGCGATACTGCGACCAGTCCAGACCGGCGGCGATGGCGTCGGCCTCCTCCTTGTAGAGAACCGTGATGGCCTGGGTGCCCAGCTTGGCGCCACCGATGGCGTCGAGCATGTCGTAGAGCGTAAAAGCGACGTCGGCACCGGGCAGCGCGAGCTCGCGGTCATCGGCGTAAGCGAGCGCCAAGCGCAGGTCCTTAATGAAGTGCTCGACCATAAAGCCGGGCTTGTAGTCGCCGTCAAGCGCCTTGGGAGCCAGGCTCTCCATGGCGCCGGACTTGCCGGTACCGCCCAGGATCATCTGGCGGGTCTTCTCCAGGTCAAGGCCGCTCAGCTCGGCAAATGCCATGGCGTCTGCCATGCCGACCATGCAGGCGCCCAGCGACACCTGGTTGGCGAGCTTGGCAGCCTGGCCCTTGCCGGCGCCGTCGAAGCAGCAGATGTTGGCCGCAAAGGTGGCAAGGATGTCGCGGACCGGCGCGATGTCGTTCTCGGTAGCGCCCACGATAGCCGTGAGCGTACCGGCGATAGCGCCCGACTCGCCGCCGGTGACGGGGCAGTCAAACGCCATGCGGCCGGAAACCTGGGCGGCCTCGGCAATGTCGCGCGCCAGCTCGGGCGAGCTTGTGGTGAGGTCGATCAGGACCGCGCCGGGCTTAGTGCACGCGAGCAGGCCGTCGCCCGCCAGGTAGAGCTCCTCGACCTCGGAGGGATAACCCACCATGGTAAAGACGACGTCGGCGTTCGCCACGGCATCTGCCGGCGTATCGGCCCAAACGGCACCGCGCTCGATAAGCGCGACGGCCTTGGACTTGGTACGGTTGTTGACCGTGACGGGATAGCCGGCATCCAGGATGTGGCCGGCGATGGGGGCACCCATGATTCCGGTGCCGATGAATGCGACAGAGAGCTTGTTTGCCATGAAGCCTTTCCTTTTGGGTTGGGTGTTATTACCAGGTTGAATACTCGGTGCCAGCGTTTGGGCTGTGAGTTGGGATCGATTACGGCCGCGTTACTTGCCTACTGACCGCGCACGCGGCGGGCGATGCGGTCGGAAAGCGACGCCTTGTCGGCGCGGTTCTTACCCCAAAACGCGCAGGCCACCATGCCGGGGCCCACGTGCGAGCCGATGGTAGGACCGACGGAGCTGCGAATGATCGTGACGTCGGCGCAACCCTCCTCCTTGCGGATGGCGGCTTCGAGCCAGTCGCCGTCCTTTTCGGCATCGGCCGTCATAATGGCGATGGGCATGGTGCGATCGGGCACATAGTTCTCGCGGAACGACTTGAGGATGGACTTGAGCGCCTTCTTGCGGCCGCGGTTGACGCCGATCAGCGACAGCGAGCCGGCAAGGTCGTAGGAAAGCTCGGGCTTGACGTCGAGTTTTGCCGTGAGCTGCGCCGCCGCGGGCGGAATGCGGCCGCCAGCAGCCAGTGCGTCGAAGCTCTCGAGCGTAAAGTAACCGTGGACATAGGTCTTAGCCTCGTTTACCCAGTCGACCAGCTGCTTGGCGGTCAGTCCCGCCGAACGCTGGCGCACGGCCTCGAGCGCCAAGAGCGCGCCGGTCGCGCAGGGCAGAGCGTTGTCGACCACGTAGAGCTCAAAGTTGGGATACTCGGCGCGCACGGCATCTGCCGCCTGGCACGCGGAGTTGTAGCTCGACGACAGCGCCGAGGTAAAGCACAGGTAGACCGTGGGCGTGCCCTCTTTGGCGCACTCGGTAAAGAACTCGATATAGCGACCGAGCGACACAGCCGAGGTGGACACGCGGGCACCGGCGCGCATGCGGTCGTAGAACTCCTTAGGGCTCATGCTCGACCAGATGTCGTCCGTACGCTCCTCGCCATCGATAATGAAGGGGAAACCCAGGATATCGACATCGAGGTTCGCGGCGACCTCGGGGCTAAAGTCGCAGCAGGTATCGACGACGATGCGGCAACGGTCCGAATGACCGGCGGATGCGGCCTTGTCCATCAAAGCGACTCCTTACGTAAAAAGGCGGCCACCCGCATGGGATGGCCGCCAGCCGTTAACTCATGCAAGTTAACGTATTTTACTCGTCAAGTGTTTCGATGCGGGGCTTGATGATGCCATATCCACCATTCTTACGGTGATACACCACATTGATAAGGCCGGTCGTCGCGTTCTCGAACACGTAGAAGTCGTGACCGAGCAGATCGGTCTGCACCAGCGCCTGCTCCTCAGTCATCGGAGTGACGTCGATAACCTTCTCGCGGACGAGCAGGTCGTCTTCCTCCTCGGGCAGCAGCAGGTCGGCCAGATCCTCGACGCGCTCGACCGGTGCGACATCCGCGGCGCTGGCACCACCCTGGCGGTTGTCCACGACCTTAGTCTTGAACTTGCGCAGCTGGCGGGTAACCTTATCGGCGGAGAGGTCGATGGCGGCATACATATCTGCGCCGTGCTCGGCAACGCGAATCACAGAGCCGCGGGCACGAACCGTGACCTCGACGATTGCCGGGTTGGGGTTCGAGGGGTTCTTCTCATAACGAAGCACGACGTCGACTGTCATGGGCTCGATATCGAAAACCTTGAGCGCCTCGCCGATCTTCTCATCCACATGCGCACGCAGAGCATCGGTTACCGTCGTCTTGCGTCCAGAAACCTTGATATCCATACGTGGCTCCAATCTGCCTCGGGGACTTACTGTACTGGCTATGTACCCATTGCCGTGCATTTAATCACGCGGATTCCTAAAGACCCGAATAACGATTGCTTGATACCGCATACCGAAGTCTCGCACTTTTCTGTGGCAAAGTGCGCTATGGAAGAGCGACGGCGACTTTGCTTTTGCACCTAAAAAATGTCTTTGACCTGCTGGTTTTTTGGAAACGAAAAAGCCGGGCTCCCCTGTTGGGAGAGCCCGGCGATGCGTGTTGAAACCGTGAAGAGGCGTCCCTCCTAGCGCGTAGGAGACGCCACCCCTAGCAATAACTAGCTATTGAGCTTGTTAATGTCGTCGTCGGTGATAGTGTCTTCCTGGCTGGACGATTTGTCTTCGGAGGATGCGGTCTCATTGTTGGAATCGGAGGACTCGCTGCCGGAGGATGCGGTCTCACTGGACTCAGAGTCGCCCGGCTGCACGTTAGCGCCCGAAACCGTCTTAGTGGTGAGGTCGTAGGGCATCCTGCCATACCAGACAGAGTGGACCGCCTCGAGCGTGCCGTCGGCCGTAATACCGTCGAGGGCATCGCTCACGGCACGGCACAGTTCGTCATTGGACGAGAGGCCCGCAACACCAAGCGTCGAGGGCGCCTCGAGCGAACCGGCATAGGAGACCTCGCTCATCAGGCGTGCAAGGTAGCCGCCGGCCGTGGAGTCGCAGATTACATAGTCGACCTCGCCGGACTCGAGTGCCTCAAAGCACTCGTTGATGTTGGAGTAGGTCTTTTGGTTGGCGGTGATGCTCTGCTTAGCAAGCGCCTCCTGCGAGGCCGAGGACATCTGGACACCCAGAGTAGACGTGTTAAGGGTATCGGTGGAAACGCTTAGCGACCCACCATCGCTGGTTTTACCGAACACGGAAGCGGCATCGTACAGGCAGGTGCCGAGCGAGCTAACGTCCCCATCCGTGGAGTTGATCTCGCCGATAAAGATATCAGCCTTTTTGTCACCGAGCGCGGAACCTGCCGAGGACGCATCGACAAAGGCGACCTTAAGGCCCATGCGGCTTGCGAGGGCGCGGGCAGCGTCGACTGCATACCCCGTGAGCTCGCCGTCAGCGCCCTGCATGGCCTGCGGCGCATCGGAGGTATCGAGGGCAACCGTCAGGGTACCGGGGGTGACCAGGGCATCATCCGACACCGCGGACGTGACGGTCTCGTACTCGATCTGGTCGATCGTGGGAGTCGTGAACGTAGACAGCGGGTTGAACGCGCATCCGCTCAGGCCCAAAACGGCGATGACCGCTGCGGTCCCAGCACCTAACCGAGCCGCGTGCATCAAGCTGCCCCTCACCATGTCCACTACCCTGCCTTCTGTGTCGTATACGATCCGTGCGTTGCACGAAATATCAGATTGTTCCCACCAGCTGACCTGGTATTTGACCCCACACTTGCGCACCGGGGTGTTTGCTCGGGAGGCCGCAGCCACCTTCACGACTGGCCCGCTCGCCCGCGAGGCGGTATTGCCCCAAAGAAAGTAGAACGGACGGTGCGGCTTACATCTAGGACGCGCCATGATCGCGCCGCGCGCACGCGGTCGCTTACGTGGATCCCTTTGACCGCGTCTGTCTTGGACTAGGACGGGCATTTCGTCCGTCCGCAACCACAGCCTGGTAGGAACGTAGCGCATTATAGCTAAGTTCAAGCTAAAGTTTAAGGTTAGGGGCGTCATTCGCATCGCGAGTACAGATTTCGCAGGTCGGAGTGGGCTATTCGTGCCTCTGTGAAGCCCGGAGCTCCCCTATGGGGAGCTCCGGGGCACCCTTCCTAGGGTGCCGTGGCCAAAAAAATGGCAGATATGAGTACTGTCACCAATTTAGTAACAGGCAATTTTGGCCTCTCGGACAGATTTTGCGCTCAATGTCGCTAACCTGATGCTTAGTTATTCCACATTTGTTTATTATCTTCTTACTTTATGCCGCCTCCGAGTCCTAAATTCCTTGATTTTGCTGTTACTGATTTAGTGACAGTACTCATATTTGCCATATTTTGGCCAGGGCATATGATTAACCCCCTATTTTCGACGTGAATTAGACCGGCTTAAGCCCAAAACACGCCCGCAGCGTGTTAAGCAACGCCTCTTGCTTCTTCCTGCGGGCATCGACACGATTCCGGTACCGCTTTCGCATACGCTGGTGGATGCGCCATGCGAGCGCTTCCATCGCTTCCATGTCGCAGAGCATTTCGTTGTTGACCGTCGCGACCTCGATTCCCATAGTAATCAAGCCCGTGTTGCGTTTTTCATCATGGATACGTCCCCTCCGGGAGGAATGGCCCAGCTCACCGTTGTATTCAAGGTCAAACCGGGCTGCTTCCTGATACGCATCGCAAACTGCATGCGGCATCCCCGAGATTGCCTGCGCGCGGTCATCGAACTCGATCTTGTAGTCGGTCTTAAAGGGACCGCAGTCAAATCCGCCATAGGAAAACGGAAGCGAAAACAGAGCGAGCATGATGCACTCCATGGGCGAGAGCAGGTTTTCTGACAGGTAGGGACACAGACGCAGCAGCTGTTTGGCCACATTCCCCTTGCATGCCGCAAGGTAATCTGCCAGGCGATCGGGCGTCAGCGCCGGCTCGACTTCAAAGTAGCCCACGTCTGCTGGCTGGTCCTTGTCCTTTGCAAGTTTATTCGTAACAGGCGAGGTGTAGGGAGGCAGATACTTCCCGCGGTCGCTCAGTGAAATCTTAGAGCACAGCTCCTGGGCCAGGGCAAATGCCTGGATACAGCCAAGTTCGCGCGCAACGGCAAGGCAGAGGGCCTCGGGAGACAAGCTGTACACCCCCGGTTCCACCTCTAGAATCGAGCCGGCGGGCAACCCGGAACACACGGACCAGCCTACGCTAGGCATGCGGCGGCGCTGCGCCGCAGATCCCACCAGCAAGCACAAATCCTCTTGCACCTCGCCGCTTGCGGCTCCAATTCGCACCAAGTCGGGAAGATAGATGTCCTCGGTCGAGGGCGACGACGTGCGCAGCACACGGCGCTCTTCATCGGGATTGAGGTCCTTCCAGCTGATATAGCCCATCTGCCGGCGCTCGGCGCGCATCATGCGCAGCGCTGAAGCGCCTGTTAGGATTACGGAAGCCGCTAGCTGTTCGCCTGTCGGCTCGTTGCGCCGCTCAATCTTCACTGCCACAAAACCACCCCTACCAAACACGTGCGATAGCGAGGCCATCAACGGCCGCGGCACCGGCGCGCTTGAGTTCCGCCGAAGCCGCTGCCATCGTCGCACCCGTGGTGATAACGTCGTCGATAAGCAGCAGGCGGCGGCCCCGCACGTCCTCAACGGTCTCGTACATGCCTCGGACGCGTTCACGGCGTTCTTCACGGCCGAGTTCACGCTGGTCGCCATGGCCGTATTTAACGAGGGCGTCGAGCAACGGAACACCCGACAGCTCGCAAAATGGGCGCGCGATGGCCTCCATATGATCGAAGCCGCGTCGCCGAAACGCCGCCGCAGTCGCGGGCACAAACACCACCGCATCGGCGCCGGACAACACACCGCCTAAGCGTTCGGGCGCCGCGACCTGGGCATGTAAGGCGGTGTCGTATAGCAGCTCTGCCAGATACGGAGCCAGGCGTCGCTCGCCCGCGTCTTTGTACGCTTTAATGATCCGCGGCAGCGGATGCGCGTAAACGGCACATGCCAGGCACCGGTCGAGTGCTTCGGCCATCGCCGAGGACGAACCCTCGACCGAGCACTCGGTGCACAGCAAGTCTCCAAACGGGGCGCCGCATCGAGTGCAGCTATGCCGCGGGTCGATGAGCGCAAGCGCCGCCAAGCAGTCTTGGCAAATAAGCGCGCCGGAGCGCTCGCAGCCGGCGCATCGCGTAGGCGACAACGCCTCAAGCGCCTCGTACGCCGCCAGCTCGGCAAACGGTAGCAATTCGTCCGCAAACGGCAGGATGCCGGCACCTTGCAGGCATCCCAACACATTCAAATATCTCTTCACGACACAACCCTCCCTACGTTCGGTCGCAGGGAGGGTTGTTGATTCAGTGCTATGGTACCCCGACGCGTTTGGGGTCAGGCAGGTTAAATCCGTTTGCGGGCGCTATTCGCCGGTAGGCGGTTGTGGTGCAGACGAAGACGGGGTCGAACCCTCGCCACCATCTTGACGCGGCTTGCGGGAACGACGACGGCGACGGCGCTTCTGGCCCTGGTCGGCCGAACCCTCGCCACCACGATCTTCGCGCGACTCGCGTTCGTCGCGAGCAGCGCCGCGCGCGGCCTTGGCAGCCGCCCCTCCGCCATCTCCGGGGCGACGACGCGTGACCTTGACCTCGCCATCCGAGACCTGATCGGCAACGGAGGGCACCGAGGGCTTTTGCTGCGTGCCCGAGGAATGGCGACGACGCGGACGCGGGGCGCGCTCGTCATCGTTGCGCTGCTTGCTACCCTTGTCGGCAGGCGTATCGGAACCCGAACCACCCTTGGGGGCGGCACCGGCTTCGCGAGCGGCTGCGGCGCGGAAGGCGTCCTCGCGCTCCTCGCTCGACAAATGGCGGCGGCGACGGCGCGTGGGATTCATGCCACCGCCGCGATTTTGCTGTTGAGGCTGCTGAGCTTCGCGCTCGCGGGGGGAATTCTTGCCTGCGGGAGCGGCCTCGCCGACATCGCCCGAGCCCGCGCGCTTGCGACGACGACGGCCACCGGCGGCCTCCTCGGCCTCAGGCGTTGCGGCATTGCCACGGCCCTTTCCGCGGCCACGACCCTCGCCCTGCCCCTGACCGGCGCGGGCATCGGAATCGGCATCGCGACGACGGCGCTTGGGCATCGACGTGCCAGCAAGACGGTCGGCGCTCGACAGGCCATCGCCCACGTCGACGCCGTTCTCGCGGTCGAGCTCCATGAGCGCCAGGCGCATCTCGGGCGACTCGATGCGCTCGAGCACGTCGCGCGTCACGCAGTCGGGGCGGCAGCTGCAGCCCTGCTCGGCGGCCTTCTTTTTGCAGCCCTCCGAGCAGGTCATATCAGCCAGGTTGACCTTAAAGACCTTGCCGTTCTCCAGGCGCAGCACCAGCTGCTCGCGCGGCGTGTCATATTCCTGAATACGCGCCTTGCCGAGCGGCGTATCGATAAGCGTCTTCTTTTTGGGCGCGCGGCTCTTAAAGTCCTTGTAGGCCTCGAACTCGTAGCGCAGGCAGCACATCAGGCGGCCGCAAACGCCGCTGATCTTGGAGGAATTGAGCGGCAGGTCCTGCTCTTTTGCCATGCGGATCGAGACGGGCTCAAACTGTCCGCCAAAGCGCGTGCAACAGAGCTCCTGGCCGCACTGGGCATAGCCGCCCACCAGGCGAGTCTCGTCGCGCACGCCGATCTGGCGCATGTCGACGCGAATGTGCAGCGTCGAGGACAGATCCTTGACGAGCTGGCGAAAATCGACGCGTTCCTCGGCCGCAAAGTAGAACACGGCCTTCTCGCCGCCAAACAGGTACTCCACGCCGACCGGCTTCATCTCGAGGTCGAGCTCCTTGACCAGGCGACGGAAATCGACCATGGCCTCGTCGCCCTGGATGGCCAGATCATCGGCAAGCTGCAGGTCGATGTCGCTCGCCACGCGCAGCACGGGCTTGAGCGGCTGGCCGATCTCGTCCTGCGGTACCTCGAAGGGATCGGCCGTGACCAGGCCGATCTCGGTTCCGCGCTCGGTGGAGCAGATGGCATAATCGGCCTCGAGGATATCCAAATCCTGCGGGTCGAACCACAGGTCGCGCGAGGCGTAGGTAAACTTAACGGGTACGACTAACGGCATTTCAGTGCCTTCCTGATATCGAACAGCATGACCTCGATGGCCAGCTGGGGAGTAACGTTTCTGGCGATGTTGCGCTCGGCGGTTGCGACCGCTTCGAGCGCCTGGGTGGCACCCGCAACATTGGTCGCGGCGGCAAGCCGACCGATCGTGTCGCGCACATCCTCGTTCACGACGTCGGCCGCCTCATCCTGAAGCGTCAGCAGCACGTCGCGCATGAGCGTCCGCGCGCTCGCCAGCGCTTCCATGATACCCGAACGCTCGCGCGCGTTGAGTTCGCGCTTGTTGCGGTCCTCAAGCTGCTTCAATGCTCCACGCGACAGGTAGTCGGCATTTTGCTCGAGCACCTTTTCCTGCGTGGACTTGACCTCGGCCAACGGCGCCTTGACGGCGACGATGAGCGACTTGGCACGGCTGAGTACATCGGCCTCGTCGGCGGCAATGAGTGAGTCGATGGCACGGATCATCTGGCGACGGGCGTCCTGGCGCTCGGCGCTCTTGAGGAACTCGATACCACGCGTGGGGCTTCCCGCCACGGCGACGGCCATGCGGCAGCGCGCGGGATCCTGCCCGGTGGCGCGGCTCACGACCTGCGCGGCCACGGTGGGAGACACCAGCCGAAACGGCACACACTGGCAGCGGCTCACGATGGTGGGCAGCATCACGTCTGCCGAGGTACCCAACAGGATGAACATGACGCCCTCGGGCGGCTCCTCGAGCGTTTTGAGCAGCGCGTTGGCGGTGTTGGCGCGCAGCTGCTCGGCACGGTCGATGATGTAGACCTTTGCCTTGGCGCGGATGGGCGCCAGCGGCACGTCGTCGAGCAGCTCGCGGGTCTGGGCGATGAGGTAACCCGTGGCGCTCTCGGGCGTGTAATAGTGCACGTCGGGATGCGTATGTCGAGAGACGCGCACGCAGCTGTCGCATGCGCCGCAGCCGTCCTGCTCGCACAGGAAGGCTTGGGCGAGCGCCCACGCGGCGTCGAGCTTGCCCGCGCCGGGCGCGCCCAAAAACAGGTAGGCGTGCGACGCGCGACCGCTAGCGACGGCATTGGTCAAAAAGTCGCGCACGCGCTCTTGGGTGTCGAGCTTGGCCAGCAGGCTTGCCTGAGCGGGGGCCATGCTACTCGGCCTCCTTGGCAAGCGCGGCGGCAACGGCTTCCTGCGGAATGTCGAGACCATACGCGCGAACCTGCTCGACCGTCTTCTCGAAGACTTCCTCGACGGTCGCAGTGGCGTCGATGAGCTTTACGCGGTTTGGCTCCTCGGCAGCGATTGCGCAAAAGCCCTGGTAGACACGCTCCTGGAATGCCACGCCTTTTGCCTCCATGCGATCTGCCGCGCCACGGGCTGCCATGCGCAGCGCCGCCTGCTCGGGCGCGATGTGATAGACGAGTGTGAGCGCCGGGTGCGTACCCGCGACGGCCAGGTTGTTGGCGTCGCGCACTATCTGGCGATCGAGGCCATCGGCAAACGCCTGGTAGCAGGTCGTGGAATCGTAGAAGCGATCGCACAGGACCACCTTGCCGGCAGCGAGGGCGGGCGCGATGACCTCGTGCACCAGCTGGGCACGCGCAGCCTCGTAGAGCAACAGCTCGCAGGTATCGCCCATCGTCGTGTTGGCAGGGTCGAGCAGCAGGGCGCGAATCTTTTCGCTGATGGCAGTGCCGCCCGGCTCACGCAGGGTCACAACCTGGTAGCCGGCAAGGTCGAGCGCACGGGCAAGCAGGCGCGCCTGCGTGGACTTGCCGGCACCGTCGACGCCCTCGAGCGTGATAAAGCTATGTTGAGCAGGCTCAAAAGCCATGGGCGCAGCCCCTTCCTACAAGGCGCGTAAATGCGAGTTATAGCAACCAAGCCATGATACCCCAGTGCTCGGCACGTCCCCAATGGCTAAAGGCGCCTTTCCAAAGTTGCGGTGAAATAGGGACTGATTGAAGCTCTGAGACCGCCAAACAGTCCCTATTTCACCGCAACGTATGATGGGGAATTTTGGATGCTGGGTATAATCGTCGTATTGCATTGAAATGTGGCGAAAGGAGTGGCAATGTCTCGGTATTGCGCCTCGTGCGGCAAGCTTCTTGAAGATAATGCCAAGTTCTGCACCTCGTGCGGTGCACCCGTTGAGCAAACAGCCGCGAGCGATAGCCAGCCCGCTTTTGAGCAGACCGGCTCCCTTGATACGCCGCAAGCCAAGGCGGACGACCCCCTCGCCTATAGCCCCGACCCCGCCGCAAGGACCGAAGCCGTCGAGACCACGCAGCGCATACCCGTCGCGAGCGGCTCGCCCCAACAGCAGCCGGCTCCCGCATACGCGCCCGCTTCGCCACAGACCCCCGCTCCCAAAAAGAGCGGCACCGGGCCGCTTATCGCCGTTATCGTTGTGCTGGTGGCGATCATCATCGCCCTGGTCATCTTCTTTGCGATCAGACCGTTCGACAACGCCGCCACGCAGACGACTGCCGAGGTAGCTAAGCTGCACCATGACGTCGACGACGATGACCTAAAGCCTCTCGGCAATCCCAACAGCCTGTACGACGATGATGACGATGACGACGAGGATGGCGGCGAAGCAACGCTCTCCGAGCAGAACCTCTACCGTCGCCTGAGCGAATACTACGACTTGCTCGAAGATCTCGACAGCCAGGTCCGTGGCTGCGCGCAGAACTTCAACGGCAACTATCTGGAAGAGGATCGAACCACCCGTCAAAATCTCGCCGACGTCGCCGAGCGCACGGAGGACACCATCGAGCAGTATTACGACATCGTCGAGGACCTGGACGTCCCGACGAGCTCCAAGAACTACAGCTCCTGGAAGGATATCATCGCCCTGTACGACGACCTGGATCACCGCATTGACGCAATCTGTGATGCCTGGGAGATCAGCCTGAAATACGCCAAGCCTGCGGACCACAAGAATGAGATCGTGGCGCCGCTGTCGCGCGACAACGTGGCGGGCACCAATGACAATAAGTACCGCCTAGACTTTGAGGAGCGCTATCCCGGCGCTAAGCCTGTCGAGGTGAACTAGCGCTTTGTCGTTCCCGAGCCGGCAGTTAGGGACGTTCCTAAACTGCCGGCAGAAAAGGAACGTCCCTAACTGCCGGTCAAAAAAACGAGCGAGGATCGCGGGGTCCTCGCTCGTTTTTTTGGGCAATGTTTCGACTGCGCCGTTACTTGTCGGCGGCTGCTTTCTTGGCAGTCGACTTCTTCGCGGTCGTCTTCTTGGCGGCAGTGGCTTTCTTAGCCGTCGTCTTCTTTGCCGTGCTCGCCTTGGTTGTGGTCTTGCGACCGCGGGCGGGCTTCTTCTCCTTGGTCGGGCAGTCCATGTTGACGCAGATACGCCACGGACCGCGCGCCGTGTTGACCACCACGATGGGGGCGCCGCACTCGGGGCAGGTCTCGCCCGTCGCCTCGAGCTTGCCGCGCGCCGGCAGCGGATAGCTCACGCCGCAGTCATCGTAGTTGGTGCAGCGGATAAAGCGCTTGCCGCTCTTCTCGCTCTTGTGCGCGATCAGGTCGCCGTGACGTCCGGCCTCGGCACACACCTTGCACTCGCCCACCTTAAGATCGGGCTCGTAGTTGGTGGGGCACGTGGGGTTCACGCAGATCTCGAAGGCCTTCTGGCGGAATGGCTGGCACTTGATGCGCGGCGCGCCGCACTCGGGGCACACGGCGGCCTCGCCCTCGAGCGGGCTCACCTTGACGCCACTCGGCACCGGATAGGTCACGTCGCAGTCGGGCCAACCCATGCAGCCGATAAAGCTGCCGCGGGTCTTGGCGCTCGTCTTCATAACCAGGTCCTTGCCGCACTTGGGGCAGGCGCCCACGCGCGCATCGGCCGTGACGGCGTCGCTGATGGCGTCGCCCAGCTCCTGCGTATGCTTGAGCAGCTCGTCGAGCACGCCGGCCAGCAGCGCGCGCGAGTGTGTCACGACATGCTCTTCGGTATCCTCGCCGCGCTCCACGCGGGTCATGTCGCCGTCGAGCTCGCTGGTCATATCGGGGCTCGTGATGCGCGGGGCAAACTGCGACAGCGCGTCGATGATGGCGATGCCCAGCTGGCTCGGCTCAACGGGATCATTTTTGAGATAGCGCACGGCATACAGGCGCTCGATGATGCTCGCGCGCGTGGACTTGGTGCCCAGGCCGCGCTTTTCCATCTCCTGCACGAGCTTGCCCTGGCTGTAGCGCGCGGGCGGCTCGGTCTGCTTGGCCTCGAGCTTAATGTCGAACACGTCGACCGTGTCGCCCTGCTCAAGCGGCGGCATCTGCTCGTCGCGCTTGAGGCCGTACGGATATGCCTCGCGGAAGCCCGGGGTCACGAGCACGTCGCCCGAAGCCACGAACGGCTCGCCGTTGACGTCGAGCTCGAGCTTGGTGTTCTCGATGGTCGCGGGCCCCATGAGCGTTGCCAGGAAGCGACGGGCGACGAGGTCATAGAGTTTGCGCTGGCCGCCGTCGAGCGTGGACGGATCGCCCTCGCCCGTGGGGTAGATAGGCGGGTGGTCGGTGGTCTCGACCTTGCCGCGCGTGGGCTTCATGGGGCCGGCGAGCACCTTTTTGCACACGGGCGCCAGCGCCGGGTTGATCTTTGCCAGGTCGCTCACCACGGCGCCCAGATCGAGCGTCGCGGGATACACGGTGTTATCGACACGCGGGTAGCTGATGAGACCGGCCATGTAGAGGGACTCGGCGATGCGCATCGTACGCGCAGGCGAGATGCCCTCGGCCGCGGCGGCAGCCTGCAGCGAGGTCGTCGCAAACGGCGTGGGCGGCTGCTGCTTACGCGAGCGCTTGGTCACCGCGGCGACGGTTGCCGTCGTAGCGCCGTCAACGTGACCGTACGCCGTCTCAGCAGCATCCTTGTCGGTAAAGCGCGCCGTCTTGTGCGCGATCTTAAAGCGATCGTCCTCGGCAGCGCCTTGCGCGGCGCCCATGCCGCGAATCTGCCAATAGTCCTCGGGCACAAACGCCATGCGCTCGCGCTCGCGCTCGACCACCAGGGCAAGCGTCGGCGTCTGCACGCGGCCGGCGGAACGCACGTTGCCAAAGCCGCCAAACTTGGCGAGCGTCAGGTAGCGCGTGAGCACCGCACCCCAAATGAGGTCGATGTGCTGACGGCTCTCGCCGGCGTCGGCCAGGTTCTGGTCGAGCGAGACAAGGTTATCGAAGGCCTGCGTGATCTCGGCCTTGGTAAACGAAGAATACTGGGCGCGGGCGACCGGCAAGTCGGGCGCCACCTCGCGCACCTTGTTGAGGGCGTCCGAACCGATCAGCTCGCCCTCGCGATCGAAGTCCGTGGCGATGATGACGCTGTCGGACTTTTTGGCGAGGTTCTTAAGCGAGCGGATGAGCTCTTTCTCGGCCGGAAGCTTAATGACGGGCGCCCAGGTGAGATAGGGCAGGCTCTCGAGCTTCCAGCCCTTGATGGAAATGCCATCGGCAAGGAACGGCTTGCGCTTGGTGTCGTACGGCGGGCGGGCCAGGCCATCGGGCATATCGGCCGGCAGCATTTCGCCGTCCTCCGTGACCGAATACCAGCCCAACTTTTTATCGAACAGCACACTGTCGCAAAAATCGGGTGCCAGGATGTGACCGGCAAGGCCGATCGTCACGCACTCCTCGCCCTTCCACTCAAAACGGTAGATGGCGGTGTTGTACACCTTGTCCTTTTTGGGCTTGCCCGTGGACAGACGCTCGGCGATCTGACGCGCGGCGTCGTTTTTCTCAGCGATGATGAGCTTCAAAAGAGGCTCCTATCTCGTGTGTCTGCGGCTGCGCCCGCCCTCTTGGCGGCCGACTTACGCCCTTGCTTGCTCAATCTGCCCGATGAGCCAATCGCACCAGGCATCCATGCCCTCGCCCTTGCGCGCGCTCACGGCAAACCGCGGCGCCTGCGGATTGAGGTCATCGAGTGTCTTAGTATACCTATCCATGTCAAAATCGAAAGCCGGGGCCACGTCGACCTTATTGAGCAGCTGCGCGCCGGCGTGCTGGAAGATGCCCGGGTACTTGATGGGCTTGTCGTCGCCCTCGGGCACCGAGAGGATCATGATGGACAGGTTCTCGCCCAGGTCAAAGTCGACCGGGCAGACCAGGTTACCCACGTTTTCGATAAAGATGACGTCGATGTTCTCCAGACCGACGGCCTGGTCGAAGGCGTCGACGGCCTCCATGATCATGTTGCCCTCGAGGTGGCACAGGCCGCCCGTGTTGATCTGGATGGCGGGCATGCCGGCTTCCTTCATGGTGATGGCGTCGACATCCGAGGCGATATCGCCCTCGATGACGGCACAGCGTAGGCCGGCCTTGTCGCGCAGGCGCTCGTTGGTGCCCAGAATCGTGGTGGTCTTACCCGAGCCGGGGCTCGACAGCACATTGATCACGTAGGTGCCTGCCTCATTAAATCGCTGACGCAGCTGATCTGCCAGGCGCTCGTTGCGCGACAGGATCGGCGACGCGATATCAATCGTTTTCTCGGCCATACTTAGCGCTCCTTACTTTGGCTCCTTTATACCCCATCACCAGATGGCTAGCGGGCTAATCGTCGGGGGTTTCGATTTCGATACTTGCGATATCGAGCTCGCGGCCGTGCAGCAGGCGCACGTTGGCGCCGCCACACTGGGGGCAGCGACAATGGAAACGGTCGTGCTCAAAGACCTCGCCGCAGTCCAGGCACTCGCTTTGTGGATGGACCTCCTCCACGGCAAGCTCGCAGCCGCGCGTGAGCGGGTCCTCGTCGCGAAACGTCCCCCACGCAAAGTCGAGCGCCTCGCGCACGACCTCGGTCATATCCCCGATACGCAGCGTTACCAAAACGGCGCGCGAGGCCCCCGCCCCACGCGCCGCGCGAATCACTGTATCGAGTATGCCGTTGACAATGCCAACCTCGTGCATACCGTTTTACTCCTCGTCGTCCTCGTCGTCCGAGAACAGGTCCAGACGGCTCACGAACAGGCCCTCCTTGCCCTCGCGCGCGGTAATGACCACGCGGGCAATGGCGAGCGAGATCTCGTAGAGCGAAAGCAGGGCACCGTACATAAGGCCCAGCGTAACGGGCGAGCCGTCGGGCGTGATCACAGCCGAGCCCACGAGCAGGCCCACGTACACGTAGCGCCAGGCGCTGCGGAAGGCCGCATAGGACACGATGTGAAAGACGGACAGATAGAAGATGATGAGCGGCAGCTCAAACGCCACGCCAAAGCCGATCATAAAGAGCAGCTCCATGTTGACGTAGTTCTCCAGGTCGGGCAGCGCCGTAGCGACGGCCGAGGTCTCGCCGATGAGCCACTCAAAGCCCGCCGGGATGATGATGAAGTAGCAGAAGATGGCACCCAGGAAGAACAGAACCGTCGAGGCGAGCACCGTGGGCACAACCCACTTGCGCTCGTTGGGGCGCAGTGCCGGCAGGAAAAATGCCAGGATCTGCCAGATGATCATGGGCGTGCACATGACCACGGCCATCTTGATGGCCAGCGAGAAGCGCAGGCCAAAGCCGCCGAGCGTGGTGGTGATGTAGAACTTACCGTCCGGCACAAAGGAGCGGATGGGGTCTTCCAGGATATCGAGCACCACAGGCGTGGCGAAATACAGCACGATAGCGGCGGCAAACACCGATACGACCACGATAGTCAGGCGGCGACGAAGCTCTCCCAGGTGATCGAAGAGCGGCATGCGCGCAGGTCCGATCGGCATTACTCATCGCCTCCCTTCGGGGCGTCGGCGGCAGCAGCCTCGGCATCGTCCTCGACCTCGAGCTCGCGAGCGAGCTGGTCGACGACGGCCTTGCGTTTGCGGGGACGACGGGCGTAGAGGTCAGCCGTCGTGGGCTCTGCCGGCTCGGGCTCGGGCTCTGCAGCAGGCTCGGGCTCGACGGCAGCAGCAGGCTCTGTACCCTCGGCCTCATCAACAGCGCCTTCGCCCTCAGCAGCACCCTCGCTTGCGGCCTTCTCGGCAGCAAGACGGGCGCGACGCTCGGCAAAGGTCTCCTTCTTGGCGGGCGCTGCCGTCTCGGCGGCATCCTCGTCCGCATCGGAATCGTCGTCGGTCGCAGCGGCCTTCTTGGGCTTGACCGGGGCCGACGCGGCCTCGCTCACCGGATCGATAATCTCGGACTGAACAACGGCCGTCATCTTTTCCTGCGTCTCGCGGAACTGACGGATGGCACGGCCGATCGTGCGGCCCATCTGCGGGAGCTTATCCGGGCCAAACAGCAAAAAGCCGAAGACCACGATGATCGCGAGCTCACCCTCTCCAATACCAAACACACATACCTCCAAGGCTCGATGTGAGTCGAGCCCGCACCGCGCCATTCGGCCGGAACTCGTCTATTCATTCGGTCAAGTATAGCGCCCGGACGCCAAAACGTCCGAGCGCATCACAAACATATGCCAAACGGCACGCCCTTTTGGGGGCAAAGATTATGCAGCGGTGATCGAAATCTCCTGGTCGACGCCCAACAGCTGAACCACGCGCATCACCGGGGGCTGCACGTTGACGCAGCTAAAACGCTTACCATGATCAGCTGCGTGGTGTGCGGCGCCCACAAGCACGCCAATGCCCGTCGAATCGATGTAGCTCACCTGGGCAAAATCGAGCTCAACGGCCTCAGTGGGCTGCTCGAGCGCCAGGTCGATGGCATTGCGCAGGCTATCGGCGTTAGAGATATCGATCTCACCGGTCACCTTAATGGTGTAGAGCTCTGGCGTGGGGTTGGTGGAAATACCCAAATCCATGTATACGCTCCTTTACGTATCGAAAGTGCGGATAGTACTAGGCGCGGACTTGCGGGGCCCTACGCGTTAGGCGCGCTCGGCACGCGCAAGCTCGGCAGCGACGAGCTTGACAGCCAGCACCAGCACATCGAGCGCGGCCTCCAGGTCCTCGACCGTGGGATAGCTCGGCGCGATGCGGATGTTGGTGTCGCGCGGATCCTTGCCATAAGGCCAGGTGGCACCAGCCGGCGTGAGCTTGACGCCCAGGTCGGCACAAAGCGCGGCGACCTTCTGGGCCGAGCCCTCGGGGCCATCGAAACTCACAAAGTAGCCGCCATGGGGATGAGTCCAAGTGGCGCAACCCGTGTTGCCCAAGCCCTCGGTGAGTTTACGCTCAACGGCCTCAAAGCGCGGGCGCAGGAACTCGGCATGCTTTTTCATGTGCTCCTTGACCGCCTCGATGGTGGGAAGGAAACGCACGTGACGCAGCTGGTTGAGCTTGTCGGCGCTGATGAGGCCGGCCTTCAGGCGCTTGGAGAACTCGGCGATAACCGCGGGGCTCGCACCAATAAAGCCGATGCCGGCGCCCGGGAAGGTGATCTTGGACGTCGAGGCAAAGGCCACCACGCGATCCTCGGTGCCCGCCGCGCGAGCGAGGTCAAAGATATTTGCGAGCTCGTCGGTCTCGTCGTACAGGTCGTGCACGCAGTAAGCGTTGTCCCAAAAGATGCGGAAATCGGGCGCGGCCGTGGGCATCTCGACCAGGCGGCGCACAGTGTCCTCGCTAAAGGTGATGCCCGTGGGGTTGGAATACTTGGGCACGCACCAGATGCCCTTGATGGAATCGTCGGCGGCAACCAGGCGCTCAACCTCGTCCATGTCGGGGCCGTTGTCGGTCATCGCGACGGGGACGTTCTCGATGCCCAAGTCGGCGGTGATGCCAAAGTGGCGATCGTAGCCGGGAACGGGGCACAGGAACTTGACCTTCTTGCCGTCGTGCGCGGCCTCGTAGGCGTCCCAGGGCTCGCTGCCGCACGAGCCGCAACGCCAGAACATACCGGCGATGTCATGCTCAATCAGCAAACTCGACGAGCCCAGCACGAGCGTCTGCTCGGCAGGGCACCCCAGGAACTCCCCCGCTAGCTTGCGTGCCGAGGGAATGCCCTCAAAGCAGCCGTAGTTGGAGCAGTCGACGTTGCCGTCGTGCAGATCGGCATCGGCATTGAGGATATCGAGCATAGGTCGAGAGATGTCCACCTGGGAGGGCGACGGCTTGCCGCGGGCCATGTCGAGCGCCAGGCCCTTGGCCTTGACCTCGGCGACCTCGGCTTTGAGCGCCTCGATGGCGGCATCGAGTTCGGTGGTTTCCATCTTCTGGTAGATCGTCTGCATGGGTGCGACCTTTCGCGAAGCGGTACGTTGCAGTTCGTCTAAGTATAGACCGCCACCGCCACAACGGTATGAAGCCGTGATAGATTAAGTTCATCGCAATGAATTACGAATCGCCGCGCATGGCGGCGTGGGGCGCCCAAGGAGGCACTATGGAGTACGGATCGTTTAGGGCCGAGGAATTCGGCGACCTGCAGCGCCTGGTCGACGGGCTGTTTTACGACCGCCATGCCATCGACCGCCTGGACCTGATCGTACAGGCCGAAATCTTGGACCTGGCGCCCGATCTCATGGAAATCGTCAACCTGCTACCGCCCGGCTATTACGACCGCCAGTCACTCTGCGACCAGCTCAACTCCGCCTTGGCCGCCCACGGCTGGGGCGCCGTCTACGGAACGGTGGAATAAGCCTCGAGGCCGGCGATTTGGCCCGCTTCCCGACCTTGGCGAGGCTTGTTTTAGGGCTTGTGGCCAAAAAAGGGCAAATATGAGTACTGTTACCTTTTTAGTAGCAGCGATTTTTGGTCGAAATCGGCAAAACTCGACTTGAAACTTCCTAATCACCGTCAGCTAGCGCCAAATTGGAAGTCGATGGTCACTCATTAACGTACAGTTCTTATAACTTTGTTCATTATTTTCCGCACCTAAAATGATACGCCGTTTGTGACAGTACTCACAAACGGCGTTTTTTGACCACTGGCGTGTCTGGCAGGCGGCAAGCACCGCCAGAATCCGCATTTTGGACGCGCCCGAATCGGTTCTGGAGCCGGTTTTCGCGCTCTTACTCGTCTTTGGGCGAGGGATGCTTGCAGACCACGCTCATGTAGATCATGCCGAGCACGGCTGCGGTGACCGAACCGGCGAGAATAGCGGCCTTGGCTGCAAGAACCTCAAACTGGGCCGTCGGGAAGGCAAGGCCGCTGATGAGAATCGACATGGTAAAGCCGATACCGCCCAGAATGCCCACGCCGGCAATCATGTGCCAGTTGACATTGTGCGGCAGCTCGCAGGCCTTAAGCTTAACCAGGGCAAACGTCATACCAAAGATGCCGATCGGCTTGCCCAGCAGCATGCCAAAGTACACGCCGAGCGTCACCGGATCGGTGAGCAGCGTGCTCATGTCCACGCCCACTAAACGAACCTGAGCGTTTACGAACGCAAAGATCGGCAGGATCACAAAGTTGACCGGCGTGGAGATCAGACGCTCCATGCGGATAAGCGGCGGGGTCACGCGGTGCATGACGCGCTCGACCTTGGTAGTCGAGACGGTAAAGTCATGCTGGCCCAGGATGTGTGCCTCGTCGTCGTAGCGGTCATCGAGCAGCGGCAGGCACTCGCCCAGCCAATCGGTGAGACTATCGAGCTTGACGCCGCACTTGGCCGGAATGGTGAAGGCCAGGATGACGCCAGCAAGCGTGGCATGTACGCCGCTCTTGAACATGCAGAACCACAACAGCAGCCCCAGTACCGAATACGGGGCAAGGCGGTAATGCTGCGTCTTGTTGAGCCACACGAGCGCGCAGGTCACAAGCGCGGCGGCGCCCAACCAAAACGGATTGGGGCTCTGACCGTAGAAGATGGCGATGGCGGCGATGGAGATCAGGTCGTCGGCGATAGCGAGCGTCGAGAAGAACACGCGCACGCCGTTGGGAACGCGGTTGCCCAAAAGCGACAGCACGCCCAGCGCAAAGGCAATATCGGTTGCCATGGGGATGGCCCAACCGTTGCGGGCGCCGGCATGGTTAAAGATCAGGTAGATGCAGGCGGGAACGACGACGCCGCCCACCGCCGCCAACATGGGAAGCATGGCCTGACGCGGATTCTTGAGCTCGCCGACCGTCATCTCGTACTTAAGCTCAATGCCCACCAACAAAAAGAAAATCGCCATGAGGAAGTCGTTGACGAAAAACTCAACGGTGAGACCAGCCGTAAGGTTGCCCAGGCCCACATACAGCGGGGTCTCCAAAAAGTGATGGATGGCCTCGTAGGCATCGGTGTTGGCGCAGATAACGGCGGCGATAGCGGCGAAGACCATGACGGCGGCGGAAATCGTGCCGTTCTCGGCGATGCGCTCCCAAATGTCGTGACGTTCAAAGCGCTTGCGCTCACGAACGTTGAACAGCTGCTCAGTTGCTGCCATGGGCGGCTCCTTTCACGGGAAAGCTCCCGTCTTAAAAAAGCACGGCCCGCCCAAGTGGCGGCGCCGCGCTCTAACGTATTACGCTTGCATCTAGCCTACCCTGCACGACAAGCACGCAGGCGTGGCCGAAAAGCGGAACCACAGGTTGAACATTATTTGCTCAACGGCACGGGCACGCCTGTCCAAGAGACGACGCGGCGCCGTGCACAAAAAACGACCGGAGCGCGGGACGTCCGCGATCCGGTCGTGGCGTTTGGTCAACTAAACCTAGCAGGCGGCCATGATGGGGGCAGCGACCTGCTTCTTACGGGAGAGGACACCCGGCATCCAGACGCCGTCGTGCTCGTCGGCAATGCCCAGGCCCTTCTGAGCGGCCTCGGTCTCGCCCTCGAGCAGGACCTGCGAGCCCTCCTCCATGATGTCGGTGATGCACAGGACAATGCCATCGGCACCCTTCTCGGCGGCGTAGGCGCGCATGGCCTCGCGAATCTCGTCGATCATGCCGAGCGCACGACTCTTGTCGACGGTCTCGTACTGGCCGATGAGCAGCTTCTTGCCGGCGGGCTCGAACATCTTGATGTCGTTGCCGACCATCTCGGCTGCGGTGAAGGAGCCGGACGGACGGGTGAGGAAGACCTCCATGCCAAACTTGACCGGGTCGACACCCACCTGCTCGCCGAGCTTGGCGGCGACAGCGCGGTCGACATCGGTGGTGGTGGGGCTCTTGAGCATGAGCGTGTCGGTCATCATGGCCGAGAGCAGCAGCTTGGCCTGGACGTCGGAAAGCTCAACGCCGAGCACGCCGGCGAGCTTGGTGACGATGGTGCAGCTGGAGCCCCAGGGCAGGCAGATGTAATGCAGCGGGCCGGCGGTCTCGAAGTCGCCGATGCGGTGATGATCGACAACGCCAAAGACCGTGGCGTCCTTAAGGCCGGCGACGGACTGGGCAGACTCGTTGTGGTCGGTGAGGACGACGAGCTGACCGGCCTCGACGGACTCGATCACGCGGGGCTCGGCGATGCCGGCGTCGGCGAGCAGCTTGGCGGACTCGGCCGGAAGCTGACCAAGGGCGCAGGCCTCGTAGGTGTTGCCGGCATACTCAACCTGGTTGAGCAGCTGGGACAGGACGACGGCGCTCATGATGGCGTCGTTATCGGGGTTCTGGTGACCAAAGACAAGAACGTTTGCCATGGATATCCTCCACTTGATATGTGTACTTGGACGTAGCTATGGTAGCACGCCGATGCCGAGCCTTCGCAGACGGAAGGGCTACGGCATATTTTGGGGCAGGCATGGAGGCCAAGGCTGTCCCTTTTGCACCATGTTGGTGCAAAGTAACCTGGCCCCCTTGCACCAGCTATTTGCCGGCGGCGCGCAGGGCTACGTAAGCGGCACCGATGATGCCGGCGTCGTTGCCGAGCGAGGCGACCTCAATGGGCGTCTCGCGCGAGGCGGAAAGCGCGTAGTGCTTAAAGTGCTCGCGGACCTTGTCGAGGTAGACGTCGGCCGAGGCGGAGGCGCCGCCGCCGATCAGGAACATCTCGGGGTCGACCACGTTGGCGATAAGCGCCAGAGCGCGACCGAGATAATCGGCCATGGTATCAGCCGCGGCCAGCGCAAGCTTGTCGCCCTCGCGGCAAGCTTGGAACACGTCCTTGGAATCGGAGGGGCCGGTGAGCTCGATGGGCTCGACGCCCGCCTTCTTGCATTCGGCAAGGTAGTTGCTCACCACGCCAGTGGCGCTGGAATACTGCTCCAGGTGGCCATGGCCGCCACAGCCGCAGGTGCGCTCCTCGTCGGGATTCAGGCACATGTGGCCAATCTCGCCGCCGGCGCCCACAACGCCCGACACCACGTCGCCGTTGACGATAACGCCGCCGCCCACGCCGGTACCGATGGTGACCATCACCACGTTCTGCACGCCCTTGGCAGAGCCGAGCCAGGCCTCGCCCATGGCAGCAGCGTTGGCATCGTTCTCGTACTTAACGACCGCGTCGGGGCAGTGCTCCTGAATGGCGATCCTAAGCTCGGGCAGGTTAATGGCAATGTTGGCCTTGACCTTGGCATCGCCCGAGGCCGGGATGGGGCACGGAACGGCCAGGCCAATGCCAGCCACAAAGGCACGCGGAATCTGCGCCTTGGCGACCACCTGGTCGATCGCCTCGGTCACCGCGGCAAAGCCCGCAGCGTCAACGATGGGAGGCGTGGGTACGCTGGCCTTGGCAAGCAGGTTGCCGTCCTCATCGAACAGGCCCTCCTTAACCGAAGTGCCGCCGACGTCGATGCCGATGTAGTACTGCTTAGGTTCCATGGGAGCCCACCTTTCTCGTTTAAACATTGCCTGTATGGTACCGCTCCTAAGACAAAAACCTGCCAAAAAGGGACAGGTTTGTTTTGGCAGGTTTTATCTGGGAAAATGCGAACGCCCGCTCATCAGCTCGCGCAAGGCCTTCGCCAAATATAAAGGCGCCGGAAGGCGGAGGCTCCCGGCGCCCGTGAAAGGGACTGAATTGTCTGGTGGGCCGAACGGTCCGTCGCGGCGATAACGCCGACTAGGCCGTGCGCGCCTGCAGCAGCTTGTGGACCTCGATGAGCTCCGTGGCCATGACGCGCATGGTCTCGGTGCCTGCCATCTGGTCCTCGGCATGCAGCAGAATCAGCGGGGCCTCGCCGTTACGCTCGCCATTGGCCTCCTTTTTAAGGAGCCCCATGTGAACATCGTGACCACCGTTGTAAGCCTCGTCACCCTGCTTGATAAGCTCCTCGGCGGCGTCAAAATCGCCCTCCTTGGCCTTTTGCACGGCATTGATGTACATGCTCTTGGCGGTTCCGACGAAACTGATGATCTCAAAGCAGGTCATCTGCAGCTCGTTCATATCCTCCATGCGCTGCACCTAGCCCATCACGCTGACGCAGTGGTCGATGATGCCAGCAGCGTTCATGCGGCCGTAGTCGACCATGTTGATGACCTCAACCGGGAAGCGGCCAGCGGCCTCCTTCTCAAAATCGCCCTTGGTGTAGCCAATCTGCGGGCCGAGCAGCAAGATATCGCACTCGTCCAGGTGATCGTGAGCCTCGTTCATAGGACGGGCCTCGACCTCGATGTCCAGACCACGGCTTGCGACCTCGGACTGCATCTTCTGGACCAGCAGGCTCGTGGACATACCGGCATTGCAGCAAAGCATGATCTTCTTCATGGTTTCCTCCTTATAACTGCGCGGCGCGCAGACGACAACTGGTTTTATTCCTTGCGGCTACTGTACCCACCCCCTGCGTCTTTACGCAGGGAGAGCCGCGAGCACCGGCACCGCGTACCGGCGCCCGCAACAATGAAAGGGAAAACGAACCGTTTAGGCGTTCTGCTCGGCAAGGGCCTCCTGCTTGGCGATGGCCTTCTCGGAGATCCTCATAAAGGGCAGGTAGACAACCATGCCGATGACAAGCTCGAGGGCCTGCCATACGCCGGCGCGCCAGTCAAAGCCCGTGGCAAGCAGGGCGTTAATGACGGGAGGCATGGTCCAAGGCACCTGGGCGATGCAGGGGCTGATGATGCCCGCGCAGGTCAGGCCATAGGTGATGCCGATGAACAGGTCGGGAAGAAGCACGAACGGAATCATGAGCGGCAGGTTGTACACGACGGGGTAACCGTAGATGACCGGCTCGTTGATGTTAAACAGGCCAGGAACGATAGCCATCTTGGCAACGGTCTTGGAAGCCTTGTTCTTAGAGAACAGGAAGGTATCGAGCAGGAGCATGAGGGTGCAGCCCGAGCCGCCGATAAGGGCGAAGCTGTTGACGATCTGCATGTTCATGTAGTGATCGGGCTGGATGGTGCCGCCGGCGGCAAAGGTAGCCATGTTGTCGACGATGAGCATGGTCAGGATCGGCTCGACGGTAGCGCCAGAGATGGTGGACTGGTGAATGCCGACGCAGAACAGCAGGTTCGCAAGAGTGTAGATGAGGATAACAGCCCACGGACCGGCGTTCATGATGCTCTTGAGCGGGTTGGAAATACACGTGGAGATGATGGTGCACAGATCGGTGCCGGCAAACACGGCGAGCAGCGCTGCGGCAACTGCGAAGATCGAGAGGTTGAGCAGCATCGGGATCATGACGTTAAAGGAGTTGGAGACCGCGGGGGGCACACCCTCGCCCAGCTTTACTTTAAGCTTCTCGACGCCGGAAATCTTGATGAAGAGCGTGACGGAGAGCAGGGCGATGATAATAGCCGCGAACAGACCGTTGGTACCGGTGTTGGCAGTCGAAAGGGCGCCCGTGACCTCGGCAGAGGTGATCTTGTCGGTGAGCAGCGGACTCGTGGCGGCAAGCGTGGCGGTGATCTGCTGCGGCATCATGATAACGAAAGCGGAGATGGCGACGACCACGCAGGCAAGCGGGTTATCGAAGCGCTCGTTCTTAGCGAGGCTGTAGCCGATCAATCCGGCCAAGACAATGGCAGAGACGTTGAGGGTGCCCAGCGTAATTGCCGAACCCCAGGTCTGAAGATTGGCAAGACCCGCCGCATCGAGCGGGAACAGAGGGAACACGACGTTGTTAATAAGAACCGCGATACCCGCAAGGATATAGAGCGGCGTGATGGTTGCGAAGGCATCGCGCAGGGAACGCAGGTGAACCTGGTTTCCCACCTTCGCAGAGACCTCGGCAAATTTGTCGAGGAAGCTCTTTCCGTTTTCACTGGCCATGATTGCTCCTAACTATCAAATCCGGCCTTTTCCTATGCGCACGGTGGTCTGTCGCCCTTTGCCACCAGATGTGCCATGTTTTGCGCGCGGCGGCGCGCGGTCTGGGCGCTCGCCCGGTCGCTAGTCAACCACGTGGGTCGTTGCGACCTGCTTGAGCCAAGCTGCAGACTTCTTAAGGCGGCGCTTGTAGCCGTCCATGAGGTCGACCTCGACAAAGCCGTAACGGTTCTTAAAGGCATTAGCCCAAGACCAGTTATCGATGACGGCCCAATAATGGTATCCGCGGCATTTGGCGCCCTCGGCGATTGCCTTGGCAACCCACTCCAGGTGCTGGCGCACAAAGTCGACGCGGTAGTCGTCCTGAATGGTCCCTTCGGCGTCACGGTTCTTGTATTCGTCCATGATGCCGATACCGTTCTCGGATACAAACCACTCAAGATCGGGGTAGTTCTTAGCGCAGTCCATGCCAAAGTCGTAGAGGCCCTGCGGGTAGATTTCCCAGCCGCGGCTCTCGTTCATAACGGCGTCGGGCCATACGTACTCGTCGGCAAAGTGCGGCAGACCGTACTGGTCGATCTTGCTCGCCGGAGCCTGAACGCGCGTGGGATGGTAGTAGTTACAACCGAGCCAGTCGACAACGCCCTGCTTGAGGATCTCTTGGTCGCCGGCACGGAACGGAAGTTTAACGCCGCCCTCGGCCAGGCTGTCGAGCACGTCGGCGGGAAGCTCGCCCTTGGTAATAAGGTCGAGCCACCAGCGATTGTTGATACCGCTGGTCATACGCACGGCCTCGAGGTCTGCCTCGCTGGGGTTCTCCTTGGTATAGACCGGGGTAAAGCAGTTGATCATGCCGATCTTGGCGTCGGCGCGAACGGCGCCCTCGTCATAGGCGCGGCGGTAGTTGGCCACAGCCAGCGCGTGCGCCAGCGAGATGTGATACTGCACGGTGCGGGCGCGGTTATAGTCATGGAGCTGCGGGTACCACACGCCCTCCTGATAGCGCTGCTCGGGCTCGACGATGGGCTCGTTAAAGGTGAACCAGTACTTGATCTCCTGGCCAAACTCGCGGAAGGCAACGTCGGCGTAATGAGCGTACGCCTCGACGACCTCACGGCTCTCCCAACCACCACGGTCAAAGAGGTAGGTAGGCATGTCAAAGTGGTACAGGTTGACGAACGGCTCCAGGCCGGCCTCGCGAGAGGCACGGAACAGCTCGTGATACCACGCGGCGCCCTCCTCATTGAGGTTGCCGTTAGCATCGAGCAGGCGACTCCACTGGATGGAGGTGCGGTAGGTATCCAGGCCCAAGTCCTTCAAAATGCGAAGGTCCTCCTGGTATTTAGCCATAAAGTCATTGCCAGCATAAGAGCCAACGCGGTTATAGAACGAATCCAGATCCTGGATGGACCAGGTATCCCACAGGTTCTCGAGCTTGCCGCCCTGGTTCCACTGACCCTCAGTCTGCGGGCCGGACATAGCGGCGCCAAAGAAGAAGTCACGGGGCAGCTGATACTGAGCCATCAAAGTCCTCGCTTTCGTGTCTAGAGCTTTCGGTTGGAGACGGGTTTGCTTTGGCAAGTTATCCGGCGCGGGCGCGCACCGGTTATCCAGATATCCAGCCCGCCAAAACAAAACCGTCCCCAAACGGTCGGCCCTGCCGGCGGCAGGGTTCCGTTCGTTGCGTACAACTATAGCGCTCTAATTTCTAAAGTAAAGCGTCTTTTTGTTTTTTCTTTCTCGGACTTCTTATATAAAAGTAATATGGGTGCCTCGTTGGGGGTTATACTTACTTGCGTATTCTTATATGTCGGAAAGGAGGTTCCATGATTCCCAAATACGAGGCGATAGCTGCAGATATCCGTCGAAGCATCGAGGATGGCGCTCTTAAACCGGGCGACAAGCTACCCACCGTCGTTGAGTTCTGTGAGCTCTATAGCGTTTCCAAAATCACCGTCAAACGAGCTATCGAGCAGATCACCGAAGAGGGTCTTGTTACCAGCCGGCGCGGATCGGGCACCTACGTTAAAGACACGGCGGGGCTTCCCGACAAGGCGTTTTTCCAGGGCAAGAACGACCGCGCCCAGGGCTTTTCGTATGAGCACCGCGGGGAGAAGGTAACCTCGGTGGTCTACGATTTCTCGATTGTCAATCCACCGGCAGAGGTTGCGACTCAGCTGGGAATTGCCGAGGATGACTTTGCCTATCACATCGTGCGCGTGCGCCAGGTCGACGAGAAGCCCATCGTTATCGAGTACACCTACATGCCCCTCGAGCTGATTCCGGGCCTTAAAAAGAAAGACCTGTATGGATCGGTCTACAGCTTCATCCGCGAGCAATGCGGGCTGAAGATTTCGAGCTTCCACCGCACCATTCGCGCCGTAGCGGCAACCGAGGAAGAGGCTGAGCGCCTGGACACCAAACCCGGCTCTCCCCTGCTCGAGCTCAACCAGATTGGCTTTTTGGATAGCGGCACCGCCTTTGAGCATTCGATCTCGCGCAACGTTGGTGACCGCTTTGAGCTGCACAACGTAACGTTGGCATAGTTTTGTAGTCATGCGGGCGCTCGTTATGGCTCGTTTAGAGTGGGCAACCGCACAACACCATGGGGGTATGAACATGTCCGATTTGATTAAACTGACGCCGATCTTCCACGAGAAGATCTGGGGCGGCCGCCAGCTCGAAACCGTATTTGGTTACGACATTCCCGAGGGTCCCATCGGTGAGTGCTGGGCTATCTCGGCCCATCCCAACGGCGACTGCCAGATTGCGGAGGGCCCGTATGCCGGCCACACGCTGTCGTGGCTGTGGGCCGAGCACCGTGAGCTCTTTGGCAACTGCGAGGGCAAGGAGTTCCCGCTGCTCATTAAGATTCTGGACGCCAAGGACGACCTTTCGATCCAGATTCACCCCAACGACGAGTACGCTGCCGAGCACGAGAACGGCAGCCTGGGCAAGACCGAGTGCTGGTATGTGCTGGACTGCGAGCCCGGCGCCACGATCATCGTCGGACAGCGCGCCAAGGACCGCGCCGAGGCAGCACAGATGATCGAGGACGGCCGCTGGGACGAGATGCTCAACGTGCTGCCGATTCACAAGGGCGACTTTTTCCAGATTGACTCCGGTACCGTGCACGCCATCAAGACCGGTACGCTCATTTTGGAGACGCAGCAGTCGAGCGATGTGACCTATCGCCTGTACGACTACGACCGCCCCGGCACCGACGGCAAGCTGCGCCCGCTGCATATTGAGCAGAGCCTCGACTGCATCGATTTTGATGTTCAGGCGCCGACCGACGGCACCGTGACCGCGCCCGAGGTCGACGGCGTGACCGAGCTCGAGTCCAATCCCTGCTACACCGTCGATCGTGTGCGCGTCGACGGCAGCAAGACCCTCGACCAGCGCTGGCCCTTCATGTGCCTGTCGGTCATCGACGGCGAAGGCACCGTCTGCGACGACCCCGTCCACAAGGGAAGCCACCTGCTAGCTCCGAGCACCGTCAGCTCCATTGACCTCGAAGGCAAGATGGAACTGATCATCAGCCACCTGTAGGTCACTGGTACCCGAGTGCTCGCCGGGATGGGCGCGGGGTTTGATCGCCTGCTCGGGCAGTCCTGCTCAAGACGGAGGCCACATTAAGTGGCCTCCTTTGCGTGCGGAACTCGCGATCGA
>NZ_CAXYLS010000020.1:0-41887 GCF_964283865.1 Collinsella aerofaciens | reverse complement strand
GGGTGGCTGAGCCCGATGGAGTACCGCAGGAAGCTTGGATACGCCTAGGCGCGGTCCAAGAAATCGTCCGCACCCCCGTCCGGGCGCCTTTTTGGTGCAAAATAACCTGTCCTCGATGCACCATAGTTGATGGGAGGGCCATGTCGGATTCGCCTAATTTTTTGACCTATGCCCAGACGGCGTTTGACCCGTTTGAGGAACGGCCGTTCTGCGCGGTGGATAGCCTGGTCTTTGCGTGGTTGTCCTATTTGCGTTTGCCGGGTGATATGGCGGAGCTGACGAACTGGCAGGGCCTAGACGTACGCGAGCTGCTTCGTGCCGAGTGCTATCGGGACATGATTGGCGACCTGTGGGATCCAGAGGGGAGCAGGGCCTTGTTGGAGGCCGTGGCAGCAAGCCCTCGCTACCGTGGCGTGCACGTTTGCGGCTATCGTGCCGTGAGCGATGTGGTGGCGACAGAGCAGTTTGCAGCCATGGCGTTCCGGTTTCCGGCGGGGTTTAGCTATCTTTCCTTCCGGGGGACCGACAGTACGATTGTGGGCTGGAAAGAGGACTTTAACATGGCGTTCCGGTGTCCTGTGCCGGCCCAGGAATCCGCGGCGCGCTATGTGGACGAGGCGGCGGATGCGATTGACGGGCCGCTTTTGTGCGGAGGTCATTCCAAGGGTGGAAACCTTGCGGTGTACGGTGCGGCGATGTGCTCCGATGTCGCCCGTGAGCGAATCGAACGGGTGTATTCCCATGATGGTCCTGGCTTCGTCGAGGAGTTTCTGAACGGCAACGCCTTTGCCGATCTTTCCGGCCGCATCGATAAGACGCTACCTCGGTCGTCGATCTTTGGCATGATGTTCGAGACACAGGAGGACTATGCCATCGTTGAGAGCACTGAGTTCAGCCTGCTGCAGCACAATCCCTTTAGCTGGGTGGTTGATGGTCGCGACTTCGTGTACTGTGAGCGCCTGTCCGCCGGTGCTCGATACGTTGATGGCTCCATTCGCGAGATGCTGCTTGCAGTGGGGCCTGCCGAGCGCGAGCGTTTTGTAGATGCATTGTTCTCCGTGTTTGAGGCTACGGGTGCTGAGCGGTTTGCGGATATCGCTGGGAATCTGCGCGAGAGCCTGCCCGTGATGCTCCAAGCTGCACAAGGCTTTGACAAGGATACGCGACGCTTTGTCTCGCAGACCATCGTGGCAATCCTTAAGTGCGCACTGCTGCCCAAACGACCCCAGATCGACATGTCCGCTGCCGGTAAGAGTCTGGCAGAACAGCTCGAGGCTTGGCAGTCCGAGCTCCTGCGCTAGCCATTGGTGCAAAGCAACCTGTCCCAGATGCACCAATCTTCGATGCGCTCGGGGAGGGCTCGACCGCTATACTGGTTCATGCCGAAATCGATCTAGAACGGAATGCCGTATATGAAAATCAATCACGCGATTCTGCATATCCTGGACTTTGACTCTGCCGTCAACGTCATGAGCCAGCGCGAGCTCGATATCGAGAGTCGTACCGTGCGCAACTTCGTGACCACGCATCTGCGCCGCGCACGTACCTCGGCCGACAATAAACGCGCCACGTTTGCCGAGAACTCTGCGTTTGGCGGCGAGCTCAAGGGTTACTTCTTTGGCGAGCGCGAGTTCGTGGACCTGTCGCAGCAGATTGCGGAGTTTATCTCCTCCGAGCTCACCAAAGCCGAGAAAGCCGAGTCCACCGACGTGCTCGTGGCCGATTTTGACGACGATGAGGATGCCCGCTGGTTTGCCGTGATGCTGCTGGGCTCCAAGCAGGCTTTTATGCACGAAGTGGGCCGCGAGGAGGGAGAGGTGCGCAACGACATCGCGCGCCACTACGCCATTCTGCCGAACCCCTCGCAAAAGGTGCCGAGCTATGCCATCGTGCGCGCGAGTACCATGGAGATCGGCTACGTGGACAAGAAGCGCAAGATTGCCGGCGAGGACCGTATGCTTATCCCCGATGGCCTGCTGCAGTGCGACACGGGCGTATCGGGCAAGGAGGTCATCGACACCGTGACGCGTGTGGTCGAGGAAGTCGCCGAGGAGCACGGTGCCAATACGGCCGTAGCGCTCGCTAAGGTTAAGGCTGCCGTTGCCGAGAAGGTCGAGGATGACGAGGAGCTTCCGCCTTGGGATATCGTCGATGAGGTCTTTGAGGACGAACCGGTCATCAAGGAGAGCGTACGTGCGGCGCTGACCGAAGAGAAGGTGCCCGAGCGTGTGCCCGTGGAGCGCAAGCAGGTCGAGCGTGCGGCCGTGCGCAACCACAAGATTCGTACCGACACGGGCATCGAGATCAGCTTTCCGGCCGAGATGGGCTCGAACTCCGAGTACATCGAGTTCGTCAACGAACCCAACGGCCTCATCTCCATCGAGCTCAAGAATATCGGCAGCATCGAGAATCGATAAGTTGCGTTACGCCTGCAGCGAGAAAGCGAAGGCCGAAGCCTCGGATGAGGGCTTCGGCCTTTTTACTTGGGGCTTAATTTCGCTACTGGTTGAGCATAAGTCAGCGAAAACGCCCCAGAGCGAGCAAGGTGACGTGAAAGAGGAGGGCATTGACCTTTTGGTCATGCCCGACGACTGAACGTCAGATTGCCGCTCTGGGGCGTTTGCAGCGTCGGCTAGTTACGCGGTTTGGTAAAACCGCGTAACCCTACAGTTGACGTAAGCCCTCTTCCAGGCCGGTCTTGCTGTCGGTCTTCTCGTCGCGCATCTTGATGACGCGGGCGGGGACACCGGCCACGACGGCGCCGGCGGGGACGTCCTCGACGCACACGGCGCCGGCGGCAACGACGGCGCCCTTGCCTACGTGCACGCCCTCCAGAACCACGGCGTTGGCGCCGATCATGACATCGTCCTCGATGATGACGGGCGTGGCGCTGGCGGGCTCTACGACGCCTGCCAACACGGTGCCTGCGCCGATGTGGCAGTTCTTACCCACGGTGGCGCGGCCGCCCAGCACGGCGCCCATATCGATCATGGAGCCTTCGCCGATGACGGAGCCGATGTTGATGATGGCACCCATCATGATGACGGCGCGATCGCCGATCTCGACGCGGTCGCGGATGATTGCGCCCGGCTCGATGCGGGCGTTGATGCCCTTGAGGTCGAGCATGGGCACGGCGGAGTTGCGGCAGTCGTTCTCTACGTCGTAGTAGTCGATGGAATCGGCATTGGCGACCAGGATGGTCTTAAGCTCATCCCAGTTACCAAAGACGGTCTTGCCGCGATGACCGCCGTAGACGTGCGCATTGCCCCACTGGACCTTCATGCCCGGCTTTTCGCGCACGTACAGTTTGACGGGCGTTTTCTTGGGCGCGGTGGCGATGTAGTTGATAATCTCCTGTGCATCCATCTCGGCTGCGTTACTCATATGCTGTTTCTCCTTTTCGTGGATACGGTTGATACCTGGTTAGGCAAACATGACCTGGTCGAAGGTGTAGAAGCCGGGGTCGCGGGTGATGAGCTTCTGGGCGGCGGCCAGGGCGCCGTTGACAAAGATCTGGCGGCTCGTGGCACGGTGTGTGAGCGTGACCTCCTCGTCCTGGCCAAAGAAACTCACCTCGTGCACGCCGGCGACAGTGCCACCGCGCAGCGAGTGCATGCCGATCTCCTTGGGGTCGCGTGCGCCGCACATGCCCTCGCGGCCATAGACGGGGTGGTAACCTGCCTCGGGCTCGGCTTCGACGACGGCGTCGAGCAGCAGCTTCGCGGTGCCGCTGGGGGCGTCGGCCTTTTGGTTGTGGTGCGTCTCGACAATCTCGCAGTCAAAGCCGGGCAGCTCACGCGTGGCCTGTGCCACCAGATGACGCAGGGCCGCGATGCCGATGGAGTAATTGCCGGAGTGCATGACGCGGGCGTTCTGACCCAGCTCGCGCAGGCGATCCATCTGCTCGGGCGTGTAGCCCGTGGTGCCCGAGACCAACGCCGCGCCCGTGCGCTCGACATAGGCGACGACAGCATTGAAGGCCGCAACGTTCGAGAAGTCGATGATGACGTCGGCTGCTGGGGCGTTCTCGAGCTCGGACAAGTCGAAGCCGGTCTGGGCGACGATGTCAAAAACGGCCTCTCCAGCGGCGTTGACAATGCCCTCGGCGGTAGTGCGGATGAGCGAGCCCATGCGGCCCGTTCCCATAATGACGGTCTTAATCAAGCAGACCAGCTCCCTTCAAAGCATCGGTAAGTGCAGCGCGCGTGTCGTTGGCCATGGGGCACAGCGGCATACGGTAGTTTGCCTCGATCATACCCATCTGAGCGAGCGCCTCTTTGACGGGGATGGGGTTGACCTCACTAAAGAGGGCGTTGATGAGCGGCTGACCGGCAATCTGGATATCGCGGGCGCGCTCCACGTCGCCGTCCAGATAGGCACGGCACATGTCGTGCACGAGCTGCGGCTGAACGTCTGCCCACACGCTGATGGTGCCCGAGGCGCCCAGGCTCATGAGCGGCACGGTGAGTGCGTCCTCGCCCGAGTACATGCGGAAGTCGTCTGACAGCAGGTGGGCGATCTTGGCCGCGTAGGCGACGTTGCCCGAGGCCTCCTTGATGCCCATGATGTTGGGGTGCGCGGCCAGGCGCTCTACGTTGCGCTCGCTGATGCCGCAGCCGC
The DNA here is from genome assembly GCF_964283865.1 of Collinsella aerofaciens. GTDB lineage: Bacteria > Actinomycetota > Coriobacteriia > Coriobacteriales > Coriobacteriaceae > Collinsella. The sequence goes on along the minus strand of NZ_CAXYLS010000020.1, from coordinate 37,267 downwards.
AGCGGCCGGGGATGTTGTAGAGGATGCAAGGGATGTCCACGGCGTCGGCCACGGTCTTAAAGTGCTGGTAGATGCCCTCTTCGTTAGACTTGTTGTAGTAGGGGGTAATGAGCAGCAGACCATCGGCGCCCAGGCCCTGATAGGTGAGCGACTTAGTGAGCATGGTCTGCGTGGAGTTAGAGCCCGAGCCGGCAATAACGGGGACTCGGCCCGCAACCTGCTTGACCACTGCGGCGACAACGGAGTTGTCCTCGTCGTCGGTCATCGTGGCACTCTCTCCGGTGGTGCCCAGGGTGAGGATGGCGTCGGTGCCATTTTGCAGGTGGAAATCGATAAGGCGCTCGAGCGCGTCAAAGTCGACACTGCCGTCCTTTTTAAACGGCGTGACAAGGGCGACGATTGAACCCTCGAGATTGCGGATGTCCATGTTCTTCTCCTTCGCTTCCGCGATCTGGATGCGTTTGTTCCACTGAGCGGCGACGGCCAGGCGCTCGTCCTGAGCGCGGCGGCGGGCACTTTCGGCGCGCGACTTGGCCAGCAACTCTCGGCCGCACGGCAGCACGTCGAGCGTGGCAAAGTAGTCGCCCGGGCGCTCGGCGCGACGGATGAGGTCGGCCGAGCCATCGGGGCGCAGCAGGACCTCGGCGGAGCGCAGACGGCCGTTGTAGTTGTAGCCCATGGAGTAGCCATGCGCGCCGGTGTCGTGAATCACGAGCAGGTCGCCCATGTCGATATGCGGCAGCTCGCGGTCGATGGCGAACTTATCGTTGTTCTCGCATAGGTTGCCCGTGATGTCATAGGTGTTCGTGACGGGCGCTGTGGCCTTGTCGGCGCCGCCCGGCTGACCCATCACCGTGATGTGGTGGTAAGCGCCATACATGGCGGGACGAATGAGGTCGACGGCACTGGCGTCCACGCCGATATAGTCCTTGTAGATTTGCTTCTCGTGGATGGTCTTGGTGACCAGGCAGCCGTAGGGCCCCATCATAAAGCGGCCCATCTCGGTGCGGATGGCCACATCGCCCATGCCAGCGGGAACCAGGATCTCGTCGTATGCCGCGTGCACCCCCTCGCCGATGGCGTGAATGTCGTTGGCCTGCTGCTCGGGCAGATAGGGGATGCCGACGCCGCCGGACAGATTGATGAAGGCGACGTGTGCGCCGGTCTCGCGCTCCAAGCGCACGGCGAGCTCAAAGAGGATGCGCGCGAGCTTGGGGTAGTAGTCGTTGGTGACGGTGTTGCTGGCAAGGAATGCGTGGATGCCAAAGTTTTCGGCGCCCTTGGCCTTGAGCATGCGGAACGCCTCGAAGAGTTGCTCGGTGGTCATGCCGTACTTGGAGTCGCCCGGGTTGTCCATGATGCCGTTGGAGAGCTGGAACAGGCCGCCTGGATTAAAGCGGCAGCTGACCGTCTTGGGGATGGGCCCCGCAACACGCTCGAAGAACTCGATGTGGCTGATGTCGTCAAAGTTGACGATGGCACCCAGCTTGTCGGCGAGCTCAAAGTCGGCAGCCGGCGTGTCGTTGGACGAGAACATGATGTCGTGTCCCGTAATGCCCAGCGAGCGGGCGATCATGAGCTCGGTATAGCTCGAGCAATCGCAGCCGCAGCCGTATTCGTTGAGAATGGAGATGAGCGCCGGGTTGGGATTTGCCTTGACGGCAAAGTATTCCTTAAAGCCCGGGTTCCATGCAAAGGCGTCGCGCACTTCTTGCATGTTGCGGCGGATGCCCGCCTCGTCGTATAGATGAAATGGCGTGGGGAACTGCTCGACGATATGCTCGAGCGTTTCCTTGTCCACAAACGGCTGCTTAGCCGCGTATGCCTCGTTGGGAGTTAATGACATGTCCCGTAAACCTCGCTATCCAGACGGCGCTACCTGCGCATCGAATCCGCATAGCGTGGACCCCATGTCCGGATAGCGCTCCCGCATTGCTGCAGACAGTCCTGCGGGTGTTTCCCGCAGGCCCACCAGGTTGTTCGTGCCCGAAAAACCCAGTTCGGCGGGTTTCGCCTCCCCACGGGGTCAAAGCCTGCCGGCTCGCCCGCGGATCTTCGTGCCCGCGCCTCTATCAAGTGGTAACGACCCTACCACGTTGCACTTTACCAAACAAGAGTATTTGTATATAACGTTTAAAAAATGCAGGGATATGCTGGAAATAAGGGTGTAGCAATCTTGCGGCACAATAGATAGCAGCCGACGCGCACCTACGAAAGGAACCAATATGGCCGAGCTCCAAGAACTCCGTCGCTACCGCCGCGACTTGCACAGGATCCCGGAGCTCGACTTCGATCTTCCGCAGACGATCGCCTATATCGAGGGCGTGTTGGCACCGCTCACCTGCGATGTGACCCATCCGTGTCCCAGCTGCGTCTGCGCTTTCTTCGATGCCGGCACGGGCGCCGTGCATGCCACGGCGATTCGCGCCGACATGGACGCCCTGCCCATCGCGGAGGCAACGGGCGCGACCTTTGCCTCGACGCATCCCGGTAAGATGCATGCGTGCGGTCACGACGGTCACATGGCCATGGTGCTTGCCGCCGCGACGTATGTCGATCGTACGATTCGTGAGCAGCCGGGTGCCATCAAGCGCAACGTGCTCTTTGTGTTTCAGCCGGCCGAGGAGACGACCGGTGGCGCCAAGACGGTATGCGAGAGTGGTGTGTTCGAGCGCTATGGGGCCGACCGCATTTTTGGCTTCCATGTGTGGCCCGATCTGCCTGCCGGCACGTTGGCGAGTTGTTCCGGTCCGCTGCTGGCGCGTTCGAGCGAGACGCATATCCATATTCACGGTACGAGCATCCACATCGCTAAGACCTATGGTGTGCCGGTCGGGGAGTCGCACGATGCCGCGTTGGCGGCAGCAAAGTTTTTGGTTGCCGAGCGCGAGCTGATGGACGAGCTGGGCACCGACGAGCCCTGTATCGGTAAGTTTGGTCTGCTGCAGGCCGGTACGGTTTGTAACGCGGTGGCGGGGGAGGCCCATGTGGCCGGAAGCCTGCGTGTGTTTACGGACGACATGTTCGACCGTGCACGCGAGGGTGTGTGCCGCGTGCTTGATGAGGCATGCGCTGCAACGGGCTGCACGTACGATCTAGACTTTGCCGAGGGCTATCCGCCGGTCGACAACGACCCCGAGTTATTTGCCCGAATCGCGCCTGCTCTGCCCGAGTTACAGCTCGTGGACGAGCCGCTGCTGATTGCCGAGGATTTCGCGTTCTATCAGCGCCATCTGCCGGGCGTGTTTTTCTTGCTGGGCACGGGCGTGCCGGAGGGTCAAGAAAACCCGAGCGATTCGGATGGCTGCCCCGCCTATGCCACGAGCGCTCTGCATACCGATACCATGCTCTTTGACGAGGAAATCCTACTCAAGGGCCTCGATGTCTACAAACGATTGCTCGTGATGGAGTGACGATGAGGCGACGTCGGCAATCTGCCGTATATAGTCCGGGTGGATGCGGGTGTGGTTTGCTGCTACTTCCGGTCATTGCTGTGAGCATTGGCGTGATGTTTGTGCTTGCTGGGCTGGCTGCGGCGGCACTCGTACTGTTTATCACTGCCATCGGCGTGACGATTTGGCTCTGCCGCAATCGCGGGCAACGCCGTGCCGACGGTAAAACCAATGTCGGCTGGGTCGTATTCCTGATCACTGCGTACCCGCTGAGTGTCAGCTACCTGGTGTTCTTTGCCCTGTTGATGATCAGTGCCTTTACCGGGAAATCCGTCACGGTGGGTTGATGCGCTGCCAGCAGACGGTCACGCAAAGTGCGTTTGCTCGGCGTCTGGATAGCTGCATTGGCCGTTTACCGCAACCTTAGCTCTCAGCTAATGAATTCAAATTCAATCCTTCCTACGATGTGCTGTGTGCCGGCACGGTAGCCGGATCGTAGGAAGGATGAATAATGGCAAAAGAGGGAAAGAAGCCGATCGGCAAGATTGTCCTAGGCGTCATCGTGGTGCTGGTTATCGTCGGTGCCGTGGGCTCTATGGGTGGCAATTCAACCGATTCGTCTGCGAGCGATTCGGCAAAACCTGCCGAGACGACACAGCAGGCTGAGGAGCAAAAAGAACCGCAAGAACCGTATACCATTGCTGACGAGGCTGAAGACACCTCCAATCAGTTTGCCTATAAGATCACGGGCACGCTGACCAATAACACGGACAAGGAAAAGAGCTACATTCAGATTGAGTATGTTCTGTATGATGCCGATGGCAACCAGGTTGGAACGGCTCTTGCAAACACCAATCATCTGAAGGCGGGCGGCTCCTGGAAGTTCGAGGCGCTGGGTACGGTGTCTCCCGACCAGGTTGCTAGCTGGGAGCGTTCGGACGTAAGCGGTTTCTAGCATGTTGCATGCACTGGGGGAGGTGAAGTCGTATGCCCGATAAAAAGCTGACCGAGGAGTTGCTCAATGAGCTTCTCGATGCGCCGAACATCGATGGCTATATCAGGGAGCACGACTTTGCCGCCCCGTCGCTTTCGGACTACCTGAAGCAGCTGCTGCAGGAAAAGGGCTTGGAGCGTTCGCGCGTGGTGCGTATGGCCGACCTCAACGAGACCTTTGGCTATCAGATCTTTACTGGTTCGCGCAATCCGAGTCGCAATAAGGTGCTGCAGATTGCCTTTGCGATGGCGCTGACGCTCAAAGAGACCAACCGTGCACTGACGGCTGCCGGGGTAAGCGTCCTTAACTGCAGGGATCGCCGTGATGCGATTATCATCTTTTGCATCGATCGCGGGTGCAGCCTCCAAAAGGTCAACGAGGAGCTGTATCGCTTTGGCGAGGAGACGGTGAGTTAGCGGCTGATATCTGAGCCGGCGGAGCTGCCGAACAACGATGCAAACGAACGGGGCGCGGATGCCATGGGGTGTCTGCGCCCTGCGCTATGATGGAGGCTATGGATACTCAGATCACAACATATTCCGATGACGAGCTGACCGCAGCGCTTGCCGAACATCTGGCGTCGCTCGATCGCGACGACAGCTATCGCGTGGAGCGTGTACTTAAGCGCTCGTCCGTTGAAACAACCGAGCTCGTGTACTTTGAAGGAACCGGTGGTGGTTCGCTCGGCCCCTTTGTCCGTAAACGCATCGATGCCTCGGCTCAAATCGGCGGGGCATACGAGCGTCTGTTTGCCGCTCAGCGGGCAGGCAGGCGTTTTGAGCACCTGCCCAGAATCGTCGATTGTCGTCGTGTGGGCGACGAGCTCAACGTGGTTATGGAATACATCGAAGGGGAGACGCTCGGGGTGCTGGTGGACCGTCTGGGAGCCACCCCCGATTATGCGCGTGAATTGTATCCTGCCCTATGCGATGCCGTGGGCGAGCTCCACGCCGGTTTTGCAATGGCGGGGGAGACGTCGGCGCCGGTGATCCATCGCGACCTCAAACCGTCGAATATCATCGTGACGGGTGCGAACTGTACGCTCGATGAGGGCCTGACGTTTTCGTCGCTGGTGATTATCGACTTGGGGATCGCGCGCGTATGGCGCGATGGCGCCGATGCCGACACCGTCAAGTTTGGCACGCGACCCTATGCGCCGCCCGAGCAGTATGGGTTTGGGCAGACGAGTGTGCGCAGCGACGTCTACGCACTTGGCGCCCTGTTGTTCTTCTGCTTGACGGGAGTCGACCCTAAACCAGGGCTCGACATGCGCGAGCAATGCGAGGCGCGTGGCATTCCCACTCCACTTGCCGATGCCGTCTGCATGTCGATGGCGCTCGACCCGGCCAAGCGTTTTGCGAGTGCGGAAGCGTTGGGACGGGCGACGCGCTCGGCATACGATCTGAGCCGCCCCGTGCGGCCTCCTACACCTGCGCCTGTCCGTACTCCGGCCTCGGAGACGGTGTTGACGCTCCAAGGGCTCCAGAACCCCGCAGGGCTTCCTAGGCCTGCCGCCTCCGCTGCATGCGGTCTGCTCTCTCGCGTTCCGGAGTCTCTGGGGCGCATTTGGAATGCGCTCGTCTGCTTCTCGCTACTTGTGTTCTTTGCCGGAAGTCACTTTGCCGTCTTTCACCCCACGGGAGCAAACCAAAGCTACCCGACGTGGCTTCTCATAATCGAGTATTTTTTCTTTGTCGATGGCCTTATGGTGCTTATGCATTTTGCGCTGCTCGATAAGCGCCGTCTTCGTCGGCGATTCGCACTGCTCGACAGCCATCGCGGCAAGAAACTCGCGAAACTCTGGCTCAAGGCATTGGGTGTGCTGCTCCTATGCATGATCGTCATAGTCGCGATTGCCAATGCGACCGGCGTCGTCGATACCTCCGCTACCTAAAAGAAAAGGGCCCCATTGGGGCCCTTTGCAGTTGCGCTTAGATGCGGTTCATCTGAGCGGCGACTTTGTTGTACCAGTCCTGCCACGTGGGCGGGCAGTACTTTTTGGCCGCTGCCGGGGTAAGGGTGGAGCCGTAGTTGGCGCCCAGATAGGCAACGTGAGCGGAGATGCCCTCGCTCCAGCTGCCAAAGCTGCGCCAACCGCCGCCACGGGCACTCCAGCCCCAGGCGTTGTAAGAATTGGCGCAATAAGCACCCTTGGTGCTCTCGATGCAGGCGATGGCGGGGGACCAACGGGGGTCGACACCGGTATTCCAAGCGGCGACGGCAAAGTTATAGCCCTGGCCTGCCATGGGGGAGCCGGCGAGATAATTGTCGATGCGGCTCGTCCACTCATTAATGAACGAATCGTAATCGGAGCTACCGGTATTGGCGTTGTTCACCGTGGTGTCGATGGTGGTGTTGGTGTTGGTGGCCTGGCTGCTGGAATTGCTGCCGCTTACGCCCTCGCCCGAGATCTTCTCGGCGGCAGCGGCCTTATCGGCCTCAAGCTTGGCAAGCTCGGCGGCATTTTCCTGCTCGGCTTTTGCCTGTGCCTCGCTGCGGAGCTGCTGGGCCTGAGCCAACGCATCCTCGGCGTTTTTCTGCTCTGCCTCAAGCTGAGACTTGGCCTGCTGGAGCTCAGCCTTGTTCTGCTCGAGTTCGGTTTGCATGTTATTAAGCTGTTCGATCTCGTCGACGCTCGAGCTCGTGATCTGGTTGGTGTATTTGCAGGTCGTGATGAACTCACCCAGGCTCTGCGCGTTGACCAGGAAGCTCACGATGGGGTTGGTGCCCTTCTGATACTTGTACAGATCGCGCATGGCGGAGCTTGCTTTGGCCTGCTGCTCGGGAAGCTTAGCCTCGATTTCCTCGATGCTTGCCTCATTGGAGTCAATCTGCTTTTGCAGGTCATCGAGTTTGGTGCGGGCGTCGTTGTAGGCGCTCGTGGCGGCTTCGATCTTCTGCTGGGCTGCGGAAAGCTGGTCCTGCGTTGCCTGCGAGGCGGCATACGCCGCAACGGGGGAGAGCATCGGCGTGGCCGTCAGCGCAACGGCGAGCGCGGCGCTCGTGATGATACGAGCCGGCTTCGACGCAATGAGCGCTGCGGCGCGATGATTCGAATGCTGCATCCAGTCCCTCTGCAATCAATCGTAGGTTATGGTTCGAACGGTATTCTACTACTGCTTTCGACCTCAACTTGAACCTTAAAGGTTCTAAAGGGTCAAGTTGAACTTGAGGCTTTGGCCTTGACCTGCGGGAATGGTGAATTGTTGAGAAACCATAGAGTTCAACTTTAACGTTACGGAACCCTGTCGAGAGGGTTTTTGTTTATCAAAAGTCGCCTCATGTGGGGTTTTGCAACTACAGGGTCCCATCACGGCGAGGGCGGATTTCATGCTGGATAATTGCGCTGATTGCCATAGATACGGTGGAGCTTTGGGCGCCGGCGGTTTGGCACGCTAGAATAAATCAGTTGCGCAAAGACCGCCCGTTGTGTGGGCAGTTCATGATAGGAAGTTTCCATGGCATTGCAGTTTACAGAGCGCGAGTTTATTCCCGTGCTGCTCGGTGGCGACATCAACGCCTATTCGGTGGCGCGCGCCTTCTACGAGGAGTACCAGGTCAAGAGCCTGGTCTTTGGCAAGTACCAGACGGGTCCCGCGTACCGCAGCCAGATTATCGACTACACGCCCAACGTGGATATCGATACCATGCCCGTGATGCTCAGGACCGTCAACGGCATTGCCCAAGCGCATGCCGATAAGACGATTGTTCTTGTGGGCTGTGGCGATAACTATGTTGCCCTCGTGGCTCAGGCCAAGGATGCCCATGAGTTGGCGGATAACATCGTCGCGCCTTACGCTCCCTACAGCATGCTTGAGCAGTGTCAGAAGAAGGAGATCTTCTACGAGCTGTGCGAGAAGCATGGCGTGCCCTATCCGCATACCTTTACCTTCACCATGGCGATGCTGAACGCCCAAGGCGAGGCACCTGCCGAAGTGCTCGACCAGATCGATTTTCCTTACCCGATGATTCTGAAGCCTTCTGACGGCATCATGTGGTGGCAGCACGAGTTCGAGGGCCAGAAAAAGGCCTATGAGATTGCCGACCGTGCCGAGCTGGAACAGGTCATTCGCGACTCGTATGCCAGCGGCTACACCGACGACCTGATCTTGCAGGATCGCGTGCCCGGCAATGACGAGTACATGCGCGTGCTCACCAGTTATTCCGACCGCAACGGCAAGGTGCGCATGATGTGCCTGGGTCACGTGCTGCTCGAGGAGCATCAGCCTCACGGTGTCGGCAACCACGCCTGTATCATCACCGAGCCCAATGACGAGCTCATGGGCGGCGTGCGCAAGTTGCTCGAGGACCTTCACTTTGTGGGTTATTCCAACTTTGACGTTAAGTACGACGAACGCGACGGCTCGTTTAAGTTCTTCGATTTCAACACGCGCCAAGGTCGCAGCAACTACTACGTCACTAACAGCGGCTTTAACGTTGCCAAGTATGTGGTGGACGAGTATGTGTTCAACCGCCCGTTTGAGCCGGAGTTTGTGACGGCGCAGGACGAGGCGCTGTGGATGGTCGTTCCCATGGGCGTCGTCGACAAGTACGTCAAGGATCCCGAGCTGCGCGCTAAGGTGCATCGCCTGGACAAGGAAGGCAAGGGCGCCGACCCTTCGTTTATGAAGGGCGACTTTGTCTTTAACCGCTGGCTGCGCATGTGGCACACCAAGCTGCGCCACTTTAAGCTGTTCAAGACGTATTACAAGTAGATGAGTGCGGCGCCCGTCCGGTTTACATCGGGCGGGCGCGGGTATGATACGCGCAATTGCGCAAGCGTCACCAAGGAGGCGGCGATGGAAAAGCTGGGAGTTATCGGCGGCATGGGCGCCGAGGCCACGTCGTATTACTACGACCAGGTGGTGCGCCATACGGCTGCTGCCTGCGATCAGGAACATATCGACATGGTGGTGCTCTCCAAGTCGACCATGCCCGACCGCACGCTTGCCATTAAGACCGGCGAGCATGCCAAGCTGCTGGCGACCATGAAAGAGTGTGCCCAGGCACTCGAGTCGCTGGGCTGTGCGCACATTGCCATTCCCTGCAACACGTCGCACTACTTCTACGACCAGATCCAGTCGTTTACGAAGGTGCCGATTATCCACATGCCGCGTGAGTCGGTGCGCTATGCCCTTGCGGGTGCGGTGATGGGGGAGTGCGAGTTCGACCCCAACCTGAGTATGCCGGCCGAGCCGGTGCACAAGATTGGCATTATGGGCACCGACGGAACCGTGGGCGCGGGCGTCTACGGCCGCGAATGCGAGGCTGCGGGTGTTGAGGTCGTCTATCCCAGCGAGAAACGTCAGAACGATGTGATGTCGCTTATCTACGATGATGTGAAAGCCGGACGTGAGCCCGATATGGATAAGTTCGACCGCGTGATGTGGGAGTTCGCCCGTAGCGGCTGCGACCGTGTCATTCTGGCCTGCACCGAGCTATCGGTGCTGCAGAAGTATCGAGAGATGCCCGAGATCACCCTCGATGCCATGGATGTCCTGGTGCGCGAATCCATCATCCGCAGCGGCGCCCCCTACCGCCTCTAGCTTCCGACCTGTCAAAAAGGGACAGGTTAATTTTGGTAGGTTTTATCTGATGAAACAGTAAAGGCCTCGGCTCGTTTGGTGCGAGCCGAGGCCTTTTGCGTTGGGCGGTTGCTGCCGGTGGCGAACTAGAACAGGAAGCCGATGGCGATGAGGGCGATGCTGACGATGAGCACGGCGATGTCCAGGCCTTTGATGGAGTAGCGCTTGTACGAGCTGGCGCGTGTACGCAGATAGAAGCCGCGCTGTTCTGCCGCCAAGGCTGTGGCATCGGTCTTGCCCACGCTCGAGATGAGCAGTGGCACGCACAGTGGCAGCATGAGCTTAAGCTTCTTGATGGGGTTCTTGGTGTCGTACTCGACGCCGCGTGCGGTCTGCGCTTCCATGATGGCGTTCATCTCCTGACCAAACACCGGCACAAAGCGTAGCGCCGTGGTAAAGGTGAAGGCATAGCGATACGGCACGTGCAGCACCTCGACGCAGGCGTTGGCAAGGTCGTTGAGCTTGGTCACTATGAGCATGAGGATGAGCGGTAACGCCACACCCAGCAGGCGCAGACAGGCCTTCGATCCTGTGATGAGGCCCGTGTCGGTGATAAAGCCCCACACAACGTTGCCATCGCGCATAAAGGCCAGCTGGAGCACCAGCATGATAAGCGCGAGCGGAATCAGCAACTTGAGCAGCGAGAACAGACGGTCGACGACACCGGCATAGGCACCCAGCGCAAGGGTGAGTGCCAAAAAGCCCAGCAGCGCCACGTAGGTGTCGGACAAGAAGATGCCGACGATGATGGCGGCGGCGAGGCCCAGTTTGACGACGGGGTTCAGGCGATGCAGTAGCGTATCGCCCGGCATGTAGTCGATGACGTTAACCACGGCGGACCATCTCCTTGGTAATTCGAACGACATCGGTGACCTCGCTCACCTGCGCAAAAGCGGGCGAGACGGAAGATGCCAGACGGCGCGAGAGTTCAATAACCTGGGGAGGCTCCACGTAGGCACGCCGCATGAGATCGATGTTCGAGAATAGCTCGTGCGTGCGGCCGCGGCCGAGGATGCGACCGTCGGCCATTACTACGATACGCTCGGCAAAATCCGAGACGACTTCCATATCGTGGCAGACCATAATCACGGCGCAACCGCGCTCGGCCATGGTGCGCACTGTTTCCATGACGGTCATGCACTCGCGGTAATCAAGGCCGCTCGTGGGCTCGTCGAGCACGACGATCTTGGGCTCAACCACTACGACGGAGGCAAGCGCCACCATTTGTCGCTGGCCGCGCGAAAGCGAGAAAGGTGCCTCATCGGCAGGCAGGCCAAAGCGGTCGATAACAAGTTGAGCACGACGCAGAGCCTCGGCACGGTCGATGCCGGCAAGCTCCAGGCCAAAAGCGACCTCGTCGAGTACGGTATCCTTGCAGATCTGGCGGTCGGGGTTTTGGAAGAGGGTTGCGACTTCGCGGGCGATGCGGCTCGTGGGAACGGCTGCGGTGTCCAGCCCCGTAACGCGCACGCTGCCCGAGGCGGGCTTAAGCAGGCCTGTGAGCAGCTTGGTGAGCGTGGTCTTGCCGGCACCGTTCTGGCCGACGATGCCCACGAGCTCGCCGGGATAGAGGGTCAGGTTGAGGTCGTGTACGGCGGCGCCGCCATTGGGATAGGCAAACTCAACGTGATCGAAGGTGAGCACGGGCTCGGCGTCCTTGGCGTGCGGGCGCAACGACGGTGCATGCGGGGAGCCGGCGGGCGCCTGGGCTTCGCTGGCCGCGTGTGCGGGGTCGACAATGCCCGAAATCAGGCGCTCGGCCTCATCGACATCCAAGCAAGGGGTACCGCTTACCAGGCCATCGGCCTCGAGGCTATTGAAGATACGCGTGACGCGAGGGCAGTCGACGCCGATGGCACGGAGCTCGTCGGTATGCGCGAAGACCTCGTGTGGTTCGCCCTGCAGCGCGATTTCGCCATGGTTGAGCACGAGCACGCGGTTGCAGTACTCCGAGAGCAGGGCGACCTTTTGCTCAACGACGACGATGGTGATTCCAAGTGCGCGGTTTGCCTCACGCAGCGTCTCGAAGACCAGCGTGGAGCTGGCAGGGTCGAGTGCCGCGGTGGGCTCGTCGAGAACCAAGACGCGCGGACGCATAGCGAGAATGGCGGCGATGGCTACCTTTTGCTTCTGTCCGCCCGAGAGGGTGGCAATCTCGCGGTCGCGCAGGTCGCTGATGCCGACGGTCTCGAGCGTTTCGCTCACGCGCTGCTCGATCTGGTCATGGGGGACGCCAAAGTTCTCGAGGCCAAAGAGCATCTCGTCCTCGACGACCGAGGCGACCATTTGCGTGTCGATATCCTGCAGCACGCTGCCGACGATCTGCGATACATCGGTGAGCGAGACCTCGCAGGTGTCGTGGCCGTCCACGGTGACGGAGCCAAAAAAGGTGCCGGTGTAGTGGTGAGGCACGGCGCCCGAGAGGCAGGCGGCAAGTGTGGACTTGCCGGCGCCCGAAGGACCGATAATGCCGATGAAATCGCCCTGATGCACATTAAACGACACGTGGGCGAGCGCGGGCTCGGGTGCGCTGCCATATGAGAACGAGACGTCATCGACGCTGATGATCGTTTCCATGAATACCTTTCATAGTCGTTGGGGACGTTCTTACATGACTAGTCGTTAAAGAACGTCCCCAAGAGCTAGTTGTTTGGGACAGTCTTTACCGATGGGACACTGTGGGTTAGTTGAGCTTCAGGGCCTTCTGAATGGGCAGATAGAGGGCGCCGACCAGAATGGCGTTAAAGACGGCGGTCATGGCGACGACGGGCAGCATAGCGGCGGCGAGCTCGCCGACCACGCCAAGCATGGCCATCTTGATAACCATGAAGATGACGCCGGAGACAAAGGTGGTCACGAAGGTAGCGACGATGGCGACGGCAGGCTTGACCTGACCGTTCTTGCCGGCGGCGTTGACGATGCCGGCCATGAGCATGGCGGCGATGCCCTCGGCGGCAAAATCGACGAACGGCGAAGTGGTGGTGATCTGGATCACGGCAGCCGAGATGAGGCCAATGACGAGCGCCTGGCCGATGTTGGGGCGAACGACCAGGATGGTGAGGCAGAAGGCCGAGATGATGAACTCGGGGCTGATCATGCCGCCCGAGATGCCCGAGATTGCCTTGCCGACGGTGAAGTTGAGGATGAAGCCGGCGGCGAGCAGGATGGCGAGCAGGACGAGGGCGCGGACATCGAGTTTGCCGCGGTCGGCGGTCTGGACGGTGCGGGGCTGGGCGGCGGTGTTCTGAGACATGGTGAAAATCCTTTCGGAATGGGAGTGCAAGAGAAAAGCGGAGGCGCGTGATGCGAATGCGATCGGGCTCGAGATAGAAAAAGGCCCCCGGTCGAAACCGGAGGCCTTCCAATCACCTAGAGCTAAAAAACAGGCGTGAGGGACTCACTGTCGACCGATCGTATTCGCATCACGCCACCACCAGTTGTTGAGAGAGTTCATCGTGTTCTTCATGTTGGTGGCTCCTTTCGTGATGCCGTGGCGCGGTCGCACCTAGTTGCTGTTGCGCTGCACTATAGCACAGCGAAGTGTGTGCGGGGAAATCTTTTTTAAAAAGATTTCAGGCGGGTTTCCCGCCGGTCAAAAGAGCGGGCTAAGCGGGCGAGGCTGCCATTGCTGCCTTGCCCGCTCAGCTAGGACGTTACTCCTTGTTGCGACGGTAGAGGAAGTAACCACCGGCGGAGATGACGGCAACGCCAGCGATGGCGAATGCAGCCACCATGCGGCCATCAAAACGATCACCGGTGGTGGGCAGGCCGCCCTTGGTGTTCGTTTTGTTGGCGGTTACTGTGGTTGTGGTGTCCGACTTGCCAGGCTTCTCAGGCTTGGTGGTGGGCTGCTCGGGCTTAGCGGGCTGCTCGGGGGTGCCGGGCTGCTCGGGGGTGCCGGGCTGCTCGGGGGTGCCGGGCTGATCCGGGGTGACCGGATCGGTGGCAAGAGCATCCTTGGCGTAAGTGATGGACACCTTGAGGCCGTTGGTCTCGGTGTTCAGGTCGCTCGGGGTGAAGGGCTCGTCAAAGTTTCCGGCCTTCTGATAGGCGCGCATCTCCTGGAGCAGGGCCTTGCACTTGACGTAGGTGTTCTCGGTGGCAGCCTTGCCGGCCTTGTTGGCCAGAGCGGTGCGGCCCTCGGTGGTCGTCTCGGCCAGCATGGCGGCGTCGACTTCCTTGTTCTGTTCGATGAGCTCGTTCTGGAGTGCATCGAGGTAGGAGCGGACGCTGATACCAAGGGTATCGGGATTCTCAAAGCAGAGGGAGCTGATGTCCATGAGGACGTAGTTGATGGAGTTCTCGGGCTCCTCGTTGTTCACGATGTCCGTCTCTTTGCAGTGGTCGAAGGAGACGGTCTGGTCGCTGAAATACGGGCTAACCTCGGTAATCAGCGCGGAGTAGAAGGGGATGGCGACGGAGTACGCGGCGCGGGAGAGCATTTCCCACTGGATTGTTGCAACCTGGGGATCAAGACCGTTGCGAACCTGGAAGACGTGAATCTCGGTGTTGCGCTCGGTGCCGATGGCATAGGCACCGTCAGTGTTGGCGTTAAGGCCCGGGGTATTCTCGCCACGGTTACCGAGAGAGCGAATCATCTCAAAGGTAGTCCAGTCTTTCTTTCCAGGCTGGAAGAACAGCGGCTGCATCTCGTGGACCAAGGCGCCGGTCGTGGCGCGAGCCTCTTCGCGCTCGTCCTTGACGATCTCGTAGTCGGTGCCCTCCTGGAGCTCGTTGCCAAAGTAGTTACGGCCCTGGACGTAGCGGGTCCACTGGTGCATACCGGAATTCTGAATGGTCTCGCCATAGGTTGCGGCGACGTCGAACTTGCCGTCGGTGTACTCGGCAAAGCCCTTCTCCTTAGGCATGGACTCGATGCCCTCGGAGTGCAGGCAGTTCTCGGGGTCGTTGAGGTCGACATCGTAGTTGAGGTTGCCGATGTTGGGGTTGATCGAGGCGACGTCGTCGGCGAGCTTCATGCCGATCCACTGGTGACCGGAAAGCGCGGCAAATAGCCAGGTCTCGTTGTTGTCGGCGATGATGATCTGGTCGTTGGAGCAGACGCCCTGCTCGTCAATCAGGCTGCCGAGGAGCTCGACGCCCTCGCGGGCCGTGGCGCTCTCGCCCAGGATGACGCTGGCGTAGTTGTACTCGCCGATGCCGGTTTTAGTCAGGGGGTCTGCTGTCTCGGCATCTGCATTCATACTGGTGCTTAGCGTGGCGGAGCAGGATACGCCCTTCTCGTTGATGCCTGCTTCAGAGTAGGCATCCCAGCGTTCATCCCACTGCGAGGGATGGTCGCGTACATAGGTGTAGCGATACGTGGTCTTGGTCGAGGTGTACATGAACGAAGACTCGTCCGAGCTGTACGTATGTCCCGGGCCGTGAGAGGGCTCAATGCCAAAGTGCTTAAGATAGCGCGGGCCATAGTCCTCGGAACGGCCGTAGTACGTGTTGCCGTCGGCCGTAAGGTTTTTGCCCATGTAGACCTGCGTGCAAGCGAGTGCAGAGGTCGGCATGGACATGATGGTTGCAGCTCCAAATGCAAGGCCTATGCCAAGCTTCTTGAGCGCGTTGACGGGGCGAGTTTTCCTCATTTTCCCTCCCAGCGTGCGAAAGCCCTCTGTCGCCAGAGGGCTTCAGCCAATAAAGACACCTCATTAGCGTAACGAACTGGAAACAATATTCATCTATGAAAGAAACTTACTCGATAAGCGTGATGAAATATGCGATGAGCGGTTAATCGTACTCAGTTTGCAACTTTACTTTAATAAAGACGCCCTGTAATTACTGTAGCCGAATAAAGTAGCTGGGAATGCCCGAAATGAAAATCCCCCGCTGTTTGACGAATGCATAAACAGCGGGAGAGGCGATAACTGGATGAATATCATACCAATGTGGATTTACTTCTTTCGGCGGTGAATCACGTTGATGGCGTAACCGACGAGCATGGCCAAGACGATGACAATAAAGCCGATCAGGGGATTGTCGTTCATAGGGTCCTCCTATTTTCCGAGCGGGGAGAATTCGTCGACGATGAGGTCGAGGCATTGCGGAAGCGCGCGGGCTCCAAAGACGCCCGAATTGCTGGAGATAATCTCGCCATCGAACTGCATGCCCAGTGGCGGGGTGCAGGTGATCTTGGCTTCCTTGGTCTGGATGATCTTGAACTGTGGGCGCCCGAGTACCTTACCGGCGGGGTCAAGCGCAGCGGTGATCACAGTAGGCAGCAGCTGAACGGTGCGCACGGGTTCGATGACCGCAATATCGACCATGCCATCGTTCATGCGGCAGTCGGGGAACAGGTTGATGTCGTTTTGAATGACCGAGGTATTGCCCGCCATGCAGCAGATGCCGTCGAGCTCCTCGACAATGCCGTCGTGCTCAATGGTAAAGTGCGCCACCGTGGGGTTGGGCGTGGCGAGAGCGGAGAGGAAGTAGGCGATCTCGCCGATGTCGTTTTTGGTGGGAGCGGCCTTCATCATGATCTCGGCGTCGAAGCCCGAGCCGGCGATGATGATAAAGCCGTGGCGCTTCTCTCTGCCGTTCTCGTCGAGCCAAAAGAGCTCGCCCATGTCCACTTTGACCGTGCGACCGGCGCGGCAAGCCTTGGCAAGCGCCGCCGCCTCAGGGGCATTGCCGATGTTGTTGAAGAACAGGCAGGCCGTGCCGGAGGGGAAGACGAGCGTGGGGACGCCGCATCCGCGCATCTGGTCGAGCACGTTGGAGACGGTGCCGTCGCCGCCCGAAATCACCACGCGATCAAACTCGCGCACGTCTGCCACGGCGTCCTCGGGCTCCATGCCATCGCCGATAAAGCGCATCACGACCTCGTCGCCGCCCTGCGCGAGGGCGTGCGTGAATGCGTAGATTTCATCTGAGCTGGGGCCCGATGCCGGGTTGTGGATGATAAGGCAGCGCATACTTACGTTCCCGTTCTGTGACTAACCGAGTATAGTTGTAAGGCAATGCCGATATCCTACCCGTGTTTTTCGGGCCTAACCTTATTCGATGGGTTGATATGTACATTTCCACACATCAGGCTCTACTCGACTTTTGCCAGCGCGCCCGCGAATTCGACGCGATTGCCGTCGATACCGAGTTTTTGCGCGAGCGCACGTTCCATCCGCGTCTGTGTTTGGTTCAGATTGCCACTCCTGCCGAGAGCGTAGCGGTCGATCCCCTGGTAATCGACGACCTATCGCCGCTGGCCGAGCTTATGGCCGACGAGAGCGTGACCAAGGTCTTCCACGCCTGCTCGCAGGATATGGAGGTCATGCTTCATACCGTAGGCGTGCTGCCGCGTCCGATTTTTGACACGCAGGTGGCCGCCGCCTTTTTGGGCGAGCGCCAGCAGATTTCCTACGGCGCGCTCGTACAGACGTTTTGCGGCGTCTCGCTGCCCAAGACCGAGTCGCTGACCGACTGGTCGCGTCGCCCGCTGACCGATAAGCAGATTGAGTACGCGATCGATGACGTCAAGTACTTGATCGTCGCCTATACCGAGATGATGAGTCGCCTGCGCGAGCTGGGCCGTGTGGACTGGGTGCTCGACGAGTTGCGCCCGCTGGCCGACGAGTCGCACTATCGCGCCGATCGCCACGAGGCGTTCCGCAAGGTCAAACGCATCAATTCGTGCAGCCGTCACCAGCTGGGTATCGCGCGCGAGCTCGCCGCCTGGCGCGAGGATCGCGCCGAGCGCCGCAACATCCCGCGCAAGTGGGTCATGTCCGACGACACGCTGCTGGCGCTCGTCAAGCGCAACCCTGTGCGCGTTGAGGAGTTCCGTAGCATTCGCGGTACTGATCAGTTGGGGGAGCGCGACGTGGATGGCGCGCTCATGGCCATCAAGCGCGGCGCGAGCTGCCCGCACGATCGCCTGCCGCTCATGGTGCGCGGGCATCGCCAGATCTCTCCGGAGCTGGAGAGCGTGACGGATCTCATGTATGCGCTCATTCGCCTGGTTGCTGAGCGCTCGGGCGTGGCGACCTCGGTTATTGCCTCGCGCGATGACCTGGCCGACTACATTGAGCATCCCGAGCAGAGCCCCCTGCGTGAAGGCTGGCGTTTTGAGCTTGTGGGCTCGCGTCTGGACGATCTGCTTTCCGGCAATATGGGACTCACCGTGAAGGACGGAAAGATTGAGTTGTTATAGGGAAGCCTAGTCTGCTGAGTGGGTAGAATGCCTCCAACGTGTAACTCGATTCGGAGGAATTCGCATGCCCTATTACTATGGATATGGCTTTGGCATCGACCCGCTGTACCTGCTGGTTGTTCTTGTTTGTACAGTGCTCGGTCTTGCCGCGCAGAGCTATATCAACTCGACGTACAAAACCTGGTCCAAGGTTCGCTCGGACGGCGACACGGGCGCTGCGGTCGCGCGCCGCATGCTCGACGCCAACGGCTGCAATGCCGTGGGTATCAAGGGCGTCGCTGGTGAGCTCACCGACCACTACAACCCGCAGGATAACAACCTGTACCTCTCGGACGCCAACCGTTCGGGCGGCTCGGTTGCAAGCGTTGCTGTCGCTTGTCACGAGGCAGGCCATGCCGCGCAGCGTCAAAGTGGCTATGCCATGATGAAGGTGCGCACCGCTTTGGTTCCCGTCGTCAACTTTACCCAGAACACTTGGACCATCGTGCTGCTCATGGGCCTGTTCATGAACATTGCGGGGCTCACGACCCTCGCGCTGGTTTTCTTCTCGTTTAGCGTGCTGTTCCAGCTGGTTACGCTGCCGGTCGAGATTGACGCCAGTCGCCGCGCCGTGGCGTACATCGAGCAGTCGGGCATGAGTTCCAAGCAGGTCAACGGTGCCAAGAAGGTGCTGACGGCAGCCGCGCTCACCTACGTGGCTGCGGCGCTCACCTCGATTATTCAGCTGCTCTATCTTATGGCTCGCTACAACAGAAACTCCAACCGATAACAAATTGGGTCGCTGGGCGCCGCGGGGATTTGTGTCCCCGCGGCGCTGTACTATGTGTTGGACTTGAATTTGCGCAGGGCCGGAGCCCTTGTGCACGATGACGAAAGGAGGCTGCGTGGCAGGCTGGAATCTGACCGGCAATGCCGTTTCCGCCGAGTTCGACGGTTCGGACGAGCAGGAGCGTAAGGAACTCAGCGTGAGCCAGGCGGTAGAGATCGCCGCCGGTGCGCTCGATGCCATTCCGCAGCTGAGCGTTCTGGGCGAGGTCACGGGCTTCCGTGGCCCCAATGCCCGAAGCGGCCACTGCTACTTCCAGATTAAGGACGACTCGGCCGCCGTCGACTGCATCATCTGGAAGGGCGCCTATCTCAAGCGTACCTTCGATCTACGTGACGGCATGCAGGTGAGCTTTAAGGGCAGCTTCAATCTCTATAAGGCCACGGGCCGCATGAGCTTTGTCGCTCGCTCGTTTTCGCTGGCGGGGGAGGGTCTGCTGCGTCAACAGGTGGCGCAGTTGGCCGAAAAGCTACGCCGCGAGGGACTGATGGACGAGTCCCGCAAACGCCGCATTCCGGTGTTTTGCTCACGCGTGGCGGTCGTCACCTCGCTTTCCGGTGCGGTAATCGACGACGTCAAGCGTACGCTGCGCCGTCGCAACCCGCTCGTCGAGCTTGTCTGCGTGGGCGCCAAGGTCCAAGGCGAGGGTGCGCCGGCCGAGCTCATTGAGGGCTTGCGCCGCGCCGCTTCCATTACGCCGGCGCCCGACTGTATTTTGCTGGTGCGCGGCGGCGGCTCCTTTGAGGACCTCATGACCTTTAATGACGAGGAGCTTGCCCGCGCGGTGGCGGCTTGTCCTGTGCCCGTGGTGACCGGCATTGGCCATGAGCCCGACACCTCGATTTGCGACATGGTGAGCGACCGTCGCGCCTCCACGCCCACGGCTGCGGCCGAATCGGTGGCGCCGGCTATGACGGAGCTGGCTGATGTGCTCGAGGCGCGCCATCAGCGTCTGGGTGCCGCGATGGCATCGATGATTGGGTCGGCCCAGGTCGACCTGGAGATGCTCGATCAGCGCGGTCGCCGTGCCTGGGATACCTATACGGCTCGCTTGGGTGATGCGCTCGATGCCGCTGCGTGTCGCCCGTGCCTCAACGACCCCACATTTATGGTCGAGCGTCGCGAATCGGAGCTTGCGCTGACTGCCGATCGCCTGTCGGGCGCCATAGTACGCTCGGTCGGGACATTCCGCTCCAACTTTGAGCGCCTGCCCGAGCGTTTGGTTGCAAGCACTTCGGGGCTCGATGGCAAACGCCATGCGCTTACGCTTGCGAGTTCCCGTCTGGAGTATCAGGGGCGCACGATGCTCAGCAAGCCCGCGTCCGACCTGGGCCGAGCGGCCGCGTCGCTCGATGCCCTGTCGCCGCTCAAGGTACTTGCCCGCGGCTATTCCATCGTCTACAGCGAAGATGGCGTGGCTACGAGCGCCAAGACCTTTAAGCCCGGCGACGCCATCCGCGTGCGCATGGCAGACGGCAATGTGGCGGCAACGGTCGATGCAGTCGAGTAGGCCGCGTTTCACATAGTGATAAACCTTTAGGAAAGGAAACAGATATGGCAGAGAAGACCCCGGTGGAGCAGCTCACCTACAAGCAGGCCTCGCAGGAGCTGGAGCTCATCATCCGTAGCCTGGAGTCGGGCGATATGGAGCTTGAGGAGTCGCTCGAGAGCTATACCCGCGGCGTCGAGCTCCTCAAGAGCCTGCGCACCCGCTTGTCCGATGCCGAGCAGAAGGTCTCGGTGCTCCTTAAGGACGTCGACGGCAACGACGTACTCGCCGACGGCGAGGCCGCCAACACCGACGACAGCCTCTCGTTCTAACCATCCCGACCAAATATAATTACCTTGGTCTGTGAGAAAGGAACCAACCATGTGCGATTGCATCTTCTGCAAAATTGCCAACCACGAGATCCCCTCGACCGTCGTCTATGAGGACGACCAGGTCATCGCGTTCGACGACCTTAACCCCCAGGCGCCGGTTCACACGCTCGTGATCCCCAAGAAGCACTACAACGACATCGCCGACAACGTGCCTGCCGAGACCATGGGCGCCATGGCTCACGCCATCCAGGAGGTCGCCAAGGCCAAGGGTCTGGAGGACGGTTTCCGCGTCATCTCCAACAAGGGTGTCAACGCCGGCCAGACCGTCATGCACTTCCACATGCACGTCCTCGGCGGCAAAAACCTGGGCGAGAACCTCATCTGAGGGCGCGTAGCCCGTCGACTTGGCTGCCTTTGGAGTAATCTATGCAGCTTTCTCAACTCGAATACCTTCAAGCGGTAGCGAACTATGGCGGCGTGCGCAAAGCAGCTCGCGCCGTTCATGTGAGTCCGCAGGCTGTTTCGTCGGCAATCAAAAAGTTGGAATCTGAGTATCAGATTGTTTTGCTCGACCGATCGGCGGGGGAGGCTGTTTTGTCTCCGGCGGGCAGAGAATTTGCGCGTCGTGCACGCGTGATCCTGGCACAAGTCGACGATCTCAAAAAGTACGCTCAATCGAGGGACGACGGCGTCTCGCCCGACGGCCACTTTCGTCTTTACGCCCCTTGCCTTCATGGGCGGGGGCGCCTTTTTGCCGAAAACTGGTATGACTCGTTTGAACGCTCGCATCCTCAGATTCATCTTGATGTGTGGCATCAGCCAACGGCAACATGCTTTGAATCACTTATACTTGGAATTTCGGACGCGGCTATCTCGTTTGAGGAACCACGGGACAGCGTCCTTTCTTCAAAATATATGGGTGAAAAGGAGCTCAGGGTTCTTTCATGTCCAGCTGGTCATCAATCTGTTGACGCTATGACCATTCGTGAGTTACTGGGCGGCAGGCTCGCTGTTCCCATTAATTTGTCACCCTGTCTCAATGCAATCAATCAATGTCCCGAAGCTCAGCTGGTTAATTTCCGCTTTCGCGATGTCGAATACGGAAACAGGGCGCAGGCTGAGTTTCTTCAAGCCGGGGGATTGATATTGAGTTTTTCTGGCTCTTCTCTCGCATCGGATGGATCGGAAGTGAGCGAGTGCTCCATTGAAGCCTCACATGACGTAGCCTTGCCCATCTACTTTTGCTATCGACAAAATGCCTGGACCGATCGACACCAGACGGTATTTCTTCACCTATTGCGCCATCTCGCTTCGTGAGATTAATTGGCTTCGAGGCATCAAGTGATTATTGACGCCTTGTAACACATAGCTGACAGCTTTGCCCTCATGTTTTTCCAAGATTCCGATTTAGATTGCTGACTCTTGGAGGGTGGAGCATGAAAAACCGTACGGTTTTGCTTTATATGACGTTCGTTTTTCTGTCGAACTTCAGCACCATCTTGTATTTTCTAACTGTCTACCTTGAGTTCGTCGGACTTTCGATGGTATCGATTTCTAGCATGATGATTGCATATCAAGTGAGCAAGTTCATCCTTGAAGTTCCCACTGGCTATATTGCTGATAGGTTTGGACGAAAGACAAGCGGTCTCGTTGGCGTCGTGGGAATGCTTGGATACTACGCCGCCCTGCTTCTCGTCCGTTCTCCCCTGCTTTTAATCGGTGCGTTCGCTCTCAAGGGTTTTGCCGTTGCGTGTGTGAGCGGATCCATCGAAGCGATTTACATTGACAGCGTCTCTCAGGACCAGCTCGTAAGACTTAATGTCGTTGAGCGATTTGTTTTCTATGCCTCTTATGCCATCTCCGCTTGCGTGGGCGGTTTCATTTCGTCCGTCGGTGCATATCTCATTGGTCTTTCGGCAGATATCATCGCAATGGTGTTGACGTTGGTTGTCGTTGTCTGCATTCCTGAAATGCGAAGAGGGGGCACTGCGACGACACCTGAACATGGGATTAGCCCGAAGATGATCGGTACCGCTATTGCGGGTAATGGCATTCTTCGTTCAGCGTTCATCATGGACTGTTCTCAGGCATTTGCTTTTGTCGCCCTGGAAGACTTTTTCTCACTGCTGCTTGCGGGTCGCGGAATGAATGCCGTCGCTTCGGGTGTCACCATTGCGGTCCAGCTCCTTGCCTCGGCCTCCATGGGACTTATTGTGCCCTGTGCGATTGCTCATGTCGACAAGGGCCGCTTTGCGCGTATTTGCGGCATCGTGCGCCTTTTCCTGACAGCTTTGTTTTTGATTCCCCTTACTCCGGCTAATTTGCTGCCCGTGTTCTATGCGCTGCAGACGGTTGCGTACTCGTTATTTGCTCCAATTAAATACTCATTTTTTCAAAAGGCAGCCGATTCATCGATGCGCTGTTCACTGATTTCGGTTCAAAACCAGATGGTGGCGGTGGGCGCCATCCTTTTCTATCTGTTCAATGCTGTGTTGAGCAGCATCGCGGGCATTCGAGTCGTATTGCTTGTCGCGCTCGGGATTTCTTCCATTGTGTATATCCCCGCGCTCTTTCGTCTTACAAGCCAAAGGTCATGAGTATTTGGGCACCGATAACTTATATATCAACGCAATAAACCCGAGCGCGAGGGCGTTTGGGTTTATTATTGATGCGTATGTAACCTGGCGGCGCCACACCGCCTGTTAGTAGGGAGACACATGAACGTTCTGGTCGTCAACGCAGGATCTTCGACCCTTAAGTATCAGGTCATCGATACCAAGTCCCACAAGGTGTCCGCAAAGGGCTCCTGCGAGCGCGTCTGTTTTACCGGCGGTACCTTCACCCACGCTGCCAACGGCTCCAAGAAGGTGACCGAGAACATCGAGTTTCCCGACCACAAGGTCGCCATCGAGGTCGTCCTGAAGGACCTCGAGGCCAACGGCGTCAAGATCGAGGGTATCGGCCACCGTATCGTTCAGGGCGGTTGGTACTTCGGTGATTCCTCCCTCGTCGACGAGGACGTCCTCGCCAAGATCCGCGAGGTTGCTCCGCTCGCCCCGCTGCACAATAACCCCGAGGCCAACGTTATCGAGTACTGCCTCGATCAGTATCCCGACCTGCCCAACGTCACGGTTTACGACACCGCTTTCCACTTCAACATGCCCGAGGTCGCCAAGATTTACGCCCTGCCCAAGGACGTCTGCGACAAGCTGCACATCCGTAAGTACGGCGCCCACGGCACCAGCTACCGCTACATCTCCAAGAAGGTCGCCGAGATGACCAACGGCGAGGCCCGCAAGGTCGTCGTGTGCCATATCGGCTCCGGCGCTTCCCTGTGCGCCATCGAGGACGGCAAGTGCATGGACACCACCATGGGCTTGACGCCGCTCGACGGCGTTATGATGGGCACCCGCTGCGGCTCCATCGACCCGGCTACCGTGTGCTACCTGCAGCGCGAGGGCGGCTACACCTTCGACGAGGTCGACGAGATGATGAACAAGAAGTCCGGCCTTTTGGCTGTGACCGGTGGCAAGACCAACGACTGCCGCAATGTCGAGGAGCTCGCTGCCGCTGGCGACCCCGAGGCTCAGCTCGCCTTCGATATGTTCGTCTACAAGATTGCCGCCAAGGCTGCCGAGATGGCCACTTCTATGTGCGGTATGGACACCCTGGTCTTTACCGCCGGCATCGGCGAGCACGCTCCGGCCGTCCGCGCCGGCGTTGCCGACCGCCTGGCCTTTATGGGCGTCAAGATGGATCATGCCCGCAACGCCCTGCGTGGTGACGGCGCTTGGTGCCTGTCTGCCAAGGATTCCAAGGTCAAGATTTTCGTCATCCCCACGGACGAGGAGTTCATGATCGCTTCCGACGTCGAGCGCATCGTCAACGGCAAGTAATTGATACAAGGGGAGGGGACTGGATGGCCTTGTGCCGTTCAGCCCCCTTTTACGCTCTTTGGGCGAAGAGTTTGATAGATATTTATCGAATTCTGATAACTTCTTATTAAGGATACGGCCGCCTTATGGGTTTGCCGACCGTACTGTAATCACGAAGGAGTCTCATGAACGTACTTGTTGTCAACGCCGGTAGCTCAAGCCTTAAATATCAGCTTTTGGATACCGATACCCGCGAGGTTTTCGCCAAGGGCAACTGCGAACGTATCGGTTCGGACATGGGCATCTTTGGCCACTCCGAGAACGGTGGCGCCAAGCAAACCGAGGAGGTTCCCTTCCCGGATCACCGTTCGGCTATCGCACGTGTGCTCGAGGAGCTCGAGAAGACCGACTTTACGATCGATGGCATCGGCCACCGTATCGTTCAGGGTGGCTGGTACTTCGATGATTCCGCGGTCGTCGACGATGAGGTCATGGCTAAGATCCTCGAGGTGGCACCGCTTGCTCCGCTGCACAACTACGGCGAGGCGGCGGCAATCGAGTATTGTCGCGAGAAGTATCCGGAGCTGCCCAACGTGGCCGTCTTCGACACCTCGTTCCACATGACTATGCCCGAGGTCGCCTACACCTACGCCCTGCCCAAGGGCGTGTGTGACAAGTATCACGTGCGCAAGTACGGCGCCCACGGCACAAGCCACCGCTATGAGTGGATGATGGCCAAGGAGATCCTGGGTTCGCGCTGCCACCGTCTGCTTTCGTGTCATCTGGGCAACGGCGCTTCGCTCGCCGCCATTGAGGACGGCGTGTGCCGCGATACCACGATGGGCCTCACGCCGCTCGACGGCCTGATGATGGGCACCCGTTGTGGTTCCATTGACCCGGCTACCGTGTGCTACCTGCAGCGCGAGGGCGGCTACAGCTACCAGGAAGTCGATGACATGATGAACAAGCAGTCTGGTCTGCTTGCCATCTCTGGCATCTCCAACGACGCCCGTGACATCCGTACGCGCGCCTCCGAGGGCGACGAGCGCTGCCTGCTCGCCTTCGATATGTTCGCCTACAAGGCCATGCAGCAGGCCGGCTCCATGATCGCTTCTATGGCGGGCGTGGACACCATCACCTTTACCGCCGGCATCGGCGAGAACGACTGGTCGATCCGCAAGGCTTTCTGCGACTGCTTCGAGTGGCTGGGCGTGCGCATCGACAACAACAAGAACCGCGAGGCCGTGGGTAACGGCCCGCAGGTCATCAGCGCCGCCGGTTCCGCCGTCACGGTCATGGTCATCCCCACCGACGAGGAATACATGATCGCCCACGACGTCGAGCGTCTGACCGCGAATAACTAGTGCGTTCGCTTGCGATTGAACGAAAGGCCTCCTGAGCAGCAGCTCAGGAGGCCTTTTTGCTAGCAGGCGGAAATTCCAGTCCCAAAGTG
Organism: Collinsella aerofaciens; assembly: GCF_964283865.1. Lineage (GTDB taxonomy): Bacteria > Actinomycetota > Coriobacteriia > Coriobacteriales > Coriobacteriaceae > Collinsella. Next base: position 11,166 of record NZ_CAXYLS010000020.1, on the reverse strand, counting down.
ATCATCACCAGTAACGCCTGCGCTCCCAGCAACGACACCCATCCATTCAGATCCTCAGCCCCAGCTCGTAGCCAAGCCGCCGTCCACTCCAGATGCTCTGATTGCTACGTGGCGGCAGGGACCCTACAGGGTAAAGCTCTGAAAACATTCCGCAGGACGGAGGAAGCCCCCGCCGCACGTAGTGCGCAGCGGGGGCTTCCGACATGTCCGAGGACGTTTTCAGAGCTTTACCCTGTAGGGTCCCGAGGGGCTATGTCCGCTACTCAGCCATCTGAGCCTGGACGGCGGTGATGGCTACGACACCCACGATGTCGTCGGCAGAGCAGCCGCGCGAAAGGTCGTTAACCGGCTTGGCGATGCCCTGCAGGATGGGGCCGTAAGCGTCGGCGCCAGCGAAGCGCTGAACCAGCTTGTAGCCGATGTTGCCGGCCTCGAGGTCGGGGAACACGAGCACGTTGGCCTTGCCGGCAACGGAGGAGCCGGGAGCCTTGAGCTGGGCGACGGTGGGGACGATAGCGGCATCGAGCTGCAGGTCGCCGTCGATGGCGAGCTCAGGAGCCTTCTCCTTGCAGAACTTCACGGCCTCCTGGACCTTCTTGGCGACCTCGCCGCCGGCGGAGCCCATGGTGGAGTAGGAGAGCATGGCCACGTGCGGCTCAACGTTGCCCATGAAGGTGGACCAGGAGTGAGCGGAGGCGATGGCGATCTCGGAGAGCTCGTCGGAGGACGGGTTGATGTTGAGGCCGCAGTCGGCGAAGATCAGCGTGCCGTCGGTGCCGAACTGCGGGGTGTCGGTGCACATCACGAAGAAGGCCGAGACCAGCTTGGTGCCCGGGGCGGTCTTGAGGATCTGCAGCGCGGGGCGCAGGGTGTCGGCGGTGGAGTGGCAGGCGCCGGAGACCAGGCCGTCGGCGTCGCCCATCTTGACCATCATGGTGCCAAAGTAGGTGGCGTCCATCACCTGGGCGCGAGCCTGCTCGATGGTAACGCCCTTCTTGGCGCGGAGCTCGGCAAACTTCTGTGCGTACTCCTCGTGCTTCTCGGCATTGCGCGGGTCGATGACGGTGGCGCCGGGAACGTTGATCTCGTTGGGATCGCCCAGGATGACGATGTTGGCCAGGCCTTCCTCGATGATCTTGTTGGCCGCGACGATGGTGCGCGGATCCTCGCCCTCGGGCAGGACGATGGTCTTAAGGTCGGCCTTGGCGGCAGACTTCATACGGTTTAGGAAATCGCTCATGTTACTCCTTGCAAGCGTTTCGCTAAGCTCCAGGCGCCCGGCTGTTCACGAATAAACCCGCTGCTAGCGGGTTTACCTTTCAATTATGTACGCCGCGGTGCTTGAGCTTTCCTTGTGTGGCAAGCTCATTATAGGACGCATTAGCGCTATAATCGCTCTGATAAATATGTCTCGAAGAATGTTCGAGAAAAGCCCAGCTAACGAGCCCGTGGCTTTTGACAAGGAGTATCGATGCAGATTACCTCAGGCCTGCCTGAAGGCTTTAACGCCGGCGCGTACGACATGATTGTCGTCGGTGCTGGATATGCCGGTGCCGTTTGCGCCCGCCGTCTTGCCGAGACCATCGGCTATCGTGTTGCCGTTTTGGAGCGCCGTAGCCACATTGCGGGCAATGCCTATGACTGCACTGACGAGGCCGGAATCCTGATCCACGAGTACGGTCCGCATATCTATCACACCTTTAACGAGCGCGTGCACAATTTCCTGTCGCGCTTTACCAAGTGGACGGATTATCAGCACAAGGTGCTCGCCAACATCAACGGCACCCTTATGCCCGTGCCCTTCAACCACGCGAGTCTCAAGCTCGCCTTTGGTGACGAGCGCGGCGAGGAGCTGTATCAGAAGCTCGTGGAGACCTTTGGCAAGGATGTCAAGGTGCCCATTATGGAGCTGCGTAAGAAGAACGACCCCGACTTGGCCGAGGTCGCTGATTACGTCTACGAGAACGTCTTTTTGCATTACACCATGAAGCAGTGGGGCCAGACGCCCGACCAGATCGATCCCTCGATCACCGGCCGCGTTCCCGTCTTTGTGGGCGACGATGACCGCTACTTCCCGCAGGCCCCCTTCCAGGGTATGCCGCAGGATGGCTACACGGCGCTGTTTGAGCACATGCTCGACCACGACCTGATTGATGTGTTCTGCGACGTGGATGCTCGCGATCTCTTCGAGATCGACGAGACAACCGTCAAGGTCGACGGCAAGGTCTACGGCGGCGAGATCGTCTATACCGGTCCGCTCGATGAGCTGTTCAACCTCGACCTGGGCGCGCTGCCGTACCGCACGCTCGACATGAAGTTCGAGACGCTCGATATGGATCAGTTCCAGCCCGTGGGTACCGTCAACTACACCACGAGCGAGGATTACACGCGCATTACCGAGTTCAAGAACATGACCGGTCAGGTTCTGCCCGGCAAGACCACCATCATGAAGGAGTACTCCAAGGCCTATACGCCCGGCTCGGGCGAGACGCCGTATTACGCCATTCTTGAGCCCGAGAACCGTGAGCTCTATGAGCGCTATCTTGAGCGCGTCCAGAACCTGACAAACTTCCACCCGGTGGGTCGTCTGGCCGAGTATCGTTACTACGATATGGATGCCGTGACCAATTCCGCCCTCGATCTTTCGGATGAGATTATCGCCTGCCATGCATAAAGTCATAACATTCGGTATTCCCTCGTATAACGCCGCTAAGGACATGGACCATTGCATTACCTCCATCTTGGAGGGGAGCAATTATGCCACCGATATCGAGATTATCGTGGTGGACGACGGCTCCAAGGATGAGACGGCCGCCAAGGCCGACGAGTGGGAGGCCCGTTATCCTGGAATCATCCGCGCGGTGCACCAGGAGAATGGCGGCCACGGTATTGCCGTCCTTTCGGGTCTGCGCGAGGCGCAGGGCACCTACTACAAGGTTGTCGACTCGGACGACTGGCTTGACGGCGCTGCCCTTTCGACCATGCTGTCGATTCTGCGCGGCTTTGAAGAGCGCGACCAGCGCGTTGACCTGTTTATCTCGAACTACGTGTACGAGAAGGTTTACGAGGGTACGCATACGGCCATTGGTTACAAGTTTGCCTTGCCTCGAAAAAAGATCTTTACCTGGGACCAGATTGGCCATTTCCGCCTGGACCAGAATCTGCTCATGCACAGCCTGTGCTATCGCACGGATGTGCTGCGCGAGTCCAACCTTCCCATGCCGCCGCACACGTTCTATGTGGACAACATCTACGCCTACGTGCCGCTGCCGCGTTGCAAGACCATGTACTACGCCGACATCGACCTCTATCGCTACTTTATCGGTCGCGAGGGCCAGAGTGTCAACGAGGCCACGATGGTCAAGCGTCTCGATCAGCAGTTCCGTGTGACGCGCATCATGATGGAGTCGTACCACCTGTACAGCGATGTCGAGTCGTCGCGTCTGCGTTCGTACATGATGGGTTATTTCACTATGATGATGGCGATCTGCTCGGTGCTCACCAAGCTTTCCGAGGAAGATTGCGCCGACGAGCGCCTAAAGACGCTGTGGAATGATTTGAAGGCCTATGACGAGCGTATGTATCGTCGTGCACGTTACGGTGTGGTCGGCTTCTTCACCAACCTGCATGGACGGGCCGGAGACAAAACCACACTCGGCCTATACCATCTTGCCTCAAAGATCTTCAAATTCAACTAACTGCTGAGTAATCGCTGCTGATAGGTTGACTGGGCCCCTTGGCCTTTAGTTTGCTACTGCGAACAGTCCTGCTCGCACGGAAAGCACATTAAGTGCTTTTCGGCTCGTGCGGAACTTGTATCAAACTAAAGGCCAAGGGACCTCTGCTATAAGTATCGATTCTGGGATTGTTTGAATTTGAAGATCTTGGACGCGCGGTACACAGGGGCCTGGGCTGAAAGGGATCTGGTTGAGTAGGTTGCCCGGTGGGGCTTGGCTATGTTTGTCGCGAGTTCCGCATGCAAAGAAGGCCACTTAATGTGGCCTTCGTCTTGCATAGGACTGTAGAGCAGCAAACATAACCAAGCCCTACCGGGCAACCGGTCGAGTGAGGTTACTTCGCGGCGCCGGGGATGCCGTGGGAGGTTTTGGCGGTTTTGGCTCCGTTTACGATGGCGGTTTGCAAAGCCCTTACGGCGAGCATGCCCAGCAGGTCTAGGGGAACGGCGGCGCTTGCCTGGGCGCCCAGTTTGCCGCTGGCGAGGGTGTAGATGGTGTCGCCGTCGTTGGTGGTGTGCGTGGGACGGATGGCGTGTGCGTAGGCGTCTGCGGCCATCTGGGAGACCTTGGTGGCTTGTGCCTTAGTGAGTTCCACGTTGGTGACGATGCAGCTGATGGTGGTGTTGGTGCGGTCGAGCGGCATCTGCATGGATCCGGCGGCGGCAAAGGCTGCGAGTTCCATGTCGACGATCTGGTCGCTATCGGCTGCGGCGCGCATACCGGCGACCCACTCGCCGGTGAAGGGGTCGACAACGTTGCCGCAGGCGTTGACCGAGACCACGGCGCCCACCTTGATGGGGCCGAGCGCCACGGCGGCAGCGCCAAGGCCGGCCTTCATGCAGGTGGCGGGGCCCATGAGCTTACCCACGGTGGCACCGGTGCCGGCACCTACATTGCCCTGCCTGAACGTGGTGGGGGTGTTGTCGAGCGCCTCGCGCACGGCGGCGATGCCGGCCTCAATGTCGGGACGCACCGTGGGGTCGCCAAAGGCAAGGTCGAAGATACAGCTGGAGCACACGATGGGCACCTGCGTGGGGCCGACGGGCAGACCAATGCCGCGGCTCTCGAGTTCGCGGGCCACGCCGCTTGCAGCCTCGAGGCCAAAGGCCGATCCGCCCGAAAGGCAGACGGCGTGGACCTTATCGACGGTGTTTTCGGGACGCAGCAGGTCGGTCTCACGCGAAGCGGGGGCACCACCACGTACGTCAACGCCGCCGGTGGCACCCTCGGGCGCCACGATTACGGTGCAGCCGGTGCCAGCCTCCTCGTCCGTATAGTTGCCAAAGCAAAAGCCATCGACATTGCAAACATCGATGGCTTCGAGCAGTGTGTCCATGTGTTCTCCTATCGGTTTTCCGCCGGGCCTTATGCCCGGTCGGGATCCGTACGGTACGGCAAAATTGTAGGCGCTGGGGGATACCCAGCGCCAGAGCAATTACGAGAGTTTTTGAATCGCGCGTGCGACGCGAGCGATGGGCAAGCCCACCACGCTGTAGAAGTCACCCGAAATATCGTGCACAAGCATGCGGCCGCCTGTGCCTTGGATGCCGTAGGCCCCGGCCTTGTCCATGGGTTCGCCGGAGGCAACATAGCGCTCGATCTGCTCTTCGGTAAGCTCATAGAACGTCACGTCGGTCACATCGACAAACGACAGGCTCTCGGCGGCATGCGGAGCTGTAGCGTCGCCGGCTTTAACGATGCAGACGCCGGTTGCGACCTGGTGCGTGCGGCCCGAAAGCTCGCGGAGCATGGTGCGCGCCTCGTCCCCGTCTGCCGGCTTGCCCAAAATTTGGCCGTCAAAGGTGACAATAGTATCGGCCGCGACGGTCAGTTCGTTGGGCTCGGCATGTTCGGCCGTGACGGCAGCGGCTTTGGCACGCGCCAAGCGCTCGACGAGTGTAAGCGGAGCTTCGCCATCAAAAGGCGTTTCGTCGATATCTGCGGGAATCACGCGAATGTCATAGCCCGCCTCGCGCATCAACTCGATGCGGCGCGGTGATTGCGAAGCCAAAATCATAGCTGAATGCCCTCGGCGACCTTCTCGACGGCCTTGTCGCCGGCGAGCGTGCGCAGCAGCTCAAGCGCAAAGGGGAGCGACTGGGCCATGCCGCTGGCGGTGATGATGTTGCCGTCTTGCGTAACCTTCTCGCCGGTATAGGCGCCTTCGGGGAAGCTTTTCTCAAAGCCAGGGAAGCACGTGGCGTGGCGCCCCTCGAGTAGGTCGAGCTCGCCCAGGATAAACGGGGCGGCGCAGATGGCGGCAACGTGCTTGGTCGCGGCGAACTCGCAGACCACGTCGCAGACGCGCTGATCGGCACGCAGGTTGGTGGCACCGGGCAAGCCGCCGGGCAGCACGACGCAGTCGTACTCGTCAAAGTTGATCTCATCAAAGAGCGCATCGCAGGTCACGGGGATCTGCAGCGAGCTTACGACCTCACGTGTGGGCATAATCGAGACGAGCGTGGCACGCACACCGCCGCGACGCATGACATCGACCATGGTCAAGCATTCAATAGTTTCAAAGCCATCGGCGGCGAGAACGGCAACGCTGGGCATGAGGGTTCCTTTCATAGGCGGCATACAATTAGCCGTCTTATACCCCGAAGACCTCCGCTTGCCACGCCCGATTTCTCAATGATTTATCTGAGCAATGATTGAGTGGCTAGTTGCGCCTAAGGTGGACGACGGTCTCGCAGTGGAAGGTTTGTGGGAACAGATCGACTGGCGTGATCTTTACGGGGGAGAAGGTGCCTTCTTCGACAAAGCGTTTGAGATCGCGCGCCAGGGTGGCCGGGTCGCAGCTCACGTAGGCTACATCGCGAGCACTCGTGCTGGCGATAAGGTCGATCGCCTCGGGGGCGAGGCCTGCGCGCGGCGGGTCGACCACCAAGACGTCGGCATCCTGGTCGGGGAACTCGCGCACCGCGTCTCCGCCAATGACGTCGACGTTATCAAGCTTGTTGATCTCCAGGTTACGGCGCAGGTCGCGCACGGCCGGGCCGTAGGCCTCGACGGCGGCGACGAAGTTGCAGCGGCGGGCGAGCGGCAGGGTAAAGGTTCCGGCGCCGCAGTACAGGTCCACGGCAAGCTCGTCTTCTTGCGGGTCGAGCGCTTCCATGACAAGCTCGATCAAAATCTCGGCACCCTTGGTGTTGACCTGGAAAAAAGACGGGGCAGACAAGCGCATCTGGCCCTCGGCGATATTCTCGGTCCATGAGCCCTCTCCGGCGAGCATTTCGACCTTGGAGACACGGCGGGCCTTCTTTTCGCCCTTGCTCATCACGCGCACGATGCTCGTGGGATGAGCGGCGTCCGCCAGCACGCGGGAGACCTGCGAGCGCGGAAAAGAGCCTGTTGGCGTCCAGAGTGCAACCTCGAGCGCCTTGGTGCGGCGCGATGCACGAATGCCCACGCGTTCGAGTCCCAAGTCATGGCTGCCGCTTAGATAGTTGAGTGCGCCGACGACCGATTTGAGCGCCTTGGGAAAACGTTTATCGAACAGCGGGCACGCATCGACGGTCACGATTTTGCTGGGGTCGACACCGTGCATGCCAAGGCGCACGCGACCGTTGACGACGGTCGGTTCGAGCTCGATTTTATTGCGGTAGCCCCAGTCGTCCTTGGTGTGGCAGATGGGCTGTACCAACTCATCGACCTGCTCAGGAGCGAACTTGCCGATGCGCTCGAGCGTGGAGCGCAGGTTTTGCTCCTTGGCGGCGAGCTGTGCCGTGCGTGAGAGATTGCCCCACGAGCAGCCGCCGCAGATGCCCACGTAGGGGCAGGGAGGCTGAATGCGATCGGGGCTCGGCTCCAGAATCTCGGTCGTGCGGGCGCGCATGAACGACTTGCCGTCCTGTGCGACCTCGGCCTCGACGGTGTCGCCTGCCACGGCGCCCTGCACAAAGACGGCTTTGCCGTTGTCGGCGTGCGCCAGCCCGTCGGCGCCGTAGGTCATCGATTCTATAGTGAGCTTCATATCCCTGCCTGTCATTCGTGTTGTTGCTCGCACCATGGTAGCAGGGAAAAGCGCCCCGCATCCGAGGCTTTCCTCAAATGCGGGGCGCTTCTACAAACTGCTTCTACAAACGACTATTTCGTCTTGCCGGTAATGAGCGTCTTAAGACCCAGGCCGATCAGGCCCAGGCCCATGCGCACACGACCGGGGCGATGGCGCTCGATGGCCTTGGTCTTGCCGGCGGGCTTATCGCGACGGGCGCTCGTCTCGGGTGCGGGCTTAGCTGCCTGCGGCTCGGGCTGAGGTGCAGGTGCGGGCTCGGGCTCAATGACGGTCGCCTGGACCTTCTGAACCTCGGGTGTGGCCGGCTGCGGCTTAGGAGCAGGGGCGGGCTTTGCCTCAATGACGGGCTCGGGCGCGGCCTCGGCGTTGCGGTAGGCACGCTCCAGCAGGGCTTCCTGCGAGTTGAAGGGTTTCTCACCCTCTGCGCGCTCCACGGGGACCCAGGTGCCGTCGCTCGTGAGGCTGCGGGCCTTCACGTTGTCGCGCAGCTGCATGCTCATGTACTCGTGCACCAGGGCGCGGCAGGTGGGGTCGAGCACGGGGAAGGCGATCTCCACGCGGTGCTCGGTGTTGCGCGTCATCATGTCGGCCGAGCTCAGATAGATCATGTCCGAGTCCACGCCAAAGGCGTAAACGCGCGCATGCTCCAAAAAGCGTCCGACGATAGAACGGACATGCACGTTCTCGGTCTTGCCAGGAACGCCCGGCTTGAGGCACGAGATGCCGCGGATGATCATGTCCACGCGGACTCCTGCGCACGATGCCTCGGCGATCTTGTCGATGACCTCGCGGTCGGTGAGCGAGTTGAGTTTAAAGAACACGCGGGCGGGCTCGCCGGCGAGGGCGCGCTGGATCTCGCGGTCAAGCCCGCGCATGATGAGCGGTTTCAGTCCGACGGGCGCCACACCCAGGAAGCGGTAATCGCCGCGCAGGTTGCCCAGCGACAGGTTGCGGAAGAACAGGTTGGCGTCCTCGCCGATGCCGGGGTGAGCGGTCATGAGCATAAAGTCGCTGTAGAGTTTGGCCGTCTTCTCGTTAAAGTTGCCGGTGCCCAGCAGCGTCAGGCGCGTTAGCGCCATGCCCTCGCGATAGGTGAGCTGGCAGATCTTGGAGTGGCACTTAAAGCCCTCGGAGCCGTAGATGACGGTACAGCCGGCCTCTTCCAGGCGCTCGGCCCACTCGATGTTGTTCTGCTCGTCAAAGCGCGCGCGGAGCTCCATGAGCACCGTGACCTCTTTGCCGTTCTCGGCGGCATCGATCAGTGACTCGCACAGGCGGCTCTGCTTGGCCACGCGGTAGAGCGTGATGCGCAGTGAGATGCACTCGGGGTCGTAGGCGGCCTCGTGCACCAGATCCAGGAAGGGGTTCATGGCCTCATAGGGATAAAAGAGCAGCTTGTCGTGCTGAAGTACCTGCTCGCGGATGGAGCGGGTCATATCGATGGTGGGGTTGGGCTGCGGCTTAAACGGCGTAAAGAGCAGCTCGTTGCGCAGGTGCTCGGGAATCTTGCCCTCAATGCCAAAGACGTAGCCTAGGTCGAGCGGGATATCGCAGGTAAAGACAGAGCGGCGCGAAAGCTCGAGCGCCTTGCGGATGGTCTTGAGCGTCGCCTTCTCGAGCGACCCCGAGACCGCGAGCACCACCGGCTGCAGGCGCAAGCGTTTCTTGAGGATGCGCTTCATGTGCTGACGGTAATCCTCTTCCTCCTCGACGCCCTCGCCGTCCGGGTCGATGTCGGCGTTGCGGGTGACGCGGATGAGCGCGCGGTCGAGCGGCTTATAGGAGCCAAAGCAGCTGTCCAGGCAGGCGAGGATGACGTCCTCGAGTAAGATGTAGGAGTAGGTGCCGGTGGGCGAGGGGATCTCGACCACGCGGTTCATCGAGGTGGGAATCTCGATAAGGCCCAGCAGACTCTCCTCGTCGGTGACGCCGTCCAGGCCGCAGGCCAGGTAGAGTGCGCCGTTGCGCAGGTTGGGGAAGGGGTGGCGCGGGTCAATCACCAGCGGTGAGATGACCGGCGACACGTAGGCCTGGAAGTAACGGGTTACAAAGGTGCGCTCCTCGGGCGTAAGCGAATCGATGCGGGCGCGGTGAACGCCCAGGGTGTCGAGCTTGCCCTCGATGCTCTTAAAGATGGACTCCCATCGGGTAAGGAGCCCGGGCAGCTCTGCCATGACAGCATCGACCTGTTCGGAGGCGGTCATATTGCTCTTGTTGTCGACAGGCTGTTTTTTGAGCTCTGCCAGATCGGACAGGCCGCCCACGCGCACCATGAGAAACTCATCGAGGTTAGACTCGAAAATCGACACGAACTTTAGCCGCTCGAACAGCGGAACGGTCTCGTCGAAGGCTTCGTCAAGCACACGGTTGTCAAAGCGCAGCCAGCTGAGCTCTCGGTTCTGCGTGTACGAGAAGTCGCGCGGCGGCTTACGCAGCTTTGCGGCGGCTTGCTTTTTTTCGATTTTGCTCGGCATATGCATCTGTCCGTTCAGTCCCCGTGGGGGACGGTTGCCTAACACTATTCACTATTGTCTCAATTTAGTCGACCTATGGCACGGACGTATCGCGTGAACGGTATCTTTACCTACTTCTTACGCTGACAAGCCATAGAGCTGACGCTCTTCGCGTTGTGAAAAACGGTCTATATCCTCACTCAACTGGTGAGTATGTGTGAATAAGAATGATAGGTAGCTGAATATCATCGAATAGAGACAGAAACACGAACAAGCGTCATTTATATACATAAAACCGTTTTAGATATGCAATTCTTAATCGAAAGATTGGAGTTGTAATTGCGAATGATTTTTAAGAAAAAAGAGCATTTACCTTAGAAAAGCTACTTTAGAACGCCGAAGTGCATTATGGGGGAATCATATTCGATATACCGTTCATCGAACTTTGTTGACCGTTCGGGGGCGAGGTGGAATTGCGGGTGATATTTGGATATAACTAGAGCTGTCAGCAAGCAGCACCCGTTACGGAAGGGTGCTGAGAGATTCGGCCGTAAGGCCCGAAAGAAAGGTAGGAGGCCATGACGAAAGGTCTGCACGTGCCTTCCGAGATCGGCAAGCTCAGGAAGGTCTGCCTGCACCGTCCCGGCGACGAGCTCCTCAACCTGCCGCCCGACGAGCTCGAGCGACTCCTGTTCGACGACGTCCCGTTCCTGGAGGTCGCGCAGCAGGAGCACGACACCTTCGCCCAGATCCTTAAGGACCAGGGCGTGGAGGTGCTCTACCTCGAGAACCTCGTCGCAGAGGTGTTCGACCAGGTCCCCGGCGCCCGCGCCGAGTTCACCGACCAGTACATCGCCGAGGCAGGCATCCGCGGCCAGCACATGCCGCAGATCGTCCGCGAGAAGCTGGACTCCATCGAGGACAACCTCGAGTTCGTCAAGAAGACCATGGCCGGCAT
>NZ_CAXYLS010000019.1:0-46523 GCF_964283865.1 Collinsella aerofaciens | reverse complement strand
ATCGCGCCGAGAGTACTGCGGGGCCAGCCCGTGGGAGGCCAGGGCGCCGCTGACCGGTGGACGGCACCGAGCCGTCGCAAGACTTGAAGAAGGGGGAGGCCTCGCGGCCTCCCCCTTTTTTGCGTTTACGGGGTGTAAATGACTCAATTACACCAGACGATCTTGTTGTTTTCGGTATTGAGCTTTTATTTAAAGAAAATAAATCGTATAACAAGGGCAACTGCTATGGCCGCAATGATCATAAGCAGGATTGTCAGCTGATGCTGCTTGCGTCGTTTACTTGACGAAACGAAGATTGACTTTCCCTGTTTTGGCGTTTCGAGATAGCGAGCCGAATGCGTCAAGGTTTGCTTGGGTCGAGGCCCTCTTTGTTGATGAGCGGCGGATGCTTTCATCGGCTCATCACTAGCTGCGCTGTTTTTAGATAATGGTGCGTCTTTCAGATATACAGGGTCTCCCGAGGCGACGCCCATATGTTTGCGCCCCGTTTGCGCTTCTTCGAGTGTTTGATATCGGTTTCTTGTCACATATTTGGGCTCTGGGTCATTGATGGGCTCTTGCGAGATGTGGGGGCGATGGAATCGAATCGGTTGCGGGCTGGATGCTTCGTCCTGCTCCGGCATAAACGTGTTGTCCTGTTTTTGATCGTCCATGATGCCCTTAGTTCGTCATCAATATCGTGTATGCGCCCATTGTAAGCCAGCCGTCTAGTTTTGATGGGATTGCATACATTATTTAAGCCTTCGTTCAAATTCCGTTTATTAGACAAAACCTTAGTCAACCAGACTCAGATATGCTTATATCAATAGACTCAAAAAACTTTATAGTCGATGTATATATAAGAAGCGGTTGGGCATATATATGAGCGTCAAAAGAAGTCCCAACCACCTAGAAGATGGCTCGGCAGTCCTTACAAGGAGTGGTAAACATGGCAAGCATGGTTCCTTATCGTTCGGTTTTTGGTGTCCGTCCTTCTGCAAGCTCGCTGTTTGATCTGTTTGATGATATGACAGACCTGACGAATAACTCGATTGCTTCCAAGGCGTTCCCCGTTGACGTTGAGGACAAGGGCGATGGCTACGAGGTCAAGGCGTATCTGACCGGTGTCGCCAAGGATGACATCGACGTCGAGCTCAATGAGGGTCGCCTGTCGATCAGCGTGAACGTTGAGGAGAGCGCCGAAAACGAGGGTAAGAACTTCCTCCAGAAAGAGTTCGGCTCGTACAGCGCGACGCGCGGCGTGTATCTGAAGGACGCTTCGAGCGAGGGCCTTTCGGCTAAGTATGCTGACGGCATCCTGACTGTTACGGTTCCCAAGATTGTCGAGAAGAAGAACGTCACGAAGATCTCTATCGACTAACGATGGCTCTGCTTCAATCGAGAGTATGAGTTAAGGGGGCTGGGAAGTGATTCCCAGCCCCCTTTTGTTGTCTTGAGTGGGCTATTGAATAGTTGTCGGTTGATACTGACTTGCAGGGCGTATCGAGAGCTTCCGTGGCCCTTGAAGACAGGTGGCTGAGCTGCCGAGTTCATCATCGAGACTTGCATCAAGCGCGTTGGCATAGCTTTTGACGGTAAGGCTTGGGCGATTATTGTCCTGGCTGATATGCATGGCGATGAGCTGTTCGGTGCGATCGGTAACAAGTTCTCGCGCGGCTTCGGCGGCCTGGTTGTTGGAGAGGTGCCCCTTTGTGGACAGGATGCGCTCCTGAAGAAAGCGTGGGTACGGTCCTTCGCGCAACATAGTTACATCGTGGTTACTTTCGAGCGCGAGAACTCGACAGTCTTTGAGGATGCCTATGGCCTTGCTCGATAACTCTCCGGTGTCGGTGGCAAACCCAATGGAATCATCGAGAGCATTAAATCGATAGCCGACCGGATTGATGACATCGTGCGATGTTGAGTAGGTTTGCACGTGGATGCCGGCAATGGGGAGCGTGTCGCCGGGGTCAAATTCCTCTACGGGCAGGTGCGCGAGGTTTTCTTTGCATGAAAGGGTGTCCCTGCTGGCAAAGAGGGGACCATGCCAGTGCTTGCACCATACATCGAGCCCCTTGATATGGTCACCATGCTCATGGGTGATTACAAGAGCGGCGACGTCGTCTGCCGAGAGGCCAAGCTCCGCCATGCGTTTAAGTGTCTCGCGGCGGGACAGGCCGTTGTCGATCATGATGAGCCCCTGAGGTCCCTCGACGAGTGCGCAGTTGCCTTTTGAGCCGCTGCCGAGGATATGAAGGTGCAGGCGAGACATAAGATTCCAAAGGATACAATGAGTGCGGACGAATAGAGGAGGAAGCGAATGTCAACGGTATCTCAGCACTATGGACATCATGCCGCGCCGAGGACGGATAAGAGCGCCCTGGCAACGCGGCAGGCCGCTGCCCCCGTAGTGCTCATGGTATCAGGCGGTGCGGACTCGACGGCGCTGCTCCTTATGGCCTGCACATCAAAGCTGGATATCCAGGACGGGCGCGGCGTCGCTCCCATTGCGCGCGAGCGATTGCACGTGCTGCATGTAAACCATCATCTGCGCGGGGAGGCATCCGATGGCGACGAGGCCTTTGTACGTGACCTGTGCGCGCAATACGGCTTGCCGCTGTGTGTTGAGCATGCCTATTTTGATGACGAATCGGGCAATATCGAGGCTGCGGCTCGCGAGGTGCGCTATGCCGCGGCACGGAGATATGTTCGCGAACTTTGTGCCGAATCGGGCGCACCGCGGACGGCGGCTCGTATCTGTACCGCGCATACTTCGTCGGACCGCGCGGAAACATTTTTGATGAACGCCATTAAGGGGTCGGGCCCGGCTGGGCTTTCGAGCATTCCCCGTCGAAGGAATATCGTGGTGCGCCCCTTGCTTGACCTAACTCATGGCGAGCTCGTGGGCTATCTACAGGTACATGGTCAGCCGTGGCGTGAAGATGAGAGCAATGAGGATGTCTCGTATCTGCGAAACTACGTGCGCCATAGAGTGATGCCAGTGGTGGCGCAGCGCAATGCGAGCGTCTGCAAGACGATTGGCGCCGCCTGCGAGATCTTAGGCGATGAGGATGCCTTTCTTTCTCAGCTTTCGGCACAGGCGTTTCGAAGCTGCCTGCGCAAGGAAGCGGTGGGCGCACTGGTGCTCGATGCGCGCCGTCTTGCCGCCGCTGAGGTTGTGATTGCACGGCGTATCGTGCGGTTGGCGATTAAGCGCATCGATCCCGACGCGCGACCGGAGATGCGGCACGTGGAGCGCGTGCTCGCCTGCGTCGCTGCGGGCTCGGGCTCGGTTACGCTTCCTGCGGGAATTGATGCCCGTGTGGAGTTTGGCATGCTGGCGTTCAAGGCCCCGGCGGCGCGCGAGAGTTTAGTGGCCGATTGGATCTCCGTTCCCGGTTGTCTGCCGCTGGGGGCGGGGCATATGCTGACAGCGGAGCCGATGGCTGTGGAGCCGGGGTGCGATATCGTGCACCGTGCCCGCGAGCTTGCTGCTGCCGGAAAGGTTGCGGCCTTGGTGGATGCGGCGGCCCTGGGGTTTGCCGACTGCGATGGCGAGCGGATGTTAGCCGGCTCGCGCGGGGAGATTCCCACCGAGGCACGATCGGCACGCCTGTGGGTGGATAGCCCTGTGCCGGGAGACGTGATGTGCCCGTTGGGGATGAACGGCCGAAGCAAGAAAGTGTCAGACCTGTTGAACGAGGCGCGCATTCCTGTTTCAGACCGCTCTGGCGTACCCGTGGTAAGAACGGCTCCGGGGGGTGCCGTAGTATGGGTCGCGGGCGTTCGCGCGGACGAACGTTTTAAGTGCACGGCGGCGACGCGCGTGGCCTATCTGCTTCGCGTGGTTGACGCGGATTAGCTCCTCGCACCAGCTTTTCTGTGCGGCGTTGACGGTATTCCCGCGCTGATGGTGCGCGGGCTGGAAAATATACCCCGTGCGCTGCTAGAATGTGTAGTTCGCGTCCATACGGCGGTGTGTGGGCGATTAAGCACAAGAAAGGGTTGTCATGGCTTCTCAACATCCGGATATCGAGAAGATTCTGTTTACGCAGGAGGATATCGACGGTATCGTCTCTCGCCTAGGCGAGCAGATTACTCGCGACTACGCGGGTAAGGATCTGGTACTGATTGCGGTCCTGCGCGGCGCCGTGGTCTTTATGGGCGACCTGATGCGCAAGATCGAGCTGCCGACCAACATCGATTTCATGGCTGTTTCGAGCTATGGCGACGGTGTGAAGTCTTCGGGTATCGTGCGTATCATTAAGGACCTGGATATCGACATCCGTGGTCGCGACGTGCTGATCGTCGAGGACATTCTGGACTCGGGCCTGACCCTCAAGTACCTGATGAAGAACCTCGAGAGCCGCAAGCCCGCTTCTCTGGAGGTCGCCGCCTTCCTGTGGAAGGACGTTGAGGACCGTACCTCGGCCGTCACGCCCAAGTATGTTGGAACCCATTGCCCCGATGCCTTTGTGGTGGGCTACGGCCTCGACTATGCCGAGCGCTATCGTAACCTTCCGTATCTGGGCATTTTGAAACCGGAGGTTTATTCGTAAGATGCCCGACGACCGTAACGATAACAATTCCCAGACTCCCCGGGAGCCTAAGATCCCGGGGATGCCCGGAGGCAAGAAGCCCACGCGTACGGGCTGGCTGTATTTTATTTTGGCTTGCGCGCTTCTGGGCTACGCCTTCTTTAACATGGGCTCCGGCTTTGCCAATTCCAGCAATACCGTAAAGCTCGCGACGAGCGAGATGGTGAGCGCCATTAAGCAGGATCGCGTCGAAGATTTGACCTATACGGTTCAAGACGGAAGCGTGGCGGGTCATTACTGGAAGACGAAAAAGGACAAGGGCGATACGAGCGAGCTCAAGAGCTTTTCCTCGACCTATGTCGGCTCCGATTCGCTTGCCGAGCTTATGGCGGAGCACCCCGATACCAAGTACATCGTCAACACCAACGACCCCGATTTTTGGGGCGACTTGGCGATGAGTGTGCTGCCGACGATTGCCCTGATCGCCATCATGTTCTACTTTATGCGCCAGATGATGGGCGCCAATAATAGGAACATGCAGTTTGGCAAGACCAATGCCAAGACCAACGAGGCTACGCGTCCCAAGGTCAAGTTCGAGGACGTTGCCGGCGTGGACGAGGCAGTCGAGGAGCTCGAGGAGATCCGTGATTTTTTGAGCGATCCGGATCGCTATCGCAAGCTGGGCGCCAAGATCCCGCGTGGCGTGTTGCTGGTGGGCCCTCCGGGCACCGGTAAAACGTTGCTGGCCAAGGCCGTTGCCGGCGAGGCGGGCGTGCCGTTCTTTAGCATCTCGGGTTCCGACTTTGTCGAGATGTTCGTGGGTGTCGGCGCCAGCCGTGTGCGTGACCTCTTTAAGGAGGCCAAGTCTCAGGCTCCGTCAATCATCTTTATTGACGAGATCGATGCCGTGGGACGTCAGCGCGGAGCCGGTTTGGGCGGCGGCCACGACGAGCGCGAGCAGACGCTCAACCAGCTGCTGGTCGAGATGGACGGTTTTGAGGAAAGCGAGTCGGTCATCCTGATCGCCGCCACCAACCGCCCCGATATTCTGGACCCGGCATTGCTGCGCCCCGGCCGTTTTGATCGTCAAGTTACGGTCGACCGTCCGGATGTGAAGGGCCGCGAGCAGATCTTGCGCGTGCATGCTGAGAACAAGCCGATGGACGAGGACGTTAAGTTTGAGAAGCTCGCCCAGATGACCGTTGGCTTTACTGGTGCCGATCTGGCGAACCTGCTCAACGAGTCTGCGCTGCTGGCCGCTCGCCGTCATCGTTCTGTGATCTCGATGGACGAGGTCGAGGAGTCGATGGAGCGCGTGATTGCCGGACCGCAACGCAAGGGTCGCGTGATGACCGAAGCCGAGCGCACCACGATTGCCTACCACGAGAGCGGTCACGCTTTGGTGGGCCACATCTTGGAGCATTCCGATCCGGTTCATAAGATCTCGATCGTCAGCCGCGGTCAGGCCCTGGGCTACACACTGCAGCTTCCGCAGGAGGATCACTTCCTCAAGACCAAGAACGAGATGCTCGACGAGCTCGCCGTGTTCTTGGGCGGTCGCGTTGCCGAGGAGCTCATGTGCGACGACATCACGTCGGGCGCGAGCAACGATCTGGAGCGCGCGACCAAGATGGCGCGCGAGATGGTCACGCGCCTGGGCATGAGCGAGGAGCTGGGCACGCAGGTCTTTGGCGAGGCGCAGCATCAGGTGTTCCTTGGTCGCGATTACGCCGATCACCAGGATTACTCTGAGGAGACGGCGCGCCGCATCGATATCGAGGTTCAGCGCATCATGCGCGAAGCCCATCGCCGTGCGGTCGAGATCCTGGATGCCCGCCGCGATCAACTCGATCTGATGGCCAAGGTGCTGCTTGAGCGCGAGACCGTTGAAGGCGACGCTGTGAACGCCCTGCTCGACAACGAGTGGGACGCTTACCTTGAGCGCGAGGGCGATATCCTGGCGGCCAAGGAGGAGCGCAATGCCAAGGCGGCCGGCATGCCGACCAAGAAGCGTGCGCCTCGCATGAGCGAGGAGGAGCTGGCGGCTGATGCCGCGGCCTTTGCGCAGGCGGCCATGCAGGAGGATGCCGAAGCCGCATCCGATGATGCTGGCGATGGCAATGCTGTCAACGCTGACGGCAACACCGACGCCGACAAATAGTCTTTGTGGCGAAAGCCTCCGCGGGAAACCTGCGGAGGCTTTTTCTTTTGTCTGTTGATTGGGGACAGACTTAAATGAGCGTTTTCACGCATTTAAGTCTGTCCCCAATCAACATTGCTGCGGCACTTTGCTCAGCTAAAGCGTACAATAGCGCCTATGCGAAAGGGGAACAGATGATCAACGAAACTATGTATGCTCGCGGTGCGGAAAGCTCCATCATCCGTGAGATCTTTAGCTATGGCCTTGAGCGCAAGGCACAGATCGGCGCGGAGAACGTATTCGATTTTTCGCTAGGTAACCCGAGCGTTCCGGCACCTGCCGCCGTGGCTGAGTCCATTAAGAAGGCCTTGGAGCTGCCGAGCGACCAACTGCATGGATACACGCCTGCGCCGGGTCTGCCGCAATGTCGAGCAGCCGTCGCCGACTCGCTCAACCGTCGCTTTGGCACGAGCTATGAGGGCAAGGACGTCTTTATGACGGTGGGTGCCGCGGCTTCGCTTACCTGCACGCTCAACGCGATTACCAATCCGGGCGACGAGGTCATCGTTATCGCTCCGTACTTCCCGGAGTATCGCGTGTGGATCGAGAAAGCTGGTTGCACGTGCGTCGAGGCGCTCGCCGATGAAGATACGTTCCAGCTGAGCGTGGATAACGTGCTCAAGGCGATTACCGATAAGACCGCTGCCGTCATTATCGACTCACCCAACAACCCGACCGGTGCAGTGTATACGCGCGATACACTGACGCGACTGGCCAATGTTTTACGCGAGGTCAACGCCAAGCGCGATTCCGAGAACCCAATCACGCTCATCTCTGATGAGCCGTACCGCGAGATCGTGTACGGTGCCGGGGTGCCTTGGGTGCCCTCGATCTACGAGAACACCGTGGTGTGCTACTCGTATTCCAAGTCGCTTTCGCTGCCGGGCGAGCGCGTGGGCTGGATTTTGGTTCCCAATACCAATCCGCAGGCTGCTCGCCTGATGCCGGCCGTTGCCGGTGCCGCCCGCACGCTGGGCTTCGTGTGCGCACCGGCCCTCTTCCAGCGTGTAATCATCGACTGCATTGATGAACCGAGCGATGTCGAGGCCTATGCGCGCAACCGCACCGCGCTTACCGATGCACTAGCGGAGTACGGCTACACCTATGTTGAGCCGGATGGTGCATTCTACTTGTGGGTGAAGGCGCTAGAGCCCGATGCGAATGCGTTCTGCGAGCGCGCAAAGAAGTATGAGTTGCTTGCGGTTCCCTCGGACAGCTTTGGTATGCCGGGTTGGTTCCGCTTGGGCTACTGCGTGAGTTACGAGACGATTATCAATTCGCTACCCGCTTGGAAACAGTTGGCGGACGAGTATCGTTAAAAGTAAAGCGCTCTGCCTACAATGTTTTACGTGAAACGGGGTTTGGTGTTAAGCCGGACCCCGTTGTCATGGACGTTGTGTCTTTGGGATGGAGTGGTTTTACGACTATCGAAGGCTATGCGTACAATGAATATAAGCGACGGCCGTGCCAGATAAGGAGACCTGATGCCCTACCTGCTTTCTTGTGACATTCATACCCATACGATGTTCTCTGCGCATGCATATTCGACCATTGAGGAGAATGTGTACTGGGCGGCAGAGCGTGGCCTGCAGGTGCTCGGATCCGCCGACCATCTGAGCTCTATGGTTACGGCTTGCCCCAATGACCTGCGCAGTTACCAGTTCTTTATCAACCAGGATATCTGGCCGCGCATTTGGAGCGGCGTGCTAGTGCTGCGTGGTGCCGAGGCCGATATCGTTTCGCTGGACGGAAGCCTGTTTGGCGAGGACACTCCTGTCACGCTCGATATCGCCGGCGATTCGTATAGTCGTGAGCATTCGCTGTTCGATTTAGTTACGCGTAATTTGGATTATTTGGTTGCAAGCGTGCATAATCCGCAGATTGCTGAGGGCGCGACGCTGGCCCAAACGACCGAGATGTATATCAATGCCTTGGAACACCCCAAGGTGTTCATGCTGGGCCACGCGGGTCGCTCGGGCGTGCTGTTCGATATCGACGAGGTGCTGTTGGCGGCTAAGGCCAAGCACAAGATTATCGAGATCAACAACCATAGTCTTGAACACGGTGTCGACACTGAGCATTGGGCTGTATGCCGCAAGATCGCCGAGCGCTGCGCCGAGCTGGGCGTGGGTATTGGCGTGTCGACCGATGCCCACATTGGCATGGCCATTGGCAAGCTCGATCACGCGCGCAAGATGCTCGACGAGATTCATTTCCCGCTGGACCTGATCGTGACGCGCGACCGCGAGACGCTGCTGCGTGAGATGGCGGCAGCCGGCGTGTGCGACCTGCGCAAGGGGATGTAGCGAGGCTCAATCTGTAACGAGAAAAGGAGCGGTCCAGACGGACCGCTCCTTTTCTTATGTCAGTAGATTAACGGCGTTCGAGGACGGCGACGGTCTCGGTATGGTCGGTATGGGGAAACATATCAACCGGCGTAATGCTGAGCAGGCGATAGCCTCCGTCAAGGAGCTGGTGCAGGTCGCGCTCTTGAGTGACGGGGTTGCAGCTGATATAGGTGATGCGGCGCGGCTTGAGTGCGCAGGCGGCTTCGAGGAACTCGGGGGTGGAGCCGGCGCGCGGCGGGTCGATGGAAAGGACATCGATCCGCTCGTTGTTGTCGGCGGCGTCCAGGATGTAATCGGTGGCGTCGTCGGCCATAAACCAAGCGCTGCGGGTGAGGCCGTTGAGCTCGGCATTGCGACGTGCGTCGGCAATGCCCGCCGGGTTGCGCTCCACGCCGAGCAGCATAATGCCGATGCCCTTGTCCTGGGCATCCTTCGCGGCGCACAGGCCGATGGTTCCGCTGCCGCAGTAAGCGTCCATAAGAATATCACCCTGCTGCAGGTCCATGCCGTCAATGGCAAGTCGATAGAGCAGCTCGGTTTGCTGCGGATTGGTCTGATAGAACGCGGTGGGGGAGATATCGAACTCGCAGCCGAGCAGCTGGTCGCGCATGCATTCGGCGCCATAGACGATACGAGTCTCCTCACCCAAGATGGCATTGCCGGGGCGACCGTTGATGTTCTGAGCGACGGTGACGATATGCGGATCGAGTGCGGCGACAGCCTCAAAGAACTCCTGCGCATGCGGCAGGTCGCGCTGAGCGGTCACGAGGGTGACCATAATCTGGTCGGTGCGCCAGCCGCAGCGAACGACGGCATAGCGAAGCAGCCCCAGATGCTTGTCTTCGTTAAAGGCAGGAATATGCAGACGTTCGGCCTCGCGAGCGATGCCGTTGAGAATCTGACGAGTGCCCGGCGCCTCGACAGGGCATTCAGGAACAGCAACGATCCTGTGCGTCCCACGTTCAAAAAAGCCGCAGCGGACAGCGCCCTCTTTGCCGGGAGCAAACGGAGTGGCAGCCTTATGACGAAAACCACGCGGCGCAGGATACTTGCCCGGGTCGCCCAGGGTAACACCCATACCGCGAATGGGATCAACGGCAACACCCTCGCGCTCACAGAGCTCAGCAAACAGCTCCTCCATAGCAGCCTGCTTGGCCGCCAGCTGCTTCTTATAAGGACGATTGAGCGCCGTGCACCCACCGCAAGCTTTCATGATCGAACAGGGAGACTTGGGGTCCACAACCTTACGCGCAGGCTGAGCCGAATCCTTGCGCGAGCCTTTGGAGCGAACGTGAGGCGCCTTATCCCCGCCCTGACGAGAGCCAGAACGCTTGGTCTTAACCTTGCCCTTCGCCGACTTACCCTTCGCATCCTGAGACGACTTGGATTTCTTAGAAGATTTTTTCTCCTCCGACCCCTCAGCCGCCTCGATCAAAGCACGACGAGCCTTACGCTCCGCACGAGATTCTGCCATGAATTAACTCCACTATTAAAGAAAAAGAAAAGTCCGAAGCAATTGTACCGTGCCAAGCTAGTGGACGATATGCAAGCGGCCATTTCATGTCAGCGATAAGTCCAACGACGTTTGCCCGGCGCGGGCGGGGAGCGGCGCGGAATTAAGTTTCCTGCTCTACAGTCCTGCGCAAGACGGAAAGCACATTTAGTGCTTTCCTTTGCGTGCGGAACTCGCGATAAACTTAATTCCGCGCCGCTCCCCGCCCGCGCCGGGCAAGCCCTCCCTTGTACTCCATTTCACTAAAGTGTATGATTCTGAACGTTACATGACTCACTTTACCTAACTAAAGTGCTATCGAGGGGGAATACCATGAATACCGATATGTCTCGTCGTCAGTTTGTTGGTCTAGCCGGCTCGCTCGCCGCGGTGCTTGGCCTTGGTCTTGTCGGTTGCGGCGGTGGTGCTGGCAAGGGCTCCGCTGCTGGTTCTGCCGCGGCCAAGGATGTGAAGGGCGCCGCGGAGTCCAAGAAGCTCGTGGTGGGCTTTGACAAGTCCTACCCTCCGTACGGCTTTGTGGGCGATGACGGCGAGTACACGGGCTTTGACCTTGACCTTGCCAAGGCCGTTGCCGATAAGCAGGGCTGGGATGTCGATTACGAGGCCATCGATTGGGATGCCAAGGACACGCTGCTCAACTCCGGCGCCATCAACTGCATCTGGAACGGCTTTACCATGGAGGGCCGCGAGGACGACTACACGTTCTCCGAGCCGTATATGCTCAACGAGCAGGTGTTGGTGGTCAAGAAGGACGCGGGTATCAAGAGCTGGGACGATCTTGCCGGCAAGACCGTGATTACCCAGACTGATTCCGCTGCGCAGGATGTGCTCGAGGGCGACCAGAAGGATCTGGCCGCGACGTTTGCCACGCTCGATACCATCGGTGAGTACAACACGGCGTTTATGCAGCTCGAGAGTGGTGCGGTCGATGCCGTTGCCTGTGACCTCTCGATCGCTCAGTATCAGCTGGCCGCCAAGCCCGATGCCTATACGCAGCTTGATGAGCCGCTGTCCAGCGAACACTACGCCGTCGGCTTTAAGAAGGGCGACAGCAAGTCGGCCGACGCCGTGACCGAGTCGCTCAAGGCGCTCTATGAGGACGGTACGGTCAAGGACCTGTGCGATAAGTATTCAAGCTATGGTCTATCTTTCGATAATTGGGTGCTCAAGTAATGTCTATTCAGGTCATGATGCAGATGCTTGGCCAGGGATTCTTGGTCAGCTTGCAGCTGTTTGTGCTGACGTTGCTCGGGTCGATTCCGCTGGGAATTCCCGTGGCGTTTATGCGCATGAGCAAAATTGCGCCGCTTCGCTGGATCGCGCGCATCTATATTTCGGTCATGCGCGGCACGCCGCTCATGCTACAGATGTTTGCCATCTACTTCGCTCCGTACTACGTGTTCGGCATCTCGCTCACGCCCGATTCCAAGTGGACGGCGTGCGTTGTGGCGTTCATCATCAACTACGCCGGCTACTTTGCCGAGATCTATCGCTCGGGCCTGCAGTCGATTCCGCGCGGTCAATATGAGGCCGCCGAGGTGCTGGGCTACTCGCGTCTGCAGACGTTTCTGTATATCGTGATGCCGCAGGTCGCCAAGCGTATTCTGCCGGCGATGGGCAACGAGATCATCACACTGGTCAAGGACACGTCGCTGGCGTTTGCCATTGGCGTGGGTGAGATGTTCTCGACCGCCAAGGCGCTGGTCGCCTCGCAGGTGAGCATGGTGCCGTTTGCGATTGCGGCGTTGATCTACTGGGTCTTTAACTTTGTGGTCGAGATGCTGCTGGGCGCTGCCGAAAAGAAGCTGGACTATTATCATGACTAACTCAGTGATGAAAATCGAAAGCGCGCGTAAGGCGTTTGGCGGCAATGAGGTGCTCAAGGATATCTCACTCGAGGTAAAGCGTGGCGAGGTCGTGGCGATTATCGGACCTTCGGGCGGCGGTAAGTCTACGCTGCTGCGCTGTGCCACGCTGCTCGAGACACTCGACGGAGGCTCTCTCTCGTTTGGCGACCTTGCCGTTGCGACGGACGCGGGGCCGGGTGCGGTCTATGCGAAAGGCGACGTGCCCAAACAGGCGCGCTCGCGGTTTGGTCTGGTGTTCCAGAACTACAATCTGTTCCCGCACTATACGGTGATGAAAAACATCATCGACGCGCCGATCCGCGTGCTTAAGCGCCCGCGCGAGCAGGCGGAGGCGCGTGCGCGTGAGTTGATCGCGCAGATGGGGCTTACGGGCAACGAGAACAAGGTGCCGTGTGAGCTTTCGGGCGGTCAGCAGCAGCGCGTGAGTATTGCCCGCGCCCTGGCGCTCGATCCGGAAATCTTATTCTTTGACGAGCCGACCTCGGCACTCGATCCCGAGCTGACGGCCGAGGTGCTGCGTGTCATTAAGGACCTGGCGGCGCAGAATATGACGATGGTAATCGTGACCCACGCGATGCAATTTGCGCGCGATGTTGCCGACCACGTGGTCTTTATGGACGGCGGTCGCATTGTCGAGGAGGGATCTGCCGAACAGGTTATCGACCATCCGCGCGAGCAGCGCACGCGTGAGTTCTTGAGCCGTATCGAGGGATAGGCTCAGGTATTTACTCAACTATTAATTGAGGCGAAGCCGCCACAGGTCTTACGGTCTGTGGCGGCTTTTTGTTTACATCGACGGGGTTCAATAATTGCCCCACAAGCTTGTCTCTTCCTCTCGCCGCCTGTATTCATACGTGTGCCGAAAGGTATGCATGGACAGCCGTCCGTGAGGGTAGGGTGGTGGCATAGGACATTTGGAGGGTGAGTCGGCTCGGCTGCCGACCATGCTGCTCCCGGGACGGCACCGACCGCGAACTCTCCCCGTTGGCGTCGCGCATTGCGCGCGGCCCTGCAAGGAGGTCATCATGGGTGCTCCCAAGACCGGTAACGTAAGGAACGTGGTGCTCGTAGGCCAAGGCGGGGTGGGCAAGACTTCACTCGCCGAGGCCATGCTCCACCTTTCCGGCAAGACCGCCCGCCTGGGCGGCCACGACGGCACCAAGCCCACGCTCGACTATGACCCCGAAGAGGTCAAGCGTGCATTTTCCATCTCGACGACCATCGCGCCGATCGACTGGAAGGGCGCGCGCATCAATGTGCTCGATGCCCCGTGCTACCCCGATTTTATCGGCGACGCCTTTGCCGCGATGAGCGTCTGCGAGACGGCTCTGTTTGTGGTCGACGCCGAGGCCGGCCCGCAGCCTACGACGGTTAAGCTCTGGTATGCCGCCGAGGACCTACGCCTGGCACGCGCGGTGTTCGTAAACCGCCTGTCGCGCTCCGAGGCCAGCTTTGCGACCACGATGGACCTGCTGCAGGAGCGCTTTGGCACGCGCCTGGGCGCCGTGACCCTTCCCTGGGGCGAGGGCGGGGACTTTGACGGCATCATCGACCTGGTGCGCATGAAGGCGCGCCACTGCAACGGCGCCGAGGCCGTTGAGTCGGAGATTCCCGATGAGTATCGTGCCCAGGCCGAGGAGGCCCATGACCATCTGTGCGAGCTGGTGGCCGAGGCTGACGACGAGCTGATGATGAAATACCTGGAAGGCGAGGAGACGCTGACGCAGGAGGAGCTTGAAGGCCTGCTGTCTAAGGCGATCGCCGAGCGCATCTTTGTGCCGGTCTTTGCGGGCGATTGCATTAAGGAGCAGGGCGTCAACTCGCTGATGGACGACATCGCCACGTACTTCCCGGCGCCGACCGACTACGGCGAGATGCCGCTCATCGACGGTGATTCGCTTAAGATTTCGAGTGACGATGACCGTCCGGTGGCGTTTGTGTTTAAGACGCTGGCCGATCCGCAGCAGGGCCGCATCAGCTTTATCAAGGTGCTGACGGGCACGCTTGAGCCGGGTCTTGAGTTGGTCAACGCGCGTACCCGCAAGAGCGATCGTTTGGCTCACCTGTATGTGATGTGCGGCCGCGACATGACCGAGGTCGGTCACGCCTATGCCGGCGACATTATCGTGGCGCCAAAGTTGGCGGCAGAGACGGGTGACACGCTCTCCATTACCGGTAAGGTCGAGGCAGCGGCGTTTAAGTTCCCCAACTCGCAGTACCGCATTGCCATCGAGGCCGAGAACCGCGGCGACGAGGAGAAGCTCTACACGTTTATCGAGAAGGCGTGCAAGGCTGATCCGACCATGAGCATCGATCGTGACGAGGAGACGGGCCAGACTATCATCTCCGCCGTGGGTGAGGCGCAGGTTTCGGTGCTGCTCAACCGTTTGGAGGATCGCACCAAGGTCGCCGCCAAGAGCGTGCCGATCCGCATTCCGTATCGCGAGACCATCCGCCGCACGGCGAGCGCCCAGGGTCGCCACAAGAAGCAGACCGGCGGCGCCGGTCAGTACGGCGACTGCTGGCTGCGCGTGGAGCCGCTCATTGGGCCCGACGGCACGAGCGACGGCTATGAGTTCGTGGACGAGGTCGTGGGTGGCCGCATCCCGCGCTCGCTGATTCCCGCCGTGGACAAGGGCGTCCAGGAGACCATGAAGGACGGTATTATTGCCGGCTACCCGCTCACGGGCATTCGCGTGGCTGTGTACGATGGCTCGTATCACAGCGTCGACTCCAACGAGATGGCGTTCCGCGCGGCGGCCCGCATCGGCCTGCGCAAGGCGTGCGCCGATGCCGACCCGGTGGTGCTGGAGCCTATCGAGGAAATCACGGTGACGATCCCCGAGAGCTACGCTGGTGCCGTGATGGGCGACATCTCGGCCTCGCGCGGTCGCGTGACAGGTATGGAGACCGATGAGCGCGGCGATACCGTGGTCATTGCCCAGGCGCCGCTGGCCGAGCTGACGGATTATTCGACGCGCCTGCGCTCCATCACGCGCGGAACGGGCGACTTTACCATGAAGCCTGCGGGCTATGAGCAGGTGCCTTATGACGTTCAGGCCAAGCTGGTCGAGCGCTATGAGGAGGGCCGCGCCAAGTAGGGCGGGGCTTTGCCTGCGCCACGCATGTTGATGCAAGGGCCGCTCTGGGTAATCCGGAGCGGCCCTTTTTGATCCCTGGGGGATGCGAATCGGTTCTTGTCGTGGTTAGGGCTAGTCCCCCGAGGCCTGGTTGCGGCCGGTGGCGTAGTCGATTTGCACGTGCGGCTGCAGGTTGTAGCAGTACACGTGGAAGCAGAGGGTCTTGCCGTGGTCCTCGATCGATTGTGCTTCCAGACGAACGCCACGACAGACGAGTTCCTCTTCGTTGTACATGGGGGTGACGCGGTAGAGCACGTGGTTGCCCGTGTCGCGGATATAGCCGAGGATCTGCTCCTCAAACGGCAACATGCCCGTTTCGTTGAGATAGCGCGTGCCGGTGAGGAGATTCTTGCGATTGGCGTTCTCGCCGCAGAGCGACCAGGCGATGAGGTGGCAGCGGTTGTAGAGGCTCTGACCTGGAATAAAGTCGTAGCGCTGCTGGTGCCAACCGGCGGGGTGGATACGTGAGATATCGCCGCGCTTGCCCTGACCGAGCGATTCGGGCCCTATGCAGGCGAGCGCTTTGCGGGTACGGCCCAGGCTGTCGAGTTTAGAGAACTTCTTAAAGCAGCCCTCTTCGGTGGCCCGTTCGTATTCATCGAGCGTGAACGACGGCGTGCCGAGCGGATGCGTGCCGTCGGCGCGGAGGGCAACGTAGGGGTTGCCGGCGTAGTCGGGAACGCTGGTGAGGTATACACCGCGCGCGCGGTTGAGATCGGGATTTTCGACTTCGTCGATGGGGGTGGCAGTGCTATCTGCGGAAGTGCCGTCGCCGGTGCCGGTTGTGGTGGATTCGGAGCCATCGTCGGTGCTTTGGCCGCCTTCGGAATCCGTGGAGTTCGCTGTTCCCGATTCGAGCCGGGCAACCAGGTCTGCCTCGTCGTCAGTGCGGCTGGGGCTCTCGTCTTGCTTCTCGGCTAGAGCCGCCGCCTGCTCATCACTTTGCGGCGAGAGCAGTCTGGGCGCCCCGTCGAGCGACCCTGTGAACAGCGCAAACCCCAGCACCACGGCGGTGCCGATGGAAAGTACTTGCTTGTAGGCGGACTTGCGCGACATTGAGGCTCCTGGATGGACGGTTGGGAATCTACCAGTCTAGCAGGAGCCGGCAGGGGCCGTTCTGCCGAACAAATACTCAAGATTTGGGACAAACGCTACCGATTCATTTGCCTCACATTTGACGTATGGCTAGATCGAGGTGGAGTCGAGCTAGTTGAGCTTGCACTCCGTTTTGGTTGAGAGCGGCTGGCAGCCAAGGGCATCCGCATGGGTTGCGGTGCCTTTTTTAGCGGGTAAACGGTCGAAAAATTCAGGTGAACGGTCAATGCGGAGCATATCAAACGAAATATCATTCGGACAACCGAATATACGGACGTTTGTGATAATCGAATTGTCGATCAAGGACGGCGGCCGGCACCCCCTGTGCGGTCGCCGCTTGATACATCCAGTGGAGACAACAGGAGGCAAACACTATGTATGTAACCTTGCGCGAAGTCCTGGCAGAGGCCAACCAGCTCAACATGGCCGTTGGTGCTTTCAACACCCATAACCTCGAGATGTGCCCGTCGATTATCCGTGTCGCGGCTCGCCTGCACACCCCCGTGATCATCCAGACCTCCGAGGGCACCGCTAGCTACGTTGGTCATCGCAACCTGGTTGCTGTGTGCAAGTCCATGGCCGAGGAGTATGGCGTGAACGTCGTTCTTCACCTCGACCACGCCAAGAACTTCGACGAGATCCGCAAGGCTCTCGAGGCCGGCTATAGCTCGGTAATGTTTGACGGCTCTGCGCTTCCCTTCAAGGAGAACATCCTTGGTACTAAGCGCATCGTCGAGATGGCTCAGGCCCACGGCGCTTCTGTCGAGGCCGAGCTTGGCACCGTCGGCGGTACCGAGGATGGCGTCGCTGTTGCCGACGCCGATGTGCGCTACACCGATCCCGAGCAGGCCGTCGAGTTCATCGAGAAGACCGGCATCGACGCCCTTGCCGTCGCTATCGGTACCAACCATGGTCAGTACAAGTCCAAGACCAACATTTCCTTCGATCAGCTCGAGAAGATCCGCGATGCCGTGAACGGCTTCCCCTTGGTCATCCATGGCGGCACCGGTGTTAAGGATGAGGACGTCCGTCACGTCATCGACCTGGGTATCCGCAAGTTCAATGTTGGCACCGATCTGCTCGTCAACTGGAACAAGACCTCCAAGCAGTGCTATGACGAGCTCAAGGAGAACGCCTCCAACCGCAACATGGTTATGCCTGCTCAGAAGGCCGTCGAAGAGGTTGTCGAGCATCGCATCAGCCTGTTCAAGAATATCGTCGCTTAGGGACGAGGCGCACCGATGCAGATTACGGAGATGCTCAAGCGCGAAAACGTTCGCCTTGCCGATTCTGTCGATTCCTGGCAGGACGCGATCAAGCTTGCGATCGCCCCGCTCAGCGAGGGTGGTTACGTCGAGGATCGCTATGCGGATGAGATCATCCGCGCCACCAACGAGATGGGTCCCTACTACGTGCTCACCGAAGACGTTGCGCTGATTCACGGCCGCCCCGAAGACGGCTGCATTAAAGGTCAGCTTGCCGTGACGGTCCTGAAGAAGCCCGTTAAGTTTTCGGAAGACAGCTTTGATGTTCGTCTCTTGGTCGCACTTGCGGCCGAGGATTCTAATTCTCATATCGAGGCCATGCAGGTGCTTGCCGGCATCTTTATGGACGAAGATAAGATCGCGCAAATCGTCGCTTCGGATGACGCCGACGAGATTTATCAGGCATTTACGGGTGCGACGGCGTAAAACAACGCCGCTTGGTGCGGGCGAGTCCATGTATTCGTCCGCAATTAACCCGAGGTGGGGCGCGTGCCCCGAAAGGAAAGGAAATGAACATGGTCAAGATTTTGTGCTGCTGCGGCAATGGTCTTGGAAGCAGCTTTGCCTGCCAGATGGCTATTGAGCAGGTTATGAAGAAGCTCGGGGTCCAGTGCAAGATGGACCACGACAGTGTTTCCAGCGCCGCGGGTGCCTCCAAGGGCTTTGACATGATTGTCGCTGCCGAAAACTTCAAGACGCAGATCGAGAGCTACAACACCGGTCTTCCCTGCGTGTTCCTCAAGCGTCTTGTCGATAAGAAGGAAATCGAGGAGAAGCTGACCCCGGTGCTCAAGGAGATGGGCGTCCTGGAGTAAGGGTCTCTTCGCCTAGATTGATAGAAATGTACATGAGAAAAAGGGGTGTACAACATGGCTGTTCTTGAGTTTATTATCAATAACATCCTGACGCAGGCCGCCGTTGTTATCGGTCTCGTCGCCTGCCTGGGCCTTGTGCTTCAGAAGAAGCCGGCCAACGACGTGCTGCTCGGCACGTTTAAGACGATGCTCGGCTTCCTTGTTCTGGCTGCCGGCTCGAGCGTCATGCAGGGCTCTCTTGCCTACTTTGGCGATATGTTCAACTCCGCCTTCGGCTTCAACGGCATGACCGCCGTCGTCGCTTCCATCGAGGGCATTAACGGTCAGGCAATGACCGACCTCGGCCTTGGTTCCGAGATCGCCATCTGCCTCGCTGGCATCTTCGTGGTGAACATCATCCTCGCTCGTTTCACCAAGTTTAAGTATGTGTTCCTGACTGGCCAGGCCCTTCTGTGGGAGTCCACGCTCTGCGTCGTGTTCGCCTTCTTCTGCGGCCTGCGCGGTATCCCCCTGATCGTCGTCAGCTCCATCGTCGGTGGCGCCTTCGCTACCCTCATGCCTGCCTTCGCTCAGCCCGTTGTCCGCAAGATCACCGAGTCCGATGACATTGCCCTGGGTCACTTCTGCACCTTTGGCTATATGTTCACCGCTCTTGTCGCAAGCATCACCAAGAAACTCGCTGGCGGCAAGGAGTCCAAGTCCACCGAGGATCTTGAGATTCCGCAGTCCCTGTCCTTCCTCCAGGATACCTACGCTGCCGTCGGCCTGGTCATGATCGTTTTCTACCTGGTCGTCGCTGCTTTCGCTGGTCCCGCTGCTGCTGCTGACTACTGCGGCGCCACCAACTTCATGGTCTACGCTTTCCTCCAGGCCATGCAGTTCGTCGTTGGTCTGTACGTCCTGCTCGCCGGCGTCCGCCTGCTGCTCGCCGAGCTCGTCCCCGCCTTCCAGGGCATCTCGATGAAGCTCGTCCCCGATGCGCGCCCCGCTCTGGACTGCCCTGTCCTGTTCACCTATGCCCCCAACGCCGTTATCTTCGGCTTTGTGTTCACCACGCTTGGCTCGCTGATCGGCATGGCTATTACCGGCTTCATGGGCACCCTCGTCATCCCCGGCGTTATGTCCAACTTCTTCGCTGGCGGCACTGCTGGTATCTTCGGTAACGCCATCGACGGTCGTCGCGGCGCCATCATCGGCTGCATCTTCCACGGCATCTTCATCATGATCCTGCCTGCGCTCCTGTCCCCGATGCTCGCTCAGATTGGCTTCGTGAACATGACCTGCACCGACGTCGACACCGTCGTCACCGGCTTCTTCTTCATGGCCATCAAGTCCATCCTCAGCGTCTTTGGTATCGCATAAGGATTCTTGTAGCGCCTGACGAAGGTCCAAGTCTTTCTTCAAGGGGGTTGTTCCTGTGCCTGGTCCCCGGCAGGGGAACAACCCCTTTCGTTTATTACTGCTAGTGGAGGTTTCCAATGGGTTTGTTTGGATTTGGCAAGAAAAAGGAGAAGGTGGCCTCCGCTGCAGCCGAGACCGCACCCGTTCTCGATCGAGATGCCGTTCTCGACGCCGTTAAGGCAAAGCGTTCCGAGCTCGAGGGCAAGGAGGGCGTCGCTGCCGCAAACGTTCTAAACGAGATTGGCAAGCTTTATGCCGATGCCAACATGGTCGACGAGGCCGTTGAGGCATACGAGCAAAGCCTGGAAGTCAATCGCACGATGGGCAAGGCGTCTGCGGCACTGGTCAAGCTGTACAACAAGAAGCGTGCGGCTGCCGCCGAAGCGAAAGACGATGAAGCTATCAAGTATTACATGGACAAGGTTACTGAGATGCTTGCCATCTCCAAAGACCAGCTTCGTGGCAAATAATCGGGTAGTAAGAAGGGTTTCCTAGCATGGAAAAGACGCTGATTTTGCTTGCCGGGCCGCCGGCTACGGGCAAAACCGATTTGGCAGATCGCATCAAGGCTCGCCATACATCCGAGAGCTTTTTAAGCGTATCGCTTGATGACGTTAAGGAAGAGTATTGGGATACGTACGGCTTTAACAATGCCGAGGAAAAGGCACGGGTTGACGCGAACGCTCTTCAGGAGTGGTTCCGTCGCCTCGATGCCGCCATGGCGGATGGGCCGCAGATTATGTGCGATTATCCGTTCTCCGCCAAGCAGCACGACAGGCTCGCCGAGCTGGCGGACAAGCACGGCTACCGTGTGCTCACGATTCGTCTTGTCGCCGATCCCGTTATGATCAGCAAGCGCTACCGTGCTCGCGATCTTAAGCCGACGCGTCATCTTGCGCACATTGTGACGCATTATCACAAGGGCGATGTGCTCGAGGATCGTAGCAAGGGCGACGACCTGGTCGATCTGGATATCCTTGTCGACCGCATCAAAAACCGTGGCTATGATACGTTTGAGCTGGGTCACACCATTGAGCTTGACGTGACCAATGTCGATGCCGTTGATTATCCGGGCTTTTTGGCCAAGGTTGATGAGTATCTGGATGATCCCTCGTCGGTTGCCGCCATTGCCGCCAAGGCGGGGGCAGAGCTTACCGATGAGGACCTCTGCTCGCGCATCGACTATACATTGCTTAAGCCGACGGCGACCTGGGATCAGATTGATGCCATCTGCGCCGAGGCATTCGAGTACGGTTGTGCCAGCGCATGTATTCCGCCTTCGTATATCGCCCGTGCTCACAAGGCCTATCCCGACCTTGCGCTCACTACGGTCATCGCTTTCCCGCTTGGCTATATGACGAGCGCCGCGAAAGCCGCCGAAGCGGCCGATGCCTACGCCAACGGTGCCTCCGAAATCGACATGGTGATCGATCAGGGTATGGTTAAGGCCCGCGACTACCAGGCGATTGAGGACGATATTCGAGCCGTGCGCGAGGCTGTGCCCAATGCGACGCTCAAGGTCATTGTCGAAACGTGCTATCTGGCGCAGGAAACCAAAAAGCCGATCTGCCATGCGGTCGAGACTGCCGGTGCAGACTTTATTAAGACGTCTACGGGCTTTGGTACGGCTGGTGCCCAGGTTGAGGATGTCTATCTGTTTGCTCAAGAGTTGGGCGGCCGTGTAAAGGTCAAGGCATCGGGCGGCATTCGCACGAAAGAAGATCTTGCACTTATGTCGGGCGCCGGTGCCGATCGTATCGGCGCGAGTGCCAGCCCGCGCAAGCTTTTCGGCGCGCGCTAGAGGCAGTCTGGGGCATTCTTTGCATAGAGAATGCCCCAAGATGGTGGTGAGTCGGTGAAGTATGCTCGGCTGGAGTGGAATATACGCGGGCAGCGTTATCGATGTGTGTCTTTTGAGATTTTGCAGTTAACATTTGTTAAAAGACAGTACCTGAAATCAAGGATTTAGAGAATTAGTCCAGATAGGGGAGGGATGATGACCGATACGTCTGAGCTCGATTTTAGCGGCAAGGAACAGCTGTATTCTCAGTTGTACGATATCTTGTTCCAGGAAATTACGAGCGGTGCCTACAAGATTGGCGACTACATTCCCTCCGAAAGCGATCTTATGAAGCGCTATGACGTTTCGCGTGCAACGGCGCGCAAAGCGATGGAACTGCTTTCTAATAATGGCTTGATTGAGAAGAAGCGCGGCCGCGGATCCGAGGTTATTGCCAACGTGCCACTTAGCTCGCCTAAGCGTGTCTCGAGCTATATCAAGAAGAATGTGGACGAGTTTGCAGTGCCGCAAAAACGCTTGATTGAGTCTGGCGTTGTAACCATGCCTCAGCACGTTGCCCACGAGCTGGGCTTGGCTGAGGGCGCAAAGGCCTTCTGCCTTCGCCGTGTGCGCGTGTCGGGCGATCGTCCGTTCTATCTGGAGACGATTTATTACGAAGACGGCTATGTCCCGCATATTGCGGAGCGCGACTTTTCCAAGGAATCGCTTCGCGCTTATCTCAATAACTCGTGCGATATTCGCTGGAGCCGTGTGAGCCAAAAGATTGGAGCTTGCGTTGCTACCAACGAGCAGGCCGAGCTATTGGGCATCAGCGTTGGTGCTCCGCTGCTCAACATTACGAGGGTTTCTCATGACCAGCAGAATGTGCCCCGTGAGTATGTGGAGTCGTTCTACCGCGCCGACCTCTACCGCCTCGAGATCGAACTCGGTTAAGGGGCTCTCCGTTCCACTCTGATGCGGCGGCGCTTTTGACAAACAATTCAGTCCGTACATTTCTATATCATCATGTATGTAAGGAGTACATTATGGCAATCAAGGTATTTGCCGACGGTGCCAATCTCGAGGGCATGCTCGACATGGCCGAGAACGGTAACGTTCAGGGCTTTACGACTAACCCATCGCTTATGAAAGCGGGTGGCGTGACCGATTATCGCGAGTTCGCCAAGACCGTGCTCGAGCACATCACCGATGTCTCGGTTTCGTTTGAGGTCTTTGCGGACGATGAAGCGGGCATGGAGGCCGAGGCTCGCGAGATTGCGACTTGGGCTGACAATGTGTATGTCAAGATTCCGGCACTCAACACCAAGGGTGAGTCGACCGCGGCGCTCGTTAAGCGCCTTTCTGCCGACGGCATCAAGGTAAATGTTACGACGATTTTTACTCCCGAGCAGGTCGATGAGTTTGTGGACGCTGTCTCCGCTGAGACGCCGTCTATCATCTCTATCTTCGCCGGCCGTATTGCCGATACCGGCGTTGATCCGCTGCCGTTGATGGCTGAGTCTGTCAAAAAGGCCGCGGCAAAGCCGCAGTGTGAGGTACTCTGGGCGTCTACCCGTGAGCTGCTGAATATCTATCAGGCCGAGTCCGTGGGGTGCCAGATCATTACCGTTCCCAACGGCATTCTGGCCAAGCGCAAGAACGTCGGTAAGGACCTCATGGAGTACTCGCTCGACACCGTTAAGGGTTTCGCGCGTGATATCGAAACGCTTGGATTCCACATCCTGCCGTAACCGGACAAGTTGAGTCGTCCATATCGGTTGATGGCAGAAGGAGTAAGGGTCGCCGTTGCCTGTACGGCGGCGACTCGTAATGCCCCAAGTTGGCAAAGGCTCCTGGCTTTTGTTGACTTGGGGCTTTGTGTTTTAGGGTGAAATTACCGCCTGGCACGCCATCTTAAAAATGAAGAACGTAGGCGTTGCCGTCTGTACCTTGGGTATCGCCTACGCGTATATGGCCCAGAAGGCGATTCAAAATGAACGCGCCGCCTGTGGCATTGAGCACAAGGTTGAGACCAGGGTGGCCTGGGTATCGAGAAGGAGCTGACGCGGGAAGACGTTGGCTCCGCCGACATCGCGACCGTGCCTATGGCCGCGCTCAAGAAGTGGCTGCACCACCCGCTGACCGATCAAGGTCTCGCCTCCTTCGAGGATGGCTGGAAAAGGTCGTCGCGCGGGCTTAAACGAGTGAATTGCCCCGGCATCGCATTATCCAGTGCCGGGGTTGTTCTCAAGAGAGGAATTCGTATGACCAACCAGGAGCTGGCGAAGGTCGCCAATGAGGTCAGGAAGGGTGTCGTGACTGCGGTTCACGCCGCCAAATCGGGGCATCCGGGCGGATCGCTTGGCGCCGCCGACATTATGACCTACCTCTACTTTGAGGAAATGGATGTTGACCCGGCGAATCCGAGCCGCGCTGAGCGCGATCGCTTTGTGCTCTCCAAGGGACATTGCGCTCCGGCACTCTACGCCGTGCTCGCCGAACGCGGGTTCTTTCCTAAGGAGGAGCTCGAGACGCTCCGTCATATCGGCAGTCGCCTGCAGGGCCATCCCAATATGAATGACACGCCGGGCGTCGACATGTCTACCGGATCGCTCGGTCAGGGTATCTCCGCCGCGGTTGGAATGGCACTTGCCGCAAAGCACTGGGGTGACAATTACCGCGTCTACACGCTGTTGGGCGACGGCGAGTGCGAGGAAGGCCAGGTGTGGGAGGCGGCTATGTTCGCCGGCAACCACGACCTGGATAACCTCGTCGCTATCGTCGATCACAATGGCCTGCAAATTGACGGCAGTATCGACGAAGTTAACTCGGCTATGCCACTTGCCGACAAGTTCCGCGCCTTTAAGTGGCATGTGATCGAGCTCGCCGACGGTAACGACATGGCGCAGATTGCCGCCGCCTTTGCCGAGGCCCGCAAAGTGAGCGCCTCGCCTGTGGCCATTATCGCCGAGACGGTGAAAGGCAAGGGCGTTTCCTTTATGGAAAATCAGGTGGGCTGGCACGGCAAGGCACCCAACGATGAACAGTTTGAGCAGGCCATGGTCGAGCTCGCAGCAGCAGGGGAGGAGCTCTAATGGCAGACGTCAAGAAAGTCGCCACGCGCGTTAGCTATGGCGAGGCACTTGTCGAGCTGGGCAATGAGCGCGATGACTTTGTGGTTCTCGATGCCGACCTGGCCGCCGCCACGCAGACCGGTAAGTTTAAGGCTGCGCACCCTGAGCGCTTCTACGATGCCGGCATTGCCGAAAGCAACTTGATGGGACTTGCCGCCGGCATTGCGACCACGGGCCACGTTGCCTTTGCGAGCACCTTTGCCATGTTCGCCGCCGGTCGCGCGTACGAGCAAGTTCGTAATTCCATCGGCTATCCGCACCTCAACGTCAAAATCGGCGCTACGCATGCGGGCATCTCGGTCGGTGAAGACGGCGCTACGCATCAGTGCTGCGAGGACATCGCGCTCATGCGCACGATCCCGGGTATGACGGTGATCGTTCCCGCCGATGACATCGAGGCTCGTGCTTGCGTGCGCGCCGCCTATGAGTTTGAGGGTCCGGTCTACATGCGTTTCGGCCGCCTGGCAACACCGGTCATCAACGACCGCGAGGACTATGAGTTCAAGATTGGCCGCGGCGTGGTCGTGCGCGAGGGGTCCGATGTGACTATCGTCGCCTGCGGCCTCATGGTCGCCGAGGCGCTTGAGGCCGCCGAGGCCCTCGCTGCCGATGGTGTTGACGCCGAGGTCATCAACATGCACACGATTAAGCCTCTTGATGAGCGCCTGGTGGTTGCCAGCGCCAAGAAGACTGGTCGCGTGGTCACCGCCGAGGAGCATTCGATTATCGGTGGTCTTGGCGAGGCCGTGGCCTCGGTGCTCGCGGAGCAGCATCCGGTGCCGATGCGTCGCGTCGGCGTGCGCGATGTGTACGGCGAGTCCGGCCCTGCGGTCGATTTGCTGCACAAGTACGGTTTGGACGCCAACGGTAT
Organism: Collinsella aerofaciens; assembly: GCF_964283865.1. Taxonomy (GTDB): domain Bacteria; phylum Actinomycetota; class Coriobacteriia; order Coriobacteriales; family Coriobacteriaceae; genus Collinsella. Next base: position 20,576 of record NZ_CAXYLS010000019.1, on the reverse strand, counting down.
CGAGGCTGCGGTCAGGTCCGTGTTGTAAGGAAGGTTCCCACGGGGTTTGTATCTGCCAACCAAGTGACGATCGGGCATACCGCCGCCTCGCGCGAGGACGCCCTGCATTATTTGTCCGAGCAGGCCATCGAGCTCGGCTTTGCCGATGACGCATCTGCCGTAGAGGCTGCCTTCATTGCTCGCGAGAACGAGGCCGAGACTGGCCTTGTCGCCGGTTTTGCCGTTCCGCATGCCAAAAGCGACGCGATCCACACGCCGGGCGTTGCCGTGCTCAAACTGGCCGAGCCCGTTGAATGGCCGAGCTTTGATGGGGTGCCCGTCGATGTTGCGCTCGCGCTGTACGTGCCTGCCGGCGAGGCTGGAACCACGCACCTGCGTCTGCTCTCTAAGGCTGCCGTGATGCTGATGGACGCCGGCTTCCGTGACAAGGTGCGCGCGAGCACCGATCCCGTTGAGATTGCGGAGCTCATCAATAGCGGACTCGAAGACTAGAACGGTCATCCCGTTCAATCAATCGATCCTTCTCCAAGGAAAAGGGCCACGACGCCATAGAGGTGTCGCGGCCCTGTTTGCGTTTCCCCAGATAGAACCTGCCAAAACAAACCTGTCCCTTTTTGGCGGGTAAATCTGCGTAACCTAAAGATTCATGTTGCCGTGGATATAGGGGGTGACTTCGGGGGAGATGTGGTTGCAGCCCAGCTCGCGCAGCGCGGACTCGATGGCGGCGGGCAGCGGGGTCTTGCCCTCGGCGTCGACGGCGGTGCCGCTGAGGGCGGCAATCTTGGTGACATCTGCGGGGGCGGCCTCGATATGCATGCAGCCGTCGACCAAGCGCGCGCGAACCTGCGCCAGGTCAAGATCGTGCAGGTAGTCCTCGCAGGCACGGATTAAATCGACCTTCTCGCGCGTAAGCTCCTCGCCCGTGGGGACGCGCGTGGCAAGACAGGCTCCCGCCGGCAGGTTCCAAACGGGATAGCCCCATGCGCGCAGCAGTTCGCGCTCTTCGTCCTTGGTAAAGCCGACCTCCATGAGGGGGGAGCGTACCCCGAGCTCTTTTGCCGCGCGCATGCCAGGGCGGTAGTCACCACGATCGCTTGCATTGCTGCCGTCGATGACGGTGGGAAAGCCGAGCGACTTGGCGTGGTTGACGATGGCGGTAAAGCCGGCGCGCTTGCAGTGGTAGCAGCGGTCGGCGTCGTTGCAGGCTACCTGGGGGAGCTGCAGCTGATCGACCGAGAGGTTGAGCACGGGGAGCTTGAAATGCGGCCCCTCATCGGCCTGCCCGTCAACCGCCTGCTCAAACGAAGCCTGCTCGGGCGTGCCGATGAGCGGCGTGGTGAGGTGAACGAGAAGCGTGCTGGCGGGCATGATGCGGGCGCAGACCGCGGCCAGAAAGCTGCTGTCGACGCCGCCGGAAAAGCCGATGGCGACGCGTCCGTATGCCAAAAGCAGCTGCTCGAGCGCTGTGAGTTTGTCCTGAAGCCCCTCTGCAGGTGCGGTGGTGTCTGAAAGCATGAATCGATCCTTGCCGTTGAGTACTCGGTCGAAAACTATAATCCTACCGAGCCGCTTGTCATAAGACTTCTATCTATGTAACGAAAGTGCAATATGCTATATACGTTATATACAAGTTTGTAAAGTGCGATAGAGTGGCAGTAATGCAATCCGGTGAGGGGACCGATATGATCAAGGCTGTTATTTTTGACATGGACGGAACGCTGGTCGATACCGAGCGTTTGGGTATCAAGGCGTGGAAGGCGGGCGCGGCCGAGCTGGGATTCGCGATTGACGATGCGCTGATCCATCAGTTTATCGGTCGCACGCTGCCCGATGTCATGGACATCCTTGATGGGCATTACGGCGGCCGCGAAACCGCTGAGGCAATCTATCGTCGTCACAAGGAGATTCGCGACGAGATGGTCAAGACCGAACTGGAGCTTAAGGCCGGCGCCGCCGAGTGCATAGACGAGCTGCTGGCTGCGGGCTATCACGTGGGCCTGGCGACGTCGTCGCGCCTCGTTACGGCCGAGCGCAACCTTAAGATGGTCGGTCTTTTTGACAAGTTCGAAACGGTGACCTGCGGCGAGGACGTCGTGCACGGCAAGCCCGACCCCGAGATGTATCTGCTTGCCTGCGAGCGCGCGGGCTTTGCTCCCGAGGAGTGCGCCGTGGTCGAGGATTCTCGCAACGGCTGCGTCTCGGGCATTACGGCCGGCTGCCATGTCTTTGCCGTCCCCGATATCGTGCCGCTGCCGCAGGACGTGGTGGATGGCTGCGAGGCCGTGCTCGATACGTTGTTCGACCTGGCGGCGGCAGTCAAGGCCGTGCGCTAGCGTTTGCACGCGAGTCGCCATGTCCCGCGCCCGTTCTCGCAGGACGGTGGCGGCAACGGCGCCTGCGTGGAGGCGCTGACGCAGTCAGCCCCTCTTATCAAGCCAAGATTGCTGTTTTGGCCGATAAGAGGGGCATTGTGCTTTAAGCGACTGGGGCTGCGGCCTTGGTAAGGAGCTGGCGGAGGGTTATGACGTTACAAGTTACTCCAGGAGCCAGTCGATCACGTTGCGCTTGCGGACTCCTTCGTAGTTCGCGTCCGCAAACAGCGTGTCGAGCGTAAGAAGCGTCTTGGGGTAGTTGTCTCGGACTTTCTTAAAGGGGGCCAACTCTCGATTGAGGGTAGTTTCGTCGAGCGTTGTGGCTGAAACCTGAAAATAGGCTGTCTCGTCTGACTTTAGGGCAACAAAATCGATTTCCCCGCCGTCGATATCGCCCACGTAGACGTCGTATCCACGGCGTAGGAGCTCGAGATAAACAACATTTTCGAGGATATGACCGATATCGCTGCTTTGGGTTTTGACGAGAGCGCCTCTAAGTCCAAGGTCAACGGCGTAGTATTTGCCGTTTGTTGAAAGAAGCTGCCGACCGCGCACGTTATAGCGCGGAGCAAAGTACAGCACAAGGCTGTCTGTTAAGCCTTTGAGGTATTTGGCTACGGTTTTCTGGTCGGTTTTGTTGCCGTTGGACGAGAGCGTGTCGGAGATTTTTTTAATCGAGATCCGGTTTCCAATGCTATGGAGTAGGAACTTGGTGATATCGCGCAGGGTCGGGACGTCCGAGACCTTCAGGCGTTCGATAACGTCGCGTATGACGATGGTATCGTAGAGGCTCATAAGATAATCGCGCGCCTGGGGTCCCTGAATACCCGTCTCGGCGATAAAGGGAAAAGAGCCCCGGGTGATGTACTCGTCAAACAACTGCGCGGGAGCCTTTCCGTCATTGGTTTTTGCCGAGCAAAACTCTTTAAAGGATAGGGGCAGCATCTTGAGCTCTACGTAGCGGCCGGAGAGCAAAGTTGCCAGCTCGCTCGAGAGCAGATAAGCGTTGGAACCGGTTATGTAGAGGTCGACATTGTCCTTGATAAAAAGACTGTCGACGGCTTTTTCGAAATGCTCGACGTGCTGTATCTCGTCCAGAAAAACGTAGTTCATCTTATCGGGGACGAGTCTGGCGGAAATGTAGTCGTAGAGTGCTCTATATGACGTAAGCGACTCGAACTCCAGGTCTTCAAAGTTGAGGGATATAACCTGGTCGCCTGTGATTCCATGATCGCGCAGGTAGCTACGGTAGATTTCGAATAGCTTTGATTTGCCGGACCTTCGCACGCCCGAAACGACCTTGATGACGTGCGAGTCTTTCCACGAAATGAGCCAGTCGAGGTACTGTTTGCGATCAATCAGATTCATGAAACCCCTTTCTTGGCGAGAAAAAACTGGAGCAAAATCAATACTTATAGGAAATATCTAAAAATATGGAATTGAGTCTATTTTAACAAAAAAGTTAATGAAAAATGGATTACATTCCATGAATATCCGTAGCCGCAGGTCCGGCTAAACGGGGAGGGAACATGGGGCCAGCAAAAACGCCGCAGCGGGACTGTTTCCGTTGCGGCGTTTTTTTGTTACAGGTAGGCGCCCAGGTTGATGTCGGTTATTGGGGCCGCGGATGGGCCCGTCGGGCGCTGCTCGGCCTTTTGGGTGCTTACGCGTTCGAGCAAGAAGGGACGCACGAGCTCCTGACGGTTAATGTCCTCGGTGGCTGTGACCGTGGTGACGGTACGCGCGGCGGAGCCGATGCGGACTCGTTTGGTCTTGGCGGCGGGCTTGTCCCCGATCTGCTCCATGAGGAGCTGCACACCCTTGCGGCCAATTTCGTAGCCCGGCGGCGCCACAGTGGTAAGGGGAACCGACCCGCTCCATGCAAGGGGGTTGCCGTCGCAGCCGGCCACGCGGACCTGCTCGGGGACGGAGATGCCTTTGTCGGTCAGCGCCGAGATAGCGCCCGAGGCCAATACGTCGGTCAGACCGATGACAAAATCGGGACGCTCGTCAGCAGGGCGCTCGGCAATCTGGGCACCGATACTGTAGCCGTCGGCTGCGGTATTCCACTCTCCGGCGTCGATGACCTCAATTTTGATATCGGGATACAGGGCAAGGGCCTTGTGAATGCCAAGTACGCGCAGGGTGAGCTGCATGAATGCCGCTCTGCCCACAACGGTGATATGACGTGCGCCGCGGGCGATGGCGAGCTCGGCGATAATACGCCCCTGTGCCTCGTTGTCGGCGGCCACGTAGTAACCGGGCTCGGAGCAATGGATGTCCAGATGGACGATCGGCACGGGCATCTTGGTCATAGCGGGGTGCCAATCGGGAGATGCCATGGGCTGCACCATGACGCCGGACATCTGCGTGCCCATAAAATAGCGCAGGTAATGGTCCTCGAGAATGTTGTCGTTATCGGCGTTGGCGATGAGCAGGTCGTAACCGTGCTTGCGGGCCTCGTTATGGGCACCGCTGGCAATTTGGAGCGAGAAGCCGTGGTCAAGGCGGGGGAGGACCAAGCCAAAGGACTTGGTGGTGCCGCCTGCAAGCTGACGGGCGCTTTGATTGGGCAGGTAGCCAAGGCGATTGATGGTCTCGTTGATGAGCTTGAGGGTCTCGGGGCGCAGCTTGTCGGGGTGGTTGAGCGCGTTGGATACCGTGCCCAGCGAGACCCCCGCCTCGCGCGCGACGTCGCTGATTTTTACCTTTGCCATACCGGCCCCTTTGATGCGTTTCAAGTACAAGGCAGATTGTAGCATCCCAAACCTGCCAAAAAGGGACAGGTTTATTTTGGCAGGTTTTATCTGGGCAAACGCCGTTGCCGGCGCGACCACCGCGAAGGGGGCAGGCACCTTTGTGGTGGCTTGAGCTGCCCGGGCCTTCAATTGTCTCGATCTGTAACATCTGGACGGCAAAACCGGCTCTACCTGTTACAGATCGAGACATAGTGCGAGGGCCGAACCGTAATGTCTCGATCTGTAACACTAAGCCGGCTTATTGCGGCCCAGATGTTACAGATCGAGATCTTTCGCCGGGATAGGCCGCCGCCCCGGTCCAAACCACCACAAAGGTGCCTGTCCCCTTCGTGGTGGTTTGGACCGGCTGGGCATGTGTGCATCGGGTGGTATCTAAGTTAAGGTACCACTTCTGGTATATCAGCTTGCGCTTGCGTGAGTACAATACTCGAACGTTATACGTCTCAGCGCCCGTCGTGCGTGGGCGTTTTGCAGTCACGCGAACGAAGGGATTTATCCTATGTGCGGAATTGTCGGCTATACCGGCTCTGATATTGCAAAGAACATCCTGGTCACAGGCCTTAAGCGTATGGAGTATCGCGGCTATGACTCCTCGGGTGTCGCGCTCGAGGTGGGCGAGGGCGCCGCGGCGCACCTCGACGTTATCCGCCGCGTGGGTAAGGTTGCGGGCCTGGAGAGCGAGCTTTCCAATATCGATAGCGACGCAACCTGCGGTATCGGTCACACCCGCTGGGCCACCCACGGCAAGCCTTCTGTCGTTAACGCTCATCCCCACACCAGCTGCGACTGTCGTATCGCCATCGTCCACAACGGCATTATCGAGAACTTCGCCGAGCTGCGCGAGGAGCTGGAGGGCCGCGGCCATCACTTTAAGAGCGAGACCGATACGGAGGTCTTCGCGCATCTGATCGAAGAGGCCTATGCCGAGACGCACGACCTGATGGCCTCCGTGCGCGAGGCTTGCACCCACGTGGTAGGCGCCTATGGCTTGGCCGCCGTGTGCGCCGACGAGCCTGGCGTGATTGCCGTTGCCCGCAAGGACTCCCCGATCGTGGTCGGCGTGGGCGAGACCGGTTCCTACGTTGCCTCCGACGTCATCGCGCTCATCGACGCCACCCGCGATGTCGTGGTACTCGAGGACGGTCAGTTTGCCAAGCTTACGCCTGCGGGCGTTGAGTACACCGACGAGGCCGGCAATGTCAGCGAGCCCAAGGTCACCCATATCGACTGGGACTTGGACATGGCCGAAAAGGGCGGTTATCCCGACTTTATGCTCAAGGAGATCCACGAGCAGCCGCGCGTCGTGCGCGATACCCTGGTGGGCCGCATGACTCCTGCCGGTGAGCTCGATATCGACGAGCTGGGCCTTTCGCTCGAGGAGCTCAACGATATCGATCGCGTGTATGTGATTGCCTGCGGCACCAGCTACCATGCCGGACTCATCGCCAAGAACCTTATTGAGGGCTGGGCTCGCATCCCCACCGAGGTTGAGGCGGCCAGCGAGTTTCGCTACCGCAACCCCATCATCACGCCGACGACGCTTGTCGTGGCCGTGTCCCAGTCGGGTGAGACGGCCGACACCCTTGCCGCCATTCGCGATGCGCGCATCAAGGGCGCCAAGGTCTTTGGCATCACCAACGTGGTGGGCAGCCCGGTGGCGCGCGAGAGCGACGGCGTTATCTACACCAAGGCCAACAAGGAGATCGCAGTCGCCTCGACCAAGAGCTTCATCGGTCAGGTCGTGAGCCTCACGCTTTTGGCCCTGCTGCTGGCGCAGGTCAAATACCGCCTGACCACCAAACAGACGCGCTTGCTGTTCCGCGAGCTATCCGATACGGCCGAGCAGATCCAGTGGATTTTGGATACGCAGACTGAGGCCGTGCACGAGGCTGCGCTTGTCTGCAAGGACGCTCAGTCCGCACTGTTCGTGGGTCGCGGCATGGGCGCCGCCATTTCCTACGAGGGCGCGCTCAAGCTCAAGGAGGTCAGCTACCTGCACGCCGAGGCATATGCCGCCGGCGAGATGAAGCATGGTCCCATCGCGCTGATCGATCCGGGCTTCCCCGTCATCGCCGTGGCAACCAAGAGCGCCACCTACGACAAGACCGTGTCGAACCTCATGGAGTGCAAGGCACGCGGCGCCAAGGTCATCGTCGTTGCCACCGAGGGCGACGAGGAAATTAACAAGATCGCCGACTGCATCATTCGCGTGCCGGCCGTTCGCGACGTGTTCAGCCCCATCACGGCGAGCGTTCCGCTGCAGCTGCTCGCCCGCGAGGTGGCCATCCTGCGCGGCTGTGACGTTGACCAGCCTCGTAACCTGGCGAAAAGCGTGACCGTGGAGTAGTTGGTTCCGCCGTTCTAGCGACCAAGGCCCGGTTCCGTTGTGGCGGAGTCGGGCCTTTTGCGTTTGGCCAGATAAAACCTGCCAAAATAAACCTGTCCCTTTTTGGCAGGTTAGCGGAGCTTGCTGGTTTCGAAGTACTCGGGATACTGGTCCAGGATCTCGGTCTGGTTGCGGAACATCATGTGCAGGTGCTTGCTCACCAAAAAGCGTGCCTCGATGGGGTCGCGTCCGGCAATGGCGCGGCGGATCTGCTTGTGCTCGTTAACAATCTCCTGCTTGTCGAGCGTCTGCGTGGCGGCGCGCAGCCAGCGGAAGCGCTCCAGGTCGGCATTGGTCTCCTCGAGCCACGACCATACGGTGCTGCGGCATGCGATGCTAAAGATCAAGCGATGCATGAGGTTGTCGCTCAAAAAGAAGCCGATGCGATCCTCTTCGGCCATTGCCTTTTCCTGCAGCGCGATGGATCGGTCGAGCTGCTCGATGCCTGCCGAGGTGGCACGCGCGCAGCACTCTACGATCACCTGCTTTTCCAAGTGCTCGCGAATGTAGCAGGCACTCTCGGCAAGGGTAAGGTTGATGGGCGAGACATAGGTGCCGCTCTGGGGTACGGTGCGCACCAAGCCCTCTTGCGCCAGACGCACCAACGCTTCGCGCACAGGAGTGCGCCCCATATCCAGGTCGTCGCAAAGCTGTTTAACGCCCAGCTTTTCGCCCGGTTTGTAGTCCAGATAGACGATCTTGCGTCGAATGGTGTGGTAGGACTGGTCCTGTAGGCTCGTTTCTTGCTCGCCGATGTGCATCGATTCTTCCATAGCGCCTCGCAAACGTTCTTCCACACTCATATGTCAGTTGTTTATTATGCCGCGAATCAGTTCACTGCGGTGGAAATTCAATCGTCGTCCGATAACTTTTGCGATATCTTTGCCTGCGTTTGTACGGGATTGCGCCTAGCGTTGCCGTATCATAAGCGGTCGCAAACGTGAAAGAGAAAGAAGGAATCCCATATGCAACTGGCGAATATCGTACGCGAGCGCTGGAAGGGTGTCTTGTTCTGCCTGATCATCGCTATCCCCGCGACGTTGCTCGGCAAACAAATTGAGGTGGTCGGCGGGCCGGTATTTGCCATCCTCTTTGGCATGGTCCTGGCGCTCGTCTTTCCCAAGAATCGCCGCGAACAGCTCGCCGCCGGTGTCACCTATACGTCTAAAAAAGTCTTGCAGTACGCGGTTATCCTGCTTGGCTTTGGCATGAACCTGTCCCAGATCCTGTCCAAGGGCGCCTAGTCGCTGCCGATTATCGTGGCGACGATCTCGACCTCGCTTGTCATCGCCTTCGTGCTCTGCCGCGTTATGAACGTGCCGAGCAAGATCGCGACGCTTGTGGGCGTGGGCTCGTCGATTTGCGGCGGTTCTGCCATCGCTGCGACCGCGCCCGTCATCGATGCCGACGATCGCGAGATTGCCCAGGCTATTTCGGTCATCTTCCTGTTTAACGTTATCGCGGCGCTCGTGTTTCCAACGCTCGGCGGTATGCTCGGGCTGACCAACGAGGGCTTTGGCCTGTTTGCCGGCACCGCCATCAACGACACCTCGTCCGTAACGGCTGCGGCGAGCGCTTGGGACAGCATGCATCCCGGCGCCAATGTGCTCGAGAGCGCCACGGTGGTCAAGCTCACCAGGACGCTGGCCATTATTCCCATCACGTTGGTTCTCGCATGCTGGCAGATGCATCTGGCGCGCAAGGCCGGCGGCGACGCCAAAAGCACGTTCTCGCTTAAACGCGCGTTTCCCATGTTCGTGCTGTTCTTTGTGCTGGCGAGCGTAATCACCACGGTGCTTCAGCTTCCCGCGTCCATTACGACGCCCATCAAGGAGCTTTCGAAGTTCTTTATCGTGATGGCCATGGCGGCTATTGGCTTTAATACCGATATCGTTGAGCTGGTCAAAAAGGGCGGCAAGCCCATCGCGCTGGGCTTTTGCTGTTGGATTGGCATTGCGTGCATGAGCTTGGGAATGCAGCACGTGCTGGGAATCTGGTAGAGAAGTAGCCAGTTTGCGTGTTGGCTGCTGGTGAGCGCATTCTCACGGTGGAGCGATAGGAGCTCTTGCGGGTATGGCTTGTCCGCAGGTTTATAAGTCCCGAAGAGCTCTTATCGCCCCGCCAGGATGGCGATGCGGGGCAACACCTATACTCGCAGGACGGCGCTTTCTGCCCTATAGTGTTTGGTGAGCAATATCGTTCAATTCTGAAACACTCGGTCGTGCGACCGTCGGCGGTTGCATGTCGCCGCGGACAGGGGCAAATCATGGATAGCGATGCCAAGCTGAACATCTTGACCGAGGCCCTGGCTGCTGCTGGGGCCTCGGCATTGGCAATCGATGCGCGTGGGGACGTCGCGATCTCGACCATGAATGACGCGGCGCTTGAGCGGGGTGTGGCGACTTTTGTCGCTGAGCGCCTCGACCGTTTAGGAGACGGCGCGCGTCTGGTTATGGGGCATGCGGGTACGCGCCTGAGCCTGACCGTTCGCCCCACCGACAAAGAGGGCGGGGGCCTTTGGGTCGTCGTGGTCCGCGAGGTGCGCGGCGCCGCGGCGCATGCGGGCATCGAGTGGCTCAACGCCGACGAAGTTGAGGCCCGCTACGAATCGAGCGCGTACGGCATCGTTGAAGGCGCCGCTGCGGTAGCCGCACCGGTTGCCGAGAGCTATGCGCGCGGGGTGCCCCTTATGCTCGAGGGCGAGTTGGGCGCGGGTCAGGTCGAGATTGCCATGCGCCTCTATCTGGATGGCCCTTTTGCCGATCAACCCTTTGTTTCCGTCGCGCTCGATGAGCTCACCGAGCGCGGTTGGCGCCACGTGCTCAAAAGCGCCGAATCGCCGTTGTTCCAAACGGGGCTGACCCTTTGCATTGAGGGCTGGAACGCGGTTGGCCCCCAGCGCCTCCGCGAGCTCGTTTCCACGATGACCGACACCGCGTTGGCGACGCGCTGCCATGTGGTGCTGACGGCGAATGACATGCCGGGCGGCGGCGAAAGTGATCAAGCCGCCTTTGTGACCGAGCGTTTCGCCTGTGCGGTGAGCGTGGCGCCGGCAATCGCCGAGCAGGGAGCCGCGTCGACGAAGGTTGCGCGCTATTTGGAATATCTCGCCGATGCATTTGGGACGGCAGCGCCCACGCTGTCTGCCGCGGCGACGAAGACGCTCGATGCTTACCGCTGGCCGCGCAATTATCTGCAGCTCCGCGAGGTCTCGGAACGACTGTATATATTGGTGGGGGCGGGCACGGTGGACCGCGCTGTGGTGGAGGAAGTGCTCGCCCAAGAGGACGTGATTAAGACCGCAACCTTTGGCGCCCCGACACTCGAAAGTGACCTGTATATCCTGCGACCGCTGGCCGATACCGAGCGAGATATCGCGCATCTGGTTGTAGATCATCTACACGGCAACCGAACCCGTGCGGCGGAGGTGCTGGGCATAAGCCGTACAACGCTGTGGCGCTTGCTGAAGGACGATGACCGTTGAGCGAGGCGCCCGTGACCGCGCGCGACGCGTGTGCTACAGTCCAAAGCGTTATTGTTTCGATTTGGTTACGGCGTGCGAGGGCATATGGCTGAGACTTCAAAACCGAGCCGCAGAAGACGGAGCGCCGCGCCGGTTAACCGACGCACGACATCGGTGACATGGGGCAAACACGCCTCGGGGTTTGATGGCTCGTTCAAGCGCACTAAATATGGCTATCCTTCGGCAAGCGCTCGCTTGGCCATGCAGGCCGAGTCGTCGCTGTGGGGCCGCAAGCGCGTGGTGGGCTCAAAGCTCAAGCACGACGGAACGCTCGGCTACATCAGCCGCGGGGCGGCTCGCCGCAGCGGGCTCAATCCCGCCGGCTGGCATCGCTACGTTCCGATCGCGGTCGTCGTTGCAGTGATCGTCATCGCGCTCGCGGCGCTCGGATATGCCGGCGGTGGCGCAAACTTGGACGCAGTGTTTAAATCGCCCGAGCTCGCGCATGCAGGCACAGAAGTTGTCGAGGGCGCTCAGGTCCAAACGGGCGTCGTGCCCCAGCGCGGTATCGTCGCGGCGGCCTCCACCATCGCCGATGCGCAAAAGGACGAGGACGAACAAAGCAGCGAAGCCGAAACGACTCACACGAACGAAACGACGACAACGGCGACGTCAATATAAGTTGCGAGTGGGGTAGCTAAAATAGCCCCGTCCAAAATTAGCTACCCCCGCTGACGCTCCTGGGTTACCTTACGTAGACCACGTTGTCGCGGCGCGGCTTTGCCTCGGGTAGCGTATCCTCGGCATAGCCCAGAATGCAGTGACCGACGCCGCGTAGGCTACCGTCGGCGGGCAGACCCCAGCTTGCCAGCAGTTCCAAGCCCTCGGGCAAATCGAAAACCTCGTGGGCGCGATGAATCCAGCACGAATCAACGCCCAGTGCATAGGCGGCGTTGAGCAAGTTGCCCATGGCAAGCGAGCCGTCTTCCAGATGTGTGGGCACGCTGCGGTCGACCAGTACCACCACAACGGTCTTGGCGCCATAGAAGGGGTCGCCGTTGCTGCCCATGACCTGGGCGTTGAGCTGTGAGAGGCGCTCGACGGTCGCGGGGTCGGTGACGGCGACAAATGTCACCGGCTGGCGGCCCATGCCGCTCGGTGCATATTGGCCGGCTTCGATAATACGTGCAAGCTTTTCGGCCTCGACGGGACGATCGCTGTATTTGCGGCAGCTGCGGCGGTGAATGAGCGCTTCGATAGTCTCCATGGTGTCTCCTTGTGGTGGCGTTGCAGATGCCACGTTCATACCCGTCGGGCTCAAACGATAGACGGTCAATTGCCCGGCCAAAAGGATAGATTCCAATTGGGAAAGTAGGTTTGCATAAAAGTACCTTCAGAATGTGACAAACCAATGGGTTGGTTAAACGTTTTATCCCGTCTACCCTGCGGTTTTTTACCACTTGCCTAAATGACGAACGCATAACCTCTGATAAAGGTTTTACTAAAGGAGTACCAACGTTTATCAACGCGCCGTGGTGGCGCCGGGCCAGGAGGTAACTATCATGTTCCAGGCTGGAGATGTCATCGAGACCGATTTCGAAGGATTTCTGAAGCTGCTGCGTTCCAAGACGCGCGCTTTCGTGTCGATCAACGATCACGAGTACTACATCACGCACACCGATGGCTATTGGCGTGTTCAGGATTGCGAGGCCCTCAACGACAAGGGCCACTTTACTGACTGCTCCGAGCTGGTCAACACGGTCTGCGAGGTCGTCGAGCTGCCGTGGATTGCCGGCAAGAGCCTGCATGATAGCTTCTCGGGCGCTACGGTCTATGAGGCCGTCGCCGCTTAACAGGCAATAAAACCCGATTTTCACGTGACCGCCGGCGCTGCCCCCGCGCCGGCGGTCTTTTTCTGCCGATAGGCCATAAAAGTGCAAACATTTGCGGAGCGCCTGTTGACGATAGTCAAAACTCGGACTAATCTAGAGATACAAAATTGGTCAAAAATCGGACAATCGAATGGTGGGATAGATGAATAGTGCGGTTACGCTGGTCGACTTCGACCGGTTGCTCAATGGACTCGACCATATCTATTCGGAGTTCTCGCGCGCCTGCGGTCTTTCGGATTGTGCTTACTGGATGCTCGTCGATACCAGCACGGCGGGCGGCAGCGTCGCCGTGAGCCGTCTGACAAGCGAATGGTTCTACAGCAAACAGACCATCAACTCGGCAATTAAAACCTTGAAGGCGCGGGGTTTCGCCACGCTGGAGTTTGCCGAAGGCAGTCGCAAGAACAAGGTTGTGTGCCTGACCAAAGAGGGTAGGCAATTTGCTGAGCGCTATGCGTTGCCGGCACTTAAGGCCGAACAGCGAGCATTTTGCGCGCTTGAGCCGTGTGAGCAACGCGAGATTATGCGCTTGATCGGCAAATTCTCCCAGGTGCTCGATGAGGAGTGCGAGACATTTAAGCAGCAGGTGGCAGCTGCAAGCCAGACGCAGGATCAATGTGAGGGGGAGTCGTGCGACTGTTAATGAGGTTTCTGAAGCCCTATCGAGGGCTTGTCGCAGTGACGCTGCTGGTGCTGCTGGTTGATAACGTCGGCACGCTGTTGGTTCCCACGATGCTGGCGAACATGGTCAACACCGGTATCACCACGGGTGATGTCGACTACATTTTGCGCAATGGCCTCTACATGCTTATCGCGACCGGCATGGCCAGCGGCGGCGCGGTGCTGGGCTGCTATCTTTCGGCGCGCTTGGCCGCCAACGTGGCCTGCGATATCCGCAATGCCGTGTACGACAAGTCGCTCGAGCTCGCGGCCAGCGACTTTGAGCGCTTTGGCACCGGATCGATGATCACGCGCTCGCTCAACGACATCAACGTGATTCAGCAGGCGATTCTGCAGACCATTCAGCTGGTGCTGCCCGTGCCGTTTTTGGCCGTGGCGGGCATCATCTTCGCCTGGTTTATCGATCCTGCCATGGGCACGCTTCTGGGCGTCGTGGTTGCGATTGTGCTGGTGGCGGCGGTCTTTACGGTTGCCAACGCGGCTCCGATCTTTATGCGCTTGCAGAGCTTTATCGACCGCATGAACGTGGTGCTGCGCGAAAACATCGTGGGCGTGCGCGTCATCCGTGCGTTTAACAAGGAGCGTCACGAGGAGCGGCGCCTGGACGAGGTGTTCAGCGACTACGCCGCCAACGCCATCAAAGTCAACCACCTGTTTGTGGGCCTCGACAGCTCAAGCTTCTTTTTGATGAACATCGCCGAGGTAGCGGTGCTGTGGGTTGGCGGCAACCGCGTGGGCGCCCACGCCATGCAGATCGCGAGCATCTCGGCGGTGCTGGAATATGCGCTCCTGATCCTGTTCTTTGTGATGATGGCGCAGATGGTGGTGCTGACACTCCCGCGCGCCGCCGCATGTCTGAACCGCGCGCAGCAGGTGTTGGAGATTGAGCCGAGTATCGTGGATGGCGAACGCACGCTCGACGCGAGCACGTCCGACTCAAAGGACGAATCGGATGCGGTCGCCGTGTTCGATCACATGTCGTTTCGTTTTGACGATGCCGACGAGGACACGCTGTGCGATCTGAACTTTACCTGTCGCCGCGGCCAGACGACCGCGATCGTGGGCTCGACGGGATCGGGCAAGTCGACGGTGGCAAAGCTTCTGCTGCGCTTCCACGATGCCACCAAGGGCGCCATTCGCCTGGGCGGCGTCGATCTGCGCGAGCTTTCGCAAGACGAGATTCGCGGGCGCATCGCCTATGTGCCGCAGAAGGCATGGCTGTTCTCGGGCACGGTGGCAAGTAATCTGCGCTTTGGCAACGAAGACGCGACCGAGGCCGACATGCTTCATGCGCTTGAGGTTGCCCAGAGCACCTTTGTGCTCGATCAGCCGCAGGGACTCGATACCCCGGTGGCCCAGGGCGGTACGAACTTCTCGGGTGGTCAGCGCCAGCGCCTGGCCATTGCTCGCGCGCTCATGAAGCGCGCCGACCTGTATATCTTCGACGACAGTTTTTCGGCCCTGGACTTTAAGACCGATGCGGCCCTGCGCCATGCGCTGCAGGACGAGACGCGCGACGCCGCGGTGCTTATCATCGCGCAGCGCATCTCGACGATTCTGCACGCCGACCAGATTGTCGTGCTCAAGGATGGCGAGGTCGTGGGCTTGGGCACGCATGGCGAGCTTATGGAAACCTGTGAGGTATACCGCGCCATCGCGGAGTCGCAGATGAAGGGAGGTGAGTAGCATGACCGAGGAGCTCAAGAAGTGCAGCGATGCTATCGATTCGAACGATTCGGACGCCGCTGAGAAAACGGTCGACCAGGCTGCCGCGGTGCTCGAGCTGGATGACGCCATCAAGGCGGCCGAGCGCGAGGCCCGCCGCCAGGCGCTCTACGAGGAAAACGAGCGCGCCGAGGACGAGCGCGCCCGCGCCGAGGCAGAACGCATGCGCGACGTAGACGACGAAGACGAGGACGAGACGCCCCGGGATACCTGGGCGACGGTGCGCCGCTTGTGGAGCGAGGCCGCCGGCGACCATTGGCGCTTCTATATTGTGTTCGCGAGCATCGTGTTCTACGCCATCTTCAACACCGCCGCGCCAGCGTACAGCGCTCGCGTGATCGATGAGCTGTGGGGTCACATGCAGGTGGCGTTTGCCAACGACACCACTTTCAGCATTACCTGGGAACATTGCGGCAAGACCATTTTCGTCTACTTTATGATCTGGACGGCAGCCGCCTCCTTCTATGCGCTGCAGAGCTTTTTGATGTCGAGTGTGGCCGAGCGACTCAACCTGCGTCTGCGCAACCGCATCGCGCAAAAGCTCAGCCGTCTGCCGCTCGCCTACTTTGACGCGCATCGTCCCGGTGAGGTGGTCAGCCGCGCGACCAACGACCTGGACAAGATGTCCGAAAGCATGCAGCGCGGCTTGTTGCAGTTGCTGGTGTCGATCGGTACCGTGGTGGGCGCTGTGAGCATGATGTTTGTGTTCAGCGTCGAGCTCACGCTCGTCTTTTTGGGCTTTACGGCGGTGTCGCTGCTGGTGACCAAGGTAGTTTCGCGCCGCACGCATGACGTGACGGGCGAGCGCCAGGAGTGGGTGTCCAAGATTACGAGTGCGGTCGAGGAGGGCTATTCGGGCCGCCTGGTGATTCGCGCGTTCAACCGCGAGCGCCAGAGCTCTGCCGAGGTGCATGAGGCTTCGAACGAGTTGGCGCGCGTGAGCGCCAAGGCCGACTTTATGATTAACGCCGTCGGTCCCGCGGTTCGCTTTATCGGCCGTTTGGCGCAGATCGTGATCGCGCTCGTGGGTTGCAGCATGCTGGTTGCCGGTCATATGACTGTCGGCGTGTTCCAGGCGTTCTTCCAGTTTATCTACGAGGCGTCCGAGCCCATGACGCAACTCTCGTTTACCTTCAACTCGCTGCAGAGCGCGCTGGCGAGCGCGGAGCGCGTGTTCGACCTGCTCGATGAGCCCGAGATGGAGGCCGATCCGCTGCCGGACGAGGCCGCCAAGCTGCCGGGTCGCGTTGAAGGCCGCGTCGCTTTTGAGCATGTGCGCTTTGGCTATTCGCCCGACAAGCCGCTTATGCGCGACGTGTCGTTTACCGCCGAGCCGGGCCAGAAGATCGCCGTGGTGGGAACCACGGGCGCGGGTAAGACCACGCTCATCAACCTGCTCATGCGCTTCTATGAGATTGACGGCGGGCGCATTACGCTCGATGGCGTGGATACGAGTCGTATGGATCGTGGCGAGCTGCGGCGGCAGTTTGGCATGGTGTTGCAGGACGCCTGGCTGTTCGACGGAACGATTGCCGAGAATATTGCCTATGGCTACCCCGAAGCGACGCACGATGAGATCGTGGCGGCCGCACGCGCCGCGCAGGTCGACTTCTTTGTGCGCACCATGCCGCAGGGCTACGACACGCGGGTGGCCAACGATGCCGAAAGCATCAGCCAGGGCCAGCGTCAGCTGCTGACCATCGCGCGCGTGCTGCTCAACAACCCGGCGATTCTCATTCTGGACGAGGCGACGTCGAGCGTGGACACGCGCACCGAGCTCGCCATCGGCCGTGCCATGGATGCGCTCATGCGCGGGCGCACGAGCTTTGTGATCGCGCATCGTCTGTCGACGATCGTCGATGCCGACCTCATCCTGGTCATGGATCACGGCAATATCATCGAGCAGGGCACGCATAAGGAGCTGCTGGCTGCCGAGGGCGCTTATGCCGACCTCTATCTGAGCCAGTTTGCTTAATGTGGCAAAGGGACAGTCCCGCATGTCACATTGGAAACAAGGCGCGCCGGGGATGAATTCCCTGGCGCGCCTTCTTGCGTTGATGCGGGTCTGTACCGTTCGCAGCCCTAGTGCTCGTCCACGAGCTTGGCGACGAGGGCCTTGAGCTCGGCCACCTCTCGCTCGAGTTCCTTGACGCGGCGGGCATTCTCGGTGATGCCCTGGCGGTTGAGGGCGCTCTGCTCGGCGGCGTCATCGGGCATGTACTCGCGATGCTGCTTGGCATCGAAGCTTTCTTCGAACACGCGGCAGCCGTTGCGCTTGATGATGCGGCCTGGCACGCCCACGACGGTGCAGTTATCGGGCACGTCTTTGACGACGACCGAGTTGCCGCCGATCTTGACGTTGTTGCCGATGCGAATGTTGCCGAGCACCTTGGCGCCTGTGCCCACAGTGACGTTATTGCCGAGCGTTGGGTGGCGCTTACCGGTCTCGTTGCCGGTACCGCCGAGCGTGACGCCCTGGTAGAGCACGCAGTTGTCGCCCACAATGGTGGTCTCGCCGATGACGACGCCCATGGCATGGTCGATAAAGAAGTGCTTGCCGATCTGCGCGGCGGGATGAATCTCGACGCCGGTGATATGACGGGTGAGCTGCGAGAGCACGCGGGCGAGCGAGCGATGGCCGTGCTCCCAGAGCCAGTGCTCGGGCACGTGGTTCCACTTGGCATGCAGACCGGGGTACGAAAGGAAAATGACCAGGCCGTTTTGCGCAGCGGGGTCCTGCGCCTGGACGGTCTTGATGTCCTCGCGAATGGTACTGATAAAGCTCACCGGCCGCCCTCCCTTAGCGCCGCGACAATGCAATTCAATAAAGTATAGCGATTCGCTAGGGATTAGGAAGAGCAATCTTGCTCGGCTTTGCGCGACAGGTGTCAATTATGCAAACTTGCTGGTAATGAAGTCACGCTTTTGTAAGGTCGTGTGCGTTGCCGCGTCACAACCGTATACTGGTCAACTTGGACGTGTCCGCGCCCACAACTGAGAGGTTTTACTTCATGGGTTTCATCAATTTTATCGCCGAGCTGCTTAAGGATCCGCGCACTGCGATCGCCAGCTGGATCGCCGCCGGCCCGCTTATGGCCTACGGCTGCGTGTTCCTGATCATCTTTATCGAGACGGGCGTGGTGTTCTTCCCGT
Organism: Collinsella aerofaciens; assembly: GCF_964283865.1. Lineage (GTDB taxonomy): Bacteria > Actinomycetota > Coriobacteriia > Coriobacteriales > Coriobacteriaceae > Collinsella. The sequence continues at coordinate 2,145 of NZ_CAXYLS010000019.1, read as the reverse complement.
TCCTTCCCGGCGACTCGCTGCTGTTTGCCTCGGGTTTCTTTGCCCACAACGGCGGCTTTAACATCGTGGCTCTGCTGGCCGTCGCATGGACGGCTGCCATCTTGGGCGATCAGTGCAACTTTATGATCGGTCATTTCTTTGGCCAAAAGATCATCGCCTCGGGCAAGGTGAAGGCCATGACGCCCGAGCGAATCAAAAAGTCCGAGGACTTCCTGGACAAGTGGGGCCACCTGGCCATCTTCCTGGGTCGCTTCTTCCCGTTTATCCGCACCTTTGTGCCTTTCATCGCCGGCATGGGCGGCATGCACTGGCGCAACTTTGTCATCTTTAACGTGCTGGGCGGCATTACCTGGTCGACGGTCTTTACGCTGTTGGGCTACTTCTTTGGCGGCATCCCCTTTGTGCAGGAGCACTTTGAGCTGCTGATTATCGGCATCGTCGCCGTGTCGATCATCCCGACCGTGGTCGGTCTGGTTAAGGCTAAGCTGGGCAAAAAGAACGCGTAGCTCGAGCCAGCGCGCAAACCGTGCCGTTGAGGCCCGTCACCCTTTACGGTGGCGGGCCTTTCTGCTTCGGTCAAATGAAAATACTTTACTTAGTTAAAGAAAAGCGTTTTATCAGACGCGTACGGGGAGTACAATCTCGTGCATGCGAATCGACGTGCCATCGGCTTTGATGCCGTTCGCGTGTCCCGTCCGGCTCTACGCTCCGGGCGTGCGACGTTGCGACGCGGTCGGCTTCGGTCTTTGCGTGCGGGTTCGCGAGTATGCAACTGTGTATGTAAGGAGCGACATATGACTGTCGAGAAGAAGGATATCGATTGGGGTAGCCTCGGCTTTGGCTACATGAAAACCGATTACAGCTACGAGGCTCATTGGAAGGATGGCAAGTGGGACGAGGGCGGCCTGACCACCGACCACACCCTGCATGTTTCCGAGTGCGGCGGCATCTTCCATTACTGCCAGGAGGTCTTTGAGGGCCTGAAGGCCTACACCGCCGAGGACGGCAGCATCGTCTGCTTCCGTCCCGACATGAACGCTGAGCGTATGTATAACTCTGCCCAGCGCCTCGAGATGCCCCCGTTCCCCAAGGACAAGTTTGTCGAGGCCGTCAAGCAGGTCGTTTCTGCCAACGCCGCCTGGGTTCCGCCCTTCGGCTCCGGTGCAACCCTGTACGTGCGTCCGTTTATGATCGGCTCTGGTGACGTGATCGGCGTGGCTCCCGCTCCTGAGTACACGTTCCGCATTCTCGTGACCCCGGTCGGTCCGTACTTTAAGGGTGGCCTCAAGCCCGTCAAGCTGCGCGTTTCCGAGTACGACCGCGCCGCACCGCACGGCACCGGCAACATCAAGGCTGGCCTGAACTACGCCATGTCCCTCAAGCCCACGATGGAGGCCCATCGCGAGGGCTATGCCGAGAACCTGTATCTCGACTCTGAGTCCCGCACCTATGTCGAGGAGACCGGCGGCGCGAACGTTCTGTTCGTGAAGGAGGACGGCACGCTCGTCGTTCCGCAGTCGCACACCGACTCCATCTTGCCCTCCATCACCCGTCGTTCGCTTGTTCAGGTTGCCGAGGACCTGGGCATGACCGTTGACCAGCGTCCCGTCGAGTGGGCTGAGGTCAAGTCCGGCACCTTTGTTGAGTGCGGCCTGTGCGGCACCGCTGCCGTCATTTCCCCGGTGGGCGAGATCGACAACAAGGTCTATGGTGCCGATGAGACCGTGACCTTCCCGGCTGGCTACACCGAGATTGGCCCCGTGATGAAGAAGCTCCGCGAGACCCTGACCGGCATCCAATCTGGTGCTGTCGAGGATAAGCACGACTGGGTTTACACCGTCGCGTAAGCTGCCATAGCTGTTCGGCCCGAGGGCAACCTTCCTTTCCGGCGCGTCCTCGGACATGCAAGAACCTCCGCAGCGCACTTCGTGCGGCGGAGGTTCTTTCGTCCTGCGGAGTGCGCCGGAAAGGAAGGTTGCCCTCGGGCCTGCGTTACCTCGGCGCTGCCGTTACGAGCAATATAGATCTGAATGAAAGATGGCGCGCGGCCTTTTAGGCCGCGCTTTTGTTTAAAGGCTTTAGCCTGTGCGGGGCGCGCAGCGCGCCGCATCAGAAACCACCCGCTATGCGGGTGGGGACAACCGG
>NZ_CAXYLS010000018.1:0-47145 GCF_964283865.1 Collinsella aerofaciens | reverse complement strand
GCAAATGGCGGGATTGCGTTGGCATGATTGGTTGTTGAGCGTTGGTCAAAATGGTTGTTTTTACAGTAGCGCTAACATGGAGCTGCCGAAGGTCGTCGGGGACGGTCCGGTGTACCCCGACATCGACCCGGACGACAAGGACGCCCTGATAGAGCGCCTCGTCCTGGAGAACGCCGTCCTCAGGGCGGTGAACGACGTTTTAAAAGCCGCGAGCCTCGACGGGATGTCGAACAGGGAGAAGACCCTGGTGATAGACCGCCTGAGGCCTGCGGGGAAGTGGTCCTTGAGAGAACTCACCGCTTTCTTGAGGATATCGAGGAGCTCCTATGACTACCAGCGGCGCGCGATCGCCAGGCCGGACCGCCTGGCGCCGCTGAGGGCCCTCGTGCGGCGCGTGTTCCTGGAGGACGGCGACGGCGCGCGCGGCTACCGCTTCGTGGTGCGCAGGCTCCGCGAGCGCGGCGCGACTTCCGCTCGGCCCTGCCGAACTTCCTGTGGCTCACCGACATCACCGAGTTCAGGCTGCCCTCCGGCAGGAAGGTCTACCTGTCGGCCATCAGGGACTGCTTCGACTCCTCGGTCGTGGCGTGGAGGGCCGGCGAGAGCCCGGACGCCGCGCTCGCCAACTCGACGCTCGAGGACGCCTGCGCGCTGCTCGCGCCCGGCGAGGGCCCCGTCATCCACTCCGACCGCGGCGGGCACTACCGCTGGCCCGGCTGGATCTCGATCTGCGAGGGGCACGGCCTCACCAGGAGCATGTCGGCCAAGGGCTGCAGCCCGGACAACGCGGCGATGGAGGGCTTCTTCGGCCTGCTCAAGAGGGAGTTCTGGCACGGCAGGGACTGGGCGGGCTGGGCCCCCGCCCGCTTCATCGAGGAGCTCGGTGGCTGGATCGGCCGCTACAATACGGAGAGGCGCAGCGATGCGCTCGGCGGCCGCACGCCGGCCGAGTTCCGCGCCGCGCTGGGAAGGGCCGCGTGACGGTCCAGGAAATCGTCCGCAGTTCCCCGTCACCGGGCCTAAAACGGGAAATTATCCACTCTCATAGTCATCAAGGCTCACAGCCTCTTACTCGGCCACCTCGCGCAGGGCCGACATCGTAGCTGCATATTGCTGCTGCAGCGCATGCATTCCCTCGCGAGCGCCGTCAACGGAGCCGGCACCGCGCAGCGCTTCGGTCACCACGACCGCCGGCTCGTACAGATTATCGAATCCCAGGTTCTGGCTCACGCCCTTGAGCGTGTGCGCTGCCATAAACGCACCTTCGGCGTCTCCTGCCGCCATGGCGGCCTCCAGCTTGTCCATGCTCTCGTCATCCAAAAACTTGAGGGCAAAGCGGGCAAGCATTTCCTCGCCCATCAGCCGAGCGCACGCGTCATCATAATTAGCGCCGATCTTCTCATACGCCTCACGCATGGAAATCATGGATTAAAACTCCTTTGGTCAAACTAAATCGTGGGAAACGCGACGACGTCAGCGGGGCGTGCCAACGTCTCGGCAATTTGGTCTTGCACCTCGAGCAGACAATCGAGCAGCAGCGGGTTAAAGGTGCCGCACTTACCGTCCAGGATCATCTGAATTGCCTCCTTGTGCGGGATAGCGTCCTTGTACACGCGCACGCTCGTCAGAGCATCGTACACGTCGGCCACCGAAACCACCTGTGCGGCAATGGGAATTTCGTCGCCCTTAAGGCCATCGGGATAACCCTTGCCGTCCCAGCGCTCGTGATGCCAACGCGCAATCTGGTACGCATATTCCATAAGCGCATTGCCGGCGTGATGGCTACCCAGCTCAAGCAGCATGTCGGCGCCGATTGTGGTATGCGTCTTCATAATCTCGAACTCCTCGGGCGTAAGGCGCCCGGGTTTGTTGAGAATCGCATCGTCAATCGACATCTTGCCGATATCGTGCAGCGCCGAAGCCAGGGCAATCGTGGAGCGCTCCTCATTGTCAAGGGAAATGGTGTCGCTACGCTGGACCAGACAGCCAAGCAGCAGCTCGGTCAGCTTTTCGATGTTCGTAACGTGCCTGCCGCTCTCGCCGTTGCGAAGCTCCATGACGCCAGCCATGATGTCGATGAGCATGCGACTGTTCTTGACACGCTCGTTGTACTGCTGGGACAGCAGGCTCGTCAGGCGGCGCTGTTTGGCGTATAGGCGGATGGTGTTGCTTACACGGCGGCGCACGACACGGGAGTCAAACGGGCGGTTGATATAGTCCGAGGCGCCTAGCTCGTACGCGCGCAGAACCATATCATCGGAGTCTTCGCTCGAAATCATGATGACAGGCAGATTGTCACCAACCGATCGGCGCGACAGACCGGCCAGCACCTCAAAGCCGCTTATGCCCGGCATGACAATGTCCAGCAGCACGAGCGACAACTCATCGCCATAGCGGTCGACAATGTCGAGCGCCGCACGACCGTTATCGGCCTCGAGGATGCAATATTCGTCCTTGAGCATCTCGCTGAGAATGACTCGGTTCATCTCGGAGTCATCGACAATAAGCACCAAAGGCCTTTCGCTTTGGAAGGCCTCGATGGAATCGGCATCGGTCACGACCGTACCGGCTTTTGCCTTAGCGCGGCTCAGTAACTGGACAGCGCGGCCAACGCCCTCATCGACCGTCTCGCCATGAATGCGAACGCCACCAACACATGCCGTCAAGCTCACGTACTCATGGCCCGGAATAATCGTGGAACGAACGGCATCGGACACCTGATGCAGGCGACGGGTGAAGTCATCGGAGGGAATATTGGGCATGACAACCACAAACTTGTCGCAGCCATAGCGCACAAGCTCGTCAGTCGAACGGATTCCGCTGCGCATGGCTGTCGCCACAGCACCGAGCGCAAGGTCGCCGGCATGACGGCCACACGTATCGTTGAAGACCCTAAAATCATCAAGGTCGATCATCGCAACGCCGGCATTCATGCGGGCGCTTCGGAGCTTTTCCTCGTAATACCGGCGATTATGCACGCTCGTCAGCACGTCGGTGTAGACAAGGTCCTCTTCTGCAGCCTCTTGCCCATCGATCGGACGCACCATCAGCAGGACATGAGGCTTGCCCTCGACCTTCAGAGGGCGCAGATGGGCACGGTACTCAACGCCATCGTTGAGCAGTTGCTCCGACACCTCATCGGAATCTGTCAAGGCCTCAAGACTTGCCTGGCGCAAACAAGGGCAGCGATCGCCGGCGAGCAGGCAGTTAGGCTCGCTCTTAATCTGATCGGCCGACAGTAAACGTACCACGGGGTAGGTCTTCGCGACACGGGCGACCTCGGCGGCAGCCTCCTCGTCGGTTAGATTGACCTCGTGATTATTGAGCATATGGGGCCCTTTCGATAGTTTCGCATGGTGGCGGTGGGTTCCATATGTTACAAGGGTAACACCTTGTCGATGCAGGTAAGCACGTGAATGCTGTTACATTTTTATGAGTTGGCAGACGGCGCGATTAAAGCCGCAGACGTGAGGTTTTGAGCACATTTGTTAACACGGCCGAAACGTTTGCGGGTGAAGTCTGCTTTGGCTATTGCGGGTGTTAGAGCCCCAGGATGCCAAGGACAGTCTGGGCAGCCGCTCCCGGGCGATCGCGCAGGCCGTTGTGCGCGCCGGGAACCATTACGAGCGGACAGTCCAAAAGCTCAGCCGCCACCCTCGTGCCCGCCTCGCGAGGCGTGCCAATCGAGAGCTCGCCCAGGAGCACGGCGGCCACCGTTTTCGACGCACGGACGCTATCCCAATCGGGAACGCAGGTCATAGTAATCCCGTATTCGTTCGCCATGAAACTGCGGCCGTTGCGCAGGGCATGCTTGGCTTCCGCCTCGGTTAACTTGGGGGCCTCAGGGTCCGAATCGCCGATGGCGCCCAGGAAGGCCCGTAATGCCCTGGAGACCTTTCCCGCGGCGATCATCTCGAGCAAAACCGGGGCCGCGCCCAGACCGGCGCCCTCATCCGTCACGGCGGGTTCATGCAGAATCGCACGCGAGATTATGGCGGGGTTTGCACGGAGAAGCTCCAGGGCCACCAACGTACCGGCACTGTGCGCGAGCACGTTTGCCGGAGCGCCAATATGCTCGATAACGACCTGCAGGTCGGCGGCTTGGGCGGCGAGGTCGTAGCGTCCGTCTGCAGCGTCGCCGCTCTCGCCGCAACCGCGGCGGTCGTAGGTAATGACGCGATAGTCACAGGCGAGCTCGCGGGCGATGCCGTCAAAAAAGACACCGTCGACGCACGCACCGTGCACGCAAACCAAGGCGGGTGCATCGGACGATACAACCGGGCCGGCATACTCGCGGCAGGCGATCGTAGTGCCCGCATTCTCGACCGTAAAATCCATACTGTGTTCCCATCATCAACGCCCATCCAGTTGCACGTCAGTACGATTGGATGGACCCGCATTGCCTTACGACTTGTTAACAGATTAACTGTACCCGACCCGAGGCTTTTCATGGCACGGCATAATGAGCGACGTGAAAAAACGAAACTTGTAAAGCAAGAGCCCACACCTTGCTTTGGAGCCGATGCTATGCTTAGGCACAATTGTCTTGAGGAGCATATGCCTATGTCTACGTTTTTGAATGCCGGCCCCATCTTTGGGCCCGTTCGCAGCCGTCGCCTGGGCCTTTCGCTCGGCGTCAACATGATGCCGGCCAGCGGCAAAATCTGCACGTTCGACTGCATTTACTGCGAAAACGGTCTCAACGCTGAGCGCCCCTGCCATGAGCCGTACAACACAGCTGCCGTGGTACTCGACGCGCTCGAGGTAAAGCTGCGCGAGATGGCAGCCGAGGGCAAGCTCCCCGATGTAATCACCTTCGCAGGCAACGGCGAGCCCACCGCCGCACCGGAGTTTCCGCAGGCCATCGCCGGCGCCGTCGCGCTGCGCGACGAGCTGGCCCCAAACACCAAGATTGCCGTGCTTTCCAACGGCACGCGCGCCGACCGTCCCCAGGTACACGATGCGCTCATGATGGTCGACGACAACATCCTCAAGCTCGATACGGTCGACCCGGCTTTTATCCAGCTGCTCGACCAGCCCGTTGGCCCCTACGATGTAGAGCACCAGATCGAGACGTTCGCGAGCTTTAACGGCCGCGTCATTATCCAGACGATCTTTTTGACCGGCGAGCACCGGGGCAAGTCTCTCGATAACACCGGCGAGGAGTACGTCGGCCCTTGGCTCGCGGCGCTCGAGCGCATTCGCCCGCAGGAGACGACCATCTACACGGTGGCGCGCGAGACACCGGTCGCCGGCCTTGCCAAAGCAGCGCCCGAGGCACTCGACACGATCGCCGCACGCGTGCGCGCCCTCGGCATCCCCTGCCAGGTGAGCTACTAGCAAAACCACGCAGCAGCCAGTGCCCGCCATCCCGCCCCATCAGTTGCGGTGATATAGTTCCTATTTGTGCTGTTAAACCGCTTAAATCGGAACTATATCACCGCAACTTTTATAGACGCGTGAGTGGGCTATACTAGCTGCGGATGAAAGGAAGTTAGCCATGTTTGACAAAGGACCCGTGCCCGGCCGCAACGACGCTTGCTGGTGCGGCAGCGGCAAAAAATATAAGAAATGCCATAGCACCTTTGATGAGCGCCTCGAGCGCTTGTGGGAAGAGGGCTGGGAGGTTCTGCCCCGCACGCTCTACAAGACGCCCGCCGATATCGAGGGCATCAAGCGCTCGGCCGCCATCAACGTGGGCGTGCTCGATTACGTAGGCGAGCACATCGCCGCGGGCATGACCACCAACCAGATCGACCAGATGATCTACGACTACACCGTCGAGCACGGCGGCACGCCGGCCGACCTCAACTACGAGGGCTACCCCAAGAGCGTATGCACCTCGATCAACGACGTGGTCTGTCACGGTATCCCCTGCGATACGGACGTGCTGCACGAGGGCGACATCATCAACGTCGACTGCTCCACGATCCTGGACGGCTACTTTAGTGATTCGAGCCGCATGTTCTGCATCGGTGAGGTCTCTGCCGAGCGCCAGCGCCTGGTCGAGGTCACCCGCGCCAGCGTGGAAGCGGGCTTGGCAGCCGTCAAGCCATGGTTGCCGCTCTCCGTTATGGCCGAAGCCGTGCAAAAGACGGTCGAGGACGCCGGCTTTAGCGTGGTGCGCGAGTACGGCGGACACGGCATTGGCAAGGAGTTCCACGAGGACCCGTTTGTGGGCTTTACCACCGAGGCGCCCGATGTGGACACCATCATGGCTCCGGGCATGGTCTTTACCATCGAGCCCATGGTCAACGCCGGGGCGCCCGACATTAAGATTAGCAAGGGTGACGGTTGGTGCGTGCGCACCAAGGACGGCAGCGATTCGGCTCAGTGCGAGGTACAGCTCGTGGTGACCGAGGACGGCTACGAGCTGCTGAGCTGGTAGCCGCAGATGCGCCGGATGCTGACGGGCAAACCCGCTTTGCATCCGGCGTTTTATTTGAACGTTTTGCCTGATAAAACCTGCCAAAATAAACCTGTCCTTTTTTGGCAGGCTGAGCGGAGATGACTGCTTGTGAACATCCTGGTTTTGTTGCCTGTCAACGACCGCCATCGTGCGATCCTCGAGTCGAGCGCTCCAGGCGAGGACTTTATCTACACGAGCGCCGACGCCGCCACACGTGAACAGGTCGCCGATGCCGACGTGATCCTGGGCAACATCGACCCTGGCATGCTCACGGCATGCGAGCATCTCCAGCTGTTGCAATTGCAGACCGCCGGCTATGACGATTACTTGGCCGCCGGCACCGTGCCGGCTGAAGCTAAGCTGTCTTGCTCGATCGGCGCCTACGGTCAGGCCGTGAGCGAGCACATGTTTACCATGGTCCTTTCCATGATGAAGCGCCTGCCCGGCTATCACGATTTGCAGCGCGAGCATCGCTGGGAGGATTTGGGGCCGGTTACCTCGCTCAAAAATGCCAACGTGCTGGTGCTGGGCGCGGGCGACATTGGCGGCCACTTTGCCACGCTCTGCCGCAGCATGGGTGCGCACGTCCGCGGCATCAAGCGCCATCCGCTCGTCTACCCCATTGTGTTTGAGGACATGGACGGCATGGACGCCCTACCTGAGCGCTTGGCGGAGGCCGACATCGTCGCATCCTTTATGCCGAGCACACCCGAGACCCGCGGCCTGGCGAACGCCGAGTTCTTCGCCGCGATGAAGCCGGGCGCCTTCTTTGCCAACGGCGGCCGCGGGGACCTTGTGGTCGCCGACGACTTGGTTGCCGCCTTGGAGTCGGGACATCTCGCCGGCGCCGCGGTCGACGTCACCGACCCCGAGCCCCTGCCCGCGACAAGCCCGCTGTGGGATGCGCCCAACATGCTCATCACACCGCATATCTCGGGCTGGTTCCACTTGGAGGCCACGCTCAACAATGTGGTCGACATTGCCGCGGAGAACTTGCGTCATCTGCAAGCGGGTGAGACGCTCCGCCGTTGGATCGAACACTAAGAATTACGCCGTTTTACAAACGGCGTAATGAGCCGACGCTGCGAGCCCGCCGTTTGGCCAACCTGCGGCGCTTTGCTGGCGCGGCCCTACCTGTGGGCTCTCGCTGACCATTATTCGACCAAAGGGGTCTAGCGCTATTTAAGCGTTGTTAGATAGCTTCTTGCGTCTTCTACGCTCATTGCTGCGACAGGCGCGTGTGAACAGAGTTTGACATCGTTGGTGACCAGTAAATCTGCTTGGGAGCGCATCGCTGCCGCAATGATTAAATCGTCTTCGTAATCGCTATGGAGATTACGCTGCTTGCTCGCCATCCATATGTCACTCAGGTCGCAGGGTACCGGCGTGGCAAGTTGCGACAACACGTCGAGGCAATCCCATGCAAGTGATGTCGCCGCCACGGCGGCATCTTGGGATAGTGAGCCATGCTCGCGCCGATACCATGCCTTATGTTCGCTTGAAATCAAATAGAACAGGTCTTTGGACGATGTCGCCGCATACAGCAAATCCACCTGCGCCGTGCATGCATCGCGTAAAAACTCAATCGCCACCGAACGACCACGTCGTGAGGGAATGAAGTAATCGAGCCACACGTTGGTGTCAACCAAGATACGCCTTGGAGCCTCACTCATACAGCCAGCTCATCTCCTCGCCATAGCGATCCGCATAGGCATTCCGTTTGAGCTCTTCGTCGTCCGATGGCTGAGCCCTGACCATATCGATTCCCGACTCACGGCAAGCGGCAGCGAACAGCTTCGACCCCTGATCCATGAGCTCGAGCTTACGTTTGGCGGCCTTTTCGCGCTCGCGCTGTTCCGCCCGGGCACGACTGGGCAGCAGGATATCCTCGAGCGCGCCGGGCCGATCAGCCAGAGATGCCGCAAGTTGCCAGAGCGCACGCACCGCTTGGCTCGGCGTCATACCGGCCCTGGAGAGAGCGGCGTCCCCACTCCTTTTAAGATCGGCATCGAGACGCACGTTGATCTGAGCGGCTGTTGTGGTCATGACCCCTCCTTAATACTTCAAAACTATCATAAAACTCTATGGTAAATACGTAAAGCATGTATAGCATTTATAAGCATTAGCCGTACTCTGTACACAAAAAGCCGCCGAGGCACACTGCACCTCGGCGGCCACGTATCACAGATCTAACTCGGTTTCACCCTTTGCATTTGCCCAGATAAAACCTGCCGAAATCAACATCCCTCTTTGGCAGGTTTTAGAGCTCCGCGCTTTCGGCTCCGTTGATATGGAGGTCGCGCTCGTAGAAGGCGGTGAGGGCGCGGATGGCGTACATCACGTCGCGTACGCCGCCGGTCTCGTAGCTTGAGTGCATGGCCAGCTGCGGCAGGCCCACGTCCACGGCATGCATGCTCGCCTGCATATTGGACAGGTTGCCGAGTGTGGAGCCTCCGGCCATATCGCTCTTGTTGGCGAAGGCCTGTGTGGGTACGTCGGCGTCATCGCAGATGGCCTGGAACACCGCGCGGCTAAAGGCATCGGTGCAGTAGTGCTGGTTGGCGGCTTCCTTAATGACGATGCCGCCGTTGAGCACAACCTGGTTGCGGGCATCGCACTTCTCGGCGTGGTTGGGATGCACGGCATGCGCGTTGTCGCAGCTCACAAGCATCGAGGCGGCAAGTGCGCGATGGTACGACTCGTCGTCAAAGCCCAGCGATCCGTTGATGCGGCGCAGCGCGTCGGCCAAGAACGTCGACATGGCGCCCTGCTTGGTCTCGGAGCCAACCTCCTCGTTATCAAAGCAGCAGAAGACCGAGATGTCATGCGCATTCTCGGCACCCAAAAATGCCTGCAGCGAGGTATAGGCGCAGGCCAGGTCGTCAAGCTTGGGCGTCGAGATAAACTCGTCGGCCCAGCCCCAAATGCGCGCATCCTGACGATTGACCAGGAACAGGTCGCGACCCAGAATCTGCTCGGGCTCAACGTCCAGTTCGTCAGCGATCAGTGCGTCAAAATCTCCCTGTTTAAGCTCGCCGACGCTGATGAGCGGGCACAGGTCGACGGCTCGGTTGGGAGCAAAGCCCTCGTTAACGCCGCGGTTCATGTGGATGGCAAGGCTCGGAATGATAGCGACCTCGCGCTCGGTAGCAAGCAGGCGGCTCTCGATACGGTCGCCCTCGCGCACCAGTACGCGGCCCGCGAGCGCCAGCGGGCGATCGAACCAAGTGTAGTCGATCATGCCGCCGTAGGCCTCGATGTTCAGACGCAGCGTCTCGCCCGCACCGTCAAGTTCGGGCACGGCCTTGACCTTAAACGTCGGAGAATCGCTGTGCGACGCCGTGAGCTGAAAATGATAGTCACCGGCAACACCGTCCTCGCCCCACGTCGCGGCCAGGTCCTCGCCCACCTTAAAGGCAACAACGCTCGAGGTGTTGCGCTGCGTGTAATAACGCCCGCCCGGCTCGATGTCCCACGCCGCATTCTCGGGCAGGTAGGTAAAGCCCGCCTCGTCGAGCTCGGCCATAATGGTCGCCGCCGTATGGAACATGCTGGGGCATGCCTCGATAAAGTCGATAAGGTCGTTGGCGGCCTCGATATCATCGGCCGTCACATGCGCGCGCTCGGGCGTTTCCTGATCCGTCATGCTCTCCCCTTTCGCTGGGTTGATGATCCCCTCCAGCATACCCCGCCACGCCAGCGCCGCACTCTTCATTCCGTGCTTAATTCCGCGCCACTCACCAAGTTGAGCCATCATGCCCGCGCTCCTTTTGCGACAATTGCGCTAACAGGACGAGAGGAGCCGTCATGAAGCCACGTAACATTGCCATCACCTGCGGTGTCGCGGGAGTCGCCGTCGGCCTTGCCGCTGCCACCGGTATCGTTTATCACAAGCAAATCAAGTCCGCCGCGTCGCTCAAACGCTTGACCGGCTACGCGGATGGCTATGACCTGTACGCAATCGACATCGCCTACGACTACGATCTCGATCGCATCATCGCCGCTGGCGTGCGCGACGACCAGGCCTACATCGATGCCGTGGTGGCGCAGGTGCTGCCCGGTGTGCCGGCACATGTCCAGGCGCCCCAGTTTGCCTGCAGCGCTTTTGTCGCCGTAGATGCCGAAGGCCGCGTGCGCACCGGTCGCAATTACGACTTTAAGGACGACACCTCGGCGCTGCTGGTGCGCAATCACCCACGCGGCGGCTATGCTTCCATCGGGCTTGCCGCCCTTAACAACCTGGGCGATAACACTCCACTTGACTCCGTCGCCGGACGCGCCGCGGCACTCATGGGCCCGTTTGCCCAGCTCGACGGTGTTAACGAATGCGGCGTGTTCATTGCCGTACTCACCCTGGATTCCAAGCCCTGTGACCAGGACACGCAACGGCCCGTCATCAACACCTCGCTCGCCATCCGTCTGGTGCTCGACCGTGCCGCCACCACGCAAGAAGCTGTCGACCTGCTTTTCGCCTACGACATGCACGCCATGGCAGGACGCGATTACCACTTCTTTATCAACGACGCCGCCGGTGACGCGCGCGTAGTAGAATGGGACCCGCGCGATCCGGACCGCGCTTTCAAAGCGACTCCTGTACGCCAGGTTACGAACTTCTACGCCTGCTATGACGACGAAGTGCTGTCCAACCAAAAGAATGGCGAGCTGGGCCATGGTAAAGAGCGCGCCGTCGCAATCGCCGATGTCCTTGACGCCCACGCCGGTACCCAGGACGAGGCAGTCGCTTGGAAGGCCCTTCGTGCCGCAGCCCAAGAGCCCAATCCGGAAGACATCACCAGCAATACGCAATGGTCGGTCGTCTTTGACAATACCGAACCCGCCGCCGCTATTACGCTGCGCCGCCACTGGGGCAACGTCGATGCCTTCGCACTGTAAGGAGCCAGGCCCGTCGACCTTACGTTCCCTGACGTTGCTTACATTTCCATACGCTTGAGCTAACACGTTTTACCCCCGTATCAACAGTGTGCGGGGGTAAACTTATGCGCATGTTATAACTTGCCCGGAAGGATTCACCATGCTTAGGATCGGTCTTCTTACTAGTGGCGGCGACTGCCAGGCGCTCAACGCCACCATGCGCGGCATTGTCAAAACGCTCATGACCAATAGCGAAGAGCCTATCGAGATTTATGGCTTTGAGGACGGCTATCAGGGCCTTATCTACAGCAGGTTCCGCGTCATGACGCCCGCCGATTTTAGCGGTATCCTCACCCGCGGCGGCACTATTCTGGGCACGAGCCGCACGCCGTTCAAGCGCCTGAACATTCCCGAGGCCGACGGCGTCGAGAAGGTGCCCGCGATGGTCCACACCTATCATAAATTGCAGCTCGACTGCCTGTTTATGCTGGGCGGCAACGGCTCCACCAAGACCGCCAACCGCCTGCGCGAAGAGGGTCTCAACGTTATCGCCCTGCCCAAGACCATCGATAACGACACTTGGGGCACCGAGCTGACGTTTGGCTTTACGAGCGCCATCGACGTCGCCACCAAGTGTATCGACGACATCCACACTACCGCCTCGAGCCACGGCCGCGTGTTTGTCATCGAGATCATGGGCCACAAGGTTGGCTGGATTCCGCTGTACGCCGGCGTCGCGGGCGGTGCGGATGTCATCTTGATTCCCGAAATCCCCTACGACATGGATAACGTCATCAAGACCATCGAGCATCGCATGGAAACCGGCAGCCGCTTTACGATCGTAGCCGTCGCCGAGGGCGCTATCTCCAAGGAGGACGCGGCGCTGTCCAAGAAGGAGTACAAGAAAAAGCTCGCCGAGCGCACGAGCCCGTCGATCGTCTACGACATCGCCAAGGAGATCGAGGCCAAGACCGGTCGCGAGACCCGCGTCGCCATCCCCGGCCACACGCAGCGCGGCGGTCAGCCCGACGCCCAGGACCGCATCTTTGCGACCCAGTGCGGCGTCGAGGCGGCACTGGGGTGCCTACGCGGCGAGTTTGGCTACATGATTGCCCTGCGTGACGGCAAGATGTGCCACATGCCACTCGAGAAGGTCGCCGGCAAGCTCAAGTACGTCGATCCCCAGAGCGATCTGGTGCGCGAGGCCAAGGCGTTGGGCATCAGCTTCGGCGACGAATAACCTCGGCCGAAATCCATCCCATCGGGCCCTCCGACCCCGCCCGACGTATTTCGATTTGGCTCCTCCCTTGACTTCGTCAAAGGTCGCCAATCGAAATCGTCGGGCGGGGTCGGAGGGCCCTGCGTTTACATACTCGCCGGGGCTATTCGTCTTCTTGCTGCGGGTGCCTGGGCCGGAATTGAGTTGCGGTGAAATAGTTCCCGCTTAGCCCGCAAATGGCTGAATCTAGAAACTATTCCACCGCAACTTACTGAGTGGGGACTCTTGGCTGCTACTTGCACTGACATTTGTCCCAAAATGGCTGGTCGTTAGGGATTGCTACCGGTAGTTGCGGTAGGGTTGGGGCAGATTCTAACTAGAAATGGTGGTCGCTACCGGTTGTTCTCGGCATACTCGGCTCATTCGATTCGACCATCAAACGAAAGGAACCACCATGGATCTTGCGATGGCACAGCGCCTCGTCGATCGCCGCAAGGCTGCCGGGCTTTCTCAGGAGGCGCTTGCCGCCCAGCTGGGTGTGAGTCGTCAGGCTGTCAGTAAATGGGAGCGCAGCGAATCCTCGCCCGATACCGATAACCTTATTGCGCTCGCCGCGCTGTATGGCGTGTCGCTGGATGAGCTGCTGTATGGGGAGGCGGCCAACGATGCCGACGACCTGGAGGACGGTAGCGCCGACACCGAGACGGCGGATGTGGCTGACGAGGCTGAGGATTCTGCCGAGCACGCCGATTGCGGCGACAAACCACTTGTCGACATTTCCCTCGCGCGCGGTATCCACGTCATTGATCCCAATAAGGGCGAGGAAGTCCATGTTGGTTGGAGCGGCATCCATGTGACCAACGAGCGCAAGGGCGAAGAGGTGCATGTGGGGCCGGGCGGCGTGCATATCGATACGCTTGAGGACGATGGACATAGCGTGCGCACCAATGACGATGGCACCGTCACCATCGACGGCGAGACGTTTTCCAGCTGGAAGGAAGCACACGACAAGCTCGACCATCATGGCAAGCATTTCCACACCAAGGTCGGACGTGCATGGAACAAATTCCCCTTCCCCGCACTTGTCACTCTCGCCTATCTGGTGCTCGGCATTGTCTACGGCACATGGGCCACGGGACTCTTCCTCGTCTTTTTGGTTCCCGTTTACTACGCGATTGGTGACTTCATCGATCGGCGCCACCTGTCTAAGCTGATCGAGGCCATCTACCCGGCAGCCGCCATCGCTTGGTTCCTCTACATGTGGCTCTGTTTGGGACAGCCCCATCCTGCATGGATCATCCTCATCACGATTCCCGTCATAAAGGCGCTCATGCGCTGGTGCCGCAAACAATGGAAGCACCGCAAACAGGCCTAACACGCTCCGACCCACCAGCACCCAACCGCCCCCGCCCTTCTCCTAAGTTGCGGTGAGATAGGGACTGTTTTGAAGCTCCAAAGCGCCAAACAGTCCCTATCTCACCGCAACTTACAAACAACTGGGTCAGTTCCGGCACGGAGATTAGCATTGAGCTGACCGCGCGCCAAGAAAAGGGCCTATTTACTACGTTTAACTCGAGAGGGCCGACCATACTCGCCTTTTCCGAAAACTGGCAAGCCCTCTACCTGCGGTTTTAATTTCATAATCTTTGTCACGGTCGAGGGTGTGGTAGCAAACGTAGTAGATAGGCCCATTTTGTGGCATACGACCCATACAAGCCCAATCTCGAAGGCCAAAGAGAGCCTCTCATCCACGCCTGCGAGCGAAAACCAAATAGAATGAAAGGCAAATGGAAAGCCCGTTTGACGGGGCAAACGCCGGGCCACATAATGGTTGTCCGGCGTTTGCCCAGATAAAACCTGCCAAAATAAACCTGTCCCTTTTTGGCAGGCTACTCGGCGCTCTTGAGGGCGCCGACCATGTCGATCTTATTGAGGGTGCGATTGGTAGCGAGGTTGACGATGATCGTAAAGCCGAAGGAAAGCACCACGGCAAGCACGTAGCTCAGCGGCTCGACTTCGACGTCAAAGTACAATGACGGCATCTGCAAGATGTACGTAAAGCTCTCGGCCAGCGCACCACCCAGCGGTACGCCCAGCGCGGCACCAATCGCCGTGAGGATCAACGTCTCCTTGTTGACGTAGTGGTGCACCTCGCCACGGCGGAAGCCCAGCACCTTAATGGTCGCCAGCTCGCGCTCGCGCTCGGAGATATTCGTGTTGGACAGCGTAAACACCACCACAAACGACAGGCACGCCGCCATAAAGGTCACGAGCACCACGACCGAATTGATAATCGTAAAGTTCGCCTCATAGTTTTCCCAATGCTCGGCCGTACTCGAAATCGTAAGCCAACCGTCGCTCTTAAGATTCTTGCTAAACGCAATCTGGTCGGCCGACGAGCCCTTAAGCAGCACAAAGACGCCGTTGAGGCGTGCGCTTCGACCGAACGCGCGCTCATAGGTGCCCTGCGTCATGTAAAGCGTGTTGCCCAGATAGTTAAGCGAAATGTCGCTGACTTTGACCTTGGCGACATTGAGCGACGAATCCTGGACGTGTGCCGTATCGCCCGGCTGAATCCCCAGCACCAGCTGTGAACTCTTACTCAGATACACGTCTCCGTCACGCAAAGACAGCGGCTCTTTGGACTCGTCCTCGAGGCGCACATAGTCGTCCAGGTCGTTCGTGCGGTCATCGGGCACCACGATCAGCTGCACGGTCTCGCTCTTGCCGCCAAACGTAAAGGTGACGTTGTCGGTCATAATCGGCAGCGTCGAAGTCACGGTCACGTTGGAATCATTGGCCGCGCTGCGCTCATCCAACGCCGCGCACGTCTGCGAAAAATCGTCGGGATTGGCGACCGCCAGCAAGTCATAGCGCGTGATATGCCCATACTGCTTGGGCGAAAGCGCGACCGACGTGTCGCGAATACCCATACCGCAGATCACAAGCGCGGTGCAACCCGCAATGCCAAAGATGGTCATAAAGGCGCGCTTTTTATAGCGGAATAGGTTGCGTGCAGTGACCTTGTTCAAAAAGCCCATGCGGCGCCAAATAAAGCCGATGCGCTCAAGCAAGATGCGCGAGCCGGCACGCGGAGCCTTGGGACGCATGAGCGAGGCCGGGGTCTCGGCCATCTCGTGGCGGCAGGCGATAATCGTGGCGCCCACCACGCCCACGGCAAACAGCGCCACCGACACAATCGACGACACGATGTCGTACGAAAGCAGCATCTGGGGCAGCGAGTACATGTCGTCGAACACCGTAAACAGGAACAGCGGCAGGCCCACAAATCCGATGATATTGCCGAGCACGCCGCCGATCAGACAAGCCCACAGCGCATAGTCCACGTATTTGGACAGGATACGTCCGCGCGAATAACCGAGCGCCTTATACAGGCCGATGAGCGTGCGCTCCTCCTCGACCATGCGCGTGGCGGTGGTAAGGCTGATGAGCACGGCGACGATAAAGAAGATGAACGGGAACACCGTGGCGATGGCCTCAATTGACGAGCTATCGCTCTCCACGCTCGAGTAGCTTGCGATATTGCCGCGGTCCTGGATGTACCAGGTGCATTCACCAAGGTCAGAGAGCTCGGCGCGGGCATCGGCAAACTGCTGGTCGGCGGCGGCACGGCGCTGGTCCAGGTCGGCTTGCGCCTGCGCACGCTCGTCGCTGCCCTCGGCCATGCGATTGATGTTGTCCTGCTCAATCCCAAAGAGCATATTCGCCTGGCGCTCGGCCGCATCCAAGCTTGCCGGCGTGTCGACCGTCAGTTCCTGAGCGCGCGCTTTCTCACGCTCCTCGCGGATCTTCTCGATATTGCCCTTGACCTCATTGATCTTTGCCGCGTAGGAATCCGAATAGGAGTTGAGGCTCTTGGCTCCCTCGACGATCACGTGGACCGCGGAGTAGGAAGAAGATGTCGCGGCGTCCTCGCTCACATAGAACTTATAGTCCGCCGCCGAAGCAGCGCGAAAGGCGTTGACTGTCGAGTCAGAACTTACATCAGTGGGGTCGAGGACCTCAGCCGTAATGGTGTAATCGCCCGCGGCAAACTGGTCCTTGGCGCTTTGATTGGACGAGCTCGCGTCATTGGCGGCAAAACTCACCGTATCGCCGATTTTCTTGCCCGATGCCTTCAGGAACTTCGAAGTCACCGCGACTTCATCGGCGCTCTCGGGCAAATCGCCGTTCACGAGCACCGGCTGATCGATGTTCTCCTTGGAGAGACTCTGCACGACCACGCGCTCTCGCGTTGTACCCACGGCGGTGTAGGCGGTCTCGGTGTAGATGCCCTCGGCCGTCTCGACACCATCGACCTCTTGGATGGCGGCGAGATCATCGTCGGTCAGGCCATAGGTCGACTGGACGTTGATATCGTAGACATTCTGCTGGTCAAAGTAGGCGTCGACCGAATCGCACAGATCCTCGCAGCCCGCCTTAAGGCCGCACATCACACTCACGCCGAGCGCGGTGATGACCACAATGGACAGGAAGCGCTTAAGGCTGCCTCGGATTGTGCGGTAGATGCCACGGCGAAAAACCGTCGGCACCATATCGTTTGAGCTTTGAGCGGTACGGTAGGTCGTAAACTCCCGGTCGCGCTCCGTGTGCTTAGCATCGCCGGTTTGGCTGTTTTGGCGGTCTTGGTCCATGGGCGCTACCACTCGATCGTCTCGATAGGCACGGGATTTTGCTGAACCGTCTCGCTCTCCACGCGGCCGCTCTTAAAGCGGATCAGGCGATCGGCCATGGGCGCCAGCGCGGAGTTGTGGGTGATGATAATGACCGTAATGCCCTGTTTGCGACAGGTGTCCTGCAACAGTTGCAAGATCTGCTTGCCGGTTTTGTAGTCGAGTGCACCCGTGGGCTCGTCGCACAAAAGTAGCTTGGGGTTCTTGGCCAGCGCGCGGGCGATGGACACGCGCTGTTGCTCGCCGCCCGAAAGCTGCGCCGGGAAGTTGGCGAGGCGCTCACCCAAGCCAACCTGGCAAAGCGTTTGCTCGGCATCGAGCGAATCGGGGCAGATTTGCGCCGCAAGCTCAACATTTTCGAGCGCCGTCAGGTTGGGGACCAGATTGTAGAACTGAAAGACAAAACCCACGTCGGCGCGGCGGTATTCCACGAGCTGTGCCTCGTTGGCGGAGCTCACGTCGCGCCCGTCCACCGTCACGGTGCCGGAGGTTACCGTATCCATACCGCCCAGGATGTTGAGCGCCGTGGTCTTACCGGCACCCGAAGCACCCAGAATGATGGCGAGCTCACCGCGCTCGACCGTAAAACTCGCGCCGTCGAGCGCATGAATGCGGGCGTCGCCCTCGCCGTATGCTTTGATGACGTCTTTGAATTCGATATAGGCCATCGATCGGTTCCCATCTGGTCGGATAACTCTTTAGTATTACCCATTTCGCACCGACCAAAAAGGGACAGGTTTATTTTGGCAGGTTTTATATGGGGAAACGGCAGCTATAGATGAGGCGCCGGGGAGGCAGAGAAATCATCGACGGGGTCAGGCCGACCGCCAAACACAACGTACGCATCTCTATCTGTCAGACAAATCATTCGAACAGCTGTTCGTTTCTATGATATGATTCCGTTATCTAAGCAGGCCAATACGCAGAAAGGCGGCCAACATGGCGTTCGACTTTAAGAAGGAATGCAAGGAGCTCTACAAACCTGCAAGCAAGCCGAGTATCGTAACTGTCCCGCCCATGAGCTACGTTGCCGTTCGCGGCAAGGGCGACCCAAATACCGAAGGTGGCGAGTATCAAAACGCCCTGCCGCTGCTTTACGGAATCGCCTATACCGTCAAGATGTCGAAGAAAGGCTCAAGGAGTATCGAGGGCTATTTCGACTTTGTGGTACCGCCGCTCGAGGGTTTCTGGTGGCAAGACTCCCCGAGCGGCGACATCGATTATGTACGCAAGGACGATTTCAACTTTATCTCGTGTATCCGCCTGCCCGATTTCGTCACCCGAGATGACTTTGACTGGGCAGTCGCGGAAGCCACGGCCAAAAAGAAACTGGACTTTTCCGCCGTCGAGCTGCTTAAAGTTGACGAGGGTCTCTGCGTTCAATGCATGCACACCGGGCCCTACGACAACGAACCGGCGACCGTAGACGCTATGCATGAATACGCGACCGAGCTGGGCTATGTCCCCGACCTCTCAGACACCCGTTTACATCACGAAATCTATCTCTCCGATCCACGCAAATGTGCACCGGAGAAACTTAAGACTGTGGTTCGTCATCCTATCAAGCGCGCTGAATAGCGTTGGGCGCCGTTCCGCGCATCAGGTTTTAGGCCAGGCAATCAGCCGCTCCAAGGTCATCTGGCAGCTTCCTTGACGCAGGTCATCGTATCTTATAATTTTATGTCTCTAAAGCTGGAAAGCCTCTCAACGATGCGCAACTCCAGCTCTTTTTATATCAAGAGGCTTAAATGAAATACCAGAAGTCGTGGATATCCATCAACGAACAGATAGCACTATTGACAGAAAACAAGGGTCTTAAGTGCTCTGATCAAAACGAACTCGAGCAAGCTTTGGTCGAAGTCGGCTACTACAGGCAAAGTACTCGAGCGTCACTCCTCGTACGCGCCCTCAAGCCGAAGCAGCCACTCCTTGCGGTCAAGCCCGCCGGCATATCCGTTGAGCGATCCGTCGGCCGCCACCACGCGATGGCACGGCACGATAATCGAAACTGGATTACGCGCGACCGCAGCCCCCACCGCACGGGGGGACACAACGGGCGCCTCGTTTCCCGGCACCCGATGGCGGGCGGCGACACGCTGGGCGATCTCGCCATACGTAGCGACCTCACCACGCGGAATAGAAAGCAGCTCGTACCAAACTTCACGCTGAAACGCCGTACCGATCATATGCAACGGCGGCGTAAACCGAGGCTCCTGCCCTGCAAAATAAGCATTCAGCCAAGCCCAGGAACACTCAAGCACCGAAGAGGCCGCACCATTTGCCGGATTCGCCGACGACATGCCGCCAATACCGGAAACCGCGTCGGCGCCTTCAACATGTTCGGAGTCTTCCCGTAGAAGCGTGGAGCCAAAATGCTCCTGCCCCTCAAACCAAAGTCCCGTCAGACCGCGGCCATCAGCGGCAAGCAGGATTTCGCCCAAAGGCGAAGCAAACGTCGTCGTGACCACCAGCGGCTCCTTTCAAAACTCCGCACCATAATACCGCGAATTGTGCAGACAACCCCAATCGACCCCAAAGTCACCTCGGGCAGCAGGCGCGAAGCGCCGCAGCTGCCGGCCGCGCCCCACAGTCCCCCAAGGCGGCAGGCGCGAAGCGCCGAGGCCGCCGCCGGGACCAAGACCCGCAATGGCCACGCGCCCCCACATCAGCCCAGCGGCCCCAACCAACAACGGCCCCATCGCAGGCCGCTCGCAGCAGCGTCACCGCAGGCGGGGGCCGGGCTTGGTTTTCAGAACACTCCGCAGACCAGTGTGGCGCCTTGTCCGCGGCTCCGAAGGAGCAGGACAAGGCGCCACACATGGTCGAGGACGTTCTGAAAACCAAGCCCGGCCCCCGCCGGACAGGTCACACTACTCGCAGAGCAGCTTAGCGATCTGGACGGCGTTGGTTGCCGCGCCCTTACGGATTTGGTCGCCGCAGCACCAGAAGGTGATGCCACGCGCGGCCTCGGGGTTCGAGATGTCGCGGCGCACGCGACCGACCCAAATCAGGTCCTGGTCGGACGTATCCATCGGCATGGGGAAGCGGTCGTGCGCATCCTCGGCGCTCATGTCGTCAACCAGCTTCACGCCCGGGGCAGAAGCCAGCGCAGCACGGGCCTCCTCAACCGTAATGTCACGCTCGAACTCGAGCGTAATGCTCTCGGAGTGCGAGCGCAGCACAGGCACGCGCACGCAGGTGCAGTTCACGCGCAGCTCGGGCAGATGCATGATCTTACGGCCCTCGTTCTGCAGTTTCATCTCCTCGGAGGTAAAGCCCTCCTCCTTGACGCCGCCAATCTGCGGAATCAGGTTGCTCGCCAGCTGGGCGGCAAACGCGCGCGGCTCGGGAATCTCCTCGCCACGGCCCAGGGCGGCCAGCTGAGCCTCGAGCTCGGCCATACCGGGCGCGCCAGCGCCCGAAGCTGCCTGATACGTGGACACGATCATACGCTTCACGCCGGCAAGCTGGTGCAGCGGCCAGGTGGGAACCAGGCCGATAATGGTCGCGCAGTTGGGGTTGGCGATAAGGCCGTGATGCCATTTGATATCGTCGGCATTGATCTCGGGCACGACCAGCGGCACCTCGGGATCCATGCGGAAGGCGTGGCTGTTGTCGACCACGACGGCTCCGCGCTTGACGGCCTCGGGCAGCAGCTCCTTAGCGATATCGTCGCCGGCAGCGCCGAGCACGATGTCGCAGTCCTCAAAGGCCTCGGGGCAAGCCTCTTCGATCACGATTTGCTCGCCGCGGAACTCAACGGTCTTGCCCGCGGAGCGTGCGCTTGCCAACAGCTTGAGCTTGCCGACCGGGAACTCCTGCTCGTTGAGGCACTCGAGCATCTGGGTGCCCACGGCTCCCGTCGCGCCCAAAATAGCAACCGTGTACTGTTTCATGCTTCCCCCTTTAAAGGTTGTGGCTTTTGCCCGCACGCCGAGCAGGCCGATTATTGTTGCCAGTTTATACAAGAACGGGGCGGGCACGAAACCCGCCCCGTCGAAACGAAACCGAAACGAAACGCCCCGCCGTAGTTTTGTGAGACATGACCCAAAAATCTACCGAGCAGTCGCTACTTTTTGAGCGCGGCCAGAGCGGGATCGACCGGCGCGGGGGCCTCCAGGTCGGAGACCTTCACAATACCGTTCTCATCGGAGAAGGCACGGTAAATGGTCCGAATCGCTAGGTCGAAGTCCTTCTCCTCGACACCGATAATGATGTTGATCTCGTCACAGCTCTGCGAAATCATACGCACGCTCACGCCGGCCTGGCCAAGCATGCCAAACAGGTGGCCCGAGATACCTGCGCGGCCGCGCAGGTTACGGCCGACGGTCGCGATGAGCGCCAGACCCTCGACAACCTCGATCTCGAGCGGCTCGACCTCCTGCTGAATGTCACCAACGAGCGAGTACAGCGAATCGTGCACGTCCTGCTCCTGCACCACGGCGCCAAAACGGTCGACACCGGTGGGCATGTGCTCGACGGAAACGTCATAGCGCTCGAACACCGAAAGCGCACGGCGCATAAAGCCAACGCGGGGCTTGGTGCGGTCGCGGGCAACGTTGATGGCGACAAAGCCGCGCTTGCCGGTCACGCCGGTAATGATGGGCTCCGCCTCGCCCTCATCAGCCGTCTCGCTAATGATGGTACCGGGGTCCTGCGGCGCATTGGTGTTCTTGATGACCAGCGGAATACCAGCCTCGCGCACGGGGAACACGGCCTCCTCGTGCAGGACGCTCGCACCCATGTACGAAAGCTCGCGCAGCTCCTCGTAGGTAACACGCGCAATGGGCTGAGCCTCGGGAACAATACGCGGATCGGCAGAATAGAAGCCCGAGACGTCGGTCCAGTTCTCGTACAGGTCGGCACCCAGGCACTTGGCCAGAGTCGAGCCGGAAATATCGCCGCCGCCACGGTCGAGCAGCTTGATCTGGCCCTCACGCGTCGCGCCGTAGAAACCGGGCATAACAAAGCCGCCCTGCTGACCGTACTCCTGCACCAGCTCGGAGGTGCGATTCATGCTGAGCGTACCGTCGTGATGGAACGCCACAACCGTCGCGGCGTCCAGGAACGGCAGGCCCAGGTACTCGGCCATCAGGCGAGCGGTGAAATACTCGCCGCGGCTCACGAGCTCCTCGGTAGAGTAGCCGCCCGAGCGGGCGCGCTCGGCAAAGGCCGCGAACTCCTCGCGGATGGGATAGGTGAGCTCCAGCTCGTCAGCGATATCAAAATAGCGCTGGCCAATGTCCTCGAGCAGTTCCTCGCACGACACGTGATACTTAACGTGCGCGTTAACCAGGTAGAGCAGGTCGGTCACCTTGGTGTCGCCCTTAAAGCGGCGGCCGCAGGCGGAAACCACCACAAAACGGCGGGCAGGGTCGGCGTCGACGATGGCCTTGATCTTCTTGAAGTGTTCAGCGTCGGCGACCGACGAGCCGCCAAACTTGGCAATCTTAATCATGGGCTTGAGGTTACCTTTCTAAAAAGCCTCTGCAAACCTATTTTGCGCGCTCTGATACCATGGTTTCACCGATTGGGACCAAGGCATCCGAGGAGCAGTGTTATATGGGAACTTATCATAGTACACGAGGACGCACTTTATCGTGCTCAAGTAAGGTGGCAATCCGTACCGGCATCGCTCCCGACGGGGGTTTGTTTGTCTCGGACGAGCTCGGCACCCAGCAGGTCGATATCAGCTCGCTTGCAGATAAATCGTACTTTGAAATCGCTCAAGATGTGTTGGGAATGTTACTGAATGATTACACGGCCGAAGAAATTTCGGCGTGTGTCGACGAAGCATACCGCGGCACGTTCGCGAGTGAAGAGGTTACGCCGCTCGTCAAACTCGACGCTGCGCCGGGCGCCGACGCCCCTCAGACCTATGTGATGGAGCTCTTTGGCGGCCCCACAAGCGCCTTCAAGGACGTCGCCCTGCAGATGCTCCCCCGTCTGATGGCCCGCACTTCCGCCAGGGACGGCGGCGCCGAGCGCATCATGATCGTCACCGCCACGTCGGGCGACACGGGCAAGGCCGCGCTCGCCGGTTTTGCCGACGCTCCGGGCACGGGCATCACCGTCTTTTATCCCGAGGGCAAGGTCAGCCGCGTCCAGAACCTGCAGATGTCCACGCAGGAGGGCGATAACGTCGCCGTCTGCGGCATCCGCGGCAACTTCGACGACGCCCAGAGTGCCGTCAAGCGCATCTTTGCCGATAAGGAGCTTGCCGAGCGCTTGGAGGCCGCCGGCACGGTGCTTTCGAGCGCCAACTCCATCAACGTCGGCCGCCTGGTACCGCAGGTCGTCTACTACTTTGCCGCCTATGCGCAGCTGCTGCGCGCCGGCGCCATCGAGGCCGGCGACGCCGTGGAGTTCTGCGTACCGACCGGCAACTTTGGCGATATCTTGGCCGGCTACTACGCCAAGCGCATGGGTCTGCCCGTCGCCAAGCTCGTCGTGGCGAGCGACAAGAACAACGTGCTTGCCGACTTCCTGACCACCGGCGTTTACGACCGTAACCGCCCGTTCTTCACGACCATCTCGCCGTCGATGGACATCCTTATTAGCTCCAACCTGGAGCGCATGCTGTACTTCCTGTCCAACGGCGACTGCGAGCTCGTTGCCGGCCTTATGGAGCAGCTGGCACAGACTGGTCGCTACGAGGTTCCCGCCGACCTGCTGGCAAAGATTCAGAGCGTCTTTGGCTGCGGTTGGGCCAGCGAGGACGAGGTCCGCACTGCCATCAAGAGCTGCTGGGATGCGAACGGCTACGTGATCGACCCGCACACCGCTTGCGGCTATCACGTCTTTGAAAAAGTCGCTCCCGCCGAGGGTGCCAAGGCCCGCGTGCTGCTTTCGACCGCAAGCCCCTACAAGTTCCCGCGCGCCTGCTGCGACGCCCTGGGCCTCGACGTTCCCGAGGATGATTTTGAGGCTATGCGTGTGCTCGAGCAGGCCACCAACACGGTCGCCCCGACCCAGCTCGCCGAACTCGAATCCAAGCCCGTCCGCTTCGAAGACGTCTGCGACGTCGATGAGATGGCAAGCTACGTCGAGTCCGCAGCAAAAAAGATGGCTACCAACTAAACCCCTTATTAAGCGCCGGCGAAAGCCGGCGCACCTTCTTTTTATTTAGCTTTCGGAATGATGACGAGCATGCGAGCGGGTCTGGCCGTTTAGTTCGTCGCGAGTTCCGCACGAGCCGGAAAGCACTTAATGTGCTTTCCGAGCGAGCCAGGACTGCCCGAGCAGCGAACTAAACGGCCAGACCCGCCCAGGAGGATCCACATGATCAAAATCACCGTCCCAGCAACCAGCGCCAACCTAGGCATCGGCTACGATACCCTCGGCATGGCCGTCAGCCTCTACTCGCACTTCACCTTCGAGCGCGCCGACAAGCTCACCATCACGGGCTGCCCCGAGGAGTTCCAAAACGAGAATAACCTGGTCTACGTGAGCTTTGTGGATGCACTGGCCGCATGGGGCGAGCCGGCCTTCCCCGTCGCCATCGACATTCAGACCGACGTGCCCGTCGCCCGCGGCCTGGGTTCCAGCTCAACCTGCGTCGTCGCTGGCATCATGGCGGCCGCCGCGCTGACGGGCCACACCGTCGACCGCGCCGAGCTCGTCCGCATTGCCACCGAGGTCGAAGGGCATCCCGATAACGTCGCCCCCGCTATCCTGGGCGGCGCCGTCTGCTCCTTTACGCCGACCGATTCGCTTCCCCAGTGCCTGCGCTACGAGGTAAGCGATCGCTTGCGTTTTATTACCGTGATTCCGCCCTACGAGGTACATACGAGCGAGGCGCGCAAGGTTGTGCCGCAGGAGATTCCACTCTCCACTGCCGTATGGCAAATGGGCCGCATCGCCGGCATGACGCGCGGCCTGGAAACCGGCGACCTGGACCTGATTGCCGCCGCTAATGACGACCGCATCCAGGAGCCCTATCGTCGCCGCCTCATCCCCGACTACAACGCCGTGCGCGATACCTGCCTTAACGGCGGCGCCAAGACCATCTGGATTAGTGGTTCGGGCTCGACCCTCATGGCCGTGACTGACGACACCATCGTGGCAAAGTTCCTGCAGGTCAAGCTGCGTGAGCAGTTCCCCAAGTGTGACACGCATATTCTGACGTGCGACACCGAGGGCGCTCAAATCGAGTACCTGTAGCGCCCTGCCTCATTGCTCTCACCGGTCCCCTTGGGGCTTCCCCTGAAAACGTCCTCGATCATGAATTGCCCCGTCGTGCGCTTCGCGCGACGGGGCAATTCGATCTGCGGATTGTTTTCAGGGGAAGCCCCAAGGGGACCTGCGCAGCCTCGACAGGATAATCGCATTCGCTGATTTAATCTTGTGCTCCAACGGAGCCACAGACGAGAGGCCTTCGCGCTGCGGAATAATTTTGAGGGGAACACCCCGACCATCCCTGCGTTTACCTTGCTGAGGATGTCTACAGGGACCCACGCTTTGAAGGGGCGCCGGGCAGATAGGGGCTTTTTAGGTTACATAATAAACTGTTTATCTATGCTACTATTTAACTAGGCATCGCAGTATGGAGGTGGTCAAAGTGTTACGCACACTCAAAGCTTCGTTTTTCCTCTCGATACTTTTGATATTACCGATATGTTTCTCGTTTAGCCCTTCGACTGCTTATGCTGCAGAAAGCGATGCTGTCGCAATTTCTGGCGCAACCCAAGATTTTGATTTAACGAAAGGTCCCGAGCAGTCTCATCAAATCAAGCTTAAGGATGGGACCGTTGCAGTAATAGGAATTAAAAAAACCAATGAACCCAGCCTGATATGGGACAGTTACTACAACAACGCATCTGGAACTTGGACTATCTATTACAACAGTCCTTTTATTTATCGCGAATTCAAGATCAAGATAGCGAACTCGCTCATTACCAGCGCTTGGGGACAAAACTATACGACTATCGGCTGTACGGTAACTAACGAGTCCTTTATATGGAACTCGAAACAGGCGACATATCGACTCAACTATGAATCGATGGGGATGACGTCCGGTATCGCCGTGTTGCAAGCGACCATGGAAGGCAGCACGCTCCACACCTATGCAAACTAGACTCACATCAATTGAGGAAGTTCAATGATCCCAATTCCTGCACGCTCAGACATTATGATCGCTCTCGTTTGGATTCTCGTCGGAGTGCTTATTTGGCGTATCTGCAAATGGGTTAAAAACAAGAAATAGTTGATAAAACGTATATGCCATTTATGCGATGCTTGGGGCCGTTAAATCGGCCCCTATTTCTATAGCTTTTCAAGCAGCAGTCACCCATTTGGAAGTCGCAATGCCATTCATACGATTTCGGCCCTTTAAGCCGCTATCTATTGGTAGGGACTCTTGCTGGTAAGGAGCGCTTACTAGATACAAACCTTGGCAATATATTGGTTTAGGCGGCGCTGGTTTCTTTGTATTCGAAGACTGGCTCTAGGAGATCTTCGATGTTGCAGTGGAGGGCTTTTGCTATGGCTCTTACGCTTGTTACCGAAGCTTCATTGATGTTTCTCTGGCGCTGCTCGTACATTTGGATTGAGCGGAGTGACACACCCGATTCGTATGCTAGATCTTGTTGGGTTTTCTTAAGCTTCTTTCTTGCTAACGCAAGTTTGGTTTGCCTGGACGCTTTTTTCGCCATATCGCAGACGAGGCGAGCCACGCGTTCCTCCGAGGCTTCGTGCCAGGGATAGTACAGACTGCGCAGTGCGTCAAACGGAACGACATGCAGCAGGTCTTCGAAAGACTCCCCTAAACGCCACTGCAGATATGCCAGTATCCAGCCTGTCCAATACTCTGGCGTCTTCTCAAAACGATAGGTGCGATCCGGTATAAACCCGCTCTGATAGCCGGACCTTTCAGCGATAAGCGCGAACAGCTCAACGCCCGATTTTCCCGATACGACCCATGCGTTGCCGCGTTCGAACTCGCGAGCTACGCCGCTCAGGCAAAAGAGTTCAGCAACTTCCGATCCTTCGGCTCCATAATCGTTAACGGCATAATCAAAGCAGTCGCCGAGGTTGTTCATTGCATCCTCGAGGTAATAGATGGGATATGTTCTACTCGGTCCACAATTCGTCAACTCTTGGATCATCTAAATCAACCCTCCCTGTCATTAAATCCCTAATGTAGACACCCTCAGAGTCGAATCCATTCACAGTATCCAGGTACTTGCGCCGCGCGTTCTGTTCTCGCTTAAAGCGCTTGGGATAATACTCAGATCCCAACGCCTGCCTCCATTCGCGGAATCTGATTACTGAAAACGCACGCTCACTCATAAGAGCGTATTGGATGCCCAAATCGCCCAAACGCATAATGAGTTGCAGTTGCCTGAGCGAGATCATGCCGTTAACGAACTGTCTTGCAAACGAAAAGTAAGAATCGTCGGCGCGATAACCTCGAATTACGTCATAGGGAGAAATATCAATTAGGCAGTTATCCAGCAGATAGCGAAGTCCTTCGCGCGCCAGCGGTGTCGAAACATTGAACTCCCTATTGTTAGCCAAAATCGCAAGCCAATTGAGAATTGAAAACTCCCCGGACTCCAAGTCCAAGACCGCAAGACCATCCATATCGAGCTCATATCGATTCGCGATACCATCGGACTCGGTCCGACATGCCCACTCCATTGCCATTTCCTCATGCGGCGTGCAATAAAACCCACACCCATAGTCATTGAATTGTCTGCATTTATCCAACGACGGATGCTCGACAACAACCTCCGACCCGTGCCAAAGCTCCATATCGACCTCCAAACAAAAATATCACCCCAGTGATAGTTTACCAATAACTATCACTGGGGTGATATAGGTGGGAGCTTTTGAAGGGTTGCGGCCCGATTAGAGGCAAGCCTCGGCGATGCGCTTTTTGAGTTCGTCGATGCCGGTACCGGTTTGGGAGCTTGTGATGATTACGTTTTCGGCCGGGACGTTGAGCTGCTTTTTGATGGCTGCTGCCTGGCGGGCCTGCTGGGTGCGGCTGAGCTTGTCGGCCTTGGTGAGGCAGACGATAAAGTTGAACTCGTTGCCCTGCAGGTAGTCGATCATGTCATGGTCGAGCTTACTCGGGTCGTGACGAATATCCACCAGCGACACAACCAGGTTAAAGCTGCGCTCCGAGTCGAAGAAGTCACCGATAAGTTCTGCCCAGCGGTCACGCTCGGCCTTGGAACGACGGGCGAAACCATAACCCGGCAGGTCGACGAAGTGCACGTCGTCAGCCTCAAAGAAGTTGATGTTGCTCGTCTTGCCCGGTGTGCTCGAAACCTTGACGAGGTTTTTGCGGCCAAAAAGCTTGTTCATGATCGACGACTTGCCCACGTTGGAGCGGCCGACGAAGCTCACCTCGGGGCAAGTGGACTCGGGAATCTGCGAAACCTTGCCATAGCTGGCAACGAACTTGGCAAGCTGGTAGTTAATGGAATCGGCCATGGACACTCCTTGGTCGTAGGTTCTTACAAAAAAAGCGCGCTAATAGATAGCAGCGATACGGCGAACGATATCGAGCGTAATGCCACTCGCGGTGCGGGCATACTCGAACAGGTCGAACTCGCGGTCGCAAATCGCATCGTACGCCTCGTCACAATTATCGCTGATAGCGCGCAGCACCAGGCAATCGACACCATTTTTGGTTGCGACGTGGGCAATTGCCGCGCCCTCCATGCCGACACAATCGGCATGCGTCGCCTCGATAGCGTCGTTGCGCATGGCGGCGCCCGTCACAAAACGGTTGCCCGTGGCAATCGTGCCGACCAGGAACTGCTTTGCGCCCTCGTTCGAGACGGCTGCATTTGTCGAAGCGTTGACAAAGCCACGCTCAGAAAGCACATCGGCGGCAATATCCACCAGCGCAGGCGTCGAGCCAAACTCCTCGAGCCCCGGTGCAGACTCGGCGATAAGCGCGGTATCGGTATCCAGATAGCGCAGGCGTTTGCCGATGACCACGTCGTCGATATGGAGCTTGGGGTTCAAACCGCCCGCGATACCCGAAAACACAACTGCCTGCGGAGCATACTTGCTAATGAGGTGCTGTGTTGCGGCAGCGGCATTCACCGTGCCCATGCCCGCCGTTGTGGCGACAAGCGTCAGGCCGTCGAACTCACCGCTCACAACGGTCAAGCCTGCCTCCTGTGCCTCGCAAACGTCGCTCAGCTCTTCCTTAATCTGCATGATCTCTTTTTCGAGTGCACCGATAATCGCGATGGTAGCCATGCCATTCCCCAAACCTATACGAAATTCTCAACCACGGTATGGTACCAGCATTTTGTTTGACCTCGTCAAACGAACACGCTAGGCCAGCGCTGCTCGCGTATCAAACAGAGCCTTTGCAATCGCAGCCGTAACCTCGCTCGAGCGGTCGCCCCACGGCATCGATGTCATGATGCTCGTGACATAGGTACGGCCATCGATGTCGATAAGGCCCGCATCGCATGTCGAATAGCAACCATCCTCGCTAATCCAGCCTGCCTTGTTGCGCACCAAGGCTTGGTCGTCCGCAATGCCATCACGGATAAATGAGCGCGATGTTGATGACAGCAGTTCAGATAACCACTGGGAGGCCTCACTGCCACAGCTCAAATACTCGCACATCTCGCGCCACAACTTGGCCGAGGTGCGCGGGCAATAAGTGGGAAAATCACTCATCGGATCGAGTGCGGTATCGTAATCGATGCCAAGACCGACAATCCAATCCTCGTAACCGACACGGTCAAACGCCGCGCGTAACGCAATAAACGAATCGTTGTCCGAATTAACGACCGAGGCCTCGATGAGTTCGCGAACCGTCAGCCAGCCCATACTGTAGCCGCCATAGGTGCCCAGAGTATCATCGAGCGATACTTGCCCTGTCTCGACCAGGGATTCACAGACGTAGAGCACATAGAGCGCCTTATAACTACTCGCACCGTAAACCTCGACATCGGCGTTATACGTCACGCCCTTGCCGCTCGACAAATCGTAAAACACCACGCCCACATCGCCCAATTCCCGGGCCTGATCAAGGGCATCTTGGAGTGCGGCGAGGCTCTCATCCTCCAGGGCGGGGATCTGGTCATCAACCAATGAGAAGGTCTGCACGGTATCGCCTGAGGGAATATCGTTAAAGTCCGCCTTCGAAAGCCTCGTCTTAAGGCTCGCTGTCGACAGGGTTTGACTTGCGGTGGCTTTAGATTCAGAGACCTTTTTGTTTTGCGTCTGTACCGTTGACGCATCTGAGTGTGCCATTCGCTCCGACGCGTAGGTTTTGGCGGTAATTCCGAGGATAATAACCGCCAACGTTAGCATCCCAACGGCGGCAATCTTCGTCACGCGGATGCGAACGTCAGCGAGGCCACGCGAAGGCGTGCCCTTCGTCTCATATCTGCTGCCATGCTGCGGCACATACTCGTCCCGCGATGCGTTGCTTCGCACGTGGTCTCCTGACTGCTACCGTTTATATACGAGCAGCATAATACCGAGCAGGCATTTCTTTCCAAAGATATTCAGCGGCGTTTAAGGTGTCTTTAAAGAAACCACAAGCGTATTTATCCAAATGGCACGATTCTGTTGCGCATCTCCGCCCAAAACGCAGTTGCGGTGGAATAGTTCCTGTTTGGGCAGCATAAGCCGAAAAACAAGAACTATTCCACCGCAATTTGACGGGGCTCTTTGGCAATCAACTTGGTGCCCAGGGGCACTCATTTAAGTCTGTCCCCAATGAGTGCCCTTGGGGAGCAGAATGGCTCGCTAGCCGATAGCGTTTTTGAGTTCCGCGCGGCGCTTTTTCATGCCCGTCATGACGGCGTTGCGCAGCTCGGGCATGCGCGTGGTATCCATCTGTGGAACGCCCTCGAGCTTATAGGGAATGCCCAATTGCTCGTACTTGACGACACCCATCGTGTGATACGGCAACATCTCCAGGCCGACCACGTTGTGCCACGGGGCGATTAGACGACCGAGCGCCTCGCACTCCTCCACCGTATCGGTGATACCCGGCACCACCACATGGCGAATAACAACCTTAATCTTGCGACGCGCGAGCTCATCACCAAACGCCAGGATGCGTGCGGGATCGCAACCGGTCAGCTTTTTATGCTCGACGGGATCGGCGTGTTTAATGTCGAGCAGCACCATATCGGTCTCGTTGAGTACGGCATCGAACTTCTCGGGATGCGCGGGATCGAACGCATAGCCGCAGCTATCCAAGCAGGTATGCACGCGACCATCGGGGTTATTGTGCATGGCGCGGAACAGGTCGGCTAAAAACGCGGGCTGCAGGAGCGGCTCGCCGCCGGACACCGTAATACCGCCGCTGCGGTAAAACTCATGGTTGCTCTGGAACTCGTCCATCAGGTGCTCGACGGTCACCATGGTGCCGCCGTTAACCGACCAGGTGTCGGGGTTGTGGCAATACGCACAGCGCATGGGGCAGCCCTGAACAAACACCACAAAGCGGATGCCGGGTCCATCGACCGTTCCCATCGTCTCAATCGAATGCACGCGGCCCAGGGCAAACGCGGAGTCCTCAGGACGAGCGTCCACACCCTCGAGCGTCATCTCAGCCATTCCCGCTACCTTGCCTCTCATTGGTTTTAGCTACATAAATGCCAGAGTCATTCTAGCCTATATGCTTGATGGCGAAACGGTTTAGCGGTCAATTGGATTGTCCTATTTGGCCCCATGCAAAAGCGACGGGAAGGTTGTCGCAACCCGCCCGCCGTCAAGGCAATAGAAATCGATAGACGCCAGGCTTTACGCCTTGAGCGTGAGCACCGCGCCGAAGGCGGTCGGGCCGCAATGGCTCGAGATGACGCCGCCAACCTGAGTCCAGGTAATATCCTTAAAGCCCAGGTCATGCGCATAGACCTCCATGTCGTCGCGCAGCTCCTGGGAAAGGCCCACCGAATACGCCAGGCCAATGTGCGAGTAGTCAATCTCGCCCTTCGCAACCATGTGGTCAATAAAGGCGCGGGCGCACTTGAGCATAGAGCCGCGGAACTTCTTGGTCGCCACGAACTTGCCGCCCGTCACCTCAATGCAGGGCTTAATCTTGAGCAGGTGGGCGCCAAGGAATGCCACATTGGACAGACGACCGCCTGCCTTAAGGAAGGCTAGGTCGGTAGGAACAAAGCCCAGCAGCACACGGTCCATGACGGAATTCGTAAAAGCAAAGATCTCGTCAACGGTGGCATCGGGGTGAGCCTCGATGTATTTGGCGGTCTCGACGGCAACGAGCGACTGGCCCACCGAGACAAAACGCGTATCCATGGAGAATACGTAGTCGCGGCCCTTAGCCGCAATCTTGGAGGACTGATGTGAGCAGGTCGTGGCCTCGGAATACGCGAGATGCAGAATAGTCGCGTCGGGCTGCTCGGCATGGATACGGTCATACACGTGAGCAAAATCCGCAGGCGCGCAGCCACTCGTCTTAGGCATAACACCGAGCTCGTTGCAGCGCGAGTAAATCTCGAGCGGATCGATCGAGCCGTCCTCGACGGTCTCGTCGCCAACTGTGACGTGCATGGGCACGCGCACGATACCGTAGCGTTCGCAGAGCTCCGGCGTCACATCCGAACCAGACTCAACCACGATTACGTACTTGCCCATTATCATCACGACCCATCTCAACATTGGCTTTTCAACACATGGCACGCGCCGCCGCACTGTTGCACAACAGCGTCCAAGCGCCAAAGAGACGCCGCCCCTTGCACACAACAAAGGACAGCGTCTCCCTGGAAAACTCCGTGCTTGGCTGAGATTTTACACGGTTTATAAATGAGTGTTACTTATCCCGCAAACGGTAGCTATACGCGATAAACGGTAGTTCGCTGCGGCAACTGCAACACATTCCGCCCAGCAAGTCCAATCGTGCCCCATGCACGGTTAATGCACGAGGCGGTAGAAATTCATCGATGCCGCGCCCTCGGCGTGCAGCTCCATCGCCGGAACCGCCGGCGAATAGGTACGGCTCGTAAGTGCCGCCTCGCCGCCATTTGCAAAAATCTCGACCATCGTAGTGTCCGAAAGCACGCGCAGGTCGCGAAGCTCGCTGAGCTCGATCGACCTCTGGTCGCGCCCATAGCCTTCGTCACCCATGTCGAGGGTAAGCATCCCGTCTGCATAGCACACAAAGACACCCTTGCGGATTTCGAGCTCGACCATCTTGGCGCCCTCACAGGAAACCACAAGATCAAACAGGCGGCCCGGCTCCTCAACGGTTTCACCGCCTGTCGCGCGAACGCAGTCGCCGCGCATCCTCTCAATCTCGTGCGCCGGTTGCTGGCAGAGCTTGCCATCGCGCATGCTCAGCTCTCGCGGCACCGTCAACGCGCACTGCCACCCGCGCGCCACCGTCGGGTTTTCTGCCGTCGCATCGGGGCAACCCGACCATCCGATCATCAAACGCCGGCCTGCAGTATCCTCAAAGGACTGCGGAGCATAGAAATCAAAACCGGCATCGACCATCGGGGGCATGCCCTGCCCGACGATTTTAAAGCTCGGCGCCTCCCAATCGGCCTCGATGGGGAACCACACGCACTGATGCGGATTGCGGTAACGCCAACCATCGGCAGGCACACCCTGCGGACAGCAAACGAGAATAAGCTCGCCATCGAGCTCAAACAGATCGGGGCACTCCCACATAAAGCCAAACTTCTCGCCCAACTCAATGCGCGTCGCATAGCTCCAGTCCTCAAGATTGCGCGAGGTATAGACAAGCACGCAGCCACGGTCGTCTTTCGTACGAGCACCCAGAACCATGTAGTAGATACCGTCGTGCTCAAGGATCTTGGGGTCGCGCACGTGCGTACCGATATCGTCGGGGTAATCGACCGGTCCAACAGCTATGCACTTCTCGCCCAATTCGTCGGGATTCTCGGCAACCATATGAATCTGGTTTTGCTCACGGCCCGTCAACACGTAGTCGTAATCATCGCGGTCAAAATGCTTGACGTTGCCGGTATAGAAATAGTGAATCTTGCCATCGCGTACAAAGGCAGAACCAGAATACGCTCCGTTCGAATCCAAATCGGAATCGGGGAACAGCGCGGGGCCATGATTCTCGTACGTCACAAAATCCTTTGTCGTCAGATGGTTCCAAAGCACTGGACCGCCATGCGCAGCATCGAACGGATCGTATTGATGATAGATGTGATACGTATCACCAATCTGAACCAAACCGTTGGGGTCGTTGAGCCAGCCAAGCTCAGGCTCCACATGGAACAGGAGCCTATCGGGGTCGGACGCGATGCGACCCGCCGTCTCATCCTGTCCGGCACGCCACTGCTCATAGTCCGCGCGTGTCACCTTATTTTTTTGATTAAACATCGCCGTTGACTTTCTCGTCTATGGGGAAGGACGCTCGACTCACACGAGTCGAACGCCCTTCCTCAAATGGACTTATCCTCAGATTACACTGAACGGCTCAACTAGAAGCTGACGTCGAAGCCAGCGCCAGCGCCCTCTTCATCGGTGGTCGGCACGCCCTTTGCCTTGTTGTAGGCAAAGATCAAGACGATCGGCACGATAAAGGCGATGAGATTGCCAGCCACATACCACACGAGGGTCTCGGGCGTAACGATGAGCAGGCCAAGCACGCCGGTCAGACCCTGACCGATAGCGCGCACCTCAAAGAGCTTGACGAAGGCACCGCCACAGCCTGCACCGATGCATGCGCAGATGAACGGGATGATCGAGTAGCGCATGTTTGCAGCGAAGATAGCGGGCTCGGAGATTCCGACCAGCGTCGGGATAAAGGACGACATGCAGATGTTGCGCTCTTTGGAGTGCTTCTTGTGAATGAGGTACATACCGATGGCGCCGCCGCCCTGGGCGATGATGGAAACCGACCAGATGGCCTGGATGTAGTTGAAGCCGGTCGTGGCAACGAGGTTGGCCTCGATACCCTGGATGAACTGATGCGTACCGGTAACGACGAGCGGCTGCAGGAACGCGGCAAAGACAAAGGCACCAAAGACGCCCATCCTGTTGTACAGGATATCGATTACGCCGGCGAGGACGTCACCGATCAGGTTGCCGAGCGGGCCGAACACGGTGAACAGGGCGACGTTAGCAAGAATCAGGGTAACGGTCGGGACAAAGACGAACGAAACGACCTCGGGGATGTACTTCTGGGCAATCTTTTCGACCTTGGCCATAAACCAGGCAGTCAGGATTGCGGGGAACACACCGCCCTGGAAAGCAACCATGGGAATGGATAGCGGACCGAAGTTCCAGTACTCAGCACCCGTCGGGTCCATAACGAACGTGTTACGGTTCATAAGACTCGGGTGAACCATGACGATACCGACGAGGATGCCCAGGATCGGGTTACCGCCAAAACGCTTGACCGCGCTGTACATAACCAGGACAGGCAGGTAGTCGAACGTGGTGGCGATAATGGCAAAGAAGCTTGCGAGGTTCTTGAGGAACTCGCTGTGATCGGCGAGACTGCCCTCCATGCCAAAGAGGCCGTTGGCAACGATCAACGACTTAAGGCCGATGATGATAGCGGCACCGACGAAGGCAGGAATGATGGGGATAAAGATGTCCGAGAACACCTTGAGGACCGAGAAGAACTTGCCTTTCTTGTCCGCCTCGGCACCCTTGACCTCGGAAGCGCTAATCTCCTTGACGCCCGTCAGAGCCATAAACTCATCGTAAACCTTGTTGACGGTACCGGTACCAAAGATGATCATGAGCTGGCCGCTGTTGTACAGCACGCCCTTGACGCCATCGATGTTCTCGAGCTCGGCCTTGTTGTATTTGCTCGTATCCTTGAGCACCAGACGCAGACGGGTCACGCAATGCGTGGCGCCCTCGATGTTCTCCAGTCCGCCGACGTTGTCGACGACTTGCTGGGACACTGCCTTGTAGTCCATGTTCCTCTCCATTCCTTTTCTAAATCATAAAACGGTTCGTTGCCGCTACAGAGACGCGATCGTTGCGTTTGCGCACTTGAGCGCACCGTCGGTGACGGTAAGCGCCACACCCTGGCCCTGCTTGTTGCAGAAGCGAGCGTTGAGCGCAACATCATCGACAAAGA
Source organism: Collinsella aerofaciens (assembly GCF_964283865.1). Lineage (GTDB taxonomy): Bacteria > Actinomycetota > Coriobacteriia > Coriobacteriales > Coriobacteriaceae > Collinsella. The sequence goes on along the minus strand of NZ_CAXYLS010000018.1, from coordinate 10,921 downwards.
TGGTCGCGATGTCGTCGTCGACGACCAGACGCACATGGTGAGTGCCCTCGCCCTTAAAGAACAACGGACGCTCGAGGCCCATGTTGTTGACCTGGAACCACGGGTACTGGGGAGCCGGCGTGAACTCGAGCTTGCCCTCGCGCAGGTTGGCGCGGAACTCATAGGCAAGACCGGTCTCGGCGTCCTCGGCGAACTTGACCGAGAAGCCGGCAGCGTTACCGCCGAGCTCAATGTCGGCATCGAGCAAGTAGGTGGAGCCGGCATCCGCGGCGAGCACCTGCTCGACCTTGCCCGACTCGCAGGAAAGCTCAAAGGTCTCGACTGCCTTAGCCTCGCCAAAGGCGCCAAGCATGCTGTCGGGGAGCTTGGTGCCGAGCGTTCCGTCGGCACGTTGAACGATCTCGAGGGGCATAAAGGTGCCACCCCATAGGTAAGAGCTGGGGTCGCCGCCCTCGTCACGCGTAGGAACCCAACCAAAGAGAACGCGACGCTCGCCATCGAATGCGGTGCGAGCGGCGTAGTACGCGCGGCCGTCGAAGGAGTCGTCAGCGGGGGTAATCCAAGGACCGTTGATGGACTTGGACATGCGGTAACGGGTCTTGTTGCCGTCGCTGTACTCGGAAAAGACGAGGTACCACCAGTCGCCCATCTTAAAGAGATCAGGCATCTCAAACATGGTGTACAGGCCCGGGTTCCACCAGTCGCCCTGGAACTCCCAGTTGGTCAGATCCTTGGAGGTGAACTTGACCAGGCGGCCGGTCATCAGACGCTTGTCCTCGCCCACACGCGTGCCAAGGATGAGCATGTACTCTTCGTTCTCCTCATCCCAAAGCACAAAGGGATCGCGCCAGTTGCGGTCATCGTAACCCTCCTGGGGCGGAAGCAGCGTCTCGGCGATGTTCTTCTCCCACTTGACGGCGTCGTCGCTCGTTGCGTGAAGAAGAACCTGCTTCATCAAACGTGCGCGGACCTTATCGCGATTGCAACCAGTGTAGAGCGCATGGTACTTGTCGCCCACCTTAAACACCGTGCCGGCATAAATGTACTGGTCGACTTCCTCGTCGCCGCCACGCTCAAGGCTCTCGCCAAAGTCCTTGTAGTTGACGAAATCCTTGGTCGTAGCGAGTGCCCAGCCAAACGGCTCTCCGAAAGGTTCGGGGTTACGCGTGTCACGCTGATGATAGAGATAGAACGTGCCGTCCTCGCCGTACGGCATGATGTCGCCTACCCAAATTCCCTCAGGCTGGTAATACACCTTGTGCATCCGAGACTTCCTTTCCACGACATACTAACTCGGTACAATGGCAAGATATGTCAATCGTTTTCATATGTCAAACGTTTTCACACCAATACGTCTTTTCGCAGTTCCAGTCGTCGGCAAACGGTTGACATATGCCGGTGAACGGTCATCAGAGGCGTTTGAGGAATTCTTTTGGCACGGGATGAACTACGCGGTTTTGCCCTCAATGAGTTCAACGGGGAGCTTGATATTCGATTCGGGATTATCGCCGTTAATAAGAGCGATGATGGATTGCGCCGCGAGCTCTCCGATGCGATCGATATCTTGACGTACGGTTGTTAAGTCAGGCATAAACGTCATAGTTCGGCGGGCACCATCCGCGCCCACGACCTTAATATCGTCTGGAGCGCTCAAGCCGCGCTGCTTCATCACGTTGAGACAGATGGCCGCCATCGTATCGTCTCCCGCAAAGATGCCGTCAATATCGGGGTTCTCATCGAGGATCTTCGCAACGACCGCGCCCTTTTCGTCGTCGGGCTTAACGAACTCAATCTCACGGACAAGCGCGGACAAACCGGCCTGCTCAACAACATCGAGGTAGGCATCGGTACGCTTATTGGCAGGCATGCGCATGCGGCTATTGCTGCGCAGGCACAGGATACGCCTGCAGCCGTCATCAATCAGACGGCGCGTGGCGAGCTCGCCGATGCCATAGCTGTCACTTGCAATCTGGACAGAGCCCTCGCCAAGATCGCAGTCGATGCCAACCAGGCTCAAGCCCATCTCGGCATATGCCTCGGCACCGATATTGAGGGAGTTGACGATGACGCCGTCGACCATATTGCGGCGGAGCATGTCGATATAGGAACGCTCAAGATCGGGTCGATTGGCGCTGTTGCACAGCAACATCTTAAAGCCATTTTCCGCCAACGTGCGCTCGACCGCCTGCACAACCTGAGCATGGAACGGGCTGCTCACAAAGGGAACGATCATACCGATAAGATTAAGGCGACCGTTGAGCATGGCACGGGCGATATCGTTGGGCGTATAGTTGATGCGCTCCATCGCGGCATGGACCTTATCGCGGGTCTCTTGGCTAATATAGCCGCGATTATTCAGCACGCGAGATACCGTAGTAGGCGAAACCCCCGCCACCGCTGCAACTTCCTTGATGCCAGGCTTAGCAGAATCCTTAGAACGAGCGCCCTCGCGAGCCATAGCACCCTCCCCCATCAACATGTCATACGTTTACATACGAACAAAGCATACCCCAACAACAGCGGGAAGACGGTAACAGCACAAGTAAGTAAACGACTCATCCAAATAATTAGGAGAGTTCCGCCTAAAGGGTGACTACACAGGACCCCCGCCGGGCCGCTTTGGGTTACTTTCCAAAACATTTCCGCAGGACGCAAAGGGCTCCGCCGCGCGAAGCGCGCAGCGGAGCCCTTTGCATGTCCGAGGACGTTTTGGAAAGTAACCCAAAGCGGCCCGGCGATCCTGCGGGAGTTAAACCCCTTTAGAACTTGTCGTGGAAGGTACGCGCAATGACCTCGTCCTGCTGCTCCTTGGTGAGCGTGTGGAAGTTCACGGCATAGCCGGAAACGCGGATGGTCAGCTGCGGATACTTCTCGGGGTGAGCCTGAGCGTCGAGCAGCGTCTCACGGTTGAAGACGTTGATGTTCAGGTGGTGGCCACCCTTCTCGGCGTAAGCGTCGAGCATGTGGACCAGGTTATCGGCCTGGGTCTCGGAAACTTCAGAAACCTTCATAATGTGTCTCCTTCGATTAATAGGCGCCGGCCGAAACCGGCGCGCTAATCAGTAATCGTTATTGTTAGTATAGCACTAACAATAGTTACTCGCCCAGCTGATCAAGGTCGATATCGCCAAAGAACACCTGGTCCTCCTTGCCGAGCGCACTCGGGATGATGGAGAAGGTGTTGGAGATGCCGTCCTGAGCATCGCGGAACGGGAGCTTGGAAACCGAAGACAGCGAAGCGATGGCGCCGTGGCTATCGCGCTTGTGCATGGGGTTAGCACCCGGGGCGAACGGCTGGCCAGCCTTGCGGCCGTCGGGCGTGGAGCCGGTCTTCTTACCGTACACGACGTTGGAGGTAATGGTCAGAACCGAGGTCGTGGGCACGGAGTTGCGGTAGGTGTCGTTCATGCGGATGTACTCCATGAACTGGTGCACAACGTCGTGAGCGATCTGGTCGACGCGGTCGTCGTCGTTACCGTACTTGGGGAACTCGCCCTCGGTCTCGAAGTCGACGATGATGCCGTTCTCGTCACGGACGGGGTGGACCTTGGCGTACTTGATGGCGGACAGGGAGTCAGCCACGACGGAAAGGCCAGCGATGCCCGTAGCGAACCAGCGGTGCACGTGCTTGTCGTGCAGAGCCATCTGAATGCGCTCGTAGCAGTACTTATCGTGCATGTAGTGGATGATGTTCAGCGAGTTGACGTACACGCCAGCGAGCCACTTCATCATGTCGTTGTACTTGGCCACAACGTCGTCGTAATCGAGCGTATCGCCCTCGACGGCGCGATACTTGGGGCCGACCTGCTTCTTGGAGACCTCGTCAACACCGCCGTTGAGTGCGTACAGCAGGCACTTGGCCAGGTTGGCGCGGGCGCCGAAGAACTGCATCTCCTTGCCGATGCGCATGGAGGACACGCAGCAGGCGATGCCGTAGTCGTCGCCGTGATAGACGCGCATGAGGTCGTCGTTCTCGTACTGGATCGAGGAGCTGGCGACGGAAGTCTTGGCGCAGAACTTCTTGAAGTTCTCGGGCAGACGGGTCGACCACAGAACGGTCATGTTGGGCTCGGGGCTGGTACCCATGTTCTCGAGCGTGTGCAGATAGCGGTAGCTCATCTTGGTAACGAGCGTACGGCCGTCAACACCCATGCCGCCGATGGACTCGGTGACCCACTGCGGGTCGCCGGTGAACAGGGCCTGGTACTCGGGGGTACGGGCAAACTTGACCATGCGGAGCTTCATGATGAAGTGATCCACGAACTCCTGGATCTGCTCCTCGGTGAAGGTACCGTTGGCAAGGTCGCGCTCAGCATAGATGTCGATGAACGTAGAGGTACGGCCGATGGACATAGCGGCGCCGTTCTGCTCCTTGACGGCAGCAAGGTAGGCGAAGTACATCCACTGGATGGCCTCCTGCGTGTTGGTAGCAGGGTTGGAAATATCGAAACCATAGGTCTCGGCCATCATCTTGAGCTCGCCGAGGGCGCGGATCTGCTCCTGCAGCTCCTCGCGATCGCGGATGTTGTCGGCGGTCATGACCGTCGGGGTGGAAGCCTTCTGGGCCTCCTTGTCCTTAATCAGGTAGTCGACACCGTACAGGGCGACACGACGGTAGTCGCCGATGATGCGGCCGCGGCCATAGCCATCGGGCAGACCGGTGATGATGTGAGCCGAGCGGCAAGCACGCATCTCGGGGGTGTAAACATCGAAGACGCCGGCGTTGTGGGTCTTGCGCTCGAAGGTGTAGCGCTCGACAACGTTCTCGTCGACCTTGTAGCCGTGCTGGCTGGCGGCCTGGCAAGCGATGCGGATACCGCCGTTGACGTGCAGAGCGCGCTTGAGCGGCTTGTCGGTCTGGAGGCCGACGATGGTCTCCTTCTCGCGGTGGGCGTTATCGATGTAGCCAGCGGGGTGGCTCACGATACCCGTGACGGTCTTGGTGTCCATATCGAGGACACCACCCTGCTCGCGCTCCTTAAGCAGCAGGTCGAGAACCTCGCCCCACAGCTCCTTGGTACGCTCGGTCGGACCTACGAGGAACGACTCGTCGCCCTCGTAAGGGGTGTAGTTCTTCTGGATGAAGTCTCGGACGTCAACCTCTCCCGTCCAAATGCCTTCCTTGAAGCCTTCCCATGCCTCCTGCATTGTGTAACCACGCTCCTAGTTACGTGTAATGCGGCGCTCTCTCACACCGCTGCTTATTGAATTCTTGAATTTTCGGCTTGCACTACCGGCTTCTTCCGTTCTTCACCACATGTTGGTGCAGGGAAAAACGTTTGTCCACCTTGGAACTGCAACCCAAAACCCAAGATTTCACCCGTTTGAGAAGGATAACATAGCGACCCTCTCCATCTGGGCTGTTATATGTTTCTTTTTTTATATCATAAGGGCGTTTTTTACAAACCCGCAGGAAATGCGAGCGTGAACAACTACCGTTCACCGATTTGTTTAGTTTTTTCTTTGCCTTTGTACGACGTTCACTCTAGCTGTTATGCCAGCTTTAGCAGGGTAAAGTGCCTCTGAGTGGGCTTTAGGACGTGCTCAGAGATCTACCCCTAACTTTGCTGATACCGACGGTGTACGGAGGTCGCCTAAAGGTTGTTTTCTAGGCATGTCCCAAAATCTACCGTATAGGGTGCGCGTGCGGGGGTATCATCTTTCACCGAAAATAGTTTCTAGTGTTAGGGGTTTTCGGTGGAAGATACCGATTTCCGTGAACTTGGGCGTCAGCTCCTTACCGAGTTCGGCAGCATGCATCAGCGCATTTCGCGCTTTGCGGACAAAGCCCTCGGCGGCGAGATGGCCGTCATGCGCGCCCTCATGCGCGCCGGCGGCTCGCTCACGCCGAGCGAACTCGCCGATCGTGCCTGGGTCTCGAGCGCCCGTATCGCCAATATCCTGCGCGCCCTCGAGGCCAAGGGCTGGGTCGAGCGCGAGCACTCAAAGACCGACCGTCGTCGCGTACACGTCACAGTGACCGACAAGGGATTCCAGGTCATCGAAATCAAACGTCGGGAATTCGAGGACCGCACCGCAGCCTTCCTCGAGCAGCTCGGCGAAACAGATACCCAAGAGATGGTGCGCCTCCTAAGGCGTGCCAACGAAATTATCGACCGCAATCAAGAAAGGAGAGATGCCGAGTGAGGATTCTCAAGCTCTTTAAAAAACATATCCTGGCACTGTTCGCAGCTATCGTACTTATCGTAATCAGCTGCAACGCCGATCTGGCGCTGCCTACCTATATGAGCGACATCGTCGACGTGGGTGTGCAGCAAGGCGGCATCGCCTCGCCCGTACCCGACACCATTCGCGCCGAATCGCTCGACGACCTTGAGCTCTTTATGAGCGATAAGGACGCCAAGGCTGTGGAGGCCGTGTTTAGCAAGGCGGACAATAACGGCATTCGAACGTACAAGGGCACCGAGGAGGAGCGCGCCGACGGCGGCAAGATTGCCGACATCATGAGCCTGCCCGAGACTGTCGTCCTTTCGTTCAACCAGGGCATCGATGCCAACTCCATGGGCGACATGACCGGCGCATCTACCGAGGCAAGCGATGACGGCGCCGCTCAGGCCATGCCCACCCCCGAGCAGATGGCGGCGATGACGCCCGAGCAGCTCGCCGAGATGCAGCAGAAGGCCGCAGCGGCGCAGAACATGCAAAAGCAGATTGATGCCGACGGCGGTAAGGTCACCATGAAGAGTCTGCGTCTAGGCGTTGAAGGCGGCCTAATCGACCAGGGCAAGCTCGTCGAGGGCGCCAACGATATGGCAGACAAAATGGGCTCCATGTCGGGCTCCATCGTGACCCAGCGCGCCGTGACCTACGTACAAGAAGAGTACAAAGCGCAGGGCATCGACCCCGCCGACGTGCAGAACGCTTACCTGAGCCGCATGGCGACCACGATGTTTGGGCTGTGCCTGGTGTCGCTCGTCGCCACCATCCTGACCGGTGCCGTGGCGTCGCGCACCGCCTGCTCCATCGCCCGCGATCTGCGCCGCGAGACCTTCAACAAGGTTATGCACTTCTCGCCGGCCGAGGTGGGCAAGTTTAGCCAGGCCTCGCTCATCACCCGCTGCACCAACGACATTCAGCAGATCCAGATGGCCGCAACCCTGTTTATCCGCATGTGCCTGATGGCCCCCGTCATGGGCATCGTCGCCGTCATGCGCGTCCTGGCCAACCACACCGGCCTGGAGTGGACCATCGCCGTGGCCATCATCGCGGTCTCGGCCGTTGTCGGCGTGCTCATGGGCCTCACCATGCCCAAGTTCAAAAAGATGCAGAGCTTTGTGGACCGCGTGAACCTTACCGCCCGCGAGCTGCTCGACGGCCTTATGCCCATCCGCTCGTTCAACCGCGAGGAACATGAGCTCGAGCGTTTTGACAAGGCTTCGCTCGACCTAATGACCACGCAGCTCTACACCAACCGCGCCATGAGCTTTATGATGCCGCTCATGATGCTCGTCATGAACTGCATCACCGTGCTTATCGTCTGGTTTGGCGCCCAGGGCGTGTCCGACGGCGTGATGCAGGTCGGCAACATGATGGCGTTTATCTCCTACACCATGCAGATCGTCATGGCGTTTATGATCCTCACCATGGTTTCGGTTATCCTGCCCCGTGCCGAGGTCGCAGCCGAGCGCGTGGAAGAGGTCATCACTTGCCCCACCAGCATCAACGACCCCGTCTCGCCCAAACTGCCCGCGGCCAGCGCGCCGCGCGGCGAGCTCACCTTCCGCGACGTGAGCTTCCAGTATCCCGATGCCCGCGCCGACGTCATCAGCGGCGTGAACTTCACCACGCATGCCGGTCAGATGCTCGGCATTATTGGCTCCACGGGCTCGGGCAAGTCCACGCTCGTGCAGCTGATTCCGCGCCTGTACGACGTCACGGGCGGCAGCATTTCGCTCGACGGCATCGATGTGCGCGACATGACACTTTCCGAGCTGCGCCGCCGCATCGGTTATATTCCGCAGCAGGGTCGTCTATTCTCGGGTACCGTCGAGAGCAACCTCAAGTTTGCCGGCGACATGGTGAGTGACGAGGATATGCGCCAGGCAGCACGCGTCGCCCAGGCGGAGGACTTTATCGCCGAGCGCGAGGACGGGTACGACTCCCCTATCAGCCAGGGCGGCTCCAATGTTTCGGGTGGTCAGCGCCAGCGTCTGGCCATCGCCCGCGCGTTGGCCAAAAAGCCCGAGGTCGTGGTGTTCGATGACTCGTTTAGTGCCCTCGACTACAAGACCGACGCGCGCCTACGCGAGGAGCTGGCCAAAAACGTTACCGACGCCGCGCTCGTGGTCGTGGCCCAGCGCATCGCGACCATCATGCACGCCGACCAGATCATCGTGCTCGACGACGGCCACGTAGTGGGCACCGGCACGCACGAGGAGCTGCTGCGCAGCTGCCCGGCGTACCTGGAGATCGCACAGTCGCAGCTTTCCGCCGAGGAGCTGGGGCTTACCCAAGAAGAGATTGAAGCCGTTATGGAAGGAGGCGAGCGCTAATGGCAGACGAAACCAAGACTCAGATTCCCAAGCCCACCCGCCAGCGTGGACCCATGGGCCGCATGGGCGGCATGCGTCGCGGCGAAAAGGCCAAGGACTTTAAGGGCACCATGAGGCAGCTGCTCGGCTATATCGGCCAGCACAAGATTGCCGTGTTTGCCGCCGTCGCCTTTGCCGTGTGCTCGGTCGTCTTTAATATCGTGGGACCCAAGGTACTCGGCCAGGTCACCACCAAGCTATTCGAGGGTCTGGTTGCCAAGGTCAACGGCACCGGCGACGTTGACTTTGACTGGATCGCCAAGACGCTCGGCTTTTTGCTCTGCCTGTATCTGGCGAGCTCTGTTTGCAGCCTGATCCAAGGCTGGCTCATGACCGGCGTCACGCAAAAGATCTGCTATCGCATGCGCAAGGAGATCGCCGCCAAGATCGCCGTCGTTCCGATGAGCTACTTTAACGGACACAGCAAGGGCGACGTGCTCAGCCGCATCACTAACGACGTCGATACGCTGGGCCAGTCGCTCAACCAGAGCGTGACGCAGCTCATCACGTCGGTGACGCAGATTATCGGCGTCCTCGTCATGATGCTGTCGATCAGCCTGCCGCTCACCGGCGTCACCGTGCTCACGCTGCCGGCCGCCGCGATAATCCTGGTCGTGATGATTCACTTCTCGCAGCCGTACTTCCGCGAGCAACAGCAGGTTCTGGGCGCCGTCAACGGCATTATCGAGGAGGACTTTGCCGGCCAGAACGTCATTCAGGTGTTCGACCGCGCCGAGGCCTCGATCGAGGAGTTCGACCGTCAAAACGACCGACTCTTTATTAGCGGCTGGCGTTCGCAGTTCCTGTCGGGCCTGATGATGCCGCTTATGAGCCTGGTGGGCAACATGGGCTATGTGGGCGTCGTCGTGGTGGGCGCACAGCTCGCGTTGACCGGCAATGCCACGCCCGGCGACATCCAGAGCTTTATCCAGTACGTTCGCAACTTTACGCAACCCGTACAGCAACTGGGCAACGTGAGCAATACGATGCAGTCGATGGCCGCTGCCACCGAGCGCGTCTTTGAGTTCCTGGCCGCGCCCGAGGAGGAGCAAAAGGCCGACGCGCAGATTCCCGAAAAGCGCCCCGGCCACGTGGAGTTCGACCATGTCAAGTTTGGCTACACGCCCGACAAGACCATCATCCACGACTTTAGCTGCGAGGCGCAGCCCGGCCAAACCATTGCCATCGTCGGCCCCACCGGCGCCGGCAAGACCACGCTCATTAAGCTGCTGCAGCGCTTTTACGACGTGGACGGCGGTTCGCTGCGCGTCGAAGGCGTCGACGTGCGCGACTGGGACCGCGCGGCGCTGCGCGGCGAGTTTGCCATGGTGCTGCAGGACACCTGGCTGTTTAACGGCACCATCCGCGAGAACATCCGCTACGGACGCCCCGATGCGACCGACGCCGAGGTCGAGGCCGCCGCACGCGCCGCACGCTGCGACCACTTTATCCATACGCTCGCCGGTGGCTACGACTTTATGATCAACGAGGAGGGCACTAACCTGTCGCAGGGTCAGCGCCAGCTCGTGACCATCGCCCGTGCCATTTTGGCCGACCGCCCGGCGCTGATTCTAGACGAGGCGACTTCCAACGTGGACACCCGCACCGAGGAGCTCATTCAGCGCGCCATGGATGCGCTGATGCAAGGCCGTACAAGCTTTGTCATCGCGCACCGCCTGTCCACGATCCGTAACGCCGACGTGATCTTGGTGATCCGCGACGGCGACATCGTCGAGAAGGGCACACACGACGAACTGCTCGCCCAGGGCGGCTTCTACGCCGACCTGTACAACTCGCAGTTCGACGAAGCGGCGTAAATTCTGCCGCAGGGAACGAATAACGCCCTAGAACGGGGACGCAGGACAATCTGCGTCCCCGTTTTTGTTTTGCAGCCCTCGAACCGCCTCCCCTGGGACCTGATTGACGCCCTCCCTCAAGGCCCCGTGGACAAAAAATGGCAAATATGAGTACTGTTACTTTTTTAGTAACATCCAAAACGACCCAAAACACCGCTCTTGTAGCTTGTATGCACCTCCACATTGCTCAATCAGCTCTGTATCAGGCTTATATGTACTAGCGTTAATGAACATATTTACTTTATGTCCATTATTTTGTGGGAGCAATATGGCACTACAGCAGCAACAGTACTCATATTTGGCATTTTTTGCCCACAGGGCTTGGAGAACGCCCAACAATCTGGCAATACCAGCAAGCAAACCGCGTCCGCTGGCGCAAGGAGTTTCCCCAAGTGCCAGCACATAAGGAACGTCCCCAACTGCCAGGTTTGAAAGGTAGTCATTGGGTGTTCCTATAGTTTTGTCAACCTTCGACGCTACTCCCGGTAGGGCACCCGGTCGCGCATCACGGCG
>NZ_CAXYLS010000017.1:0-48312 GCF_964283865.1 Collinsella aerofaciens | reverse complement strand
TGACCGGTGGACGGCACCGAGCCGTCGGATGACTTGAAGAAGGGGGAGGCCTCGCGGCCTCCCCCTTTTTTGCGTTTTATAGAGAGCTGTAATACAAGAACTCGCCTTCTTTTAGCTTGTCTTACTGTTTGGCTGTATTTTGAGTCCTTCTTTTGTATTTGCGCGATAATAACTCCCATTGGCGTTAGGGAGGACTTGATGTTTACCGTTTTTGTCTTGGGCAATATTGCTTCGGGTAAGTCGACTGCCTGCCGCTATCTCGAATCTCATGGCGCCATGCTTATCGATCTGGACGAGCTTGCCAAATCGCTGTATGTGCCAGGCTCCGATATCGTCAATGCCCTCGCGGAAGAATTTGGCTGGGATATTTTGGACGAGGAGGGCGGCGTTCGCCGTAACATCCTCGCTTCTCGAGCTTTTGTTTCTCCTGATGCGGTCGCGAGGCTCAATAGCATTGTGCACCCCGTTCTCATTGAGCAGCTGTCACTGAGGATTCTTGATCCGGTTTGCTGCACGGTTTCGTCCCCCTGTTATCCCTTTGCGGTTGTCGAGGTTTCTGCCCCGACTGGTTTTGAGGATGCTTTTGGCCTGGCTGATGAAATTCTGGTTATCAGCGCTCCTTTAGCAGTTCGTCGCGGGCGTGCTATTCATCGTGGTATGGAGCCCTCTGATTTTGATGCGCGTTCTGCATGCCAACCTGATGAGGCTTCGCTTTGCAATCTCGCTTCGACGGTAATCGATAATGCGGCGGGCGATAACTCGCTCTTTGAACAACTGGACGCTTGGCTTGTGCGCCATGGCTTCGGGGATGTAGTGGATAAGGAGGAGGTCGATGCCTAGGACACGTTTCTTTACGTGGTATCGCGTGGCGTCACTTGCCGTTGTGTTCGTCTTTGGCCTTATTTCGCTCGTCTACTCGTATGCTCCTGCCGCTTTCTTTAAGCCTTTGTATCCGATTGACTACGAGGCGTACGTAAAGCAATCGAGCATTTCGCACAATCTTGATCCGTATCTGGTGTGTGCTGTCATAAAGTCGGAATCGAATTGGGATCCCGAGGCCGAGTCGAATCAAGGCGCTCGGGGATTAATGCAGCTGATGCCCGAGACTGCCCAGGATATGATTGCCAAAGGTCTTGTCGATGGTAGCGAGTATTCAGCCGACAACCTTAACGATCCCGCTACGAACATCGAGTTTGGCTGTGCGTATCTTTCGTATCTTCTAACGTATTTTAACGGGTCGACCGACAGTGCCATTGCTGCCTATAACGCTGGCATGGGCAATGTCGACGGTTGGGCGCAGCAGAGCACTTCGCTTCATAATGCAATCACCTTTCCCGAGACGCAGGCGTATCTGATTCGTGTCAATAATGCCTGGGTTCGCTATAAGACCCTCTATCCCGATCGGTTCGTATAGGACTATGCCTGCCGCCTGCGTATACTGCAGATATATGAGTTAGGAGTATCCATGGCGGAATTTGAAGTTGAGCGTGTTGGAGGAGAGCTCAAACGTTTTGGCGTTGAGGGCTCTGAGGTGCCATTTAAGGTTGTATCTCCTTATGAGCCTGCAGGTTCTCAGCCTAAGGCCATTGAGTCGCTTGTGCAGGGCGTGAGGGATGGAGATCGCTATCAGGTTTTGCTGGGCGTGACTGGTTCGGGCAAGACCTTTACGATGGCTAAAACCATCGAGGCCCTGGGGAAGCCGACGCTTGTCATGGCTCCCAATAAAACGCTCGCCGCTCAGCTTGCGAGCGAGCTCAAAGAGTTCTTTCCCAACAACGCTGTGGTCTACTTTGTCTCGTACTACGACTACTATCAGCCCGAGGCGTATGTGCCGCAAAGCGATACATATATCGAGAAAGACTCCTCGATTAACGAAGAGGTCGAGATGCTGCGACATCAGGCGACTGCATCGCTGCTCTCTCGACGCGATGTGATCGTTGTCGCATCGGTCTCGTGTATCTATGGCATTGGCTCTCCTGAGGACTATGCGGGTCTGGCTCCAAACGTCGACAAGAAGGTGCCGCTCGAGCGCGATGACTTTATCCACGCACTTATCGACATTCAATATGATCGCAATGACTATGACCTGGCGCGCGGCACGTTCCGAGTGCGTGGCGATGTCGTCGACGTGTATCCGCCTTATGCCGAGCATCCGTTGCGGTTTGAGTTCTTTGGCGACGAGGTCGAGCTGATTGCCGAGATCGATGAGGTCACCGGAGAGATGCTTCGTGAGTACGAGGCCATCCCCGTGTGGCCGGCCTCGCACTACGTGACCGAGAAGCCGAAGGTCAAGGCGGCTCTGAAATCGATCAGCGAAGAGTGCGAGAAGCGTGTGGCCGAGCTCAAGGCGACTGATAAGTTGCTCGAGGCGCAGCGTCTGCAGCAGCGCACCGATTATGATCTTGAGATGCTCGAGACCATGGGTTTTTGTAACGGTATCGAGAACTACTCGCGTCATCTGGACGGTCGCAAGCCGGGTGAGCCGCCGTTTACCCTGATCGATTACTTTCCCAAGGATATGCTCTGCATCATCGATGAGAGCCATGTGACGGTGCCGCAGATTCGCGGCATGCACGAAGGTGACCGCTCGCGTAAGGTGACGCTGGTGGAACACGGTTTTCGTCTGCCCTCGGCGCTCGATAACCGCCCACTTCGTTTCGATGAGTTTGAGGCGAGGATACCCCAGTTTATCTATGTTTCGGCCACACCGGGCGACTATGAGCTGCGGGTGAGCCAGAACGACGTTGAGCAGATTATTCGTCCGACCGGTCTGCTCGACCCCAAGATTGATGTGCGTCCGGTTCGTGGGCAGATTGACGATCTTGAGGACGAGATTCGCGAGCGCGTGGTGCGCAAGGAGCGCGTACTGGTGACCACGCTCACCAAGCGCATGGCCGAGGACCTGACCGACCATCTGCTTGATGCCGGCATTAAGGTCAATTACATGCACTCCGATACAGCGACGATGGACCGTGTCGAGATCCTGCGAACGCTGCGCGAGGGAAAGATCGATGTTCTCGTTGGTATCAACCTGCTTCGCGAGGGCTTGGATCTCCCCGAGGTCTCACTGGTGGCAATTCTCGATGCCGATAAGGAAGGCTTCTTGCGCAACCGCCGTTCGCTGATTCAGACGATTGGCCGCGCGGCCCGTAACGCCGATGGCGAAGTCATCATGTATGCAGACGTTATGACCGATTCGATGAAAGAGGCCATCGAGGAGACGCAGCGCCGTCGCGAGATTCAGATGGCATATAACGAAGAGCATGGCATTGTGCCCAAGACGGTGCGCAAGGCCATCAACGACATCTCAAGTTTTATTGCCGAGGCCGAAAAAACCGTGGGTTCCAAGGGACGCTCGAAGGGCGACTCTCTTGGCCATGGCGCATTCTATACGCCCGATGAGTCGGGCGAGGGTGGCGTGCCGGAAACGGTGGCGCCCGAGCAGACACTTGCGGAGCAGTTGGAAGAACTGCCGCATGACGAGCTCGTGCGGATCGTCGAAACCATGGAAGAGGATATGCGTAACGCTTCTGCCGCCATGGACTTTGAGGAGGCGGCGCGCCTGCGCGATGCCGTCGTTCAGATTCGGGCGATGCTCGAGGGTGCGTCTGAGGACGAGACGATCGAGCGCTTACGTTCGCAGGCTCGCAAGGGTTCCACGTTCGCATCGGGCAGAAAACGCCAGGGTGCACGGTTTAAGAAATAGCGAACATGCCCCGAGTTCCCTGCGGAGCTCGGGGCATGCGTCTTTTGCGCGCTGGAATTCGTGCGTTAGAGGTCTGCGATCAGGGCTTCGGCACAACGGATGCCGTCGGTGGCGGCGCTCATGATGCCGCCGGCATATCCAGCTCCCTCACCGCAAGGGTAGAGGCCCGGGGTCGACACGGCATGGCATGTTCGGTCTCGGGTGACGGTGACCGGTGAGCTCGAGCGAGTCTCCACGCCGGTAAGGACAGCATCGGAGCGGTCGTAGCCTCGTAGCTTTTTTCCAAGTAGGGGAAGTCCTAGGCGGAGCGACTCGACGATATGCTGCGGCAGGGCTTCGTCAATTGCCGTCCAGGTCACACCGAGCGGATAGGTGGGCTTTACCTTTCCGGGCGCCTTGCTGGCGCGTCCTGCGAGGAAATCTCCGACGAGCTGTGCCGGTGCGTTCCAGTTGGAACCGCCCAGGCGGTAGGCGGCCGCCTCGCAGGCGCGCTGGAGCTCGATGCCGGCGAGTGGGTCATCGTTGGGTAGGTCCTCAGGCGTGACGTTAACGAGCAGGGCGGCATTTGCGTTGCGTCCGTCGCGGGCATTGAGACTGGCGCCGTTGACGCACAAGTGGCCCTGCTCGGAAGAGGCGGCGACAACCTGCCCGCCGGGACACATGCAAAACGAGAACACGCTGCGGCCGTTGGGAAGATGGGCGACGAGCTTGTAGGGGGCTGCTCCGAGGGCAGGATGTCCCGCCGAGGCTCCGAATTGGGCTCGGTCGATGTCGCGCTGCGGATGCTCGATGCGAACGCCCATGGCAAAGGTCTTTTGTGCGAGGACCACGTTGTGGTCCTTAAGGAGCTCAAAAATATCGCGAGCAGAATGCCCGCAGGCGAGGATGAGGTGCTTTGTCTCGATTGGCTCGCAAGCGGTGTCTTGGGACGATTGGACATCAATACCGGTGATGGCGCCAGACGCGTCGATGCGAATGTCGACGAGCTTCGTTCGATAACGGACGACACCTCCGAGCTGCTCGATGCGCTGGGATATAGCGGTTACGACCGTGGGAAGGATGTCGGAGCCAATGTGCGGCTTGGCATCCCACAGAATATCGCGGGGCGCACCCGCCTCGACGAAGGTTTCGAGGATAAGGCGATGGGCGGGATTTTTGGTTCCCGTATTGAGCTTGCCGTCCGAGAAGGTCCCCGCGCCGCCCAGGCCAAACTGGATATTGCTCTCGGGGTCGAGGATGCGCTCCTTTAGAAAGAGGTCGATCGCCTGCGAGCGGCGAAATGCCGGGTCGCCGCGCTCGATGAGCAAGGGCTTAAGACCTGCTTCGGCGAGCGTAAGCGCAGCGAAAAGGCCGGCGCATCCGGCGCCGACAACGACAGGGCGTTCTTGAGGTGCGTCGGAGGCGGGGGAGGGGAATGAAGGCTCATCGTCTTCTATCGCGCGTACGCGCGAGCGGTCACGCTCGGCAACGCTGTCGACCGCTTCTCGCTCGAGGTGGGGACTAGTCAGCTCAACACGAAAGCTCAGGATAAAATGGACGTCTCGTTTTTTGCGAGCGTCGATTGACTTGCGGTGGAGCTCGATGGACTTGATCTCGGAGTCCTTGCAACGTAGGACGCGCTTGGCGACTCGCTTGCCAACAATGAGACAGGCATTTTCATCGTCGGCTTCATCGAGCGACGCGTTGACTTGGGTGATTTCGATCATCGAGGTCTCCTTAGAGGCAAGAAAGAGGCCGTCCGGTATCCCAGACGGCCCGAATGCGTTTTTGATTATAGACTGCGCGGCTACAGGCTGCTTGCAGCGCGAATGCCCGAGATCCAGGCCCACGCAAGGTTAAAGCCTCCGCAATCGGCGTCGATGTCGAGCGCTTCACCGCAGACGTAAAGCGGGGCGTCGACAACGCTGCGCGCGCGTAGGCTGGGTGTTGAGATGCTCTCGACAGATACGCCACCACGCGTGACCTGCGCTGAGCGCTCCTCGGCTGTTCCCTTGACGAGCAACTTAAAGTGCTTGAGGATCGAGACCAGGTGGATGACATCGTTGGAGCCTGGATGGCACTGCTCGAACGCTGTGCAGACGACGCGGGAGAGTTGCGGGGCGAGCATGCCGTCGAGCCAACGGGGATCGCGGGGCGAAAAGCCGCCGAGCAGCTCAACGCGCCGGTTGAGCGTATCGAGCAACTCGTCTTTGGAGAGGTCGGGGAAAACGTCGAGCAGGATCGTATCGCCGTGCTGGATACGACGAGAGAGGTTGAAGACAGCGACGCCCGAGATACCGAAGGTTCGAAACAGCACTTCACCGTCTTCGTGCCAGAGCTCATTATGATTGCGGGCGAGCGTCAAGCGGGCGCGGACGCGCAGGCCATCCAACGTCTTGAGCGCCGCCCGATCGCCAAAGACCGTTGCCGATACGGGGCAGAGGATGGGGCGCAGCGAAGTGAGGGGGAGGCGAAACGTATCGGCGATACCGGTGGGGTTGCCGCCCGTGGCGATAATTACGGCATGTGCCTGCAGGGCCACGTTCTTGCGAGGGGCATCGGCGAGCGCTTTCCGAAGCGAGCGGAGCTCCGATTTTCGGTCGTCGTGCTTTTTTGCCTTGAGCGCCCGCGCTGGACGGTCTATTTGGAGTGCCCAGCCTTCGGAAGCTTTGTGCGCCGAGGCAACGTAGGCTCCGCAGATTAAGGTGATACCTAGGCGGTCGCAAACGTTGAGAAGCGCGTCGCGCACCGATTCGGCGCGAAGGGAGCGCGGGTACAGCCGGCCTTCCTCGGAGGTTGTCATGATACCCAGCGAGGAGAAGAAACCCATAAGCTCTTGTTCGGGCTGGGGGCCCATGACGGATGTGACGAATGCTGGGTGGTTATACCGCTGAGGATCGATCGATTCGTTGGAGAGGTTGCAGCGGCCGTTACCGGTCGCAAGGAGCTTAAGGCCGCAGGCGACATCGCGCTCAACGATGCAGACGCTTTTGCCAACGCGTGCGGCCGTAATGGCGGCGGCGAGGCCTGAAGCCCCGCCGCCGATTACCAGGACGTCATAGAAGGCGCTCGCGTTCACTTAGGCCTCGTCGGTCTCGTGCGGGGTAATAGCCTCGACGGCAGAGACTGCCTTGGGCAACATGCCATCGGGCAGCGCGGTCTCGACCTCGCCCTTATCGCAGGCCTCGGCGAGTGCCGGATTAATGGGAAGCTGCCCCAAGATGTCGAGGTTATAGCGCTCTGCGACCTCGGGGAGCTTGCTCTTGCCAAAGACCTCGATCTTCTTGCCGCAGTCGGGGCACTCAATATAGCTCATGTTCTCGACAATGCCCAGAATGGGGACGTTCATCTTCTCGGCCATGTTGACCGCCTTGGCGACGATCATCGAGACCAGATCCTGCGGGCTCGTGACGATGACGATGCCGTCGACGGGCAGCGACTGGAAGACGGTGAGCGCGACGTCGCCTGTTCCCGGAGGCATGTCGACCAGCAGGTAGTCGATGGGGCCCCACGAGGTCTCGCTCCAGAACTGCCTAATGGCGCCTGCGATGACCGGACCGCGCCAAAGGACGGGGTCGGTCTCGTTTTGGAGCAGCAGGTTGGAGCTCATGACCTTGACGCCGTGCTCGGAGATTTCGGGCAGCATAAGGTTGCCAAGGGCATGGACGTGGCGTCCACTCATACCGAACATCTTGGGGATAGAGGGACCGGTGATGTCGGCATCGAGGACGCCGACCTTGTGGCCGTGACGGGCAAGCTCGGTGGCGATGGCACCGGTGACAAATGACTTGCCGACACCGCCCTTGCCGGAAAGCACGGCGATGACGCGCTTGACCTCGGACAGCGTGTTCTCCTCAAATTGCGACGGCGACGTTTGTCCGCCGGCGGCCTGTGCGTGTTCGCAACCCATGTATGACTCCTTTGTATATGCTGGGGCCGGGGCCCCGCGATGTGACACGAGCGTCATTGTACCCTCGTTTGCGAGCGGGAGTCATTTGCGATGCGTTTGGGCCGAGCGTGCTTGCAATACGATGGGCCCAAGCGAATGGGCGGGCTTACTGAACTTTGCTGGCGAACTCGAGGTATTGCATGCGCTGCAGCTTGTCGATCGTCGAGGCGTAGGGGCTGTCTTCCGATTCCAAGTCGTAGCGCAGCCCGTCGGCACCGAGATAGCCGGCGACATTGATGGTGGGCACATCTGACCTTGTCGCAAGCAGGGCCTTTTGGTAATTGGTGAGCGGGGCGCCGATCTTATTAAGGGTAATGGCTGCAATCTCGTTTGCCCCGACGGTGTCGTAGACGTTGAGCTCGGTATTGCCGGCGATCTCATAGTTAGCCCAGACGAGATATGTCGACTGATAGATACGGAAAGCGTGGCTTGCCGTATCTTCCTGAGGGTACAGCTCGTCGTTGAGAGTCGTTGCGGCGCTCGGCTGATGGTCGCCAAAAAAGACAAGAACAACCGGTCTGCCGATGTTGCGGAGCTCGTTGATAAAGTACTCGAGGTCCCGGTCGGATGCGTTGATGCAGGTGAGATAGGTGTTGAGCGCGCTGTTGGCGCCTTCGCTGGCTCCCTCGACCCAATAGTTTGTCAGCTCTTCGGCGGGAACGGTGCCATAGTCGTAGCCGCCGTGATTTTGCATCGTGACGTCAAAGATGAACTGCGGCGCTTCGTCGGTTCTAAGCAGGTCGAGTATCTTGTCGTAGGTGGCGTAGTCGCATACGCCGGCATGGTAATAGGGCGCACCTTCGAAATCGCCGATTGAAAGAAAGTCTCCAAAGCCCAGCTGCTGATAGATTTTATCTCGATGGTAGTTGACGGGGTTTTGCGGGTGCATAGCGGTAGTGGTATACCCAAGCTCTTTAAGGTCCTTTGCCAGGCTGTTTACGCCATTCATCTGATACAGCTGATAGGGGATCTTGCCTAATCCGACAAAGGCCGTTGTCGCTCCGGTCAAAAATTCGAATTCGGAGTTCGCCGTTCCGCCACCGGCGACCGAAGCGAGCATGGTGCCGCGAACAAGTGTGTCGGGAAGCGAGTTGTAGAATGCGGGGCCGAAGTACCCGGCCGCCTGGAGCTGCTCAAAGCACGAAAGGTCGCTAAAACTCTCGTTCATGACGGCAACAATCGTCGGCTTGATTTCATTGAACTGGGCAACGGCCGCCGCGCGCTGTTCGCTCGAGCCATATGTGCTGTCGTAGACGGCGGCGAGCTCCTGCTCGATGCTCTGCGCCTCATCGGGCGTATAGTCTTCGGGCTTCTCAATGGGCAACTCGTTGACCATTTCGGTGAACGAAGTGATAAAACCCTGAGACGCATACGTGGTGATGGGCTGCCAACGGTCAAATCCAAAATCCAGCGCCTGCTCCAAGTCGATGTTGGAAAAGCCTGAGAGCCCCACAACGGTCACTAGCAGAAAAGCACAGAGGTTAGCGGCGATAGCGGGGAAGACATGGGTGGGCGTACGGAGCTTTCGCGGTCGGATGAGCGAAAGAAGCCCCAGGGAAATCTCCAGCAGGGCGAGAGAGGTTACGATTCCGGCGGTAAAGGTAAACTCGTATCCCTCGCTCACTTCCATTGCGGTGCCAAGGGCCAAGATATCGCTTGGCAGGATGGCTTCGCCTTTAAACGTTATGACGAAGTGCTCGGCAATGCCAAGGACGCAACAGACGACGGGCACGAGGACCATGACGCCTCCATGACGCTGTCCCAGCAAATAAAGGGAGAGCAGAACCGTCGCGAGCAACCCGACGGAAAACCCGAATGAGTTGGCGGGAATGCGATAGAACGTTTCGTTGCAGGCAATTTCGATTGAAACGAACGAGAGCGCTGAAACAGCGGCGATGACAAGGATGTCGCGGCAAATACAGGCAACCGTTCCCGTCGCAAGGTCGGTTTGGTCGATAAGTCCCGAAACCAAGGGCTCGACAAGAAGCATGACGGCGGCAGCACCGAGCGCCGAATAAGAAAGGACCCATAGGGAGCTGCCCTCATTTACGAGCGATTGATTCGTAATCCATGCAGCTACCACGCCGAGCGGGATGAGGAGCGTCGCGCACCAAAAGACGCGGGCAATGGGTGGCTTTTCGTTGCGTTTGATTGAAAAATACACGCGCACGACGACGGCGGCCACGATAAGGACGGCGATGAATATGGGCAGATTGGCCATGTCGCTCGAAGTGATTTCAAGGGGGATATCTTCGGTCATGGACGTTCCTCTGGTACAGCAAATTAAGTTCAGTATTAGATTACTGTAACCTTTCCACGGCATTTCGAGAAACAAAGCGCCCGATACGCAAAGCTAAAGGTCTGCGAATCTTGTATTACGAACATCTGTGCGCGTCGAGTGCGCTAAACTCATCGGCAGTATGATTCGATGCAATAGGAGGCAAGGAGCTTCCATGTCTGATTCCTCTATCGTTATTCGCGGCGCTCGTGAGCACAACCTCCGTGATATCGATGTTTCCATTCCGCGTGACCAACTCGTGGTCATTACCGGTCTTTCTGGCTCGGGCAAGAGTTCGCTGGCATTCGACACTATCTATGCCGAGGGCCAGCGTCGATACGTCGAGAGCCTTTCGAGTTATGCGCGCCAGTTCTTGGGCCAGATGGACAAACCCGACTTGGATTCAATCGACGGCCTTTCGCCGGCGGTGTCGATCGACCAAAAGACGACATCTAAAAACCCTCGCTCGACGGTTGGCACCGTAACCGAGATTTATGACTATCTGCGTCTGCTGTTCGCCCGTGTGGGCACCCCGCACTGTCCCGAATGCGGCCGCGTCATTGAGCGCCAGACGACCGACCAGGTCGCCGATAAGGTCCTGGCGGCGGGGGAGGGCCGCCGCGCGTTTGTGCTGGCACCGGTGGTGCGCGGGCGAAAAGGCGAGTACACCAAGCTGTTTGAGGACCTTCGCGCCGAGGGCTTTAGCCGCGTGCGTGTCGACGGCGAGGTTCGCTCGCTTGATGCCCCTATCGATTTGGATAAGAAATTCAAGCACGATATCGAGGTCGTGGTCGACCGCATCGTGATTCGCGAGAACTCGCTGGGCCGTATTGCCGAGTCCGTTGAACAGGCGACTGCGCTGGCGCACGGCAATGTGAACGTATACTTGCTGCCCGACCGCGACGCTCCCGAGGGGACCGAAGGCGAGTTGCTGGAGTATTCGCTGGCGTTAGCGTGCCCGGAGCATGGACACTCCATCGATGACCTGCAGCCGCGTGATTTCTCGTTCAACGCGCCCTATGGCGCGTGCCCCGAGTGCGATGGCCTGGGCTTTAAGAAGACGGTCGATGCCGAGGCCCTAATCGAAGACCCCTCGAAGTCGATCGCCGACGGGGTCTTTGGCAGCCTGTTTGGCAACTCTAACTACTATCCGCAGATTTTCGCTGCGGTCTGCAAACACTTTAAGGTGAGCGTCGATACGCCGTGGGAGGATCTGCCTCCGCGGGTGTGTCGTGCGTTTTTAGACGGCATGGGCGACCAGAAGATTTCGGTCGACTATCAAAAGCTCGATGGGCGCCGCAGCCAGTGGGACACCAAGTTCTCGGGTGTGCGCAATATCCTGTACGAGCGCTATACCGAGACGACGAATGAGAACACCAAGGCGCGCTTGGAGAAGTACATCCGCGAGGAGCCGTGCTCGAGCTGCCACGGCGCTCGTTTGCGCCCCGAGATGCTCGCCGTCACCGTGGGCGGCAAGTCCATTTACGAGGTTTGTTGTCTGTCGTGCCGTGAGTCGCTCGAGTTTTTTGAGGGCCTGGAACTCACCGAGCGCCAACAGTTTATCGGCGGACGCATCGTCAAGGAAATCCTGGAGCGCCTGCGTTTTCTGGTCGATGTCGGACTCGACTATCTGACCCTCGATCGTGCCTCGGCGACGCTTTCCGGAGGCGAGGCCCAGCGCATTCGCCTGGCAACGCAGATCGGCGCCGGCCTCATGGATGTCCTGTACATTTTGGACGAGCCATCGATTGGCCTCCATCAGCGCGATAACGAGCGCCTGATCAAGACGCTTGAGCGCCTACGCGATATCGGCAATACCGTCATCGTCGTCGAGCATGATGAGGATACGATTCGTGCTGCCGACTATGTGATCGACATGGGCCCCGGCGCGGGCGTGAACGGCGGACACGTAGTCGCGGCGGGAACGCCTGCCGATATCATGGCGTGTCCCGAGTCGATGACGGGCGCTTATCTGACCGGCAAACGAATGATCCGGGTTCCCGATGAGCGCCGCAAGCCCGGTCGCGGCTGCCTTAAGATCACGGGCGCCCGCGCCAACAACCTCAAAAACGTTACCGCCAAGATCGAGTTTGGTACGCTTACGGTCGTTACCGGCGTGTCGGGATCGGGTAAGAGCTCCCTGGTTACCGACACTATCGCACCTGCCCTTACGAATGCCATTCACCGTTCGACGCGCCCTGTGGGTCCGTATAAGAAAATCGAGGGCATCGAGTGTATCGATAAGGTTATCGATATCGACCAGTCGCCGATTGGCCGCACGCCGCGTTCCAACCCTGCTACGTACATTGGCCTGTGGGATGATCTGCGCGCGCTGTTTGCGAGTACGCCGGAGTCGAAGGCGCGCGGCTACTCGCCGGGACGTTTCTCCTTTAACGTGAGCGGCGGTCGCTGCGAAGCATGCAAGGGCGACGGACAAATTAAGATCGAGATGCACTTCCTTCCCGATATCTATGTCCCCTGTGAGGTCTGCGGCGGCAAACGCTATAACCGCGAGACGCTTGAGGTCACCTACCGTGGTAAGACCATCTCGGACGTGCTCGACATGAGCGTCACCGAGGCACTGGCCTTCTTTGGGAATGTCCCGCAGATTAAGCGCAAGCTCCAGACGCTGTACGATGTAGGCTTGGGCTACGTGAGCCTGGGCCAGCCCGCTACGACGCTCTCGGGCGGCGAGGCGCAGCGTGTGAAGCTCGCCAAGGAGCTTCATCGACGCCAGACGGGCAAGACGTTCTATATTTTGGACGAGCCGACGACCGGCCTTCATTTTGAGGACGTCCGCCAGCTGCTCGATGTGCTGCAGCGCTTGGTCGATGCGGGCAACACGGTGCTGGTGATTGAACACAACCTTGATGTCATCAAGGTTGCCGACCGCCTGATCGATATGGGCCCCGAGGGCGGTAACGGCGGCGGAACCGTCGTGGTTTCGGGCACACCGGAGCAGGTTGCGGACTGTCCGCAGAGTTATACGGGCAAGTTTTTGGCGCCGTTGCTCAGGCGTGACCGGGAGCGTCAGGCTCAACTTGATGCTCAATAAATAGGCGATTCAGTTTATGGGCGCCATCGACTCCTTGTGATTCGATGGCGCTTGCTGTGTCGAAGTGACGTATGCAGCCGAATTGGACATATACTTAATCCTTGCGTCCGAATGCGAGGGAAAGGATATGTCATGGCAAAGGCTGTAAAGACGCCAAAAACCAATGCGATGCGCGAGCTGGAAAGCGCCGACATTTCCTATGTTCTACATACGTACGAAGACGATGGTGATGAGTCGGCGGGCCTGGGGGTCGCGATTTCGGAGCAGCTTGGCGAGGAGCCCGGTCAAGGATTTAAGACCTTGGTCTGCGTGACGCCGTCCAACGACCACGTCGTGTGCTGCATCCCTGTTGCCGACGAGCTCGATCTAAAGTCCGCTGCGCGTGCCGCGGGGGAGAAGTCCTTGGCCATGATGCATGTGAAGGATTTGCTTGCGGCGACTGGCTACGTTCGCGGCGGCTGCAGTCCGGTCGGTATGAAAAAACGTTACCGGACGCTCATTGATGAGACATGTGTCCTTTGGGATACCATTTTTATTTCGGGAGGCAAGCGTGGTTATCAGCTCGAGCTTGCACCTGATGATTTAATTGCGTTTTGCGGGGCGACAGTTGCCGCGATTACGAGAGAGGACTGAGCGATGCCGCAGGAAGAATTGAAGCGCGGAGCTCATTTTGCAGAAGAATCTGCGCCTCAGACACCCTCATCCGAAGCTTCTTCGTCGCGAGATGGCACTGATGATATGGGCTCGTCGGACTACTCCACGGTTGGTCGTTCCGCCGGGCTTATGACCATCCTGACCATCGTGTCTCGCGTCACCGGCTTTATCCGCACATGGGCAATGGCGGCCGCTATCGGCATGTCGCTGCTCTCGTCCTCCTATCAGGTCGCCAACAACCTGCCCAATATGCTCTACGAACTCGTGATGGGCGGCATGCTCGTGACGGCGTTTTTGCCCGTGTACATGGGCGTGAGGCGTGAGCAGGGTCGCGAGGCCTCGAACAAGTACGTGGGCAACCTGCTCGGTATTCTGCTATTGGTGCTGGGTGGCATTTCGTTGCTGGGGACCGTGTTCGCTCCGGGCTTTATTTGGACGCAATCGTTCCTTTCGGGTGACGGCGGCAGCATGGATACCGCTGCGTTCATGTTCCGTTTCTTCGCCATCCAGATTCTGTTTTATGGTTTGGGCTCGGTGTTCTCGGGCGTTCTCAACGCACACCGCGACTACTTCTGGTCGACGTTTGCCCCGGTCCTCAACAATGTGATCGTCATTGCGAGCTTTATGGGCTTTGCGCCCGTGTCCGCACAGTTTGGCGAACGTGCCGGCATCATCTTGATTGCGGCCGGTACGACCCTCGGTGTCTTTGTTCAGATGGCATGTCAGATCCCCGCGCTTGGCAAGCACGGCGTGCATCCCCATATCCATATCGACTTTAAGGACCCCGCACTGCGCCAGACGATTGCGCTCGGTATCCCGACGCTGCTCGCCACGGTGTGCATGTTTGTCTCGACTTCTATCACCAACGCTGCTGCGCTGGTGGTCCAGCCCGAGACTGGTCCTTCCGTCATCGCCTATGCGCGCCTGTGGTACACGCTGCCCTACGCGCTGATTGCCGCCTCGCTTTCGACGGCGCTCTATACCGAGCTCTCTCACGACGCACAGGAGAAGGATTACGACAGCGTCCGCACGGGCATTTCGCGTGGCGTCGCCCAGATGCTGTTCTTCCTGATTCCATTCGCGCTGTACCTGATTGTCTTCGCGCGTCCGCTCAACATGATTTACTGCGCTGGCAAGTTCGATGAGTCCGGTGTGGCGCTGGTGTCGGAGTTCCTTATCTACCTGGCACTTTCCCTGCCGCTCTACGGCGTGGTCGTGCTGATGCAGAAGAGCTTCTCTGCCTTGCTCGACATGAAGCCCTATAGCCGCTATTGTCTGTATTCCGCCATCGGCCAGGCGGGCTCGGTTTTGCTGTTTGGCGTTGTGCTGGGCTTCGGTATGCCGGCAATCGCGCTTTCGTATGTCGTCGACTACGTGATCTTGGTCGGTTGCTCGCTGTGGTGGCTGCGTCGTCGCCTGCGTGGTCTTCAGGTCAAATCTATCCTGCATGGCGGGTTCTTTGGCCTTTTGCTCGGTGGCCTGGGTGCTGCCGCAGGCGCCGGCGTCATGTGGGCGCTTGAGCACTTTGTCGGGGCACTTGGCGGCTCGATTCTGATTACTCTTGGCTACGTTTGCGTTGCGGGTGTCGTCTCGCTTGCTGTTACCTTTGGCCTTGCCGTCGTCCTTAAGATGCCCGAGGTCTCGGCGCTGATTCGTCGCAAGTAGGTGCGCGTGGCCGGTCACGACAACATTCCAACGCTTGCCGAGCAGGTTTCGCGCGTTCCCACGCAGCCCGGCTGCTACCTTTGGAAAGACGCCAAGGGCGATGTCATCTACGTGGGCAAGGCGAAAAACCTGCGCGCCCGTATGCGTCAGTACGTGACGCTGCAGGACGAGCGCCAGAAGATCCCGCTGATGATGCAGCTGGTGGCGAGCTTTGACTATATCGTGGTGGAGACCGAGCACGAGGCGTTGGTGCTCGAGCGCAATTTGATTGGTCAGTACCATCCGTACTTTAACGTCGACCTCAAGGATGACAAGAGCTACCCCTTTATCGCCATTACAAAGGGCGACCTGTATCCCGCTATCAAATACACGCGTGAGCGTCATAAGCCGGGAACGCGCTATTTTGGACCTTATACCGATAGCCGCGCGGCACGTGAGACGATAGATACGCTGCGCAAGGTTATCCCCATCTGCTCCGCATCCTGTGCGGAGTGGCGTCGTTGTCGCCGTATCGTCGAGTCCCACAAGGGCGAGGAAGACATCGTCAATATGATTTGCGCGCAAAACGGGCGCCCCTGCTTTGACTACCATGTCGGGCGCGGCCCAGGTGCGTGTGTCGGCGCGATTTCCCCGGCAGACTATGCCAAGAACGTCAAGCGTGTCGAGCACTTTTTGTCGGGCCATCGCAAGGATGTCGTCGATGAGCTGACCTCCGAGATGGCGGATGCCGCTGAGGCGCTCGACTTTGAGCGCGCGGCACGCGTCAAACGTCGTTTGGAGGTCATCAGGGGTCTGGACGATCGTCAGCAAGTCGTTTTTCCCTCCAGTGTCGATATCGATGTCATCGGTTTCTATCGCGAGGAGACCATCTCCGCCGCTTGCGTCTTCGTCGTTCGCGAGGGCCGAACAGTTCGCACCTGCGAGTTCATTCTCGACAAGGGTCTTGATGTTGACGAGGAAGAGCTCCAGTCGGGCTTTCTTAAGCGCTATTACGACGAGACGGCTGATATTCCAGCTGAGGTCAACCTTGCCGTCGAGCTTGAGGATGCGGAGGCGCTGGGGGAGTGGCTTGCGGGCAAGCGTGAGCGTTCCTGCCATCTCCATAGGCCGCAGCGTGGCGAAAAGCACCGTCTGCTCGATATGGCATCCAAAAATGCGCGCCATGCCCTCATGCGCTACATGATGCGAACGGGGTACGCTGACGACCGCACCAATCAAGCGCTCCTGGAGCTCGAAAGTGCGTTGGCGCTGCCATCGCCGCCGTTGCGTATCGAGTGCTTCGATATCTCGACGCTGCATGGCACCTTTACGGTCGCCTCGATGGTGGTGTTTACCAACGGGCGCGCCGACAAGAGCCAGTATCGTCGTTTTAAAATCCAGGCCGAATTGGACGAGGCAAACGACTTCGTGTCGATGTCCGAGGTTTTGGGACGACGCTATGCTCCCGAGCGCATGGCCGACGAGCGCTTTGGCTCGCGCCCCGATTTGCTCGTTGTCGATGGCGGTAAGCCGCAATTGACCGCTGCGATCAAGCAACTTGAGGCTCTTGGGCTCGATATACCAGTTTGTGGCTTGGCGAAGGCCGATGAGGAAGTTTTTGTGCCTTGGGACGAGACTCCCGTCGTGCTGCCGACCGGGTCCGCGTCGCTCTATCTAATTAAACAGGTGCGCGATGAATCGCACCGTTTTGCCATCACGTTCCATCGCGAATTGCGCGATAAAGCCATGACGGTTTCGGTACTCGATGACGTTCCAGGCGTGGGACCCACCAGAAAACGTGCCCTTATGCGCCATTTTGGCTCGATGAAGCGTTTGCGCGCGGCGAGCGAGCAAGAGATCGCGGAAGTTCGAGGCATTCCTGCCGATGTCGCCAAAGCGGTTCACGAGGCGCTCGTTGCATGGAATGCCGAGCGCGCCGAGGCGGCGGCAAAGCAATCCGAAAACTAAACACGCCTCTAAACCACTGATATACATGATTGCGTGATTTTCAATCATGTATTTCACGGCGATTACCAGCCGATTTCGGGTTTTATTAACGCTAAAACGTTTGACTAGCCATGGTGAACAACCCTGCTATTCTGCGGGTTGACGAAGACTGATATCTCACCTCGTCGATACATACTGTCTGGCGAATCGTTTGTCAATGAATTCGGTGAACGGTAGTAAATACCGTTCAAGCGTATGTATGTATCGGTCGCCGAGCGCGGCACCTCAGTTGGGCTCGTCGGTAGGTAAGGTATATATCGTCCGCAAGTTGCGCGGGGGCGCGTCTAGGTGCTCCCGGGTAAGATTCTCTATTGATAGGAGAAGACATGGCCATCATCAACAAGGGTATGTCCAGGCGTTCGTTCCTCGGCCTCACCGGCAGCGTCGCTGCTGTCGCAGGGCTTGGTCTCACCGGCTGCGGTGGCAGCTCTAGCGACGAGGGTTCCGCTTCCGGTTCCACCGATTCCGCCAACCGTGGCGGCGGCGTGATCACCGCTGGTTCCGCTTACGCTCCGTCCAGCTTCGATCCCGCCAGCACCGGCTCCGCTGTGGGCCTGGGTGCTAACTGGCACGTCGTCGAGGGCCTCTACGGCATCGATTACCACGACTACAGCACCTTCAACGAGCTCGCCACCGACGATCCCAAGTCTGTGGACGACACCACTTTCGAGGTCACCATCCGCAAGGGCGCCAAGTTCTCCGATGGCACCGAGGTCACCGCTGACGATGTCGTTGCCTCCTACACCGCTTGCGCCGCTTCCGCTACCTATGCTCCGTTCTTCCAGCCCTTCGAGTCCATCGAGGCCAAGGACGCCAGCACCGTGACGGTCAAGACCAAGGTCCCCAACTTCTCCCTGCTCAAGGATCGTCTGGCCATCGTCCGCGTTACCCCGGCCACCCAGACCGAGGAGGATCGCGCCAAGCAGCCGATCGGCTCCGGCCCCTGGATGTACGACTCTATCTCCGATACCGAGATCACCCTGGTTCCCAACCCCGAGTACAACGGTGAGTATGCTGCTGAGGATAAGAAGATCCAGTACAGCATCCTGACCGACCCCACCGCTCGCGTTACCGCTCAGCAGGAGGGCTCCACGCTCGTTATGGAGCTCGTTACCGCTGACGCCGTCGACCAGCTCGAGAGCGCCGGCTGCAAGATCGATAACGTTCAGGGTTTCGGCACCCGCTTCATCATGTTCAACGTCGCCAAGGAGCCTTGGAACAACGTCAAGGTCCGTCAGGCTGTCATGTATGCGCTCGACACCGAGAAGATGGTCAGCAACACCTTCGCCGGCCTTGCCACCGCTGCCAGCTGCTACCTGCCCAAGAGCTTCACCAACTATCATGAGGCTTCCACGGTGTACAAGACCGACGCCAAGAAGGCTAAGAAGCTCATCGAGGAGTCTGGCATCACCCCGGGTGCCATCACCCTGCGCACCACCGACAACGAGCAGATTAAGGGCATGGCCGCCCAGGTCAAGAACGACCTCGACGCTCTCGGCTTCGATGTGACCATCCAGACCGATACCTCGCCGGCCACCTACGCTGCCATCGACGGCGGCGAGGCCTACGATATCCTCCTTGCCCCTGGCGATCCTTCCTGCTTCGGCGCCGACCCCGACCTGCTGCTCAACTGGTGGTACGGCGACAACGTCTGGATGCAGACCCGTTGCCCGTGGAAGGAGTCCGCTGAGTGGCAGAAGCTCCACAGTCTCATGGACGAGGCTCTTGCCGCCGAGGGCGACGAGCAGCAGAAGAAGTGGAACGAGTGCTTCGACATCATTGCCGACAACGCCGTTCTGTACCCCGTTGTCCACGTCAAGACCGTCTCCGCTTCCTGGGACGATCCGTCCACTGCGCCCAACGGCGAGGCCCTCGATGGCTTCAAGGGCATCGGCACGACGAGCATGTCCTTCAGGGGCGTTGCGACCGTCAAGGCGTAAGACTCGCTTGAGTCTGTATGCAGGATGTCGGTCGTTGGGACCGTATCCTCATAGTTGAAACAAAGACCCGGGCGACC
Organism: Collinsella aerofaciens; assembly: GCF_964283865.1. Classification (GTDB taxonomy): domain Bacteria; phylum Actinomycetota; class Coriobacteriia; order Coriobacteriales; family Coriobacteriaceae; genus Collinsella. The sequence continues at coordinate 29,023 of NZ_CAXYLS010000017.1, read as the reverse complement.
TCGATGTCGCTCGGGTCTTGTAATGAGTATCCGTACTCATATACCAGTTGGTCCTACCGACAAAAGAAAGGGGAGAGAACGTGAACAACTTGCTACGTTTGATTGGAAGGCGTCTTGTGGCGCTGCCGATCATGGCATTGGGCGTCACCGTCCTGGTGTTCTTCCTTATGTCGTTCTCCAAGACCGACCCCGCCTACACGGCGTTGGGTGACGGTGCCTCGCCCGAGGCGGTTGCCGAGTACCATGAGAAGTATGGTCTGGACGACCCCTGGCCCGTGCGCTACGTGCGCTATATGGGCGATTTGATCCATGGCGACATGGGCACCTATGGTGCTGCTCGCAACTCCGTTGCCAAGCGCATCTCCACGGCCCTGCCTGTCACGATGCAGCTGACCTTCATCGGCCTTGCCATCGGTGCGGTCGTTTCGTTTTTGCTCGGCGTCATCGCGGCACTGTATCGCGACAAATGGCCGGACCAAGTGATCCGCGTCTTTTCCATCGCCGGCTTGGCAACCCCGTCGTTCTGGCTTGCCGTTCTGTTGATCCTGCTGTTCTCTTCCTACCTTAAGGTGCTCCCGGCATCGGGTGCTCTGCCTCACTTCACCACGAATCCGGCTGGTTATCTGGGCCGCATGATTATGCCCGCCATCGCCTTGGCATTTCCGCTGACGGGCCAGATGACTCGTATCGTGCGTACCGCCATGGTCGAGGAGCTCGACAAGGACTATGTCCGTATGGCTCGCGGTGCCGGCGTTCCCGAGAAGGTCGTCGTCGGTATCAACGTTCTTCGCAATGCGCTGATCACCCCGGTCACCACCCTCGGTCTTAAGATCGGTTACCTCATGGGCGGCGCCGTCGTCATCGAGGTTATTTTCAACCTCCCCGGCATGGGCACCGCGATTCTGCAGGGCGTTCAGGGCAACGAGGCGAACCTGGTTCAGGGCGTCGTTATCGTCGTTGCTCTTGCCTTCATCATCATCAACATCGTGGTTGACATGCTCTACCTGCTCATCAACCCGCGCATCAGGACGGTGTAGATTATGGTAAAGATTCGAGAGAAGCAAACCGAGCAGCTCGAGAAGGCTGCCTCCAAGGGGCTCAAGCTCGGTGGCTGGAAGAAGATGACGCTGTCTTCTAAGATTGCCGCCGTCGTGCTGGTGCTGGTCGCCCTGACTGCGATTCTGGCGCCCCTTCTTGCCCCCTATAGCCCGGTCGAGATCTTTACGGCTCGCCAGGCTCCCGGCAACGGATTTATCTTCGGTACCGACGATAAGGGTCGCGATATTCTGTCGCGTATGCTCTACGGTGGTCGTTACTCGCTGATTATCGGCTTTGGCGCCACTGCCATGGCTCTGGTCTGCGGCTCGGTCGTGGGCGCCCTTGCAGCGGTTTCGCGCAAGGCCGTCTCCGAGACGATCATGCGTATCTTGGACATCATCATGTCCATCCCGGGCATCGCCCTCGCGGCCGTCTTCGTCTCCATCCTGGGCAACTCCGTGCCGTCGATCATCTTCGCCATCGGCTTTATGTACACTCCGCAGATTGCCCGTATCGTGCGCGCCAACATCGTGTCCGAGTACGGCGAGGACTATGTCCGCGCGGTCATCGTTTCCGGCGCCAAGGCTCCGTGGATTTTGATCAAGCATGTTCTGCGTAACTGCATCGCCCCGATCATGGTCTTCACCGTTACCCTGGTCGCCGACGCCATCATCTTCGAGGCTTCGCTGACCTTCATCGGCGCTGGTATCCAGGAGCCCACCGCTACCTGGGGCAATATCCTAGCCGACGCCCGCGGCGGCGTACTCGCCGGCCGTTGGTGGCAGGCGCTGTTCCCGGGCCTGGCCATCATGATCACCTGCCTGGCGCTCAACATCCTCTCCGAGGGCATTACCGACGCCATGGCCGCTGCTCCCTCCGCCGCCCTGGATCCGACCGATTCCTCCAAGCGCCGCGAGGCCGACCTGCTGGTCTCCGACCCCGTTCGCGCCTACAAGGAGCAGGCCCAGTCCCTCTCCGCTCGCCTTGGAGCCCTGCGCGATGTCGAGCTCAAGCGTGACGATCGCCATGTGCCCGACGAGTCTGTCGAACCGATCCTTTCGGTCCGTGACTTCTGCATCCAGTTTGAGCACCACGGCGATATCAACGTCGTCGACCATGTCAACTTTGACGTCCGTCCTGGCCAGACTATGGGCCTGGTGGGCGAGTCCGGTTGCGGTAAGTCCATCACCACGCTGGCCATCATGGGTCTGACCGACGATGACGAACATCTTTCCGGCGAGGTCCTCTGGGAGGGCCGTGACCTGCTCAAGATGAGCAAGAAGGAGTGGTTCGGCCTGCGCGGTACCGATATCGCCATGGTCTATCAGGACGCCCTGTCCTCGCTCAACCCCTCCATGCTCATCTCTGCCCAGATGAAGCAGCTCACCAAGCGCGGCGGCACCCGCAGCGCCGAGGAACTCCTGGAGCTCGTGGGCCTCGACCCCAAGCGTACACTCGAGAGCTACCCGCATGAGCTTTCCGGTGGCCAGCGTCAGCGTGTTCTGATCGCTATGGCCCTTACCCGCGACCCCAAGCTGGTCATCTGCGACGAGCCCACGACCGCCCTGGACGTTACCGTCCAGAAGCAGGTCATCAAGCTGCTCAACGACCTTCAGGCCAAGCTCGGCTTTGCCATGATCTTCGTCTCGCATGACCTGGCGCTGGTCGCCGAGGTCGCCCATAACATCACGGTGATGTACGCCGGTCAGGTTATCGAGCAGGCGCCCACCAAGGAGCTGCTCACCAACCCGATCCACGAGTACACCCGCGGTCTTCTGGGTTCCGTCCTGTCCATCGAGAGCGGTTCGGGCCGCCTGCACCAGGTGCCCGGCGCCGTTCCGAGCCCGCGCGATTTCCCCAAGGGCGATCGCTTCGCGCCCCGCTCGAGCCATCCGCGTATTGGCCTGGACACCCGTCCGGTCTTCAAGCGCGTGCCCGGCACCGAGCACTTCTATTCCGAGCTCCCCGACGAGGTGCTCAAGGCAAATGGTTTGACCCCTCACGCGGAGGTGATGTAGATGAGCGAGACCGCAGTCAACGGCGTCGAGCCGATCATCTTCCTTGATGACGTCCACGTCACCTTTAGGACCCGTACCGGCTCGATTCTGCACCCTAACCTGGTTCACGCCGTCCAGGGTGTAACGATTAAGCTCATGCCCGGTCAGACGATCGGCATCGTCGGCGAGTCCGGTTGCGGTAAGTCCACCACCGCCAACGTCATGTGCGGCCTGCAGGCCCCCACGAGCGGCAAGGTCTACTTTAAGGGCAAGGACGTTACCAAGCGTACCGCCGAGGACCGTCGTCACATGGGCCGCGTCATCTCGGTCGTGTTCCAGAATCCGGCTACGGCGCTCAACCCCCGCATGGTCGTTCGCGAGCAGCTGCTCGACCCCATGCGCGTTCACAACCTGGGTACCGAGGCCGAGCAGGAGAAGCGCGTCAAGGAGCTCTTGGAGCTCACCGGTCTGCCCAGTTCCGCCGCCGAGGTTCTTCCCGGCCAGCTTTCGGGCGGCCAGCGCCAGCGCGTCGCAATTGCCCGTGCCCTGTCGCTGAACCCCGATGCCATCATCGCCGACGAGCCCACCTCGGCTCTGGACGTTTCGGTCCGCGCGCAGATTCTGAACCTGCTGACCGACCTTAAGAAGGAGCTCGGCCTGGCCATGGTGTTCATCAGCCATGACATCCAGACCGTCCGCTATATCTCTGACGACATTATCGTTATGAATGGCGGCAAGATCGTCGAGCAGGGCGAGGCCAAGCAGGTCTTCCAGCACCCCCAGGACCCCTACACCAAGATGCTGCTCGGCGCTGCGCCGTCGCTGCTGCATCCCAAGCTCGGCGAGTAGCCTCGCTTTCCCTCCCGTGCGCCCGGTTCCCTTGCCGGGCCCACCTCCGTTGCGATTTCGAAAGGTTGGGTTCACGAGCCATGCCAAGTGCTCAGGAGCTACAACATCAATTTGGTGAATATCGAGGCGCCATGCCCCGTCCATCAGATTTCGATCTCTTTTGGAAGGATCGCATGGCCGAGGCCGACGCGGTCGGGCTTGACTATGCGATCGAGACGGCATCGGTCACAGATGCCGTGACCTGCCAGCTTTTCGACCTCTGGTATACCGGCATGTGTGGCGCTCGCCTGCATGCCAAGTACCTTAAACCCGTCTCGGACGAGCCCGTGCCATTGGTACTTCAGTTCCATGGATATCCGGGTGCAAGCCGCAGCTGGTTTGAGCAGGCGTCGTTTGCGGGCATGGGCATGGCACTCATCGCCCTCGACTGCCCCGGTCAAGGAGGTCCCTCCGAGGACATTGGTGGATTTGAGGGCACAACGGTCGCGGGCCATATCGTCGCCGGTATCGACGGCGACCCGGCCAACCTCTACTATGTCCGCTTGCACCAAGATATTCGCATCCTGTGTCGCATCGTTCGCGAGCTCGAGGGCATCAATCTTGCCCGTGTGTTTGTGAACGGCGCGTCGCAGGGCGGCGGTTTGGGCATTGCGACCTGTGCACTTAACAGCGAGCTTATCAATCGCGCCGCCATCCTCTATCCCTTCCTGTCGGATTTCCGCCTGGTCTGGGACTTGGATGCCGACGACATTGCCTACGAGGGCCTGCGCTATTGGTCTCGCTGGTTTGACGAGGACTCGACTCGTATCGACGAAGCCTATGCCAAGCTGGCGTACTTCGATTCCAAGAACTTTGCCCCTATGGTCAAATGCCCCGTGCTGTTTGGCACCGGCACAGCCGATACCGTCTGTCCGCCAGCGACGCAGTTTGCGGTCTATAACAACCTGACCTGTGAAAAGCGTCATGAGTTCTTTGAAGGCTTTGGCCACGAGGAGATTCAGGATTTTGACGATCTGATCATTCCGTTTTTCTGCAAGGGAGGGGAGGCTCATGTCTAAGTGCGAGAGCAATGTCAATGAGCTGATTGTCCCCGACCTTGTGGGGATTCCCGGGACGGTTTCGTCAAGGCTCTCTGAATATCGGGACTGGCACGGTGATGTTCAGGCAGATGTTTCTGATTTGGAGACATGTGCTATGGATCTTGAGATTCAAGGCCTGGTCATTACGGCGATCGATTTCGCCAATCCGTATGCCCGCTACTCCGAGGTTTCCTTTGAGCTTGGTGGCGATGTGGTCCACGCACGTTTGATCGAGCCTGCCGGTCGCGCCCGAGCATCCGAGCTTGTGCCGCTATGTCTGATGTTTCACGACATCGACCGACCCGTGCGGGGATGGCATCACATGACGAGGTTTGCGGCCATGGGATATGCCGTGCTTGCGCTGGACGATGAGGCGATTGGACCCAGCGATCTGCGGCAGGGGATTACCTCGCCTGCTTTTGTCAGGCGCGTCCGTTGGGGCTGCGCGTTGGCGGAGGTCGCGCGCAATCTTGATGGCATGGACCCCGACCGCATCTTTGCATGGGGCGAGGGTCTTGGCGGCGGAGTCGCGCTGGCGGTTTCTGCTCTGGACGAGCGGGGCCTCGCCTGCACGGCGGTTGCCAATCCGCTTCCTGGCGGCCTCGAGGCGCTGTCGTCTCGGGTGCGCGGATCGGTGCTCATGGGCACATCGCTTATGGATACCGTGAGCGATCCCAAGGATCAGTTTGCCGTATTCAACGGTCTTGAGTGTGACCGGAGGCATATCATCTATGCCAAATACGCTCATGAGCGCATCAATGCGTTCGAAAACGAAGTCGTCGACTTCTTTAACCAAACGTTCTACTCGTGTTCTTTGGCCTAGACGGCCTGGACACTGCCAACAAGAGTGGGTGGCATAGGGCCGCCCGCCAGACAACTAAGGAGATTCTTGTGGCAACTCAGAAATTCACCGGCGTTATCCCTCCCGTCGTTGTTCCCGATACCGAAGATCACCAGCTCGATGTTGCCTCCTTTGAGCGCAGCATCAACCGCATGATCGATGCCGGCGTCGATGGCCTGTTCTTCTTGGGCTCTTCGGGTGAGGTCGTTTTCTCCACCGACGAGCGTCGTCGCCAGATCATCGCCGAGGCCGTCCGCATCGTCGACCACCGCGTGCCTGTTCTGGTCGGCATCATCGATACCGAGACCGAGCGCATGATTGAGCACGGCAAGGTCGCTCAGGAGCTGGGCGCCGATGCCCTCGTCGCCACCTGCCCGTTCTATGCCCTGCAGGGCATGACCGAGGTCGAGGAGCACTTCCGCATCCTGCACGAGGAGCTTGACCTGCCCATCTTTGCCTATGACATTCCCGTCTGCGTTCACACCAAGCTCCCCTGGAAGCTCCTTGCCAAGCTCGGCGCCGAGGGCGTCCTTGCTGGCGTCAAGGATTCCTCGGGTGATGACATCTCGTTCCGCTACCTCGTTCAGGAGAACGAGAAGAACGGCCATCCGATGAGCATCCTCACCGGCCACGAGGTTGTTGTCGACGGCGCTTACCTCGGTGGCGCCGACGGCTCTGTCCCGGGTCTCGCCAACGTTGAGCCCGAGGGCTACGTTCGTCAGTGGAAGGCCGCTCAGGCTGGTGACTGGGCTACCGTCAAGGCCGAGCAGGATCGCCTCAATGAGATTTCGCACATCTGGGATGTCACCTCGGGCGTCCAGGGCTATGCCGGTGGCGTCGGCGCCTTCAAGACCGCTATGAACCTCATGGGTATCTTCGACAGCCCGACCATGCCGCGCCCGGTGAAGGCCATGACCGGCGAGAACGTCGAGGCTATTAGGAAGGTCCTCCAGGACAACGGCCTCCTGTAAAGCTTTCCCAGGCACCCGACCTCGCCGTTCAACCGTGTGGCCATGACTATTAGGTCAATGGCCACACGGTTTCTCGGCGATCTTGGGCACCAGGAAAACCTTTACTGCGCTGTGACGGCTAGCCTGACGGCGCATTTCCTATAGTTGTTTTTTATCTCCGAAGGAGAGCGACATGGAGAACAAGTACGTCTGTTCTGTCGATATCGGCGGAACTAAGATCGCGACTGCCATCATGGAGTACCCGGCTGACGGTAGTGTGCCCCATCCCGTTTTTGAGGCCGAGGTTCCCACCGAGGCCCAAGAGGGCGGCGAGGCCGTCTTCCAGCGTATCGAGGCGTCCATCAAGGCTGCTCTCGAGGCGAATCCCGATGTCGAGGTCCTTGGCGTCGGTATCGGTGCCGCCGGCGTCGTCGATCCCAAGACGGGCGCCATCGCGTATGCCAATGAGATCATGCCCGGCTGGTCCGGCGTTCAGTTGGGGCCGCGTCTGCGCGAGGATCTCGGTCTTCCCGTTGCCGTTGTAGGCGACGTGCAGGCTCATGCTCTGGGCGAGGCCCACTGGGGCGTCGGCAAGGGCAAGTTCTCCGTCTTGTGTCTTGGCATCGGTACGGGCATCGGCGGCGCATATGTCGAGAACGGCCGCGTGATGCAGGGCTTCCATGGTGCTGCTGGCCATATGGGCCACATCGAGTGCTCGGCTGCCGCCGGCATTCCCTGCGCCTGCGGGCGTTCCGGCCATCTGGAGTCGGTTGCTTCGGGCACTTCCATTGGTCGTATGTACGATGAGCGCTTTGGCCGCGTCGACCCCAGCCGTCCTTCGGTCGGTCGCGATGTGAACGACCTGTGCCGTGCAGGCGACGCAAAGGCGACCGAGGTCATCCATGATGCCGGCTTTGCGTTGGGTGCCAGCTTGGGCTCGCTCGCTAACATCCTGGACCCTGAGGTCATCGTGCTTTCGGGCGGCGTGATTCACCAAGGTCCCGATTGGCGTTCGCAGACGTGGAAGGATTCGGTGCACGAGGGCTATGCCAGCCAGGCGCTCGATCCGCTTCAGGACACGCCGATCCTCATCGGTTCTCTGGAGGGCGATGCTCCGCTCATCGGTGCCGCTGAGCATCTTCTTGCCTCGTTGAAGTAAACGTATCTGCTGTAGGAGCCTCCCGAGACAACACGCCTCGGGAGGCTGTTCTGAGAAAGGTTGCAGCCTTATGACCGTCGATCCTTTGATTCAATCCCTGAAGGGCAAGCTCGTCGTGAGCGTTCAGGCGTATATGGGCGAGCCGCTTCGTACGCCCGAGACCATGGCTCAAATGTCTCGCGCTTGCGAGCTTGGCGGCGCCGCCGCCATTCGCTGTCAGGGCCTTGCCGACATTGCCGCCATTAAGGGTCGCTGTGAGGTTCCTGTTATCGGCCTGTGGAAGGATGGGCACGAGGGCGTTTACATCACGCCGACGCTGCGTCACGCTCGCGCCTGCGTTGCCGCGGGTGCCGATATCGTGGCGATCGATGCCACCGATCGTCCGCGTCCCGATGGCAAGACGGTCGAGGATACCTTCCGCCCGCTGCACGAGGAGGGTGTGCTCCTGATGGCGGATTGTGCCACCATCGAGGACATTCGCCGTGCGGTTGATATGGGCTTCGACCTTGTATCCACCACGCTTTCTCATGGTGTCGCCGCCATCGACTGCACCATGGCCGATGGCCCCGATCTGCCGCTCCTGCGTCAGGCGACCGAGGAATTTCCCGGTCTTCCCATCATCTGCGAGGGCCGCGTTCACACGCCCGAGGAGGCTCGCGCCGCGATCGATGCGGGCGCCTGGGCCGTTGTCGTCGGCACCGCCATCACGCACCCCACGAGTATTACGAGTTGGTTCAAGGCTGCGCTTGAGGCGTAAGACAGGCCTCGTATCCGCTCGGGGCGGTATACTCAATATAGGCAATTGACCGCGCGGGATCCGGGTTGCTGGGTCCCGCGCTTGTTTTTGGGAGGCAGCACATGCAAAAGGGAGATGCCATGGATGCGGCGGAGCGCTCGGAGCGCATCCCCGATATCGTCATCATCACCGGAATGTCCGGATCGGGCCGAACGCAGGCCATGCATGTGTTCGAGGACATGGGCTACTTTTGCATCGACAACTTGCCTCCGCGTCTGATCGCCCAGCTCGCCGAACTCGTCGGCATCAATACGGGCGTGGGCAGGCATCTTGCCGTCACCTGCGACTTGCGCAGCCAGGGCTTGTTCGATGAGCTGCTCGATGCCGTTGCCGCGCTCGAGGAGCGCGAGATGAGCTGCGACATCGTTTTTCTCGAGGCCTCTGACGAGGTACTGATCCGTCGTTATAGCGAAAACCGCCGCCGCCATCCCATTGCCAAGCCGGGGGAGACTACGGCCGATGCGATTCAGCGGGAGCGCCTGCAGCTGCAGGGTGTGCGCGATCGAGCGGATATGATTATCGACACGAGCCGCTTGCGCACTTCTGCCTTACGTAACAAGCTTCGCATGGCGTTCTCCGAGTTGTCCGACCAGCAGCTCATGGACGTTCACGTGTTCTCGTTTGGCTTTAAGCATGGTATGCCCGTCGAGGCGGACATTATGATCGACGTTCGCTTCCTGCCCAATCCTTTCTACGATCCCGAGATGCGCACCATGACCGGTCTCGATAAGAAAGTCTCCGACTTTGTTCTGGACCATCCCAAGACTCAGGAGTTCTGGAAGGCCTGGACGCAGCTGCTCGATACGGTCATGCCCGGCTATATCGCAGAGGGCAAGCCGCAGCTTTCTATTGCCATCGGTTGCACGGGCGGTCAACACCGCAGTGTTGCCATCGCCGAGGCCACGGCACGTTATTTGGAAGGCGCCCAGTATCACGTGAGCATTTCCCATCGCGACTTGTCGCGCGCCAACACGAAAGCATAGGCCTGCATGTCGTTTACCGCCGAGGTGCGTGACGAGCTCGCGCGCTGCGAACCCGAATGTGAATACTGCGATTTGTCGACGCTTGCCGCCCTGACGCGTGTGAGCGGTACACTTTCGCTGGCCGGCTCCGGGCGGTATCGTTTGACGGTCGCGACCGAGACGGGCGCCGTCGCGCGCACGATGATCACACTGACGCATCGTATCCTTAAGCTCAAAACGGAATTCACCGTTCGTAAATCGGTCTTGCATAAGGTCCGTAACTATCTCATTACCCTGCCCGATCAGCCCGACCTGGACAAGGCTCTGGTGCTGCTGGGCATTCTCGACCGCAGGGGAGGACTCGTCGCCGGTGTTCCCCGGCACATCGTTGCCCGTCCCTGCTGCAGGCTTGCCTACATCCGCGGCGCGCTCATCGCCGGCGGTTTCGTGGCCGATCCCCGCGGCGACTTTCATTTGGAGGTCGCGGTGCAGGGCGAGCAATATGCCAAGGGGCTCTGCGATCTGCTGGAGCAGATTGGGGTCCATGCGCGCGTCAACGCACGGCGCGGATCCTTTGCTGTCTACATTAAGAGCGCCGAGGAGATCGAGCAGCTCCTAAAGCTGGTCGGCGCCAAGCGCAGCGTTGCCGAGATTGAGGAAGCGCGCGCGGTTAAATTGGTTAAGAACGACGTAAATCGTCGCGTGAATGCCGAGCTAGCCAATCAGACTAGAAGCGCGGGTGCCGCCCAGCATCAGCTTGCGTTGATCGATGAGCTCGAACAGCGGGGTTTGCGCGACACGCTTCCGGACGCCTTGGCGGTCTTTTGCGACCTGCGCGAGCGCTATCCCGATCTGTCGCTGCGCGACTTGGGGGAGATGGCCGACCCTCCCTTGTCGAAGTCGGCCCTCTACCATCGAGTTTTGAGGCTTGAAAAGCTCATTGAAGCAAACAAGTAGTTTGAAGTATCGACTTATATACGGATTTAGCTGCTATTTTATTCTTTAAAACGTTTTAACGTAAATTTGATTTTCAATTTCGAGCATTCTCGTGAAATTCAAGTCAAAAAAAAGGTATATTAGGCGAGTGGTTAGTTTGTGGGCCTCAACGGCGGGCGCTGTAGCTCGCGGGGGCCTTACGAAAGGAGACACAATGGCAGTAAAGGTTGCTATTAACGGCTTCGGTCGCATCGGTCGTCTGGCTTTTCGTCAGATGTTCGGTCATGAGGGCTCCGAGATCGTCGCTATCAACGACCTCACCTCTCCCGATATGCTCGCTTACCTGCTGAAGTACGACTCCACGCAGGGCAACTACGCCCGCGATCACGAGGTCGTTGCTGGCGAGGATTCCATCACCGTTGACGGCAAGGAGATCAAGATCTACAAGGAGGCCGACGCCAACAACCTGCCTTGGGGCGACCTCGACGTCGACGTCGTTCTCGAGTGCACCGGCTTCTACACCAGCAAGGCTAAGGCTCAGGCCCACATCAACGCTGGCGCCAAGAAGGTCGTCATCTCCGCTCCGGCCGGCAGCGATCTGCCCACCATCGTGTACAACGTCAACCACGAGACGCTGACCGCTGAGGACAACATCATCTCCGCTGCTTCCTGCACCACCAACTGCCTCGCCCCGATGGCCAAGGGTCTGAACGACTTCGCTCCCATCGTGTCCGGCATCATGACCACCATTCACGCCTGGACCGGCGACCAGATGCCGCTCGACGGCCCGCAGCGCAAGGGCAACAAGCGTCGTAGCCGCGCCTGCGCCGTCAACATCGTCCCCAACACCACCGGTGCTGCCAAGGCTATCGGCCTGGTTCTCCCCGAGCTCAACGGTAAGCTCATCGGTGCCGCCCAGCGCGTCCCGACGCCGACCGGCTCCATCACCAACCTCTACGCTGTCGTTGACAAGAAGGTCACCGTCGACGAGGTCAACGCCGCTATGAAGGCCTACGCTGCCACCATCTCCGAGACCTTCGGTTACAACGAGGACGACATCGTCTCCACCGACATCATCGGCGAGACCCATGGCTCCATCTTCGACGCCACTCAGACCATGTGCTCTGACCTCGGCAACGGCCAGACCCTCGTTCAGGTCACCTCTTGGTACGACAACGAGAACTCTTACACCTCTCAGATGGTCCGCACCATCAAGTACTTCGAGAAGTTCGTTGCTTAATTTAGCTTTTAGCGAATAGCTCGTTGAGCGTCTAAAGAAGGGCGCGGCCTTATAGGGCTTACACCCTAGGGTCGCGCCCTTTTTATAGGAAATCGTCTGCCGTAATGGGAGGCAGACACGTACGAAAGGTAGAAGCAAACATGGCCTTTACCAAGAAGACCGTCCGTGACATCGATGTCGACGGCAAGCGCGTTCTCGTCCGCGTTGACTTCAACGTGCCTATCAAGGATGGCGTCGTTGGCGACACCACCCGCATCAAGGCTGCCCTGCCCACCATCAACTACCTCGTTGAGCACAATGCTCGCGTCATCCTCATGAGCCACCTCGGACGTCCCGATGGCACCGGCTTCCAGCCCGAGCTGTCCCTCGAGCCCGTCGCCAAGAAGCTCGCCGAGCTCTCTGGTCTCGACGTTGCCTTTGTAGCCGACACCTACGGCGAGAAGGCTGCCGAGGCTGTCGCTGCTGTCGAGCCGGGCAAGGTTCTCGTTCTCGAGAACGTCCGCTTCGATAAGCGTGAGAAGAAGAACGACCCCGAGATCGCCAAGAAGCTCGCTTCCTATGGTGACGTCTTCGTTCTCGATGCGTTCGGCACCGCTCACCGCGCCCAGGGTTCCGTTGTGGGCCCCGCCGCTTACCTGCCTGCCGTCGCCGGCTTCCTGCTCGAGAAGGAGGTCGACACGCTGACCGGCATCTTCGCCGAGCCCGAGCGTCCCTTCGTCGCTATCGTCGGCGGTTCCAAGGTTTCCTCCAAGATCGGCGTTCTCGATCACCTCATCGACTCCGCTGACACCCTGATCATCGGTGGCGGTATGGCCTACACCTTCTTCCTGGCTCAGGGCCTGTCCGTTGGTCAGTCCCTCAAGGAAGAGGACTGGGTCGAGCGCGCCGGCGAGATGCTCAAGAAGGCCGAGGAGAAGGGCGTCAAGATTCTGCTCCCCATCGACAACCGTGTTGCCGATCACTTTGGCGAGGACGCTGTCCCCGAGGTTGTCGCTTCCGACGCTATCCCCGACGATCGTGAGGGCATGGACATCGGCCCCAAGACCGAGGAGCTTTACGCCGAGGCCGTCAAGGGCGCCAAGACCGTGTTCTGGAACGGCCCCATGGGCGTCTTCGAGTTCGATAACTTCGCTCACGGCACCCAGGCTATCGCCGAGGCCGTCGCCGAGGCCGACTGCACCTCGATCATCGGCGGTGGCGACTCTGTCGCAGCCGTCAACAAGTTCAACCTGGCCGACAAGATGAGCTGGATCTCCACCGGTGGTGGCGCTTCCATGGAGCTCGTCGAGGGTAAGGCCCTGCCCGGAGTGGAGGCGCTTCTCGATGCCTAATCGCACCCTTCTTATCGCTGGTAACTGGAAGATGAACAACGACGTCGCCGAGGCTGCCAAGCTCGCCGACGAGCTGGCTCAGGCTCTGCCCGAGGTTCCGGCTGGCGTCGAGGTGCTCGTCTGCCCTCCGACCATTGACATCACCACGGTTCATGACCGCATTCAGGCTGCCCCCATCGCCCTCGGTGCACAGAACGTGTACTGGGAGGCCAAGGGTGCCTTCACCGGTGAGTCCTCTTGCGACATGCTCAAGTCCGCTGGCTGCACCTACTGCATCATCGGTCACTCCGAGCGTCGCGACTACTTCCACGAGACCGACGAGGATCAGAACAAGAAGGCCAAGGCCCTCGTTGCCGCCGGTCTTGTTCCCGTCTTCTGCTGCGGCGAGTCCCTCGAGGTCCGCGAGGCTGGCACCTATGTCGAGCACGTCGTGAACCAGGTCAAGGCTGGCCTTGCTGGTCTTGAGATCACCTGCCCCAAGCAGGTCGTCGTCGCCTACGAGCCCATCTGGGCCATCGGCACCGGCAAGACCGCTACCGCCGAGGACGCTCAGGAGGTCTGCGGCGCTATCCGTGAGACCCTCAAGGAGATGTTCGGCGAGGAGCTCGCTAACGGCATCCGCGTTCTCTACGGCGGTTCCGCTAAGCCCGGCAACATTGCCGAGCTCGTCGCCAAGCCTGACGTTGACGGCGCCCTCGTGGGCGGCGCTTCCCTCAAGGCTGCCGACTTCGCCTCTATGGTCGTCAAGGCAGGCGAGTAGGACATATGGCACAGCGTCATCTTCCTGCACTCCTGATCATCATGGACGGCTGTGGCCTGGCTCCGGCCGATGGCGAGAACGCCGTCGCCGCTGCCAAGACGCCCTTCCTTGATAGCCTGTACGAGAAGTACCCTCACACCACGCTCGGCGCTTCGGGCGAGGACGTGGGCCTTCCCGATGGCCAGATGGGTAACTCCGAGGTGGGTCACCTCAACATCGGTGCCGGCCGCATCGTGTTCCAGGAGCTTTCGCGCATCAACAATGCCATCAAGGACGGCTCCATCGCCAAGAACGAGGTCTTCGTCAAGGCTATGGACGATGTCAAGGCCGAAGGCAAGACTCTTCACCTCATGGGCCTTATGAGCCCTGGCGGTGTTCATTCTCACATGAACCACGTCGAGGCTCTGGTCAAGATGGCTGCCCAGCATGGCGTCAAGACCGTTCGCGTCCACGCCTTTATGGATGGCCGCGACGTCGACCCGCAGTCCGGTGCCGGCTACATGAGTGAGTTCTGCGCCTTCCTGGCTAAGATCTCCGAGGAGACCGGTTGCGACGCTCGCGTTGCCACCGTTTCGGGCCGCTATTGGGCCATGGACCGCGACAACCGTTGGGAGCGCATCCAGCGCGCCTACGATGTCATGGTCAACGCGTCCGATGCCGATACCGATCCCGTTGCCGGTATCAAGGCCTACTACGAGAAGGATCCGCGCGGCGACGAGTTCGTCGAGCCCTTCGCTGCCCACAACGAGGGCATCCACGAGGGCGACGCGGCCATCTTCTTCAACTTCCGTCCCGACCGCGCTCGTCAGATGACCCGCGTGTTCACGGACAAGGAGTTCGACGGCTTTGAGCGCGAGCAAATCAAGCTCTCGCACTTTGTGACGATGACCGAGTACGACCCGACGTTTGACGTCGAAGTCGCCTTCCCCAAGACGTTCCCCGAGAACGTCCTGGCCGACGTTATCGCCGACAATGGCCTGAAGCAGCTGCACACCGCCGAGACCGAGAAGTACGCTCACGTGACGTTCTTCCTCAACGGCGGCATCGAGGAGCCCAAGGAGGGCGAGGAGCGCGTGCTCGTCGCTTCCCCCAAGGTCGCTACCTACGATCTGCAGCCCGAGATGAGCGCTCCCGAGGTTACCGAGAAGCTCGTCGCCGCCATCAACGAGGATCGCGCTGATTTCTACATCGTGAACTTCGCGAACTGCGACATGGTTGGTCACACCGGTGTCTTCGACGCTGCCGTTAAGGCCGTTGAGGCTGTTGACGATGCCCTGTCCAAGGTTGTCCCGGCGATTCTCGCCAAGGGCGGCTTTGCACTGATTACCGCCGACCACGGCAACGCCGATCACATGTTTGACGTTGCTTCCGACGGTTCCAAGCATCCGTTTACGGCTCACACCACCAACCGCGTGCCGTTCATCATCGTTGATGATAAGGCCAAGCTCACCGGTATCGAGGACGGCCGTCTTTCCGATATCGCTCCGACCATGCTCACCATGGCTGGTATTGAGCCTTCCGCCGAGATGACGGGTCGCGTGCTCGCCACCGAGGCCTAATAGAAAACAAATACCGTTTTCTAGTAAGGGGGTTGTCCACAACCGGACGACCCCCTTTTTGGAATTTCTGCCATTTCTACCCCGTCCCTAAATGGCAGGTGGGGGAGTGTTGGAGGTTGTGGTACAGTACTGGAGATTGAATTGTTCTATTAAGGAGCTTATCTATGGGTCCGTTTCAGATTCTTCTGTTTGTCGTTTGGGCTGTTTCTGCCGTGGCGCTGACGATTCTCGTTCTGATGCATTCCGGTAAGGGCACCGGCGTTTCGGATATGATCGCTAGCTCGCTGTATAACTCCAGCTCTGCCACGGGCGTCATGGAGCAGAACCTCGATCGCCTGACGGTAATTATGGCCGTCGTTTTTGCCGTGTGTGTCGTTCTGTGCATGTTTTTCTTCCCGCAGGGCATCGTCGGCTACTAAGCATCGGCGTATATACGTTTGTAAGGGGTCCCGCATGTGCGGGGCCCTTTTTGTTTACAGACTTGTAACAGAGCCAAAATATCCCCACATACTTCGCCCAACTAAAGAAAATCTCGACCGTTAACCGGAATTAGCCCCAAATCGTGCATAAAATGCGCTACTGTATTGCAATACGTTGGTCCGCTTTGTATAACCAGCCAAAACGGCGGACCGCGTTTGAATGGTTCGATTGGGCTGTCTTGACGTTGCCCGACCGAACTACTTTGTCCTATCTCATAAGGAGGATGGCATGGCTGATTCTATGTTCCACCAGCCCGTTATGGGTCGTCGCGCCTTTGTCGGCGGTACCCTTGCTGCGAGCTCCATGGCTTTTCTTGCCGCATGCGGCAAGAAGGGCGGCGACGCTTCCGGTTCTGAGTCCGGTTCGACGCTGAACTTCTACATCAACAACCCGGTCTGCATCGACCCCTACAATGTCCAGGAGGACCAGGGCACTCAGGTCGAGTACCAGCTCTTTGACGCTCTGACCTCTTATGACGCCGAGAAGGGCGAGATCGTTCCGCTGGCTTGCGAGTCCTTCGAGGCCAACGACGACGCCACCGAGTTCACCTTCAAGATCAAGAAGGCCAAGTTCCACAACGGTGACGACGTTACCTCCAAGTCCTTCAAGCTCGGTTGGGAGCGTCTGGTCAACACCAAGTCGGCCATCGCTACCGAGTATGGCCCTTCCGAGGTCTCCTATCACCTTTCCATGGTCGAGGGCTATGACGATCTGCTTGCCGGTAACGCTACTGAACTCAGCGGTGTTACCTGCCCCGACGATGAGACCCTCGTCGTCAAGCTGTCTTCCGCTTACGCCGACTTCCCCTTCGTCGCCTCTCACCCGGCTCTGGCCCCGGTTCCCGAGTGCGCCGAGTCCGATGCCAAGAGCTTCTACCTTGCACCGGTCGGTAACGGCCCGTTCATGATGGACGGCAAGTGGGAGGATGGTCAGGAGATCAACCTCAAGAAGTTCGACGATTACTATGGCGACAAGGCCAAGATCGATGGCATCCACTTCCAGGTCATCAAGGACATGGAGACCGCTTACAAGGAGTTCCAGGCCGGTAACCTCGATGTCTGCGACGTTCCCGTTGCTCAGATCGACGCCGCCAAGAAGGATCGCGGCGTGTCCAAGGACGGCTACACCATGGGTGACGGCGAGCGCATGCTGCTCGGCTCCGAGCCTTCCACCTACTACCTGACCTGCAACAACACGGCCGAGCCGTTTAACAACGCCGACCTGCGCAGGGGTATCTCCCTGGCCATCAACCGTGAGGCCATCTGCAAGACTATCTTCAAGGGTACCCGTACCCCCGCCGACGGCATTGTTCCTCCGGGCATCGATGGCTACAAGGAGGGCGCATGGGAGTTCTGCGCCTACGACGTCGACAAGGCTAACGAGTACCTGGACAAGGTTGCTCCCGCTGGCGCTAACGGCGATCGTGGCATTAACGTGACCCTTTCCTACAACCAGGATGGTGGCCACAAGGAGATCATGGAGTCCATCATCGGTGACCTCGCCAAGGTTGGCGTTACCGCTGTCTCCGATACCCCTGAGTGGTCTGCCTTGCTCGAGCAGTACCAGAACTTTAACTATCAGTTCGGTCGTCTGGGTTGGATTGCCGACTACCCGATTATGGACAACTTCCTGTATCCGCTGTTCCACTCCGACTCCCTCGGTGGCGACAACCGCTCCGGTTACAACAACCCCGAGTTCGACGCCAAGGTCAACGAGGCTCGCACCACGGTTGACGACGAAGAGCGCGTTGCTAAGATGCAGGAGGCCGACGCTATGGTCGCTGCCGACTGCCCGGTCATCCCGGTGATGTTCTACACGCACACCATCGTCGGCTCCGATCGCATCAAGCACCTCTATGTCGATCCGCAGAAGCACGCTGAGCTGGGTACCGCTGAGCTCGCCTAAGAGTTTGCAGCTTCCGTGAGGGTCAAGTATTTACGTAGACCTCATGGGAAACATACAGTTCTCCCTAACCTGGGGTAAACTGGCTGATGGTAATTTTGGGATGCCGGTCTGGCGATCGGCATCCCATTTAGGTTAATCCCTAGATAGGGGAGTGGTATGGGTAAGTACATCGTTAAACGTGTGCTTCAGTTCATCCCGGTATTTTTGGGCGTTACGCTGATTCTGTTCGCCCTTCAGAATATCGTGCCGGGAGATCCGATCAAGCTGATCGGTGGAGACAAGGCTCTGTCCCCCGAGGTGGAGCTTCAGCTTCGCGTCCGCTATCACCTGGTCCAGTCGGACGAGGACGGCAACGCGATCCTTGACGAGAACGGCGACCCCGTTCAAACGTCGCTCGTGGACCGTTACTTGTATTACATGAACGGCCTGCTTCATGGCGATCTGGGCAATTCGTATCAGCGCAAGCTGCCGGTTACGGAAATTTTTGCCCAGAAGTATCCGTATACGGTCAAACTTGCCGCGTGCGCCATCGTGCTCGAGGCAATCATGGGTATCGGTGCGGGTATCATTTCGGCGGTAAAGCGTTATTCCTTCTGGGATATTTTGGTAACGCTCACCACGTCGATCCTCGTTGCGGTCCCGGCCTTCTGGCTCGGTATGTTGCTGCAGCTGTTCTTTGGCGTCATCCTCAAGGACGCTACGGGCGGTGCAATCTCCATGCCGATCTCGGGTGCCGGCGGTTCCAGCTCTCAGTATCAGGATTGGATGCACTATGTGCTTCCGACCATTACGCTGGCTTCGGTTTCGACCGCTTATGCCGCCCGCATTATGCGCTCGCAGCTGCTTGACGTCATGAACCAGGATTACATCCGTACGGCAAAGGCCAAGGGTCTCTCCAATCGCGCGATCATCGTCAAGCATGCGCTTAAGAATGCACTCATCCCCGTCGTTACCTATATTGGTGTCGACTTTGGTGGCATGCTTTCGGGCGCCATCCTGACCGAGACGGTTTTTAACTGGCCCGGTATCGGCTATGAGGTCTATCGCGCCATTAGCATGCGTGACTGGCCCATCGTTATGGGCGGCGTTACGCTCATCGTCGTCGTCGTCATGGTGATTAACCTGCTCGTCGACATTAGCTATGCATTCCTCGACCCGCGCATCCGCCTTGGCGGTCCGTCGGATAAGGCCTAAGGGAGGTACGTCTCATGCAGGAAACTGATTCTCAGTCTCAGGAGCAGGCTACCGCCACCAAGGCCGCATCTGCTCCCGCCAAGTCCCGCACGCTGTGGGGTGACGCTTTTAAGCGTCTTCGCAAGAACAAGCTCGCCGTTATCGGTGTCTGCTGGATCATCATCGTCGTTTTGGTTGCCCTGACCGCAGATCTGTGGGCTAAGCCCTGGCTCGGTTCGCCGACGGCTTCCGACTCGACCACCATGGCCGAGACGTCGCTGTTGGCTCCGTGTGCAGAGCACCCGTTTGGCACCGACGCCCTTGGTCGCGACATTCTCGTCCGCGTTATCTACGGTGCACGCGTTTCGCTGTCCGTCGGCATTATGGCCACCGCGATCTCCACGGTGATCGGTCTGGTCATGGGTGCTCTGGCCGGTTTCTACGGCGGGATCTGGGATACGATCATCATGCGCTGTGCGGACATCTTCCTGGCGTTCCCGTACGTGCTGTTCGTTGTCGCCATGATCGCCGTTATCGGCCGTGGTCTTCAGAACGTCTTTATCGCCATCGGTATTCTCGGCTGGCCTTCGATTGCGCGCGTCTTCCGCTCTGCAATCTTGACGGTCAAAGAAAACGACTATGTTGACGCTGCGCGCGCGATGGGTGCATCTGATGCTCGTATCGTAGTGCGTCACATCTTCCCGAACTCCGTCGCCTCCATCGTGGTCTACGCGACCATGAACATTGGTGGCGCCATTCTGACCGAGTCCGCTCTGTCCTTCCTCGGCATGGGCGTTATTCCGCCTACGCCTTCGTGGGGCTCCATGATTCAGGACGGTCAGCAGTATCTTCTGACTGCTCCCTGGATGATGATCATGCCCGGTCTGGCAATTCTCTCGACGGTGCTCGCCTTCACCCTGCTGGGTGACGGTCTGCGCGACGCCCTCGACGTCAAGATGAAGGACGCATAAGGATGAAGAAGAACAAGAACTATGTGGACCTGAAGGACCAGCCGGTTCCCGAGGGCCAGCATCTGCTCGAGGTCGATGACCTTAAGATGTATTTCCATACCGAGGATGGTGTCGTTCGCGCTGTCGACGGTGTGTCCTACACGCTCGATCGCGGCGAGACCCTGGGTGTCGTCGGTGAGTCCGGCTCCGGTAAGTCCGTGACCGCCATGACCATCATGGGCCTCATCTCGATGCCTCCGGGAAAGATCGAGGGCGGCGACGTTCGCTATCGCGGTCGTTCTATCCTCGAGATGACCGAGGAAGAGATGCAGCACATTCGCGGAAACGACATCGCGATGATCTTCCAGGATCCTATGACCTCCTTGAACCCGGTCTATAAGATCGGCAAGCAGGTGGGCGAGGGCCTTCGTCTGCACCGTGGCTACTCCAAGCAGGAGGCGCTCAAGCGCGCTACCGAGCTTTTGGACCTCGTGGGTATCCCCGAGCCCGAGAAACGCGTCAATGAGTATCCGCACCAGTTCTCCGGCGGTATGCGTCAGCGTGTCATGATCGCTATGGCTCTTGCCTGCGATCCCGATATCCTGATTGCCGACGAGCCCACGACGGCTCTGGACGTTACCATTCAGGCTCAGATTATCGAGCTCATGCAGGAAATGCAGGAGAAGAACGGCAACGCCATCATCATGATTACCCATGACCTGGGCGTCGTTGCCGATATGGCCGATAAGATCATGGTTATGTACGCCGGCCGTCCCGTCGAGTTCGGTACTGCCGAAGAGATCTTCTACGAGAGCCGTCATCCCTACACCTGGGGCCTTATTCGTTCCATTCCGGAGCAGGCTATCGATGAGAAGAAGCCGCTGACGCCGATTCACGGCAACCCGCCTTCGCTCATGAACCTGCCTGAGGGCTGCGTGTTCTCGCCTCGTTGTCCCTATGCGACGGACAAGTGCCGCAAGCAGCGCCCCGAGCGCGTTGTCACCGAGTCTGGTCATTACTCTGCGTGCCACTACTCCGGTGACCCCGAGTTCCTCAGGAACGCTCCTGCGACGTCCCGTACGCGCAAGGATTCCGAGAAGGGAGGCGAGGCGTAAATGGCAGACAATAACGAGCGCACTCCGCTGCTGAAGGTCGAGCACCTTTCTAAGGAGTTCCCCGCAGAGTCCGGCATGTTCGCCAAGCGTTTTTCCAAGCGCGTCGTCTCTGCTGTGAATGACATTTCGTTCGAGATTTATCCGGGCGAGACCTTTGGCCTGGTCGGCGAGTCTGGTTGCGGTAAGTCCACCACGGGCCGCACCATCATGCGCCTGACCAAGCCGACGGCAGGTAAGGTGTTCTTCCAGGGCAAAGATGTTGCCGAGATGAGCAAGCACGAGATCAAGGATATGCGTCGCGAGATGCAGTTTATCTTCCAGGATCCCTATGCTTCGCTGAACCCTCGTATGACGATTGGTGAGATCGTCTCCGAGCCCATGACCATTCATGGTGTGGGCACCAAGGAAGAGCGTATCGAGCGTGTCCGCGAGCTGCTGGATGTCGTCGGTCTGAACCCCGAGCACATCAACCGCTATCCGCACGAGTTCTCGGGCGGCCAGCGTCAGCGTGTCGGCATCGCCCGCGCTTTTGCGCTGAAGCCCAAGCTGATTATCTGTGACGAGCCGGTATCCGCTTTGGATGTTTCCATTCAGGCCCAGGTTCTGAACCTGCTTAAGGAACTGCAGGACAAGTTTGGTACGGCGTATCTCTTTATCGCCCACGACCTGTCCGTCGTGCAGCACATCTCCGATCGCGTTGCCGTTATGTATCTGGGTAAGATGGTCGAGGTTTCGGATTGGAAGACGCTCTATAGCGAGCCTCACCATCCGTACACGCAGTCGCTGCTGTCTGCCGTGCCGGTGCCCGATCCGGATATCCAGAAGACCCGCAAACGCATCATCCTCGCTGGCGACCCGCCGTCGCCGCTGGATCCGCCGACCGGCTGCCGTTTCCACACTCGCTGCCCGATCGCGCAGGGCATCTGCTCCGAGAAGCTTCCAGAGTTTAAGGAAGTTGCCCCGGGCCACTGCTGCGCGTGCCACTTCGCCGAGCCGTTCCCGATCAAGGAATCGCACATCGACCTGTAGTCGGTTGTTCTCGTCCGGGCCCGGCCTGGTGTTGCTTTTCAGAACGTCCTCGGACATGTCGGAAGCCCCGCTGCGCGCTACGCGCTGCGGGGCTTCCTCCGTCCTGCGGAATGTTCTGAAAAGCAACACCAGGGCGGGCCCTGCGTTAACGCGGCAGAGGGGAGTGAGATTCCTTGATTGCTCACTTAATCTAATAGGAAAGTTGGTGAGGCCGGAGCTTTGGCTCCGGCCTCACCATATAAGGGCTCGGCTTTGCCGAGCCACCAAATTTGCATCAGCCCCAGAACATGTTTGAGAACTGTGCCTGGAGTATGTGTTGCTAGGCCCCGAATCGGTGCTGCCTCCCGGCGCATTCCGCAGGGGGAGCGATATTTTGCAGCACGAAGTGCGCAGCAAAATATCGCTCATGCCCGAGGACGCGCCGGGAGGCAGCACCGATTCGGGGCCGGACATGCGAATCTACCTGCGCAATTACAAATTCGTAAACTTTTTTGAAAAAAGTGCTTGCACAGTTCTCGAATCATAGGTTATTATCTTCCTCGTTGAACGCGCGGGTCGAACAAAACGAACTGCGAATCAACAACATAGCATGTCGGAGTGGCGGAATTGGCAGACGCGCTAGCTTGAGGTGCTAGTGACCGATTTTTGGTCATGCGGGTTCAAGTCCCGCCTCCGACACCATCGCATTTGAGAAGCCTCTTCGGAGGCTTTTTTGTTACCGATAGACGGTGGGGTCCACGATGGAAACGCTTGAACGCAACGAGTGGGCAGACGTTGCCCAACTAGTCGAGATCACGAGCGATGCTGTCATCATCTGCGAGCTCGACGGAACCATTCTGCATGTGAATAATCGCTTACTTGGTTTGATGTGCGAGGAACGCGCCGACGTCATCGGTGGAGATGTTAAAGACGTCCTGTACTCGTCCGCTTTTGAACGTGCGACGGAACATCGTTTGCCATTTGAAACTGATGGCTCCGAGAGCGAACTGATGCTCAAGCTGAGCGATGGCTCCTTTATTCCCGTATTGGTTCGCGCAGGCTGCGTAACGCCTCCACGTATCTTTGGGCGCCGCGCGCCACGTGTCCTGGTGGCGCTTCACAGTATTGAGGAACAGTATTCTCACGACCGGCAACTCAAGCGTGCGTTATCGGAGCTTAGAGTGGCGAACAAGCGTCTCTCTGGCACGCTCTCGGTCATTATGAGCACTGTGGGCTCCGATGAGTTACCCAGCCTGCTTGATACCGTTTTGAACCAGC
Source organism: Collinsella aerofaciens (assembly GCF_964283865.1). Taxonomy (GTDB): domain Bacteria; phylum Actinomycetota; class Coriobacteriia; order Coriobacteriales; family Coriobacteriaceae; genus Collinsella. Next base: position 5,617 of record NZ_CAXYLS010000017.1, on the reverse strand, counting down.
TTGTAGGAACGCTCGATGCTTCGGGTGCTGCTATCTATTTTTCTGAGAGCGGCGGCTTTAAGCTCCGCGGTGTTTCCAAGGAGCTGCTCGACAGCTACCTGCCCGAGTTTTTGCCGTATGGCGCTGGCATTCCGACGTATGTTCTTCGCGAGTCGCGTGCCTGTCGCTTGTCGATTCAACAGGACCTTGAGGGCGATAAGGCCGCCTCCGGTATGTTCATGGACCTGGATAATCGTTCTAAGCACCTGTTGCGCATGCAGGATATGCCTCCGTACCGCAGTGAAATCTGTCTTCCCGTTTTTTACGGTACGCAGATCCTCGGCGTGCTGGAAGTTGGTTGGAAACGCCCCCAGGCACCGCTCGCTTATGATGTTAATGTACTTGAGGTCATTTGCGATTACCTGTCTATCCAGCTGGTCGGCATGGCATCGAGCCTTCGCTCCCGTCGCACGGCCGAGCTTGGCCGCTCGCTCAATGTCTTGCGGGATGAGTTGTTTACCTTTCTAGACGATTCCGCCGCGGCTACCCAGGCGGTATCGTCCGAGATCTGCAATATGCTCAACTGCCATTTTTGCCCTATTGAGTATGACGCCAGTCTGGATTCCTACGTCATAGATTTTGAAGGCGGCAGTCGCGTTGCTTTGCCGGACGATCCCGAGAAGCTTTTCTTTTCCACGACGGCGCCAGCGGCACGTTTGGGGGCTGCCCCTGATGGCTTTGAGGCATCTGTTTTGGGCGGCACGAGTGCCGAGGACCTTAAACACGTCCGTATAACTCGCGTTGACGAATCGATGCCTATGGGAGGCTGGCTTAGAGCGCATGGCCTGCCTTGCCAGGGTCTCTACGTCGACGCCGGCATCGAGGCGGGGCGCCCACGCCCTGAGGGCGATGGCAAGCACAGTAACGACGCAATCGTTCCTGCTTCTGTTGCGAAGGGGCCGACGACGCGTGCGCTGCTGCTTCGTGATGGTAGCCAAGAGCCGATTGATGATCTTGAATATGACTACTTGGTGCACTTGGCGCATGACTTTGAACTGATCTACGAAGGCGAATTTCAAAAGCGCGAGGAGCGCCATATCGCTCAGACCCTCCAGATTGGCATGAGAAATTCCCTGGGGGATGTTCCGGGAATCGCCGCCGATTCGGTGTACCTGTCGGCCACGAACTCGGCGTTGGTCGGCGGCGATTTCTATACGCTCATCCGTCTTCCCGACGACTGCGCCGTCATGATTCTGGGCGATGTGTCTGGCAAAGGCATTGAGGCTGCATCGATGTCCGCGCTCGTCAAGACGGCCCTGACGGCATATGCCTGGGAGGGCGCTGGACCGGCCCGCATGGCACGCTCCCTTAACAGCATGCTCATGGGCTTCTCGAGGGTCGAGACGTTCGTGACGGCCTTTATCGCCAAGATTGACCTTAAAACCGGACGCGCAACGTATTGTTCGGCGGGCCATCCTCCGACCATGGTCATCAGACCAGAGTCGATGCCGCTGGGTGGCGGCGAGGCTCGTGGGGGAGAGGTCGAGCTGCTTGGATGCCAATCGGGGGTAATCGGTGCCTTTGAGAGCATGGTGTACGAGACAGGCGTGTTTACGTTCGCTCCTGGTGACATGCTATTTATGTACACCGACGGAACAATCGAAGCGCGTGACCGCTCGGGTGCGTTCTTTGGCGAGCAGCGCCTTCGTGATCTTCTGCTCTCTGTCTCGGGTGAGGGCGTATCGGGAATCTGCGGCAAGGTCTTGGGCGAGCTCGACCGATTTACCGAATCGGCGCTGGACGATGACATCGCATTAGTGTCCCTTGAGTTTTTGCGGGGCCGGTCCTAAACAGCGACGCTGGGCGCGCCGAATCCGCACGGTTGCGGAAAGGCATGCATCGAACAAGCTCTTTTGGGGAACCATGGTCGTATGAATGAGTGGAATGACATAGCGGTTTTGACGCCACCAGGCGATATCGACATCGCCACGGTGCCTGCGCTGCGTCGGCGGTTGGATGCTTTGATTGGCCGCGGCGTGCGTCGTGTCGTCATCAACTGTCAGGCTGTTAGCTTTATCGATTCGACGGGCTTGGCATTCCTGCTTACGCGCGCTCGTGAGCTCATGAGGCGAGAAGGCCTGCTTTCGCTCGTCAATGCATCAGGTGAAGTTGTTCGCTTTTTGGAGATTGCTCGTCTTGTCGATATCCTTCATGTCGCGGGGCCGGCACGGGAGTCTATTCCCGCCATTCCGGTGGGGGAGCTGCCTCGCTGGAGTAAGAGCGTCGAGGTCCGTCAGGGTATCGAGAATCTTCCATACTACCGACATCGCATCGCCGAACTCCTTGAATCGCTTCCGTTGCGCCGTGACGAGCGCTACGATGTCGCATTGGCGTCGGGGGAGGCACTGGGTAATGCCTATGACCATGCGGGCGGTATCGGGTGCGTCCTGACGGTTCAGGCCTATGGCGATCGCGTTGTGGTTGAGGTGCTTGATCGAGGTGCTGGCTATTCTATCGATGAAACGAGCGAGCCGGTCGCATCCGAGGAACGCGGCCGCGGTATCAAGCTTATGCGTATGCTCGTCGATAACGTGGAGGTTGCTCGTCGTACGGACGGCGCCGGCACGCGCGTGCAGATGGTGAAGCTGTTTAGCGGAGCGCTGGAATCGTGTGCCTAGCCAATCGCTTTAGCGCGTTTAGCTACTAAGAACATGCGGCAGACAAGTTTTTTGAAAAAAGTACTTGCGTCTTTTGGACAACTCGCGTAAATTAATAACCCGCAAGCGGACATGGCTCAGTTGGTAGAGCACAACCTTGCCAAGGTTGGGGTCGCGGGTTCGAGCCCCGTTGTCCGCTCCATTGCATTTCCGGACCGTTTAGGCGGTCCTTTTTCGGCGAAGTGGCCAAGTGGTAAGGCAGAGGCCTGCAAAGCCTTTACCCCCGGTTCGAATCCGGGCTTCGCCTCCAGGCAACATCCGGGCGCTCCGGCGCCCGTTTTGTTTTACATATGCGGACATGGCTCAGTTGGTAGAGCACAACCTTGCCAAGGTTGGGGTCGCGGGTTCGAGCCCCGTTGTCCGCTCCAAACGCAGCAGCCCGACTACTACGGTAGCCGGGCTTTTTCGTACCCATCGCTTGGGCTCGAACCCGAGAGGGAGCGAGCGTTAAGCAAACGCGGAGCGTTTGTAGCGAGCTGGCGAGGACGCCGGCAGGCGGCCGAAGCCGGTGCGGATCCGCGAAGCGGATACGCGGACGCCCCGTTGTCCGCTCCAACTATCTTACGCGGTTCTAACGAACCGCGTTTTTTGTTGACGCTGCGCGAGCCCCGGGCACCCCATCTTGCCCCTCAATCGTCGGTCGCGTACATAAAGTACGCTTCCCTCCTCTTTCGCGGCAACTTGGGGCACCCGGAGCCCGCTCGCTGTCGTGGCCGGAGGAGTGGGCCTTCCGTTCTTTTCACTGATCGATCGATTCGTCCCAGGAGACTCGAACCCGTGAGGGAGCGAGCGTTTGGGGCGTGGCTGTGGCGTTGTTTGCCGCGAATGTCCGCTTTGGGCGTATCATCGTGGGCATCTCGCAAAACCTCGTTGCAAGGGAGACTCATCCCATGGCTACAGAAAAGTCCTCGTCGCGCCCGTGGATGTCCGATGCCGCGATCTATCAGATCTACCCGCGCTCGTTTAAGGATTCGACTGGTTCGGGTCTGGGCGATATCGCGGGCATTACCCAGCAGATGGACTATCTTGAGCGGCTGGGTATCGAGGCCATCTGGCTGAGCCCGTTTTACCCATCGCCTCTTGTTGATGGCGGCTATGATGTGGCGGACTACTGCGATGTCGACCCACGTCTCGGCTCGCTTGACGACTTCGATGACATGATCGCTGCGGCTCACGCGCACGGCATCAAGGTCATCGTCGACATCGTGCCCAACCATTCGTCCAACCAGCACCCCTGGTTCAAAGCCGCTCTTGCCGCCGGCCCCGGATCGCCCGAGCGCGCCCGTTATATCTTCCGCGATGGTCGCGGCGAGCACGGCGAGCTGCCTCCCACCAATTGGAATGCCAACTTTGGCGGCCCCGCCTGGACGCGCGTCGCGGACGGTCAGTGGTATCTGCACATGTTTACGCCCGAGCAGCCGGACTTTGACTGGTCGTGCCCCGAGGTTCACGCGTTCTTTTGTGACGTCTTGGCGTTTTGGAGCGATCGAGGCGTCGATGGCTTTCGCATTGATGTGGCGCACGGTCTCGCCAAGGATCTCGACCGCGATGACCTCGACCGGTGGCATCTCGCCGAGGGCGATGACATGGTTGACGACGGCACCCATCCGCTGTGGGACCGCAACGAGGTCCACGAGATCTATCGCGAGTGGCGCCGCGTGTTCGACCGCTATGATCCGCCACGCAGCGCCGTTGCCGAGGCGTGGGTGCTGCCCGAGCGCCAGTATCTCTACTCGCGCCCCAGCGAGCTTGGCCAGACATTCAACTTTGAGTTTGCCAAGGCCACTTGGACCTATGATGACATGCACGCCGCAATCGAGGAGGGCTTGAAGGCGGCCATCGAATCCGATTCCGCCTCGACCTGGGTACTCTCCAACCACGACGTGCCGCGCGTGGCGACACGCTATGCCCTGCCGCAGATCAAGGCGACGCGCTACCATCAGATTGCGCTCGACTGGCTCTTACGCGACGGGTCGTCTTATGACGAGGACCGTGAACTCGGCGAGCGCCGCGCGCGGGCGGCCCTTTTGCTCGAGCTGGCGCTTCCGGGCTCGGCATACGTGTATCAGGGTGAGGAGCTCGGCCTTTTTGAGGTGGCTGACATCCCGTGGGCTGCACTCAAAGATCCCACTGCGACCAATACGCACGGACCGAAGCGCGAGAAGGGGCGCGACGGCTGTCGTGTGCCCCTGCCGTGGGTGGCAGCGGACGATCCCGCGCAGGGCGGATCGTTTGGGTTTTCACCGGCGGACGCCGATGCGGCGCCCCATCTGCCACAGCCTGCATGGTTTTCCGATTACGCTGCCGATAGGGAAGAAGCGGACCCGACATCGATGCTTGCGCTCTATCGCGACGCCCTCTGGCTGCGGCGCAGGCTGCGCGGGTGCGCCAACGATCTTGCGTGGCTCGATCTTGACGGGCGCACCGGCCTTGCGGATGGTGCCGAGGGCGCTGGGGGTGGCGTCATCGCCTATCGCCGCGACAACGGCTGGGCGTGTGTGACGAACTTCGGTGCAGCACCCGTGGAGCTGCCGGCGGGCAGGGTCCTGCTCACCTCATCACCGCTTGTAGACGGCAGGCTCGCGCAGGACAGTTCTGCCTGGATCATGCTCGCTGAGTTGTAGGGGCCTCTTGCGGCGAGTTTGCGTTTGCCTGTGCTTTCCGTGGTGGCTGATGTCTTTGCGAGGTTCGCGAGGGCGTCGCAAAACTTTTCAAAAAAAGTTCTTGCATAGGATGCGGGTATCACGTAAGATTAATCCTCGTAAGCGGACATGGCTCAGTTGGTAGAGCACAACCTTGCCAAGGTTGGGGTCGCGGGTTCGAGCCCCGTTGTCCGCTCCATTTGGGCGTTTAGCTCAGGGGGAGAGCGCTTCCCTGACACGGAAGAGGTCAGAAGTTCAAATCTTCTAACGCCCACCAAA
>NZ_CAXYLS010000016.1:0-52316 GCF_964283865.1 Collinsella aerofaciens | reverse complement strand
ATCATGCTTCACTCTCAAATCAACGCGCATAAAGAAAGCCTCCCATTTCTCATGTCCAAGAAATGGGAGGCAGTTCAGTGGGAGATCGGGCTTATAGGGCTCAGTTAAACCAAACCTACACGGTCAAATGACCCGTAGCTTACATCTGCTCGGGAGCGGAGACACCAACGAGGGTGAGCACCAGGGCGAGCGTCACGCGGACAGCGTCGCAAGCTGCCAGACGGGCGCGCGAAAGCTCGGGGTCGACGGGACGGCCCTCGCTCGGCAGAACCTGGCAGGCAGCGTAGAAGCTGTGGAAGTCGCCGGCGAGCTCCTCGGCAAAGTGGGTCAGACGGAACGGAGCGCGATCGCGAGCACAGCTGGCGATCAGGTCGGTGAGCTCGTTGAGCTTGCGCGAAAGGGCGAGCTCGGTCGGGTCGGTCAGCAGCGAGTAATCGACGTTCTCACCGATGGCCTTGGCGGCAACGGCCTTCATGCCCATCTCGTCGGCCTGCTCGGCGGTAACGTCGGCGGCACGGCGCAGGATGGAGCACACGCGGGCGTGAGCATACTGCACGTAATAGACCGGGTTGGAGTTGTCGCGCTTCTTAACGGCCTCGATGTCGAAGTCGACCATCTGGTTGGAGCTCTTGGAGATGAGCGTGTAGCGAGCGGCATCGGAGCCGACCTCGTCGACGAGCTCCTGCAGGGTCACCATGGTGCCCTTGCGCTTGGACATACGGACGGGCTTGCCGTTACGCAGCAGGTTGACGAGCTGGCCCAGCAGAACCTCAAACTTGCCGGGGTAACCCAGAGCGTCGCAGACGCAGCGTACGCGCTCGATGTAACCGTGGTGGTCGGCGCCCCAGATGTCGATGACGTGATCGACGCGCTGGAACTTATCCCAGTGATAGGCGACGTCGGAGGCGAAGTAGGTGTACTCGCCGTCGGACTTGATCAGGACGCGGTCCTTGTCGTCGCCCAGATCGGTGGAGCGGAACCACAGGGCGCCGTCCTTGGTGTAGAGGTAGCCCATCTTGTCGAGCTTCTCAAAAGCGCGGTCGACGGCGGAGGTGCCGGCGGTCTCGCCCTCGGTGTCCTTCACATACAGCGAGCGCTCGGAGTACCAACGATCGAAGTCGCAGTTGACGGCGTGGCAGAGGTCGCGCATGTTATCGACCATCTTTACATAGCCGCGCTCGCGGAAGCTCTCCATGCGCTCCTGAGGATCGGCGTTGACCCACTTATCGCCGTCGGTGCGCCAGAACTCGGCGGCCTCGTCGATGATGTAGTCGCCGCCGTAAGAGTCCTTGCCCAAGGTCTCGGCAAAGTTGTCCTGATACGGATGGGTCTCGGGGTGCTCGTCGTTCTCGTCGGCAACAAAGGCGTCACGGTCGGCGATCAGCAGCTTGTGAGCCTCGTCGATATCAACGCCCTGCTTGGCGATGATGTCGGCAAGCTGCATATAGCGCGTGCTGATGGAGTTGCCGAAGGTGTTCATCTGAGAGCCGTGGTCATTGATGTAGAACTCACGCTGGATGTCGTAACCGGCGTGGTCCATGACGCGGCAAAGGGAATCGCCCAGCGCGGCCCAGCGGCCGTGGCCGATGTGCATGGGGCCGACGGGGTTGGCGGAAACGAACTCGACCTGGGTCTTCAGGCCACCACCGACGTTGGACTTAGCGAAGTCCATGCCCTTCTCGCGAGCCTCGCCAAAGATGGCATTCTTGACGGCAACGGAGAGGTAGAAGTTGATGAAACCGGGGCCTGCGATCTCAACCTTCTCGATCGCGGGATCCTCGGGCATATGGGCAACGATGGCCTCGGCGATCTTGCGCGGGGCGCAGTGGGCCAGCTTGGCGGACTTCAGGGCCATGGTAGAGGTCCACTCGCCATGAGAAGTGTCAGCCGGTCGCTCGATAGCGCAATCGTCAAGTTCAAATGCGGAAAGGTCGCCGGCCTCCTGGGCCGCAGCAAGCGCAGCGCGTACCAGCTCTTCAATCTTCTCGGGCATAGATCCTCCTTGTGTTAAAGCCCCCGAGCTCTTGGTCACTCGTAGGGCAAAAGCCAGAGTTTGTAGCACTCTATCACAAGCGACGGACACTGTCGCAGGGTAAAGCCAATCGAAATTGCATATGCACAAAATTGACTACAGCTTGTATGGACTCACTCAAAGATGCCGGTCTGCCTGCAGATTATGCACGCGTTGAAAATGCATAAAGGTGTGGATGAGCTGTGTCTTTTATCGAATACTCTTACCTATCAGAGTTGTGTGCTTTTCCTGCATAAAGTGAGGATTTGCGCACGTCAGCGTGTTATTCTAGACATACGTAAATTCGTATAAGTTGGAGGTAGCATGTTCTCAATCGGTCAACACGTCATTCATCCGGGTCAGGGAGTCTGCACCGTCGTCGGTTTTAGGGACGACACGCCGCAGCCCATGCTGTTGCTCGAGACCAAGCAGGGACATGCGCAGACGATCCTTATGTACCCCGTGGCGCAGGCCGACCGTTTGCACGCTGCCATCTCGCAGCAAGATGCCGAGCACCTGCTGAGCCACTACGACGAGCTGGAGTGCGACACCTTTACCGAGCGCAACAGCTCGCTTGAGGAGACGCACTTTAAGCAGCAGCTCAAGCTGGGCGCGCCCGAGACGGTCCGCGTGGCAAAGACCATGATGCACCGCATTCGCCAGGCCGAGGAAGCCGATAAAAAGCCCAGCTCTTACTATATGCGTGTACTCAAGGAAGCCAAGCGCCGCTCCATCGAGGAGTTCGCCGTGGCATTGGGCGTCACCGAGGAGGCCGCCGAAGCCCGCCTAGCCCAAGCCGCCCTCAACTAACCCATCCGCGCCAAAAACCACCACAAAGGGGACAGGCACCTTTGTGGTGGTTTTTTCGTTCTAGTCGTTCTAGTAGTATTCATTCTTAGCGATACCTGCGAGCACAAGGAGTCTTTTATGGCAGAGCCACTTTCCGCCGGAATCACCCGCGATCGCGCGTTCGAACTGCTCAACGAGCACAATAAGGACCCGTTCCACATCACCCACGGCGAAACGGTCGAGGGCACCATGCGCTACTTTGCGCGCGAGTTCGACCCCGAGAACGAGGAGTTTTGGGGCATCGTCGGTCTGCTGCACGACCTAGATTGGGAGGAGCATGAGGACGACCCCATGAACCACACCATCTATGCGGCCGAGATCCTTGAAGGCGAGGGCGCCTCTCCCGATCTCATTCGCGCCATTCAGACGCACACGTCGGACTTCAACACCTCGCTGCCCAAGCCCGAGCTGCAGATGGAAAAGATCCTGTTTGCCTGCGACGAGCTCACCGGCTTGATCGGTGCTGCCGTCATCATGCGTCCGAGTAAGAGCGTCATGGACTTTACGACCAAGTCGCTCAAGAAAAAGTTCAAGGACAAGCGCTTTGCCGCCGGGTGCTCTCGCGACGTGATTACGCAGGGTGCCGAGATGCTGGGCTGGGAGCTCCCCGAGCTCTTCGACCGTACCATCGCGGCCATGCAGTCCTTCGCCCCCGACCGCGACACCTTTCAGGCTTAATTCCAAAACCATCACAAAGGGGACAGGCACCTTTGTGGTGGTTTTTGTTTGCGCGGGCGTTAGGGGCGGACCTGGCCGGTGCCTCGGAGCTTGTATTTGTAGGTGGTGAGGGCCTCGGCGGCAAAGGGGCCGCGGGCGTGGAGCTTTTGGGTCGAGATGCCAATCTCGGCGCCCAGGCCAAACTCGCCGCCGTCGGTAAAGCGCGTGCTGGCGTTGGCATACACGGCCGAGGCATCGACCTCGTCCAGGAAGCGCTCGCAAGCATCCGTGTCCTCTGCAACGATGGCCTCGGAGTGCATCGTGCCGTAGCGGTTGATGTGCGCGATGGCCTCGTCCTCGTTCGCCACGACCTTCACGCTCATCTCGAGCGCCAGATACTCGCGACCCCAGTCCTCCTCAGTCGCGGCAACGTAGTCATCGCCCTCGGCAAGCCCGGCGTCGGCGCATGCGGCGCACGTGGCCTCGTCGCCGTGAATGAGCACGCCGTGGTCATGCAGCACGGCCACGACCGCGGGCAAAAACGCATCGGCCACGGCACGGTCGACCAGCAGCGACTCGGCGGCATTGCACACGCCCACGCGCTGCGTCTTAGCGTTGATGATAATATTGAGCGCTTTATCGAAGTCGGCGGATTCATGCACGTAGATGTGGCAGTTACCCGTGCCCGTCTCGATCACCGGAACGAGCGACTCGCGCACGCAGCGCTGGATCAGGCCCGCACCGCCACGCGGAATGAGCACATCGACGACGCCGCGGAGCTTCATGAGCTCGCCGGTGGCCTCGCGGTCGGTAGACTCGATCATCGACACGGCCTCGCGCGGGAAGCCCTTGGCCTCGAGCGCATCGGCCAGCAGTTCGGCAATCATGGCACACGAGTGATAGGCCAGCGAGCCGCCGCGCAGAATGCAGGCGTTGCCGGTGCGGATGCAGATGCCCGCGGCGTCGGCCGTCACGTTGGGGCGCGCCTCGTACACCATGGCGACCAGGCCCAACGGCACGCTCACGCGGGTGAGGTCCACGCCGCTTGCGAGCACGCGGTGGTCGAGCACGCGGCCGACAGAATCGGGCAGCTCGGCGAGCTTCTCCAGGCCGGCGACCATACCCTCAACGCGCTCGGGCGTCAGCAGCAGACGGTCGAGGAGCCCCGCCGAGGTCCCCGCATCGCGCGCGGCGGACATATCGAGCTCGTTGGCGGCGACGATGGAGTCGATACCGTTGCGCAGCGCTGCGGCCATGGCGCGCACGGCCTCCTGGCGCTGCTCGTCGCTCGCCGCGGCAAGCGAGGCCGACGCTGCCTTAGCGGCAACGGCAAGATCGTGGACATACGTGGCTATATCGACCGACATGGGCGGCCCTTTCTCCTAGAAGTTTGCAACCATGGTAGCCGATTTGCGCATGGCCTCGCCCGCGGCGGTAGAATTGGTCAACCCGAAACACCGCAACGAACGGAAGACTCACATGGCCCTCATCACTTCGTACCACGTCCCCGGCCTGTATGTCGAGGACCACAGCATCGACGTCCCCCTCGACTGGCGCGGCCTGGAGCCGATGCTCCTGGCCGTCGGCAGCACCATGCGCCGCGGCGCTATACCGACACCCATCGCCGGCGCGCCCGAGAGCATCAAGCTCTTCTACCGCGTGGTTTGCGCACCCGACCGCATCAACGACGACCTGCCGCTCCTTCTCTTTTTGCAGGGTGGCCCCGGTGGCGAGAGCCCGCGTCCGCTGTCGCCCACAAGCGATGGCTGGATCGAAGAGGCCGTCAAGCATTTCCGCGTCGTGCTGCCCGACCAGCGCGGTACCGGGCGCAGCAGCTGTGTAGACGGGCGCACGATTGCCGCACTGGGCGAGCGCGCCGAGGCGGCCGGCTCCGATGCTGCCCGCTCGCAGGCGGACTTCCTCAAGCGCCACCTCGCCAGCTCCATCGTGCGCGATTTTGAGTACCTGCGCCTGGTGGGCTTTGGCGGCAGGCCCTGGGTCACGCTCGGGCAGAGCTACGGCGGCTTTTTGACGCTGAGCTACCTGTCGCTCTTCCCCGAGGGCGTGGCGGCAAGCTTTACCTGCGGCGGCATCCCCCACGTACCGGCGAGCGCAAGCGAGGTCTACGCGCACACCTTCCCGCGCATGGCCGCCAAGACGCAGCAGTATTACAACCGCTACCCCGCCGACGTCGAGCGCGTGGCGGCCCTGGCAGATGCCCTCGAGGAGCAAAAGCCCGTGCTACCCGACGGCTCGCCGATGACGGTCGAACGCCTACAGCTCATGGGCAGCGACTTTGGCATGAAGCCGAGCTTTGAGCGCATGCATTGGATTATCGATCATGCTTTTGTTGACGGCGACGGCACGCTGGCCTGCGGAGCCTCGGTATCTGACAGCTTTTTGATGCGCGCCTTCGAGCGCACCAACACGCGCACGAATCCGCTGTACTGGACGCTTCAGGAGTTCATCTACGCCGACGGCGACACCATGCCCATTCGCTGGGCCGCGGCAGAAGAGAAGGCCCGTCGTGCCGAGTTCGACACGCTCACGCGACCGCTCATGTTTACCGGCGAGGCCATGTTCCCGTGGATGTTTGAGCAGATGCCCGAACTTAAGCCCTTCAAGCCGGCGATGGATCTGCTTATGGAAGACACAAGCTGGGACAAGATCTACGACCCGCAGCGCCTGGCGTGCAACGAGGTGCCCCTGCAGGCCGCGGTGTACTTCGATGACATGTACGTGGACTCGGGCATGCAGCTCGATACGCTCAGTCGCGTGGGCAACTCGCATGCCTGGGTGACCAACGAGTTCGAGCACGACGGCTTGCACGGCAGCGTGGTGTTCAAGCACCTCTTCGACGAAGCCCTCAACCGCGGAGACCTGCGCCAGATCTTCTAGCAAAGGAGTGTCCCCGTCTGCCGGCACAATAGGAACGTCCCCAAGTGCCGGCAACGACAATGCCGCTGGTAGAGGACAGAAAGCGAAAACGCCCCTAAGCGAGCAAGGTGACGTGAAAGAGGAGGGCATTGACCTTTTGGTCATGCCCGACGATTGAACGTCAGATTGCCGCTTAGGGGCGTTTGCAGCGTCAATTGGTTAGGCGAACACTATCAAGTTGTCCCTATGGATCGCGGGCTTCTCGGCCAGGTCTGCGAGCAGGCGGTTGCTGGCAATCTGGTCCTGGCGGCGGCCGGCTGCAAGCTCCAGCACGTCCGAATCGGCCTCGGCGATACCACGGGCGACAACCATGCCGCTCGGGTCGCACACGTCGAGCACATCGCCCTCGGCAAACTGGCCATCGACCTCGCGAATACCCACCGCGAGCAGCGACGATCCGCGGCTGACCAGCGCCTTCGCGGCGCCATCATCGACCGTCACCGAGCCATGCGCCTTGTCACCCAGTGCGATCCACAACTTGCGCGGCGCAATGTCCAGGCGCTCCGCCGGCGGATCGAACAGCGTACCCACGCTCTCGCCGCGGGCCAGACGCACGAGCGCATCGGGCTCCTCGCCCGAGCAAATCACGCTTTGAATGCCCGCCGTCATGAGAATGCGGCTCGCGCGAATCTTGGTGATCATGCCGCCCGTACCCACCGATGTGGAAGAATCGCCCGCCGAGGCGATAATCTTGGCATCGATCTTATGCACGACCGGGATAAACTCGGCCGTCGGATCCTCATGCGGATTGGCGGTGTAGAGGCCATCGATGTCCGAGAGCGTCACGCACAGATCGGCAGAAACCAGGCAGCTCACAAGCGCCGCCAGCGTGTCGTTGTCGCCGAACTTGATCTCATCGACGGTAACGGTGTCGTTCTCGTTGACGACCGGCACCACGCCCAGCTCCACCAGGCGCAGCAGGGCGTCGCGCGCGTGCAGGTAGGACGTGCGGCGCGCCGTGTCGTGACGCGTGAGCAGCACGAGCGAGGTGAGCAGGTCGCGCGCATGGAACTCCTCGTCGTAGGCCGACGAGATGATGCACTGACCGGCCGAGGCGCAGGCCTGCAGGCTCGGCAGGTCACCGACCGGCTTGCGGTCGAAGCCCAGCACGGGATAGCCGCAGGCAATGGCACCCGAGCTCACCACGACCAGGCGCCAGCCAAGCTCGCGCAGCGCTGCGGCCTGGTCGGCAAGCCCGCCGATAAAGGCGCGGTTGACCTTGCCGTCGGCGCCCACCACCGTGGACGAACCGATCTTTACCACCATCGTTTTATAAGAAGTCGTCATACGTCAAACCAATCGAATGTCGAGCGTTCGGGCGAGCTGGGGCAGTCGGGGCGCCTGGTGCGGAACGGACGAAAATGATCCGTTTTCCTCCGTCCCCTTCGGATCATTTTGCCCAGGGGAAGGCCGAAGCCGCAGCCATGTTCTTGCGCACGAGCTCGTCGCGCACCTGAGCCAGGCCCTGCTCCATGCCCACCACATAGGTCTGCGGGTACAGGAAGCGCTTGAAAGCTGCGTCCAGATGGTCAAGTGCCCAGGCGCAACGCTCGCGCGCGTCCTGGATGCTCTCACGCGGAGCCACCGCACTGCCATCGCGCACGATCGGCACCAGCAGCTCGCGATACTCAAGTTCGGACACGTCGGTCACCAGAGCGGCATCATTCACGGCCACGAGGGTATTGCCGCGCGCGGCGCCCTCCCCCGCCAGATGGTCCTCGTCGTAGATCATGTCGCAGACTGGGCCGCCAAAGCCGTCGTAATAACGGCGCACGCGTTGCACACCCGGGATCGTGCGCTTGTAGGGCTGCTCGGAGAGCTTGACCACCGGCGTCCACGGGTCCGTCTCACTCGCACGGCGGGCGGCGAGCTTGTACACGCCGCCCAGCGCCGGCTGGTCGTAGCAGGTCGCGAGCTTGGTGCCCACGCCAAAGCTATCGATAGGCGCGCCCTGGTCGAGCAGCGACTGAATCGTGTACTCATCCAAATCGTTAGAAACCGAGATCCCCACATAGGGCAGGCCCTCGGCATCAAAACGGCCGCGCACATACTTGGAGAGCTTGGCGAGGTCGCCGGAGTCGATGCGAATGGCCGACAGGCGCTCGCCCACCGCTTCCATCTCCTTGGCAACCGTAATGGCATGCTCGCAACCCTCGCGTACGTCGTAGGTGTCGATGAGCAGCGTGCAATTCTTGGGGCTCGACTTGGCAAAGGCGCGGAAGGCCTCGAGCTCGGAGTCGAAGCTCATGACCCAGCTGTGCGCATGCGTGCCAAAGACGGGAATACCGTAGCGGCGGCCGGCGAGCACATTGGACGTAGAGGAGCAGCCGGCAACGTAGCTCGCGCGCGCGACGGCCAGCCCGCCATCGGGACCCTGGGCGCGGCGCAGGCCAAACTCGGCAACGGGACGGCCGTCCGCCGCCAGCACCACGCGCGCCGTCTTGGTGGCGACAAGCGTCTGGAAGCCGACGATGTTGAGCAGCGCCGTTTCGAGCAGCTGGCACTCCAGCGCGGGACCGGTGACGCGAACCATGGGTTCGCGCGGAAAGACGAGCTCGCCCTCGGGGACGGCGTCGATGTTTACATGTGCATGAAAATCGCGCAGGTAGTCGAGGAATGCAGGCTTGAACATCGCGCCGCCGGCCGGGGCCTGGAGTGAGGCGAGGTAGTCGATATCCTCGGGCGTAAAGCGCAGGTTCTCGACCAGCTCGGGCAGCTCGGCGGTGCCGCACATGACGGCATAGGCGCTGCCAAAGGGATGGTCGCGGTAAAACGCGGTAAAACAACCCTGCTCATTGGCCTTGCCGCTCTCCCACAGGCCCTGGGCCATAGTGAGCTCGTACAGATCGGTGAGCATTGCAATGTCGGTGGGATGCGAGATGTCGGTCAAAGCCATGGGGCGACCTTTCGGATGCGTTGTGCAGAGGTTGAGGGTTGGAAAAGGGCAGAGTGTTCGGGCATGGCACCCAGCGCGAATGGGCTAGAGCAGGCCCATGCTGGTCAGGATCGTGTAGCCCATAAAGATGACAAACGCGATGAGGGCAAGGACAATGATGATTTTTTGAGCCGGCGCCATGCCAGGGATCTCGTTCTCGCCCGTAGGCTCCTTGGAGGTAACCATGCGCTGGGCAAAGGTCATCTCGTCACGGCTCGGCTTGGGCTCGACGGACTTGGAACGAGCGACCTTTTTAGGCTGAGGTTTAGGTGCGGTGGGCGCGGGCTTCGCGGCGGCGGGCTTGGGCGCGGGGGCGACGTTCGCGGCGGCCTCCTCGGCCTTCTCGCGCTCGGCACGCAGGGCGGCCAGCTCCTCACGCTCGCGGCGTGCCTCTTCCTGGGCCTCGCGACGAGCTTTCTCGGCGCGGAGCTCTTCCAACTCGGCGCGTTCCTCGGCAGACAGTGGTTGGGACTCAAGCTTGGCCATGGTACAGCCCTTTCTTTTAAAAAAAGCCGCCGACACAATGTCAGCGGCTTATCAAATCCAAGGGTGGAGACGAAGGGAGTCGAACCCTCGGCCTCTGCCATGCGACGGCAGCGCTCTCCCAACTGAGCTACGTCCCCAGGACAAGTTGATATTTTACCTACGGCTCGCCAACTGTCAACGCCCAATACCCAGTCTTTTTGGGACGCGGCTGTTTTAGCTACCCCGACAGACAACGCGAACGGTTTGGTCGAACAGCGGCAGGGGTAGCTAAAACAGCCCCGTCCCAAAAAGACTACTCAAAGAGCCTCGTCCCAGATTAGCTGGTTTGAGCACTAGTAAGAACACCGGTGGTATCGAACGCCGGGGTAAAGCTCTCGTCTACCGCGCCGCCTTCTTGCCAAAACATCGTCGTAAAGCCCAGGTCGTCGGCATGGTCGAGCACCTGCTCGTACTCCTCGCGCGTCACGGCGCGCGCCAGGTCGCCGCCTTGTTCGCGCATGAGGGCATTGGGCGTGTACTGGTTCATGACCGAGATCGGCACGTCGCCCACCGTCTGCCACACCAGGTCCAACACGCGGCACGAATCGTCCGCATGCCCCGGCAGCACCAGATGACGCACGATTATGCCGCGCCTCATGAGCCCGTCCTCGTCTACCAGCTCTCCCCCGCGGCGCTCAATCTCGCGCGCCATCTGGGCCAGACCCGACACGGCCACGCGCGGGTAGTCCTTAATATGAGAAAGCGACTGAGCAAGCCCGGCATCGGCATATTTAAAGTCCGTAAGCCACACGTCGACAAGGTCGCCCAGCGCCGCCACGGCACTCGCGCGCTCGTAACCACTCGTGTTGTAGACAATTGGGATGACCAACCCGCGCGTCCGTGCCGCGGCAATCGCGGCAGGCAACAGGTGCGCATAGTGCGTCGCCGTCACCAGGTTGATGTTATTGGCGCCCTGGTCCTGCAGCTCCAGCATAATCTCGACCAAACGCTCGGGCAAAATCTCAAGACCGAAATTGCCCGTCGAGATCTCGTGGTTTTGGCAGTAGATACATTTGAGCGAACAGCCGCTAAAGAAAATCGTACCCGAGCCGGCCTCGCCCGAAATGGGCGGCTCCTCCCACATATGGAGCGCCGCGCGGGCGACCTTAAGCGTGTTGTCGGCGCCGCACACGCCACGCGCGCCCTCGTCGCGCGCCGCACCGCAACGGCGCGGACACAAATGGCAGGCGGGCGAAAAAAGTTCGGTCAACGACGTCGGCATAAAAACATGCTCCAAAACAATGATTCAGCAGCTCAAACGTAAAGGGACCAACCGCACAGACGGCTCGAGCCCAAGGCGCCGTAATCGTCCGACACGATTTTTGTAATGTCAAGACTGGAATCGATAAAGTGCCGCTTTATGATGTAGGTATTCCGCCCCCCGCGGAGCAACTGGGTGAACCGTCGCGTTTATTTAGGGAGCCCACACAGTCGTACCTAGTACAGGTATCCTTCGTTGTTAAGGACGCTGGAACAGTCGATGAGGGCACCCACCTGTTTTAGGTGGGTTCATTTTCGTAACGTGGGGGGTGGTTTTCATTTGCCGAAAACCACCATTACAGCCCATATGGATCCCCGCCGGTATCCCGACAAGCCATCGACAACATCCCAATATCTGGTAAGCGCGTGATTATCGCTGCATGCAATTCCATGCACCCCCCGTGGTCGAGTATCATGGTTCGGCTATGCCCTTTGCGCATGGCGTTCTTCTGACCTTTTCCTTCGACGCTTGGCGGTTTATCGATTCATGGCTTCCTCCACGAGCTTCATACCGTACCTTTGCGTGGCGGTCGCGGCTTTTATCACGACCTTCCTTGCGGTGCCCCTGGTCAAGCGCCTGGCAATCAAGCTCGACGCCGTCGATTATCCTTCCAAGCGCCGCATCAACACTAAACCCATCCCGCGCATGGGTGGCACGGCAGTCTTTTTGGGCCTCGTCGTCGCCTGCATTGTTCAGATCCTAGGCACCTGGTACCTGGGCTGGCCGCCCGCTTTGGTGCCCCACCCCCGTCTGCACATCAGCTACCCCATACTTGCGCTTTCTTTTACCGTCATCTTTGCGACCGGCGCGATCGACGACGTCTTCCAGCTCAAGCCCAAGCAAAAGCTCGCCGGCCAGGTCCTCGCCGCGCTCATCGCCTGCGTGGGCGGCCTGCGCATCGGCGTCATCGTCAACCCGTTTGCTCCCGGCGAGATCATGCTCGGCTGGCTCGCCTACCCCATCACTGTGGTCTACCTGGTGGCGTTCACCAACATCATCAACCTTATCGACGGCCTCGACGGTCTGGCCACGGGTATCTGCGGTATCGCGTCGTTCACCATGTTTTCGGTCGCGGTGCTCTCGGGCCGCATCGACGCCGCCGCGCTCTCCATCGCGCTCTTTGGCTCGTGCCTCGCCTTCTTGCGCTATAACTTCAACCCCGCGAGCATTTTCTTGGGCGACTCGGGATCGCTGCTTCTGGGCTTTGCGCTGGGTTCCATCTCGCTGCTCAACGTGAGCCGCACCGCCGCGCTCACCTCGCTCATCATCCCGCTCATCGTGGCCGGCGTGCCCATCATCGACACGTTTAGCGCCATCGTGCGCCGCAAGCGCGCCCACATTAGCATCGGGCAGGCCGACAAGGGCCACATCCACCACCGCCTCATTCAAGAGGGCTACAACCAAAAGCAGGCCGTACTGCTCATCTACGCCTGGTGCATTATGCTTTCGGCCGGCGCCGCCGCCATCAATCAGGTCGAGGTCCCCATGCGCGTGCTCATCTTTACCGTGCTCGCCATTGGCTCGGCGGTCTTCGCCAAGCGCCTGCATCTGTTTGAGCCCGTGCTGCGCCACCATTACAACAAGCGCACGCACGAAGACGAGCTGGTAACCCCCGACGACCCCGCCTTTAAACAGGAGGAGCTGGCAGCCGAGGAACGTAAAGAAGAGCGCCACCACAAGCTCTAGGATAAGCTGCCGAGGATGTGCCCAGGTGCCGCTGGCCAAGCGCAGCCGCGCCGCACCCATCGCACAAGCCGCCCCTCTCCCGCCCCTCGCTTTCTTACGTCTCGCCCCTGCAATAAACGCGTTATCATCTTGACCCATGAACATACGTTAGGAGCAATCATGCCAAACGAGAACAGCTACGAAGTCGCGCTGCAAAAGAGCAACGCCATTCGCGAGGGCCTGGCCAAGACGCCCGAGAAGTTCACCATGCTTACCGGCGACCGCCCCACCGGCCGCCTGCACCTGGGCCACTACTTTGGCACCCTCAAGGGCCGCGTGGAGCTGCAGAACATGGGCGCCAAGACCAACGTGCTCATCGCCGACTACCAGGTCATCACCGACCGCGACACCACCGAGCACATCCAGGACAACGTGTACAACATGGTCATGGACTACCTTGCCTGCGGCATCGACCCCGACAAGACCATGATCTACGCGCACTCCGCCGTGCCCGCCGCCAACCAGCTCATGCTGCCGTTCCTATCGCTGGTCTCCGAGGCCGAGCTCGCGCGCAACCCCACCGTCAAGGCCGAGATGGAGGCCTCGGGCCACGAGCTCACCGGCCTTCTGCTCACCTACCCGGTGCACCAAGCCTGCGACATCCTGTTCTGCAAGGGCAATGTGGTACCCGTCGGTCGCGACCAGCTGCCGCACATCGAGCTCACCCGCACCATCGCCCGCCGCTTTAACAACCGCTACGGTAAGGTGTTCCCCGAGGTCGACGCGCTGCTGTCCGAGACCCCGCTGCTGCCCGGTCTGGATGGTCGCAAGATGAGCAAGAGCTACGGCAACGCCATCAACATCTCGATGACCGCCGAGGAGACGGCCAAGCGCATCAAGAAGAGCCAGACCGACTCCGAGCGCATGATCACGTTTGATCCCGAGAACCGCCCCGGCGTGTCCGGCCTGCTTTCGACGGCTGCCATCTGCACCGGTCGTTCCGAGGTCGAAATTGCCGAGGAGATTGGCATGGGCGGCTCCGGCCAGCTCAAGAAGTACGTAACCGAGGCCGTCAACGAGTACTTCGCGCCGATCCGCGAGCGTCGCCAGCGCTACGAGAACGACCTGGATTACGTTAAGGACGTCCTGCACGAGGGTAACCGCCGCGCCAATGAGATCGCCGAGCAGACCCTTGCCGAGGTTCAGGACGCCATGGGCATGGTGTACTAGACCGATCTGCTGACTTGAACTTCCGATTGCTATAGGGCGGGCGCTACGGCGTCCGCCCTTTTTGTGCCTGACCGGCTTGGCCCCGCCCATTGCACTCCCCCCGACAAACAGGAACGGGCCCGCCGACAGTCAGTTGCCAGCGGGCCCGTTCCCGAAGTACACCGTTGAATCGCACAGAGGGGAGGAATGCGAATCAAACTCAACAGGGCAGGCTTTTTCATCGCCTATTGCCTGCTCCGTTGCTGAAAACAATATAGTTCACCGTGGTTTACTTTGTAGCCTCAAACCGCGCCGTCATACGTTCTCCATAAGTTAGCCCCGGTAAACCTACAACGGAAAACCGCCGCAAAGGGGACAGGCACCTTTGTGGTAGTTTTGGCCACGGCAGATCTGTTAGAGTCCGGCGGGCCAGCGACAGGCGCCCAGATCGACGTGCATGGGGTCGACAAACGTCACGCCCTCCCCTAGCAAAAGCTCACGTTGAGCATCGGGACCGCCAAAAGCAAAACCCTCGCATATGCGCCCGTCGGCAAACACCACGCGATGGCAGGGTATCTCGCCGGGGCGCGGATTGCTGTGCAGGGCATACCCCACGTACCGCGCACTTCGTGGACGACCGGCAAGCAGCGCCACCTGACCATACGTGGCGACCATCCCTTCGGGGATCTGCTCGACCACCTCGTACACCCGTTCAAAAAAGCCCTCAGACGCCATCGCTCGCTCTCTTCTCCGCATTAACAGCATAAAGAAATGATCCCTTAGGGACGGAGGAAAACGGATCATTCGCGGCCTCCGTGCGGTCGATGATCCGTTTTCCTCCGTCCCCAAGGGATCATTTGTTGGCAGGTTGGTTAGTTGGCGGGCTGGAAGAAGGCTACGGCTACGGCACCGGGGCCTACGTGGGTACCGATGGTGGCACCGATGGTGTGAACGGGCAGCTCGCCCTCGGTGTGGCCAGCCCACAGTGCCGCGCTGTCCTCGATATACTTCTTGAGCACCGCATCCGAAAGGCCCGTATAGCCGAGCGCCAGCGGCATGGAAAAGTCGATGCCGCCCGCCTTTTCGACCTTTTGGTTCAGCAGGTTGCGGCCGTTCTTGGAACCGCGCGCCTTTCCCAGCTGCACAATCAGACCGTCCTCGGCAGCTACCACGGGCTTTACGTTGAGCAGCGTACCCACGGCGCCGGCAGCAGCAGACAGGCGACCGCCGCGCACCAGGTACTCCAGCGTCTCGAGCAGGCCGATAACCACCACGCGGTCGCGCACGGCCTCGACCGCCGCCGCGATCTGGGCCGCGCTACGGCCCTCGTCCACCAAGCGCAGCGCATACTCAACCAGAATGCGTTCACCCAGGGTGACGTTGTTGCTATCAACCACGTACACATCGCCGCCCGGCGCCTCGGCTAGTGCGGTACGGGCGCTCTGATTGGTGCCCGACAGCTTAGCGCCCACGGTAATAATCACAGCCTCATCGCCGGCTTCGCGAATCTCGGCGATAGCCTGCGAGAACGCGTACGGGTTGACCTGGCCGGTCTTGGGCAGCTCATCGCGCTCCACGAGCATCTCGTAAAAGCGCTGGTGATCGATGTCGACGCCATCCATGTACACATCGGTGCCAAAGGTGACGGACAGCGGCAAAACGTCCAGTGCCGGGTGCTCGGCCGGCGACATATCGCTTGCGGAATCGGTAATAATGCGGACGGACATAGCGAATCCTTTCTTGCGCAGGTCCCGCGCAGGGAATTTTGACAGCAATGCCCCGGCACGGTATACGCGCTCAAACGGGACGATGCAGTTGTTAATGGGAAGCAAATGCCTAGGCGGCCCTACAGCTCGCGCAAGGTGTTGAGAATCGTACGCAGCGACGCATACATCTGCTCACGCTGCTCCACGCCCATGGCCTTGCCGGTGGTGTCGAGCACTTCACGAATAATGCAATCGGCCTCGTTCATGCTCTCGCCGCCCAACGTGGTCAGGCGAACCGGGGCGCGATACTTAACGGCGGCATCGCCCGAATCGTCGACTTCGACGTAGCCGCCCTCCTCCAGATGCGCCAGCGTGCGCGAGACGGCAGCGCGGGTCACGCCAGCCATGCGGGCGAGGTCGGCACCAGTCAGGCCGTCCTTGCTGCGCTCAAGATAGTACAGGCACATGATGTCGGAGCCCTTAAGGCCCAGCCTTGCGCCCTCAGATGTCTTAATGCGCTGGATCTCCTTGTAGAGTCCACTGATCAGTCCGACAAAGTCCTCGAAACGTGTCTCGTCGCTCTGTTGCATGGGAGACGACCGCCTTTCGCTTGCATAATGCTAACGGGTAAACATCTTAGCCGTACCCAGCGACCGCAAGCCCCGCACGCCCTATTTGTTAACTCATCAACATAAAAACCACCACAAAGGGGACAGGCACCTTTGTGGTGGTTTTGACCGGCGAGTATGATTTGCAGAAGTTGCTACAGCTCCACGCGGGGATTGTCGCGGGTCACAAGCGTCTTAACGACAACCGTCGCTCCCAGATAGCGCTCGAGCAGATCGGCAAGACGGTCGATGGCGGCCTGGCAGTCCCCCATTCGCTCGGGCTCTACGCACTCAATCGCCAGGAATGCGTCGGCCGAATCGTCGGATAGAGCCGTTCGAACGCCGTCGCGCCAGTTCCAGCAGCGGCACACGGCGCCCGCATCGTCAATGTAGGCGAGCTCGCCGGGCAGCGTCGGGTCGTCCGCTTCCTCGCCAAGCGGCAGGAACGCATCCCCGCCGTCGGTCACCTTCAGGCGAAGGTCCCCCTCAATCGCATGCAGATCCTCGCCTCCCACGGGCAGTGCATAGGACAGCGACACCGTGTTATAGATATCCACCGCGGGCGTAATGTGGCCCACCGGCTTGCCCTTGAGCACACGCTTGAGCAGGTTCTCGATTGAACAGCGCGCGCCCTTTTTGGTCTTGAACAGACGATAGGCCTCGCGCCATGCCTTGACCGGTGCGTTCTCGCTGATTGTATCGCTGGTCAGATGACGCTCCGCATCGATATTGGCACGGTCGAGCAGCGCCGCTATCGCGTCCACATCCTCTTGAGGTATCTGGGCCGCGGGCTTCATACCCTCCACGACCACAACACCGACCGCCGCCTGAGGAAACAGCTCCCAAAATGAATCCTCGGCAATAAAGCTCTTCATACATGCTCCCTTCACGATTCGCGCCCGAGCGAGGGCACCCAAACAAAAAGCGCCCTTACGACGGCCACCTTCAAAGTCCTACGGTGCCGCCACAAGAGCGCTTACGCTGCCCCCATCCGGAGAAGGGGGCGAGATGTCAGGCGTATTGTAACCCGAGTCATCCGCGCGAGCAAAACCACCACAAAGGTGCCTGTCCCCTTTATGGTGGTTTTGGGTCTGAGGCGACGCTAGCGGCGGAGTCCCAGCAGGCCGCGGCCGCGATGACGGGCGTCGGCGGGCACTTGAGCGTGCGGGCCGGCGGCCTTGACGGACTCGGGCAGGTGCGAGTACTTCTTCTCGAAGTTCTCCTCAAACATCACCGCCAGGTTGTGCGCTGCCTCGTCGTAGCGAGCGGTGCTCTGCCAGTACTGGCGCGGCACCAGGATGCCATCGGGCACACCGTGGCACGTAGTGGGAATGTCAACGTTAAAAATATCGTCGTGCACAAACTCGCTGTCCTCGATGGTACCGTCGAGGGCGCGGGCCACCAGGGCGCGCGTGTAGGCAAGCTCGATGCGATGGCCCACGCCATAACCGCCGCCAATCCAGCCGGTGTTGACCAGATAGACGCGCGTGCGACCGTCGGCGATACGCTCACCGAGCATCTTGGCATAGACCATGGGGTCGAGCGGCATAAACGGCTCTCCGAACAGCGAGGAGAACGTGGGCGTGGGCTCGGTGACGCCGACCTCGGTGCCGGGGATCTTGGCCGTAAAGCCCGTCACAAAGTGATACATGGCGGCGTCGGCCGTCAGGCGCGAGATGGGCGGCAGCACGCCAAAGGCATCACATGTCAAAAACAGCACAACGCTCGGGGTGGTGCCCATGCCCTTGGTCCACGCGTTGGGAATGTGCTCGACGGGATAGGCCACGCGCGTATTGTGCGTGATCGAGATGTCATCATAGTTAGGCTTGCGATTCTCATCGAGCACCACGTTTTCGCAGATGGCGCCAAAGCGAACAGCGTTGAAGATCTCGGGCTCGTGGAACGCATCCAAGCCCTCGCACTTGGCGTAGCAGCCGCCCTCGACGTTAAAGATGCCCATGTCGGACCAGCCGTGCTCGTCGTCGCCGATCAGCAGGCGCGTGGGGTTGGCCGAAAGCGTGGTCTTACCCGTGCCGGAGAGGCCAAAGAACACCGCGGTCTCATGCGTGACGGGATCCATGCTGGCCGAGCAGTGCATGGGCAGCACGTCGTCCTCGACAGGCAGCAGGTAGTTCATAACGCTGAAGATGGACTTTTTGATTTCGCCGGAGTAACCGGTGCCGGCAACCAGAATCACGCGCTCCTGGAAGTTGATGACCACGGCAGCGCTGGAGTTGAGGCCCTTGATGGCGGGGTCGCACTGGTAGCCAGGTGCCGCGAGCACGCAAAAGTCCGGCTCGCCGGTGCGCGCAATTTCGCGGGCAAGCGGACGAGCGAGCATTTGCTTAATAAAGAGCGCCTGGCTGGCACGCTCGCAGGCGACGAGCAGGCGACGCGTGTGGTTGCGGTCGGCGCCCGCCATGCCGCGCGTGACAAACACGTCGCGCTCGTTGAGGTAGTCGACGATACCGGCCTTGATGGTCTCGTAGCTCTCAATCGAAAGCGGTCGGTTGACGGCGCCCCAGGCGATCTTGTCGTGAACATCGGGGGTGTCAACGATAAAACGATCGTTGGGTGAACGGCCGGTGCGCTCCCCCGTCTCGATCACCAGCGCGCCGTTGGATGCCATGCGGCCTTCTTCGCGGCGGATAGCGTACTCGACGAGCTCCGCGGCGGGTAGATCAACCAGCAGGCGGGGCTGATTATCGGCGGGATCTTCGACCAGCGTAATACCAAAGTTGGACAGAACTTCTGCAGGGGTAACACCAGGCATGGGGCCTCCTTTAAAAACGCGACACGCGGACGCAGCGCGCACTTTACTCACGTAAAGCCCGTTGTACCCGATATGCAAAAACGTTTTTGCGGCAACGGCGAAGCGCCCGCCCAACGGTCAAAAATCACAGGCAAGCGGCCTGGTCATTGGGGACGTTCTTAATCGACTAATCGTTGGGGACACTTATGGACCAGTCGTTGGGGACACTCTTAAACAGGCAACAACCAAGGAGTGTCCCTAGATGCCGGCACTTAGGGACGTTCCCAAAGTGCCGACTACAGCGGCAGGCCTTGGCCGAGCATGGCGATGACGCTCATGAGGATCAGCATGCCGGCGGCGTAGGGCAGCACTGCGCCCAGGAGCTCGGCGTCCTTACCGCGCACGTGCACGGCAGCGAGGCCAATCGCGAGCGTCTGCGGCGAGACCATCTTACCGGCGGCGACACCCAGGGCGTTCAACGCAACCATCCAGTAGTCGCTCACGCCCAGCGCCGAAGCGGCCTGGCTCTGAATGGGACCAAACAGCATGCCCGACGATGTGCCCGAACCGGTCACGAACGCACCGACGGCACCGATCCACGGGGCCAGAATCGGGTACAGACCACCGGCGACGGCAATGCAGAACGCACTGATCGAAGAGATCATGCCCGCATAGCCCATCACCTTGGCACAGCCCAGCACCGAAAGCATCGTGATTACCGTCGGCATCATCTGCTTCACAGTCGCGGCCAGCACCTCACCCATCATGCGCGGCGAAGCCCCCTGAATGGCGCCGCCGATAAACGCGGCCAGGAAGATCCAAACACCCGGCGTGTTAATCCACGAAAACGTGAGCGTGCCGGGGTTCTCGCCGCAATACACCTGCACGTGACTCGCAAAGGGCGCAAGCGCGGCATGCACGGCGGGCACCAGGTTGGACGTACCCAACAGCAGTACAAAAATCAGGATGAAACACGACCAGGCAGAAAGCGCCGACTTAGCGGTGAGCTGCTCACCGGCCTCGATATTCATGTGAAAGCGCGCGTCCAGGTGACCGGACTTCTCGGCGCGCATGGCAAGCGCGGCGGTCAGCGCGAGCGACACGATGGAGCCCACGACCACGGCAAGCTCGGGGCCCACAAACATAGCGACGACCAGGGCAGCGCCGACAAAGGACGCGCCAGAGAGCAGCGCGATACCGGCCACGCCGTGCAGGCGCTCGCCTACGCTCGCAACATCGCCTTGATCGTCGGTCACGCGGCCCGCAACCAACACGATGAGCAGCGGCATCACCACAAAGAACGGTGCGAGCTGCACCAGCTGAACGGTCGCCAGGTGCAGGGAATCCAGACCCACCAGGTCGGCAACGGACACCGTGGGGATGCCGATGGAGCCGTAGGGCGTGGGCACGCCGTTGGCCAGCAGGCAGAT
Organism: Collinsella aerofaciens; assembly: GCF_964283865.1. Classification (GTDB taxonomy): domain Bacteria; phylum Actinomycetota; class Coriobacteriia; order Coriobacteriales; family Coriobacteriaceae; genus Collinsella. The sequence goes on along the minus strand of NZ_CAXYLS010000016.1, from coordinate 31,771 downwards.
CAGCACGGCAGGCACGGCCTCAAAACCAAGGCCCGCGAGCATGCCGGCGGGAATGGCGACAGCGGTACCAAAGCCAGCCATGCCCTCCATAAAGCCGCCGAAGCACCACGCCACGAGCAGCGCCAGCAGACGGCGATCGTTGCTGATGGAGGTGATCATGCTGCCGATCACGTCCATGGCGCCCGTGCGAACGCAGAGGTTATACGTAAAGACGGCGGCGATAATCACCAACACGATGGGCCACAGCGCCATCAAAAAGCCCTCGAGCGAGGCCGTGGCTATCTGCGCCACCGGCAAATGCCACCACGCAAAGGCGAGCACGCACGAAAGAACAAACGAACCAATCGCGGCTTTCCAGGCCGGCCATTTAAAGCACAGCAGCATCACGACAAGCCAGATGATAGGCACAAGAGCCAGCAAAAATGCGGCGACGTCCATGGGTAAAAGCTCCTTGGTACCGCGAGGGCGGCATCGGGGGTGTCATAAAACTTGAACAGGATAACGCACGCTTACCGACAATTTTCTGCCGCCTGCCGAAATATTGAACAATCCGTTCAAAAACACGAGCAAACACCGCCGCGTCTATACTAGAGCGCAGCAATAGAAAGGACTCCGCCTTGAGCATCACGCCCCTCGATAGCATCCGCCGCGCCATCGCCCGCCGCAACGGCGTCACCGACCCCACCGTATCGGGCGGGGCGCACGGGCAGGGCGGACGCATCGAGAACGGCCTGTTCCCCGCATCGCACACCGCCGAGGAGCTCGCACGAATCCAAGAGCTAAGCCAGCGTAACGCCGGCGGTCCCGACAGCAACCAGGCCACACGCCGTCGCCGCGAGCGCGATCGCCAGCCCGGCCCCATCCACCGCATGGTCAATGCCTGGTGGAACCGCCTGCTCGGAGCCGTCTACGGCGGCGGCTTCTCCACGCAAGAAGCCGAGTACGAAGATCATGCCACCCGTCGCGACTACCTTTGGAATACCCTGGGCACCGCCGTATGGGGCATGGCGTTTCCTCTGCTCACCATCGTGTCCACGCAGCTCGTGGGCGCCGAGGAAGCCGGCAAGTTCTCCATTGCGTTTGTCACCGGCACACTCATCATGATCGCGTGCAACTACGGCGTGCGCAATTTCCAGGTCTCGGACATCGACGAGAAGACGTCCTTTGCCTCTTACCAGCTCAATCGCTGGCTTTGCGGAGCGCTCGCCCTAGGCTGCGGCCTCATGTACAGCAGCGCCCGCGGCTACGATGCGCAGATGGCCACGATCGGCCTGGGCGTCTACCTGTATAAAGTGATCGACGGCGTGGCGGACGTGTACGAGGGCCGCCTACAGCAGGCCGATAAACTCTACCTGGCCGGCATGAGCCAAACGCTACGCTCCGCCGGCGTCATCGCGGTCTTTAGCGTGGCGCTGTTCCTTACGCGCAGCATGCCCATCGCGGCGATGGCCATGGGTGTCACAGCCATCGCCTCGCTCGTGCTGGTCACCGCGCCGCTCGCCCTGCTCGAGACCGAAAAATCACGCCGCGTGAGCCTGCGCGAGGTCGGCCACCTGTTTGTCCAGTGCGCTCCGCTCTTTGGCGCGCTCTTTTTGTTCAACCTTATCGAGAGCATGCCCAAGTTTGTTATGGAAGGCACGCTGGCCTACAAATACCAGCTGTACTTTAATGCCCTGTTCTTTCCGGCGCAGGCTATTTTGCTGAGCATCGGATTTGTCTATAAACCGCAGCTTTTGCGTCTGTCGAGCATTTGGGCGAACCCGCGCAAACGCCGCCGTTTTGACTTGATTATTATTGCCGTTATGGCGCTGATCGTGGCCATCACCGGCGTATGCGCCGCATTTATGGCCGGCCCCGGCATTCCCCTCATGAGCTTTATGTACGGCCTCAACTTTGAGCGCTACCGCACATTGGCGCTGCTGATGGTCGTCGCCGGCGGCGTAACCGCGGCCATCGATTTTATCTACGCCATCATCACAGTGCTGCGCCACGCTGGAGACGTCACCAAGATCTACCTGACCTGCTTTGCCGTGAGCGTAGTGCTCCCGGTGATCCTGATCAACCTGCTGGGCCTGATGGGTGCCGTCGTGAGCTACCTGGCTATCATGGCCCTACTGCTGGTGCTGTTGATTGTCGAATACGCCCACATTCGCCAACGCATAGAACGCGACCGCAACCCGTACGGCGCCTAATTAGCTGCCCCGGTCACCGGAATTTGCGATGGAATCTCCCCGACTGGGGTCTCGTTGCGAACAATATGCATCACGCAAAACTAAGTGAGTAGACTTTTACCGAATCCCCGACCACGCCAGCAAAGCACAAGTCTGTGACCTGCAGTTTTATTGAGGCAAATAAGTTGGGTGCTCGGCATTTCCAAAAAAGTCTACTCACTTAGCCAGCGGGCAGCCAAATGATTATTTAATCCCCGTCCCAGAAAAATCAATTAGCGGGCAGAAGGGCAAAAGTAGTCAAAAAGGCCCCGTCCCAAATTAGCTACCCTTTGCAGCGATTATTCGCCCGGGTTGATGTTCGCATAAAACTCCGCCCCGTCGTCCAGGCGCAGGATGCCCACGCGGCCGAACTCGGAACCGGTGGCCGCCGCACAGTCGATATCGATGCGATCGGGCACGCCGGCGGTATCCTCGCCACCCAAGCGCACCATCCGCCCGCGGCCCGACTCCTCATCGAGCCCTGCCAGGCCGCCAACCTCGCAATAACGCCCCAGCGACACCGTGGGCGTGTGGCCGCTCACCACGACCGGGCCCTTGCCCTCGGCAGAAAGCAGCCCCGTCGGGGCATCCCAGTAGCCGTGACGAATCCACAGCAAGTCATCGGACGACTGCACGGCGAGCATTTGCTGCAGCAGCTCGCTATCGGCATCGACCGCTCCCCTGCCGTCGCCGCAATCGACACCATGCTCAAGCAAAAACGCACGCGCCGCCTCGGTCTGAACGCCGGCGTGCACCAGCAGATACGGTCGCTCGGCAGTCTCGACCACCGCGTAGAGCGGCAGGGCGGCAGCCCAGCGCACCAGCCCCTCGTATGCCTCAAATTCCATTTCGTTGAGCTGCTGACGCGTGGTCCAACCGCCATTGATATCCCAGGTCTCGGCATCGAGCGGGTCCTGGCCAATGATCGCGTCGAGCATGATCTGCTCGTGGTTGCCCTTAAGCACGCGAGCGTTGGGCAGCGACCGTACCAAGTTAATGACGCCGACCGGATCGGGACCGCGGTCGATCATGTCGCCTAGCACGTACAGCGTGTCGTCGGACGTCAGCGAGATCTTGGAAAGGGCCTCGTCCAGCGCGCGCACGTGCCCGTGAGCATCAGATGTCACATAGATCGCCATGGAACGCCTTTCCCTGCATTACGGCCGAAGCCCGATGCCACGACTAAAACTTCAAGTTGAACTTAAACGTTACCCATTGTACTCCGTTGCAATAAAGCTGGAAAGTGCCACCGCTGCCAACGGTCACAAGCGGCCGCCCGCACGCCCCGAAAACACCGCGCCACCAGCACCAACGCCCCAACCAGCACCGCCCGCGCCCCCCCGCCTCGTGTCGATAATGCGAACGCCCGCGGCTCGGCCCCATAAACCCACCATCTTTGGGTACAAATAACCGCAGACAACTGACCGTGCCACGCCAACCACCCAGGAGCGGACACTACCCATGAACCAGATACTTCTCTTTATCGGCCTCGTCATCATTTTGTGTCTGACCATCAAACCCGTCGGCAAAAAGCTCCCCTTCCCTACCCTGCTCATCTTTATCGCGCTCGGCATGCTGCTGGGCGTCAACGGGCCGGCGCACATCGACTTTAGCGACTACGCGCTTACCGAAACCGTCTGCAGTACGGCGCTGCTGTTCATCATGTTCTACGGCGGCTTTAACACCAACATCGACCGCGCCAAGCCCGTCGCCGCGCCCGCGGTACTGCTGAGCACGCTCGGCGTTATCGCCACCGCCGGCATCACGGGCGCCTTTGCGCATTTTGCACTAGGCTTCGACTGGATCGGCGGCCTGCTGCTGGGCTCGGTCGTGGCGTCGACCGATGCGGCGAGCGTCTTTAGCGTGCTGCGCGAGCACAACCTTTCGCTAAAGGGCGCGACTGACTCGCTGCTCGAGGTCGAATCGGGCTCCAACGACCCCGTCGCCTACATGCTTACCGCGGTGCTCGCGACCCTCGCGGCGGGCGGCGACATCGACATTCCCGTGCTGTTGGCCAAGCAGATCACCCTGGGCGTGGGACTGGGCCTTGCCATCGGCTGGACATCCAGCCGCCTGATTGAACGCGCGCACGCAACGGCCGAGGGCGCGCAGACCATCTTTTTGTTCGCCGTGGCGATCGTCGCCTACGCATTGCCGAGCTATCTGGGCGGCAACGGCTTTTTGGCCGTGTACCTGGCCGGCATTGTGCTGGGCGCGAGCGACATCACCGGCAAGGTCGAGATGGCGCACTTTTTTGACACCCTCACCGAGATGGCCGAGATGACCATCTTCTTTTTGCTGGGCCTGCTCGTCACGCCCGCGCGCCTGCCGCAGATGCTGCTGCCGGGCCTGGCGCTCATGGCGTTTATGCTCTTTGCGAGCCGCCCCATCGCCGTCGGTCTGCTGCTGGTGCCCTTTAAGACGAACCCTCGCCAGGTTGCACTCGTAAGCTGGGCGGGCTTGCGCGGCGCGGCTTCGGTCGTCTTTAGCCTCTTTGCCGTGGTAGCCGGCGTTCCCGGCGGTCACGACCTGTTTGACCTGGTGTTTGTGATTGCCGTATCGAGCATTGTGGTGCAGGGCTCGCTGCTACCGGCGGTGGCAAAGAAGCTCGACATGATCGATGCAGAAGGCGACGTGCGCCGTACGTTTAACGATTACCGCGACGAGGACGGCATGTCGTTTGTCAAGCTCAAGGTGGGCGCGGGCCATCCGTTTGCCGGGCGCTCACTCGCGGACATCGGCAGCGTCACGGACATGCTCGTGGTCCTGGTACTGCGCGACGGCGCGCACCCGGTGCTGCCCAACGGCGATACCGTCATCGAGGAAGGCGACCTTCTGGTTATGGCCGCTCCAACGTTTGAGGAGCGTGCCGAGGTTACGCTGCGCGAGGTCACCGTGACGCCCCACGGCCGCTTAGCTGGACAGCGCCTGCGCGATGTACCGCAGGGCAAGCACCCCTTTATCGTGGTGATGCTCAAGCGCGACGGCCAAACGATCATCCCCGACGGCAACACCCTCATATATGCCGGCGACGAAGCCGTCATCGCCACGCTGGCGTCGTAGCCATCCCCACCCATAACTTGCGGTGAAATAGGGACTGAATAGGCCTTCTAGCAGCCTAAACAGTCCCTATTTCACCGCAAGTTATTGAGGGGATGGGGTTGAGGGGTGGCTATGGCTACCAGCCGTCGTCCGTATCATCGCCTGTGGCGAAGGCACGGAGGTCGAGGCCTTCGCGTTCGGCTCGGGCTAGGAGCTCTTGGGGCGACTCGTCCTCGATATCCATCACGTCGAGCATGGCGGCCGGAAAGCCCACGCCCGCCGCAGACCCCACGCGGTCGAGCAGGCTCTCGCGCAGCTGACCTACGTCAACTTCGATCTTCATGGTGAAACCTCCTACCGGCCAATCGCGACCGAACAAACCGCACACCCCAAATGATGTGCAATAAATACCAGATACGGCCATAATAAAACAATGAACATCAGGGAGGTTGCGGACGATGGATAAGCTCGATGCCATGACGAAACAAGTCAGGGACTTTTGTGATGCACGCGACTGGCGCAAATATCACACGCCAAAAGAGCTTGCCATAGGCATGGCAACTGAGCCCTCCGAGCTCCTTCAGCTCTTTCGTTTTGTGAGCGACGAGCGCATTGCAGAAATGTTCGAAGACACCGAGCAACGCCAAGCTATCGAAGACGAAGTCGCCGACACGCTTCTTTTCCTTCTGCGTTTCTCAGATTTAAATGAAATCGACCTGCCAGCGGCGCTTTCGTCCAAGCTCAAGCGCAATGGCGAGCGCTACCCCGTCGATGCATCATCTAACGAATACAGAAAGGCGGACCATCATGAGTAATGAGTTCGCCCTTCGGCAATACACGCTTCCCCTACCCCAGCCCTTTGAGACAAGCGAATCGCTTCAGGACTTTGGCACGCCAAAGCCCGGGACCCATCATGACGAGAGCTGGCCCGTCCTTTACATTCTTACCAACAGCAAAAACAAGACGGCATACATCGGCCAAACAACCAATTACCAGCGCCGTATGAAACAACACGCTGCAAACGTGGACAAGGACTTCGACCGGACCCTTCTGATCGACAATCCCACCTTCAACCAATCCGCAACGTTCGAGTTCGAGAATCGACTTATCGAGCTGTTCTGCGCTGACGAAAAATACCAGGTAACCAACGCCAACAATGGCTATGCCCAGTTCGATTATTTTGAGCGACCTCAGTATCGCCAGAAGTTCAGAGACCTCTGGACAAAGCTTCGCGAAGAGAACTATGCGATCCACCCCATCGAAGAGCTCGAGAATACCGACCTGTTCAAATTCTCGCCCTTCAAAACGCTCACGCCCGATCAATACGAAACGATTGAGGCGATTTACAGGCGGCTCGAGCAAGAGCATGAAGACATTAAACACGGCGGTCCCAAGAAAGAGCGCGTAACCGTCGTGAACGGCGCGCCGGGAACAGGCAAAACAATCCTCGCCATCAGTCTCATGTTCAAAATCAAAAATGAGCCGAACCTTTCCGGTCTGCGGGTCGGCTTCGTGACGCCCATGGAGTCTCTGAGCAAGACGCTCAAAAAACTCACGCACTTCCTCCCCGGGTTAAAGCCCGGCGATATCCTGAGCCCCAACGACGTCACAAAAAACGATCGGTATGACGTCTTGCTTGTCGACGAGGCGCACCGACTGGGAAACTACTTATCCGCCGGCGCCGGCATCGGAGCTTTCTACAACACATGTGAACGACTCAGCTTGCCGCGCACGAGCAGCCAGGTGGATTGGATTTTCAAATGCTGCGACAAGGCGTACCTGTTCTTTGACCCCAAACAGCAAGTCCGCGCATCGGGACTCAACCGAGATGGCCTTGAGCAGCGACTCAACCAACTCGAAGAAGCCGGCATCGAGACCGAAGAATTCAACTTGAGTACCCAAATGCGCGTGCGTGGCGGCGATGAGTACCTCGATTTTGTCTACGACCTGCTTGATAACAAAGCGTACATGCATGCCGGCATGAAGTTCAAAGCACTCTTTTCATAGGAGCCTTACGATTCGCGAGCCGGGGATCCGGACAGCGATATCCCCAGATACCAGTTTGGAATCGTCGACCGATTTGAGGACTTCTGCTCTCTGCAGCAAACCAAGGAAGAAGAAGTTGGTCTATCCCGCATGATGGCAGGCTTTGCGTGGAAGTGGGAAACGAAGAATAACAAAGATGCGTTCGATATCGTCATCGAGGGCATTCCCAAACGCTGGAACTCAACCCAGAAGGATTGGGTTAACTCCGCCAACGCCGTCAACGAAGTCGGATGCATTCATACGGTACAAGGCTACGACCTCAACTACGGATTCGTAATTCTGGGTCCCGACATTTACTACGATTCGAACAAAGATGCAGTCAACGTTAACAGGGCAAACTTCAAAGATGCCGTTGCCAAGAAAAAGGCAAGCGACGATGATCTGCAAAAGATCATCGTCAACGCCTACTACGTCCTCATGACGCGCGGCATGTTAGGAACGTATCTCTATGTGTGCGACCCCGCGCTCAAAGAGTACCTGTCACGGTATATCCCGGCGATATAGACCTTGCGACCGCCCTCCCCCATGTAACCATCCTGTAAATCATAGCGGCGCACTCGAGTTTTACCGTGATGCGGTCGCGCCTAGCGCTCCACTGTGCTAAAGTATCCCGAACGTTCAAACGACTACGAGGGGGAACTAGAAGATGGCACGTGTGCACAACTTCTCAGCTGGCCCGGCCGCACTGCCCACAAGCGTGCTCGCCGAGATCGCCGACGAGATGATGGACTACCGCGGTTGCGGCATGTCCGTGCTCGAGATGAGCCATCGATCTAGCATGTACCAGCAGATCATCGACGACGCCGAGGCAACCCTACGCCGCCTGCTGAGCATCCCCGACAATTACCGTGTCCTGTTTTTGCAGGGCGGCGCCACGCTGCAGTTTGCGGGCATCCCCATGAACCTCATGCGCCGCGGGCGCGCCGGCTACATCGTGACCGGCAACTTTGCCAACAAGGCGTACAAGGAGGCCGCCAAGTACGGCGAGGCCGTGCTGCTCGCGAGCTCCGAAGACACCAACTTCGACCGCATCCCCGACATGGCCGACATCAACGCGCGTATTGCCGCCGAGGCTGCGGGCGACGGGCTCGACTACGTCTACATCTGCCAGAACAACACCATCTTTGGCACCATGTACCGCGAGCTGCCTAACTGCGGCGATGTGCCGCTGGTCGCCGATGTTTCGAGCTGCTTTTTGTCGCAGCCACTCGACGTCGAGCGCTACGGACTCATCTACGCCGGCGCTCAGAAAAACGCCGGCGCCGCTGGCGTGACCGTGGTCATCGTGCGCGACGACCTGATCGCCGACGGCCCGGCCTTTGCGCAGACGCCGCAGTACATGAACCTTAAGACCCAGGCCGCCAAGGGCTCCATGCTCAACACGCCCAACACCTTTGGCATCTACGTGTGCGGCAAGGTGTTCCGTTGGGTTGAGCAGACCGGCGGACTTGCCGCCATGGCCGAGCGCAACTGGGCCAAGGCCAACCTGCTCTACGACCTGCTCGAGCACAGCGAGCTGTTCCATGGCACCGCGCAGGCCAACAGCCGCTCCATCGCCAACGTCACGTTCCGTACCGGCGACGCCGAACTCGACGCGGCCTTTGTTGCGGGCGCGGCAGAGCACCAGATCCAAAACGTCAAGGGCCATCGCCTCGTCGGCGGAATGCGCGCCAGCGTGTACAACGCCGTCACCATGGAGGACGTGCAGGCGCTGGCCACGTACGTGAAGGACTTCGAAGCGCAGCATAGTTTGAGCCCGCGATCTAACTAGCCCGCAACACGCGGGCCGACCAGCCACTTCAAACCACTTGTTATAAACAAATCCGCTAAGGAGTTTTTCATGCGCAAGATTAAAACCATCGACGACATTACCAAGGACGGCAAAGTCGAATTTGGCGAGGGCTACGAGTTTGTGGGCACCGCCGAGGAGGCCGACGCTATTCTGATGCGCTCCACCGACCTGCACGGCCACGAGCTGCCCGAGGGCATCCGCGCCATCGCCCGCTGCGGCGCCGGCGTCAACAACATCCCCGTCGAGGAGTACGCCAAGAAGGGCGTCGTCGTCTTTAACTCCCCCGGTGCCAACAGCAACGCCGTCAAGGAGCTCGTCCTGGGCATGCTGGTGCTTTCGAGCCGCGGCGTCGTGCAGTCGATGAACTGGGTGCGCAACAACGCCGACGACCCCGAGATTCAGGTCGATGCCGAAAAGGCCAAGAAGGCCTTTGTGGGCCGCGAGCTCAAGGGCAAGCGCATCGGTGTCATCGGTCTGGGCAACGTGGGCTCCAAGGTCGCCAACGCCTGTGTCGACCTGGGCATGGACGTTTACGGCTACGATCCGTTCATTTCCGTCGAGCACGCGTGGGTGCTGAGCCGCGAGGTGCAGCGCGTGGGCACGCTCGAGGATCTGTGCCGCGGCTGCGACTACCTCACCGTGCACGTGCCCAGCAAGGCCGATACCATCGGCATGATCAGCACCGAGCAGATCGACCTGCTGGCCCCGGACGCCGTGCTCATCAACTACGCGCGCGAGACCATCATTGACGAGGACGCCGTCGACGCCGCCCTGCGCGCGGGCAAGCTCAGCTGGTTTAGCTGCGACTTTGCCACGCCCAAGACCGTCAAGATGCCCAACACGTTTATCACCACGCATTCGGGCGCCGGCACCGGCGAGGCCGAGGCCAACTGCGCCGACATGGCCATCAGCGAGCTCAAGGATTACCTGGAAAACGGCAACATCGCGCACAGCGTCAACTACCCCGCCTGCAGCATGGGCAAGGCGCGCGCCGCAAGCCGCATTGCCTGCCTGCATGCCAACGTGCCCAACATGATCGGCCAGATCACGGCCATTCTCGCCAAGGACAACGCCAACGTGCAGCGCATGACCAACGAGTCCGCTGGCGAGAACGCCTACACCATGTTCGACACCGATGAGCACCTGGACGGCAGCACGATCGAGGCACTCAAGCATATTCCGTCGATGTATCGTGTGCGCGTGATTAAATAGCGCCGGCGCCAATCCTGCCAGACAGACCACGAAGCCCATTCGGCCCCCGTTTTCACGAAACGGGGGCCGATTTTGTTGCTCCGGACGACTTTAAAATGATACCCATAACAAGTTTTTTCAGATAATCGATAGTGAGGCTCAAGTCGCTAAGCACACCCGCTTTGATAAACAGCTTTATCAGGGACTTTAGTAGGTAAAAATCGATCTCTATGTGCCGAATGTAAGTTGACTGTCCATTTTCCGAAACAACTTATTCTAGATAGCATTTTTAAGGCCCCTCCAAGGCGAAATATAAGTCTTTTTGTGACCAAAACTCTAGTCCGCGCGACCGTTTTCCACCCGCGCGGCTACATTCCTGCCCAATCGATAAAAATCTCCTCACGAAGCCGCCGTTCGAGCTCCTGCTGTCGCGGCGTCTTGTCTTTCAGCGGCACATCGAGATAGGACATGATGAGCTCCATCACCACGCGGAAGGCATCGGAGTCGGCCAGCTGACCATAGGTCATCAGAATGACGGGATATCCCATCGCTTGCAGCGCCGTCGTTCGATCGGAGTCCGAAATCTTGGATTCAATGGATCCGTGAATGGCTTTACCCTGGCATTCAACCAGACACTCTCGGCTGCCGTCCTTATTTGCCAGCAGGATATCGGCATAGCGCCTATCAAGCCCCGAAATCAGGCGGGCGCTGCGCGTCATACGAATCTCAACGTTATTGGTAAGGCTCAGCCCTTCTCCGCCGCGCAACCTCGTAAGGCCAAACAGCATCGAAGCCTGGACCTCGAGCGGCGATGCTGCCACCCCCGTAATGCATTTCGCGGCTCGTATGAACGATTTAGCGCCGCGGAGCCCCCGGACCTTATCGACGAACTCTGTAAGCTCAGAGAGCTCGATCAAGGGAGGTCGTTTCCACAAGTCCGTTGGATTCCCCGAGACATCCTTTACGTTTTCCCAGCCCGACCGTGCGTCACCCCACCGGCCCCCGTATGCCTGCTCAAGTGCCGACTTTACCTGAGGCGCAATCTTGCACACGGCAAAGGTGCCGCACATCTCATACATGCACATGATTAGACGCTCGTTTGAGACCGAGGAAGCCAGGGTCAGCAGGGTAAAGAGTGGGGACGCAACATCGAGGCCAAACTCCGTCTGCCGCACGGAATCAAACGGCCTCTCCCCGTTCCAAACATGCCTGACAATGCGATCGCCCTTACGTCCGCAGCTGCCCTGCGCCAACACGTGTAACGGGGTGCCCAGGAAATGCGTGACGAGCGGATGCTCACATAGGTGCTCCCTGCGCGGATCGTCCGCAGAATCGGGCAGGTCCGGCATTATTGCCAAGACCTGTGGAGGTATCCGGTGATACCGAAAGGCAGATATGTCGCACAGCATGTCGTCCATGAAGGGTACGTACCCGCTGCGTCGCTTGTGAACCCGCCCGGACGGCAAACGCGCTGGCTCGGCCTGCGAACGGTAAATACTGCCACGCCCACGTCGCGGATCTCTCAGGAGGCTTACAATCGGTTTGGAAAGCAAACTGATTGTGAGGTTGCATATGGTTGATGAGGATTTTGCCTGGCGGCTTGCGCAGGAGCTTGTGCGGATCGACAGCTCAGACCCGGGCGCGTATGAGGATGAAATTGAGCGCTTCATTAAGAGGCTCATTGAGCAGCAGCTGGCACAACTTGATAGTTCTGCGCTCGATGCCGTGCAGATTGAGGAGCTCGAAGTGCTGCCCGGGCGCCGCAACCTTAAAGTCACCGTGCCGGGCCAAAGCGACGAGCCGCGGCTGATCTATATCTGCCACATGGATACCGTCACCTTGGGCGATGGCTGGGACGCAGACATCGAACCGCTTGGGGCGGTTGTGCGCGACGATAAACTCTATGGCCGCGGTGCCTGCGATATGAAGGGTGGCCTGGCCTGCGCCATTGCCGCACTGGTCCATACGCTCGAGCGCGTGGCGGCGGATGGCGCGCTGCCACGCCGCGGCTTTTCGCTCATCTGCTCGGTCGACGAGGAAGACTTCATGCGCGGCTCAGAGGCCGCGATCGATGCTGGCTGGGTCAGCTCGCGCGAATGGGTGCTGGACACCGAGCCCACCGACGGACAGATCCAGGTGGCGCACAAGGGGCGTACGTGGTTCGAGATTGAAATGGCTGGCGTGACGGCGCATGCGAGCCAGCCTTGGAAGGGCGCGGATGCCGTCGCCGCCATGGCCGAGGTCGTGTGTTCGCTTCGTCGCGCGTTTGCGGCGCTGCCCGCGCACGATGAGCTGGGGCCTTCGACCATCACGTTTGGCCAAATCGAGGGCGGATATCGCCCCTACGTCGTACCCGACCGCGCCAAAGTCTGGGTCGACATGCGCCTGACCCCGCCGACCGATACGGCCGCCGCAATCAATATGGTCGAGCATGCCATCGCCGTCGCCGAAGCCGCCGTTCCCGGTTGCCATGGCAGCTACACCGTGACGGGCGACCGCCCCGCCATCGAGCGCGACCCGAACTCTCCCCTTCTAGCAGCGCTCAAGCGTGCCGCCGATGACGTAACGGACGCGGACACGACCGTCGGCTTCTTTACCGGCTACACCGATACCGCCGTCATTGCCGGCAAGACAGGCAACCGCAATTGTATGAGCTACGGCCCCGGCTCGTTGGCGCTCGCACACAAGCCCGACGAGTATGTGCCCCATGCCGATATCGTTCGCTGCCAAAACGTGCTCATCGCGCTTGCCGATAACACGCTCTGGGACGCAAGCGGCCAAGTTGGGGCATAATAAGCCGCGAACAAACCGACTCGCGCGTTAGGACCGCCCATGAAAGCACTTCCGTTTCCCTGCATCCGCCCGGCTCAGGACCGTGTGCTCGAGGCGCTGCCTGCGATGGGCGGTATCCTGAGCGGCAACGACGCCCTGCGCGGCGCCATTGCTGACGGCCTAATGCTCAAGGATCCAGGCGCGGCGTATTACGTGTACGAATGCTCGGGCGAGCCGGGTCGCGCGACGGGTGTCGTGGCGATTTGCCCGGTTAACGTACTGACGGGTAGCGACGAGGCTGCCGCCGAGAGCGTCGACGCACTCGCCGCCGCGCGCGCGATCGCCGAGCTTAAGGTGCAGCCGCGCCCCGTGTCGCTCGCCTACGAGGCGTCGCCCGTCATGGATATCATTTTGAGCGCTGCCAAAGAGGGCGCATCGCTCTACGCCGTCACCGATCCCGCGGGCGTCACACATCGCGTGTGGGAGGTCAAGCGCGAGGACGCCGTTGCCGCCATCCGTGCCATGCTCGATCAGGCGCCCGACCCGGTGTTCGCCGGTGACTCCGCCTATGTCGCCGCACTGGCTGGGGCATCGCAGATTCTGGCCGACGAGGCCCGCGCTGCCGGCGCCTACTCTGGCAAAGAGCCGTTCAACTTTGCTGTAGCCGTGCTGTTCCCCGCCGCGCAGGTCAGCGGCAGCGCGCCGCAGGTTCCGACGGGTCTGCTCACTCACCAGGTCTCACGGTTCTAGCGAACTCAAACGCTAAGCTGGAAAACCCAGCATCCAAACAAACAAGGGGCGGAGATGCAGCAAACGCATGCACCTCCGCCCTTTTCGCATCAAACAATTACGCCGGTAAACCGGGCCGCAACGTCAGCGTTATCCACGCTGCGGACCTGCCGCCGCCACGAGCGGCTCTAGCCCCAGCTCGCGCGCGTAGTCTTCCTGCGTAAAGACTTCGACCAGTTCAAACGTATCGGCCGCATCGTCAAACGCAAAATGCAGCACTGAGCAGTTGCCCGGCACGCGTTCGCGCTCGTCGGCCGCCGCGCCCCGCACGTGGTCCAAAAACTCCTTGATAGCTGAGCCATGACTTACCGCGAGCACGCACGTATGGTCCGGACGCCGCATAAGATCGGTCAGCGTCGCCACCATGCGCGTGCGCACCTGGATCTGGCCCTCGCCGCCAAACTGCCGATAGAAGTCGCGCCACGGGCGCTCGGGCATAAGCATCACGCGCTCGGCCTCAAAGTCGCCAAAGAACCACTCACGCAGGCCGTCCAGGCGCTCGTACGCCAAGCCCGGCCACAAGTTGGCGATAGTCTGCTCGGTGCGATGAAGCGTAGAGGTGTAGGCATGATCGGGCTCAATGCCGCGCGCACGTAAAAACATGCCGGCGCGCGCCGCCTGGTCGCAACCCAACTGCGTAAGCGGCGAGTCACTCCACCCCTGAATGATACGCTTAAGGTTGAATATCGTCTGTCCATGACGGACCAGATACAGATCTTTATTCATAGGGGTCCTTTCGTTCGTTACCAACCCAAGAGCGAAAACGCCCCGTCGCAATAGCCAAAATGAAGCACGGCACCGTTGTCGGGTAGCTCTCCCCCGCCAGTCACATACTCAAGAAACTCCTGGCAGGCTGAGCCGTGGGAAACCGCCAGCACGCAGTCGTGCTGCGGCCGGGCCATAATACGGGACAGCGCCGCGACCATGCGCGACTGAAGCTGCACTTCCGACTCGCCGCCAAAGGCCACCGGATAATCGCCCCAGGGCTGCGGCGGCATCTCGCGATTTGATGTGCCCTCCAGCGAGCCAAAATGCCACTCACGCAGGTCATCGACCAGCTCAATGGAACGGCCCTCGCCAACGATAAGCTCGGCCGTATGCCGCGCCCGGCCCAACGGCGAGGAATACACATGATCAAAGGCCACGCCACGCGCCGCAAACGCCGTACGCGCCGTCAGCGCCTGCTCGCGCCCGCGCGCCGTAAGCGGCGAATCGTGCCAGCCCTGCAAAATGCTCTGCACATTGAGCTCAGTCTGCCCATGCCGCACCAAATACAGATCTGCCACACGCTCTCCCCTCGTACCACCACAAAGGGGACAGGCACCTTTGTGGTGGTTTACCGTCTGATCACGCCGCGGTGACGCTCAGCTACACCAGCACGTCGGCGAGCGGGCGCTTGGGTACGTGGTGCACCTGCGCATCGTCACGCCAGTAATTAATTGAGCCGTCGGGGTTGGAATCGATCGCATCGATCATCTGCGTCTCGGCCGGCACGCCAAAAGCCATGATCAGCTTGAGCTCATACTTGTCGTTATCGAGCCCCATAGCATCGATCGCGCGGGGCGTAAAGGCCTTGAACATGCAGGCTGCCACCTCGGGCGTGGCGCTGCGAGCGGCGAGCATCATCGTCTGCGCGGCAATGCCCGTGTCGACCTCGGTGATGGGCGCGGCGGGCTTACCCGGAACAGCGCGCTCGGCAAGAATCGCGATGTAGCCGGTCGGACGCTCGCCCTCGGCAGGACCCGACCAATCCTTAAGCGCGCCGGCCCATGCAAGCTCATCAAATACACGCGCGCAATCCTCGGCACCGCTCACCACATGAAAACGCAGACGCTGAGCATTGGCGCCGCAGGGAGCCAGGTGCGCCAGTTCCGCCAGCTCGAGCAAAAACTCGCGCGGCACGCGCATGGACTCGTCAAAACGGCGGCACGTACGGGCGCGGCGGACCAGCGCGTCAAACGTGTCCAGGCCAAGCTTTTCGCAACCTTGCTTTGCCATCGATTCGACACTCGACGGTGCCTCGGGAACTGCTTCGTTCATAGGGACCCCCAATACAAGCCAATTGTCCTTAGGAAAATCTAACCTAAAACGTAGGCAATAACGAACAGGGCTGCAATGTTCTACACCTGTTGAATAGAAAATCGCGACGTGGGGAACAACGGAAACAATTCGGGGCCTTTGGGTTACGTTTCGCCCTCCCCGACCCATACGTCAGCGCCCTTAGGGGATACTGGTTGTAACGATCAAGGCTTACGCCGCACGGAAAGGAGACTTATGGGCATCTTTAAGAACGATGATCAAAAATCGAGCCAGTTTGGATTTGACGAGAAAAGCATGGCGGGCAAAGCCGTCAAGGCCGTACGCTGGATCTACGCCATCACGGGCGTCTTAGCACTCATTGCTGGTATCGCGCTGCTTTTTGCACCTGCCAAGTCCCTCGTCTTTTTGACGACTGTCCTGGGTTTTTACTTTGTAATCACTGCTGCCATCAGACTATTCACTGCCATTTTTGAGCCGCTGCTGCCCACCGGCTGGCGCGTGACGAGCATCATCTCCAACCTACTCATTATCTTGGGCGGCGTCATAATCCTGCGCAACCAGGCCTTCTCGACCGCGACGCTCACCACGATGGTGGTTATCGTGGCCGGCTTTGGCTGGATTGTCGAAGGTGTCATGTCCATTCTGGAGTCCGAGCTTTCGTCCAACCGCGCCCTCGCTATCCTGAGCGGCGCACTTTCCATCATCGCCGGCATGTTCGTGTTTATCTATCCGCTGTGGTCGGCCAAGATGCTCGTCATCTTTAGCGGTGCCGCGCTGCTGGTGTTTGGCGTGACGCTCATTGTTCGCGCCATTCAGTTTGGCAAACTGGTGCGCTAGATGCCAAAGACGCTCTTTATTGATGCCGACGCCTGCCCGGTCACGCGCGAGTCGATTGACTGCGCGCGGCGGGCGGGCGTCGCCGTTGTTATCGCCGGCAACAGCACGCAAAACCTGGAACGGCACATTCGCCGCGACGACCCGCGCGATGCCGAGCACGCGCGACGCGGCTTTTGGGTCACGACGCTCGACGTGAGCGTGGGCGCCGACAGCGCCGACTTTGCCATTGTCGAACGCCTGCAGGCGGGCGACGTGGTCGTGACGCAGGACATTGGCTTGGCGAGCATGGTGCTCGGGCGCGATGCCGCCGCCATCGGTGTGCGCGGGCGCGTGTACGACAAGGCGACTATCGACATGCAGCTGTTTATTCGCCACGAGGAAAAGAAGGTACGCCGCGCCGGCGGACGCACTCGCGGTCCGGCAGCATTTACCAGCGAAGACCGCGCCCGCTTTAAACGCAACCTCACCGAGTTGCTGCACTAACCAAGGTAGATTTTTGAGACATGCCTAAAATCTACCTTTTTGTTTTGAGCGGTGTGAGCGCTCGGAATCCATGGCTCAACAAAAAACGGGCTTCAAAATGCCATGCGTCGCCGCATTGCGCAGGCGCTGAGCATGGCTATTTGAAGCCCATTTTTTAGGCCTACTTAGAGGCCAACGGCGGAGAGGATGAGGCCCCAGCCAGTGCCGATGACGTACATCATGATCAGGAACACGGCATTTTCGCGGGCGCTGCGGTTGGTGCGGAACAGCACCAGATAACCCACGCCGGCGGAAATGAGCGTGCCGGCGAGCATCGGCGCCAGTTGCAGCGCGCCTTCCAGATACAGCTGTGTAATGACCACGCTCGCCGAGCAATTGGGAATCAGCCCGACAAGCGCCGAACCCAGGACAGCGAGTGTCTCGTTGCCGCGCAGGAACTGCTCGATCGCGGACTCGCCGAACGTCTCGAGCACGGCGACCAGAATCAGCGTCACCAGAAAAATGAATACCGAGACCTGCACGGTGTGCGAGATCGCACTGCGGATGATCGACAGGACAGGCGTCCCTTCGTGGGAGTGAGAGTGACCGTGACCATCATGGTGTTCATGTTCGCCCTCATGACCGTGATCGTGGCCATGTCCGTGTTCGTGCTCGTCCTCGTCTTCATCACAACCGCAATGGTCGCGCTCGCACAGCTCGTGGATGTGGTCGGCGCTCACGCCTGCCTCGGCCACCTCGTCGATGATGTCACCGCCGCTGTGGTCGTCGTGCGCGCAGTTCACGTGGGCCGGGTTGGCCGCGGTTCCCAGCACGGTACGGCGAATCGCCGCGTGCGCGCGGGCGTTACGGCGCAGGCCGCGAATGGCAGCGTCCACGATAAAACCCGTGACCAGTGCGATCAGCGCTTTCGAAGCCAAAAGCATCGCCATAGTCTGCACGGGAACCTGCTCGGCAAGCAACAGCGGCAGCATCTCATCGGAGGTCGAAAGGAACACCGCCACCAACGTGCCCAAGGTCACGACACGGCCGGCGTACAGCGTTGCTGCCATGGCCGAAAATCCGCACTGCGGCACCATGCCCAGCAGCGAGCCAACCACGGGACCCGCAGCGCCGGCGCGCTTGATAGCGCCGTTGACGCGGTCGCCCGCAACGTGCTCAAGTGTCTCGAGAGCAAGATACGTCACCAACAAAAACGGCACCAGCGACAGCGTGTCCTTGCCGGCGTCGAGCAGAATATCAATCAGTAAATCCATGACGGATGGAACCTTTCGTGTCTTTCGGCAGCATTGTAAAAGTCCTAGCGGTCAACTAGGGTATTGTAGTTGTCCCGGGCGCGGTGCCAATAGTTGCCTATGGTAAACTATCATCTCGCCATAACTCAGTAACCTCGAGCCGCACAACGCGGCCCGTCCAAGGAGTAGCATATGAACGTATCGCAAGCACTCGAATACGAGCGCCAGCCGTTTATCCCCATGTTTATCTACGGCGACCACGGCGCCATGGAGTCCGAGCGCCAGAAGGGCGAGGAGGCCCTCAAGGTGCTCGAGACCGAGTACTTTACCGCCGAGGGCGACCCCGGCTTCGACTTTGCCACCGTGCGCGACCTGGCCGACCGCAACCGCGACCTGTGCGACCAGATTGGCGAGGCGCGTCTGCGCAACGTGACGCCCGCGACGCTCTCGCGCGGCCTGTCCGATGCCGACACCTGCGCCGCCATCGGCAAGATGCAAAAGCGCACCGCCGCGTCCGTTATGCGCGAAATCCGCGGCGACCGCGACGCGCTCGGCGTGGCCTACGCCCGCAAGCCCATCCAGGGCACCGTGCTCGGTATCGACATCGAGACCACCGGCCGTGCACCCGAGCGCGGCTATATCATCAACGTGGGCTGGGAGATCATGGAGCTCACCAGCGACGCCGTCCCGCATGACGCCGAGGCACACTACTGCGGCCTGCCCGACATCTACCGCGGCGAGGATGTGCCGTTGTCGAATATCCACCACATCACCTGGGACGACATCGACGGCAAAAAGCCGTTCCGCGAGAACAAAGAGCTGCAAAAGCAGCTGCTCAAGCTTATGAAGAAGTACCCGTACATGGCACACAACGCCGCCTTTGAGGACAGCTGGTTCAAGATCCACCTGGACGGCTACGCCGAGGCACGCCGCGCCGGCAAGATCATCGTCATCGACTCGCGCCAGATCTGCCGCAGCCTGGACGCCGACGTGCGCTCGCTCCCCCGCGAGTCCGCCCCAGCCGCGCTCGAGAACTGGGCACGCCGTCGCGGCACCCTCGCGCCCGACGCCAACGAGCAGCATCTGGGTCTGGACGACACCGACCTCATGCTCCGCACGGTACAGGCCGAGTTCAACCTCAAGAACCTATTCGCGAAATAGCAACGCCTGCGACAAACACTACTTGCTCACGAGCGGCCTCGCAGCGGGAAACACCGCAGCGGGGCCGCCCTACGTTCCACAGATAGATCTGCCATCACATATTCTGAACCCTCATTTTGAACGATTTCGGCCAATTCCCGACACGTAATTCGTTGTCGGATGGTGATGCATCGATATCAAATGTGCAGCAATTGAGTTTTTATATGCTATAGCTAAGCTGCGATAACATTGATTTTAGGCATGCCAACCCATAATTGCGTCAAGCTTTTGGACAGCATTTGGTTAGGCCCCTAAAACGACTTTCCCACTCAGCGCCATCAGCACGGCATTAGCTGACACGATATATACCATGAGTATCGTATTGTCACATACCACTGCAAAAGCGGTCTACCAGGCCGCGCATTCGGCGTCTACGAAAGACACCGAGCCCTGTAACCCTGCCGCGATTTACGGATCATGTCCCACCGGAACGCTCCTTGACGCAGCCGCAGAATGGCTCACCAAACACGATGTTTCCCTTGACGCAAATGATTGCCTCGAAGTAATGGTGTTTGATCGCAGGAATGCGCGCTATGCAATGAACTGTCAATGCCACGTTTCGTCAAAACGATTCTCGAGCTCACGCTTTATAGAGCTCAAAGATGGCATCTTCATTGTTGGCGTTGAGCTTTGCGCACTTCAGGCCGCCACCTATCTCCCTTTTCGCGAACTGGTGGAGTACTACTTTGAATTGTGCGGCGCTTACTCCCTTGGAACCGGCTCTTCCACCTCGTATAACGAACGTTTCGCGCTCACCTCGACCGAAAGGTTAAAACAGTTCTTTAATTCCATTACCAGATGCGACGGTCTGGCCCTTGCCCGAAAGGCGATTCAATGTGTGCGCGACGGATGCCGGTCTCCTATGGAAACGGCCTTTGTCATGATGCTAACGCTGCCTAAAAGCGAAGGAGGGCTTGGTATTAAGGGAATTGAGACCGATTGCGAGGTGCAGGTCACCGCTGCCGCAAAGAATCTCACGAGACGCAAAAAGTTCTTTATGGATGCGTATCTAAAGAAATCTCGCACAGACATTGAATACAACGGGTTTTATCATGACGCGGAAGAAGACCGCGCCATCGATGAGGAGCGCAAGAATGCGCTTGCGTCCATGGGATACGGAATCATCACCGTCAGTCGTTATTCCTTTATGCATGCCAGCGCTTTCGTTAGGGTCATGGAGGCGATCCAACGGAAAGAGGGCATACGCCCCTCGCGTCTGCCAAAAGACTTTCAAATCATGCAAGAGGACCTGAGACAGTTTGTGCTCAGAAGGTTTATAGAAGAGAAAAAGAGAATTCAGAAGCAGCTTCGCCAGGATTCCGAAGATCGTCAACGAATCGACCTCGAAAAAGCAACACTCGAAGGCATCACGCTGGATGACCCGACAATAAATGAAGTTCCGGCAATCGATGACATGCAGACTGTCGAATCCGACAGCCCATCATTTGCCCAAATAAGCAGCCTCGCGCCCGAGGGCAGAATCTTCGGGGCCGGAAGCTAGACCGGCTAACAAGGTGGGTACCCTAGCGATGTGCATAATTGCGAGTATTCAGCAGGGTCGGCCCTCCAGCACCCACAAGTTAATCCAAATGAAAAACAAAAACGCTATCGAACGGGAACGTTAGGCAACATTTGAGGAAGGCCTTGTCTGTTTACCGCCCTTGGATAACTCTTGAGCGGCTTTATTTGGCCTGGAATAGATTAACGGACCCCCTATAGTTGCAGAATACTCCAATTTTTGCACGGCGCGGGGGCACCCACCCCGGCATCGGCTATCAAAACCGCTCAGTCCGGAATCTCGTCCACTATTCCCCATCATTTTATGCGACGAATTACCTGTACGTCATTGACATATGAACATGCGCTCATATAATCGGAAGTAAGTTATATGAGCGCATGTTCATATGAAAGGATATTGCAATGAGCAGCCACGCTGATGAAACAAAGACTGGCATCGAGGCCACCGAGCCGATCGTCCCCACCACCTGCTCGCCCGAGGACCTTCCCGACGAGGAACTTCTCTACGACCTTGCCGACCTGTTCAAGGTCTTCAGCGACACCACGCGCATCAAGATTCTCTATGCCCTCATGGGCCGCGAGCTCTGCGTGGCTGACATCGCCGAAGCGACCGCGACCTCGCAGTCTGCGGTGTCGCACCAGCTGCGCACGCTTAAGCAGTCGCACCTGGTCAAGTTCCGCCGCGACGGCCGCAACATTCTCTACTCGCTCGCTGACGATCATGTCTATACCATGCTCAACCAGGGCATGAGCCATATCTGCGAATAGCAATCAACCACGGTATCAGCGCGGCCGGCACCCAGACCGCCAACACAGGGAAAGGAACCCACCATGAAAAAGCAGTTTAAGCTCGACGAGATCGATTGCGCCAACTGCGCGCGTGAACTTCAGGACGAGCTGGCTAAGCTCGATGGCGTCAAGTCCGTTTCGGTCAACTTTATGACCCAGAAGCTGACGCTCGAGGCCGACGACGCCAAGTTCGACGAGGTCCTGGACCGCGTCGTTGAGTTCACCGCCGACGCCGAGCCGGACTGCGAGATCATTCTCTAACCCGCGCACACGTTGACCTGTAAGGCCGCGCTTGCCGCGGCCTTTGCTCGCGAAATTATATGAGCAAGTGTTCATACACTCAAATGGGAGGTTTGAATCATGGCAGCCGCCGACCCCAAAAAGAAAAAGAAGAAGCGCAAGAAGAAAGAGTCCCTTGAGCACAAGCGCAACCGCATCCTGGTAGCACTGGGCATTTTTGCCGTTGTTTATGCCCTCGACGAGCTCGGCGCCCTCACTATCGCATTTGGGGAGCCCGGCAACATCTACGCCAGCTTCGCGCTGTTCCTCGTGCCGTTTTTGATTGCCGGCTACGACGTACTGCAAAAGGCATTCAATAACATCCGCCGCGGCAAGGCCTTCGACGAGAGCTTCCTCATGGCCGTCGCGACCATCGGCGCGTTTGCCATGGTGCTCTTCCCCGACACCGACCCGCACATGGCCGAAGGCGCCGCCGTCATGCTGTTCTACCAGGTCGGCGAGTTGTTCCAGGCATACGCCGTGGGCAAGAGCCGCAAGTCGATCAGTGCCATGATGGACATCGCGCCCGACTACGCTAACGTCGAGCAAGCCGACGGCACACTCGAACAGGTCTTTCCCGATGACATCGCCGTCGGCACCGTGATCGTGGTCAAGCCCGGCGAGCGCGTGCCTATCGACGGCGTCATCGTCGAGGGCAAAACCCAGCTCGACACCGCCGCGCTCACGGGCGAGTCAGTCCCCCGCCCCGCCAAGACCGGCGACGATATCATCAGCGGCTGCATCAACATGACGGGCCTCATCCACGTGCGCACCACCAAGCCCTTTGGCGAGTCAACCGTCGCGCGTGTTCTGGAGCTCGTGGAGAATGCCAGCGAAAAGAAGGCGCGCACCGAGAACTTCATCACGCGCTTTGCCCGCGTCTACACCCCCGCCGTCACTGGCGCTGCCGCGGTGCTCGCGCTTGGCGGCGGCCTGGTGACTGGCGCTTGGTCCGATTGGATTCTGCGCGGCCTGACCTTCCTGGTCGTCAGCTGCCCGTGCGCCCTCGTGATCAGCGTACCGTTGAGTTTCTTTGGCGGCATCGGCGGCGCGTCCAAGCTGGGCGTTCTCATCAAGGGCTCCAACTACCTCGAGACGCTCGCCGACGTGGACACCATCGTCTTCGACAAAACGGGCACCCTCACCAACGGCACGTTCTCAGTCGTCGCGGTGCACCCCGAGGCTGGCTATACCGAGCAGTCGCTGCTCGAAGTCGCAGCCCTTGCTGAGTCGTTCTTCGATCACCCCATCGCGCAGTCCGTGCGCGACGCCTACCAGGGCGAGGTCGACCCCAAGCGCGTGAGCGACTCCGCCAACGACGCGGGCCACGGCGTGACGGCAACCATCGACGGCAAGCACGTCGTCGTTGGCAACGCCAAGATGCTCGCCGCGGCCGGCGTTGAAGCACCGGACTGTGAGGTTGTCGGCACGATCCTCCACGTGCTCGTTGACGGCGTGTACGCCGGCCACATCGTGATTGCAGACACCGTTAAGGCCGATGCGGAGCAAACGATTCGCGACCTGCATGCCGCCGGTATCAACCGCACCGTCATGCTCACGGGCGACCGCGAGGAGGTTGCAGCGTCTGTGGCCAAGCAACTCGGTCTCGACGAGTTCCACGCGCAGCTCCTGCCGGGCGACAAGGTCGAGCGCGTTGAGGCGCTACTCGCGGCCGAAAGTGGCAAGGGCAAGCTCGCCTTTGTCGGCGACGGTATCAACGACGCTCCTGTGCTTACGCGCGCCGATGTGGGCATTGCCATGGGCGCCATGGGCTCCGACGCCGCGATCGAGGCCGCCGACGTGGTGCTGATGGACGACAAGCCGTCCAACATTTCCCGCGCGATCCGCGTGGCGCGCAAGACCATGTCGATTGTTTGGCAGAACATAATCTTTGCGCTGGGCATTAAGCTGCTGATCCTTGTGCTGGCAGCGCTGGGTATCGCCAATATGTGGCTTGCCGTCTTTGGCGACGTAGGCGTGGCGATCATCGCCATCCTGAACGCCATGCGCGCGATGGGTGTCAAGAACCTGTAGCGCTCGTGGTCCCTCCGGCCCCGGCCTGCATTGACACAGCTGGCGGTTCTTGGGCATCGCTTGCTGGCGGGGTTCCTTTGCTGAAATGGACTTGGCCGAAAGGGCCGCTGGTCCCGGTCGCTGGTTCGCGCTTTGCGTGAACTCCGCGCTACTGTGGGTCAGTTAGGCTTCTGTTGTTGGACCCGCTACATCTTCCCGTCTCAGCATCGATCTTAGCTTCTCGAAGCTCTCCTCGCTCAGGCAGTGCTCCATGTGGCAGCCCTCTTGCGACGCGACCTCGGGCGTTACGCCTGCGTCCTCTAGCAGACCTACAAAAAAGCAGTGGCGCTCCCACATTTGACGGGCAACCTCAAGACCGCGTTCCGTCAGATGCACGTCGCGTTTGCCCATCTCCACGTAGCCGGTGCTCTCCAAGGCCGCCATGGCTTTAGAGACGCTTGCTTTGGTTACGCCCAAGTATTCGGCAACGTCGATCGAGCGCACGATACCCTGACGTTCCGACAGAACGTAGATCGATTCGAGATAGTCTTCTCCGGATTCACGTAGGGCCATGGGCCGCCTTTCGCGATGATTGCTAGTTAGCCTTTGGATACTTTCCACGGCTAACTTTACCGCAAAAGTTGCCCATGTCTTACTACTTTGTCTAAAAGTTAGCCGTGTTTCACAAAACGTGCGGGACGAAAACAAAATGGGGACGCCCCGCAAGGAGTGTCCCCAGGCGCCGGGTGCCGGCCCGCAGTTACATCAATCCAAAGTGCTTCGCGGCGTTGTAGATGCCGTCGTCGTCCACGGCGGTCGTTACGTAGGTCGCTGCGGCCTTCACGGTCTCCTGCGCGTTGCCCATGGCCACACTTGTGCCCACGGCCGAGAACATCGACAGGTCGTTCTCGCCGTCGCCAAAGGCAATCGCCTCGCTCGCGTCGATGCCCAGGCGCTCCAGCGTCGCCGCCACGCCCAGGTCCTTGCCGCCGTTAGCGGGAATAATGTCGCAGAACAGGTCACACCAGCGCGTGGTGAGCGAATGCGACACGGCATCGGTCACGATATGCTCGTCGGCCGGGTCCACAAAGGCGCAAAACTGGTAGACCGGCGCGTCAAAGGCGTGCTCAAACGGCTCCTCGTGGTAGACGATTCCCGCGTTGCTGCCAGCCGTCACCACGCGCTCGGACAGGCGGTTCACAAACGAGTTCTCGCCCTGCATGCACAGCGAGTCATAGCACCCCTGCGCCACCTGGTCCACGATCACCGCAACGTCGTCCGGATCAATCGGACAGCTGCGGTAAACCCCCTCGGCATCAAAGCAATGCTGGCCCGAGAGCGTAATGTACGCATCCCAGCCCAGGTCGAACAGCCAATCGGGCATCTGGTAGGTCGGGCGACCCGTAGCAATCACGCACGCGATCCCCTGCTCGTGAAAGCTGTCGAGCACCTGCTGCGCCGACGCCGGAATCCGGTGGGTCTTAAAACTCAGCAGTGTGCCGTCGATATCGAAAAACGCGGCTTTGATCATCCTCGTTTACTCCTCGCCCTCGAGCTTTTCGCTCGCCTCGAGCCACGCCATCTCCAGCTCGTCCATGGCGGCGTGAGCCTCGTCGATCTTTGCCTGCTGCTCGCCCAGCGCCGTGTAGTTGGTGGGGTCGACCTGGGCCATGGCGGCCTCGGCCTCCTCCACGCGGGCGCGCTGCGTCTCCATCTTGCGCTCGAGCGAGCTCACCTCGCGGCGGAGCTTCTGACGCTCGGCGTTGGACAGTCCGTTGGGCTGACCGCTCGACTTGGGCTTTTCGGCCGCAGCCGCCGCGGCACCGGTGTCAAACGTGCCGGTCTTAGCGCTCGGCGCGCCCACGGGCTCGCCCTCGGCGGTAGCGTTGCACAGGCGCAGGTACTGGTCCACGCCGCCGGGCATATGCGTCAGATGGCCATCGAGCAGTGCCCACTGTTGGTCGGTCACGCGCTCCATCAAAAAGCGATCGTGCGTCACCAGGATCAGCGTGCCGGGCCAGCCGTCCAGCAGGTCCTCGACAATCGCGAGCATGTCGGTATCCAGGTCGTTGCCCGGCTCGTCCAGGATGAGCACGTTGGGCTCGTCCAGAATCGTCAGCAGCAGCGACAGGCGACGGCGTTGACCGCCCGAAAGATCGCCGATACGGCTCCAGAGCTGCTGAGTCGTAAAGCCCAGGCGCTCGCAGAGCTTCTCGGGCGAGGTCTCCTTGCCATCGATGACGTAGTACTTTTTATAGTTGCCGAGCACCTCGCGGATTGTGTCGCCCATGTAGGGCTCGAGCTCCTCGAGCTGCTGCGACAGCACGCCAAAGCGCACCGTCTGGCCAATCTTCACGCGGCCGCGCAGGGGCGCGATCTTGCCCTGAATCACGTCAAGCAGTGTAGACTTGCCGGCGCCGTTCTCGCCCAAAAGACCATAGCGGTCGCCCGCACCAATGAGCCAGGTCACATCGGTGAGCACCTGCTTGGGCGCGCCATCGGTATCCGCATAGCCGGCGTCCACGTCGATCACGTCGATGACCTGTTTGCCCAGGCGACTCACGGCGAGGCGCTTGAGCTCCAGCTCGTCGCGCACGGGCGGCACGTCGGCGATCAGCTCGCGGGCGGCTTCCACGCGAAACTTGGGCTTAGTGGAACGGGCCTGGGCGCCACGGCTCAGCCATGCAAGCTCCTTGCGCGCCATGTTGCGACGGCGCTCCTCGGTAACCGCGGCCATGCGGTCGCGCTCCACGCGCTGAAGGATATATGCGGAGTAACCGCCCTCGAAGGGGTCGACCTGGCCGTCGTGGACCTCCCACATGCTAGTGCAGACCTCGTCCAAGAACCAGCGATCGTGCGTGACCACGAGCATGGCGCCCTGGCCGCGCTGCCAGCGAGCCTTAAGATGGCGTGCAAGCCAGTTGATGGTACGCATGTCCAGGTGGTTGGTGGGCTCGTCGAGCATGAGCACGTCGTAGTCACCGATCAGCAGGCGCGCGAGGTCCACACGACGGCGCTGGCCGCCCGAAAGCTCGCCCACCATGCCCTCCCAGGGCACATCGCTAATAAGGCCAGCGAGGATCTGACGTGTACGCGGGCTCGAGGCCCACTCGTACTCAGGCGTGTCACCGACGACAGCATGATGCACGGTGTCGGTATCGACCAGGTTGTCCTTTTGGCCGAGCAGGCCGATCGTGGTGCCGCGGCGATGCGTCACGCGGCCGTCGTCGGGCTCCAGCGTGCCGGCGAGTACACTCAGCAGCGTCGACTTGCCGTCGCCGTTTTTGCCGACAATACCAATACGGTCGCCCTCGCCCACGCCGAGCGTTACGCTATTAAAAATATGCTTGGTGGGAAACTCTAGGCTGACGGAATCGCATCCCAAAAGAATCGCCATATGCCCTGCTCCTTCGTAGAAATTCAACGTTGTCCATGATAGCAGCGAGCCCCATCCCAAACCACCACGAAGGCGCCTGTCCCCTTTGTGGCGGTCGTTTCGGTCGCAGAGCAAAAAGGCGGGCCATCTCCCACAAGAGATGACCCGCCTCTCCAATCAGTCCCGCGGCAACCGTGGCCGCCGCGGGCCTCAAGCATGTCCCGGACTAGGAGAACATGCCGGTGAGGTAATCATTCAGCCGCTTATCCTTGGGCCGTTGGAAAATCTCGTCGGTCTCGTCGTACTCGACCATATCGCCCATGTAGAAAAACGCCGTGCGGTTGGACACGCGCGACGCCTGCTCCATGTTGTGCGTCACGATGACGATGGCGCGGTCGGCCACGATCGACGACATGAGGTCCTCGATCGCCAGCGTCGAGATGGGGTCGAGCGCCGAGCAGGGCTCGTCAAACAGGATTACGTCGGGGTTGAGCGCCAGCGTGCGCGCAATGCACAGACGCTGCTGCTGACCGCCCGAAAGCGCGTAGGCGCTCTTGTCGAGCTTGTCTTTGACCTCGTCCCACAGCGCGGCACCGCGCAGACTTTCCTCGACCATGCGGTCGAGCTCGTCACGGTCGGTGATGCCGTGGCGCTTGGGCGCAAAGGTGATGTTGTCGCGAATGGACTTGCGGAAGGGGTTTGGCTGCTGGAACACCATGCCGATGGAGCGACGCAGCTCGTACGTGTTCTCGGTCTTGGTGTTCACGTTGCGCCCGCGGTAGTTGATCTCGCCCTCCACGCGACAGCGGCGAATCTCGCGATTCATCAGGTTGAGGCTACGCAAGAAGGTCGACTTGCCGCAGCCCGAAGGCCCGATGAGCGCCGTGATCTCACCCTTGTGGAAGTCGAGCGACGTATTGTGCAGCGCATGGTGGTCGCCATAGTACACGTTGACGTCCTTGGCGGAGAGCACGACCTCGTCGCTCACGGCCTTGCCGCTCACGCGCACGCGCCTCTCGCTCTCCCCCACGCTCGACAGAAAGTCCTGGGGGGTGTCGGACGTGGCCGCCTCGGTTGCGGGCGTCGCATTCGTCTCGCTCATTCGGCCGTCATCCTCCTTGCCAGTTGCTTGCCCACGATACGGGCGACTACGTTAAACAGCAGCACGCAAATCATCAGCAGTGCCGCAGTGCCCCAGACGATCTGCTGGGCCTCGGGGCTGCCCTCGCCATAGATCTTGTAGATGTGCACGGCCAGCGACTCGCCGGGACGGAACACGTTCCAGGCGCAGGTGGGGCTCGACAGGTTAAAGCTCAAGAAGTTCAGGCGAACCGGCGAGCTCATGCCCGAGGTAAAGAGCAGCGCCGCGGCCTCGCCAAACACGCGGCCGGCCGAAAGCACGATGCCGGTCACGATGGCGGGCATGGCCTCGGGAATCAGGATGTGCAGTGTGGCCTCCCAGCGAGTGAGGCCCATGGCCAGGCATGCATCGCGCTGGGCCTGCGGCACGTCCTCGAGCGCCTGCTGAATCACGCGCACCAGGATGGGGATGTTGAACATGGTGAGCGCGACGGCGCCGGAGATGATGGAGTACTTCCAGCCCAGCTGCACCGAGAACACCAGAAAGCCGAACATGCCTACGACAATGGAGGGCAGCGAGGACAGCGTCTCGATGGCGGTCGAGGCGATGTCGCGAATAGGCCCATCGGGCGCGTACTCAACCAAAAAGACCGCGCCGCCCAGGCTGATGGGCACCGAGATGATCAGGGTGATCAGCAGCAGATAGAACGAGTCGAACAGCTGGTAGAGCACGCCGCCCTGCGTTCCGTTGGCGCGTGCGGGCTGCGTGAGAAAGCCCGGCTGGAACAGCGTCGAGATACCCTCGAACAGGATGTAGGCCACCATGGAGACGACGATAAGCATGACGATGGCGACAATCGCCGTCAGCACGCCCGTGGCGATGCGGTCCTGCTTTTGGACAAGCCCGAGTCTCGCCTCGTCGATGTGGATGCGCGTGCTAGCCACGAGCCTTCGCCCCCTTGCGGCCGATAAGGTGGATGATCAAGATGAAGATGAGGCTCATGCCCATCAGCAGCAGACCGAGCGCCCACAGGACGTCGTCCTGGGCCGAGCCCTCGGCATAGACCGCCATGGACGTGGTGAGCGTGGTGGTGATGGTAGACGCCGGCGACAGCAGCGACGTCGGCATGGCCTCGATGCCGCCAATGACCATGCGCACGGCGAGCGTCTCGCCAAAGGCGCGGGTCATGCCAAGGATGACTGCGGTCATGAGCGACGGCATGGCGGACTTGAGCACCACGTGCCAGATGGTCTGCCAGCGGGTGTAGCCCAGCGCGAGCGAACCCTGGCGGTAGCTATCGGGCACGGCGCGCAGGCCATCGACCGAAAGCGTGGTCATCGTCGGCAGAATCATGACTGCCAGCACGATAGCGCCGGGCAAGATACCCAGACCCGTGCTCACATGGAAAACGCTCTTCATAAGGCCGACGACCACGTGAAAACCGATCAGGCCAAAGACGACCGAGGGAATGCCGGTCAAAAGCTCAATAAGCGGCTGAAAGACCTTGGAGCCAAACTTAGGCTGGATCTCGACCGCAAAGATGGCAGAGCCGATGGCGATGGGCAGCGCGATGAGCGTGGAGAGCACCATGACCGCAAACGAGGTGACGATCAGGGGCAGGGCGCCGGTGTAGGGCAGGCCGTTTTCGGCTGTGTTGGCCAGGTCCCACTTGGTGCCGGTGAAGAACTCGACGACCGAAACGCCGTCCTTGAGAAAAGCCGAGAGGCCCTTTTGGGCGACCATAAAGATGAGCGCGGCAACGACAAGCGTCACGAGCGCTACGCACGCGCCCGTGACGCCCAGGCCCACGTTCTCAAGGTCGCGCTTTGGCAGCTGTTTTGCCATTGCAAACCTTTCCGGGGCGATTACTTATTTAGCGGAGACCTTGCCGCTGGCGTCCTTGACGACCTTCATAGCAGAGACGGGGATAAAGCCCTGCTCCTCGACGAGCTTGCCCTGGACGTCGTCGGAAAGCATGAACTCCAGGAAGGCCTTGGTGGCCTCGTCGGCGTCCTTGGAGCAGTACATGTGCTCGGTCGCCCAGATCTTGAAGGAGTCGTCGGTGACGTTTGCGCTCTTGGGCTCCACGCCCTCGACCTTGATGGCGTTGAACTTGGAGTCGTCGAAGTGCGAGAAGTCGAGGTAGGAGATGGCATTGTCGGTGCTGCCCATCTGAGTCTGGACATCGCCGGACTTGTCGAGCTCGGCGTCGCCCTTAAAGTCGACGGCCTCGTCGCCAAAGACGGCGGCCTCGAAGGTGGCGCGGGTGCCGGAGCCGGCCTTGCGGTTGAGAACGACGATCTTGGCGTCGTCGCCGCCGACCTCCTTCCAGTTGGTGATCTGGCCGGAGAAGATACCCTTGAGCTGCTCGAGGGACAGGTCGTCGACCTTGACGTTCTTGGAGACGACGGGGCCCATGCCCACGACGGCGACCTCGTGGTCGACGAGGTTCTTGACCTGGTCGGCCTCGAGCTTGGTCTCGGCGAAGACGTCGGAGTTACCGATAGTGACGGTGCCGGCGGCAACAGCGGTCAGGCCCTTGCCCGAACCGTTACCCGAGCCGGAGACGGAGACATCGGGGTTGGCGTCCATGAACTTCTCGGCAGCGGCCTCGACGAGAGCCTGGAAAGAGGAGGCACCGTCGTAGGTCACCTCGCCGGAGACGGACTCGGCAGCAGCGGCGCTACCCTTGTCGGCGGCGTCGGATGCGCCGGAGCCGCCGCAACCAACGAGACCGAGGCCCACGAAGCTGGCAAGACCACCAGCGAGGCCGAGGAACTGACGACGAGAATAAGCCTGATCGAGCATGATCTTCCTTTCATACATGCAACTCGCGGGCACCCTGCCCGCTTTGCTGTTTGGAAAAATACGGCCCCGATCGGGTAGTACCCGCGCCAACTGCGGTTTCTTACGGGCATTTGATAAACCCTTACCGCAAGCGCAGCACGGCCTTTACAAACGAATAACAATCCAGCGCCGAACATGGCGCACCTTTTACACCAATAGGGGGTGCGGACAGAAAGTTGGACCGCGGGGCGGTCCGGACTGGAGGTTCGCATGTACAGCAGGGAGAAGGTCGAG
>NZ_CAXYLS010000015.1:0-52425 GCF_964283865.1 Collinsella aerofaciens | reverse complement strand
CTCGACCTTCTCCCTGCTGTACATGCGAACCTCCAGTCCGGACCGCCCCGCGGTCCAACTTTCTGTCCGCACCCCCAAATCAGTCCCTATTTCACCGCAACTTCCAGAAGGGCATAGAGGGAACGCCCATTGAGTCTTTGTCGCGAACAGATCCTCAGCCAGAATTCCGTTCACACGATATTGCTCTGAGCCGACCGAGTTTCCGCAGCTTGCCTGCCGGGCGGGGCGGTTAAGTTTGTCGCGAGTTCCGCACGCAAAGGAAAGCACTTAATGTGCTTTTCGTCTTGCGCAGGACTGTAGAGCAGCAAACTTAACCGCCCCGCCCGGCAGGCAAGCGTACAGGAACGACATCTGTCCAACAATTCGTGCGAAACATAATGAAAAACCGTTTGATGTGAGTTAATATAAACAACGTCGTGAATCTGACTCCTGCCACATGCATGACAGGGGTTAAACACAAAAAGGAGTCAACTATGGTTTCTGAGAAGGCTACCCTCGTTAATCCTCAGGGTCTGCACATGCGTCCGGCTGGTCTGTTCGCCTCCACCATGGGCAAGTACGCCTGTGACGTGACGGTCGTCACCCCCGAGAAGGAGGTCAACGGCAAGTCCCCGATGGCCCTCATGGCTGCTGGTATCCCCTGCGGTACTGAGGTCGAGGTCAAGTGCGACGGCGCCGACGAGGCCGAGGCTCTGGCTGCTGCCATCGAGCTCATCAAGAGCGGTCTTGGCGAGTAGAACTCAAACGGGTCGCATGTTGAACAACTAAGTTCATATTTGGGGGCGCAGTGACCTGTTGTAAGGTAGCTGCGCTCTTTTGTCATGGATATGGCAAAACGCTTTATCACATGACACGGAGAGAGGAATGGGAATGTATCAGGGAGTCAACGCTTCCGAGGGCATCGGTATCGGCACCGTCATGGTCGCCGTCGATCCCGACTTGACGTTTGAGCCGCACGAGGTTGCTGATTCGGCAGCAGAGAAGGAGCGCTATCAGTCCGCTCTTTCGGTCTTCTGCGAGAAGACCCAGGCTCAGGCCGACCATATGAAGGAGACGGTGGGCGAGGCCGAGGCCGAGATCATGAGCGGACACATTGTCCTGGCTCAGGACCCGGGCATGACTGACGCCATCAACGCCGCCATTGACGGCGGTACCTGCGCCGAGCAGGCGCTCATGGACACCTCGACCATGTTTGAGAACATGTTCCTGTCCATGGACGACGAGATGTTCCGTCTGCGCGCGGCCGACATCGCCGACATCCGCACCGGTATTCTGGCCGAGCTGCTGGGCAAGGAGGTCGTCGACCTTTCCGTCCTGCCCGAGAACACCGTCGTTGTCGTGCACGACCTCACGCCGTCCATGACCGCCACGATCGATAAGGCCCACGTTGCCGGCATCGTCACCGAGACCGGTGGCCGCACGTCGCACTCCGCGATCATCGCGCGCGCCCTCGAGATCCCGGCTGTCCTTTCGGTTTCCAACAGCTGCACCGCGCTGCGCAACGGTATGACCGTTGTCGTCGACGGTGGCAAGGGTATCGTCGAGGCCGATCCCGACGAGGAGACGCTCGCTGCCTATACCGCCAAGGCCGAGGCCTTCGCTGCCGAGAAGGCGGCCCTCGAGGCCTTCCGTGGCAAGCCGTCCGTGACTGCCGATGGCATCAAGAAGATCATCGCCTGCAACATCGGTAACCCCGATGACGTGCCCAACGCGCTCGATCACGACGCCGAGGCCATCGGTCTGTTCCGCTCCGAGTTCCTGTTCATGGACTCTGCTGAGCTTCCTTCCGAGGAGGAGCAGTTCAACGCCTACCGTAAGGTCGCCAGCGCGCTCAAGGGTGCTCCGGTCATCATCCGCACGCTCGATGTGGGTGGCGACAAGGAGATTCCGTATCTGCATATGGTCAAGGAAGACAACCCCTTCATGGGCTTCCGCGCCGTGCGTTACTGCCTGGCCAATCCCGACCAGTACAAGGTCCAGCTCCGCGCTCTGCTGCGCGCTAGCGCCTTCGGTGACGTCAAGATCATGATCCCACTCGTCACCTGCGTCGAGGAGGTCTTGGCTGTCAAGGAGCTCGTCGAGCAGTGCAAGGCCGAGCTGACCGAAGAGGGTCGCAAGTTCAACGAGAACATCGAGGTCGGCATCATGGTCGAGACGCCCGCCGCTTCGCTGCTCGCAGACCGTCTTGCCGAGGTCGCCGACTTCTTCTCCATCGGCACCAACGACCTGATCGGCTACACCATGTGCGCCGACCGTGGTAACGACACCATCTCCAACCTGTACCAGGTTTACTATCCCGCCGTGCTCCGCTCGCTCAAGAACATCATCGAGAGCGGCGTGAAGGCCGGCATCATGGTCGGTATGTGCGGCGAGGCCGCTGCCGATCCGCTGCTCGAGCCGCTGCTGATCAGCTGGGGCCTGGAGGAGTTCTCGATGAGCGCTCCGTCGATCCTGCGCGCCCGCAAGACCATCAGCCAGTGGACCAAGGCCGAGTGCGACGAGCTCGCCGAGAAGGCACTCGCCTGCAACACCGCCGCCGAGGTCAAGGCACTGCTCGAGTCCGCAGCTCGCTAATTTGGTATCAGAGGTAACCGCGTGGTTGGAATGGGCCGGCCACGCGGCCCTCACATATACAGGGGGTACTGTAAATGTTCTACACGCTAACCGCTAACCCGGCTGTCGACATGACGGTTTCGAGCTCTCCGCTCGAGCCCGACGAGAACGTCCGCACCGGCTCGGCCAGCTACACGGCTAACGGCAAGGGCCTCGACGTGTCCTTCGCCTTTAAGAAGATGGGCGTCGACACCGTCGCGCTCGGCTTCTTCGCTGGCTTCACGGGCAAGTTCATCGTCGAGGAGGTCATGAACCTGGGTTGCCTCTGCCGCCCGGTCTGGACCGACGGTATCACGCGCATTAACACCTACGTCAACGATGGCCAGCACGAGTACGGCATCCTGAACCCTGGTGCTCCTATTACGCCGCAGCACCAGGAGGAGCTCTACAACATCCTGGACACCGCGGGCGATCTCGAGTGCCTGATCGTTTCCGGCTCCGTGCCTCCCAAAGCTACGCCCGACTTCCTGGCTCAGGTCATGGAGCACGCTCAGGCTCGTGGCGCCGACGTCGTCCTGGACCTGTCCTCCGACAAGCTCAAGGAGCTCGCTCACAAGAAGCCGCTGCTCATCAAGCCGAACCATCACGAGATGAAGGCCATCTTCGGCGTGCCGGTCGACACCGACGACGAGGTCCGCGTTGCCATGAAGATGGCTCACGACGCTGGCGTTCAGAACGTGCTGCTCACCCGTGGTAGCCGCGGCGACGCTTACTTCTCCAACGGCGAGGATATTTGGTACGCCAAGCGTGAGTTCAACATCAAGCTGGTTTCTTCTGTCTGCGCCGGCGACTGCACCCTCGCTGCGTTCCTGCACAAGTGGTACAGGGATCGCGACAACGTCGAGGAGGCCATGAAGCTCGCTATGGCCACCGGCGCCAACGTTGCCGAGTCCGTCGGCATCGGCGACTTCGGTCACGTCGACGAGTACAGCAAGCGCGTTGCTGTCCGCAAGCTCGATCGTCAGTAATCGAAACGCGACATATTCGTGCGCATGCGGCGCCCCGGTTTCGGCTGGGGCGCCTTTTTTGTTCCGTTATTGGAGAGAGATGCTCTGCCGTACTTCATCGCTTCCACACCGTTCACCGAGTTGTCCTAGCCTTTTACCGTTGGGTGGAATATACTTTCATTAACACGTTACTTCGTGAAAGGAACATTCATGATTTACACGCTCACTGCAAATCCCGCCATTGACTACAACATCGCCTGCGACGGCCTTGCTGCCAACACCGTCACGCGTACCCGTAACGCCGTCTACACGCCCAACGGCAAGGGTCTCAACGTCTCGTTCACCCTCGATCACTACGGTGTCGACACCACGATCCTGGGCTTTTTCGCCGGCTTCTCGGGCGAGTTTATCGTTAAGGGCGCCGAGGCCCTGGGCGTGCCCGTCAAGCCCGTTTGGACCGACGGCATCACGCGCGTCAACGTGTTCCTCAATGCCGGACCCGACACCGAGTACAACATGGTCAACGCCGGTGCCGCCATCAACGAGGCCAACGAGCAGGAGATGTTTGAGCTCATCGATTCGCTCGATGACATGACCTGCCTGGTCATCAGCGGCTCGCTGCCTCCCAACACTTCCGAGGGCTTCTTGGCCGAGGTCCTGCGCCGCGTCAAGGCCAAGGGGGCCGAGTTCGTCCTCGACATCTCGAGCCATCAGCTGGCAGACCTCATTGCCATGGAGCCGCTGCTGATCAAGCCCAATGACGACGAGCTGCTCGACATCTTTGGCATTAAGGTGAGCGGTGGCGACGATGAGTCCGTCAAGGGCGCTATGGCCGAGCTGCACGCTAAGGGCGCCAAGAACGTGCTGCTGACCCTCGGTGGCGCCGGTGCGTACTTCTCCAACGGCGAGCACATCTGGTTTGCCAATCGCACCTTCGACGTCAAGCTGCTGTCGACGGTGTGCGCCGGCGATTCCTCGCTCGCTGCCTTCCTGTCCGTATGGCACGACGCTCCCGAGCGCGTCGAGGATGCCCTCCGTCTGTCGATGGCCACCGGCGCCAACGTGGTCGAGTGCCCGGGCCTGGGCGACTTTGCCAAGGTGGACGAATATAAGAAGCACATCGAGGTTCGTCAGGTCTGCTAGCCGCATCGAAAAATCGCTGCCGAACACCCGCTTTGGATCTCCGAGGCGGGTGTTTTTTGCTCGCTGAACGCATATGGCGTCTGCTGTCTCGTTTTATGGAATTGACGACGCGATTGCGTGTGCGCGCTTTCTCGTTTCTTGTTAGACTTCTTGAGAACCATCGATTAACGCTCACAAGTGCAGGAGGCCATAGGCATGTGCAATGTTTCGCTCAACGGTAATCAACCGTCCGATGCGTCCCTGTGCGTCCTACGCGCGCTTGAGGCGGCTGGTCTTGAGGCTTGGTACGTGGGCGGTTGGGCGCGCGACGCCCTGATGGGGTGCCCCAGCCACGATGTTGATATGTGCTGTAGCGGCCTGTGGCAGGAGTCCAAGGCGGCGCTCGAGGCCGCCGGCATCGCGGTTGTGGAGTCTGGCATTAAATTTGGCGGAATCACGGCTATTTCCGATGGCGAGCGTATCGAGGTCACCACGTACCGTTTGGATGGCTTTTACACCGATGGTCGCCATCCCCAGAGTGTGGAGCGTGCCGCCTCGCTCGAGGACGATCTGGCGCGCCGCGACTTTACCGTCAACGCCATGGCCTGGCATCCCGAGCGCGGGCTTGTCGACCGCTACGACGGCCAGGGTGACTTGGAGCGCAAGCTGATTCGCGCTGTCGGCGATCCCAAGCGTCGCTTTAACGAGGACGCCCTGCGCATGTTGCGTGCGGTGCGCTTTGCCTGCCGCCTGGACTTTATGATTGAGCCCGAGACTAAGCGAGCGCTTGCCGAGTGCGCGCCGCTGCTCGACGCCGTGGCGCGCGAGCGTGTGGGTATTGAGCTCGAGGGCATTCTTTCGACCGGTCATGGGGGAGACGCGATGCTGCGCTACCCCGAGCTCATCTGCGCCGCCGTGCCCGAGTTGGCAGCGGGTCGCGGGTTTGATCAGCGCAGTGTCTATCATGCGTTTAACGTCTACGAGCATATCGCCCGTGTGCTTACGGTGGCGGGGGAGCTCGCGCTGTGTGACGGCGTCGCGCCCTCGTCGAGCCTTATGTGGGCGGCGTTTTTGCACGATGTGTCCAAGCCCGAGTGTTTCACGGTCGATCACGCCGGCAGCGGACACTTCTACGGTCATCCCGAGCTCGGCGCCAAGAAAGCGCGCGTCATTATGGATCGCCTGGCGCTCTCGCACGACCTGGTGCGCGACGTGTGCCTGCTCATCAAATATCACGACAAGCCGCTGCGCCCCGAGCGCTCCTGCCTGCTCAATATGATGCGCGCGCTTTCGGGCGAGGGCGTCGACACGCCGCGTTTGATGGACGAGCTCATGGATCTTAAGCGTGCCGACACGCTCGGCAAGGCCCCGTCGTGCTTCTATTACGTTGAGACGATTGAGGAGATGCGCGCGATGGCGCACGAGCTGCTGAAGGCGGGGGAGCCCTATACGCTCAAGATGCTCGCCATCAACGGCGGCGACCTGATCCGTGCCGGAGTCAAGCCCGGGCCGGAACTGGGGCAGCTACTCAACTCCGCCCTCGACGCCGTGATCGAAGACAACATCCCCAACGAGCGCGAAGCTCTTTTGGTCCATCTCAACTTGAATTAGCTACCCAGTTTACCTGTGTGTTCCATAACCTGCCGACAATTTTTCGGCAATTTGGAATTTCTTCTTGCGCTGACGTTTTTTGTCCCGTAATATATTTCCTCGCAGCACGGCAGTGCAGATGTCATGTGGCCCGTTCGTCTAGCGGTTTAGGACGCCGCCCTCTCAAGGCGGAGATCACCAGTTCGAATCTGGTACGGGCTACCACGCATCTGATACCCGGACTTCCCATGGAAGGCCGGGTTTTTTATTTTCAAACAACCGTCTGCAATTCCCGTTTGAACCAGAGCTTTGCGTTCTGCTTATGGCCCTTACGGGTACAATATCCAAGATATTTTGACTGTTAGAAGGAGTCTCATGACGGAGTCCTCTCAGCATACTTCTAAGCCCCAGGTCGAGGTTGAGGCCTCGGGCGGAGATGACAATAAGAGCGCACGCCGCGGCGCCATCTTTATCGGCGTCGTGCTGGTGGGTTATATCGTCTATCTGGTGGTAACCGGGCAGATGGGGCAGTTCTGGGCCGCAATGTCGAGCGTCCAGGCGCCTTGGCTCGCTGCTGCATGCTTTTGCATGTTCCTGTACCTGTTCTTTGGCATTGTGGCCTATGCGATCGCTGTCTGGCTCGACCCCAATTCACCCGTCGGCATTCGCGACCTCATTTCGGTCGAGGCGAGCGGCATCTTCTTTGGCAACCTCACACCTATGATGATGGGCTCGACTCCTGCTCAGATCTACCGCCTGACCAAGGCGGGCCAAAATGTCGGCGAGGCCGGAGCCACGCAATTCACGCGCTTTATCGTGTATCAGTTTGGCCTCGTTGCCTGGGGCGCTATCCTACTGCTTGCTCGCATGCCGTTTTTTGCCGAGCGCTATGGCGACATGACGCTGCTGTGCGTCTTTAGCTTTGGTGGGCACTGCTGCATCTTGCTTGGCATCTTCGCCGTCGCGCTCATGCCTAAGACCGTCACGCGCGTCGCCCACTGCATCATCAATTGGCTTGAGCGCATTGGTGTCTCGGCCACTAAGATCGAGGGATGGCGCACGTTTGTCGATGGCGAGATCTACTCCTTCTCCGAGAAGTTCAAGCTTTCAGCCGGACATTTTTCTTCCATGCTGCTCACCGTGTTTATCACCATGCTGCAGCTCGCGTTTTTCTATCTGGTTCCGTATTTCCTAATGCTTGCCTTTGGCCACCACGAGGTCGACTTTTTCTCGGTCATGGCCGCGAGCGCCTTTGTCCAGTTGCTGAGCTCTGCGGTCCCCTTGCCCGGTGGAACTGGTGGCGCTGAGG
Source organism: Collinsella aerofaciens (assembly GCF_964283865.1). Classification (GTDB taxonomy): domain Bacteria; phylum Actinomycetota; class Coriobacteriia; order Coriobacteriales; family Coriobacteriaceae; genus Collinsella. The sequence goes on along the minus strand of NZ_CAXYLS010000015.1, from coordinate 44,844 downwards.
GCGGCTTTGCATTGTTCTTGGGTCATTTCTTTGGGTCGGCTTCGACCGCCGGCTATCTGCTGTGGCGTCTCATTACGTTTATTGCGCCGACCATTTTGGCTGCGCCCCTGCTGGGCCTTAAGAGCGCCCACAACGAGAGCATCCATGCGCGCTGGGATCGCGTGATGCGCAAACTCGGCCGCACGTCTCAGACGCCCTCTGCGCCCACTAAGCCGCACCCCGCGAATGCTGTTACCGTTGACCCCAAGAAGCACGCTCAGAAGGCTTCTGGGGCCGCTAAGCCGGCTCATAAAACCTATGTGCGCCAGACAGGCGACGGTATTCGCGTATCTCCGTCGGCGCTCAATAAGAAGAAGCACCCTAAGTCGCAGTAGGGCAGTCGTGCGTTCTTCATGATGCGGGGCATATTTGTGCTGCATGGGGGATAATCCTCTTACGTAGATTATCTCTCATCTGTTGATGAGTGCTCGCATATCGAAGGGACACGCCCATGGCAACCAGCAAACCGCGTCTTGACCGCCGCATCGTTCGCAGCCGCAATGCCATCCTTTCTGCTTTCGAGCGCCTGCTCATGGAAAAGCCGTTGGCAGACATTACGGTGAGTGCCATCGCGCGCGAGGCCAATGTCGACCGCAAGACCTTTTACGTTCACTTTGGTACGGTTGACGGCCTGCTCGATGCCATTGCCGTCGATGTTGTGGAGATGATTGTCGACTCGGTCGAGAAAACACTTGCTTCCATGGACGGCGACACCAACGAGCGCGCCCTTGGCGCGGCGGCGACCTTCTTTAAAACCGTTAACGAGGCGCTGTGCAACAACCTCGTGCTCAATCGTCAGCTGATCGAGAATATTCCGCTCGATGATTTTATGGCTCGTCTTCGTGCGCCGCTCGAGCACGAGATTGCCGAGCGCGATCTGTTGCCCCAAGGTCTCAAGGACGAGATGTTCGATTACTATCTGGCGTTTTTGCTGTCGGGCATTATCGGTATCTATCGCACGTGGGCACTGTCTGACGGCTCGGTTCCTATTGAGCGTGTCTCTGAGGTCGCCAACGATCTGACTCTCAATGGTCTGTCGAGTCTGGAATCTCGCTTGGATTAGGCCTAGTTGGGCTCGTCGGCGTGGAAATTCCTGTTCACGAGGTTCTCCGGCGCCTTGTAGACCTCGCCGGCGCAGGAGCTGTAGCCTGAGGATCCTTAAAAGAAAGTTCAGTTTATCCTTCCCGCTCCAAATGGGAATCCTCCGATGCGCCTTCGCACGCTTGCATGACCTCGATACCATGCGAGCGTGCGAAGGCGACGAGCTCTGCGTTGCGGGCGTTTATGGTGCCGAAGGCGGCGGGGCACACAATAAGGCGCGCACAGTGGACGAGGAGCTCTTTGGCGCGGGCTATGGTTTTATCCCCGATCGGCTCGAAGGCGCGCTCGGCCACGCATTCCGTCGCCAGGTCGCGCGCGAGCTCGCAGTCGATGTCCCCTTCGTGCAGAACGCCCGCGTAGAACGCCTTGCCCTGCCGGATGAGCTGGCGAAACACAGCCGACCCCGTACCTGCGCCGGCGATGACGAACGTGTGCGCATCACCGTGTGGGCGCCCAATTTCCACGCTGCCGAAGCGCTCGTTGAAGGTGCCATGCTGAAGGCCGTAGAGCTCGCCAATTGTCTCGCGCGTGAATATGTTCTCGGGTGCGCCGGCGCGGAAGACCCGGCCGTCCTTCACGCAAATCACCTTGTCGGCGCTTTTCTGCGCGAGCTCGAGTTCGTGGATGGACATGATGACAGCCACATTCCGCGATTTCGCAAGGTGGCGAAGTATTCGCAGCAGGTCGATCTGGTAGCGGATATCGAGATACGACGTGGGCTCGTCGAGCACGAGCACACGCGGATCCTGCGCGATGGCGCGTGCGAGCATGACGCGCTGGCGTTGCCCATCGCTTATCTGCATGAAGTCGCGCTCGGCGAGCTCTTCCACATGTGCGGTTTTCATTGCCTCGTCGACCCGACTATGGTCGTCGGGCGAGAGTGTGCCCATTCGCCCGGTGTAGGGATGTCTTCCCGCCTCTACGATATCGCGGCAGGTGAGGAGCTCGGTCCGGGGGCGATCTGTCAGCATAACGGCAAGGTTCCTTGCGAACTCCGCCGTCTTCCATCGGGAAATCTCCCGTCCGTCGAGCTCGACCGCGCCGGCAAGCGGTGCAAGATGGCGTGTGATGGTTTTCAAGATGGTCGACTTGCCCGAGCCGTTCGGCCCGATGAGCGCCACGACGTCGCCCGCGCGAACCTCCAGATCGACACCTTCGACTACGACCTTCTTGTCGTAGCCCGCCGACAGGTCGCTTATGCGGAAAAGCGGCGCTCCGTCAGCCTGCGTTTCGACCGGGGTTTCGAGGTTCGACTGCGCTCGGAGGAGGCGTTCCGCGCGCAGTTCCGCACGAGCCGAAAGTGCCTTCTGGCGCTTTCGTGCGAGCTCAGGACTGGCCAAGCATGGAATGTTCCCTCCGAGCGTTTTGGTCCGCGGCACGAATTCCCCCATCTACCTCACCCGCTTCTTCAACATGAGTGCAATAACCACCGGCGCGCCGAAGATGGCGGTGACGGCGCTGATGGAAAGCTCGACGGGGGAGAACAGCGTGCGCGCGATCAAATCGCAGCCCGCGCAGAAGATGGCGCCTCCCAAGAAGCACGCAGGAATCACGCGGATGGGCTTCGACGACTTCAACGCCGACTTCACGAGATGCGGAACCGCGATGCCTACGAACGACACCGGACCAGCGAACGCGGTCACGCAGGCAGAGAGCATGCTCGCTAGAAGGACGAGCACCACGCGGAAGCGTGCGACGTTCACGCCGACGCTTTTCGCGTAGGCTTCTCCCAGCTGGAAGGCGGAAAGGGGCTTCGATATCGCGAATACGCATGCGCTCACGGTGATCACCACGACCGCGATGACCGCGATGTCGTTCCAGCTCGAACCCGAGAAGCTACCCAAAGACCAGTTGTGCAGGTTCACGATGGACTGGTCGTCGGCGAAGGCGATGAGGAAGTTCGTCGCCGCCGAGCAGATGTATCCCACCATGACGCCCGCCACGATGAGCATGGCCATGGAACTTATGCGCCGTGCGATGAGGAGCACGAAGCCGATGGTGATAAGCGAGCCCAGAAACGCTGCGGCCACCATGGCCGGCGAGGACATGGCCTGGTTCGCGTCCAGAAGTGCGATCATCGTAAGCGCGACGACGAACTTTGCGCCCGAGGAGACGCCCAAGATGAACGGGTCGGCGATGGGGTTGTTGAAAAACGTCTGCAGTAGGAACCCGGAGAGCGAAAGTGCCCCGCCGAGAAGCACGGCTGAAAGCACGCGCGGCAGGCGAATCTCCCAGATGACCTGGCGTTCCATGGAATTGGCCGCGCCGCCCGAAAGGATGCCGGGGATGTGGTCTGCTGGCACGAGCACGCTCCCGATGCACAGGTTGGCCCCGACGAGCACGATGAGGGCAACAGCGAGCAGCGCCGTCACGACGCGACACCGCGCGGCGCGCCCCGATTCGTCGTATGTCATGGAAAGTCGGCTTTTCATGGTGCTAGCCGAGCTTCCTCAGATAATGGAAGTCGCTCGCGTCATCGCCGGTGAACGCCCCGTGCAGCTCGTCGATAATGTCGGCGGTAGAAGTCATCTGCTGGTACATGTCGGCGCTTGTGACCCAGACGTTGCCGTTCTTCACGGCTTTGAACTGCGACAATAGCGCGTTTTTGCCTACGAAGTCGTTCAAGGTGGCAACCGATTCGTCGATGGTGCCGTTGTAGACGATGATGTCGGCATCCTTCGCCGTCGCGTAGAAGCGCTCCATTTCGAGCGTTACTGACGAACCTGACGTCGACGCCGTCTGCGCGTCATCGAGCGCGTAGCTGCCGCCTGCAAGCTCGATCATCTGCGCCACGTAGTCGCCCGCCCGCCTCGTGACGGCGGCCCCGTTCGAGTTAATGTAGAAATACGCCACGGTTTTACCTGACGACGCGAGCCCCGACGTTTGCTCGACGCGGGCCTTCTGCTCGTTGAACAGGTGCGCGGCCTCGTCTTCCTTGTCGAACAGGACGCCGAAAAGCTTAATCCACTCGACGCGCCCGAGTGCTTCGGGCTCGCTCGACGACTGTTCGGTGAGCACGACGAGCCCGAGCTTCTGCAGCTTTTCCTTCACATCGGGCGTGTGGTTGATCATGGTGTTCTCGATGGCGAGCGTGCAGCCCGAGGCCGATATTCGCTCGTAGTCGGGCGCGCTGTACTTGCCGCCGTAGGCGATCGCCCCACTTTCGAGCGCGCTTTTGAAGCGCGCGACCGAGCAATCGTCGGCCTTCGTGCCCGACATTAAGATATTGTCGTTCGCATCGAGCGCGTCGACCAGGCACATCGTTGCCGACGACACGAGGTACACCTTGTCGGCGGGGCGCCTTATGACCGCGATGTCGGAGCTCAACCCATCAGGTACCTTCGCATCTTGCGGCACCACGAGGAAGCGCTCCCCGTTCGAAACGCAGATAAGCCGCAGGCCGCCTTCGTACTCGTCGACAGTGAAGTGCTTGGCGTATTCAAGCTGAAGCGCCCCCGTCGGCTCCCAGCCGCAGCCCAAATCGGCGTTGTGGAAGTCGGCCGCGGCGCTTGAAGCCGTTACCGCAGGGGAACCGCCGCTTGCATCGTCGCCCGATTTCTCCTTCATGGTGGATGAGTCGAAGTAGAGCGTGTAGTCGATGGTGTGCGGCGTCGACATGGCGACGGTCTCGGCCGACACGGCGATGTCCTCGTCGAGCGTGACGGGTATCTCGAATGTGGAGTTGCCGCCGTCGTTTACAGGCGCGTAGTCCACGCCGTCGACGGTCATTTTGTCGTAGTTCGAACTCGACCAGGTGATGGTCGCGGTGTAGGTGTCGCCATCCTTCACAATTGTGGTGGGTGAGGCGATGCTTGCGCGCCCTGACCCGCCGGAAAGCGAGACGCTCACAGTGTATTCCTGAGAGCCCGCCGTGCCACCGGTCGCGTTCGGGCTCGCACTGCACCCCGCGAAGGGAAGCGCGAGCAGGGCGACGAGAACGCAGGTGATCGCGCGCGCCGCGATGCTGCGGCGCTTCCTGCTTTCCTTCTTGGGAAGAATCGACCGCATGGCGTTACTTCAGCGCGTCGGCGCGCAGATCGACGCCGGCGGATTCGAACACGAGCGTGCGGTCGTACCACTGCCCTTTTCTAATGCTCCACGCGGCGCAGGCGGTGTCCTCGTCGAGCGCTTCAACGGGTACGTCGTAGGTGTACTTGCCTTCCGCGTTTTCCACATAGGGGATGAAGTCGGCCTCGCTCGCGGCGGCAGCCTCGTCGCCCGTGCCCATGAAGAGCTTGCCGTAGCCCGTGCCGGAAAGTGTCATCACGCAGTGCATGGAGCCGTTTTCCACGATGAGCTGGGCGTCCACAATCCTGAACATGTTCGAGCTGGAATCTACGGTGATCGGATAGGTGCCGTCGGCCACCTTGTCGGCGGTGATGGGGGCAGCGCTTGCGCCCTCGGGCGCATCGGCCGCCTGTTCGGTCTTTTCCTGGGAATCGGCATCGCTTGCCTTTGCGCTGTCGATTGTATTTCCGCCGCAGCCGGCGAGCGAGAACGCGAAAAGCGCCGCCGACAAGGCGAAGGCGAGGGTTTTCTTCAACATGGAGTGGTTCCTTTCAATCGCTTCGACCGCCCGCGCCGTGCGGTGGGCGGGCGGGATGCGAATGCAACGGGCATGCGCCGTCAGTCGGGGAAGGCGCATGCCCGTTGCACGGGGACGCGACCGGCGCCCCCGTGCGCGGCGAGTTTACAGCTTGGCGATGGCGTCGTCCACGTGCGAGACGTAGATGTCATCGACCGCGGCGTTCTGTCCCAGACCCTGGAGCAGGCACGTCACTTCGAAGCCGGCGGCCACGAACTTCGCAGCCCAGCTGTCGGGGTCGGTCTCGTCTGCCATGTCGTTGTTCGCGTGGTCGCCCGCGACCACCATGAACGGCGCGAGCACGGCCTTCTTGTACCCTGCGGCGCTCGCGGCGGCGATAACATCCTCGCAGGTCGGTTCAGCCTCGACAGTGCCGACGAAGAACTGCGTCAAGCCCTCGTTCTTGAACACTTCCTGCATCTTGGCATAGTCGGCGTTGGAATCGGCTTCGGTGCCGTGGCCCATGAGGCACAGCGCCGTCTTGCCGTCGTCGAAGGACGCCATGTTCTCCTTAATGGCTGCGGCCACCTTCTTGTAGTCGTCGTCGGAGGTGAGCAGCGGGTCGCCGAGCGAGATCTTGTCGAACTTGTCGGCGTACTTGTCGAGCTCGTCTTTCACGTCGGCGTATTCCAGGCCAGCCATGAGATGCGTCGGCTGCACGACGATTTCCTTCACGCCGTCTTCCACACAGCGGTCGAGCGCCTCGGTCATGTTGTCAATCGTGATGCCGTCGCGCTTCTTCAGCTTGTCGATGATGATCTGCGCGGTGAAGGCGCGGCGGATGTCGTAGTCCTGCCAGTACTTCTCGCGGATAGCGTCTTCGATGGCGCCGATGGTGATGTGGCGCGAGTCGTTGTAGCTCGTGCCGAAGCTCGTGACGAGGATGACCGGCTTCACGGCCTTCTCCTTTTCACTCGATTTCTCGGAACTCGCGGAGGTGTTGGAGCAGCCCGCGAGCGCGAATCCGGCGAGCGCGACGGCTCCGGTTGCTGCGGCGCCCATGAAGCCGCGGCGTGACATCTGGTCGGACATGGTTTTTCCTTTCCTCGGTTTGCCGGTCCCCCGGCGACAGTTGCTTGTCGGCACAAGCGAAAGAAAAGCGCACCCCTCGGGGTTCACAAGGAGCTAACGCCACGGCGATGCCGTGAGGAAAAGGCGAAGCAGTCTGGCTTGGGGCGCGAGGCGGTTCGCCCGCGCGTCCTATACAGTAATGTCCCTTGCCCAGGATTCCCACCTGGTTCCCTCCGCAAGCCAGCACGGGCTGTGCAGGCGCCGCGCCGGTCATTTCCTTTTATCCGATTGTCATATGCTCGTTGCCGAAACTTTTACTATGATAGTGGGCACTTGTGAACGTGTCAAAGCCAGGGCGGGCGGCATTGCGCCTCCTGCCTGCGTATTTGCGCCGATTGCCGCCGCAGGCGCCGTGTTTTGCCCGCTGCGCGAATGGCGGCGTAAACGGTTGCGATGAGAAACGGGAAGGGAAGGCTCGGATGATTCATATCGTTGGCGCAGGCTCGGGCGCCGCCGACCTTATCACGCTGCGCGGGGCGCGCCTTCTGCGCGCAGCCGACGTGGTCGTTTGGGCGGGAAGCCTTGTGAACCCCGAGCTGCTCGCTGAGTGCAAGGAATCCTGCATCGTCTACGACAGCGCGCACATGACCTTGGAGGAAGTGCTCGACGTGATGTGCGCGGCAGATGCGCGGGGCGAGGAAGTGGTGCGCCTGCACACGGGCGACCCGTGCCTGTACGGCGCCATCCAGGAGCAGATGGACGCGCTCGACGCGCGCGGCGTGGACTACGAGGTGGTGCCCGGCGTGTCGAGCTTTTGCGGTGCCGCGGCGGCGCTTCGCCAGGAATACACGCTGCCGGGAATCAGCCAGTCGGTCGTGATCACGCGGCTTTCCGGACGTACCCCCATGCCCGCGGGCGAGGGCATGCGCACCATGGCGGAAAGTGGCTCGACTATGGTCATCTTCCTGAGCTCGGGTATGCTCGCCGAGCTTTCCGCCGAGCTTTTGGCCGCGGGCCGCAGCTCCGACGAGCCGGCCGCGCTCGTGTACAAGGCGACCTGGCCTGAGGAGCGCGTGGTGCGATGCACAGTGGGCACGCTCGCCGACGCGGGCGCGCGAGAGGGCATCGACCGCACGGCGCTCGTGGTGGTGGGCCGCGTGCTCGGAGCTCGCGGCGGGCTTTCGCACAACGGCGCGCAAACGGAGTCGTACGAGCGCAGCAAGCTTTACGACCCTTCGTTTGCCACGGGGTATCGGAAGGCGAGCAGCTAGCGTGGCCTTCGAGCATTACATATATACCGGGACGACCCGCCTGCGCTGCGGCTACACCACGGGGAGCTGCGCCGCGCTCGCGGCGAAGGCAGCCTGCGAGATGCTCTTGTCACGAAAGCCTGTCGGCCTCGTGTCGATCGTCACCCCCGGCGGGCTGCCCGTCGAGGCGAACGTGATCGACGCATGCATCGGCGAGGGGTGCGCCCAGTGCGCCGTGCGAAAGGACGCAGGCGACGATGCCGATGTGACCGACGGCGTGCTTGTGTACGCGCGCGTGGAACATGCGGGGTCGGGCACGGGTGCTGCGGGCGGCAAGGACGTGCCCGCGCGCGAATCGGAAGTTTCCGTCGATGGCGGCGTGGGCGTGGGGCGCGTGACGTTGCCCGGGCTCGAGCAGCCGGTTGGGGCGGCCGCCATCAACGCGACGCCGCGCGCGATGATCACTTCGGCGGTGCGCGAGGTGTGCGCCGCGCACGGCTTTTCTGGAAATATTGCTGTGACGATTTCGGTACCCGAGGGCGTTTCCCTTGCCGAAAAGACCTTCAACCCGCACCTGGGGATAGAGGGCGGCATCTCCATCCTGGGCACGACGGGCATCGTCGAGCCGCGCAGCCTCGCTGCCTTGCGCGACAGCATCGAGCTCGAGATCCGGCAGCATGCGGCTATGGGGCGGCGCGGAGTCGTGCTCACGCCCGGCAACTACGGCGGGCAGTTCATCTCGGGGCATTTCCACCTAAACGGTGCGCCGGTGGTCTTCATCTCCAACTTTGTGGGCGATGCGATTGATTGCTGCGTTCGCGAGGGATTCACCAATGTCCTTCTTGTGGGACACATCGGCAAGCTGGTGAAGGTCGCTGGCGGCATCATGGACACCCATTCGCGTACCGCCGACTGCCGCGCGGAGATTCTGGCCGCCCACGCGGCCTTGGTCGGCGCGGGCGCGAAGACCGTGCGCGAGATCATGTCGTCGGTCACGACCACGGCGGCGCTCGAGGTAATCGAGGCCGCCGGCGTGGGGGACGCTGCGCGCGCCTCGCTCGCCGCGGCAATCGAGGACAGGTTGCGCCGCCGCGCGGCGGGCGCATGCGACATCGCCGCGGTCGTGTTCGACGCCGAGCGCCGCGAGCTTTTCCGCACGTCGGGCGCCGATGCAGTCATCGGGGAATTGGGGGCGACGTATGAGTAAAGGCGTGCTGCACGGGGTGGGTACGGGGCCTGGCGACCCCGAGCTTCTCACGATCAAGGCCGTCCGCACAATCGAATCGTGTCCGGTCATCGCCGCACCGCAGACGGCGGACGGGGCCATGGTCGCGCTCGACATCGTGCGCGGCGCCGTCGACTTTACAGGCAAGACGGTGATCCCCGTGCGATTCTCGATGACGCGCGATCTCGAGCGCCGCGCGGCCGAGCATGCCTCGCTTGTTCGCGAGCTTGTCGCGCACCTGGATGCGGCCCGCGACGTCGCGCTGCTGAACCTGGGGGACCCGAGCATCTACGCCACCTTCCAGCGCATAGCGCCCGACGTGCGCGCCCACGGGTTCGAGGCGCGCGCCATTCCCGGCGTGCCGAGCTTCTGCGCGGTCGCCGCGGCGCTCGAGCGCGACCTCACGCCCGAGATGTCGTCGCCTCTGCACATCGTGCCCGGCGGCTACGACGACGTGCGCCGCGCAATCGGCTGGCCGGGGACGAAGGTGGTCATGAAGGCGCGCCGCTCGCTTGCGGACACGAAGCGCATCCTTCGCGAGGAGGGCGCCTTCGACGGTGCCGAGCTCGTAGAGGATTGTGGGCTTCCGGGCGAGCGCGTGTACCGCTCGCTCGACGATGTGCCCGATCGGGGTAGCTACTTCTCGACGATGGTGGTGCGCTAGATGAGGGTTTCCTGCATAGCGTTCACTGAGAGGGGGTATGCGTTGGCTGAGCGCACCGCACGCGCGCTTTCCGATTGCGCGCAGACAGGTGAAGATGACCCTGGCTGGGACGTTTCCGTTTCGCGCGGATTCGGCGAGGGGAAGGCCGACCTGCGCGCATGGACGGCGCACGCGTGGGAAGCGTCGGACGCGCTTCTGTTCGTGGGCGCGGCGGGCATCGCCGTGCGGGCGATCGCGCCGCATGTCGCCTCGAAGACAAACGATCCCGCGGTTGTGGCGATCGACGAGGCGGGGCGCTTTGCCGTCCCGCTTTTGTCGGGGCATTTGGGTGGTGCGAACGAGCTTGCGCAAACTGTGGCACGCGCGGTAGGCGCCATCCCCGTCATCACCACGGCGACCGACGTCCGCGGCGTGTGGGCGGTAGATACGTGGGCGCGCCGTGCGGGGCTCGCCGTTTCGAATCCCGAGGCCATCAAGCGAGTGTCGGCGCGGCTGCTTTCGGGCGGGCGCGTGACGCTCTATTCCGACATGCCGATTTCGGGACAGCCGCCTGAGGGGGTTGACATTGCGTCCGACCGCGCTCGGGCCGATATCGTCGTTTCGCCGTTTGCTGGCGCGAATGCAGGTGCGTCCGTTCGCGCGGCGGAGACAACGGGCAAGGTTGTGCCCGCCGCTGAGACGGGGAAGCCGGCGGGCGTGCGGGGGCAGGCGCCTGCGCCCGAGCCACTTCGCCTTGTCGTGCCCTGCATCGTTGCGGGTATAGGGTGCCGTCGCGGTGCGTGCGCCGAAGCGATTGAGGAGGCGTTTTTTCTCGCGTGCGGGCAGGCGGATATCTCGCCTTCGGCCGTGCGCGAGGCGGCGACGATCGACGTGAAGGCGCACGAGGAGGGTCTGCTCGCTTTCTGCCGCGCGCGGAATATCCCGCTCGCGACGTATTCCGCAGAGGAGTTGTCGCAGGTCGAAGGCAGCGTTTCGCCATCTGATTTCGTGCGCGCGACGGTGGGGGTCGACAACGTGTGCGAGCGTGCGGCGCTCGCGGACGGGGGCAAACTTATCTTCCCGAAGCTCGCTCACGGCGGCGTGACCGTCGCGTTTTCCAAGGTAACTATCAAACTTTCGTTTAAGGAGCGGTGATGGGAAAGCTCTTCGTGGTGGGGATCGGCCCGGGCGGCCCCGACGGCATGACGATTGCGGCTCGGCGCGCGCTCGAGGCGGCCGACATCGTTGTGGGGTACACGAAATACGTGGAGCTCGCGCTCGCCGCCGTGCCCGACGCGGCGCATCTCGCGACGCCGATGATGCACGAGGTCGAACGGTGCCGCCTGGCGCTTTCGCGCGCGCAGAGCGGAGAAGCCGTGGCACTCGTGTGCAGCGGTGACGCGGGCGTGTACGGCATGGCGAGCCCCGTGCTGGAGCTTGCGGAGGACTACCCCGATGTAGACGTGGAAGTTATCGCCGGGGCCACCGCGGCTCAGAGCGGGTCGGCGGTGCTCGGCGCCCCGCTTGCCCACGACTTCGCGGTCGTGTCGCTCTCCGACTTGCTCACGCCGTGGGAGGTCATCGAGCGCAGACTCGCCGCCGTGGCGAGCGCCGACTTCTGCATCTGTTTGTACAACCCACGCAGCAGAAAGCGCGCCGACAGGCTCTCGCGCGCGGCGAAGATTATGCTCGAATGGAAGGCCCCCGACACGCTCTGCGGCTGGGTACGCAACATCGGGCGCGAGGGGCAGCAGTCGGGCATGTGCAGGCTCTCCGAGCTGGGGGAGCTCGATGCTGACATGTTCACCACCGTGTTCGTCGGCAACGCGGGCACGAAGCGCGTAGGCGGCCGTATGGTCACGCCGCGCGGGTATCGGGAGATTCCATGCGAAAGGTAACGATCATCGGGGCGGGTCCCGGAAACCCCGACTTGCTCTCGCGCGCGGCGCTCGACGCGATCGACATCGCCGACGTGGTCATCGGCGCTCATCGCGCGCTTGTCGGCATCGACGTGCCGCCCGACGTGGTGAGATGCGAGCTCGTGAAGACGGCGGACATCGTCGCCGCGCTCACCGATGCGGCGTCGTGGCAGCGCGCCGTGGTCGTGATGACGGGCGATGTGGGGCTGTTCAGCGGCGCGCGCCGCCTGGTGGAGGCGCTCTCCGGCGGCGCGCAGGTGGACGTGCGCATCATTCCCGGCATAAGCTCAGCGTCGTATCTCGCCGCGCGCCTCGCGCGTCCATGGCAGGATTGGCGCTTCGCGAGCGCTCACGGCGTGGCGTGCGACATCGTGGCCGAGGCCGAGCGCGCAGGTGAGCTCTTTCTCGTCACGTCGGGCGGGGAAGACCCCTCGCGGCTTTCGGGCGAGCTTGTGCAGGCGGGCTTCGGGGACGCGCGCGTGACGGTGGCCGAGCGCCTGTCGTACCCCGACGAGCGCATCACCTGCGCGACCGCAAGTGAAATTGCAGGTCAGACGTTCGACGACTTGAACGTGATGCTTATCGAGTTCGCAGGCGGCGCCGCGAGCTCCCGCTGGCCGTACGCTTCCTCGGGCATTCCCGACGAGCTCTTCATCCGCGGCGACGTTCCCATGACCAAGCTGGAGGTGCGCGCCGTCGCGCTCGCAAAGCTGCGCCTTACCGCAACCGACACCGTGTGGGACGTCGGCGCCGGCACGGGGAGCGTGTCGATCGAGGCGGCGCTCGTCGCGCGAGCGGGGTCGGTATGGGCGGTCGAGCGCAACGCGGCCGGCGTGCGGCTCATCCGAGAGAACGCGGATGCATTCGGGTGCGGCAACGTGCATGCTGTCCCCGGTGTCGCCCCCGAAGCGCTCGCGAAACTGCCCGTCCCCGACGCCGTGTTCGTCGGCGGGAGCGTGGGCGAGCTTCCCTCCATCGTGGAGGCGGCGCTCGAGAAGAACTCGCAGGTTCGCCTGTGCGTGCCATGCGTCACCGTTGAGACGCTCACCGAGGCGTGCGCGCTCCTCTCGGGTTCGCGCTTTAAGGGGTTCGAGGCGTGCCAGGTGTCGGCCGCCCGTGCCGAGGCTGTAGGCTCGCACCATCTTATGAAGGCGCAAAACCCCGTGTTCCTCGTCAGCGCGCGTGGTGCGGGCGCGGATGCCGAGGAGCTTGCCGAAGTCGGCGCGCTTGCTGAGTCGCCTGTCGGGGAGGACCTCTCTGTCGAGGGGAACCCATCCGTTGAGGTGGTCTCGCTTGCTAACTGCAGCGCCGCAGGTGGGGAAGGCGGCGCCCGGTGAGCACGTCCATCCCGCGCTTCATGGTCGCTGCGCCCTCGAGCGGGAGCGGCAAGACGGTCGTAACGTGCGCGCTCCTGCGCGCGCTCGCGCACCGCGGCATTGCATGCGCGGCCTTCAAATGCGGCCCCGACTACATTGACCCGCTCTTTCATCGCCGCGTCGTGGGTGCGCGCTCGGGCAATTTAGACGGCTTCTTCACCGACGCCCCGACGCTGCGCGCCCTGCTCGCACGCGGCGCCGCGGGCGCGGATGTCGCGGTGCTCGAGGGGGTTATGGGCTTCTACGACGGCATGGCGCCCGGCGTGGCCGACGCGAGCAGCTACCAGGTTGCGCGCAACACGGAAACGCCGGTCGTTTTAGTGGTGAACGGGCGCGGGGCGTCTTTATCGCTCGCCGCTGTAATCCGCGGCATCGCCGAGTTCCTGCCTTGTGCGAACGTGCGCGGCGTCGTGCTGAACAAGACGAGCGCCGCTGCCTGCGCCTACGCGGCGCCTGCGATCGAGAAGCACACGGGCGTCGCGGTTTTGGGGAATATCCCCGCCGACGAGGCGTTCTCGCTCGAAAGCCGGCATCTGGGGCTTGTGACCGCCGACGAGGTCGAGCAGCTCTCCGCGCGCATCGACAAGATGGCCGAGCTGGTGGAAAAGAGCATCGACGTCGATCGCTTGCTCGAAATAGCGGCGACGGCACCCGATATCCGCGAGGAACCTTACCGGTTGGAGCCGATCGCGGGAGCGCGGCCCATCGTCGCCGTCGCGCGTGACGAGGCGTTCTCGTTCTACTACGAGGAGAATCTGCGCGCGCTCGAGGACCTGGGTTGCGAGCTGGCCTTTTTCAGCCCCCTGTGTGATGGCGAGTTGCCCCGGGGGACAAGCGCCCTCTATCTGGGGGGCGGCTACCCGGAGCTCCATGCGCGGCAGCTCTCCGAGAACGTGTCGATGCGCGGGGCGGTGCGGCGCGCGGTGGAATCCGGCATGCCGACGGTCGCCGAATGCGGTGGGTTTCTGTACCTGCAGCGCGAAATCGCCGATAGCGAGGGGTGGCGCTGGCCTGTTGCGGGCGCCCTTGAGGGCGCAAGCGAGAACGGGGGAAGGCTGTCCCATTTCGGGTACGTGGAGCTCACTTCCCAACGCGACGGGCTCTACGGGCCGCGCGGCACACGCATCCGCGCGCACGAGTTCCACTACTGGCAGTCCACCTGCCCGGGCGGCGACTTTTGGGCGCAGAAGCCCCGGCGCGACAAGGGCTGGCCGTGCATGACGACCACCCCGTCCCTGGTGGCGGGCTTCCCGCATGTGTACTATCCTGCGAACCCCGACGTTGCGCGCGCGTTCGCGTCTGCCGCAGCGTCGTTCACAGAGAGGAGGCGGCATGGCTGAAGCAACCGAAACCGCGCTTGCCTGCATCCGCGAGGAAGTCGAGCGCGCGTTCTCGTCGGCGCCGGGCGCCGTGCTCGAAGCCGCGCTTTCCCGGATCGCGCCCGCAGACGAATGCGCCCGTGCCGCCGCGTACGCCGCGTGGGACTCCATCGCGCACCCCTTGGGGGGATTGGGCGACTTTGAAGACGCCGTCGCGTGTATCGCCGCAGCTCAGGGGAGCGCCGAGGTGGCCGAGTTTCCCCGTGCGCTCGCGGTATTCTTCTCCGACAACGGGATCGTTGCCGAAGGCGTGTCGCAAAGCGGGCAAGACGTGACGCGAGCCGTCGCGCGCAACATGTGCGAGGGGGCCACGAGCGCCTGCCGCATGGCGGCGTTCGCGGGTGCCGAGGTCGTGCCCGTCGACGTGGGTATGGCCCGGGGCATAGAAGACGCGCGCATGGTGCGCGCGAACGTGCGGCGGGGGAGCGGCAACATCGCGCACGGCCCCGCTATGTCTCGAGATGGGGCCGTGCGCGCGATCGAGGTCGGAATCGCCGTCGCGTGCGGGCTTGCCCGCGCCGGCGTGCGCCTTCTCGCCGCGGGCGAGATGGGCATCGGCAACACGACCACCTCGGCGGCGGTGGCCGCAGTGCTCATCCGGGCGGACGCGCGGAGCCTCGTCGGGCGCGGCGCGGGGCTCTCGGACGCCTCGCTCGCGCGCAAGCGCGACGTGGTCGAGCGCGCTATCGACGCGAACTCGCCCGATCCCGCCGACCCGATCGACGTGCTCTCGAAGGTGGGCGGCTTCGACATCGCGGCGATTTGCGGCTTCTACCTGGGGGCCGCGGCCTCGAAGGCGCCGGCGCTCCTCGACGGGGTCATATCCTGCACGGCGGCTCTGTGCGCGGCGCGCCTGTGCCCCAACGCCTTGGGCTACCTCGTGGGCACCCACGCATCAAGCGAACCCGCAAGCCAGGAGCTCCTTCTCGAGCTCGGCATAAAGGCACCCCTCGACGCAGGCATGCACTTGGGCGAGGGCGCGGGCGCCATGGCGTATCTGCCCCTTCTGGATTCGGCGCTGCGCGTATACCGGGATGGGAAGACGTTCACGGCGACTGGCATGGCTGCTTACGAGCATTTCGAGGCCGTGAAATGACGGTGACGCTCGTTATCGGCGCCGCCGCGAGCGGCAAGAGCGCCTACGCCGAGTCTCTGTGCCTCGGGCACGACGGCCCCCGCGTGTACCTGGCAACGATGGAGCCCTTCGGGGAAGAGGGCACCCGCCGCATCGCGCGCCATCGGGCGCTGCGCGAGGGCAAGGGGTTTTCCACCCTCGAGCGCACGCGTGACGTGGGCACCGCAGTGCCCGAGCTTCCGCGCGGCTGCACGCTTCTTTTGGAAGACGTGGGCAACCTGGTTGCGAACGAGCTTTTCGCGGAAGGCGGCTTGTCCCCGCGTGACCCTGACGCTGTGGCGCGCGAGGTGCTCGGAGGCATCGAACGGCTCGCTCAGGCCGCTGCGTATACGGTGGTGGTCACCGTCGACGTGTTCGCCGATGAGATGCGCTACGATGAGGGGACCGAGGCATGGAGGCGCGCGCTCGCGCGCGTGAACGCGGGCGTGGCGGCGCTGGCCGACCGCGCAGTCGAGGTGGTATGCGGGATTCCCGTGTGGATGAAAGGTGAAGGACCTACAAGGTGAAGATAGCAGAGGCAATCGGCGCGGCGTTCGGAACGTTCTCGCGCATCCCCGTCCCGAAATCGGCCTGGACCGATTTCGGGTCAACCCATGCGCTTGCCGCGTTTCCCCTGGTGGGCCTTGCGGAAGGGTTCCTCATGACGGCGTGGGGACACGTTGCGAACCTGCTCGGCGTGCCCGCGACCATCGTCGCGGCCGTGCTCGTGGCGCTGCCTGTGGCGGTGACGGGAGGCATCCACCTAGACGGGCTCTGCGACACCTCCGATGCGCTTGCAAGTTGGGCCCCGCGCGAGCGAAAGCTCGAGATCATGCACGATCCGCGGGCGGGCGCCTTCGGGGTCATCGGTGTTGTTGTGTACCTTATTCTGCAGTTTTCCCTGTTCACCGCGCTGCCGCTTACGGCGGGGGCGTTCCTCGCGCTTCTGTGCTCGCTCGTGTTCTCCCGCGCGCTTTCGGGACTCGCCGTTGAATGCTGGCCTGCCGCGCGGGCGGACGGCATGGCCGCGGGGCTCTCGCCTGCGAAGAAGCGCGCGGCGATCGTCGTGCCGCTTTGCGCTTTCGCTGCGGCTTCGGCTGCAGGGATGGTCGCGTGCGCTCAGGCCGTCGGCGCCTTTATGGCGGTGGCGGGGCTTTTGGTGCTCGCGTGGTACCGCCATGTTGCCCTGTCCCGCTTCGGCGGGGTGACGGGGGATTTGGCCGGATGGTTTCTGCAATGGGCCGAGCTCGCGATGCTTGCCATGCTGGTGGTGGGGGGCATGCTCCTATGATGCTCGTGGTAGGTGGCGCGCATTCGGGGAAGAGGACCTTCGTGCGCGAAAAACTCGGGTTCGCGGCGGACGATTTCGTCGATGCGGCGCAGCTTGCGGAGGGCGGCGTGCCCGCGGCTTTTGCCGGCCGCGTCGCATACCGTGCTGAGGAACTCGTACGCGCGCTCGACGCTGACCGGGCGCTCGAGCGGCTGATCGGCTTCGACGCAGTGATTCTGCCCTTGGTCGGCTCGGGGGTCGTCCCCATGAGTGCGGAAGACGCCCAATGGCGCGAGCGCGCGGGGCGCCTGGGATGCGCGCTCGCTGCGCGCGCCGACGTCGTCGTGCGCATGACGTGCGGGATTCCCCAGGTCATCAAAGGAAACCTTGCCGATGCACCTCGAGGGACGCAGGGCGCGGGTGCGCCTTTGGAAGTCGTCTTCGTGCGCCATGGTGCCACGGCGGGCACGGAAGACCATCGCTACAGCGGGGCGGGCACCGACGAGCCCCTGTCGAGTGCGGGCGAGCGCGCTTTGCGCGACCTCGCGTGCGATCGTGACGTGTTCCGTGTTATCACGAGCGGCATGGCCCGCACCGACCAGACGGCGCGCATCCTCTTCCCGAACGCGGAGCTTATGGCGTGCCCCGGTCTGCGCGAGATGGATTTCGGCGACTTCGAGGGGCGAAGCGCCGCCGAGCTTAAAGAGGATGCGCGCTATCGCGCCTGGGTAGACTCCTGGTGCGAGACGCGCTGCCCGCATGGCGAGGGCAAGAGCGATTTCACCCGCCGCGTCATCGCGGCGTTTCGGGAGGCGTGCGAATCGGAGCGCGCCCAGGGGAGTGGGCGCGCCGTCTTCGTCGTTCACGCGGGTACCGTGAAAGCGCTGCTCTCCGAGCTAGCTGTCCCGAAAATGGGATACTTCGACGTGCATACCGAGCCGGGCGGCGCATGGGCCGCCACTTGGGATGGGCGCTGCCTTCGCGACGTTCGCCCCGCTTCGGGGGGCGATGCCCGGTGATGACGATTCTTGCCGTCGCCGCCGGGTTCGCGGCCGACCTTGCCTTCGGCGACCCGCGCTGGCTTCCCCATCCCGTCGTCGCCATGGGGCGCGCGATCACGTGGGCCGAAGGCCGCCTGCGGGGCGCATTCCCGCAAACGTCCGCGGGCACGCGCGCCGCAGGGCTTGTGCTTGCCGTGGCGCTTCCGCTTGCGTGTGGGCTTTTGACCTGGGGAATCCTGCATCTTTGCGGCATGGTTCACTCCGGCTTGCGCTTCGTGGCCGAGGCATGGGCGAGCTATCAGATTCTCGCGGCATGCGAGCTGCGCCGCCAGAGCCTGGCCGTGGCCCGCGCGTTCTCGAAGGGCGGACTTGTCGAGGCGCGCGAAGCCGTCGGGCTCATCGTGGGACGCGACACGTCTGTTCTCGACGAGCAGGGCGTCGCGCGCGCCGCTGTGGAAACGGTGGCGGAGAACGCGAGCGACGGCGTCATCGCGCCGCTTTTCTACCTTATGATCGGGGGTGCGCCCTTGGGCATGGCGTACAAGGCGGTGAACACGCTCGACAGCATGGTGGGCTACAAAAACGAGTGCTACATCGACTTCGGCTGCGCCTCGGCGCGCCTCGACGATGCGCTGAACTGGATTCCCTCGCGCTTATCGGCTCTGCTCATGATCGTCGTGTGCCCGATCGTCGGGCTCGACGCGCGCGGGGCGGCGCGCATCTGGCGCCGCGACAGGCGTCGCCATGCGAGCCCGAACGCGGCGCAGACCGAGTCAGCGTGCGCGGGCGCGCTCGGGCTGCGCCTGGCGGGACCCGCGGTGTATTTCGGCAAGCTCGTTGAGAAACCGACGATAGGAGACGCGTCCCGCGAAATCGAGTGGGGCGACATCGCCCGGGCGACAAGGCTCATGCTCGCTGCGTCCGTATGCGCGCTCGTCGTCTTCGGCGCCGCGCGCGCGGCGGTCGTGCTCGCCGTGGGGGCGATGGCATGAGGGAAGACCACGCCGCGCCCCGGGCTGCCGGGGGAATCCTGCGCGCCCGTACGCATGGGGGCAGCGCGCAATCGCTCGGCATCGCTTGCGATAGGGGCGCCTCCGACCTCATTGACTTCTCGGTGAACGTGAATCCGGCAGGCCCCTCGCCGCGCGCCGTCGCCGCAGCTTGCAAGGCGCTTTCTCGAATCGACGCCTACCCCGATAGGGAAAGTCTCGCCCTCGTTCGCGCGCTAGCGCGCGACCAGGGCATTCACGAAGATACTATTGTCTGCGGCGCGGGCGCGTCCGACATCATCTGGCGGCTCGCCGCGGCGGTGCGCCCGAAACGCATCGTCGTGTGCGCGCCGACGTTCTCTGAATATGCGGAGGCGGCATCGTACTACGGCGCATGCGTGCAGGAGTTCCCGCTCTCCGAAGCGGACGACTTCGACGTGCCCGCCTCCTTCGCCCGCGCGATCGAGGGGCCGGGAGACGTGGCGTACCTCTGCAATCCGAACAACCCGACGGGGCGCCTCGTCGACCCCAGCGTGATCGAGGCCGCGGCTTGCCGCTGCGAGCAGGTGGGCGCGCTGCTCGTCGTGGACGAGTGCTTCCTCGGATTTGCGCCCGACGCCCGCGAAAGGAGCGTGGCCGCACGCGCCGCGTGTTCGCGCCATGTGGCCGTGCTCTCCGCGTTCACCAAGCTCTACGGAATGGCGGGGTTGCGGTTGGGATATCTGATCAGCGGAAACGCCCAACTCATCGAGGGGATTCGCCGGGCGGGGCAGGCGTGGCCCGTCTCTTCGGTCGCCGAGGCCGCGGGTATCGCCGCCCTGGAAGACATTGAATACGTCTCGCGCACGCGCGATGTATTGGCGGGCGAGCGAGCGTGGCTTTCCCACGAGCTCTCCTCGCTCGGGCTTTCCGTCGTGCCGTCGGATGCGAACTTCCTTTTAGTCCGCACGCCGGCGAAAGACATCCCCGAGCGCCTGTATAAACAGGGGGTTTTGGTCCGCACGTGCGACTCGTTTTCGGTACTGTCCCGTTTCTGGTGCCGCGTCGCGGTGCGCACGCGCAAGGAGAATGCCCGGCTTGCGATGGCGTTCAGCCGCGTGCTTCGGGCGGAAGGTGCATCGGGCGAAGGCGAACCCGACGAACGGGGCGGCGCTTCTTTCAGCGGCGCTATGGCGGGCGCGGATGGCCGAGGCTCGGCGAAGGAGGTCGATACCCGTGGGTAGGGCGAAGCCCATCATGATCCAGGGCACCATGTCGAACGCGGGGAAGAGCCTGCTTGCGGCGGGGCTGTGCCGCGTGCTTTCGCAGGACGGCCTGCGCGTGACTCCCTTCAAGAGCCAGAACATGGCACTCAACAGCGGTGTCACGGCCGACGGGCTCGAGATGGGGCGCGCCCAGATCATGCAGGCCGAGGCGTGCGGCATCGCGCCCGACGTGCGCATGAACCCCATCCTGCTCAAGCCCGAAAGCGGCCACCGAAGCCAGCTCATCGTGGCCGGCAAGGCGCAGGGAGCCTTCGCTGCGAGGGACTACTTCGCGCGAAAGAAGGCGCTCATGCCGCAGATTTTAGAGGCGTTCGATTCGCTCGCGGAGGAAAACGACGTCATCGTCATCGAGGGCGCCGGCAGCCCCGCCGAAATCAACCTTGCCGAAAACGACATCGTCAACATGGGGCTCGCGCGCGCCGTGTCCTCCCCCGTGCTGCTTGCGGGCGACATCGACCCAGGCGGGGTATTTGCCCAGCTCTACGGCACGGTCGCGCTCCTTGCGCCCGATGACCGCGCGTTTTTGCGGGGGCTTGTGGTGAACAAGTTCCGCGGCGATGTGGAAATCCTGCGCCCGGGTTTGGCCCCGCTCGAGAAGATGTGCGGAGTTCCCGTCGTGGGTGTCGTGCCGTATCTTACGCTCGACCTGGACGACGAGGACTCGCTCGCGCCGCGCCTATCTGCCCGCGAGGCGCGCGGCGTCATCGACGTCGCCGTCGTGCGTCTTCCGCATCTGTCGAACTTCACCGACTTCGACCCGCTTTCGCGCGTGCCCGGCGTGGGCGTGCGCTACGTTTCCTCGACGACCGATCTGGGCCGACCCGACCTGGTGGTGCTTCCCGGCTCGAAGACTACGCTCGACGACGCGCGTTGGCTTGCGGCTAGCGGCATCGGAGCCTGTGTACGCGCGCTTTCGGGCGCGGGCACGCCGGTGCTCGGCATATGCGGAGGCTACCAGCTTTTGGGAGACGAGCTTTCCGACCCGCACGGCAGGGAAGGCGCTGGTACCGCGCGCGGGCTCGGGCTCATCCCTGCAAGTACGGTTTTCAAGGAGAAAAAGCGCCTCGCCCAGTCGGAGCTGCGCATCACGGGCGCCCAAGGCGCGTTCTCGGTGTGGAACGGCATGATGGCGCGCGGGTACGAGATTCACGACGGCGAAACGACCGTCTCCTGCGCCCCTGCGGGCACGATTGGCGGCAAACCGGAAGGCGCGGCCTGCGGTAACGTGTTCGGAACCTATCTCCACGGCCTGTTCGACGAACCGGGGGTGGCGCTCGCCCTCGCGCGCTCGCTCGCGCGCATGCGCGGCCTGCCCGAGAGCGTCGTGGGTGACGCGGGCGCGGCGTCCGCGGCCGATCACCGTGCGCGTGAGTTCGACCGCCTGGCCGACGTCGTGCGCGGGGCGCTCGACATGGAGTATGTCTACCGCATTATCGAGGAGGGCGTATGATCCACGTGTATCATGGCGACGGCAAAGGCAAGACCACGGCGGCGATGGGCCTCGCCCTTCGCATGCTCGCTGCAGGCCGCCGCGTCGTCGTCGTACAGTTCCTGAAAGACGGCGAAAGCGGGGAGGTGCGCCTGCTCGCTGAGCATTTCGGCGTGCCCGTGTTCGCGGGGAAGGCGTCGGACAAGTTTACCTGGTCGATGACGTCGGAAGAACTTGCCGCGACGTGCGAGCTGCACGATGGGAACCTCGCTTCCGCGCTCGTCGAGCTCGAGTGCGCGCAAGAGGGACTGCTCGTGCTCGACGAGGCGCTCGACGCGCTTTCGAAGGGGCTTGTCGACGAGGCGCTCGTGGACCGCGCACTCGATATGTCCGCGCTCGGCGTCGAAGTAGTGCTCACCGGGCGCGCGCCTTCCCGCAAGATCGTGGAGAAGGCCGACTACATAACCGAGATGCGGTGCGAGAAACACCCCTACGAGCAGGGGATATGTGCAAGGGAAGGAGTGGAGTACTAGATGGATTCCAAGGAGATGGCGCCCGACGACATCGAGCGGCGCAGCTTCGAGATCATCACCGAAGAGCTCGGCGGCCGCACGTTCCCGCCGCTCGAAGAGCCCGTCGTGAAGCGCGTCATCCACACCACTGCCGACTTCTCGTACGCCGATTCC
Source organism: Collinsella aerofaciens (assembly GCF_964283865.1). Lineage (GTDB taxonomy): Bacteria > Actinomycetota > Coriobacteriia > Coriobacteriales > Coriobacteriaceae > Collinsella. Next base: position 22,562 of record NZ_CAXYLS010000015.1, on the reverse strand, counting down.
CTCGTGTTCACCCATGACGCCGCGCACTGTGCGCTCGACGCACTGCGCGCAGGGGCCACGGTGCTCACCGACACGAACATGGCGCTCGCAGGCATAAGCAAGCCCGCGCTCGCGAAGCTCGGCTGCAAGGCCGTGTGCTTCATGGCCGACCCTGATGTCGCCGCGGCTGCGCGCGCCGCGGACACGACTCGCGCCGTTGCGAGCATGGACAAAGCTTGCGGCATCGAGGGTCCGCTCATCGTGGCCGTCGGCAACGCTCCCACAGCACTTCTGCGCCTCGCCGAGCTCATGGACGCGGGGAAGATCGCGCCCGCGCTCGTCGTTGGGGTGCCGGTCGGGTTTGTGAACGTGGTCGAGGCGAAAGAGGAGCTACTCGCACGACGCGTTCCGGCCATCGTCGCGAGGGGTCGCAAGGGCGGTTCGACCGTGGCGGCCGCCATTATGAACGCGCTGCTCTACCAGATCACGCGCACAGGCGGCCCGAAGTGACGGCCCCCGCATCCGCGCTGGCGCTGCGCATCTTCGCCGGCACCACCGAGGGCCGCCTTCTGTGCGAATGGGCGAGCAGGGCGGGCATCCCCGCCCGTGCCTACGCGGCAACCGAGTACGGAGGCGAGCTTTTGGGCGAGCTTCCGGGCATCGAGGTGCATGCGGGCAGGCTCGACGATGCCGACATGGAGCGCGAGCTTTCCGGCGCGTACATCGTTGTCGACGCCACGCACCCCTTCGCTACGCTCGCAAGCGGCAACATCCGGGCCGCTTCGCTCGCCGTGGGTGCACGATGCCTGCGCCTTGCGCGCCCGGTCGAGGCGCTGCCCAAAGGCGTCGTGCCGGTCGCGTCGATCGCCTGCGCGGCGCGCTTTCTCTCCGAGAACCCGGGTCGCGCGCTTCTCACGACGGGGAGCAAGGAGCTTGCTCCCTACACGCGCGTCGCCGATTTCGCGGAGCGCTTCTTCGTGCGTGTGCTCCCGCTGCCCGGTGCTATAACGAAGTGCATCGACGCGGGGTTTTCGCCGTCGCACGTCATCGGCATGCAGGGGCCCTTCACCCGCGAGCTCAACGAGGCGATGCTTCGGCAGGTGGGCGCCCAGTGGCTTGTGACTAAGGACTCGGGAACCGTAGGCGGCACGGCCGAGAAGCTCGCCGCCGCGCGCGACGTGGGAGCGCGCTGCATCGTGGTCACCCGTCCCGCCGAGGGAAGCGGGGCCCTTTCGCTTCGGGAAGTGGAAGACGCGCTCTTACGGGAGTTCGCGCGCTAGGCGCTTGCCGCGCCTGCGCGCCCTCCCGCCCGCGAGGAGGAGCGTCCCGAGCAAGCTCGACCCGTACAAGCCCGTCATCCATCAATAGCTCGAGGACGACGCCCAGAACTGGCGCAAACAGTCCTTCAATAAGTTGCGGTGAAATAGTGTCTGTTTTTGCTGCTAGATAGCATATTCGGTTCCTAATTCACCGCAACTTGTTGGTGGTGGCTTACTGGTAGCTGGTGGTGGCTTACTGGTAGCGTAGGCACTCCACCGGGTTGAGTTTTGCCGCGCGGCGAGCGGGGTAGAAGCCAAAGATTACGCCGATGCCGACGGAGACGCCGAAGGCCAGCAGCACCGTGGCGATTGAAAAGCTCGGTGTGATCTCCCCACTGGCACCGAGCTCGTTGAGAACCCCTGATCCTGCGGCAAACATCGCGAGGCCCCAGGCCAGCAGATAGCCAATCAGGACACCCAGCAGGCCACCGGTGACGCACAGCGCCGAGGACTCGGCCAAAAACTGCGCGGTGATATCGCGGCGACTGGCGCCCAAGGCACGGCGAATACCGATCTCGCGGATGCGCTCAGTCACGTTGGTAAGCATCATATTCATAATGCCGATTCCGCCGACAAGCAGTGAGATACTGGCGACAGCGCCCATGATGAGCGAGAAGGCGCCCATAAACGAGTTGAGTGCATCGATGGCGCTTTTCATGGAGGTCGCCGATACGCTGTCGTACTCATCATCCTCCGAGATGCCCTTCATCGCGCGCACCTTAGACTCGATGGTCTTGCAGAGCTCGTCCATGTCTGTGCCCTCGGCGGCAAGTGCCGTCACGCTGGGAAATGAAGGATTCTCGTCGCCAAACAGGTCGGAGATGGTTTCGCGTGGCATATACAGCGTGAGCGAGCCCATGGAGTCGCTGCCGCCATCAATCACGCCTACAATCTGCACCTCGCCGTTGGACACCTTGATGGTTTTTCCCAGCGCATCCTGTTCGTTGCCGTAAAGCTGATCGGCGCCGCCGCGGCTGATGAGCGCCACGCGCGAGCCTGATTGAGACTCTGCCTGTGAATAGACACGTCCCGCAACGAGCTTGCTGGCGCCCACGGCATCGAGCATGTCGCTATCGACGCCGTGTGCCATGACGGTATAGCTTTTATCCCCGACCTTGTACTCGGAATAGGCGCTATCGACGATGCCGATCTGCTCAATCTGCGGCACCAGTTTTTTAAGCTTCTGGACGTCAGAATCAGAGAGTTCTTGGGACGAATAGATCTGAACCATGCGAGCTGCGTTGAGGCCCAGGCTGTTGACCAAGCTGTTTTGGATGCCGCCGATGAGCGAAGTCATGGCAATGACCGAGGCGATGCCGATGACGATGCCCAGGATGGTGAGCAGGCTGCGCCCCTTGTTGGCCTCGAGCGAGTGAAGGGCTTCCTGGATAAGATCGCGGGCGCTCATGCCATCACTCCTTTCGGCGGGTTGGCGGAGGCGGAAATCATGGGCAGGTTATCTACGGCGCTGCGTAGGGTCCGCGGTGCATGCGGAATATACGCGCCGTCGTGAATGCGACCGTCGCGGATGGTCACGGCACGGTCGGCCTCGGCGGCGATGCCGGGGTCGTGTGTGATAAGCACGATGGTTTTGCCGCGCTCCTGGAGCTTGTGGAAGGTTTCCATGACGAGCGCTCCCGTGGCGGAGTCCAGGTTGCCCGTCGGCTCGTCGGCCAAAATGATGGGTGGATCGTTGACAAGGGCGCGCGCGATGGCGACGCGCTGCATCTGGCCGCCCGAGAGCTCGGATATGCGGTGGTCCCAGTGGTCGACGGGCAGCGTGACGGCCTGCAGCGCGTGTACGGCGCGCATCTCGCGCTGGCTGCGCGGCACATTGGTGTAGGACAGCGGCAGCATGACGTTTTCGATCACCGTCAGACGCGGCAGCAGATTAAAGCTCTGAAAGACAAAGCCGATGCTCAGCGCTCGCACCTCGGTGAGCTCATCATCGTCGAGCTCGGCGACGTTGAGCCCTTGCAGGAAATAATCACCCGCCGTCGGCTTGTCCAGGCAGCCCAGGATGTTCATGAGCGTCGACTTGCCCGAGCCCGAGGGGCCGGTGATGGCGACGAACTCACCGGGGTTCACCGCCAGGCTCACGTTGTGCAGGATGTGGGCGCAACCGGCCTCGCTCTCAAAGATGCGGTGCACGTTGCGGATGTCGATGACGGGACGCATTACTTGCCCTCGTCGGCAGACATATTGTCGCCGCCGTCTGCCGTCATGCCTGTGCCGGTATCCGTCACGATGGTGTCGCCGTCGCGTAACTTGGTAACCGGGACGTCTGGGTTGATCTCGTTGCCCTGGTCGTCGCGCTTGACCTGCGTCTTACCGACTACAGCCTCGTTGTCGTTTTGCGTCACGACGGTCACCTTCACGCGGCGCGTCTTCTTGCCTTCCGAATCGGTGGCCAGATTGACGTAATAGTGCTCGCCGTCTTCGGTCATCAGCGCCATGGTCGGCACCATAACCACGTCGTCGAGCTTCTCGGTCACTACCGAGACCTCGGCAGTCATACCCGGCTTAAGGCGACTGTCAGGTGCTTCGATGAGGATGTCGACGTTAAAGGTCACACTGCCGCCGCTCCCGGAGGAGGAGTCGGAGTTTGCCACCGAGGCGATAGCCGTGACGGTGCCCTGGCTCACGATGTCGGGAAACGCGGGATAGGTCACGTTGGCGCTTTGGCCCACGGCAATTTTGGCGATATCCTTTTCGCCCACCTGAACCGTCACCTTCATCTTGGACAGGTCGGCGATCTGCATGCACTGCTTGCCGCCGCTCGTATCGCTTTCGCCCATGATCATGCCGCCTGTTACCGTGGCGCCCACCTTGGCGTTGAGCTCAACGATGCTGCCCGAGCTCGGGGCCGTGACCGTACGGCTGGCGGCCTTGGCGTTCGCCTGATCGAGGTTTGCCTGGGCCGATGTGAGGCTGCGCTGCGCGGCCGATACGGCGTTCGTGTCCGCTGATGCGGCGGAGATGCCAGCCGCTGCGGAAGCTCCGTCGACGTCCGTCGTTGGGTTGGCCTGCGCGGCAGCTGCGGCTTTCTGCGCGTTGGCGAGGTCTTCTTGAGCGGCTGCAACTGCACGCTGCGCCTCGGCAACGTTGCGATCGAGCTCGTCGTTTTTAATGGTCATAAGCACGTCGCCCTCGTTTACGGATTGGCCTGCCTGCACGTTGATCGAATCGACCGTGCCGTCGACAGAAGGGGAGACCACTGAGGACGAAATGGGTTTGAGCTGGCCTTTCGCTTCGACCGTTGTGCTAAACGTGCCCTCGGTCACCATGTCGGTCGCAGGCCCGCTATCGCCCTGTGGCTGCGCATTGATAACCAGGGTTGCGACAATGGCAATGAGTGCGATGGCACCCACGACGCCGGCGGCAATACCGCGTCGAATCAGCTTTTTGCGTCGACGTTCGGCACGTTTTGCCCTGAGCTTGGCATATGCCTCTTCATCGGTTATCTCGGCCGCATCGTTCGTGCGTCCGCTCTCCTTGTCGGCATGTACGTCTGTGATCAGAGGAAGCGTTTCGGTGGCACCTTCGGGCGTGTGCTCGGTATCATCCGGGCCCGGGGTGATGTTGGGGACATTCGGCATAGCGTCTCCTTTATAGAAAGAACCTTGATAAGTATATGCGCCCGCCGGTTGGGGCAGGCGCATAGGACGGTATCTTTCGGAATTGTTAGATTGGTCGCAGCAGTTGCATGTTGTATGATTGCGCGCGTTGCACTACGAGTGGACAACCACGCACAGGCCGACTTTGATGCAATCGTGCAGCGCCTTGGCATCGGCCAGGCGAAGGTTGATGCATCCGTGGCTGCCGCACCACTTGTAGGAGTTGGGATCGTCGAAACTCTTGTCGTTTTGCCACGTTGCATCGTGGAAGCCGACCATGTTTCCCTCAAACGGCATCCAATAGCTGACCGGGCTCTCGTATTTGGGCTTGCCGGTCTCGGGGTCCTTGGCACCGATAAGCTTGCTGGCGCCATTGTTGCTGTTGATCTGCCATACGCCCTCGGGGGTGGCGTCTTCGCCCGGTTTGCCAGAAATAAAGTTGGCCTCCCACACGATGTTGCCGCTCTCGTCGTAGTAGCGCGCATGCTGCTCGGACAGGTCGACGTCGATATAGGCCTTCCAGTCGGGCTCGCCCTTGGCGGTAAATGTGTCGGCCTTCTGGGAGTACTTGATCTCGATTTCGCCGGTCTGCTTGTTGTTGATGGCGTCCTCGACCTGCTTGGCGAGCGAGCTGCTGTCGATGGACCAACCAAAGTCGCCGCCTTCGACGGCGCACTGCTTGCCATCGGCGCGCGTCCACCAGCGAGTGGAGCCCACGGTATTAAAGCCGTTGGCGAGCTCGGCTGCCCAGCTGCTGATCTGCGACGTATCGAGCGTGGGGTTGGCCGGATCGGCAAAGCTGATCCACTGCAACACGGAGCTACCATCAACCTTGCCGGCATCCTCGCCGTTGAGCTTGAGGGTCACGTTGACGCCCAAGAAGTTGTTGGCGGCATCGCATGCAGACTGAATCTGATCATCGGTCAGCGTTCCATTGAGCGGCTCATAGGCATCGTTGCCGAGCTTGGAAAGATCTACGGTCTCGGCCAGCGAGGCAAGCTCGAGCTCGGCATACTTAATGACATGCTCGCGGTTGAGTTTTTCGTTGGAGCGCGCCTTCTCGACGGTAAACTTGCCGGCCTGCTCGTCATAGGAGCTATTGGCCTCGAACGCGCCCGAACGCCCCTCGTTAAACTCGTCGATGGCGGCGCCCAGATCCTTCTCAAACTGCTTTTGGTCAAAGGTGTCGGAGAGCATGGACAGGTCGACGTCTTGATCAAGATCGACTTCGTTGGAGCTAGCGGTTGTTTTGGTCTTGCCGCTTAAGGATTCTACAAGGCGAACCGGCCATACAAAGGCTTCGTTGCGGCTGATAATCTCTTTTGCGGCAGCTTCGCCGTCGACAATGGGCTCATCGGACTCGGGCTGATAGGTCCAGCTAAAGTCATCGCCTGTCACGGTGAGCTTATAGTGCTTCCAAGCCGAGTTGACCTTGGTGGCGGCAGACGAAGCGTTGGAGAACGAGACATCGACGCCGGCGATAGTGGTGTTGGGGTAGGCTACCTGCGAAAACGCTACGAGGCCTACGATATAGACAATGACGATAAGACCCAGGACGACAAAGAGCGTCGTCTTTTTGCCCGACTTATTGTTCTCGGCGGGTTTGCGTGCGGGGCCGCGATCGCCTCGAGCGTGCGTGGGGGGCTGCTTGGGCGCATTGCCATTTGCCTGGCGCTGCTGATGCTGCTTGTTCGGACGTTGGGAAACGTTTGCCGCACCTCGCTGCTGACCGCGGCTCGGCGCGATAGGACGCGGCGACTGAACGCCGCCTGTGTGCCTGCTCGGCTGCTGCGGATCGGGAATCAGTTGAGTTCGATCGTTTTGCGACATCGTATGCATATCCTTCGAATTTCGCCTTGCGGCTCATCGTGTTTTTACTGGGCTTGCATTATAGCGATTACCTAGTTGTTTGTGGTATGGAAACGGTGGCATTCAAAAGAGGTGGGACATTTGTCCCACCTTCGAGTCTTTCTTTGTCGCTATCCGCACACACCGCATTTTGCACAGGCCGAAAGTGCGGCCGGAGCCTGCGCGATGCCACCCTTTGCCGTCTCGCGCAGCGTGGCCGGCAACGCGTGGCCCACCGAGAGCATGACGTGCGCCATCTGGTCAAACGGCACCAGGCTCTTGATACCGGCAAGTGCAAGCTGCGCCGAGCTAAAGGCGGCTGCCACGCCGATGGCGTTGCGGTTTTGGCAGGGTACCTCCACGAGGCCACCGACGGGGTCACAAACGAGGCCCAGCAAGTTACTCAGCGCGATGGAACTGGCGTCGAGCGCCTGCCCGGGCGTGCCGCCGAGCATCTGCACCAGCGCGGCGGCTGCCATGGCGGCCGCACTTCCTACCTCAGCCTGGCAGCCGCCCTCGGCACCGGCGACGCAGGCGCTCGTGGTGAGGTTGAGGCCGATGGCGGCTGCGCAGTAGAGCGCGTCCATGACCTGCTCGTCGTCGAGCTGAAGGTGATCGGCGAGCGCCAGCACGCAGCCGGGCACGACACCCGCGGAGCCTGCCGTGGGAGCGGCGACGATCACTCCCATCGTGGCGGAGCGCTCGAGCACGGCCATCGCGCGGGCCACGGCGTCGGTTTGAACGGTGCCCATCAGGCTCGTGCTCAAATCGTTGCGGCCGGTGGCATCGACGAGTTTAGCCTCGCCGCCGATAAGCCCGCCGAGCGATCGTTGCGGATTGACGATAGGGGTCGTGGTCTCCTCGCGCATGACGTCGAGCACGCGGCGCATGGCGGCGACGGCGTGGGTCTCGCCGGTCAAACGCGCCTCGCGCACGGCCATAACGGCGCCGATATTCAGGCCGAGCTCGGCGCATGCATCGAGCAGCTGCTCGCCGTCGTCGAAGATCTCCTTTGCCGAGACACCGGGGGAGAGCGACGAGGCGGAACCGGGGAGCTCGATAAAGGTCGCGTAATCGACATTGTCGAGTTTGCGTAGCATGGGGATAACGGTGTCGTCGGGCGCGCCGTCGGTCTCAAAGACGGAGTAGGCTTGGCCGCCCACTTCGGTGCGGTAGGTGCGGCAGAAGGCGATGTTCACGTGTGCGTAGGCGAGCAGGTTCGTGAGCGCGGCGAGCACGCCGGGGACGTCCTGGTGTGCCACAAACAGCGTGGAATACATGCCCGAGATGTCGACGCCGACGCCGTTAATGCGGCTGATGCGCATCTTGCCGCCGCCCAGGCTCTCACCGCGGACCTGTGCCGTGGCGCCCGTGTCGTCGACCATGTCAATGTCGACGGTGTTGGGGTGGATGGAGGCGTCGTCGCCCTTGATGTCAAAGTGATATTCGAGGCCCTGCTCGCGTGCGAGGTCGAAGGCCTGCTTGATGTTCTCGTCATCGGTGTCGAGGCCCAGGATGCCCGCGACGAGCGCACGGTCGGTACCGTGGCCGCGGTAGGTGTGGGCGAAGGAGTTCCACAGGCCAAAGGTGACTTTGGTGATGCGGCCTTCCAGCAGGCTGGCGGCAACTTGTGCGCAGCGCAGGGCGCCGGCGGTGTGCGATGAGCTGGGGCCGACCATGACGGGGCCCAAGATCTCGAATGCCGAGGTCGTAGCTAGTGTTTGCGGCTTGCCTGCCATGGCTGCTCCTTTGCCTTGTCTCGTCGTCCCGAGGGGCGGGGCATAAGGTCGCCTGCTCGGGCAGTCCTGCTCGCACGGAGAGCACATTAAGTGCTCTCCGGCTCGTGCGGAACTCGCGATCAACCTTATGCCCCGCCCCTCGGGACTAAGGATACATGGTAGAAGTGCGCATGCTGCAAAATTCATTAGCTGGTGACGCAGCGTGGGCTCATATCGATATATCTTCACCACCGGATTAATAAAAAAGAAGTACCGGTTGGAGCCGGTACTTCTATTGGTGCGTTTCTATTTGGCTGTGGCTTTTCTCGTTAGCTTACAGGCCGCAGGCTGCTTTGAGTTCATCGACTCGGTCGGTTTTCTCCCAGGTGAAGTCGGCGTCTTCGCGGCCGAAGTGACCGTAGGCTGCCGTCTTTTCGTAGATGGGGCGACGCAGGTCTAGGTCGCGGATGATAGCGCCCGGGCGCAGGTCGAAGGTCTTCTCGACGGCCTCGACGATCTTGTCCTCGGCAACATGCGCGGTACCGAAGGTGTCGACCATGATTGAGAGGGGCTTGGAAACGCCGATGGCGTAGGCGAGCTCGACTTCACAGCGGTCGGCCATACCGGCGGCGACCACGTTCTTAGCGACCCAGCGCGCGGCATAGGCGGCGGAACGGTCGACCTTGGTGCAGTCCTTGCCGCTAAAGGCGCCGCCGCCGTGACGGCCGTAGCCGCCGTAGGTGTCGACGATGATCTTGCGGCCGGTGAGGCCCGTGTCGCCCATGGGGCCGCCCACGACAAAGCGACCGGTGGGGTTCACGTAGATGTCCGCGTTGTCCCACGGCATGTTCTCGGCGGCCATGACCGGGGTGATGACGTGCTCGATGAGGTCGGCCTTGATCTTGCCCATGTCCTCGATCTCGGCGGCGTGCTGCGTGGAGATGACGATGGTCGTGACCTCGACGGGCTTGCCTTCCTCGTAGCGCACGGTGACCTGGGTCTTGCCGTCGGGACGCAGATAGGCGAGGGTGCCGTCGTGACGCACGGCGGCCAGGCGCTCGGCCAGGCGGCTTGCCAGGTAGTGCGGCATGGGCATGAGGGTCTTGGTCTCGTTGGAGGCATAACCGAACATCATGCCCTGGTCGCCGGCGCCGATCAGGTCGATCGGGTCGGTGGTAGCGCCGGTCTGGGTCTCGAAGGACTCGTCGACGCCCTGGGCGATATCGGGCGACTGCTCGTGGATGAGGCTCATAACGCCGCAGGTGTCGCAGTCAAAACCGAACTTGGCGCGGTTGTAGCCAATGCGGCGGATGACGCCGCGGGCGATTTCCTGTACGTCGACGTAGGCCTGGGTGCGAATCTCGCCGGCGACGATGACCGTGCCGGTGGTCACGAGGGTCTCGCAGGCGCAGCGGACGTTCTCTACGTTGGCGGGCACACCGTTGGGCGCAATATAGCCCTGCTCCTGAAGCTCTATTTCTTTGGCGAGGATTGCGTCGAGGACGGCGTCGCTGATCTGGTCAGCGATCTTATCGGGATGACCTTCGGTCACCGACTCTGACGTAAAAACAAAGGACCCGTGTTGGGGCGGGATGGAACGAAGTTCTTCTGACATGATTGTCCTTTCAAAAACGTGTCCCGGCGACCGTTACCATTCCGCCGGGCTCTCTATGCAAGGGCACATCATAGCGCGTAAATCAAACATTCACACCCTTTCCGCACCTACTCATTGGGGACAGACTTAAATGACCAGCCTTGCCTAAGTGCCGACAGGTTGCCCAAAGACTGGTCATTTAAGTCTGTCCCCAATGAGTGGGTCGGTGCCCTTTGTGCGGAGGTGGGCATTGTTGCTTTATACTGATGCGGTTAGACATCCATCCTGCAATCGAGGAGATTTCCATGGCATCAGACGTTCGCGTCCGCTTTGCACCCTCACCGACGGGCAAGCTGCACATCGGCGGCGCCCGCACCGCTATCTATAACTGGGCTTTCGCCCGTGCAAACGGCGGCACGTTCATCCTGCGCATCGACGACACCGACCCCACCCGCTCTACCGACGAGAACACGCAGATTATCCTGCGCGCCATGCGTTGGCTGGGCCTGGACTGGGACGAGGGTCCCGAGGTTGGCGGCGACTTTGGCCCCTACGCCCAGACCGAGCGCCTGGACCTGTACAAGCAGGCCGCCCAGAAGCTCTGGGACGAGGGCAAGGCCTATCCCTGCTTCTGCACCAAGGAGCAGCTCGACGCCGACCGTAAGGCCGCGCAGGAGCGCAAGGACCCCTTCCAGGGCTATCAGCGCCGTTGCCGCGATCTTGATCCTGAGGAGGCCCGCCGCCGCATCGAGGCCGGCGAGTCTTACGTCCTGCGCATCAAGGTGCCCGAGGACCGCGGCGACGTCGTTATCCACGACGCCGTCCACGGCGAGGTGACCTTCGACGCCAAGGAGCTCGACGACTTCGTCATCTTCCGCTCCGATGGCACGCCCACGTACAACTTCGCGACCGTCGTCGACGACGCCATGATGAAGATCACCCATGTCATCCGCGGCGACGACCACCTGTCCAACACCCCGCGCCAGGTCATGGTCTACGAGGCCCTCGGCGCGCCCGTGCCCACGTTCGCCCACATCTCCATGATCCTGGGCGCCGACGGCAAGAAGCTCTCCAAGCGCCACGGCGCCACCTCGGTGGAGGAGTACCGCGACGCCGGCTACCTGTCCGACGCCTTCGTCAACTACCTAGCGCTGCTCGGCTGGTCGCTCGATGGCGAGACCACGATCATCCCGCGCGACGTCCTGGCCAGCAAGTTCTCGCTCGACCGCATCTCCAAGAACCCGGCGACCTTTGACCCCAAGAAGCTCGATTGGGTCAACGCCGAGTACATCAATGGAATGTCCGATGCTCAGTTTGCCGACGAGATCATGGTCCCCGAGCTGCACGAGGCGGGTCTCATCGAGGGTAATGTCGAGTACGGCGAGGATTGGATCGACGCGCTTGCCGCCATCGTCAAGCCGCGCACCAAGATGCCGTCCGATGCCGTGACCGTCGCCGCTCCCATCTTCGCTACGGCCGAGACGCTCGAGTATGACGAGAAATCTGTCAACAAGGGACTGGCCAAGGAGGGCATGGGTGCCATTCTGGACGCCGCCAAGGCCGCGCTCGAGGGCGTGGACAAGTGGACTGCCGAGGCCATCGACGCCGCGCTTGAGCCGCTGCCCGAGCAGATGGACCTTAAGAAGCGCGTGGTGTTCCAGGCCGTGCGCGTCGCCGTCTGCGGCAATATGGTGAGCCCTCCGTTGGGTGAGACCATGGCGCTCGTCGGCCGCGACGACTGCTTGGCGCGCATCGACCGCGCCCGCACGATGGTGCTGTAGCAGCTGCGCAAACGTATGTATCCGAGCCCCGTTCACCCGAGCGGGGCTCTTGTTTCTGTACCGATGAGTGGGTTGCTGGGACAAAATAATCAGTAGTGTTTGTCCCATGTTCGAGTGACGCAACGAGCTCGACACTCGTATCGGCCATGGGACAAACTCTACTGATTATTTTGTCCCACCCCTTTCAGGTCCGTTCGTTAGAGGTGGTGTATGGCTCAACAACTGTCGCTGTTTGGTTCGCCGGAACCGGAGGAAGCTCCGGTGAAGCCCAAGCCTGCCGCTGCCTCGGCTCAGTCTAAGCCTGCGCCCGAGCCCCCTGCCGCCTACGCGAGCGTGGTCCTCGACATCCCCACCCGTGCGCTGTCGGAACCGTTTGCTTACGGCATCCCCGAGTCCCTTGCCAACGAGGTCCAGATCGGGTCCACGGTCCTGGTCCACTTTGGTAACCGTGCCGCCGCGGGCTATGTCGTCGACATTGCGCCTGATCTGGGCGATCTGCCGGGCAACAACGCCCTCGACCCCGTGCGCATCAAGCCCATCGAGGCCATCCTCAGCAAACCGCTCTTTACCGCCGAAGCCGCCCGCATCGCACGTTGGATGAGCCGCGAGTATGTCGCGACGCTTTCCGAGTGCCTGCGCCTGTTCTTGCCTCCGGGTGGCAGCCCGCGTGTGGTCAAGGGCGACGACGGCGTGTGGACGGTTGAACGTCCAGCCGTCAAACCCATCCAAAACCGCTGGGTGATGCTTACGCCCGAAGGCTTTGACTACACGCCACGCAAGACCGCGGTCCGCCAGCGCCAACTCATCGAGGCGCTCCAGTGTGGTCCTGTCACGACGCGCGACCTCAACCTTCTCTATAACAGTATGTCGGCGACCATCAAGGCGCTCGAAAAACGCGGCGTCGTGGTGGTGGAGGAGCGCCGTGCCTGGCGCGGTTGCAGCGAGCAGACTACGCTGTCCTCTGCAAGCGGCAAACCGCCGGTCGCGCTTACGAACGGTCAGCAGCAAGCGCTCGCGCAGATTGAGCGCGCCCGTCTGGACGCTCATGGCGACGTGGTGCTGGTCGACGGCGTCACCGGCTCCGGCAAAACCGAGGTTTACCTCTCCGCCATCGAGCGCGTGCTCGCGGCTGGCCGCTCTGCCTGCGTGCTGGTACCCGAGATTTCGCTGACAGCCCAGACCGTCGGCCGCTTCCGCTCCCGCTTTGGCGAGACGGTCGCGGTTTTCCACTCGCGTCTTTCTGCTGGCGAGCGTCTCGACCAGTGGGATATGGTCGCTAGCGGTGCGGCCCGCGTGGTCGTCGGCGCTCGCTCGGCGCTCTTTTGCCCGCTTAGCGACTTGGGCCTCATCATCATCGACGAGGAGCACGAGACCAGCTACAAGCAGGGCTCCAGTCCGCGCTACCATGCGCGCGAGGTTGCTGCCGAGATGGCGCGCCGCTATCGCTGCCCGCTCGTGCTGGGGTCGGCCACGCCTTCTGCCGAGGCCCTCGACCACTGCCGCCATGGAACGTATAACGGCACCACTTGGACGCGCGTCGAGATGCCCGAGCGCCCGGGACACGCCGTGCTGCCCGAGGTCCGCATTGCCGACCTGCGCCGCGAGTTTTCGCACGGTAGCCGCTCCATGTTCTCAAAACCCTTGATGGAGGGATTGGAACGTGTGGCCGAGCGCCGCGAGAAGGCCGTGTTGCTGCATAACCGCCGTGGCTTTGCGCCGTTCCTGATGTGTCGCGAGTGCGGCTGCGTTCCCACCTGCAACCACTGCTCCACAGCGCTTACGTATCACGAGCGCACGCACACGCTGCAATGTCACACCTGCGGTTCGTCTTGGCGCGTGCAGCCGTATCCCGCGCCCACGAGTCGTTGCCCCAAATGTGGCAGTCGCTACCTGGCAAAAATGGGGCTGGGCACGCAGCAGATCGAGGACGCACTGCACCAGATGCTGCCCGAGGACGTCGCCATCATCCGCATGGATGCCGATTCCACGCGCGGCAAGGATGCGCACAAAAAGCTGCTCGAGCAGTTCGATGCGGCCGATTGCGCGGTGCTGTTGGGTACCCAGATGATCGCCAAGGGCCTCGACTTTCCCGAAGTCACGCTCGTGGGCGTGGTCAATGCCGACTTTGCCCTCAAGATGCCCGATTTTAGAGCAGGGGAGCGCGCCTACGATCTGCTGGAGCAGGTCGCGGGCCGTGCCGGTCGCGGCGATCGTCCCGGCGAGGTCATCATCCAGACCTACCTGCCCGAGGATCCGGTCATTCGCGCCGTCGCTGAGCACGACCGTTCGATCTTTACCGACTATGACCTGGACCAGCGCCGCGACGCGCTGTACCCGCCGTTTGTTCGCCTGGTCAACATCTTGGTGTGGTCGGCGAACCGAGACGACGCGCAGGACTACGTCGGGCGTATCGCAAAGCTTCTTAAGCGCCGCTGGCATGCCGCCGCGTCCGACTTTTTGCGGGCGGGGAGTTCCGTGCCGCAGGTTCTGGGCCCGGCTTCGTGTGTAATCGAGAGAGCCAAGGACCGTTACCGCTTCCATCTGCTTGTGAAGTCGCCCGTGGGGTACCATGTCTCTGATGATATCGACGCCTGCCTCAAAGAGGTGGGCTCTGTGCGCGGCGTGAGCGTGAGCGTTGACGTCGATGCCTATGATTTGATGTAACAACCCGAAAGGATGGCCATGGAAGCCAACGGAATCGTACTGTCGCCCGACCCTCGTCTGCGCCAGGAGTGCGCCGTCATTGAGGAGATCACCCCGGCGATTGAGGCACTTGCCGAGAAGATGAAGAAGATGATGTTCGAGAACGGCGGTTGCGGCCTGGCTGCTCCGCAGATCGGCGAGCTTATTCAGCTCGTCACCATCGACTGCGACTACAGCGACAAGAACGACTACGACCCGTACGTGCTCATCAACCCTGTCATTGTTGGGCAGAGCGACCATCTGGTGCCGTTTAGCGAGGGCTGCCTGTCCATCCCTGGCATTAGCTGCGAGATCGAGCGTCCCGACCATGTCGTCGTCGAGGCGTACGACTTGGATGCCAACCTGATTCGCTATGAGGCCTCGGGCGACCTGTTCTGCGTGTGCCTGCAGCACGAGATCGATCACTTGCACGGCAACACCATGTTCGAGCGACTCAAGCCGATGCAGCGTATCAAGGCAGTCAAGGAGTACCAGGATGCCCTTGCCCGCGGCGCTCGACCGGGCGAGACGGAGTAGGTTTGTCCGTCCCCGGGGCGCCCGCCTATATCATCCCGTGCTCAATCATTCTCGCTGCGCTGCGAAACTGCGCGCGGGACGATATAGGCGGGCGCCCCGGGGACTACGTTGACGCTGCTTGTCTCGCCCGGGTACCGTCGGGCCAGGGAGGGGCGTCTTCGCTGATAATTGCTTTGTTGGGAGGGCTGCTTTTATGCGGCTCTTTCTTTGTTTTTGGGTATATTTGTTCTTGTTGAATTGTTCTTGCGGCTGGGCGCGCATGCGGCCTGGAACGCTTCTTTTGTAGCCGTCTCGGCTCGTTATTGAGAGGAGACAAACTTATATGCGTATTGTGTTTATGGGTACGCCTGATTTTGCTGTGCCTTCTTTGGCTTCGCTTGTTGAGGCTGGGAATGAGATTGCGCTTGTTGTTACTCGTCCTGATGCTGTTCGTGGGCGTGGTAAGAAGCTAGAGCCGTCTCCTGTTAAGGCTAAGGCACTCGAGCTTGGTTTGCCTGTTGTTGAGGCTAATCGTATGACGCCTGAGGTTGTTGAGGCGCTCCAGACTGCCCAGGCTGATATTTTCTGTGTGGCTGCCTATGGTTGCATTTTGCCCGATGAGGTGCTGCATATGGCGCCGCTTGGTATTGTGAATGTTCATGCTTCGCTGCTGCCTCGTTGGCGTGGGGCTGCTCCTATTCAGCGTGCCATTCTTGCTGGTGATGAGATTGCTGGCGTTTCTATTATGCGCATTGGGCATGGCGTGGATACCGGCGCCTATTGTGCGCAGGCCTCAACCTCGGTTGCCGGTAAGCATGCCGAGGCGCTGACCATGGAGCTCGCTGAGTTCGGCGGCAAACTGCTTGCCGATACGCTTCCTTCTCTTGCCGATGGCACCGCCGTGTGGATCGAACAGGACGAGGCGCTCGTTACCCATGCTGCCAAGATTTCTAAGCAGGAGATGCGCTTGGATCCGCACATGGCGGCGCTTGATTGCGTGCGTCATGTGCTTGCCTCGTCCGATACCGCGCCTGCTCGTTGCGTGATTGCCGGCAAGACCGTGCGTGTGCTCGATGCTGCGGCGGCTGATGTGTCGCTTGGCGAGGGTCAGGTTCTCGTTCAGGCTAAGCGTGTTTACCTTGGCCTTTCCGATGGCTCGGTTGAGTTGCTCGAGGTTAAGCCTGATGGCAAGCGTGCTATGGCCGCTTCTGCTTGGGCTGCTGGCCTGCAGGGTGCCGATCTTTCGTGGGGTGTTTTGTCATGAGCAAGCTGTCTCCCGCGCGCAAGCTTGCGCTCGATGTACTGATGGAGGCCGATCGCCGCGGCATGTATGCGCGCGACGTGCTGTCCTCTCGCGCTTCGGCCAAGGCTATTGACCAGCGCGATTCCGCTTTTGCCGCCCGCTTGGCGCTGGGCGTGGCCGCCACGCAGGGTATTTTGGACGAGCTGCTCGATCAGTTTCTCGATAAACCCAAAAAGGTTGCGCCGCGCGTTCGCATGGCGCTTCGTATCTCGGCCTTCGAGATGCTCTACCTGCATACGCCGGGCCGCGTTGCCGTGAGCCAGGGTGTTGAGCTGGTGCGCAGTGGTGCTAAGTCTGCTGCGGGCCTGGCAAACGCGGTGCTGCACAAGGTTGCGGACAACGTTGAGGACTTTGCCACGGCATCCGACGTGGATGAGTCCGAGCGACGCTTGGTTCGTCTGTCGCGCCTGATGGGTCTTCCGCGCTGGCTATGCGCTCGCATTATGGCGTCGTTTGACACTCCAGAGGGTGCGCTCGGCTTCGCCGGCAATCTGGCGCCCGCGCCGCTCGCTTTGCACGAGAACGCCTTTGCAACCAAACCTGATCCGTACCTATCGCAGCTTGTGGCACCCGTGTTCCCGGGCTGCCATGCCCCGGTTGATGCCCAGGTTACCGTTGCTTCGGGTGTGTTTGAGCGTGCTGCCGCGGTGGCATCCGATCTCAACGCGCAGCTTATCGCCACAGCTGCCACTCGCCCTGGTAGCTGCCTTGAGATTGGTGCCGGCCGTGGCACCAAGACCTATGTGATGATGTGCCAGGCCAAGCGTGCGGGCTATGAGCGTCAGCATACGGCGCTCGATCTGCATGATCGCAAGTGCGATCTGAATCTCGCTCGTCTGCATAAGGCCGGTATTCAGGGCGTTCGCACGGTTTCGGGTGATGCTTGCGAGCTTGATGAGGTGCTCACATCGTTTGATGCCATGCTTGGCGAGCCGGTTAAGTTCGACACGGTCTTTATCGATGCGCCGTGCTCGGGCACCGGTACCATGCGCCGTCATCCCGAGATCCCGTGGCGCCTGACCGAAAAAGATGTGACGGTTGAGCTGCCCAAGCTGCAGTTGACGATGCTCAAAGAGGCTGCTGAGCGCGTGACTGCCGGCGGCGAGCTCATCTATGCGACATGCTCGGTCTTCGACGAGGAGAACACGCAGGTGGTGGACGCTTTCCTGAGCTCTCCCGAGGGTGCCGGCTTTAACGTGGCACCGCTTTCCGAGGCGCAGATTCTGCAACTCCCCGAGTTCGATCAGGCCAAGAAGCTCGTTTCCGTACGCCAAAACTCTCGAGGCCTTTTCCAAAGCGTGCCGGTAAACGCCGACTCCTACGACGGTCACTTCTGCGCCAGATTGGTTCGCAAATAATTACTAAGTTGCGGTGAAATAGGGATTGAATATCGGCTTCTAACCGCCAAACAGTCCTTATTTCACCGCAACTCATAAGGAAACCTGGCAGATAATTAGCTACCCATAGCGCAAAGAAATAGCCCCGCGATCGGTGTGTCGGTCGCGGGGCGGCTTAGTTTCTAGTGGTTGTGCGGGCAATTGGCGCAGCAGCCGCTGGTGGCGCTGGTGCTGGAGCCGCCGCTTCGCTGGTCGGTGTTGTAGAAGCCGCTGCCCTCAAATTTAATACCGCTGGCCGAGAACGTCTTGGCGGCCGGAGCCCCGCAGTTGGGGCACACGACCTCGGGGGTCTCGGACATGGGATGCTCAACCTCAAACACGTTGCCGCAGCTCGAGCACTTGTAATCGTAGCGCGCCATAATACTTCCTTTTCAGCACAAAGCGGGCAGATTACTCTGCCCGCAAAAATTCAAACGTCTGTAACTGTACCCTATATCGGGGGTTTTATCACGCTTCGCCCCAGAATCTATGCGTGTTGCGCAGGAGCTGTGCGGTTTTGCCCTCAGCGGCCGCAACGTCGGCCTCGTCAGCCTGCCAGGTCCAGTTGCCCGTGGCCACGCCCGGTACGTTCATGCGCGTGTCGTCGCCAAGCCCCAGCACGTCCTGCAGCGGCATCATCACCAGGGGAGCGTCGCTTGTCAGCGCGTCGCTCATCAGCTTGGCTGCCACCTCAACACCGCTCGGCTCGTCGCCGCCCGCAAAGGAGCGCGTGCACCAACCGGCGAGCGTCGACGTGTCGTGAGTCGATGTGTACAGGATCTTGCCGGGCGTAGGGTGCACGCCGCAACGAACGTCGTAATCGCTAAACTCCAGTACGTCCATACCGGGGAAGCCGCAAGTCGAAGCCATGGCGCGAACGCCGGGCGTCAGATAGCCCAGGTCCTCCGCGATAAAGTTGAGCGGCCCCAGCTCGTCATAGGCGGTCTGGAACAGGTTCTTGCCCGGTCCCGCCAGCCAACGCCCGTCGGCGCAGGCCTTACCCGCGGGAATGCTAAAGTAGCTGTGGAAGCCCAGGAAGTGATCCAGGCGCACGCGGTCGTAGAGCGAAAACGCACGACGTAGGCGATCCATCCACCAGCTATAGCCGTTCTGCTTCATGTGGTCCCAGCGGAACGTTGGGTTGCCCCACACCTGGCCCTCGGGCGCAAAGTTATCAGGCGGCGCACCGGAGATCTCGATTGCCTTACCGGTATCGGACAGCCAGAAGTTCTCGGGTTCGCTCCACGCATCTGCCGAATCGTCGGACACGTACATCGGAATATCGCCGATGACCTCGATGCCCTTCTTGTGCGCATAGTTCATAAGCTCGCACCAGGCTAGGTCAAAGCGGTACTGCATGTACGCCTGCAGCTCTGCCTCGTCGTGGAAACGCTTGTCGTCAATCAGGTGCTCGTTGTAGCGCGCGACATCCGCCGGCCAATCGTGGCGCGACTCGCCCTCAAAGTACTTCTTAACGGCCATGTAGACGCAGTATTTCTCGAGCCAATCGGCGTTGCGATGTTTAAACGCGGTGTAGAGCGGATCGGCATCTTCGCCGCCACGGGCCTTCCAAGTCTCAAAGTCGGCCGCCAGCTCCTCTTGGCTCTCGGGCAGCAGGTCAATATTGCCCGCAAAGGCCGAAGGCCCGGCGTAAGGGGAGCGGAAGAAGTCCGTTGGGTTGACAGGCAGGACCTGCCAGTAGCGCATGCCCATAGCCGACAGATGGTCGATAAAGCGACGCGTGGGTGCGCCGATCGTGCCGGGCTTGCCGTCATCGGTCGGTACCGAGGTGATATGGCACACAACGCCCGCGCCGTGATCGAGCGGCTCCTGCAAGCGCTGCTCGGCATGGTGATAGATGATCGACGAGCCCAGCGGATACAAATCGAGCGTGACCGTGCCGTTGTGGATCTCGCACTCGTGACCGCTGATCACGTCACTCGCGCATTCGTCGAGCGCCGGAATCGTCACGCGGTGCGAATTGCGCAGACTACGGTTGATGATAACCGTCGCGGACTCGCCATCCTTGCCCGTGCGGTTGTATGCCAGCACCTCGTCGTTGAGCGCGAAGGCCTTGATCTCGCCGTCGATCATAAACGGCAGTGCGCGGCGTACGGCGGAGGCGTTTTTGACAATAGCCAGTGTGTCGAAGTCGTGCAGTTGGTCCTTGGTCGGCAGGGTGCGGCGGTTGCCCGGATCGGTTAGACCCTCCAGGCCGTATTCGTCGCCGTAGTAGATCGAAGGCACGCCGGGGAAAGTCATCTGCATGAGCGTGGCGAGCCAAAAACGGCTCTTGGCCAGGCCCATCGAGTTCTCGTCCAAGCGCCATTTGCTGCGTTCACACTCGGGCAGCTGCGACTCGTCGGGGCCGCCGCCGAGCACCGAGATGATACGCGGGCGGTCGTGGCTCGACAGCAGGTTGAGCGCGCAGGACAATGCCTCGCTCGGATAGTTCTCGCGCAGGGTCTCGATATCCTCGGCTGCCTGGTAGGCGTTCTTGTAGCCCATCAAAAAGCCGATGACCATGTCGCGGAAGGGGTAATCCATAGCAGAGTCCAGCTCGGAGCCTTGCAGATAGCGGCGCAGATGGCCGTAGCTGATCTTGTTGGAGGCGTCTTCCCAGACTTCGCCGAGCAACAGTGCATCAGGCTTCTCGGCGAGCACGGCCTTTTTGATCTCGGCCAGGAAGTCATCGGAAAGCTCGTCGGCCACGTCTAGGCGCCAGCCATGAGCGCCGGCACGTAGCCATTTACGGATCACGCCGTCCTTGCCCAGGAGCCGCTCGCGTACCAGCTCAGAGCTCTCATTGATGGCGGGCATATTGCCCACGCCCCACCAGCAGTCGTATGAGCCGTCCTCGTGGAAATAAAACGCATCGCGCCATGGCGAATCCTCGCTCTGCCACGCGCCCACGCCGGGGTAGTTGCCGTAGCGGTTGAAATAGATCGAGTCGTCACCCGTATGGTTAAAGACGCCGTCCAGAATGATGGAGATGCCCAGCTTCTCGGCCGCCTGGCACAGCTCGGTAAAGTCCTGCTCGGTGCCCAGGATCGGGTCGATCTTGGTGTAGTCGGCCGTGTCGTAGCGGTGGTTGCTCGCGGCTTCAAAAATGGGGTTGAGGTAGATGGCTGTAAAGCCCAGCTCGGCGATGCGAGGCAGGTCTTCCTGGATGCCCTTGAGCGACCCGCCGTAGAAGTCCCAGGTTTTGATGGAGCCGTCTTCGGCGCGCTCGTACACGGGCGGCTCGTTCCAGTCCTCGACCATGCGGCGCTGGATTCCGTTGCGTGGGTTTTCGACCTCGGCCAGCGTGCGCTCGCGCCAGTTTTCATCTCGGGCGTAGCGATCGGGGAAGATCTGGTAGACCATGCCACGCTCGTACCACTCGGGACGCACTTCGCGGTGCTTATAGACGGTAATCTGGAAGGACGGCACCTCGGCGTAGTCGTAAGTTACGCCCTCGCCACCGGTGCGACCCTGCGGTGCGCCCAAGCGGACCTCGGGCTGGCCCTCGATATTGCAGATAAAGCTGTACCAGATAAGACAGGACTCGGTACACTCAAGCTCTACGGTATAAATGCCGTCGCCCTCGTGCGTCATGGGATACCGAGACTCACCGATCTCATCGACCCAGGTGCGCAGCGTAAGCGTTGCCTGGTTGGGGTCGGCATCCTCCAGAATCACGGAGAGCGAAAGGGTAGTTCCAGTGGTCACAGCGCCAAACGGAGTGCGAAACTGCGGAAGACGGCTGTTGTGTATCAATCTCATAATACGGTCCAGTTCAATAGAATCACGGCCTGCGGGCCATGGCTTTACGCACAAGTTGTAAGTATATCTGTTGTACACAGGCTGTATAAACAACATCCGTTTACCATCGGCGAACGGTTGTCCTAGAAAATCGTTCCTTGATTCTCATTTTCATTGCAACAGCCTCAGGACTCAGCGCAACGCGTTGCGCTGAGTCCTGAGGCGCGAATCCGGGTAGGCAACCCCAGAGGGGCCGGAATCCCCCGGCCCGCGATGGAGGGAGGCCGGCATGTCCAGACCCAAGCCGTCCGGAAGGTCGTACGGGAGGCTCACGAGGCACGAGAGGAACACGGTCGAGAGGATGCTCGACCGCAACCGCAGCGCCCGCGAGATCGCCGCGGAGCTCGGCAGGTCGCCCTCGACCGTGACCAGGGAGGTCGCGGCGCACCGCTACGTCACCGCGCCGCGCTCGCGCTACGGCGAGCCCGCGCCCGCGGACCTCTCGGGGGCCTGCCCCAGGCTCTCCGCGTGGCCGAGGTGCTGCAACGGCTGCCCGCACAGGAGGGGCTACGGCTGCTCGAGGAGGCCCAGGGTGTTCTACAGCGCCAGGAGGGCGCAGGAGGCGGCCGACGCCGAGCTCTCGGCGAGCAGGTCCGGGATCGACGAGACCGAGGAGGGCGCCGCCGCCAAGCTCGCGGCCATCAGGGACGGGCTCGCGCGCGGGCTCTCCCCGCAGCAGATAGCGGCGACGACCCCCGGGCTCAGCGCCTCCACCGTCTACAGGTGGGTGGACGCCGGCTACGACGGCATGACGAACATGGAGCTCAGGCGCAAGGTCGGCTACAGGCCGAGGTCGCGCCGGGCCCCGAAGAGGGCGACGTCCCACTCGTCGCGCAGGTCGCACGCGTCGTTCCTCGCGCTCGGCGAGGACGCCTGCGCCGCGGCCTGGGAGATGGACACCGTCGAGGGCTCCAGGGGCGACTCCGCCAGGCTCCTCACGCTCCTGCATGTTAGCGTCAATATATTTTTCACCATTTTCACCAACGTATTTTCGCCAATCGCGCCAACGCGGATGCGCCGGATTC
>NZ_CAXYLS010000014.1:0-53955 GCF_964283865.1 Collinsella aerofaciens | reverse complement strand
CATGCTTCACTCTCAAATCAACGCGCATAAAGAAAGCCTCCCATTTCTCATGTCCAAGAAATGGGAGGCAGTTCACAAACGTGAGGCGGGCCGTTATCGTTTGAGCAATCATGCAGCGACGTGATGGGGCAAATTAATCCACGCGCTTGTCGCCCATAAAGAAGAGCGCCACCGTACCAGGTCCGGTATGCGAGCCAATCAGAGTACCGATGTCATTGATCTCAATCTTGCCTTTAAGCTGCGGAACCTGTTCCTCAATCAGCGCCGCAACTGCCTCGGCATCCTCGCGGCACGCCGAGTGCGACATGATGCACTTACCCGAATAATCCGCACCGTCCTGCACGTGTGCCATCATGGTCTTGGCCATCTCGGAAATCGCGCGCTTCTTAGTGCGAATCTTCTCACATGGTGACAGCTTGCCGTCGCAATCGACCGTCATAAGCGGGCAAATCTTAAGCGCCGTGCCGATGATCGCGCTCGCGGCCGAAATGCGACCGCCGCGCAGGTAGCTCGACAGATCGGTCGAGAAGAACCAGTGGTGCAGGTTGAGTTTGTGCTCCTCGATCCAGGCAGCCGTCTCGTCGAGTGAAGCCCCGCTATCGCGCACGTCGGCGGCATATTCCAGCAACAGGCCAAAGCCCGAAGACGCCGCCAGCGAATCGACGACGCGCACCTTGCCGCCCTGGGGATAGCGATCCGCGAGCATCTGCGCCGCAACGCAGGCCGATCCATACGTGCCCGAAATGCCCGACGACAACGTCAGGTGCAGCACGTCTTTACCCTCGGCAACAAACGGCTCCCAAAACTCCTCGTACTCACCCACGCTCACCTGAGACGTCTTGGGCATGGCGCCCGCGGCAATCTGGGCAAAAAACTTGTCCGGCGTAATCGACTGATACAGATCGTCCGTATAGACAACATCGTCGATCTCGTAATGAAAACACACGACAGGGATATTGCGCGACGCAAAGAACTCACGGGTTCGGTCGGCGGCGGATTCACAGGTCAGGACAAAATCACTCATATGAGGCTCCTTACTCATTGCTGCGCAAATTATCGCACAGTGAGCCTACATACGGTACATATGTCCACTATTTACCAAATCGAACCAAAAATAGCGAACATCTTTACCACCATCGTCTCCACCGACCCCACGCATAAATATCTGAGAAAACACCCTCTGTTGTCTCCACTCAACCGCCATATCTACCTCAACTAAATCGATTTACCAAACCGTTCAGCCGACAATTCAGCCGCTGGCGCAAAATCGAAACAAAAGCGGCGCATACTGATAAACGTTTGACGCTGTTTATCAGTTTTACCAGCCCCATCGGAAGGTGTTTCATGGTCGCATTCGATCGCAACCCGCAAGACTTCAAGTATCTGCGCCTGCTGTCGAGACAGTTCCCCACCGAACAATCCGCATTTACCGAGATTATCAACCTCTCGGCCATCCTCAACCTACCCAAGGGCACCGAGCATTTTATGAGCGACGTGCACGGCGAGTACGAAGCCTTTATGCACATCCTCAACAACTGCTCGGGCGTCGTGCGCGAACATGTCGACGAGATCTTTGGCGACACGCTCACCTTTGACGAAAAGGGCGAGCTGTGCACGCTCATCTACTACCCGCGCGAGAAGATCGAGCTGGTCCGCAGCCAGCGCGAGGACTCGCCCACCTGGTACAAGACGATGCTTGACCAGCTCATCATGGTCGCTCGCTCGCTTTCAAGCCGCTACACGCGCTCCAAGGTGCGTAAGGCCATCCCGCGCGACTACGCCTATATCATCGACGAGTTGTTGCACACGCACCCGGACGAGAACAACTATCGCGTGCGCTATCACGAGCGCATCGTGGAGTCCATCCTGGAGACCGCCAGCGCCGACGACTTTATCGAGTCGCTCGCTTCGCTCATCAAGCGCCTGGCCGTCGACCACCTGCACCTGGTGGGCGATATCTTCGACCGCGGCGGCGGCGCGGCCAAGATTATGGACCGCCTGCTCACCTACCATTCGCTCGACATCCAGTGGGGCAACCACGACCTGCTGTGGATGGGCGCTGCGGCCGGTGAGCCCGCCTGCATCGCCACGGTATTGCGCAACAACCTACGCTACGACAACTACGAGATCTTGGAGAATGACTACGGTATCTCGCTGCGTGAGCTTGTCGCCTTTGCCGATGCCACCTACACCGCCGGTGAGTCCATCACCCCGCTGATCAAGGCCATCAACGTGCTGCTCTTTAAGCTCGAGGGCCAGATTATCCAGCGCCACCCCGAGTTCGATATGACCAACCGCCTGTTACTCGACAAGATCGAACACGACACCGGCACGGTCACGCTCGCCGACGGCAGCGTGTGGCCGCTCACGACCAACGACTTCCCCACCGTCGACCCGGCGGACCCCTATACGCTCACGCCCCAGGAGCAGCACATCATCGACAAGCTCGTGTCCGAGTTTGTCACCGCCGATCACCTGCATCGCCATATCGATTTCCTCTATTCCCACGGCTCGATGTACAAGGTCGCCAACGGCAACCTGCTCTTCCACGGCTGCGTTCCGCTCAACGAAGACGGCACCTTTAGCAGCATGAACTGTCTGGGCACCTGGCACGCCGGGCGCGATTATCTCGATTTTTGCGACCACATCGCCCGCCGCGCCTGGCGCGTGGGCGACCGCGACGCTCTCGACTGGATGTGGTACCTGTGGATTGGCTTTAACTCGCCCGCCAGCGGACGCCTGGTGCGTACCTTTGAGCGCGCCTATATCGCCGATAAGAGCACCTGGGTCGAGCCGATGGACCCATACTTTACGCTTACCAAGTCGCCCTCGGTCTGCGACGACATCATGCGCGAGTTTGGCGTCGCGCCCATGGCATGTTCGCCGACCGGCCACATCATCAACGGCCACACGCCCGTTAAAACCACCAAGGGTGAGCAGCCCATCCGCGCCGAGGGCAAGCTACTGGTCATCGATGGCGGCTTCTGCCGCGCTTACCATCCCAAGACGGGCATCGCCGGCTATACGCTCATCTCGAGCTCGCGCGGCTGCCGCCTCAAGTCGCACCGGGCCTTTACGACAGTCGCCGAGGCACTCACGCGCAACGTGGACATCGAGAGCGAGACCAACCGTTTTGACCAAGCAGACCGTCGCCGCATGGTGAGCGACACCGATACTGGCGCCAAGATTCGCAGCCAGATCCAGGACCTGCGCCAGCTGCTCGATGCATATAGAAACGGTGCTATCGAGGAGCGCGCCTAGCACCACCCGCGGGGATTGGCTAAACTTGCTAAGTTTGTCATCCCCGCGGCGCTTCGGCGCCAGCTTAAGGCAGGTACCATGCAAAAGCTCCTTGCGCAGATCATGAAATTTGGCGTCGTCGGTGTCATTGCCACGGTTATCGACTTTGGCATTATGAATCTGCTCCACTACGGTCTGGGCCTCAACATCCTAATCGCCAACACCAGCGGCTTTATCATCTCGCTCATCTTTAACTACCTCGCAAGCATGAAATACGTGTTTGCGCACAAGGAAGGCATGAGCCGCCGCCGCGAGTTCATCATCTTTGTCGTGCTGTCCGTAATCGGTTTGGCGCTCAACGACGGTATCGTGCTGACACTCAACGCCGGTCTGGGGCTCGAGGCCAATATCGCCAAGATCTGCGCCACCGCGCTTGTCATGGTCTACAACTTTGTGACCCGCAAGATCTTCCTGGAGGGCGACGAGACAAAATAGCTCGAAACCCCTGCAGCATTACGGCGCCCACGGACGACGCGCACTCAGCGCAGTATCGTCCGTGGGTGCCGCTCGTTTACGGGCAAATTTTCAACGTTTACGGATTAGCTCTTGAAAATTTGACGAGTTCGTATAGTTCTTGGCAAAGACCTTACGTTTCCCTTGCAAAAGATCTAAAGTATCCCCTGCTCGATTCATCAACGCATTGGATGTGATTACGTGCGCAAGGCGCTGGCACAACCTCATACCAAGCAGTTCCTCAAGTTTGCCGTCGTGGGTCTTATCTCCTTTGGCATCGACTGGGGCATGCTCATTGCGCTCGTCGAGCTGTTCCACCTCGACTTTTTGATGAGCACCACGGTTTCGTTTATCACGTCCGTCGTGGTCAACTACTGGCTCAGCATGAAGTACGTGTTCGACCACCGCGAGGGCATGAGCCGCAAGCGCGAGTTCACGATCTTCACCATCCTGTCGGTGATCGGCCTGGGCCTCAACGACCTGTACATGTTTGTGGGCGTCACGTTTTTGAGCATCGGCTACCAGGCCATGAAGGCCATCGCCACGTTCCTCGTCACCTGGTACAACTACTTCAGCCGCCGCTTCTTCCTCGAGGGCGCACGGTCATAGTCGATTCACTATTTGCTTGAATGTATAACCGGTTGGAATTCCCGTTCCAACCGGTTTTTTTGTTTGCAGAGAGACCCGGCGACCCAGTCCCATTCGCATGAAAAACGGGCGGTCCGGATGTTGGTCCGAACCGCCCGTCTGGCGCGCTATGTCGAGGCCTCTAGCCCGTTACGTAATACCAAACAACGTTGTCGCCATTGGAGAGAACGTAGTTACTGCAGGCCGTCATGGGCGTTGTGCCGTTGACGGAGTACATCCAGCCGCTCGTGCCGCCGTACTGTTTCTCGGCCAAACCACCAATCGCGGAGACATACGTACCGTACGACGAGCCATGTGCGTTGACAGAAAGGCCCAGCGCGCACAGGGCATCGTAGACGGTAGCGCCTTCGTTAAAGGTAAAGGTGCCACCAGAGGACACAGGATTGCCCACAGAGCTCGATGTGACCGAAACCGTCACCGTAACGTAGCTAGGCTGCTGCGAGCTGCCCTGGTCGCCAGTAGAGGCGTTGCCGTTATCGGGGGCAGAAGATGCCCCGCTGGATGAGGAGGAGGCGCCAGGCGTAGAGCCGGCCCCGCCAGAAGAAGTCGAGTTCTGAGAAGTCGACTGATTGCCGTCGGTCTTTTTATTGCTGTTCTTCTCTCCAGACTTCTTGCCATCCTTGTCTTCGGACTTTTTGCTATCCGAGCCCTTGTTTGATTCCTTGTCCGAAGACTCGGACTCCTTCTTAGAGTCAGATTTATCCGAACCCTTAGACTCGTCGTTCGCACCATCCGAAGATTTGGAATCCTTGGAGCCAGCTTTACCCGAAGCGACGGTCGAGTCAGACCCCTTGGCGTCCTTCGCGACGACGCTCTCCCCCGTCACGGTCTGAACGATCCAGTCAATGGACCAGGCGCCGCTCTCGGAAGGATGGACGAAGCCCAGCGATATGACAATTAGCGCAACGCACGCGGCGGTCAGGACGCCAGTAAGCGCCTTCCGTCGAGGGGCGGACGCCGCCGAAGCGGCGCCCTGTTGCTTTGCATCGTCGAACTGAATGAACGAGGAATTTGGTTGCTTGGGGTCAGCGTCCTTGGATTTATTGGACACAGCCCTCACCTACCGACGTTTGGTGAACACGAACACGCCGACGATGGCGAGACCGATGACGCCGGCGGCAACGCCAACAATGGCGAGCGGGTTGGCGCCAGTCTCCTGCTCGGAAGCACTAGAGGGCTTCTTAGCAGTGGTCGTAGAAGCAGCACCCGTATCGGACTTGGAATCGGACTTCTTGTCGGACTTGCTGTCCTTCTTGTCAGACTTCTTGTCAGACTTCTTCTCGTCCTTCTTATCGGACTTATCGGAGTCCTTCTTGTTGGGCTTGTTGTCCTTGGTCTCGGTCTTGGTCGACACCGTCGTCTTGGTCGTCGGCTTATGACCCGGGGCGATAGCGCCGCCGGCCTGCTGGCCCTTCGTGCCAGAGCCGGAACCCGTGCCCGTGCCAGCACCGGAACCGTTGCCAGCGCCACCGTTGCCACCATTAGTGCCAGAACCACCATTGCCGCCAGGGTTAACAGCATTCTTGGTCCACTTGGCATACAGCGTCAGATCGGCCGTCACCGGCGTACTGAAGTCATACGCCTGCGTGCAAGCCTCATCGGTGAACCAACCGCCGAAAGTGTAGCCATCGCGCGTCGGATCGGCCGGCTTGACCAGCTTGCCGTCGGCCGTAGCAACAAACTTAGTGTCGCAAGCAGACCCGCCGTTGGAATTAAAGGCAACCGTCCAAGACTCAACAGCCCCGAGCTTGAACAGCGTACCCGAATCATTGATGTAGTAGAGGTTGCCAGAAGCATCGGCAATGACCGGAGAGTCACAGTACTGGTAATGGCCAGCCGCATCATAAATCTGCGTCGCCTCTGCGTCGCCAAGCGTATAGCGATACACGCCACCGCCAGCAGAGTAGTTGACGTAATCCTTGCTATCCGCGCTGTTCACGGTGAAGTACACATAGGTCTTGCCGCCCTGAACACTCACCAGCGGAGTAGCAGCAATACCGTTGAGGCCAGCCGGCAGCGCCTTGCCGTCGGCAGCAGCGACCATCGTGGTCTTACCCGTCTTCAGGTTATAGAGAACCAGAGCAGAGCCAGTAGCCGTCTGTCCGCCGACAATCAGATTGTCGCCAGAGACCGCCGGGGCGCTCATGTTATTCGTAAGACCCAGGTCGACCGTCTTCTGCTCGCTCAGCATGCCCTTCGCCGAAAGCGAAATCACATGGAGCTTTCCATCGTGCGTCATCTGATAGAAGGTCGAGCCATTGGACGGATCGGCGACGCAGTCAGCGTTCGCAAGGGCGCCGAGTTTCATGGTCGAAACGACATCGCCCGTCGTCTTATCAATGCACTTAAGCGTACCCGCGCTCGTAGGAACGATGGCATACTTATCCGTCAAAGCCGCACCAGTCCAGTAATAGCCCTCGGCAGGGTCGATGTTCTGCCAAGAAACTTCGCCCGTGGCAATCTTAATGCGCGCAAAGGAGCCGTTGCCGTAGGTCGCGTTGTAATTCTCGTCATACGAAATATCGACCGAGCCTACATAGACGTACTCGCCGTCCGAAACGACGGTGCAGGAGCTCTGCGTCAAGTCCGTCAAACCAGGCGTCAGCCACTTGCAGATCAGCTTGTCAGCAGTAATCGCCTGGACCGCACCGCCGTTGAGCGGAACGATGATAAGGCCATTGGTATAGATCGGACGAGAGGTATAGCTCACCTTGGAGGCAAGCGGCGCAGAGGCAACCTTTTTGCCCGTGGACGAATCGATCTTAATGAGCTCGTTCTCGGTCGCGATGTACACAAAGCCGTTAGCGATGACAGGTTCGCTGCAGTTGGCATACTGCTGGCCAGACTCGGCCTTCCAATCGAAGGCCCACTTAAGACCAGCGGCCTGCGCAGGCGTCTTGGCATCCGTTACGGTCGAACCGTTGCCACTGTTGCCGTAGCCGGCCCACTCGGTATCCCAATCAGGAGTCGTCGCACTCGGGTTCACGGCGATCTTGTCGGGATCGGGCATGGCCGAATCGTCGGTGGTATAGGCAAGCGTAACCTTATCGCCGCTCTTGAGCGTAATCTGATTGGCGCAGAGTAAGGAGGGCTCTCCATTGATATACAGATGCCAATATTTATTGGTCGCAGCATCCCAGACATACGGTTTGTGATCGAACGGCGAAGTAATGGAATTCAGGAACCAGTATGCACCGCTCTGGGAGGCGTTGTAATCAACGCTCTTCGCCTTCAGAACCGTCTCAATAAGGTCCTGGGCCGTAGAGCCTTCGGGCAGAGAAACATTGCTTGCCGAGCCCCAGCGAGTATTGTTGCCGTTGACATCGGGGCCGATAACATCGACAGACCCAAGAACCTGGCCAGGAAGGGCATCGGCGTCAGCACCATACATAAAGGTGACGGCATCGCCCTCATGGAGCTCGTAGGCACCGGCGCCAACGTCGGCGAGCTTGTACTTTACGTCGGACTTGCCCTTTACGTAGAAGCGCCAATAGCTATTGGTCGCAGCATCATAGCCACAATAGGACTCATCATCGAACGGCGAATAAATGCCGTTGAGGAACCAGCCCCAAGACGATTCGCCAGCATCGAGCTTAAGGCCGGTCTGCTCAAGGAGATCCTTGGCAGTAGAGCCCGCCTTGAGACTCGTCTGACCCGTCGAAGCCCAAACCTGCTGCTTGCCGTCCTTGTCCTTGCCAAGCACCTGAACGGAAGCATGGACAGAATCGGACGGCAACTGGTCGCCCCAGCCACCGTAGAACCACGTGACGGTATCGCCGGCATGGATGGTGACATTGTCCGCCGTATAGTCACTCGACTTGCCGTTGATAAACAGCTGCCAATAGGTCGAATAATCGAGCGGCGTACCCAGCTCAACACCGTTGTACTTAAGGCTCAGAATGAAGGAGCCCGCAGCAACGGCGTCAATATCATTCGCCTCAAGCGCGACCTTCGTAAGGTCAAGTGCGCTCGAGCCGGAGGTCACCACATACTGCGCGTTATCGACCCAAGTCTGAGTCTTGCCCTGGGCATCGCGACCAATGACGGTCACATTTGCGGCAACCTGGTCCTTAACGACAGGGGACGAGCTACCAGCCGTATAGGCAAACTCAATCTTCTGCCCCTGGGTGAGCTTGACGCTGCTCGCACCAACCGAGGAAGACGCGCCGTCGACGAACAGCTGCCAGAAGGCATAAGTCGTCGGATCGTAGGCAAGCGTGCGACCATCGCTCGGGGATGTGATGCTTTCGAGGTAGAAACCGTATGCCGTGTTCGGTTCGTACTTCGCCTTGAAGCCCGTCTTCTCCTGCAGCTTAATGAAGGCATCCGCAGCCGTCGCGCCCTCGTCGAGCTTGAGCTGCGTAGGCGCCACCCAGGTCTGAGCCTTGCCGTCGGCATCGGTGCCGATAATCGAGAACGAGACCTCGACTTGCTTCTTGGCGACATCGCCAGTTTCTGTCGGGTTCTCCGTCTGAACGGCAGCCGCGGCGGCAGATCCTGCTTGGCCAGCGGATGCCGTCGAAGACTGCTCGCTCGTAGCAGGGCTCTCCCCCGTCGCCGAGCCTTCGTCGCCAGTTGCTGCCTCTGTTATGGCTGCACTACCTGCAGGCGCGCCCTCGGAATCCGAAACCTCGGCGCCGCTCTGCTCAGCGGTGCCGCCCGCAAGCGCTGCGTCCTCGCCCGGCGTCGCAGCCTGAGCCACGGCCTCGGCAATGCCCTCGGCGCCCTCGGCCCACAACTGAGCCGGCGTGGTGCCAAAGGCCATCGCGAAGGCCAGGAATGCCACCAGGCCGCGCTTGGCTACACCGCGTGCAATCGCGCCACGGCGATGCAACGAGACGCGCTCGCGCTCGTCCTCAAACATATCCATTTGTCCCCCATTGTCTGTACTTGGAGCGTTGCCTTGAGGCTGCCCCGCGTCATCGCGCATGTTGCGCTCGAGTTCCCCCATCGGGATCTCTCTTCCCTCCAGAGCCCTATGCACACCGGCAGCATACGCCGCAGCCGCATGCAAGATGGGAGGCGATCCGACTTAACCTTAACGGCTCAGGCGCGCCGTCCGATCTGCGACGCGAACATCCCGAGCCAAGAGGAATTACGGTTACTGGTACAGCCGGGGACTTGCACCCCGATTCTCCCAAACGCGCAGGAAAACCGCGCATTCGTGCGTCTCCGCACCACCATCTAGGCCATCGATTATTACCGTCAGTATGGTATCACGCAAAAGGGCCTCGCACGCAGGCGAAGCCCAAGGTAAAAGCTATTGTTTGCGATAGGAGAATGCGGTGACGGCCGCAGCCTCTAGTGCTTGCCGCCGTGGCTGTTGAGCCAGATATTGCGACCCAGCATAAGCGCCAGCACCAGCGCGCTCACGTAGCCCATAAAGCCAATGACCGGGATACCAAACACAACCGGCTCGATGCGTGCGTAGTACACCACCGACGAACCGATAAACAGGCCGGCGATCACAATTGCCATCGACATGCGGTCGATAATTCCGCCCAGCTGTCGCAGCGCCTTATCGCTGCTCATAATCTGCGTGTTCACCTTAAGCTGGCCGCGCGTGAGCATACGCGAAGCCAAGCCCAGATACTCGGCCGCCTCGAGCGAACCCTTGGCCGCGCGATAGCTGCTCGCGGCAAGATCGCGTCCCATATCACGCACGCGCGCATAGGTGC
The DNA here is from genome assembly GCF_964283865.1 of Collinsella aerofaciens. Classification (GTDB taxonomy): domain Bacteria; phylum Actinomycetota; class Coriobacteriia; order Coriobacteriales; family Coriobacteriaceae; genus Collinsella. The sequence goes on along the minus strand of NZ_CAXYLS010000014.1, from coordinate 43,876 downwards.
TTTTTTCGTTTTTGATATGCGTCTGGATAATCTGGATCATGTTGACGTTGGGCATGTACTCGGTCAACAGGCCCTCGAGCGTCACCATGCCGCGGGCGAACATCGTCACCACACTCGGCAGCTCAACGTCGTTTTTGCGCGCCAGGTTTAACAGCGAGGTCAAAAACTCGCCGATGTCCAAATCCTTCAGGTCAAGGCCCGCAAAGTCAGCCACGATAAAGTCAAGATCGGACAAAAAGGCCGAATGATCGAGCTCAGCCGAGTCGCCACGCGTCACGGCGAAGCGCATGAGCGAATCCTTGAGCTTGGGCACGTCACCCTCGGCCACGGCGAAAATCATGTCCTTGACGATACCGCGATCGTGACTCGACATGCGTCCGACCATGCCCAAGTCGATAAAGTAAACGATGCCGTCCTTGAGAATAATGTTTCCCGCATGCGGGTCGGCATGGAAAAAGCCGTCGTCGAGCACCTGCGTCGAGTAGTCCTCGACAATCGCGGCACCGATCTTTTCCAAGTCATAGCCCTCGGCCACCAAGCGTTCAGGATCGGCGATCGAAATGCCGTCGACGTAGTCCATAACCACCACGTGCTCGGTGCACAGGTCCAGATAGGATTTAGGGCACGTCACGCCATGAACGCTCTTATGGAACTCGTAGAAGTCGTTGAGGTTTTTGGCCTCGGCCAAAAAGTTGGTCTCCTCGCGAAACGAAGTCCACAACTCCTCGACTACGCCGTGCAGATCAACGAATTGATCGGTGTTGACGAACTTGGAAACGATACGCACCACCGAGCGGATGATATCGATGTCCTGTGCCATAACCTGCTGCGCACCGGGGCGCTGCACCTTGACGGCCACGTCCTCGCCCGTCACCAGACGAGCGCGGTGCACCTGCGCGAGTGATGCGCTACCAAGCGGATTGGGGTCGATCGCATCGAACATCTCCCCCAGGCGCAGGCCGTATTCTTCTTCCAGACAACTGAGTACGACCTCGTACGGCACCGGCTCCACGTCGGACCGCAGACGACGCAGCTCGTCGCAAAAGCGTTGCGGCAGAATCTCGGACCGGTTAGCCAGAATCTGCCCCATCTTAACGAACATGGGGCCGAGTTCCTCGAGCAGGCGGCGCAAACGAACCGGCGTGAGGTTATCCCACACGCGGTACTTTTTGACCAGGCGAACAATCTGCCCGATGCGCTCGCGGCGACCCGCCGGCGTGAGCTGGTATTCCTCATCCGGCGCCATCGCCTCGGGCTCCTCGGGGACCATATCGACAGCGCGCGGCTTCTTGCGAGCGCCCGAGACGGCGGCGTCGACCTCATCGACAACCGCCGCCTCGTCACCCAAGGGATCTAGATTGTTGTAATCGGTGGTGGAATCTGCCATCTGCGCTGCTACTCGACCTCTTCGGTATCCTTCGCATCGTCGGGCTCAACGGACTCGACGGGCACCGAGGTCACGTTGTCCTCGACCGAATCGACGATGTCGCGCACATGGGCCAGGAAGGCCGTGCGCTCGGGAGCGGTCATAACGCGGACGCGGGCAAGGATGAGCTCGTCGAGCACGCGCTGGGCCGCGGTCTCGCCCTGCATGCCCAAGCGCTCGGTCAGATCGGAGATGGTGCCACCGGCCTGCTCGAACATGTCGGACACACTGCGGGCGATATCGGGGGTGGCGGTGTCCTTGCGCACCTGTTCGCCCTTGGTATTAAGGTCGTCGAGGACCTTCTTGCCGCCTTCGACGGCAACGGCGGCAGCGCCAAAGCCAACGTTGATGGCGCCGTTAACAAGCTGATCGAGTTTCATAACCATGGTTGTCTCCAATCACAAACAACTGCATTGGCGTTCTTGTACCCAAGATTGAATGAAAGCGACAAAGCGTTTTAGCGCTATTCGATCGACGGGAAATCCCTACCTCACGTTGTCGTTCATCGCGAAGGAATTCTTCATGGCGCAACTCGTGGTGTAGAGCACCTTGCCCAACAGGGCATCGGTCTCCACGCGCACGAGCTCGGCAAAGGCCTCGTTGGCGCGGGCGAGCTCGGCGGGCACTTCGGCCTCGGGCAGCGTGGCTACGACAGCGTCAACGTCGTGAATCTGCTTGTGGCCCATGCCGCCGACCTTCTCCTGGTAGTCCTCCACGGCGCGGCCGCACTCATGGAAGCGAACGTCGGCCAGCGCACCGATCAGGCGGTTGGCCCAGTAGAAGTTTTCGGACGTCACGCGAGCCTGCGTGTCGGCATAGTACTCGGGCATGGTCTCGACGTTGGCGTACAGCGGGACCAGCGCGTTAAACGAGTTGGAACCAAAGGCCATCCACTGCACGGCGCGGTAGGCCGGCTGCGCATAGGGGCGCAGCTGCAGCACGGCGAGCTGGCTGTTACGGTTGATGCCGATGGGGCGATAGGCGCCACGCGTAGCGGGCGTGCCCTTGCTGCCGTAGCAGTCGTACTCCGTGCCCTGGTAGTGGCTCGAGAGTACGTACTTGATGTCCTCGATGGTCACCTTGCGCTCGGGCGCGCGGCTCCAGGGAATGTCGTCGCTCTCGGGCGTGTAGTCGGCGTCGGGGCCATCCCACACGTCGCTGGGGTTGAGGCAGCGCTGCATGTACCAGGCGCGCGGCGTGTTGTAGACATGGTCGCTGTCGCTGTGCGAGCCAAAGGCCTCGCGCGGGTTAAAGACCGCAGCCGGGCCGTCGCCCTCAACGCCCAGCGTCAGGTCCAGATGCCACTCGGTCATCCAGGCGCGCAGGTCGGCGGAGCACATGTGGTCGGCCTGGGCGCCCTCGGCGTCATCCAGGTCAAAGCTGTCGATACCCAGCTGGTTGGGCATGGTCACATAGGCGTCATCGGGCACGCGCTTGGCGATCCAGTGGTGGCCGCCGATGGTCTCGAGCCACCAGATCTCGTCCACATCGCTAAAGGCGATGCCGTTGTTCTCGTAGGTACCATAGCGCTCGAGCAGGTCGCCCAGAATGCGTACGCCGTCGCGGGCGGATTTGGCATATGGCAGCACCAGGGTCACCATGTCCTCCTCGCCCAGACCGCCGGGCTGCGCCGGAACATAGCCGTCCTCGCCCTCGTTGCCCTTGGCGGGCACGTAGTCGACGAGCGGGTCGGCGCCGCGAACGCGCTCGTTGGTGGTGAGCGTCTCGGTTGCGGACATGCCCACATTGAGCTCGTTGAAACCGGCCTCGGCCCAGATGCCGTGGCCCGGAACAACATCGGGGACGCTCGTGTAGCGCATGGGGTTATCGGGCAGTTCAACGGTCAGGTGACTCAGGACGCTCGTGTAGACGCGCGGCTGCTCGTCGGGATGCACCACGCGCATACGCTTGGGCTCAAACACCCCGTTGGACGAGTCCTCGTTGCGGGCAACCAACGTCGACCCGTCGTAGCTCGCGTTCTTACCAACCAAAATCGTTGTGCACGGCATGCGCATCCTCCTTGAGCGAAGAAATCAAACGATAACAGTGTATCGCTTCGGCGCAGAAAGGGCGAAACCACGGCCTCGGCAAACCCGGTGGGCAAAAAATGCCAAAAACACCTAGTTCGACGCGCGCTCTGCCGCCTCGATCAAGTGTTTGGCGAGGATCGCCGTCGTCACGGCGCCCACGCCGCCCGGCACGGGCGTGATGGCGTTAACGACCGGCTCCGCGGCATCAAAATCGACGTCCCCGACCAGCTTGCCAGCGGCCTCGTCCCAATTAATGCCGACATCGATGATCGTCTGGTCCTCGCGAACGGCATCCACGCCAATCGTACGCGCGCGTCCAACGGCCGCAACCACAATGTCGGCAGCACGGCACTCGGCAGCAAGGTCGCGCGTATGCGTATGGCACGTCGTCACGGTCGCATTGCGCGCCGTAAGCATGGCGGCAACAGGACGCCCGATCACCAGCGAGCGCCCGACCACAGCAACCTTAGCTCCATCCAGCTCAACGCCGTAATGATCCAGCAAAGCAAGCACGGCTTCGGCTGTGCAGGGGGCAAAACCCTCGCCGCGCCCCGAAAGCGTGGTGAGCAGCGAAGCCGGCGTCATAGAGTCAACGTCCTTGGCAGGATCGAGCGCTGCGGCAACCGCGTCCTCGTCAAGGCCGGCGGGCAGCGGGCGGAACATCAGGCAGCCATGAACAGACGAATCGGTATTGATGTCCTCGATGGCCGTCAACAGCTCGTCCTGCGAAACATCGGCAGAAAGCAAAACGCGGCGAGCTTCAATGCCAACCTTCTCGCAGCGTTTGAGGGCACCGCGCTCGTAGGATAGGTCGTCCTCGCGTTCACCCACACGCACGATAACCAACGTCGGAACAACGCCTCGCTCGCGCAGGGCTGCGCAGCGAGCAGCAAGTTCCTCAGTCAGCGCGCGGGCGACGGGAGCACCCTTCAGCAGTTCAGCCATGGCTATCCCCTCTTCCTTGCAGCGTCGGCGGCGCGGCGCACCAGCGCATCGGCGCGCGGCAACCACGTGTCGAGCAACTCATCACACGCCGTCTCGAGCTCCTCGGCACGAGCGCGATCCTTCATAGACGTGGTGTTCGCAAAGAGCGTCAAGCTCGCGCCCTGCATAGCGGAACGGCAGAACACGGCGCCGCACGCCACATCGGACAGCAGCTGACGCGAACCCTTGTCGGCCATGTCCTCGAGCAGCGCCAGTGCACGCCCGCAGGCATCCATAATGCGATACGGCGGCATAGCGGCCACATGCAGCGCATCCTGAATCGCGGTCGCTCGAGCCGGATCGCCACGCGGAATACCGTACGCCGCGGACACCTGCCCATATGCACGAACGTCCTCGGCAACCAACTCGACAAGCTCCTGGGCCAGCTCATCAGCCTGGGCAAACGCGCGCGTCAGGTCATCCGCACGATCGGCAAGCGCGGGGTTGGTCGCACCGTAACGGGCAACCATTCCGCACAGCGAGGCGCCCAGCGCGCCCACAAAGGCGCTCGCGCTGCCACCGCCGGGAACCGGCTCGCGCGCGGCCAGCGCCTCGGCAAACCCGCGGCAGGTCTTGTCCATCATCTCTTGGCTCATGCACATGCACCTTCAAGTCATATACATCGGTCGGGTGGCAATCGCCGACCGACCGCATCGATCACATAATGGTACTAAGTCTAGCCCATAAGTACTCGAGCGTCAGCGCACCTGGCCATCGCGGATTTCTATGGCACACGATAGGCGGCAGCGACACAAACATGGGACACATGGCCCACCTTTCGAGACTCCCGGGCAGCACAAGCTGGGGCATATCTATAAGCAAGGAACCCGTTGGGGCACGGCCGGGCAACGGCCACAAGCAATGAACGGAGGCATAAGCCGCACAGCACGCAGAGACATCCGCCGCCAGCGCAATCAGTACCCCAACAGCATGCGGCGTCGTGATGTCATCGGCAGACAAGGAGGACGCCACCATGAAGAAAAAGACCCTATCGATTCTTTCCCTTTGCATCGCCCTCTTTGCCGCATTTGCCCTTGTCGGCTGCGGCGGGAGCGCATCGGGCGGCGGCAGTGCCCCCAAGAGCGAGAGCAAGGAAAAGGCCCCCGTCGCCAAGAAGACCGACTTTATCTGGTTTAAGGTCGAGATGCCCGAGGGCGTCGGCGTAAGCGACTCCGCCGGCAAGAATGCCGACAGGGTTCAGCTCACCTTCCCCGAAGACGAGAACACCACGGTTGACCGCTTCATACCTGTTTGGGAAGAGAAGATGACGGCAGAAGAGGCTCTTGCCGATGAAGGTCGAAAGAGCAGCATGTTCCAGTGGGAAGTTGGCGACCCCGTCGAGTACAACGGCAGGACATGGCTCACCGGAACGTGCAAGGACAACCGCGGCACCCATACCTATCTCTTTACCGACGTTGAGCCGGGAAGCGTCTACGTCCTCATCTCGAACTTCGACCAGCACAAGAAAGAAGCCGAGGCACTCCTCAACTCCATCGAGTTCCCCGATGACATGGAAGAGGCAGTTTCCGAGGCACGCGAAGTCGAGATTTCGAGCATCGAGATCAAGTAACGGGACACCCGCACGCGCCTACGCGCACCCGCGCACATGCGCCCCATTAAAACAACGGGCGCCCAACCCGGGGAGGGCCGACAGCACCAGCCCTCCCCTCTTTTGCGCCCGAACATATTGCCACTTAACGGCGCAAATCCGGCCCTCAGAATGGGACACATGGCCCACCCTAGCGAGCCGTCCACGCGTACAGTAAAGACAGGTAATCCATGGGCGGTTACAGATCGAGGAGGACACGACCATGAAAAAGAAGGCCTTTGCGATTCTCACCCTCTGCATCAGTCTCTTTGCCGCAGTTGCCCTGGTGGGCTGCGGTGGCAGCGGCGACGCTACCGGAAGTGGCGGTGGCGGCGGGGCAGAAAAGCCAGCCGTGGATATGAGGACCGACTTCATTTGGTTTAAGGTCGAGGTTCCCGAGGGCGTCGAGATTACCGACGTTGCCGGCGACACCGCCGACAGGGCCCAGTTTAAGTTCACCGAGAGCGAGCACGCCAGCGATCGCTTCATCCCCGTCTTCGATCCTGACAAGAACGCCGACGAGCTGTTCGACTACGAGGCAAAGTGGAATGCCAACTTTGAGTGGACCGAGAATGACCCCGTCAAGTACAACGGCAAGACTTGGCGCAACGCTTCCTATACACACTCGGGCGGCGTAACGACCGAATACTTCACCGACGTTGACGGCGGCAGTGTGTATGTGCGTATCGACAACGTCGAGGAGCACAAGGACGCCGTCGAGACCATGATGAAGTCTCTGGAATTTGCCGACGACATCGCCGAGGCCAAGACCGAGGCCATGGACGTCAAGCTCGACGATATCGAGATCAAGCGCTAAGCGACTGGCGAGCGCAACGGGAAACACGGTCGCAGTGCAAACAAGCGACGGTACCCCAGCGCTTCGTACCCAGGGAGGGCCGGTAAACCGACCCTCCCTTTCTTATGCCTGTAGCCGACGAACGCGAGGATGCCGGACGCCGGAACCGCCCCAAATGTGGCAACAGTACGAAAACGACAAACACCCCAACACGTCCGCCCACCGATTTATTGCGCCGCGCAGACAATTAAACCAGCATCTTTAAACATCTGGGCAGTATAGTGACCAAAACTATCGCATAACCGCACTCTGCGAATGGAGAAGTTATGACCGAACACCATGCCATCAGCCGCCGAGCGTTTACGCTGGGCCTAGGGCTTGCGGCGTTGTCACCACTTGCAAGCCTGCCCGAAACCGCAGCGCCGGGCATTCCCCTGCGAGCGGCATTTGCAGACAACACACCCGCACCGTCGGACAGCCTCGACAATTTCGTCATTCGCCTTCGCCCCGCGGGCTATTTTCGCACCGCGAGCGTCAACCAAGACGGCAACGTTCGCGGCAACGTCTGCCACCTGTTTAACGACGGCACGTCCAGCAAGCTCATCCTTGAGAACGTAACGACCAAGAATGACGATACAAACTGGTATGCTATCCGCACCTTGCTCAATTTCGAAGAGCATAAAAAGACGGGCTACAGCATTTGGTCGGTCGACGACGACTCTGACAAAGATGGAAAGGTCATCCACGTATGGGGCGGCGAGTATGACAACAAGCCCAGCCGCGCTTTTGCGTTCGAGCGTCAATCAAACGGAACCTATATCATCCGAGACCGCACGGTCGAGAAAGAAACCGAGAAAAAAGACATTAAGTACCTGGCAATAGAATCGAACGGCGAAGACCAGGACAACAATAAGATCTGCCATAAGAGTAAGAGCATTCCGTGGGAGCTCGAACTTATCGGTTACGACATGAAAAAGAACGATGCCACGGTTAGCAGCCTCGACTGGATCACGTACAGCAGCTACGTCGACGGACCATGTTGGATGAAATACGTCGACGACAACAAGTTCCTCGACGAGCTGAGCATCCCGGGTACGCACGATTCGGGCACCTGCAGCGTGGACAACGACACTGAGCCCCAATCCTCGCAAGTAAAATGCCAGCAGGATTACATTCCCACGCAGTTGCTCGAAGGCATTCGCTATTTTGATATCCGGCTCGGAAAGGGCGATGACCCCGGCATCGACCACGGGATTTTCTACCTACTCAAAAAAGACGGGAACTATCTGCATCTCTCCGATGTCATCGGGTACTTCAAAACGTTTTTGAACGAAAACCCGTCAGAAGCGCTCATCATGCTCGCATCGCGCGGCAACGATGAGGCTACCGACGAAAGCATAACGACGGCCTTCGCCAAGGTTATGGCCGATAACCCCAACCTGTTCTACACGTCGAGCCACGTCCCCGCGCTGGGCGAGGTGCGCGGAAAGATCGTCCTGCTGCGTCGATTTGGGCTCGCCGGCAACAGCGTAAGCGGCCACACGTGGGGCCTCGACCTCACCCAATGGGATGACAAGATCAAGGCGCATTCCGGGCAGTCGATGTGTCTCGTCCAAGACGCGCGGGGATTTGAAGCCATAGGGGAAACGGGCAATGAAGAGCCCTATTGCACCAAGGTATATGCCCAGGACAAGTACAAACTCACGGGAACCGACAAGCTCAGCTGGGTCGATAATGCGCTGAAGGAAACGACCGGGCGCACGTGCAACAAGGTGGACGTCGTGGACGATGCCGGAGCCGAGGTGCAAGTCCAGGAGCGTTGCTGGTCTATCAACTACACCAGCTGCACGGGCTTGTCGCACGGAGGCAATCCTTTTACCTCGGCACGAGTAGTCAACGAGCATCTGTACAAGAGCCCGTACATCAATCCCAGCGGCACCGAGGATACAAAGTCAGATTACCTCAAGCACATTGGCATCATCGCATCCGACTTTGTTGATGCGGCGCTGGCCCGGAGCATCTACCAGCGCAATTACAATTACGATACGAAGCACACGCAGTCGGCTTCGTGCTGCCTCCCGACCCGCATGCGCATGACGTACGGCGACTCGCTGAGCGATGCCTCGCTCCAGGATGGCAAGACCGTTGGCGAGGGCCATTTCCGCCTTGTCGACAGCAGCAACGTACTCAACGTGGCGGCTTCGGGCCATGCGTTTACCATCGAATACGTGGATGTCGACGCCTTGGGCAACGAGACCGTTACGGGGCTGCAGGGATCCGTGCCCATCGATATCGATCCGCGCGCACTGACACCCCACTTTGAGGGGCTCGAAGGCCTTAAGGCCGGCGAGGATGTGCGCACAAAGGTCGCGGCGCTGCTCGAGGGCAAACTCGAAAACGATGCCTGCACGGCTCAGCTCGAGTTTGTGCACGACGCGGACGGCGCTCCGGGCACGGCAATGGTCGAGGGCGAGGCATTTACCGCGGGAACGTACTGGGTGCACGCGAACGGTCTTTTGGGCGACGCGGCGCAAAACTACAAGCTTGCTAATGACGGAGCCGCGAGCTTTACCGTAGCGGCCTCGAGCAGTGCAGGCGGCACCGGCACCGACGGTGGCACGGGTTCCAACGCAGGCAGCGCTGATAAGAACGGTAAGGGCAACAAGGGCAAGAACTCGGGCGGAAAACTCGCCGACACGGGCGACGGCTCCGGCATTGCCGCCGGGCTCGCTGCCGCCGCCGTAGCGACAACGGTCGCCGGCGCGGCAATGCTTGCCAACGACCGCGAAAACGCTGGGGACGGTAGCGAATAGGCAAGCCGGCCTTTTAGACACATCGACTCAATGGGGGGCGCAGGACACCGTTCTGTGCCCCCGATTTTTACCTTGGCCCAAACGCCGCCATAGGCTACATCACCATGTTCAGCGCGTTAACAAACTCCTGGGCCTTCGCACGGCTGCTCAGGCTAAAAACACAAGCAGTCAACAGCCTGTTACGCAGAAAAACATCGCGGCCCTTGATCCTGTTGACCCCCGTAATGTCCTTAAGATAGACAATCTCGGTGTGCTTGCCACCAAAAGTGCCCTTCTTGAGCACCTCAATACGGTTGGGGTAGATCTTGACGTCTTTATACCTACCCGAACCTTTGTCCTGGAATAGCAGCGTGTTATTGTCCATACGCGTCACTCCCGTGGGATTCGCTAAAACTGCCTCTATGGTCACATTTTAGTCACCGCAAGGCCCCATGCGAAGATGTCAGACAGCACAGCAATTCGTGTCCGCGCGAGGCTTTAAACTAAATGCGATAAAGACGCATTCCACAAAAGGAAAGTGGGGCGACAGTGATGGGCGAACTGGTAAACCGTGGAGAATCGGCAATCGTGCCCGAAGGTTTTTACAAGCAGGTCTCCTCGATTCTCAACGCCGCTCGCGACAAGGCCTATACCGCCGTTAACTTTGCGATGGTTGAGGCATATTGGGAGATCGGCAAGAGTATTGTTGATGAACAGGGCGGAGAGGGGCGCGCCAAGTATGGAGAGGCGCTGCTCAAGGCCCTCGCAATCAGACTTACCAAGGATTTTGGTAAAAGTTTTGAAGCAAGAGAGCTGCGCAAAATGCGTCAGTTCTATCTTGCATTTCCAATTCGGGACTCACTGCGTCCCGAATTGAGCTGGACACATTACCGCAGGTTAATACGCATTCCTGACCCCGAAGCTCGCACCTGGTACATGAACGAATGCGCCGATTCTCGCTGGAGCACGCGTCAGCTCGAACGCCAGATCAACACCATGTTCCGCGAGCGCCTACTTGCCAGCAAGGACAAAGAGGCCGTCACCCAGGAAATCCAAGAGAGCGCCCCGGCTCGTCGCCCCGAGGATATCATCCGCGACCCATATGTACTGGAGTTTTTAGGTTTCTCGGACGATGCTACGTTTCGCGAGAGCGATCTAGAGCAGGCGCTCATCACGCATCTTCAGAAGTTCCTGCTGGAGCTTGGCCGTGGCTTCGCTTTCGAGGCGCGCCAAAAGCGCATCACCTTTGATGGACGCCATTTCTATATTGACCTTGTTTTTTACAACTATCTGATGCGCTGCTTCGTGCTCATCGACCTTAAGACCGATGACCTTACGCATCAGGACCTGGGCCAGATGCAAATGTATGTGAACTACTACACGCGTGAGCTCATGAACGAAGGCGACAATCCGCCCATAGGCATCGTGCTCTGCGCGGACAAAAGCGATTCGATCGTCGAGTACACGCTGCCCGAAGACAACGACCAAGTGTTTACCGCCAAATACCTGCCGTATCTTCCAAGCAAGGAAGAGCTGGCGCGCGAGCTGAGTGCCGAGTACCGCGCCATCAACGAAGCGACTAATGGCGAAACGCAAGGGTAGCAGCACGTTGCGACCGAAACCACCGCAGCCGTCGCAGGCGCACCCGCGGTTGAGGCGCACGCTACGAAACAATACCGGTCATGGACGCCGGCAACGACATTCTAGCCGTGGCTGGCGAGCGTGACCTGACAGGCAAAAACGCGACCTTCGTCTGATGTGGGCCCATTGGCTGCCACAGAAAAGGGCCGGTTGCAGCCGGCCCTTAAGACACTTGCGTCTGCGTTGCCCGCGCTTCCGAAGTGTGACTAACTGAGGAGCGGGTTCCGCGGCACAACCTGATTTTGCCCAGCGAGGCGGCTCTTTTGCAGCCGCTCCACCGTTTATTTACATCTACCCCCTGCCAAACTACCGGACGGCAGCCCGCATGCCTGCGAGCCGTCCCATGCTGCGCTTCCCTACTTCCCAAATAGCGCACCCAGCAGACCGCGGCGTTTGGGCTTTTCCTCTCGGTAGCAACCCTCGGCTGCTGCTGCCACCTGCCGCGGCTGCTCGCCACCTCCGCGGCGTACAATCTGGTATAGGAACGGCGACTTAACGTATTTGACCTCGATGGGCGTGGCGTGCACGGTGCTCTCGCCGGACAGATGAAGGCTCAGGTTGAGCGGCGCCACGATATGCGTCTCGCGCTTGTCGCTAAACACCACCGCGGCCGCGCGGCCCGTCTGGCCGTTCACGGCGATGCGCACCTGCTCGCCGTCGCGGCTGTCCGTTGCCGGACGGTCGACAAAGTAAACCGGCACCATCACCAGACCGTCCTTATGCTTGCGAGCCTTGCGCGCCCAGGTGCGGATGCTCTTTTTATTGAGCCCCAGTACAACCTCGGCGTCGTTGCCCGCAACGTCGAGCGCCAGCTTATCAATGACCACCTGGTCCTTGGCAGACGCATCGACGGAGACGACGCGAAAGTCACCTTCCTGCATGGCAGGGTCAAACGGCCCAACCTTGGCATAGTCCCACGGCTCCAAAATGCCCATGAGACGAACGTCCAGGTAGTTTGCCCTGGGGTATGCCCAGTCGAGCACCTCGTAGTACACCAGGGTCTCCTTGCTCAGGCCCTTGCCCGGGAAGCTCGCCATCATACGCAGGTCCGCCAGCGCCATGGGGAAATAGAAGAGCATCATGTCGTTTTGGATCGCGTCTTCCACGTCGTGCCCGGCAAAGGCATCCGGGTACTGGCGCACCAGCTGCAGCGCGTTGGCACGTGCCTGCTGCGGCGAGATTTCGCAGGGAATACCCTGCTCCGGCACATACTCCGCACCCACACCCATGGTCAGACGTTTGCTAAACGTACCGGGCTTGAGCAGGTCGGCAATGCCGATCTTGTTGCCGCAGGACGGGCACTCAAACACACGCTGCGTTGACTCGCCCTCAAAGGACGCTCCGCAGAAGGGGCAAGGAATGCTCACATACGTGGCCTCTTGGAACTCCTGCGCCGTGCCGCGATCCTCCCACAGCAGATGTTCCAGGACCGACTGATTGCGCCAGTGCGAATTGAAGAAATACCAGTCCGGGTCCTCCGGGCGCTCGAGTTGCGACACATGCGTGAGCTTGAGCAGTCCATCCACCACCGTCAACGGCGTATGGCGAATGCCCAAAGCGCTCTTGGGCTCTCCGGCGTCCGCCTGCCACGGAATGACCGCGCCGCAATAGGCGCACTCAAAGCTGCGCTTAGCCTGGTGCGAGTACATAGGGCCGCCGCAGTTTTGACATTTAATGGCAAACATCTCGTCCATGGAAACGTCCTCCTTTGCACAGGGGCTATCGACGTTAAGTATGTCGAGCAAACAGGCACATGCCCATACCCATGTGGCCCAAAATGGACCACCCAGGCAGACGAGAAGGCTCGCTCGTTAGCACCGGCAGACCATTACTGCATTTTCTGAGCATCGGTGCACAGCGCCTCCGCGCGAGCTACACTATCCCCTTAAACATGATTGTGAGGACGACCGCTATGCTATTTGTAAATCGGCTGGTACATACGCTTGTTCCCGGCAGCGAGGGCGAGCCGGTCGATACCTCCTGCCGCACCAACGCGGGCTTCGCCGCAAGCCTCATCTGCATTGGCCTCAACATCACTCTGTGCCTGGCCAAGGGCATCGCGGGCCTGCTCGCCGGCTCTGTCTCGCTCATCGCCGACGCCTTCAACAACCTCTCCGACGCCTCGAGCAACATCGTGAGCCTGCTCGGGTTCCGCCTTGCCAGCCGCCCGGCAGACGAAGGCCACCCCTATGGCCACGGTCGCTACGAGTACCTAGCCGGTCTGTTCGTCGCCGTCCTGGTTTGCGCCGTCGGCATCAACCTGATCCTCGAGTCGGTCACTAAGATCATCAAGCCTTCCCCCACTGCATATTCGGTGCTCTCCTTAGCCGCCCTCGTCTTGTCCATGCTCGTTAAGCTCTGGATGGCCGCGTTCAACCGCACGTTGGGCGACCGCATCGACTCGGAGACGCTCATCGCCACAGCACAGGACTCCAAAAACGACGTCATCACCTCGGGATCGGTCCTGGCCGCAGCGCTTATTTCGCAGACGACCGGCTTTGGCCTCGACGGCTGGGCGGGCCTGGGCGTGGGCGTCTTCATCTGCATCAGTGGCATGGGCCTGGTGCGCGACGCCATCAGCCCGTTGCTGGGGCAAGCGCCCGATCCCAAGCTCGTCCAGGCAATCCGCGACAAGATCATGTCCTATCCGCAGGTCTTGGGCACACACGACCTGATGGTGCACGACTACGGCCCCGGTCGTCAGTTTGCCAGCGCCCACGTGGAGATGCCCGGCGAGGGCGACGCGTTTGAACATCACGAGATCCTGGACACCATCGAGCACGACATCAAGCGCCAGATGGGCATTGACATCACGCTGCACTGCGACCCCATCGCGACAACCGGCGATGATTTGCGCGGCTGGGTCAAGCGCGGCATCATGCAGATCGACCCCGCACTCTCCATCCACGACCTGCACGAGCACGACGGGTTCGTTTCGTTTGACCTGGTGCGTCCCGACGGCTTTAATATATCCGACGAGGAGCTGCTGGAGCTCGTCACGCGCATCGTGCACGAGCGCCGGCCCAACGTCTCGTGCGTCGTCACATTTGATTCGGGCTTCAGCTCGCCCGAGCGTCCGGCCGAGCAGCTGTAGCCCGCTTAACAGCTAGTTTCCCTGCGCGCCCGAGATGCCGTTTTGTAGGGCGTTCCAGGCATCCGTCGCCATGTCGCCCAAGTTCTGAGCGGTGTCGCCCAGGTTCTGAGCCGTATCACCCAGCTCTTGGGCCTTATCCCCAAGCTCCTGTGCCTTGTTGCTCAAGTCCTCCAGCGTATTGGAGCTCGAGCTGTCGGTACCGCTTTGGCCGTCGGACGAGTTGCCCGAGCTGTTCTTGTGCGTGAGCTGAATTTCGAGGTTGCCGCTGTCGTTATAGTAAGCAGAAGTAACGACCCAGTTGGCATCGACGACGGGCGTTGAGCCATCATCAGTCAGGACCACGGCATTCGAAAGATCGGCGCCGCGCGACTTGAGGAGCTTCTTGGCGTTGGACCAGTACTGCCCCGGGATATCGCTCAGATCGACGGTGCTAGACGAGGCGGACTCGGTTTGCTCGGCAGTAGTATCGGCCGTTGAACTCCCTCGCTTGTTGAGCATGCCCGACACAATGGCAAACACAACCGACAGCGCAAAGAAGATCGCCAGCACGATGAGAATCTTCTTGATCACGCTCGACGAACGCGACAGCTTCTTCTCCTCGTCCTCGCCATATTGCGGAATCGACTTGGGGTACTCGCGATACGGCTCGCGTGACTCGTAGCGAGGCTGCGCCGTGCGAGGCATATACGTCGTCTGCTGAGGCTGCGGAATGGGATTCTGCGGCAGGTCATCATAGGGATTCGGCGTCGAGGCAGCATAAGAATCCTGCGGCGCGTAATCAAACGGATCCGGAGCTGCGTTGCCATAGGGGCCTTGCGAAGATGCAGCGTAAGAATCCTGCGCCGAGTCGCCATAGCCCATAACCCGGGTGGGCTCGGCAGAAGGCTGCGTCGCGGCGGGGTCGGTATAACCGGGGTTGGGAACAACGCGGGTCGCATCGGCGCTATCGCCAGCCTGCGCGGAACCGTAGCCACCCATTACGGTCGTCTTATCCTGGTCCATGCAACGATTCCTTTCCGTCGCCGTAAGCATCAAGTTATGCATGCATTCTACCCGCGCAAAAGCCTATGATGGGCAGAGCCCGTCGGTATCTACAAGACAAGCGCGGCTAGAAAACAAAAGCCCCGCCATGCCTTGTGAGCACGGCGGGGCGGGCAAGCAGCTATGAGCAGCGAGCTTAGAACAGGCCGGTGATGTTGCCGTCGTTGTCGACGTCAATGTTCTCGGCCGCGGGAACCTTGGGTAGACCCGGCATAGTCAGGACGCTGCCGGTCAGCGCGACCACAAAGTGGGCACCGGCGGAAACCTTGAGCTCGCGCACGGTGATGCGGAAGCCCTCAGGAGCGCCCAGCGCCTTGGCATTGTCGCTAAAGCTGTACTGCGTCTTGGCCACGCATACCGGCAGGTTGCCAAAGCCGTTCTCGCGCAGCTCGGCGAGCTGACGCTTGGCAGCCGGCGTAAAGTCGACGCCATCGGCGCGATAGACCTTGGTGGCAACAGCCTCCAGGGCGTCGGCCACATCGGCACCGTCCTCGTAGGCAAACTTGAGCTCACTCGGCTGCTCAATCAGACGCATGACCTCATCGGCCAGCTCGAGCGCGCCCTCGCCGCCCTTGGCCCAGACCTCGGAAAGCTTAACGTTGACGCCGAGCTTCTGGCACTCGGACTCGATGAGCTCGAGCTCGGCCTCGGTGTCCGTCGGGAAGCGGTTGATGGCGACCACACAAGGCAGACCGTAGACATTCTGGATGTTATCGACGTGACGCAGCAGGTTGGGCATGCCGGCTTTGAGGGCCTCGAGGTTCTCCTCGTTGAGGTCGACCTTGGCGACACCGCCGTTGTACTTCAGCGCACGAGCGGTCGCGACGACCACGACGGCGCTGGGGCGAACGCCCGTCATGCGGCACTTAATGTCGAGGAACTTCTCGGCACCCAGATCGGCACCGAAGCCGGCCTCGGTAATGGCGACATCGCCAAAGCGCATCGCCATACGCGTGGCCATGATAGAGTTGCAGCCGTGGGCAATGTTGGCGAAGGGACCGCCGTGGACAAACGCGGGCGTGCCCTCGAGCGTTTGCACCAGGTTGGGCTTGAGCGCGTCCTTAAGCAACGCGGCCATGGCACCCTGGGCCTTAAGGTCGCGGGCACGGACGGGCTCGCCGGCAAAGCTGTAGCCGACGACGATCTCACCCAAGCGTTCCTTGAGGTCGCTGATGCTCGTAGACAGACACAGGATTGCCATGACCTCGGAGGCGACGGTGATATCGAAGCCGTCCTCGCGCGGCACGCCCTGGGCCTTGCCGCCAATGCCGTCGATGACGTGGCGGAGCTGACGGTCGTTCATATCGACGACGCGCTTCCAAGTGATGCGCTTAACGTCAATACCGAGCTGATTGCCCTGCTGAATATGGTTGTCGAGCATGGCGGCCAGCAGGTTGTTGGCAGCACCGATAGCATGGAAGTCGCCGGTAAAGTGCAGGTTGATGTCCTCCATGGGGATGACCTGGGCCCAACCGCCACCGGCGGCACCGCCCTTCACGCCAAACACGGGACCGAGCGAAGGCTCGCGCAGGGCCACGGCGCTCTTGACGCCGCGACGACGCAGGCCATCGGCCAGACCGATGGTCGTGGTGGTCTTGCCCTCGCCCGCAGGCGTTGGGTTGATAGCGGTCACGAGGACGAGCTTGGCCTGGTGATCGGTCGGCTCGTTGAGCAGTGAATAGTCGACCTTAGCCTTGTCGAAGCCGTACGGAATAAGGTGCTTAACGTCGACGCCGGCGTTCTTGGCCACCTCGGTAATAGGCAGCGGCGTGACAGAACGTGCGATTTCGATGTCAGTAGGCATGGGCGGTCCTTTCGTTACCGAATGAGAAAAAGACCAATTCAGCATAGCACGGGCGCGCAATAGTAAAACGCCCATAACCGATGAACGGCGATATGTTTACCCGATGCCCGGCGATAGCCCAACAGCCCGCCAAAACAAAGCGCCCTAAACGGTAGGTTCAATCCCCAGGTGCTCAAAGGTGCGCAGGGTTGCCTGACGGCCCTGCGGCGTACGAATCATCAACCCGCACTGCAGCAAATAGGGCTCATAGACATCCTCGAGCGTGCCCGGGTCCTCGCCCACCGCGCTGGCAAGGGTCGTAAGTCCCACGGCACGACCGGAGAACGTCTTGGCAAGCGTCTCCAAGATACGAATATCCATCCAGTCCAGGCCGAGCTCGTCGATCTCGAAGAACTCGAGCGCCTGGCGACAGATATCGAGCTCGATGGGACCGTTGCCGCGCACCTGTGCGTAATCGCGCACGCGCTTGAGCAGGCGGTTGGCAAGACGCGGCGTGCCGCGCGAACGCGAGCCGATCTCAAGTGCACTGGGATGGTCGATCGCCACGCCCAGAATAGTTGCCGAGCGCGTCACAATCTGCGCGAGCTCTTCGACCGTGTAGTAATCCAGGCGATATGAAATGCCAAAGCGGTCGCGCAACGGGCCGGTCAACATGCCTGAGCGGGTCGTTGCTGCTACCAGCGTAAACTTGGGGATATCCAGGCGAATCGAGCGCGCCGCCGGACCCTTGCCAATCACGATATCGAGGGCAAAGTCCTCCATCGCGGGGTACAGGACTTCCTCGACCGAACGGTTGAGGCGGTGGATCTCGTCGATAAACAGCACATCACCCGGCTGCAAGTTGGTAAGGATGGCCGCCAGGTCGCCCGTACGCGCGATGGCCGGGCCACTCGTCGTTTTTATCTGAGCGCCCAACTCGTTGGCGATTACGGTGGCCAGCGTGGTCTTGCCCAGGCCCGGAGGACCCGAGAAGATCACGTGGTCGAGCGTCTCCCCACGGCTCTGCGCCGCTTCGATCAACACGCGCAGGCTCTGCTTGATATGCTCCTGGCCGCAGTAATCGTCCAGGCGCTGGGGGCGCAAAGTGCGATCGACATCGAGGTCCTCGGCCGTCAGCTCCGAGCCCACCATGCGCTCGCCGTGCGCCATGGATGCCGCCGGCGAGTTGCCGGGCGTCGCCCACAGGTCCTGAGAGTCATCGGCTTCCCACATCACGCATCCATTCCGAGTCGCTTAAGCGCCGCGCCGAGCAAATCCTCGACACGCATATCCTGCCCATCATACCCGCTCAGAGCGACATCGGTCTCCTGCGGGCTAAAGCCCATGGAAAGGAGTGCCGCACGGGCGTCATCGATCGCCGAAGGAGCGGCGGCGGGCACGGGCATCGCAACCTGACCGGGGATCGCATCGACCGGCACAAAGCCCTTGTCCTTGGCAAAGGTGCTCTTGAGCTCCAAGATGAGGCGCTGGGCGGTCTTTTTGCCCACGCCGGGCACCTTGGCCATGCCCTTGTCGTCCTCGGCCATCACCAGGGAATACAGCTGTCCCACGGTATAGGTGGAAAGTACGGCGAGCGCCAAGCGCGGGCCAACGCCCGAGACGGACACAAGCCGGTCGAACATCGTGCGCTCATCCTTAGAGGAAAAACCGAAAAGTGTCATAGCGTCCTCGCGCACCTGCATACGGGTATAGAGGCGCACCTCACCGCCGGGCGTAGGCAGCGTGGCCGCAGTGCCGCCAGAAATGCCGAGTTCAAAGCCAACGCCCGACACGTCGACGACAGCAGAGCTCATCGTGGCCTCGACAAGCGTTCCGTGGAGCTGGGAAATCATCAGTATCCGGTTCCTCTCTGTTGATAGAACTCGCCACCGGTGAGGGCGCGGGTGCGGCTGAGGTTTACGTGGCAGATGGCGCAAGCCAGGGCATCGGCGGCATGGTCGGGATGAGGGTCGTGGTCGAGCTGCGTGAGCGTGCGCACCATGTAGGCGACCTGCCGCTTGTCCGCGGCGCCGGTACCCACCACAGCCTGCTTGATCTGCATAGGCGTGTACTCGCCGATCTCGAGCGCGCACTCCGAAAGCGCCACGAGCGCGGCACCGCGGGCATGTGCCGTGGGGATTGCCGAGCGGACATTAGCGCCAAAGTAGATGCTCTCGATAGCAGCAGTATCGGGTCGATAACGCTCCACGACGCCCTTGAGGTCGCGGGCGATATGCGACAGGCGCACCGCGAGCGGACTACCCGCGCTGGTCTCGATACAACCGTAGGCACGGCAGCGAACCTCGCCGCGCCGCTCCTCGATAATCCCCCAACCCGTATGGGCCAAACCGGGGTCGATACCCAAAATGACCAAGCCAACCTCCCCTCGTCACAAGTACAGCACAAGGCAAGGCCCCGAGCATCATTCACGAACGTCTGTTCTAGAATAACACAACGGGGCCAAGATGCTTAGTTGAAGCGTCGGGGTTGGAAGCGAATCCTATCCCATAGTTAGTTTTGAGAGAAAAAGGGAAACTGCCTCGGATCCACCGGCGGATGCGGCATCGGGCCACCCTGGGGCCCACCCTGCGGGCCACCCTGGCCGCCCATCATCTTATCGATGGCGTCCTGGACCTCGCCCTCAAACTTCTTCATACCCTCGTGCAGGCGGCGCTGGCCGTCCTCGGAGCGCAGCTCCTCCATCTGCTCGGGCGAAATACCCAGTAGCTCGCCCAGCACGCCCATCATCTCGTTTCGCACGCGCTCGCTCGTATCCTCGTCAGCAAAACGGCGCACCTCGGCGCGCGCCAGCGAATCGACCGTCATACGCTCCTTGCCGTTAAGCCCCAGGTCGGACCACGCGAGCATGTACGGCCAGGCGCGCTCGACAAACGAACGGGCTGAGACGATCGACGCCGTCGGCAGCATGCGGCGGGCGGCCTCGCCCTGACGCACGAGCATCAGCAGCAGCGAGCAGGCCTCAGGCTTGCCAGCGGCCATCGGGATGTCGTCGAAAGATCGATTGCGGTCCACGTGCGCCTCGAGCGCGCCATCGACCTCACCCGGCTCAAGCCCGCCGAGCAGCTGTGCCGCGCGGTCGAGCATATCGACCGGACCGTCGAGCGTCGAGAGCGCCTGCGCCAGCACTCGCTCCATACAATCTTCCACCGCGTTGAGCGTCACGAGCTCTTGGGGCACCACGGCAGACGTGCGGTTGCGCACACGCGCCACAAACTCAAGCGTCGACAGGTACACATCGCCAAAGGGCGCGTAATCGCCCTGGTAGCCGCCGCAAAGCGCCGGCGCCGCCAGCGCGTACTCGGTTTTGGACAGCGGGCTCAGCGCCATCGCACCCAGCTCGAGCGCCGTGTCCTCCAGCATGAGGCCCAGCGTGCGCGAGCGCAGACGCTCGGCATCGCCCGCCGACACGTCGCGATCGAGCACACGCGCCGCATCCGGTGCATCGCGCTCGACGGTGCGAATGTGCAGACGCTCGGCGATGGCGCGGACGGCGGCACAGCGGGCAGCCTCGGCCTCTTCCTGCGCCGGCGTAAAGATACGGTTGCGCCCCAGCACCAGGCCAATCACATTACGCGGGCCCAGAGCGTCGACGGTCAGCGCCGCCAGCAGGGACGACGGCAAGTCGCCCTCGAGCGCCACCACAGCACGCGACGCACCGTGGGCTCGGGCGTTGTCGCGCACGGCGAGCACCAGCGCCTGCCACAGCCACTCCTCGGAACGGAACTCGGGCAGTTCGTGATCTTCCAGGGCATCGAGCATCACGCCGCGCTGAATCTCCTGAACCAGCAGGCTCTCCTCAAAACACGGCGCCTGGGCCACCACACGACCACAGTCGTCAAGCACAAACGAACCGCCGGTATACACCGACTCGTCATAAGCACCGACCGGCGCCATACAGGCAAACCACACGCTGCGCTTGGATGCGATCTTGCGGTAGGCGCCGCTGCGAACGGCGGCAATGGCGGCAGTCTCGCGGTCGGTCATGTCAAACGCATTGAATTGGAAATACGCAATGAGGTCAACACCGGTCGGCAACATCTCGAGTTCGCGGTCCAAGTCAAAAATCACGGCGATGCGCACGCCGTCCACGTCGAACACCGGCGGCGCCCAACGCGTGTCGTTGTTCTCGCCACGCTGCAGGGCAATGCTCGAACGCGCCGGCACCACATGACCGTCCTTGAGCATCATGTAGTCGAGCAGCGGCTGACCCTCAAACGAAACCGCCGCGGGCACGATGCAGATCATGTCAAGCTCCTGGATGCGCTCGGCGACACCAGTCAAGCCGGCAAGCATGTCGTGCTCAAAGTCGGCAGCGCCCACCAGGCCACCGGGCATGGCGCCCATAAAGAGCGGAGCCGGAACGCACAGCACGCGCGCCCCGCGCTCGTGGGCCAGACGAGCCTGGTCCTCGATGCGGCCGCAAATGCCCTCAATATCACCCAGGCGCATATCGATCTGTGCAAGCGCGAGCTTCATGGCTCAGCCCTTTCCGTCGTAAACCATCGAAATCGTAGTAAAAGCGCCGGCCGCATGATGCAGTCGGCGCTCGCATGTGCATATGCTAGCTATGATACCCCGAGCGGGGGCGCGCTCCTAGAACGTCGCGGACCACAGCCCGTGCAGGTTGCAGTAGGCATAGACGGTACCGGTCTTGGAACCGCCGGCAAAAAATGTCGCGGGCTTCATGCCGGGCTCAAGGTAATGGACCTCTAAGCGGCCCTCGGCCTCAAGGGCGATCCACTCAATATAGTGCTCGGGCAGGCTGGGGTGCTCGACCGAGCCAACGCGTGCGCGAATCACGTGACCGTCGCGCTCGGTCTCGACAACAGGCACGTGCTTCTCGTGCGCCGCGTCCTCAGTGTTTGCGGTCAGTTCCGTGCAACCGGCAGGAGTCGCAACGTCGTCGCCAAGGGCAGCGATGAGCTTACCGTCGGGGTCCTTAAAGAATTTCGCCATGATGTTCTCCTTTGCTGACGTGCCAATGTTCTTGATGGTTCTTATGCCCAAAGGCAGACAAACCATCCACGGCATTGCAAATGAACACATAACGGGCGGGGACGATGGGGCAGCGTGCGCTATCCGCCCTGGCGGCCCCACCCGAGCGGGTTAGCGCCCGTCGCCGCCCAGCAGCGCCAGAACATCTTCGCGGGTAAACAGCGCCGACGAGATGCCGTCGCCGCCGAGCACGCTGTTGACCAGGTCGCGCTTGGACTCCTGCATCTGCATAATGCGCTCCTCGATCGTGTCCTTGGCGATGAGCTTGTACACGGTCACGGTATGTTGCTGGCCAATACGGTGCGCGCGGTCGGTCGCCTGGTCCTGCGCTGCCACGTTCCACCACGGGTCGTAGTGGATGACCACGTCGGCCGCCGTCAGGTTAAGGCCCACGCCGCCCGCCTTGAGCGAAATCAAAAAGACCGGAACCTCGCCCGCTTGGAACTGCGCGACCATCTTGGCGCGGCTCTCCTTAGACGAAGCGCCCGTGAGCTTAAGGAAGGCGATGTCCTCCTTGGCCAAGCGCTTACCGATGATATCGAGCATACCCGTAAACTGGCTGAACAACAGGATGCGATGCCCGCCGTCGAGTGCGCCGTGCACGAGCTCCATACACGTATCGAGCTTGGCGCTCCCCGCCTTGTAATCCTCGTAGTGTAGACGCGGGTCGCAGCAGATCTGGCGCAGCTTGGTGAGCTCGGCGAGCACCTTGAGTTTGTCCTTCTTAAACTCCCCAGCCTCGCGGTGCTGCACCTGCTGGGCGATGCGGTCCTGGTTGGCCAGGTAGAGCTTGCGCTGCTCGCCGGTAAGCTGCGCCATGACGGTGTCTTCGATCTTCTCGGGCAGGTCGGCCACCACGTCTTCCTTAACACGGCGCAGCACAAACGGCGACACGAGCGCCTGCAGGCGAGCGGCGCTATCGCCCTCGGCATGCTCGACGGGGCTCTCAAAGCGCTTGGCAAACGACTCGCGCGTCCCCAAAAGGCCCGGCATCAAAAAGTCGAAGATGCTCCAGAGCTCGGACAGGCGGTTTTCGATGGGCGTGCCCGTCAGGGCAAAGCGCACGCCGGCAGGCAGGCGCTTGGCGGCGCGCGCCACCTGCGTGAGCGGATTTTTAATGTACTGTGCCTCATCGAGCACCACGCGGGCAAAATCCCGCTCGACGTACTCGTCGATATCGCGCCGCATAAGGTCATACGACGTCACGACCACGCTATGCTCGGCCACGCCGGCGATCTGCACGCGGCGTTGAGCCTTGGCGCCCACAATGGCGCACACATCGAGCGACGGGGCAAAGCGCTCCAGCTCGGCAGTCCAGTTGTACACGAGTGAGGCCGGGCATACCACGAGCGTGGGCTTGGTGTCCCCCGCCTCCACGCGCGCCAGGATATGCGCAATCATCTGGAGCGTTTTGCCCAGGCCCATGTCGTCGGCCAAGATGCCGCCAAGGCCCAGGTGTTCGAGCGAGCCGAGCCACTGGTATCCGTCGACCTGGTAGCCGCGCATCGTTGCCTTGAGCGATGCCGGCACCGTAAAGTCCATCTTGCCGAGCGTGTCCAGGCGCTCGACGGTACGGCGGAACGCAGCGTCGCGATCGGCCTCGAGCGCCGGCGTGCGTGCGAGCATGCTGTCGACGAACAGGGTGCTCGACGCGGGAAGCGACACGCCGTCGAGCAGGTCGACGGCATCGACACCCAGGTCCTCGGCAAGGCCAAACGCGGCGCGCGCCCCCTCGTCCAGGCGAATGATGTCGCCGGACGTAAGGCGCGCAAACGTTTGATGGCGCTTGTACGAATCGAGATAGACGGCAAGGTCCGCGGCCGAAAGCCCGCTCGCGCCCAGCTCGACATCGAGCAGATTGCTCTTAACGGTCGCACGAACCGAGAGCTTGGGCGCGGGGCGGACCGAGATCTGGCGCAGACGGTCGCTGAGCATGATCTCACCCAGTTCGGACAGGGCAGACAGGCCCTCGGTCAGCAGGCAGAACAAGCGGGCGTCATCGCGCTCCTCAAACGCCAGGCCGCGCTCGTAGAAATCGAAGTACAGGGCCGCCGTATCCATAACGCGAAACTCCGCCACCTCGTCGCGGGGCGGCACACCGGGGCGCTGCTCTTCGAAGGGGCTGCCCGGAGCGCCCAGGCTAAAGAGATCCGCCGACCAATCGCCGTAGGTAACCGTAATTTTGCAGGTCACGAGCCCATCGTCGACGCCGATCGCCATAGCAAAGCTCGGCTCGGGTGCCACGGTATCGAGCGCGGCGGGCGCGGTGAGGTCGGTGTAGTCGCGCAAAATGGGCAGCGCCATACGGCAGAACTCACCCACCTGCTCGGCGGCAATATGGGCGGGCGTGCGGCACGGCAGCAAGCGCGACAAAAAAGGTGCGGCATGCTGAGCAAATGCAGCGTCGGTACGGCGCGCGCGGCGCGTGTCAACCAAGTAGGCGGCATCGCCCGACGCAAAGCAGTACATATCGGCGGGCAGGCGCAGGTCATAGCTACCACCAGCCGCCGGCGCGATTTTGGCGGCAAGCAGCGGTGGGCGCTTAGCGGATGCCTCGTCCTCCCCTTGCGGAGACAGCTCAACCGCCACGTCGTAGGTGCGATGCGTCGTCATCCCCCGCGACCAGGCGGGCTCAAAGGAGATGGTCTGGCCGCGCAGCAGGTCCAGCACATATACGATGCTATGCTCGGACAGCGGCAACTGACGCTCGGCAACAAAACCACTGCGGGCAAAGTCGTACGACGCCGAACGCGAGCTTGTGATGTCATCGAGATAGGCAACTGTCGTCACAACAAGGTTGAGCAGCTTTGCCGATGTTTCGTCAAAGGCCTCAGGTGAATGGACAAACGTGAGCTTCTTGCCATAGGAGAACGTGCCGCCGCGCACGTAGGCATCGGCCATGCCGTCGATGTCCTTGACCACGTAGGAGACCGATCCACAGCGAATGCGGAACTCGAGCGCCCAGCTAAAGCGGTCAGCGAACAGCGGATTGTAGTACGGCACCAACGAGGGCTCCAACGCCGCTTTGGGGGCGTCGGGATCAACGGCACCGGCAAGCTTGCGGCGCATGCTCGCCAGCTCATCCATGCGCGCGTCCGAAAGATCGGAAAGCGCCGCCACAAGGCTCGGGCTCGTGGGGACGGGCGCCGGGAAGGGAAAGTTGGGGTTGACGGCCGGCGCGGCGGACGCGGTGCGCGCGGGCTGTTTCGGCTGCGCCGTAAACGTGCGGACCGGCGTGCGCAAACCTTCGACGGGCTCGGCGCCGCTGGCATCCAAATACGCCAGAGCCGTGGCAATAGCGTGCTTGCACATACCGGGGTAACGATAGGCGGCGGGGCAATCGCAGTCGTAGTCGATCACCTCGTGCTCGTCCATGTCGAGCGCCACGTGCGTCTTGTACAGGTCGCCGCGCGAGCCGCGCACCGACCCCTCAATCGTCACGTTTTTGGAGAAGCGCGAGCCGCTGTCCTCAATCGACAGCACGGCACCGTTGAGCATGAGCGAACGCCCCTTCATAAAGGTGCCGCTCAACGCCGCCTCTTTGCGAAGCGCCTGCACAAACGTCCCCTGCGCCATCACTTCCTCCAATCTCACCCGGGGTAGCTTAGATCACCGTCACGCGGCCCTGGTTACCCACAATGGCCTTGGCCTCGGCCAGCAGCGGAATCGAACGCGCGTTGACCTTGGCAGGTACCTCGGCACGCAGCACGCGCCCGTCCACCTGCTCGATAAAGATCTCCACACGGTCGCCGCCCGGGTTAGCGGTGAGCACCGTGGCCAGGCGCGCCATATTGCCCTGGCTAAAGCGGCTGTTGGGCACCATGACCTCAAACACCTTGGGCTTGTTGTTCTCCTCGTTGAGCTCGAGCGGCACGATCTCCTGCGCGATGATCTGGTCGCCGCGGTCCGAGCGCTCGAGCTTGCCCTTAATGCGCACAAAGGCATCGGACAGCTGCGCGCCGGTCTCGGGATCGACCTCGCCGTACAGGTACCCCTCGGCCTCTTTATAGGTCTTGGGGAACACCACGACCGTGGCCTCGCCTTCCATGTCCTCGAGCTGCACAATACCCATGGGATCACCGTTTTTGGTCACGCGCTTGGACACGCTCGAGACCATGCCGGCCCACCACAGCGCCTTGCCCTCGGGAATCTCCTGGTTGATGGTACCGCCCGTGGGGTTTTGCACCTCGTAGCCGGTGTCGATCTGCGAGAACGAGAAGTCGCGTGCCTTGGCTAGTGCATACTCAAACGGGCGCAGCGGGTGGTCCGAGACATAGATGCCCAGAACCTCCTTCTCCTGGCTCAGCTTAAGATGGCGGTCCCACTCCTGGCCGTCCGGATCGGGCACGCTGACCTCGAAGCCCGAACCCTCAACATCGCCGAACATGTCGAAGAACGACGTCTGGCCGCTCGCACGATCCTTCTGGCGCTTCACAGCGGCATCGATGATGTTCTCGGGGTTGTTCTTATCCACAAAGTGCATCATCTGGCGACGCGGATACCCCGTGGAGTCGAAGGCGCCTGCCTTGATGAGCGATTCGATCACGCGGCGGTTCGCCTGGCTGGAGTCCACGCGCTCGACAAAGTCGTGCAGCGTCTTAAACGGGCCGCCCGCCTCGCGCTCTGCGATAATCGCCTGCGCCACGCCGGTGCCCACGCCGCGGATGCCGGCCAGACCAAAGCGCACACCCTCCTTGGTAGCCGTGAACTCGGTACCGGACTCGTTGACATCTGGCGACAGCACGGGGATGCCGTCGTGACGGCACGCCGAGACGTAGTGAACGATCTTGTCGGTCTTGCCCGTATAGGACGTCAGAACGGCCGCCATGTACTCGTGCGGATAGTGCGCCTTGAGCCACGCCGTCTGCATAACCAGGATGGCGTAGCCGGCGGAGTGCGACTTGTTAAAGGCGTAAGATGCGAACTCGAGAACATCGTCCCAAATCTTCTGGGCGACCTCGCGCGTGTAGTTGTTCTTGATGGCGCCGTTCATCCAGTGGTCGTAGGTGGTCTCGTCCGAGCCATCCTCCCAGTGCAGCACCGTCGACGTGAGCAGCTTGATCTTTTTCTTAGCCACGGGTTTACGGATACGCGAGTCCGATTCGCCCTTGGAGAAGCCGCACATCTCGACGGAGATGAGCATAACCTGCTCCTGGTAGACCATGGTGCCGTAGGTTTCGCCCAGGATGTCGTCCAGGCGGTCGTCGTAGGAAACCGCCGGTTCCTTGCCGTTCATACGGTTGATGTAGGACGAGACCATGCCGGCGCCCAGCGGGCCCGGGCGGTACAGAGCGATCAATGCCACGACGTGCTTGTACTCGGTGGGCTTCATGTTCTTGATCGTGGCCGTCATGCCGGCGGACTCGACCTGAAAGACGCCGGCGGTGTGGCCGGAACCCATGAGCTTAAAGATCTCGGGGTCGTCAAAGGGAATCTCTTCCTCTTTGATGTCGATGCCGAAGTTCTTCTTGATGTTTGCCTTTGCCTTGGAGATAACAGTCAGCGTGCGCAGGCCCAAGAAGTCCATCTTGAGCAGGCCCATGTCGGCAACGGTATGGCCCTCGTACTGGGTAATCTCGACGCCGCCCTTGGTGTCGAGCTTGGTGGGCACGTGCTCGTTGACGGGGTCGCGGCAGATCAGAACGGCGCACGCGTGCACGCCCTCGCCACGGGTGAGGCCCTCGATTGAGAGCGCCGTGTCGATGATGCGGCGGGCGTCGTCGTCCTTTTTATATGCCTCGGCAAAATCGGGGTTAAACAGGTCCTCTTTGCCGGGTTGCTTTTCGAGCACCTGCTTGAGCTTGACCTTGGGGTCGCTCGAGACCATCTTGGACAGACGCTGGCCCATGTAGACCGGGTAGTCCAGGACGCGAGCGGCGTCGTTGATGGCCTGCTTGGCCTTAATGGTCGAGTAGGTGATAACGTGGGTGACTTTCTCGGGGCCGTAGAGCTGGCGAACGTGCTCCACGACCTCGAGGCGCCGCTCATCGTCGAAGTCCATATCGATATCGGGCATCTCGGTACGCTGCGGGGACAGGAACCTCTCGAACATCAGGCCGTTCTCGAGCGGGTCGAACGCGGTGATGTTCATAGCGTAGGCGACGATAGCGCCAGCGGCCGAACCACGGCCGGGGCCGACGCCGATGCCGTTGTCCTTGGCCCATTGCACGTACTCGGCGACGATGAGGAAGTAGGCGGCAAAGCCCTTGTCGCAAATGACCTTGTATTCGTACTCAAAGCGCTCTTTGATGTTGACGCCACCGATCTCGCGCGTGGCCCAGTCGTCGCCATAGTGCTGGCGCAGACCCTTCTCGCACTCGCGGCGGAACTGGCTCTCGTGCGTCTCGCCGGGGTCGAGCAACGGGAAGCGCGGCAGGATGATGGAGTCCCAGTCCAGCTCGACGTAGCACTTGTCGGCGATCTCGAGCGTGTTGTCGCAGGCCTCGGGGCAATACGGGAACATCGCCCGCATCTCCTCCTCGGTCTTCATGTAAAACTCCGAGCCAGTCATGCGCATGCGGTTGGGGTCGTCGACTTTGGCGTTCATGCCAATGCACATGATGACGTCCTGCACGGGCGCGTCCTCGCGGCGCAGGTAGTGGAAGTCGTTGGTGGCGATAACCTTGACGCCCACCTGTTTGGCGATGTCAATGAGCGTGCGGTCCATCTGCTCATCGGTCAGGCCGTTGTCGGTGGTGATGCCGTGTTCCTGGATCTCGATATAAAAATCGCCGGGCTCGAAGGTGTCACGGAAGGTCTCGGCCCACTTGATGGCGCCCTCCATGTCACCACGGTCGATGTATTTGGGGATGATGCCGGCGATGCAGGCGCTCGTGCAGATCATGCCCTTGGCGTGGCGGCGCAGGTTGTCGAGCGTCACGCGCGGCTTGTAGTAAAAGCCCTGCACGGCGGCCTCGGAGACCGTCTGCATCAGGTTGACGTAGCCCTCCTGGTCCTTGGCCAGAAGGATCATGTGGTAGAGCTCGGGCTTATGGTCGCGGGCGAGCGTCTCGTCCGGCGTAAAGTAGACCTCGCACCCAAAGATGGGTTTGATGACCAGGGGCGGCTTGAGCTCGTCGATGTTGCCCTTCTCGTCCCACATGGCCATGTCCTTCACATACTGGGCATGCTCGCGCGGGCTTGCCTCGGGGTCGGGCTCCACCAGCTCGTCGCGGCGATCCTTTTCCAAGAAGGCCTTGTCGTGGCTCCAGGTTTTGTACTCGGGCGTGTTGTGGTTGACGGCGTCGCAGGCCAGCGCCAGGTCGGGCACGCCATACATGTAGCCGTGGTCGGTAATGGCCACGGCGGGCATGCCAAGCTCAACGGCACGGTTGACCATATCCTGGATACGGGTTGCGCCGTCGAGCATGGAGAAAACAGTGTGATTGTGCAGATGGACGAATGCCATGTGATGAGCTCCGATGCGGGTTCGTGTTCTGACTGAACGATTTTACCCCACGGCACGGACAGCACCCGAACCTAGCCAAACCCACACGGCTACTCACGCAGTTGCGGTGAAATGCGGACTGTTTGGCGGCTTTTTTGGCCAAAACAGTCCGTATTCCACCGCAAGTTATTGAGGGCTAGAGGCTGTAGGTGACCACCTGAGGCTCGCACGGGTTGGCGAGGTCGACTTGCTCCACGCGGACGAACTTGACGGTCACGGCCTCAAAGCCCGCCTTGTGCAAAACATCAGCGTAGACGCGCGCCTGCAGGGCGTGCTTCTCCTGCAGCTGTTCCGGCGTCTCGTCCGGCGTGCCGCCCGTCTTGTAGTCGATGACCAGCGCGCATGACGAATCCGCCGGGTTCGTCGCCAAAGCATCGATGGCGCCCTCGGCATATGCACCGTAGCGAGCGATGTCTTCATCCTCGCAGCCCAGCGAAAAGAACGGCACCTCGGCGCGAACGCACGGCCAGGCAAGTAGCTCGGCACGGACCGCCGACTTGAGCCAGCGATCCAGGGCAACGTCGAAGCGTTCGCGCTGTTCCGGCGTCAGGCGCCACAGGCGAGCCAGGGCGTCGGCACGCTCGGCGGGCAGCTCATCGGCACCCATCTCGATCAGCCACTGGCAGGCGGCATGGAAGGCCGAACCCAAGGCCATGGGATTGCCGGCGGGCTCGACAGCGGCCACGTCCGCATCCGTCATTTCCGAGCCATCCGACTCGGCATCATCGCCAGCCTCGTCCATGGGCACGCGCGCCTCGGCGGCACGGTCCTCGGCCTCGGCATGCAGCGCCGCGGCAATTGACGAGTAGCTGTACGAATCGCGCACCGGATACGGGCAGGCGCCCATGCGCACGCCCACCGTCTGGGGATACACGAGCTCAAACGCATCGGGCTCGGGGTCGGCAGGGCCGGGAACGGCGGCGCGGGCATCCGCACCGGCGCCCCCCGGCTCCGCATCGCCGCGGACAAGCCTGCCCTCGGCATCCAGAGAAGCATTGGCCTCAAACGCCTGCTCGCCAAACGTAAAGTCCGCCAGCGAGATGAGCTCGTAGTCGCCCGGCTTGGAGTTGTCGAACACCAGGCGGTCGGCATCGAGCTGCGGCATGTCCAGAGCGTCGGTAGGCAGAATACGACGCAGCACGTCATAGGTCAGATCGGTCTCGACGTCGAAGGTCGGCGCCGTCACCTTGCCGCGGCTCACGCCGGCATCCATCGCCAGAATGACCAGCTCTCGCGCACGCGTCATGGCGACATAGAGCAAGCGAGCCCGCTCCTCGAGCGAAAGCTGCAGGTCGTCGTTACGCAGGCGGGCAAATGCCTCGGCGGGAGAGCCCGTCGCACAGACGTCCTCCATGAGCTCTGGCGGCAGCCACAGCGACGTGCCCTTGCCCTTAAACGCGTGCTCAAACTGTTTTTTGACGTCATCGCCCTTCACGAACGTGCCGTCCGCGAGTTTAACGCCGTCGAAGCGTGCCGGCAGCGCCACGACCTGCGCTCCGCCCTCGACACGCCCCATCTGAGCCGCACCGGACGATTTGCGCACGCCAAAACACTCGGCAACCGCTACGACCGGATACTCCAGACCCTTGGACGCATGCACCGTCATGATGCGCACCGCGCCGTCGCCCTCCTCGTTGAGCGCGCCCGGGGCCTCCTTGCCCGCCAAGAAGCGGTCGAAGGCGAGCGCGATGGAGCGCGGAGAATTGCCGAGCTCGGCCTCTGCCTCGGCCACGGCGTCGAGCGCCTTGAGCACGTTGGCGGCGATGGCCTTGCCCTCGGGACCACGCTGCGCCAGACGCACAAACCAGCCGGAGGCGTTGACAGTATCGCGCGCGATGGCGGCGAACGAATCGCGCCCCACGCGACGAAGTGCATAGCGCAGCACCTCACGGGCGCGCGTCAGCAGCGGCAGATCCCGCAGCCCCGGCACATCGCAATCGCTCATGATGCCCACGTCGATGTTGCGGCGCGAGGTCTCCCCCGTCTGGTCGTCCAGCTTGGTCGCCAGCGCCAGGAACTCCTGAGCGCCGAGCGCAAACATCGGCGAGGCCAGCAGCGGCATAAGACCCTGCGCCGTATCGGCCGGGTTAGCAAGCGCGCACCCCAGGGCACGCACCGTTTGGACCTCGGAAGCCTGGGCAAAGACCGAGCCGCCCGCGATGACGCAGTCGAGCCCCTGGTCGCGAAACGCCTGTGCGTAGACATCGGCATTGGTCATGCGCCCCAGTAGCAGTACCATGCTGCCCTGGGGCTGGCCCGCTTTAACGAGCGCTTGGAATCGCTCCGCAATCGCACGAGCTTTCGCCTGCGTTCGCTCCTGGGTGCTGCCGCCGGCAACGAAGACCGCCTGGCGGCGCGACGCCTTTGCCTTGAGCTTGTCCTCGCGATCGTCACTCGGCTCAAGATCCAAGAACCCCTGCATCAAACCACCGGTATCGCCGTCAAAGACGCGCGCCACATAGCGCAGCACCTCGTCGTGGCTGCGGAAGTTGCGCACGAGTTTGACGAGCTCGCCGGCGGGGGCATCGGATGCGGCAGCCGTCTCGGGCGCAGCAGAGGAGCCCACTTTGCGCTCCTGGCGGCGGAAGACCTCAACCTCGGCGCCACGGAAGCGGTAGATCGACTGCTGCGCATCGCCCACGGTACACAGCGCACGCTCACCCGCGCCGGTCAGGTAACGGATCAGGTCAACCTGCATCTGGTCGGTATCCTGGAACTCATCGATCATGACCATCTTAAAGCGGCCCTCATAGGCTGCTCGAATAGCCGGGTAGTCGCGCAGCGCCTCGTACGCCATGCGCAGCAGGTCGTTGTTATCGAGCGCGGACTGGCCGGCCTTCAGCGCGCGATACTCGGCCTCCACGGAACGGGCCAGGCCCACCAGTGCATCGAGCGCGGGGGCACCGCAGGCAAGCACGATATTGATAAATGCATCAGCAGCCTCGGCCTTGAGTAGCTCCACCTGCTCCTTAGAAAACGCCTTGCTCGCGCGCGGCATGGTGCACGACATCATAAGTCGCGCCGCATCGACCATGGTCTTGCCGCTCGCCTCGAACGCGTCGATGGCATCGAGCGCCGTCTGCGCCTTCTCGGTCGCGGCCTTGCTTGCGCCCAGCGCCGCGCGATAGGCATCGGCGAGCGCTGAGGTATCGGCCTGGCCGCGCGCCACGCACACGTCGTCCATACCGCCCGGCAACTGACTCGACAGCTCCAGCAGGTCGCGCACCAGACCCTTGATGGTCGTGCCGGCGCCAAAGGGACCGCCCTCGCCCGCCATGGGATACCAGGCGTAGAGGGCCTTGAGCGATGCCGCGAGCTCGGGGACGGCATCGGGCGCCGTCGCGCGGGCCAGCACATGCTCAACAGCCTGGTCCATAAGCTCGTCGGTATCGGTGAGCACCGTGAACTCGGGGTCGATGCCCAGCTCCAACGCGTGTGCGCGCAGGATGCGCGAGCACATGCCGTGAATGGTCGAGATCCACGCATCGTCGACGGTCAGGGCCTCCTCGTCCATACCCTCTTCGATAAGCGCGCGACGCACGCGGTCGCGAATCTCGGCCGCGGCATCTTTGGTAAAGGTAATGGCGAGCACCTGATCCAGATGCTCGACAAACGGACCGGATTCGGGCGAGAGCGCATAGACGATGCGGCGCGTGAGGGTAAAGGTCTTGCCCGAACCGGCACCCGCCGAGACAAACAGCGGACGGTCGAGCGTTTTGACGATCTGCAGCTGTTGCGGCATCAAAGTCGAAAGATCCATGGTCTACACGTCCCTCCTTACAAACGTTCCTTCGTGGTTATACGAGCAGCGCGCATGCGCGGCCTGAGCCGACGTCGGGTCGACGGCGGCAACGTCGCCTGCCTCGAGTTCGTGCAGGCGCTCGGCGATGCCGGCCTCCACGCGATCGAGCAGGGCGTCGAAGTCCATGCTGCCACCCTCGCCGGGAAAGCCCTTCTTAAACCCCGGGATGCGGCCGTCACCACGCTCCTCCTCGAGCAGCTCGGCACTCGCGGCGCCGCGCAGCGCCGGTTTGCCGCCCTTGGTCGAAAAATAGAGCGCCGCACGGGCATCCAGATCCAGCGCCCGGCGCATGGCCTGCGCATAGATAAGCGTCTGGGTATGGGGCGGCAGCCACCGCGGGTCGTCGATGGCGGCCTCGCCCGATTCCTCGTCGCGCACCGTGGGGTCGGCGAGTTTAAACTCCTCAACGCCCGTGCGATGCTTGTAGTCGATTACCACGGCGCGATTCTCGGCATCCACATCCACGCGGTCGATGCGCCCGCCGAGCGGCCAGCCGGCATACTCGACCTGGAGCTCGTTGAACGCAAACTCCAGGTAGCGCGGCGCGAAGGGCGCGAGCGCCTCGGACTCGTAGGCAAGAACGCCCTCCAGCTGCGGCAAAATCTCGGCCACCTGGCGCTCCTCCACCGGGGAGAGCGGCACGAGCGGGCCCTCGGTACCGCGCTTGCCCGCATGCTCGGCCAAGGTCTCGTCAAAGACCTCGCGCAGCAGCTCCTTCGCGCGTGGCAGATTCATGGGTGTCACGCGCTCCATGCCCTCCTGGGGCAGACGGGCATGCAAGTGTTCCAGCACGTCGTGGACAAAGTTGCCCTTCTCCATATTGCCAAAGCCAGCGTCGATCGACTGGGGCTTCACGCGGTACGAGACGAACCAGCATAGCGGGCAGGTGGAATATGCCTCGATCTGCGAGGCAGACGTCAGGCGCGGCACGAGCGGCGCGCCCTCGCCGTCGCGACGGCGAAGCACCAGATACGGCACGGCCGCCTCGCTCAAATGCTGAGGAGCCTCGCACGCAACACGCTTGCACTCGATGCCCTCGCCGGCCGCTGGATCAAAGTCAGCGATGATATCGCCCTCGCCCACGCATGTCACCTTGGCGGTGCCAGCGGCCTCGGCATGCGCCCGCAACTCGGTCCACACGGCCGCCGGATAGCACTCGCGCGCCTGACGATCGTGGGTCACACGGGCGAGCGTAACCGGACCACGCGACGCTTGTATCGCGCGGCCAAAGCGTGCGCGCAGCAAGGCCGCAGGCTCAAGCGTCACGTCCTCGCGACCGAGGCTCGCCGTCAGCGTGGTCAGCGGCCCCTCTTCGTGTGAGAGCGGATAGCTGTCCAGATCGACATCGGCAAACAGCACGGCATCGTAGCTGCCGGGGCGCAGAGCCGCCGCATCGGCAAGCGAAGCAAAGCGAACCTGGGCGCGTGGCGCACGGTCAACCTCGTAGGTCTCGTAATCGTAGGCGGCGCTACGCTTGTCCACCTTGGTGCGAATGCCATCGAGCACGGGCACGGTCGCGGCCTGCGACACGTCGAGCGCGCGAGCATCGTTCATAAGGATGTCGATGACGTGGCGCAGCAGGGCCACCTCCGCCTGGCGACGGGCCTGACCGTCGAGACCGCCAAGTGCGCGATCGGGCAGTGCCTCGGCAACGGCAAGCATGGCCTTGAGCGCCGTCACGGGCTTGTCACGCCACAGCGCCTGGAACACGTCCGAAACCACACACGGCACGTTCTTAAACCAATTCTCGTCGCTCGCCGCTTTGCGCGCGCCCCTCACCTGGCCTTGGACGCTCTGAAGCAGGCTCTTAACGCCCGCGGTAGTCTTGTTGCGCGAGAGACGCATATTCTTATCGAAGATGCGGGCATTAACGGCATCAGCGCCCGAAAGCGGACTGTAGATCCAGTCGGTAAGCTCCGGCGCGGGCCACCACTCGGTCTTTGACGCCATGCCCTCATCGGCGGCCTTCATGCGCTCGATCAGGTTGGCGAGCGCCGTAAACTGCCTGCCCGCGATGGACTGGGAAAACGCCGTGAACTCAGTTGTCTCGGCCGCAATGCCGCGCGCGGCCAAGCGAGAGGCGAGCTCGCCAAACAGCTGAGGTGCCCGGGCGGACACCACGAGCACGCGAACGGGAGCACCGTCGGTGCCGTCCGTCTTGGACTCCTCGCACGCACGCACAAGGTTCTCAATCGCATCCGCATAAGCACGAGCACGGGCATGGGGGCCGGCGACCTCAATGAAGGCAGGCTGAGCAGCGGTCCCGCAAGCGGCATCAGACGCGACGGCATCCTCCCCCAGCGGCGCGACCTCAAACAGCACACCGCGGGCATCAAATGCCGCGACAAGCTCCTCGCGCATCGCCGCCTGCTCGCGGGCAAGCAGCACGACGACCTCTCCCCCGTTGTTCGCCACGGTAGACAGTAGCTCGAGCAGGCCGTGCGTAAACGATGTGACACCACGCACGCAGACGGCACGGGCGCACCCCGGCAGGTTGTTCGCCAGGGCTTCTGCCATCATATCGGCGGCTTCGCAGGGCTCGACCATATCTCGACGGTCCAAACCGCCCGCGTAGGCGCGCAAAAGCTCGAACACGCGAGCCTCAGCATCGTTTTTTGGCTCAGGCTGGCAATTGTTGCCACGGCATCGCTCGGCCGTCGTCCCCGCCACGCCCGGCAGCACATCGCGGGCCATGCGCGCAAGCATGCGCACTGTGCCCTTGCTGCGCGAAAGCGGTTGCAGGTCGGCATCATCGAGACGCGTGACCCTGTCCGAAAACAGCATATGGCGCTGCAGGTTGTCAACGAAGCCGCGCCCGTCGCCCAAAAGCTCCCACAGTGAGCGAAGCCACGATGCAGGTGTCTTGTAGTCGATGCCCAGCGAAACACCGGCTTCCGCCGCATCGTGACGACACAGGTCGAGCTCGGCGAACGTTGGCGCCAACAGCACGGCACGTCCGTGGCGGGCAACAAGGTCGACAAGCAGCGCCGCCTCGGCATCGCTCAAATCCGCGCCGGCATTGGTGGTATAGATTCGAACAGGCATGGTCCTCCGCTCAAACTGTTCGCAATAATCAATGCATCCATCCTACCCGCCCACGCGGACACATTGCTACCTCAGCTCCATGTTTTGGCGCAAAGCAACCTGACCCCAACGCACCAGCCGATTGCGGGCATACAAAAACCGCCCCCGGAGGAGCGGTTTTGCACAATTCGTTTTGCCGCGGCCTACTCGCCATCCTCCAGCTTAATGAGGATTTTGCGGTAGCCACCGTACTCGCCGTTGAGCGCCTTGGACACGCGGCTCACCGTGGTGGACGAAGCGCCGGTACGGGCCTGAACCTCAACATAAGGCTCGCCCTCGTCCAGGTAACGCGCGACCTGCAGACGCTGTGATAGATCGCAAATCTCGCGCGGCGTGCAGATATCGGTCAAAAACGCTTGGATATCTTTCTCGTCGTCCAAGAGGCTAAATGCGTGGACTAGCTGCTTGACATCAGGCTTGTCAAACATGTTCTCGATATTCATCGATCACCGCCAAACCCGCCAAAAGGCATCGAAGTTGATACTGACATCGGGCATCGTTCGCCCGTTCTATGCAATAGGGCAACGCCTGTGGCTTTTGCCCGTAGCAGTTTAGCACACCACCAAACTAAAGTGACAAGACTCTCTGTCAGCGGCACGTTTTTTAGGACGAACGCCGTTTTGAAACCGAATGCGCACGCAAGCTCCACGAATATCTGAGACAATGGGCGCCCAAACAGGGCCGTGCCCGCGCATCTATCCGAGTTGTAAAGGCATGTGCCCCTCACGCCTCTTTGCCACGTCTTGCGCAAGAAAGGATCTCCACCATGCGCTTTATGCTTAACTGGCTCTTTACCTCAATCGCCATCGCGATCGCAACGTTTCTCGTCCCCGGCATTCGGCCCTTCGGCATGGCCGACGCCTGGGTCTGCTTTGCTTTCGTGGGACTGTTCCTCAATATCGTCGACTCGCTCGTCAAACCGTTCTTGACGGTCATCTCACTGCCGCTCACTATTATCACGCTTGGTATTTTTCAGCTTGTGGTCAACAGCTTTATGCTCGAGCTGGCCAGCTACCTGTCGGTCAATCTGCTGGGCGCGGGTATCTCCATCGCCAGCTTTGGATCGGCCTTTATGGGCAGCATCCTGGTATCCATCATGCGCAGCATTCTCGACAGCATCGCCGGAAACTAAACGACCGGATTCGGACCGCCACAACACGCCTAAAGAAGGCCGTCCATCGAAACGATGGACGGCCTTGTCATTTGTCAAGCCTCAGAGGGCAAGAAAATCTACCATTTCTGCCCCGTCCCCAAATGGCAGGTGGGGCTAGATGACGTAGTCGTAGCCATGGTTGGGAGCGACAAGTTGATCGAGCGTCACGCCGTCGAGGTAATCGTTGATGAGCTTGTCCAGGTTCTTCCACACGTCGAGCGTGGGGCACTCATCAGATCGCGAGCAACCCTTGCAGTCGCCATCCAGACAGGCGACCGGCGCCAGACTGCCCTCGGTCAGGCGCAAGATTTCGCCCACCGTGTACTGCTCGGGCGGGCGCGTGAGCACATAGCCGCCGCCCTTGCCGCGCATGCCCGAGAGCATATTGGCGCGCACGAGCGTGGCCAAAATGTTCTCCAGATATTTCTCCGAAATCCCCTGACGCGCCGCAATCTCTTTAAGCGGGATACGGCCTGTCGCCTGGTGCTCGGCCAGATCGACCATAACGCGCAGGGCGTACCTACCCTTAGTAGAAACCAACATATATAGTGCTGCCTTTCGGTCTTTTAGTCCGTTGAAATTCTAGCCGAAAAATTGGCTTTGAAAATACCCGTTCCGGTCAAGATGGTTAATCAACTTGCAATAAACTCCTATTTCCTATTGCATTACTAGGCTTTAGTGTCTAGTATGCTTCCCAACAGCTAAACGAACAACATATAAGGTTTATGGGTTTAGCTGCTACACACACCGTGAAACCACACGGTATCCAGTCATTTGAACACTTTGGAGGTTCACCATGAGCAAGGTTTACACGTCCATCGATCAGCTTATCGGCCACACCCCGCTCCTGGAGCTCACCCACTTTGAGGCCGACGAGGACCTCAAGGCTCGTGTGATCGTCAAACTCGAATACTTCAACCCCGCCGGGTCAGTTAAAGACCGCGTCGCCAAGAACATGATTGACGAGGCCGAGAAGGCCGGCAAGCTCGTGCGCGGCGGCGACTACACCATCATCGAGCCCACGAGTGGCAACACCGGCGTCGGCATCGCCTCGGTGGCAGCGGCCCGCGGCTACAAGGTGATCATCACCATGCCCGAGACCATGTCCGTCGAGCGCCGCAAGCTCATGCAGGCATACGGCGCACAGCTTGTGCTCACCGACGGCTCCAAAGGCATGAAGGGCGCTATCGCCAAGGCCGAGGAGCTGCAGAAGGAGACGCCCAACAGCATTATCGCCGGCCAGTTCGTGAACCCCGCCAATCCCGCCATCCACAAGGCCACGACCGGCCCCGAGATCTGGGATGACACCGACGGCAAGGTCGACATCTTCGTCGCCGGCGTTGGCACCGGTGGCACCGTGACCGGCGTGGGCGAGTTCCTCAAGGAGCAGAACCCCGAGATTCAGGTCGTCGCCGTCGAGCCCGCCACCTCCCCGGTGCTCTCCAAGGGCCA
Organism: Collinsella aerofaciens; assembly: GCF_964283865.1. GTDB lineage: Bacteria > Actinomycetota > Coriobacteriia > Coriobacteriales > Coriobacteriaceae > Collinsella. The sequence goes on along the minus strand of NZ_CAXYLS010000014.1, from coordinate 4,747 downwards.
GGCCGGCCCGCACAAGATCCAAGGCATCGGCGCCGGCTTTGTGCCCGACGTCCTCGACACCCGGGTCTACGACGAGATCATCCCCGTCGAGAACGACGACGCCTTTGCCACCGGCCGCGCCGTGGGCCACAAGGAAGGCGTGCTCGCGGGCATTTCGTCCGGCGCCGCCGTGTGGGCCGCACTGCAGCTGGCCAAGCGCCCCGAGAACGAGGGCAAGACCATCGTAGCCCTGCTCGCCGACACCGGTGAGCGCTACCTGTCCACGGCGCTCTTCCAGGACTAAGGTCTGCCGCCCATAGGTTGAGCCCAGGACGAACCGGTCTCCTCTCTCTCCCGGCAGTCTGAGCCCATCCCATCAGGGCGTCCCACGAGACGTCCGAACTTGCTACAATGTCTGCGGCGCGGAACCAGCCTCCCGCGCCGCTTTTCTTTTTTGGCCACATGCCACCAAGGAGAACCTCCCCATGCACAATAAACGCGTGCTCGTCGCCATGAGCGGCGGCGTCGATTCCAGCGTGACTGCCTATCTGCTCAAACGCCAGGGCTACGAATGTGTCGGTGCCACCATGCGCCTCACCTGCCCCGAGGCCGATCCCGCCACGGGCATGAGCAAAGTCGACCGCGACATCGCCGATGCAAAGGCTGTCGCCGAGCGCCTGGGGATACCCCACCATGTGCTCGACCTGCAGCAGACCTTCGACCGCAACGTGATCGAGCGATTTGTGACTGCCTATCAGGAGGGGCTGACGCCCAACCCATGCATCATCTGCAACCGCCATATTAAGTTTGGCGCGTTGCTCGATGCGGCGCTGGACATGGGCTGCGACTACATCGCCACGGGCCATTACGCCAAAACAAGCCAAGCGGCAGACGGCACCTGGCAGCTACATCGCGGCGAAGATCCCAAAAAGGACCAAAGCTACTTTTTGTATTCGCTTACGCAGGAGCGCCTGGCGCGCACGATTTTTCCGCTGGCAGGCTTGGACAAAGAGCGCGACGTGCGCCGCATAGCCGCCGATCAGGGCTTTACCAACGCCCAAAAGGCCGAGAGCGAGGATATCTGCTTTATCGCGGACGGCGACTACGCGGGCTATATCGAGCGCCGCTGCGGACATGCCGCTGCACCGGGCGATATCGTGTGGCGCGACGGCAGCGTGGTCGGAAGCCACAATGGCGCCTTGCGCTATACCATCGGCCAGCGCAAGGGCCTGGGCGTCGCGATGGCGCACCCCGTGTACGTAACGGGCGTCGATGCCGCCAACAACATTGTGCATCTGGGCGAGGCCGAGGACCTGACGGCCACAGCGCTCACAGCCAACGACTGGATTTGGAGCGCCCCTGCCGACCACATGGAGGCCGAGCTGGATGCCGGCGGCATTCGCGTGGGCGCCAAGTACCGCTACCGACAGAAAGACCAGGCAGCGACCCTTACGCGCGGCGAAGGCGGGCAAATGTTGCTGACCTTTGACGAGCCGCAGCGCGCCATCGCCCCCAGCCAGGCCGTTGTAGTCTACCGCGGCGACATCGTCCTCGGCGGCGGCACGGTGACCGGCGCACTTAAGTAGCCGCGGGTTTATCGCTGCACGTGTCGAAGCACTTCAACAGCAGCATTCACCTCGATAACGCGACGCTCCAGGCCACGGCGAATGGACTCGAGCCGGCCCTCCGCCGTGGCCCATTTGCTCTGCGAAAGAATCTCGATCGCTTCATCAACAAATCCGTTGAGCCGCGATGAATCGAACCAATCGAGCGAGTCCGCAAGCGCCAGCTGGACGGAAGGATTGGGCCCAAACGGCTTAGCGGCAAACCCAAACTCCCCAGCTGCGAGCACGACAGTTGGCACGTTATACCACAGACAGTTGCCGCTATCGAACAGCGGTGCAGGCCTTATCTCCAGGGTATCGACATTGCGGATGATGCCGAAGTTTCGCCAATGGCGATCGCTGTTAGCCAAAAGGGCATCACAAACGATCATCTGCGACATAGACCTTCTCACGGCAGCCACGTCTGCTCCATGTTTACCAAGAAAGCGGCAGTACCGGTCGTACGTCGAGCTTCCTCGCTGGCCGCCAAGGGCGTTCTTAACGTAAACAGCCGGAACATATTCCTCGCGGCCGTCAAGAAAATCCTCGCACAGGCACACGGGGCCATCGAACATCCGCTCAACCGTATAAGGAACAAACTCGCCCTCCGACAGCAAGCGGCGATGTAGAGCCGTTGCAACCGCCTCGTTAAAGGGCCGTTGGTCGTCCATGCCGCACCCCTTGACCAGAACGCGAACACCGTCGCGAATCATCCACGATTTAGGAAGCTCGCCCTCGGATGTGTTGTCGGGATTTTTAAGACCGATGCCCTCCAGCCAACCCGAACGCCCCTCGGGCGCCGATCGCTCAAAATCATTCTCGAAGTAATTGAGGTTTCGCCATTCGAGCCCGTCGCATTCTGCCGGCCGCAGCCAATAGCAATCCGAAAGCGAGAGGCCCAGGCACTGAACCGGCGCCTCAACGCCGCTGACAATTCCCAGCTCGCGGTAGCGCGAGATAAGCCCAGGGCGAACATCGGGCACCGACCGATGCCCCCACCACGCGTTGAGCTCCCGCTTATTCACCGTTGGAGAAGAGCTCGAGCATGTGCCAAACGGCATTCGTTGCGCATCGAGGACCTCGGCGATTTCGAAGGGAAACTCACGTGTCGGATCAAATGAGACATGCGCGACCTCATGGTCGGCCGACATCAGCGTAAACTTGCGTCCCACATCGGCCGCAGGACGGCGTCCACGTTTGCGGACCTTTTGATAAGCGACCGCAGAATCATACTCAACCATCTTCCGTCCGCCCACAATATCGTACGCGAGCGTTCCCGATGCGGCAAGTTGAGATATGCGGGCTTTCGTAACGCCCAACAGGTGGGCGGCGTCACCCATAGATAAGTACTCAGATGTATTCATATGCCGCATTACCTCGTTAAGTAATTTACGCGTTTAGTTAATAGATTACATACATCATAATACTAAACGTCCTAAAGAGAAAAAAGGCCCGAGCAATCGGGCCTTAGAGCAATTGGTCAGCCGAGTCGCGAGCTGCTCCCTAACGCTGCACGTAGGCGCGAACCAGCTCGTAGGTATTGCGCACACCGTCGATGTGGCTGCGCTCGTAGTTGTGGCTCGCGTACACGCCGGGGCCGATCAGGCCGTGACGGATGTCGTAGCCGGCAGAGAGCGTGGCCTCGACGTCGGAGCCGTAATGCGGGTACACGTCGATGGCGTAATCGAGCTCAAGCTCGCGCGCGATGTTGGACAGCGTGGTTACCAGGTCGTAGTTGTACGGACCGCCCGAATCCTTGGCGCAAATCGACACCATGCGCTCGGTGCAGCCCAGGTCGTCGCCCACGCAGCCCATGTCAACGCTGATCATCTCACGCGTGTCGGCCGGCACAAAGGCACCGCCGTGGCCGACCTCCTCGTACACGGTAAAGAGCAGCGACACCTTGCGCGAAAGCGACACCTCGCCGTCAGCAACGGAACGGGCCAGACCCAGCAGAATCGACGCCGACAGCTTGTCATCCAGGAAGCGGCTCTTGATGTAGCCGCTCTCCGTCACCGTGGTACGCGGATCCATAGCGATGATGTCGCCCGTCTGAATACCCAGCTCGAGCACATCGTCCTTGCTGTCAACGTTCTCGTCGAGCAGGATTTCCATGTTCTTCTCGATGGTCTTGACCGGCTCATCGGCCACATGCGCCGAAGGCTCGGTATTGAGGACCACACCCGTAAAGACTTTGCCATCGCGCGTGTAAACGGTGCAGTTCTCGCCATCGGCCGTAGACCACTGATGCCCGCCGAGCGTCGTGGGACGCAAGCGACCATTGTCCTTGATGGAACGCACCATGGCGCCCAGGGTATCGACATGGCTCGCCAGTACGAGCGGCCCACCCTCGCCACCAAGCTCAACCAACACGTTGCCCTTATTGGAACGCTCGGGCCCAAACCCCATATCGCGCAGGGTCTCCATCAGATAATCAGTCGCCGCACGGGTATAGCCCGTAGGCGAAGCAATCGAGGTAAGCGCCTTCAACTGGTCAGTAATATAGGAGAGCGTCTCCTCTAGAGAAGCATCAACATTAGAAGCCATATGCATCCTTCCAAGTAAAACTAAGACCGAGTCCCGATTTTAACCGTTCTGCACGTGCAATGCCCCAGGAGCCGAGCCGACTCCAGACGTCCCCACACCGGTTTTATGCACGCGCACGGTTTACAATCCAAATCTTGCATAGAAATATCGATATATGCATAAATATGAGGTATCAATTTCTCTCATCCTAGGGTACCCCACCTTGGACCGTGCAAAAAACGGAGTATTCAGCACCGTGGGCCCCAACGGCCCCATCACAAACGACATAACGATGTGGTTGCAGCAGTGTTGCAGGCCGGCGCAAACCAAAAACGCGGCGACAGCCATCTCCGCCCATCGATAGCCCGCCCACAAGTGCTGTCGATGGGCGCCGCGGGCCACTACGACCCATTCACAACGTTATGCATTTTTCAGAGCTTGCTGAATACTCCCAAAAATGCACGCTGGGAAGTGCACCACCTATCCGCAGCGGGCAGCATGCCTTGGTTTTGCCCATATCGGGGCATCGGCGCGGCACAAAAAGCCCCCGCCGCACGAAGTTGAACTGCCTCCCATTTCTTGGACATGAGAAATGGGAGGCTTTCTTTATGCGCGTTGATTTGAGAGTGAAGCATGAT
>NZ_CAXYLS010000013.1:0-55985 GCF_964283865.1 Collinsella aerofaciens | reverse complement strand
TGGCTGAGCCCGATGGAGTACCGCAGGAAGCTTGGATACGCCTAGGCGCGGTCCAAGAAATCGTCCGCACCCCCAAACAGGCTAAAAACGGGAGATTATCCACTCTCATTCTGCGGGCGCTCATTTAAGTACGTCCCCAATGAGTGCTTTCACTTCTTTTAACAAAACGCCCGGCGGGCATTAACTGCTCGCCGGGCGTTTTGGTTAGGAGGCTATGGTTGTTGGGAAGCCTTAGGCCAGGTCCTCGCCGTTCGTCTCGATGACGTGTTTGTACCAGTCGAAGCTCTTCTTTTTGGAACGCTTGAGGGTGCCGTTGCCCGCATCATCGCGGTCGACATAGATAAAGCCGTAGCGCTTGGACATCTCGCCCGTGCCGGCAGACACCAGGTCGATTGGGCCCCAGGTGGTGTAGCCCAGCAGGTCAACGCCGTCCTCGGTCACCGCATCGCGCATCGCGGCGATATGCTGGCGCAGGTAGTCGATACGGTAGTCGTCGTTGATGGAGCCATCCTCCTCGACAACATCCTTGGCGCCCAGGCCGTTCTCGACCACAAACAGCGGCTTCTGATAACGGTCGTACAGGTCGTTGAGGGTGATGCGGAAGCCCAGCGGATCGATGGCCCAGCCCCACTGGCTCTCCTGCAGGTAGGGGTTCTTGGCGCCGGCGAAGGCGTTGCCCTGGGTGCGCTCGACATCGGGGTTATCGGCACCGGCGGAGCAACGGGTGCTGTAATAGCTAAAGCTGATGAAGTCGACGGTGTTGGCGGCCAGGATCTCGCGGTCCTCATCCGTCATGCCCACATCGATGCCCAAACGCTCGAGCTTCTTGCGGCATAGGCCGGGTAGTAGCCGCGGCTCTGAACGTCGACGAAGAAATAGTTGCTCTGGTTGTCAATCTGCGCTTGGCGCACATCGCCCGGACGGCAGCTGTAGGGGTAGTAGCTACCTGCGGCAAGCATGCAACCGATCTTGACCTCAGGGTCGATCTCGTGAGCGATCTTGGTTGCCCAAGCGCTGGCGACGAGCTCGTTGTGGGCGGCCAGGTACTCGACGGCCTCCTTGTTCTCGCCCTCCTCAAAGACCAGACCGGCACCCATAAACGGCAGGTGCAAGATCATATTGATCTCGTTGAAGGTAAGCCAGTACTTCACCAGACCCTTGTAGCGGGTGAAGATCGTGGTCGCGAGGTTCTTGTAGAAGTCGATGAGCTTGCGGTTGCGCCAGCCGCCGTACTCCTTGATGAGGTGAATCGGGCAGTCGAAGTGCGTGATGGTCACGAGCGGCTCAATGCCGTGCGCCTGACACTCGCGGAACACGTCCTCGTAGAAGGCCAAGCCGGCCTCGTTGGGCTCAGTCTCGTCACCGTTGGGGAAGATGCGGGTCCACGCCAGGCTCATGCGGAAGGTCTTAAAGCCCATCTCGGCAAAGAGGGCGATGTCCTCCTTGTAATGGTGATAGAAATCGATGCCAGTCTGCGCGGGGTAGTAATAGCCGTCCTCGAAGTCGAGCATCTTGCGCTGGCCGGAGACCACCGCATAGCGCTCGGGGCCGTGCGGTGCCACATCCACGTTGGCTAGGCCGCGGCCATCCACGTCGTAAGCGCCCTCGCACTGGTTGGCAGCCGTCGCGCCGCCCCACAGGAAGTCTTTACGGAAAGCCATGCATCAATCCTTTCGCACGCTGTTGTCATAGGCTCAGTATCCCTGCAAACAACGCGTCGCTCAACGGCAACGGCGCAGGCCGACACTTCTTTTCGCACACGGCGGCCCGGCAGCCGCCCCTGCCTGACACTTTCTGATACCGCCGCCCCAAACCACCACAAAGGGGACAGGCACCTTTGTGGTGGTTTGGGGACGGTTTGTCTCGATCTGTAACAGGTAGGCAGCCAAAACCGGGCTTGGTGTTACAGATCGAGATTTTCGGGCAGCCCCCCGCAGTTTGTCTAAATCTGTAACAGGTAGAGACGATTTAGCCCGCTAGATGTTACAAATCGAGACGGAAGATGCTAGTCACAGGCGATGTCGAGGTTCTTGCCGACGAGGCCCACGTAGCCGCCCTCGGCAGCCTTGGGACTATCTGCGTGGCAGAGAACCCACTTGTCGGCCTTCCAGTAGCAGTAGCTGTCACCGGCGGCAGGCATGTCGGCTGCGGCCTCGGGGCGCGGGCCATTGGTGCCCGCCGGCAGCGCCACCATCACCTGGAAGCCGCCGTCGTCGACCATGCAGGGCGTGTAGTGGAGCGTGGTGTTGAAGACTTCGACGACCGTACCCGCCGGCACGCGGAACGCCTTGACGCACGCGGTGTCGAGCTTGCCGCCCTCAATCTCCCAGCGATGCGCCACGAGCAGGATAAAGTCGCGGGCGCCCAGGTTAAACTCGCTGGCGCGGTGATACTCCAGGCAGTTGAGGCGTGTGTTGTGCCCGTTGCACCAGCCGAGCTGGAAGGAGCGGCCGCCAAACATGAGAAAGCCCAGTTTATCGGCACCCTTGACGCTCTCGAGCTCCGGCGCGCTTGCTACGTACTTGCTGCCTTCGGGGATGGGCGTGGCAGAGAGCGCCTCGAGCACGAGCAACGTGAGCTCGGACGGAACGTCATCCCAAACGTTGCCATAGGATTTGAACTTGGGATCGTTGACAGAATAGATGTGCATGTTCGCTCCTGTTCGTAAATGTGACTATATGAACATTCTAGAACAAACATGAGCGATTTTGAACGCTCGTCCCGACCACTCAACAAAAAGGCGCCCCCGCATAAGCGAAGGCGCCCAATGCGCGCGCTTTGGGCGATAAAGCCCTTACGCCTGCTGATAATGCAGGTGCTTCTCATCGATATCGGCCAGGTCGCGGTCGAGATAGCGACGCGCGAGCCAGTTTGCCATGGGGAGGTTCTGGTCCAGATAGTTACCGCACTCCTCGGGAGCGGCACCGGGGACATCGCCCTCAAAGCCGGCGACAAACTCGAACAGCTCACGCACGAGCGGCAGGATCTCCTCGCTCGTCACCTCGCCAAACACGACGAGGTAAAAGCCCGTGCGGCAGCCCATGGGACCAAAGTAGACAATGCGGCTCGACCACTCGGCATGGTTGCGAAGGAACGTCGCGCCCAGGTGCTCGATGGTGTGGCACTCGGCCGTGTTCATGACCGGCTCCTTGTTGGGCGTGGTCAGGCGCAGATCAAAGGTGGTGACGGCGGCGCCGGTCGCCGGATCGCGGTCGATGCGGCTCACATACACGCCGGGCTCGAGCAGCAGATGGTCAACGGAAAAACTCGCGATACGCTCCATGGCAGTTCCTCTCGGTAGTCAATTTAGGACGGGGCTCTTTTAGCTGGTTCGAATGATCGCACCAATCATACCAGTCAAAAAAGCCCCGTCCCAAATGAGCTACCCGGGAATAGCCTGCGGGCGCCGCGCAGCCGCCTAGGCAGTGTAGGCGATGGTCGCGTCGACGGCGTGACGCCAGCCGGCGATCTTTTTGGCTCGCTCGTCGGCAGGCATGGCAGGCTCCACGATGCCGCGGGCGCCGTAGACGTCAACGACATCGCGCGTGTACATGCCCAGCGCAATGCCGCAGGCCCAAGCCGCACCCAGACCGCTCATCTCGTCGTTGCTCGCAATGCGGATGGGCGAGCCGACCAGGTCGCTCTCAAACTGCATCAGGTACGCGTCGCGCGTGGGACCGCCGTCAACACGAAGCTCGGCCAGTGCCGCGCCCGAATCCTCGACCATCGCATCGATCACGTCGAAGATCTGATAGGCGATCGACTCGTCGGCGGCCTTTACGAACTCCGCACGGCCCGTGGTGCGCGTCATGCCAAAGACGCAGCCCTCGGCATCGCTCGCCCAGTGCGGCGCGCCCAGGCCAGTGAACGCCGGCACAAAGTAGACGCGGCTCGCCGGATTGGCGGCGTAGCACAGGTCGGTGACTTCCTCGGGATTGTTGATGAGCTCCAGGTCGTCGCGCAGCCACGTCTTGACGGCGCCGGCGTAGCTCACGTTGCCCTCGAGAACATACTCGGTCACACCGTCCATACGCCACGCAAGCGAGCTCGAAAGCCCGTGCGAGCTGGCGACAAACTCGTCGCCGACGTTCATCATGACCGAGCTGCCGGTGCCATAGGTCGCCTTGGCCATGCCGCGGCTATGGCAGCCCTGGGCAAACAAGGCGGCATGGCTGTCGCCGAGCACGCCGTGGATGGGCACGGGCGCCGGCAAAAAGCCGCCCAGGTCCGTTGTACCGAACAGGCCATCGGAATCGGTCACCTGCGGCAGGCACGCCGGATTGACACCAAAGGCCTCGCACACCGGCTCGCTCCAGCAGCCACGGCGCAGGTCAAAAAGCTGCGTGCGGCTGGCATTGGACCAGTCGCAGCGGAACTCCGCGCCGCCCGTGAGCGTCCAGACCACCCAGGCATCGATGGTGCCCAGGCACAGCTCGCCCGCCGCCGCGGCCTCGGCAGCCGCGGGAACGTTCGCGAGGATCCAGGCCATCTTGCCCGCCGGATAGTAGGGCGAGAGCACCAGACCCGTCGTGTCACGCACCAGCTCGGCCACGCCTTCGCGCGCAGCCAGCTCGTCGCACAGCTCGCGGGCGCGGGCGCACTGCCACACCACGGCATCGCACAGCGGCTCGCCCGTCGTGCGGCTCCAGGCAACGGTGGTCTCGCGCTGGTTGGAAATGCCAACGCCGGCGATGTCTGCCGGATCGACCCCGGTCTCCTCCACCACGGTGCGTGCCACAGCCAGCACGTTGGCGGCGATCTCGGCCGGGTCGTGGCTCACCCAGCCGGCCTCGTTGACAATCTGGCGATGTGAGCGGTCGGCGCGATGGATCAGATGGCCGCCCTCGTCCACCAGCAGCGCCTTAGTACCCTGTGTGGACTGATCGATTCCGATGATGTATTTGCTCATGTACTCTCCTGTCTCCCCCGTCGATTCAAAACTAAAACCCGACGGACAAGGAGCGAGTGGCCGACCGGCTCATGAGAGCGCAGCCGGCCTGCTCAGAATTCAACCTAAAAGGATTGGTGCAAACCTGTCCCCGATGCACCAATTACTCTGCGGGAAGGACCTCGGCGACCGTCTTGGCGATTCCCTCGCCCGTCAGGCCGTAGTGCGCGAAGACCTCGGGGCTCGTGCCGGTGATGACCGGCGCATCGGGCAGGGAGAGGCACTTGACCGGACGCGGGCAGTGCTCACCCACGACCTGCGCGACCATGGAACCCAGGCCGCCGAAGGGACTGTGCTCCTCGACGGTCACGACGGCGCGCGTGGCACCGGCGGCCTCGATCACGGCCTCGGCATCGAGCGGTTTGACGCAGTACATATCGAGCACCGTCGCCGAGATGCCCTGCTCGGCCAGCAGATCGGCGGCGTCCACGGCGTGGCGGACCATCTCACCGGTAGCGACGATCGTCACATCGGTGCCGCGGCGCACCCAGGTGGCGCGATCCATCTGGAACGGGCACTCGTCCTCAGTGTACACGTCCTCCACCGGGTTGCGGCCCACGCGGATGTAGGCCGGCTTGTTGTCGGCGACCAGGGCACGCACGAGCTCGGCGGTCTGGAAGCGATCGCTCGGCAGATACACGCGCATGTTGGGAATCGCGCTCATGGCGGCGATATCCTGCACGGAGTGATGGCTCATGCCAAGAGCGCCGTAGGACACGCCACCCGAGATGCCGATGAGCTTGACGTTGGTGTTGGAGTACGAAACGTCGACCTTGCACTGCTCATACGAGCGCGTGGTCACAAAGGACGCCGGCGAGGCGGCCCAGGCCTTCTTGCCGCACGAGGCCATACCGGCGGCGATACTCACCAGGTCCTGCTCGGCGATGCCGACCTCAATAGACTGCTGGGGATACTGATCGAAGAACGGCGTGAGCGATGCGGAGCCGCGGGAGTCGGAGCACAGGACGACGATGTCTTTATCGGTTGCGGCGGCCTCGAGCAGCGCGTCGCAGATAGCCTTGCGGTTGGCGATCTTGTTAGCCATTGATAGCCTCCTTATGGGCAGCGAAATCGGCGATGATCTGGGCATATTCCTCATCGTTGGGCAGGTGATGATGCCAGGCGGCCTTGTCCTCCATAACGGGCGAGCCATAGCCCTTCACCGTGTTGAGGATGATGACCGTGGGCTTACCCTTGGTCTCGGCGGCCAGCGTCAGCGCGGCGTCGATGGCCTGAATGTCGTTGCCCGGAATGGAGAGCACGTTCCAACCGAAGGCGGCCCAGCGCTCCTCCTGCGAGTCCTGCTTCATGACGTCCTCGGTGCTGCCGCTGATCTGCAGGCGGTTGCGGTCCACGAGCGCGCACAGGTTATCGAGCTGGTAGTTGCCGCCGCTCATGGCGCCCTCCCAAACCGAGCCCTCGGCAAGCTCGCCGTCGCCCATGATGGTGTAGACGCGGTAGTCGCGGCCGTCCATCTTGCCGGCAAGCGCCATGCCGACGGCCACGGGCAGACCATGGCCCAGCGAACCGGAGTTCATCTCGATGCCCTTGAGCTTGTTGTTGGGGTGGCCGATGTAGGGGCTGCCGAACTTGCAGAAACGGGCCTTGACGTCGTCGAGGTCCAGATAGCCCTCGTGGCAGAGTACCGCGTAGTAGGCCTCCATGGCATGGCCCTTGGAGAGCACGAAGCGATCGCGGTTGGGATCGTCGACGGTCTCGGGCGAAATGTTGAGGTGGTTGGCGTAGAGCGTCATGAGGGCGTCGATCACCGACATGTCGCCGCCGATGTGGCCGCCGGCGCCGGCCATGATGATATCGACGCAATCGCGGCGAAGGTCCCAACGCAGGGATTCAAGCTCTTCGATAGTTGCCATTTCTACTCTCCTCGCAGGTAAGCTTTGACGTCTTCTTCGATGGGGTCGTACAGGTCGGGGACAATGCCGATGTACTTGCACGCCTCGTAGAGCACCGGCACCACGTTGGCGTGAATGGCGACGCAGTGGTGGATGTAGGGACCCTCAACGATCTTGGCCTCGAGGCGCTTGAGGTTTTCGACCTCGACCCACAGGTAGGTGCCCATGCCGGCCGGGCCGTCGATGCCGCGGGCGTTGCCCAGCAGCAGCGAGTACTCGCCGTTGTCGCCGTCAAAGCGGGCAAGGGTGAGGTCGCCGTGCTTGGCCTCGGCCGTCAGCGCGCCGGGGTGATCGAAGGCCAGCGGGTAGGTGAGCTTGGGCTTGACGGCCGCGCAGCTGCAGGGCCAGGGGCCGCAGTGCTGCAACAGCTCGCCGTTCTCGTTATCGGGATGGCGCACGGTCCAGTCGGCGAACATGCCGCGGTGACGGCCCAGGTCGGCGGCCTCGACCATCAGCGCGGTGATGGCACCATGGATGTCGGTCTCGCATACGATGGGGATACCCATCTCGTTGAGGATGGCATTGGCGGCGCAGGGCATAATGCCCAACTCGTCCTGCAGAGCGTTCCAGCACTGAATGGCGCCGGCGTTGCAGCCGTACTTCTTTACCAGGCGCTTCATGGCGATGGCAAGACCGGCGACCGCGGGGACCTTGTCCTCGGGGATGCAGATCTCAAAGCTGTCGGCAATGTGGGCGAGCATAGCTGCCATGGCTTGCTCGTCTGCCTGGGCGTCGCGCACGGCCTGGACAAGCTCGGTCATGGGGATGGGCGAAAGCTGGATGTTGAACTTCTCGAGCAGCTCGCCCTCGTTGCACATGGTCGACCAGAAGTCGAACGGGCGGGTGGCCATCTGCAGGATGCGGGTGTGCTTGAAGGTCTTGACCACGTTGCACACGGCCAAGAAGTCCCAAACGCCACGCTCGAACTCGGGATCGGTCAGGCGGCAGTTGGTCATGTAGGTGAAGGGAACCTGAAAGCGGCGCAGGACCTTGCCGGTCGCGAACAGACCGCACTGGCTGTCGCGCAGACGGGTGCCGTCGGGCTCGGGGCGCTCGTCGCGCGGGCCCCACAGCAGCACGGGCAAGCCGAGCTCGCGGGCAAGGCGGGCGCAGACATACTCGGTACCAAAGTTGGCGTGGCAGAGCATGATGCCGTCGACGCCCTCGGCGCGGAACTTCTCGACGATAGGCGCGATATGGCTGTCGTCGAACAGCAGGCCCTCGTCGTTGATGTCGTCGATATCCACGATCTCGACGCCGATCTCGCGCAGGCGATCAGCCGTAAGGCCGCGATACTTGATCGCGTCCGGCGCGCTAAAGATACTGCGGCGCGTGGGCACAAAGCCAAGCTTGATCTTATCCATGTACGTCCTCCCCTAGTCACATGTTCAGTAAACAGACGCATGTTTCGTTTTGTTCTGTTTACTAAATGTTTTACTCTTCTGTTTAGAAGTTTAGCGCGAAATACCCGTAGGCGGTAGAGAAATCAGCCTAAACGGTATGTAAACGAACTGAACATACAAGGGAAACAAAAAGAGGACCCCGAAGGATCCTCTTCTGAATGACGCTATGTTTACTGCCCTAGTGTGCTTTGGCACGCCGCAGACGATGCCGCCTTCGCCTAGATTTCGCGCACGCTCTGGCGCTCGACAAAATAGGTCGACACGGCGGTCTTGCAGGTGTAGCTCTTGGGGTTGCGGATGTTGCCCACCAGGCGGCGCACCGCGATCTCACCCACCTCGTGCTTGGGAACATGCACCGTGGTGAGCGGCGGGTTGGAGAAGGCGCCCAGAGATAGGTCGTCAAAGCCGATGATCGAGACATCCTCGGGCACGCGAATGCCGTGCTCGTTGAACGCGCGCATGGCACCCACGGCGAGCACGTCGTTCTCGGCAAAGAAAGCCGTCGGCAGGTCGTCGTGCGAGGCATTGTCGAGCCACGCGCCCATGTCGCGATAAGCGCCCTCGAGCGTGGTGCCCAGCGTGACGCGCCATGCCGGGTTTGCCTCGAGGTCCGCATCCTCAAGCGCTTGGCGATAGCCGCGCTCGCGGTCCTTAAAGTTGCGGATACGAAGGTCGCCCGCCAGATAGCCGATTTGCTTGTGACCTTTCTCGATAAGGTAGTCCACGGCACGCAGCACCGAATCGGTATTGGCAATGACCACGGCATCGAAGTACTGGCGGTCGCTCCAGCCATCGAGCACAATCAGGTGGGCGGCGGCGTTAGCGAACAGGGCGTAGTCTTCCTCGCCCAGTTCGGTACCCATCAGCACGATGGCGGCGGACGGGTCGGCGATCAGGCCCTCGACCTGCGGGCGCACGGCGTCCAGGTCGCTAAAGTCGAGCGAGACAAAGCTCGTGCTCATGCCGTGGCGACGCGCCTGGCGCTCCACGCCCTCGATGACTGCGGGATGAAAGGTGCTCTCGTCCAGGATGGCGCCTGTCTTGCGCGCGAGCACAAACTGAATGCTCTCGAGCTGCGTCGACTGCTGATAACCGAGCGATTGCGCGCACTCCAGGATGACCTTGGCGGTTTCCTCGCTCACGCTGCGCTTGCGGTTGAGCGCGTTGGACACGGTTGCGGGCGAAAAACCGGTGATGCGGCTGATCTCGCGGACACTTGCTTTGGCCATTGTTCCCCCTAGTAACGGTCGCGGTCGAGCATCGTGGCCTGACCGCCCCGTGACTCGACAACTAAACGACCGCAAATTCAATCTAAACAGAATAGTAAATGTTTAATAGCTAGTTTAGCCTGTTGTCAAGCGAAGCGGCGCGACTATTCCCCCAACGGGCGTATTTGTCCATCTTAACGTTATTACGCAAGGTCTTCGCCATTGCTTGCTATTACGCGTCGGTACCATTCGAAGCTTTTCTTTTTACGTCTCTCAAACGAGCCCGCACCGCTATCGTCTCGATCGACATAGATAAACCCGTAGCGCTTACGCATCTGTCCTGTGGCGACCGAAACCAAATCGATCGGGCCCCAACAGGTATATCCCATGAGTTCCACCCCGTCGAGCTCGACGGTCTCCCTCATCGCCTCGATGTGGGCCCGCAGGTATTCAACTCGATAGTCGTCTTCTATTTCACCCGAATCTTCCGGCACATCAGGAGCACCCAAACCGTTTTCGACGATGAACAGCGGCTTTTGATAGCGATCCCAGATTTCATTCATGGTGACGCGCAGCCCTTTGGGGTCGATAAACCTCCCCCAAGGCTCCTGTTTTAGATACGGATTAGGCGCCGAGCGAAGAAGGTTCGAATCGAACTGACCTTCCGCATGCGCTTTTGCGACGCGCGTCGAGTAATACGAAAACGAGACGAAATCGACCAGGTTTGCAGCCAGTACTTCGCGGTCATCATCCCGATAGGGCACCTCAAAACCATGGCGGGCGTATTCCTTGAGAACATAGCTCGGGTACGCACCGCGCACCTGGACGTCGGTAAACATGTAATGGCTGCGATTCTCAGCCTGCGCAGCCAGCACATCGTCCGGATCACATGTAGCCGGATAGAAGACACCTGCGTTGAGCATGCAACCGATCTTCGCCCCAGGGCACAGTTCATGACACGCCCCGACCGCACGGGCGCTCGCAACCAATACATGGTGCACGGCCGTGTGAACCGTTGCATAGCGATTCTCCCCTTGCTCGAAGATGATCCCCGCCGCCATAAAGCACGCCTGCGTCATGATGTTGATCTCGTTAAAGGTCAGCCAATAATTGACCAATCCCCGATAGCGCTCGAACACGGTACGCGAATATCGCTCGAACAGGTCGACCAACCTGCGATCGCGCCATCCGCCATACGCATCGACGAGATGCATGGGGACATCATAGTGGTTGAGCGTCACCAAAGGCTCAATGTCATGCGCGCGACACGTCCTAAAAACATCCTCGTAAAAGGCAAGGCCTTCTTCATTGGGCTCGGCTTCGTCTCCTTTGGGAAAAATGCGGCTCCAGGCGATTGATAAGCGCAGGCATTTAAAACCCATCTGGGCAAACAGTTCAATATCCTGCTTGTACCTATGGTAAAAATCAATGCCCTTGCGAGCGGGATAGAAGCTGTCGGGTGCCAACGCACGCGGATCAAGGTCTCCCCGCATGACGTCCATGCGTTGATCGCCAAACGGCAGCATGTCGGAATTGGCTAAACCGCGACCGCCTTCGTTCCATCCTCCCTCGCACTGGTTTGCAGCCAGAGCCCCGCCCCATAAAAAATCTTCTCTAAACATTATGGTGTCGTCCTTTCTATCAAATTCCCGGCCCACACTGTCGAACGCAACGGACTCGGCAAGTGCCGCGCAACAGCACAGTACCGTTGCGCGGCCAAGGGGTCGGACCGCGCAACGGCTGGGGAGCATATTTGTGTAGTAGCCTCTTATGCCTCGACGGATTCAACGGCCTCAGAATCGCCGCTCTTGGACTTCAACGGCATCTTCTCCTGTCCTTCAAATCCAAAAATCATCGCCAACGCAAACGTCACGGCACCGCCAGCAAGACACCCGATGGTGCCAGGGATGATATCCTGAGCAAACATGAGCACGTTCATCCATGGGAAACCAACGCCAGTGAAGATATAGACGTTGGCATGAAGAAGGCTTACCAGCAGACCACCGACAGCACCACCAATCATGTTCCAGGCAAGAGCCTTCTTGTCGCGAAACAGGATGCCGTAGATGATGGGCTCACTCACGCGACCGAAGGCATAGGTGATGAACAAGTTCCAGCCCGTGGCTCGACTCTCCTTGTCCTTAGTGCGCAGGCCATAGGCGAGCGCGATGGCAAGCGTGGTGTAGGCTACAACCGCGGTGCCGGGGTATAAGATGGCGTCGTAACCGTTCTGGAGCGCGGCGGGCAATATGGCGGTATAGATCGGCACGTGCATGCCGGTGGCGATGATCAGATTCCAGAATGCGCCGATAACCGCGGTCGCAGCGGGACCGGCAACAGAGGCGAGCCAAATGATGAAATCGGCCACAAGGCCCATGACAAATTGGACGGCAGGGCCGCAGAGGCACAGCGCGACCGGCAACATCACGAGCACCGTACCCACGGGTACGATCAGAATGCGCAACATATCAGGCGAGATCTTCTTAAAGAAGCGCTCAACATAGGACTGGGCCCAGGTGATCAAGATGACCGGAAGAACAGCCTGGGTGTAGTTGACGAGCTGCATGGGGATGCCGAAGACGCTGAAAGGCTTTCCGTCCTCAACAATAACGAGCATGTCGGGATAAATCATCACAACAGCGATGAGCAGTGCCAGCACAGGACTCGTTTTGAACTTCTTAGCCGAGCTATAGGCGGCAAACACCGGGAAGTAGTAATACGCCGCATCGCCCACCAGGGAAAGGATCCGATACAGGTCGCTCGTTTCGGACATAAAACCGGCGCCTTCGGGCCCAAACAGAATAACGAGCATCTTGAAGATACCGGCGACACAAAAGATCGGAAGGATCGGGGTGATAGCGCCGCTCACGGCATCGAGCAGCTGATTGAAGAGGTGCTTGGGCGCCAAGCGCTCCTTCCAGCTAAGCTGAGGGCCATCGAGTTCCTCGTCAATCGATACCGTGACCTCGAATCCGCCCTGCTTACAAACCTCGTCGTAGACCTTGTCGACCGTGGGCCCGACCACCAGCTGCACCTGCCCTCCGGCGTGCACGACGCTGATGATAGACGAGATGTCCTCAAGCTTCTCATCATTCGAGAGGCTTTCATCCTTGAGGTTGAAGCGCAGGCGCGTCATGCAATGCGTAACCGAAGCCACGTTTTCCGCCCCGCCCACAGTGGAGAGAATCTGCTCTGCCACCTTTTTGTAATTTGCCATCATTGGCTCCTTTGCACAATCTTGGCTTACTGTTCGAATCGGCAAAGGTCATGCCCCGAATGGCTACGGGTTACAATCCTTTTTTGGAGATGATCCGGTTGAGATGGATCATCAGATAGAGTTCCTCCTCCTCGGAGAGCGTGGCGTCCCACGTTTCACGACAATAGGAACCGATATGCTTCACGCACTCTGCCAACTGCGGAAACTCCTCACGAAAGTTCTTGTACATCTGCATGTTGGCGCTGTTCAGCGACTCGCCGGCTTGAATGCGCTTGAACAGGTACCGCAGATGCGTGGCATAGCGAGTGAAATCGTAGGAATCGCGGTCAACGATGATGCGAAAATCACTCTCGACGATCTCAGTGACATCTTCTAGCATATCGTCAAACTGCTTGGTGGGTTTGCTCGCGGTCTCGATGGCCTGAACAACCCGCGCATTGACGAGATTCATGGCAATGCTGGCAATCTCATCCTTGGGAAGCCGCTCTCCGAGCTCCTTCTCGAGTCGCATGACGATAAACTGGGCAGCCTTGTATTCCTTCGGATACGTCTCCCGCACTTCATAGGCAAGAGGCATCGCGATGCGGACCCCCTTTTGGGCTCGCGCAACGGCAAACGACAGGTGATCAGCCATGAACAGCGTCGCATTGGTCGAGAGGTCGTAGGGCAGTTCGTTGGCAACGATGTCCATAACTTTCGCCGCAAACATCACGATATCCGAGGGAAGATCCCTCATGACATCTTGTCCTTTAGGATCAATGTCGTAAAACGTATGCTCGATTTTAGAAAGAGGGAGCTCTCGAGGAAAATCTCCGCCGAAACCGACGCCCCTGCCCATGGCGATGACATCTCGCCCCTGTCCGTCACGGCAAAGAACCGCGTTGTTGTTAAGCTTTTTAATTGCAAGCATGGTGAACCTCCTTTCAAGAACACTCACAGAAAAAGGCATGATAGCCAATAGCAGTGCTATTGCGGTCATGCCTTACGTAACAATCCGTGTTGTATTGCTCTTGGGCATGCCTCCACACAGGAGTAACAATCCAAGATGCAGAATGCATTATAGCGCTCTCCCCGCCCCGGGGACCATCGGGCTGGCGAACGGTAGATGTCGGCCCGCCAGCGGCCACATCGAGCAGATGGGCGTGCTTCGATCCCGAGCCTAGCCTAGGATGCGGGCCATGCGCGCCTTGAACTCGGACAGAAAGCGCGGGGCGTCCACGGTGAGTGCCACAAGCGCGCTCTTGTCGGGATCGGACAGACAGTGCTCGTCGCAGATGGTGCGGCCGCGATACTCGCCCAGCAAGTCAACGCGCAGGTTACAGCCGAGCGCGCCCACGAGCGTGGGATCAATCGCCACGGCAACCGCCAGCGGATCGTGCAGCGCGCAGCCGCCCAGGTAGGGCGCGTTCATTTCGTACGAACCGATATAGTGCTCGACCATGCTCGCAAACGCGCAGCCAGCCATAGTGCCCGAGCCCGTCCAGCCGGCAACGTCGCGGCGCGTGAGCACCACGCGATGCGTCACATCCAGCCCCACCATAGTGAGCTTGCGGCCCGAACGCAGCACGGCATCGGCCGCCTCGGGGTCGCTCGCCATGTTGGCCTCGGCACCGGCGCTCACGTTTCCGGGCACGGTAAGCGCACCGCCCATCACGACCACGCGACCGATAGACATCATCTCCGCCGCATCGCGCTCTAGGGCAAGCGCCAGATTGGTGAGCGGGCCGGTCGCAACGTAGACCAGATCGGGACCATAGGTACGCGCGGCATCAATCAGGTAATCGACCGCCGCATTGCCGTCGGCCGACGTCGCGCCCACCGGCTCGTACGGCGAGGCGGGCACGCTTGCGCCGCCGATGCCGTTCTTGCCGTGGATAAGCGTGGTGGACGCCGGCGGCGTGTAGGGTTCGGTCGCCTTCATGGGACGATCGGCGCCCAGGTACACCGGCACCTCGGGACGACCCAACAGGTCGAGCACCGCCAAGCAGTTGTGCGCCGACTGCTCGACGCGCACGTTGCCAAAGCACGTGGTGATGCCGACGAGCTCCACCTCGGGGCTCGCGATGGCGTAGGCAAGCGCCATCGCATCATCCACACCCATATCCAGATCAAGGATCAGCTTCTTGGTTGCCATTGTTCTACTCCGCTTCTCCGTCTACATCCAAACCGTCTAAACCAAACTTGTGCTCGACTTCCGCACGCGTGGGAATTGATTGCTGAGCGCCCAGGCGCGACACCGTCACCGCCGAGGCGCGAGCACCCGCCGCCATGCACTCAAAGAGCGGCAGGCCCTCCAGACGAGCCGCCGCCAACGCGCCGATAAACGTATCGCCCGCGGCCGTCGTATCGACCACCGCGCTCGAAAGCGCCGGCATGCGCAGCGGCTCACCGCCATCGCCGAGCGTAACCGAGCCGGCGCCGCCCAACGTGATGACCGCAGCCCCGGCGCCCTTGTCGAGCAGCGCATTGAGCGCGGCGACGCAACTCGCATCATCCGTGGGCAGAATGCCCGTCAGTACCTGGCACTCGGTCTCGTTGGGGCAGACCAGGTCGACCGCTGGCCACGCTCCTGCCGGCAGGTCGCAGGCGGGCGCCGGGTTAAAGATCGTATAGAACCCCAGCTCGTGAGCGCAAGCAAGCGCCCCGGCCGTCGCCGCAAGGTCACATTCGCCCTGGGCGATAAAGACGCCGCCAGCAGCCGGGGCAATCTCGCTGGCATCGCCGTCGAGCTCGTCGGCCACCAAGCGCCTCAGTGCGCGGGCAACGTCCTCGCCCGCAAGCGCATGGTTGGCGCCCGGCGACAGCACGATGCGGTTGTCGCTCTCACAGCGAATGATAGTCGCAGTACCGGTCTCCACGTCGTCGAGACGTGTCACGGACTCAACGCCCACGCCGGCATCTTGGAGCCCTGCCACAAGCGCATCGCCAAAGGTATCGCGCCCAACAGCGCCGATCATGCACGTGCGCGCACCCATGCGCGCAGCGGCAACGGCCTGATTGGCTCCCTTACCGCCGGCGTTGGTGATAAAACCGCTGCCATCGACCGTCTCGCCCGCGCGCGGCATGCGCTCGCACGCCACCGAAAGGTCCATGTTCATGCTGCCGAACACCGCAACGATGCTGTGATCCGCCATGGAAACCTCCTCGTCTTCGGGCTTTGCGCCCACCATCGACCAACGATTGTGCACTCTCGCACCCCCTATAACTTTAGTCCACTTTGATGTGGACGCGCGCTTGAGCTTGCGCCAGCAGCAAGCATTCACAGGGGCAGGCAGCTACAATGAATACGTGCTGATTATTCTCGTCATTGGATGATGTTTTATGGAACAATTCTCGCAATCGGGCTCGCGCGGTCGACGCCGCACGGGCAACGAGCCGGCGCCGCACGAACGCGTGAAGGGCGAGCGCCGTGCCAACGAGCCGCGACGCACCGCGAGCCCCCATCGCGCTTCTGCCAACAACGCTGGCCGCGCCAACACTCCCGCCGCGGAGCAGACGCCTGCTCGCCCCAAGTCCCGCTACATCCCTGCGCTCGACGGCCTGCGCACGCTTGCCGTCGTCGCGGTGGTGCTCTATCACCTCAACCTCACGTGGGCTCAGGGCGGCCTGCTTGGCGTCACGATCTTCTTTGTGCTTTCGGGCTATCTGATCACACGCCTGCTACTCAACGAAGTCGCTAAGACCGGCCGCATCGACCTCAAGAGCTTCTGGATCCGCCGCATCCGTCGCCTGGTCCCCGCCGTGGTGACCGTTGTGGTTGTAACCTGTGCGCTGTGCACCGTCTTCAACCACGTGATGCTCACCAAGATGCGTCCCGACATTCTGCCGTCGCTGCTGTTCTTTAACAACTGGTGGCAGATTATGCAGGACGTTTCGTACTTCAACGCCCTGGGCGACCCCTCGCCGCTTACGCACTTTTGGTCGCTCGCCATCGAGGAACAATTCTACCTGGTTTGGCCACCGCTGCTGTTTGCCATGGTGTCCATGCATGTGAGCAAACCCAACACGCGCCGTATGGTCCTGGGACTCGCAGCGGTATCCGCCCTTGCCATGATGGTGCTCTACAACCCTGCCGCCGACCCCAGCCGCGTGTACTACGGCACCGACACCCGCGTCTTCTCGCTGCTGCTGGGCGCCTGGATGGCCTTTATCCCCGATCGCGACCTGGCGCCGGTGCGTCTCGCTCATCGTTTGGGGCTCAATCGCCTGGCTGGCGCCGCCAAGCACGGCAAGAACGCCGAGGGCAAGCCTGGCGAGAAGGCCGACAACGCAGCCGAGACCGTCCCGGCACAGCCGAGCGCCCTCGTGCGCTTTTGGTCCTCGCCCGCATCCATCGATGTGTTGGGCGTCGTGGGTCTGGTTGGCCTTGCCGCCATGGTCGCGCTCACCAACGGCTACACCGCGTTCCAGTATCGCGGCGGCACGCTGCTATGCTCCATCCTCACGCTCATGGTCATCGCGGCCTGCGTGCAGCCCCAGGGAATGGTTGCCCGCGCACTGTCCGCCGAGCCGCTCGTGTGGGTTGGCAAGCGCTCGTACAGCATCTACCTGTGGCACTATCCGCTACTGTTGCTCATGAACCCGGTCGCCAACATCAACGATACGCCGTGGTGGCAGTACATTTTGCAGGTGTTGTTGGTGGTCGCCGTAGCCGATTGTTCATATCGCTTTATCGAGACGCCGTTTAGAAAGGGCGCCTTTGGGCGCACCGTATCCGAGTTCCGCGACGGCACCACCGCGCCCGCCAACTGGGTGCGCGCGCACGTCCCTGTCTGCGCAGCCTGCGCTGTCGTGTTGGTCGTTGCACTGGGCGGCCTGATCTTTGTGCCGGAGACCTCCGCACTGAGCGGTGAGGGCGCCGAAGTCCTCAACAAGGAAGCCAAAAACACCGCGCCCACAGACCAACAGGCGGCCGACGACACCGACAAGGACAACGACGGCTTCCCCGATGGCTCCTACGACCTGTTGATGATCGGTGACTCCGTGTCGCTGCGCGCCGTTGATTCCTTTGACGGCGTGTTCCCGCACAGCCATATCGATGCCGAAAAGGGCCGCCAGTTTGATGCGGGCCGCGCGACATTTGAGGGCTATCTCCAACAGAACCTTGCCGGCAAGATCGTGGTCTTTGCACTGGGCACCAACGGCTTGGTAACCGACGACCAGATCGACGCCATCATGACCGATGCAGGAGATAAGCGTATTGTGGTGTTTGTGAACACGCGCAGCCCGCAGCCGTGGGTTGGCTCTACCAACCAGGCCATCGCCAACGCTGCTACGCGCTACAAGAACGTGCGCGTTATCGACTGGTACGGATACAGTGCCAATCGCAACGACCTGTTCGATGGCGATGGCACGCACCTGTCGACCACTGGCGTGACTGAGTACCTCAACTTGATCCACGATGCAGTCAAGAAGGACCTGCCCGTGCATCCCGAGGATCACGTCAACGATCTGCAGCCGGCGGCCGTCAAGTCTGCCACCGACGCGCTCGTCAATGCGCTCGCTCTCAAGCCGCACAAGCTGGGCACCGACAAGTAACCTGCAGCGCAAACTTCCCACATCCGGAGGGGTGCGCCACGGCAGGCACCCCCTCCGACAGTTAGGGACGTTCCTTATGTGCCGGCACCCAGGGACACTCCTGACACAGCCGAGGAACGCCCTCCTTGCGACCAAATTCTGGGCGCCTCGCCACCCCGAACGTTGTTTCCAAGCCCACACCCGCAGCAAACAACCCAAAATCACTCTTTTCGAGCCGGCTCCAAGGGGTCGTGGACAAAAAGGGGCAAATATGAGTACTGTTACCATTTTAGTAGCAGGCAAAACCACCCAAAATGACGTCCGAGCGACCCCTACAACCCCCTAAAGCAGCCAACCTGACTGGTTTAAGACATATTGGAGCCAATTTTAATGAACATACTATCGGCTATGTCCATTATCTTCTTGGATGTAAATGCTATTCACTTAGCAACAGTACTCATATTTGGCATTTTTTGTCCACTGCCATATAACTAATGCCCTATAGCGGGCAAAAAACAGGCCGCAGTCCATCGCTGCGGCCTGTTCGGAAGCAAAAGTGGGCGTTAAGCGCTGTAGCCCATCGCCTGCAGGACAAACATGACGACCGTGAGCACCGTAATCACGCCGATAGTCGCCCACGTGAGCACGTTCCATACGCGGCCGTTGCGGTTGGCGCCCATAATGTGACGGTCGGCGGCGATAACCACCTGGAACACCAGAACCACGGGCAGTAGCACGCCATTGATGACCTGCGAGGTCATCATAATCTGGAACAGATCGACGCCGGGCATAAGCACCAGCACGGCAGAGATACCGATGATGGCCGTAATGATGCCGCGATAGACCGGGGCCTCGTCCCAGCTGCGGTCGGCACCGCGCTCCCAGCCAAATGCCTCGCAGATAGCGCTCGACGTAACGCCCGGCAGCACGCAGGCAGCCAAGAAACTCGCCGCGACCAGGCCCGAGGCAAACAGTACCGTAGACCACTGACCCGCAATAGGCTCCAGCGCGCGGGCAGCATCGGCAGCATCGCTAATCTGAATACCCGCCGGGAACAACACCGTGCCGGTCGTGATGATAATAAAGCCGGCAATAACATCGGCGGCAAGCGAGCCGCTCACGGTATCAATACGCTGCAGCACGATGTCGTCCTCGCCCGCGTTCTTATCGACCACGTTGTTCTGCGCCAAGAAAATCATCCACGGCGCGATGGTGGTACCGATCGTTGCGACCACGAGCGACACGTAGCTGGGGTCATTTTGAATGTTAGGCACGACCAGGTCGACCGCGACCTCACCCCAGTTGGGGCCAGCCATAAACGCGGCGACGATGTAGGTCACGAACACGCAGCTTACCAGCAGCAAAATCTTCTCGATGCGCTGGAAACTCCCCGACATGGTAAGCATCCACACCAGCAGCGCCACCAACGGCACCGAGATGCTCGCCGGCACGCCAAAGAGGGCAAGGCCGCTCGCAATACCCGCAAACTCCGAAATGGTCACAGCCGTGTTGGCGATCAACAGCGCCGCCATAGCAAGTACACTCTTGCGCACGCCAAAGCGCTCGCGAATGAGCGATGCCAGGCCCTTGCCCGTCACGCAGCCGCAACGCGCCGCGGTCTCCTGCGTCACGATGAGCAGCACAGTCATGACGGGAAGCATCCAGAGCATCTTGTAGCCATAGCTGGCACCCGCACTGGAATACGTTGCAATGCCGCCGGCGTCATTGCCCGAAAGCGCCGCCAGCAGACCGGGACCCATAGCGCCAAAGATGGCCGCGATGGTCAGCTTTTGCTTGGTGCCCGACTTTTGCTTGGTATTTTGCACGCGACCACCTAGCCCATGACTGACATGGCGAGCAGCACCGCGGCGATGCAATACGCCACACACGAGATCATGACGGCAATAACGTTCATGGCGGTGCCCGACGTGTTGAGGTCATGCTCGTCACGCCAGAACAGCACCATCAGGTAAATCACAGCACTCATGTTGCCAACCAGGCAAATGATGGCGGCAATGTTAAAGCAGCCGGTAAAGAGCTGCTCCTCAAACATAGAGGCATCGGGGAATGCAGCGGTGCGCACCAGCTGGGCGCACAGGTAGGTCACGAGTGACAGAATCAGGCCCATGCCCGTGCTCTGGAAGAAGAATCCCAGATACGGCTTGGGCTCGTCGTCGTGACCGTCATACTCCAGGAAGTAGTTCTTGACGAACGACACCATGCGCGAGGCCGCCAGCAGCACGAGCGGCATGGCGCACATGGGGAACACCACCAGATGCGCGGAGCCGAGCGCCGTTCCCAGCACGGTCGCCATGATGCACGACGCGATGCCCCATACAACAACCCAGTACTGGCGATGCACGAACCAGCTGAGCACGTTCGTCGAGTCGTCCGACGCGCTATCGCCCGAGCCGACACCGGCGATCTGCAGGTCCTCCTGATGCTCCTCGGCGATAACGTCCATGGCGTCGTCGAAGGTCACGATACCAAGGATATGACGGTTCTCGTCGCAGACAGGGATGGCAACCAGGTCGTACTTGGTCATCTCGTCCGTCACGTCTTCCTGGTCCTCGTCGGGCGACACATAGACCAGGTCGCGATAGGCGAGCTGACCCAGCGTGGCGTCGCGGTCGGCTACGATCAGCGTGCGCAGCGAAAGCACGCCGGTCAGCATGCCACTCGGATCCTCGGTATAGACGTAATAGACGCTCTCGAAGTCCTCGTCGAGCTCGCGAATCGCCTCGATGGCGTCACCGACCGTTGCCGTAGCGGGCAGGGAGACAAACTCCGAGGTCATGATGCGGCCGGCGGTGTTGTCCTCATACCCCAGCAGGTTACGAATCGCCTTCTCCTCCTTGACGCCCATCAGGCGCAGGAGTTTCTCGGCCTTCTCGTAATCAAGCTCGTCGATCAGGTCGGCAGCGTCGTCCGGGTCCATCATGGCCAGCATCGACGATGCGTCGGTGTCGGACAGGCCCTCGAGCATCTCGGTCATAAGCTCGTCGTCATCGAACTCCGAGATGGCCTCGGCGGCCTGGGCAGTATCGAGCTGCGCAAACACCTGCGCACGCAGGCGCGGGTCGAGCTGCTCGATGATGTCAGCGATGTCGGCAGGGTGCAGCTCGCCGAGCGTCTTGTGCGACACCGAGAGTTGAATGTTCTTGGTCGAGCGGTCGAGCAGGTCCATGTAGGACCAGGCGATAATGTCCTCGCTGAGCGGCTTGCCCAGGTGCTTCATAAAGCCCTCGACGACGTGCTCGAGCGCGGGGCTGATTGCACGCAGCAGACCGCGGGCGCCGACCTCGGCACCCAGCAGGCGCAGCTGATTTTCGCCCGACATGGAAAACTTGATGTCGTTGACGCGCACGACCTTCATGCCCTGCGTGTCGACGATCTGCTTATTGAGAACGTCGCGCGCCAGCAGGAGCTCGGTCGGCTGCAGGTACGAGAAGCGAATATTGGTGGCAGACGTATTGAGATACACGCCCGTCTCGTCGATGCGGTCGACCCATTTGCGCCAGCTGATCATGAACGGCGTCTTGCCGGGACCGCGGAACGCGAGCGACGTCACGTGCGGAAAAACTTCGCCGGTTGCAATGCCAAAATCGTTGACCACGCCGAGCTTTTCGCCGTCGACGTCCAAGACTGGCAATTTGAGCATCTCACTCAGATAATTCAATGGTGCTCCCCATCATTATTCCTCCGGACGCGGCCGCGCGTGCGGCGTCCGGGGGCTTCTGGATATGTATACGCATGCGCGGGCGGCACGCCGCTCGACGCTTACACCCCGTGCATGCGCAAAAAGCACCTGCATGGGGTCATCGACTGTATGGTCGAGGTTTGGATTTCACCTGTAACCTTTCTCTTGACCCTCATTAACCGCAGTAACTATAGCATCAGCATCGCCCTGCGGCATCGAATTTATGCGCTGCACATTGCAGGCATACCAAACGCTGACGTATCCGTGACATAGCCATTGGGGACGTTCTTAAACGACTACCCAATGACTACTCTGTGGTGTCATCGTCCTCGGCAAGTTGGGGGAACACGGCGTCCTTGGGCATGGTGACCTTCGTCAGCGAGGTGAGCTTTTTGCTCAGCGACGTGTCCGTCTTGACCAGGTCGCTGAGCGTCACGATCTTGTAGCCGTCGGCGACAAGGCCGTCGATGATCTGCGGCAGCGCCTCGAGCGTCTGCTCGGCGCATTCGTCCCTATCGGTGAGCAGCACGATATTGCCCGGCGTCACCGAATCGAGCACCGTTGAGACCTGCTCGTCGGCACCGTTGAGCAGCCAGTCGCCCGAGTCAATATTCCACGAGACCACGGCGGAGACCAGGTCCATCGCATCAATCCAGTTTTGCTCGTCAAAGGCAGCGTAGGGAGCACGCAGCAGCATCGTCTTCACGCCGGTCGCCGACTTAATCGCATCGGTGCCTTTCGTGATCTGTTCGCGTACCGTCTCACGGTCCTGACCCTTGAGCGAATCGTCGCTGTAGCTGTTGGATCCGATCTCGCACCCGGCATCGACAATCGCCTTGGCCGTGGCAGGCGAGGCCTCGGCCGCATCGCCCGAAAGGAAGAACGTCGCGGTAACGCCCTTTTCCTTGAGCACCTGCAAGATCTGTTTGGTGGCGCCGCTCGGACCCTCGTCAAACGTCAGCGCCACGTACTTTTTGTTGCCCTTGGGCGCCACGCTGGCGCACGCAACGACGCAATCGGTGGCGGGCACAACCTCGCCGCGGTCCTGCGTCTTTTCCGACTGCTCACCAACCCACACCTCGGAGCGGCCCTGGACACCCCATGTCTGCACATACTCGATAGCGCCCGTGCCCTCGACCTTGAGCTTGGGCTCGATAACCGTAGCCTGAACCTCGTGCTTCTCGTAGGTGTTACGGCCATCCTTGACCGTCACCTTCTCGCCGCCCTCAAGTTCGCGGCTATCCCATTTGCCCTGTTTTATGCGCTTGCCGTCCACCTTAACCGACAGCTTTTCGCCGCCATGGCGCTTGAGCACGCTGTCATCGACGGCCAGCAGGTCGCCTGCGTCGTAGGTATCGGTCAACTCCTGGTCGTCGATGAGATTCTGCAGCGTAGAGCCCACGCGCACCGCGGTCTTTTGCCCGTTGAGTTCCACGTCCACGCTGCGGTTGACGTAGCCCACGACGGCAGCGATAAACAGCACGAGCGCACAGCCCACGGCAATGAGCGCATAGGGCAGACGGGACGGTCGGCGCGGCGAGCGCCCGTTGCCGATGCGCGCGCTGCGGTCGCTAAACCCGCGGCTATGGTTGAGGTACATCGCGCCGGGCTTACGGCGGCGACGGCGCTGACCGCTGGGCAGCTGCCCCAGGTCGCGGCGCGCCGTCGGACGCGCACCCGAACGCCCGTTTAAGTTGGATCCGTTTTGGCGCATGTGCCCTCCCCCATAAACACAGCAAGCCGGAGCAACAGGTCTCCGGCTTGCCTCCCATCATTTGGTACGTCGCTATTTTGTAGCTTTTGACGAGCCTCCGCTCGCCTTTTGGTATTCGTCCTTAAAGGCCTTGAACATGCCGCGCGTCTTGCCGAGCTGCTTGCCCAGTGCGCGACTGCCTTTGTCCACGGCGACCGATCCCTTGTCGTCGAGCACCTTGGCGCCCTTTTTGACCTTGTCGCCCACCACGACGCTGGCCTCGGCGGCCTTGGCAGCCGCACCGCCCGAATACCCGAGCGACTTGACCTCGTCCGAGACGACCATCGCGCCGTTCTCGTAGCCGCGCAGCATCGTCGGCGGCACCTGCGTGTCACCAACCAAAACACTCGAAGCAGCACCGGCGGTCACATAGAATGCCTGCACGATGCCCGAGCGCGGCTTGAACTCAACGTCCGAGCAATAGCCCACGACGTCGCCCGATTCCGTGCGCACGTCCATACCGACCCAGATGATGCAATCGTCCAGGTTGATGTCGAGGCGCTTGGCGGCGGCGGCATCGTACGTGTCCTTGACGTCATCGACCGCAATGGCGCCCTCGTAGACACCAATGGCGTCGAGCGCTACGAATCGGTCGGGACGCTCGATCATGCCCGCGATATCGGACTGGCGGACCATAAAGCCGACCACGCGCGTACCGCCCGGGGTAAAGACCGGAAAGTGAATCTTTCCGAGCTTTTTGGGGCTGCGCGGCGTGCCGTCCTTTTTGGTGCGCTTGTCCTCGGTAGGCTTGCGATAGATCTTGGCGCCGACAAAATCCCCAGCGCGCATTATGCCTCGGTCGAGGGTTCCGCAGCCCCGGCATCAGCCTCGACGGCGTTCTCGACCACGACGTCGGCGGCAGGCGTCACGTTGCCACCCGAAATGGCGTCGTTGAGCTGCTCGCGCAGCTGGTCCATGCGCTCGCGGGCCAGGTCGACCTTGGCGCGCAGGTCGTCGGTCTTGGCGTCGACCATCGGGCCAAAGTCATTCACCGCAGCACGGGCCTCCTCGGCGCCGTGCTCGTAGGTGTCGCGCATATTGTCCCAGGCGTCGTTGGCGATATCGGCAGCCATGGCGCGGGTTTCGGCGCCCGAGCGCGGGGCCAGAGCAACGCCGATAATAGCGCCAGCAGCAGCACCAAAAAGTGCGCCGGAGACAAAGCTGAAAGTCTTACCCATGATCATTCCTCTCCTGCGGGCACGTCGGTGCCCACCGTTTGAATGCTGTCCATTATACCCGCAGCGCATCACTTGCCGCTCCGCTCATCTGCATACGGCAAAGGCGCAGGTACGTGATGGTGATAAACGCGTAGGCCTACTCCTGAGGCATAGCCGGCATGGCCACCGTGGCACCCGGGTCCTCGCCGGCGCCGTCCACGAGCGGCAGGCCGCCCTCATGCGCAGGTCCCGCCGGAACCGTCGCCGCACCGCCAAAGACGGCAGCGGAGGCCTCGTGGTTCTCGGCAACCGCGCCCTCGGTATCAATCGCCACCTGGGGCTCGTCGTCAAAGTTGGGGACGCCCTGGGGCTCGGTGGAAACGGGCTCGGCGGTCGCATCGGCAACGGGCTCGGCGTCAACCGGCACATCGCCCTCGTCAGCGCCCTCGTCCTCGGCAGTATCTTCGCCGTTCGCAGCGGCGACGGCCTCGTGAGGATCCTTGCCCTCGGCCTCGGCGCGCATGCCCAGCACCAGGTTGCGTAGGCCCGCGACCGTGCCTTCCACGTCGGGGGCAGGCTGGTCGGCGTGCAGGTACGCCCAGTCCATCATAAAGGTGGCCGACGACAGCGCACCGATGGCCAGTGCGTCATCGGGGCACGAAAGCTCGACCTCAAAGACACGCTCGTCATGCTCGCTTACGCGCGTGCGGCCGCACGAGATGCTACCGGCAAGACCGGTCTCGTTCATGAGCTCAACCGTCACATGCTCCAGCAGGTGGCATAGCTCGGTCTGACCCATGCAGTCCTGGAACTCGCGGCCGGAATCGCCCAGGCACAGGTGCTTGGCAATCGCCGGCACCAGGTAGTACACGCGCGCCGTGGCCTCGATATCCTCCGAGGTCATGAGCGGCATGCCGGGGTTCACCAGCACGTGCGCGCAGATCTTGTCCTCGCTGACGGTGACCTTAAGGATGTTGAACAGGCCTGCCATAACTCTCCCCTACTCTTCCTTGTCCTACTCGTCGCCGTCGTGCGGATTCGCGGAACCCGCACCCGACGTCGTCGGCTCGTCTACCGAAGACTCGGAATCCTTCTTATCGGTTTCGGCCGGAGCGATCACGCGAATGAGCGAGATGCGCTGGCCACGCATCGACTGCACTTTAAACTTGTACCCCGCGACCTCAAACACCTCTCCGATGTCGGGCACCGAGTCGCAAAGCTCCAAAATCCAGCCGGCGATGGTCTCATAATCATCGCTTTCCTCGAGCGGCCAACCAAGCTCAATCGCGTCATCGCACGAAAAACGCCCATCGACGAGCCACTCGCGGCGCGAAAGGCGCGTGAGGTACTTGTTGTCGGGGTCGAACTCGTCCTCGATCTCGCCCACGATCTCCTCGACGATGTCCTCGATGGTGATGATGCCGGCCGTGCCGCCGTACTCATCCACGACGACCACGATCTGGTCGTGCGAGGTCTGCATCTCGGACAGCAGCGGCAGGATGTCCTTGGTGTCGGGCACAAAGGTGGCGTCGCGCAAAAAGCCGGCGATGGGCTGGTCGCCCTTGCCGTCGAGCGCGGGCTGGATCAGGTCCTTGATGTGCGCAATGCCCGCGACGTTGTCGGGATCCTCGTGATAGACGGGGATGCGGCTAAAGCCGGTCTGGCGCATGGTAGACAGCACGTCGGCGACCGTCTCGTCGTCCTCGCACATGGTGGTGTCCACGCGCGGCACCATGACCTCGCGGGCAACGGTGTCGCCCAGGTCGAAGATCTCGTGGATCATACGCTTTTCCTCGTCGAGCAGGTCGTCCTGCTCCGAGACCATGTACTTGATCTCTTCTTCCGAGACGTTCTGCCGGTCGTCGGCGCTCTTGATGCGCAGAATGCGGGCCAGGCCATCGGAGCAAGCGCCAGTCAGCCACACGAGCGGACGGGCGATCTTTTGGAAAAACGACAACGGTCCCACGACCTGCTTGGACACGCCCTCGGCATTGGCCAGGCCGATGCGCTTGGGGACGAGCTCGCCGATCACGATGGACACGAAGGCGACCGCGACGGTGATGATGACCGGCGCCAGGCCGCGCGCGATGGCGGAGAGCGGCGCGATGCCAAAGCTCATGAGCCACGTGGCGAGCGGGTCGGACAGGCTCGTCGAGGCAACGGCGGACGAGGCGAAGCCCACGAGCGTGATGGCGACCTGGATGGTGGCGAGCAGCTGGTCGGAGTCGGCAGCCAGCTTAATGGCACGCTCGGCGCGCTTGTCGCCTTCCTCGGCCTCATGCTCCAGCACGGCGCGCTTGGCCGTGGTGAGCGCCATCTCGGACATAGAGAAGTAGCCGTTGATGAGGGTCAAAACGAGGGTGGTGATAAGGGAGATGGTTATGTCCATCGGGAGTTTCTCGAACCTCCAAGATTCGGGACGTTGGGTAGTAAGCGTAGGTGACGGATAGGGCAATTGCGCCGGTCGCCCGTGGAAGCGAGGGCATGGGCGCGGTCGCTAGATTACGAAGAGGATCACCGCCATGAACTGGAAGATGCTGCCGGCGAGCACCCACAAGTGGAAAATACTGTGCAGATAGCGCACGTTTTTGGCGATATAGAACGGCACGCCCGCGGTGTAGCACACGCCGCCGACGGCGAGCAGGGCAAGTGCCACGGGGTTGAGCAGTGCCACAAGTTCGGGCAGCTTAAAGACAACGAGCCAGCCCATCAGCAAGTAGACCAGGCCACTTACCCAGTGCGGTTGACGTTCGCGCATAAAGCACTCGAGGGCGATGCCGATAATGGCGATGGCCCATACGGCAAAGAACAGCGCAGGGCCGCCGTCGTTTGCGAGCGTGATGAGGCAAAACGGCGTATAGCTGCCGGCAATAAGCAAGTAGATGCAGCTGTGGTCGATGATGCGAAACACGCGCTTGGCGCGCGCGGGCTGAATCGCGTGGTAGAGCGTGGAGGCTAGGTATTCGAGGATAATGCTGACGCCATAGACAATTGCCGCAGCCATGTGGGCCGGGCCTCCGCCGCGCAGGGCAGCGAATACAATCAGGAGCACCAGGCCCGCGATACCCAGCAGACAGCCGACACCATGGGTGACGGAGTTCATGATCTCCTCACCCACCGTGTAGTGTGGAACGGCCGCGGTCTTGGGTCGCGGCTTAGAACTGTCGCTCGAATCGGACATGCCGGTTACATCCTCCAACGTAAAGAGTTCTCAACACTATATCAAAGCGTCTGGGTGCGTGCGAAATTTGCACCATACGTGACCCTTTGTTTACCCATTCTTTGCCTGTTGACGCATCAACGGTGAACGTCCATAATGCGCTTGCATTAAATGTTGATGTATTAACATCTTTAAGGAGAACCGTAAATGCCTCAAAGCGCACGCCCCCATCGAAAGTTCAAGATAGCCGGCATTGTTACGTTGGTAGTCGTTGTCGCGCTGCTGGGGTTTGCCGGCAACTTTCTGTTTGACTTCGCGCTGAATCCCCGCGCGCCATACACCATGAAGATGATGCAGGACGGCAAGGACGCCGAAAAGGGCGAGCAGATTGACGCCGAGGAGGGCGAGGCACGGGCGTGGTTTAAGGAAAACCGCGAGAGCAGCAGCCTCACCGCAGATGACGGGACCGAGCTTGCCGCCTGGTATTATGCTGCGTCGGAGAGCACGCACGACTACGCCGTCTGCCTGCATGGATATACCAACGAGCCCATCGGTATGGCCCGATACGTCAAGCGATTCCACGACCGCGGCATGAACGTACTCGCACCCGCCGCCCGCGCCCACGAGCGTTCCGGCGGTGACTACATCGGCATGGGCTGGCCCGAGCGACTCGATGTCGTCGCGTGGATCGGGCGGATTGTTGCGGCCGATCCCAAGGCGCGCATCCTGGTCTTTGGCGAGTCGATGGGCGCGGCGACTGCCATGAACGTAGCGGGGGAATCTCTGCCCGCAAATGTGAAATGCATTATCGAGGACTGCGGCTATACAAGCGTTTGGGACGAGTTTTCCCTGCAGCTCAAGGATGTATTTGGCCTGCCCAGTTTTCCCTTGCTCGATGTAGCAAACTTGGTGTGCAACGTGCGCGCGGGCTACGACTTTCATAAGGCGAGCAGTGTGGAGCAACTCAAACACGCGACGGTTCCCATGTTGTTCATCCACGGCGACCAGGACACCTTTGTGCCGTACGACATGCTCGACCAAAACTACGACGTGTGCGCCAGCAAGGTCAAGCAAAAGCTCACCATCCATGGCGCCACCCACGCCAAGAGCGCGCAAGTTGACCCCGAGCTCTACTGGAATACGGTCGACGAGTTCCTCGACAAGAATTTTTAAGCAAATAGTACGGTTTACTGGTCTATCTGGCCCCTAGCACTTCCAAAAAGCCGCCCGTGGGCGCTGTGCTCACGGGCGGTTTTTACTAACGTTGCGCTACAAAAGCGCTTGATATGTCCAATAGCTAGGCGCTATTTGACCTCGATGAGCTCGTACTCGCTCGTGCCCAGGCCAATCTTCTCGGCATGCGCGATGCACGCGCGCCAGTCGGTGTCGGGATGCGTGATGCAGAAGGGATCCTTGGCCTGCTCGCCCTCCAGATGCTCGTGATTATGCTCCATCTTGGCCGCGCTGTCGGTAAGCTCGGTGTTAGGCAGCGGCTCGGACGCCAGGACGGCGTCGGCGCAGGCCTGGTCGATGGCGACCGGGTCGAAGCTCGCGAACATGCCGATGTCGTTGACGATGGGCGTGTCATTCTCGGGATGGCAGTCGCAGTTGGGGCTGATGTCCATGGCGAGCGAGATGTGGAAGCTCGGGCGGCCGTCGACGATGGCCTTGGTGTACTCAGCGATCTTGTAGTTGAGTACGTCGGCCGCGGCATCATAGTCGGGCTTGATGCAGTCCTGGTTGCACGCCGCAATGCAGCGTCCGCAGCCCACGCAGCGATCGTGGTCGATGGCAGCCACATGAACCGTGCGAGTGCTGCCGTTGGCAAGCTCGCGCTCACGCGTACCGTCAAACGTGATGGCGCTGTGCGCGCATATCTTCTCGCAGGCACGGCAGCCAACGCAGTTGGTGGTATCGACGCTCGGCTTGCCAGCGGCGTGCTGCTCCATCTTGCCGGCACGGCTACCGCCGCCCATACCCAGGTTCTTCATGGCGCCGCCAAAGCCGGCCTGCTCATGGCCCTTAAAGTGGGTGAGGCTAATCACGATGTCGGCATCCATGAGTGCCTGGCCGATCTTTGCCTCGCGCACGTACTCGCCGCCCTCGACCGGGACGAGCGCCTCGTCGGTGCCCTTGAGGCCGTCGGCGATGATGATCTGGCAGCCCGTGGCGTACGGGGTAAAGCCGTTCTGGTAGGCGGTGTCGATGTGCTCGAGCGCATTTTTGCGGCTACCCACATAGAGCGTGTTGCAGTCGGTAAGGAAGGGCTTGCCGCCCAGCTCCTTCACGACGTCCGCGACGGCTCGGGCGTAGTTGGGGCGCAAAAAGCTCAGGTTGCCCAGCTCACCAAAGTGAATCTTGATGGCGACAAACTTGTTCTCAAAGTCGATCCGCTCGATACCAGCGCGGCGGATGAGGCGCTTGAGCTTGTCGAGCTGGCTCTCGCGAGCATGCGTGCGCAGGTTGGTGAAGTACACCTTTGCCGGTGCTGCGGGTGCGGTTGCGGTCATAGATCTATCCCCTCGGTCTATATGGCGTTACAGACATAGAGGATGGTACCCGTTGAAGTGGGGTTGAAGTCAAGCACAACGCCGAGTCGCTAGGCACTCATTGGGGACAGACTTAAATGAGTGCTTGCCGCCCGGCCAGCGAATCGGCAAAGACTGTCCCCGATGACTACTCCTGCACCTTGAGGGCTTCGGCCAGGCTGACGCGCTTGATGGAGCGCGTGTGTAGCAGCGCCACGACCAGGTAGGTCGCAAAGCCGATGCCGATGCATGCAGCCATGGACCAAGCGGGCACGTAGATCTCGATATTGCCGTTGTAGGCGAGCAGCATCGAGCGGAAAATCGCGGTCAGCGAGCCAATGATCACGGGCAGGCTCAGCACGAGTGACACCGCCACGCACAGCGTGATCGAGCGGATGTACAGATGCGAGATCTCGCTATCGCGATAGCCAAAGACTTTCATGTAGCTGATCGAACGGGCGCTGTGGTCGATCACCGCCTTGGTCAGCAGGTACATAAACAGCAGGAAGATAAACACCGCGAGCCCGACCATCATGCCGATCATTTTGCTCATCATGCCGATAAACTGGTCGCCCACGGCGCGCATGTCGTCGGGCGTGGTGTCGCCGGCAAAGTAGCGCGCGTCGAGGTCGAGCTTCTCGTTGCTCACATAGCCGTTGAAGTAGGCGGCATCGTTGTCGAACAGCTCGTTAAAGTCATCGATGCTCATATAGATATTCATGTCCGACTTTGAGCCCCAGGAGCAGCCCTTGCCCGCGTACTCAAGGGAATAATCCCGAGCCTCGTACTTGTCGCGAAGCTCGACCTTCTGGCCCTCGCTCCAGCCAAACTTGTCGAGCAGGCCGCCGCCAAAGACGACGTGCCCGTCGCCGATGTTGAGGCCCTTCCAGTAGCGCGAATCAGGCGAGATGCCGTAGACGGAAATCGTCTCCTCGCCATTACCATCGCCGCGGTCGTATTGCAGCTGGTAGACGGCATATTTCTCGGCCTGCGCGATTGCGCCCGCGCCGTTGTCGGTCGAATTGACCGGGTGGATGTCGTCGTTGTCAGTGTCGATCTTAGAGGCCTTGTCGATCAGGTCGATAGCCTCGTCGCGGTCGCAGCCGAGGGCATCGGCAAGGTCATCGAGGCGCGTATAAAGCGTATCTTTCTTGTCCTGGACCTTGGCGAGCGCATCCTGCGCTGCGGCCAGACTCTCGGCAGACGGAGATGCGGTCGCGGCATCGGCTGCCGTCTGCGCCGCATCGGCCGCGTCATCGAGCTCGTCGCTGGCATCCTGAGCGGCGGAGAGCAGCGCACCATCCACCGACTGCAAGCGCTCGAGCGCCGCCCACTGCCCGCGCTCCTCGGCAGTACCCTCAAGCTCTAGCGGAGCCTTGAGCGTGTACTGGTGCTCGGCGACCAGGCTTGTCTCGAGGTTGTCGGCGTAATGCGTCATCGTGGGCAGAATCGCCAGGCCAAAGAGCAGCAGCAGCGAGGCAAACGCAATGCCCACGAAGAGCGTGGCGAAGTTGCCCAGGTTGCGCAGGAAGATGCGCAGGCGAAAGCGCGAGACAAAGCCCATGCGCTCCGGCAGCTGCAGGCCGCGCTTGGTGCCCGATTTGCCGCTCGCCTCGTGACGAAGGAACTGCAACGGCGTCTTGCCCATCTTGCGAAGCAGGCCCACCAGCGTAATGAGGATGAGCGCGGCAGCGGGAACCACGGCGCACTTCACAAAAATCTCCCAGCTCCAGTACACCTGGAAGGGAGGCAGGCTGTACGAACCGTAATAGAGGCCGCGCATGGGCTCGGTAAAGAACGCGACGCCGAGCGCGGTGCCCAAAAGCGCCGCGACCACGCCCACGATGGCGGGAAGTGCCAGGTAGTGCAGCACGATCTCGCGGCGGCGATAGCCGCTGGCGAGCAGTGTGCCAATGATGGCGCTCTCCTCCTCGATGGTGGCGTCGGTGAGCACCACAAAGACAAACGCCATGATCACGATGATAATGTTGAGCAGCGTCATCCACATCATGGAGTCGCCGTCCACGTCGTCGCGCGCATAGCCAATGCCCTGATTGGAATCGGCATCGATCAGATCGTCCACGCGCGCATCGGCATCGGTCAGCGCCTCGACCATATCCTGCTCCGCATCGATGCGATCCGCGGTGGGGAGGTCGCGATCGGTAAAGGTAAAGGAGTAGGTGTAGGCAGGCGCGCCGCCGGCGTCCTCAAGCGCGGCAAAGCCGGCGTCGGTGACCTCGGCCACGCCGTACGTGATGGTGTTCACCGTAAAGTCCGAATTGTCGAGGAACAGCGCCTGGCTATCGGGCTGGGTCATGATGCCGCAGATGGTGTAGGTGCGGCCCTCAAGCTCGACCTTATCACCCACGGCGAGGTCGTTGTTGGTGGCGAAGACACGGTCGATTGCCACCTCATCGTCCGTCTTGGGCTGCCTGCCTTCGCAGTAGGACGCAATGTCAACCTTGGTGCGATGCGCGTAGGTGCGCAGGGTGCGCTTGGTGCCGTCGTCGCCAGCCGCCTTTTTGATGATGGCGTCGATGGAGAAATTCTTGTAGAACGTAACGCCGCCGACGTCCTCAGCCGCGTCTTCGGCAGCCTTGAGCTGATCTTTGGTGGCCTCGAAGGAGGTAGTCACGCGGCCGTCCTCAATCGTGTAGTCGTCGCGCATGTCGTCAATGAGGCAGCCGATGGAATGCGCCGCGAGCAAAAAGCCCGACGTGAGGGCGATGCTTCCGCACATAAGCAAAAAGATGCCCAGGTACTTGCCGATATTGCGGCGCAGCTCGCGCGGGAGACGTTTTGCGAGAGGTGTCATGGCGCCGCCTACCAATCGAGCTCGGCGGCCGCGACGGGCGACTCGTTGAGCTCGTCCTCGACGATGCGCCCGTCGCGCAGGCGCAGCACGCGATTTGCCATGCGCGCGATGGCGGCATTGTGGGTGACAATGATGATGGTGCAGCCGTAAGTGCGGTTGACGTCCTCCATGAGCTGCAAGATTTCCTTGGATGTCTTGTAGTCGAGCGCGCCCGTGGGCTCGTCGCACAGCAGCAGGCCCGGGTTTTTGACGAGCGCACGACCGATGGCGCAGCGCTGCTGCTGGCCGCCCGAGACCTGGCGCGGAAACTTGTTGCGGTGCTCGTAGAGGCCCAGCGAACGCAGCAGATCGTCGACATTGAGCGGGTTTTTGGACAGGTGCGCCGTGACCTCGATGTTTTCCTTGATGGTAAGGTCGGGCACCAGGTTGTAGAACTGGAAGACAAAGCCCAGCTCGCGGCGTCGGTACTCGCCCAGATCGGCGGGCTTGAGCGCCGTGAGATCGCAGCCGTCCACCATGATGGAGCCGCCGTCGGCATCCTCCAGGCCGCCGATCAGGTTGAGAAAGGTCGACTTGCCCGAGCCCGAGGGCCCCAGCATGACGCAGATCTCGCCGCGGTTGATGGACGTGTCGATGCCGTCGAGTACCGTCAGGCGCGCATCGCCGTCGCCGTAGTGTTTCTTGAGTCCGTTGACCTGGACGTAGGCACGCTTTGTCGCCATGCTATCCCCCGTTGTTAGCCTTCTGCTACTTTTCTAGGCTAATAGTAAACCCGGGCGAACTATTTTTAAGCGACGTGCGCGAACTATTTTCCAACCTACTCATTGGGGACAGACTTAAATGAGTGAAATCGCTCATTTAAGTCTGTCCCCAATGAGTGGTCCCCAAGTGCCGACATATTGGGACAGTCCCTGCCAGCCCTGCCGGCGGATCGGCAAAGATTGTCCCCAATGGCTAGGTGGCTAGACGCTGGATTTGTTGTGGGCGAGGGCTAGGCCTACGGCGGCGATGGCGGCGGCGAAGAGCACCGTGACGCCCAGGTCGCAGGCGATGTCGTCCAGCGCGGCAGACGTCAGGTCAGAGGTAAGCGCCTTGCCGATCGCGTCGTTCACCCAATACGTCGGCACAAAGTGCGCCACCGTCTGCACGGCCGAACCCATCAGCGACAGCGGCATCCAGGCGCCACCCAAAAACGTCATGAGCATGCCGAGTAAGTTGCCCACACCGTTGAGCAGCTCCTCGCGCGCACCCAGGCTCGACAGCATAAAGCCAACAGCCAGCGGCGTGCACGCCAGGGCAAACGTTGCCGCCAGCGCTAGGCACACGCGACCCACGCCGACCTCGGCAACCGCGCTGGCAAAGCCCACGACGCCCATCATGCTCGACACGAGCCAGATGCAGACGGCGAGCACGGCGGCGGCCGCGAACACAGCGAGCGAACGCTGGCGCTCAGAGACCGGGCTGGCATCCATGCGGCGCACGCGCTCGGGCTCGTTCATGCCCGAAAACACCAGTCCCACCGACACGATGACCGACGAGATGATCGCGTACGCGCCAAAGTTGAAGTACGACTCGAGCGTGGTAGCAGCAGTCGAGTCGACCTTGACCTGCTCGATCTGGACCTCCGCGCGCTTTGCGGCCGCGTGCTCGGCGGCCCTTGCGACGTCACCGTTGGAGGCAGCGGGTTCAAGCGCCGCCGCAGCGCCCGCGAGCGAGATCCAGCGCGAGGCCTCGGCGGACGAAAGCGCCGCCGCCATGGTGCCGGAACCATAGGTCACGTCGAGCTTGGGCAGGGCCTCCCCCGCACGGGCGGCTGCAACAAGATCGTCCTCAAACCCCTCCGGGATAAAGAACACGCAATCGGCACTGCCCTTGGCGCTGTTGCTCTTGGAGAGCGCGTCGGCAAGGTCGTATGTGTCGTCGCCGACGCCCGTGACCAGGTCAAAGCGTGAGCCCAGGTGCTTGGTAAGCGCCCGCGAAAGGTCGCTATTGTCGCGGTCGACCACGATCACGTTGGTGTCGTAGGGCTTGTACTCGGTAAGCTGCGACGAGTTCCAGCTCACCGAAGCCGCGATGAATACGCCCATGAGCGAGATGAACACCGTATAGATGAGCAGGTAGAACGGGTGCGCCAGCGCCATGCGAAGCGCGGTCTTAAAGGTGCTCATAGCGGCTCCTTCCAAAGATCAGCGTAGCGGCGGCGACAAACACCAGGGCCATCAGGACGAGCGCGCCGGCGCGAACAGCGAAGGGCCCCAGGTCCTCAAAGAAATACAGGCGATTGAACATGTCGCAGATGAGCTTGACGGGGTTGAGCCAGCACTCGACCGGACAAGCGCGGGCGACGTCGTCGGCAAGCGCCATCGCCGGCTCGCCGTAGAGGCCGGCAAACAGGGCGCACGTGGTGGCAAAGCCCGTGAGGATGCCCGACTTGGATGCCTTGCCGCCCTTAACGGGAAGCGTGCCCACAAAAAGCCCCAGGCCCGTGGCGGCAAGCGCGGATGCAGCCCCGCCCAGCAGGCACAACCCCTCGCGCCCGCCAAAGTCGACGCCCACGACCAGGCGCACGTAGCCGATCGCAACCGCCATCGATGCAAAGGAAACCAGCCACGAGCCGACAAAAATGCCGGCCAGCGACGCCGTCTTGGAAAGACCGCCCACGCAGCGGCGCGCGCCAAGGCCCGACAGATTAGGCTGCAAATCGACGACGCTCAAGGCGGCAAACTCGGCAGACATCATCGCGACCAGGCCAAAAAGCGCGTAATAGTAGATGACCGTGCCATCGGGCGTGGCACGAGTCAGGCTCATGCGGCGGGTTCCGCCCTCGAGCGACAGGGCGTGCGCAACCGCCGCCGGATCGGCGAGCGCCGCCGGGTTGTCCTGGGCAATCTGGCGCATGAGCTCGACATTTTGCGTATACGAGCTTGCCACCGTTTCAAGGATGCTGCGGTCGGTGAGCACCGACGAGGCGCGCGAGCTGTCGTAACTCGACAGCAGCGTGAGCCTGGGCGTGCCCGCGGCATCAACCGTATAGATGCCCGCGACCTCGCCGGACTTGAGCGCACGGTTCGCGGCGTCCACATCCTCGCACTCGTGGATCTCGAGCAGCTGATCGTTGTCTTCCTTGGCAAGCGACGTCGCCACGCCCTTAAAGGTCGAAGCGTCCCAAGCCTCGTCCGCCACGACGGCAACCGGCACCGGGTCGATCTTGCCGTCGGAGCTGAGGTTAGCAAACATAAACATGAACATCGTGGAAAGTGCGACGGGAAAGAGAGCACCCCAGACCCACGTGCTCGGCCGGCGCAGCAGCGTCTTGACCGTAGTGATGATGGTGTTGAACATGGCTGCCCCCTAGTCGCGCAGCTCGCGGCCGGTGATCTCGAGGAACACGTCGTTGAGGGTCGGCGGTTCGCTCCACACGCGGCCGAGCGCCACGTCGGCAGCACGCAGCGTGTCGAGGATGTCGACCAGATTGTGCGGACTCGCCTCGCAGGTGCAGACGAGCTCGCCGCTGGACAGCTCGACCGAAAGCACGTGCTCGAGGGCGCGCAGTCGCTCGACCGTGGCGGCCTCGACGGCACCGACCTCAACAGTCACGCGCTCGCCCATCTGGATCATGCGCTTAAGCTCGTCGTTGGTGCCCTGCGCCAGCACGCGGCCGCCGTCCATGATCATGATGCGGCTGCAGATCTGCTCGACCTCCTCCATGTAATGGCTGGTATACACCACCGTAGCGCCCTCGTCGCGCAGGCGGCAGATGCCCTCCAGGATGGCGTTGCGGCTCTGGGGGTCGACCGCCACCGTGGGCTCGTCAAAGAAGATGAGCTCGGGCTTGTGTGCGATGCCGCAGGCAATGTTGAGGCGGCGCGCCAGTCCGCCCGAAAGCTTGCCGGGACGAAACTTGGTAAAGTCGCCCAGCCCGACAAAGTCGATCGCCTCGTCCACCAGCGCGCGGCGGCGCTTGCGGTCGTTAACGTAGAGGCTGCAGAAATAGTCGATGTTCTCGCGCACCGTGAGCTCGTCAAACACCGCCACCTGCTGCGGCACCACGCCGATGCGGCGCTTGAGGTCGTAGCGGGCGGGCGTCATGGGCTCGCCGAACAGCTCGATGGTGCCTTTGTCGTAGGCGAGCAGCTGCAGGATACAGTTGATGGACGTGGTCTTGCCCGAGCCGTTGGGGCCCAGCAGGCCAAAGATCTCGCCGGGGGCGATGCTCAGGTTAAAGTGGTCGAGCGCAATAAGATCGTCATAGCGCTTGACGAGGTTTTCGACATGGACGATGTCTGTCATGAGGCGGCCCTTCTGTTGGTCGTGGCCCGGTACGATTTCATCATCGCAGGAGCGGGCGGCGCGCACCAGTGAGCTTTGTCACGAGTGAGGGGGGCGGAGGCGAAACCCCCGCTCGCGCGAGCGATCGACGCCGATTTGCCGCGCGGGAGGAATGTCACGGTTGCCCCGGGCGGCCCCTCCACCACGCGCGGCTTCGCGTACAATACCCGTATGAACAGGCTTTTCGACAAATCGATTGTGCTGGCGTGCTGTATCGCAGCCGCTCTGGGCCTTGCTGTGGACGCTCGCCTGGTCGCGGCGTTTTGCCTTGGCGTTATTGCCACCTCGCTGGCTGAGCTCGCGCAGGGGAAAAGCGCCCGGCGCGCGAGCGAGACCGCGAGCTGCGCTTACATCATCGCGGCTGTCTTCGTGCCGCCGTTTGTGCCGTTTGCGCCTCTCGCCCTCTATGACATCGCGCGGCGGGTGCGCCGTGAGCACGCCTGGGCCGCGCTGGGCATTGGCGCCACCTTTGTCTTTGCGCTTGTCGCGGACCTTCGCACCGACGCGCTCACCGCCCGAACGCTCCTGCTGACTGCCATCCTTTCGGTTGCCGCTACCTTGCTATCGCTGCGCACCGCCCAGTTGGAACGCGAGCAGCAGCGCATGCGCCGCACCCGCGACGAGCTGCAGGAACGAGCCCTCGCGCTCGAAGCGCGCAACCGCGATCTTGCCGATCGCCAGGACTACGAAGTCGAGCTCGCGACGCTCGCCGAACGCGCCCGCATCGCGTGCGAGATCCACGATAACGTCGGGCACCAGCTCACGCGTACCTCGCTGCAGACCGAGGCCCTGTGCATAGTCCACGCCGATGAACCCGGCGTCGCCGCCGATTTCGCCGACGTCAAGCACACCGTTGACGAGGCGCTCCAGCTTGTGCGCACCAGCGTCCACGCGCTCAACGACAACGCCGTCGATCTTTCCGTGCAGCTCGAACGCATTGTTGAAGGCGCACGCTCGGACGGCGGCCCGCAGATTGAGCTTGAAGTTATGACCGAACATGCGCCCGCAAACGTCGCCAACTGCTTTGCGGCGGTCCTGCGCGAGGCGCTATCCAACACCATGCGCCACGCCCGCGCGCAAAACGTTGCTGTGCGATGCATGGAGCATCCATCGTTTTACCAGCTCATCGTTACCGACGATGGCATGGGCGGGACCCAGACGGGCGGTCGCGGCGCCGCCGAGGGCATGGGGCTCGGCTCCATGCGCGAGCGCGTCGAGGCGCTTGGCGGCACCTTCACCGCCGGCCCGCGCGCCGGCGTCGGCGGCTGGCGCGTGTTTGCCACCGTCCCCAAACAGCAAGGAGATGAGGCCCGATGAGGCTCATTGTTGTCGACGACGACCGCCTAGTGGTCGATTCGCTCAAGATTATCCTGGGCGCCCAGCCGCAGATCGAGGTAGTGGGCACCGGCGCCAACGGCAACGACGCGGTTTCGCTCTATGCCGAACACGCACCCGATATTGCACTGCTCGACATTCAGATGCCGGGACGCGACGGCCTATCGGCGGCGCGCGAGATCCTCGAGCGCGACCCTGCGGCGCGCGTGGTGTTTCTGACAACATTCTCGGATGACGAGTACATTGTGTCGGCGCTCAAGCTGGGCGCCCGCGGCTACCTGATCAAAACCGATGTCGCCGCTATTCCACCGGCGTTGGCGCAGGTCATGGACGGCAAACGCGTGCTCGAGGGCAAGGCGATCGAGGACATCGATTTTGACGGGACAGGCGCCGATGCCAGCACGCCTCGCCGACCCGCCGCCTTTGCCAGCCTGACCGACCGTGAGTTCGAAGTCGCCGAGCTCATCGCCCGCGGCCTCGATAACAAGGAGATTGCCGCCGCCGCTTACATGGGCGAAGGCACGGTGCGCAACCACATCAGCTCGATCCTTGCCAAAATGGGCCTACGCAACCGCACGCAGATCGCCATCGCCTACCTGCGAGGGTAATTACCCAACAACCGACCACCCCGGCATAGCAAAATGGCTGCTATCGATTTAATGCCATTTCAAAACTATGTCGGTTTACTACGATGAATCGCCCA
Organism: Collinsella aerofaciens; assembly: GCF_964283865.1. Classification (GTDB taxonomy): domain Bacteria; phylum Actinomycetota; class Coriobacteriia; order Coriobacteriales; family Coriobacteriaceae; genus Collinsella. Next base: position 16,299 of record NZ_CAXYLS010000013.1, on the reverse strand, counting down.
CCTTCGACCACGGCAAATTGCGCGCTTCCAAAACCGCAGGTAGAACGCTTGCGATATTTAGAAAAATGCAGTCATGGTCGGGAATGTCGAGTTCATCGTAGTAAACCGGCATAGTTTTGTTCGGGCGGCCCTGCACGAGCGCCTCCGCAAGCCTCGCGAGACCAAAATGATCCGTTTTCCTCCGTTCCCAAGGGATCAGCTGGAACCGCTCGCCACGAAACCTGCCCATCTACTACGTTTGACTCGATACCCCCGACCATACCCCCGTTTTCCGGAAAACCGCAGGCGTTCTACCTGCGGTTTTGTTTTCACATTTTTTGCCGTGGCTGGGGATTGGCGCCCAAAAGTAGTAAATGGGCCCATTTCGTGGCAGGCGGGTCATTTTCGGGCTGGACGGGTCGCGTGGCGGCCCGCACACGCGTTCACGCGCGGGGCCGGTGGGGCATTTTTGCCCCACCGGCCCCTATTCCAGTTCTATTCCAGCGCTATTCCGGTTTGGTTTCTACTGTGGGAGTCTTGTCCGCTGCGACTGGAGTGCGGGCGGTGTCCATAGTCAGGCAGTGCTTGGGGCAGCTCTCGATGCACTCACCGCACACCACGCAGGCATACGGGTCAATCGACCACGTTCCGCCCTTGCGATCGACCGCAAGTGCACCCGCCGGGCAACGGCGCGCGCACATGCCGCAGCAGATGCACACGTCCATATCGTTGACGATATGCCCGCGCAGGCGCTCGGGTGCCGCGAGCTTCTCCTGCGGATAGCGCACCGTTACCGGCTGCTTGACCATAGAACCCAAGGCCGTCTTGGCAAATGTCAGCAAACTCATGCCGTGCCTACCTTTCCGTGCAGCTAATGCAGGGGTCGATGGTCAGGATAATCATGGGCACGTTGGCAATGAGCACGCCCTGCAGCGCATGCGTCAGACCCGCCAGATTTTGCGACGTCGGCGTGCGCACGCGAAAACGGTCCAAGTTCTTGGTGCCGTTGCCGCGCACATAGTAATACGCCTCGCCGCGCGGCTGCTCAATCACAACCTCGCCGCGCGCGCCGTCGGCTGGCGTAAGCTTGGTGCGCCCACCGATACCGTCGTGCGGAATCTTGCCCACAAGCTCCTTGATGATGTCCATAGCCTGCGTGACCTCGGCGCAACGCACCTGGCAGCGGGCATAGCAGTCGCCATCGGTAGCGACAATTGGCTCAAACGCAGCCAGATCCGCATAGGCGCCGTCGCCAAACATGCGCACGTCATAGTCCACGCCCGAGGCGCGCCCAAACGGGCCGACCATCGAAAGCTCCAGCGCGTCCTTCTTGCTGATCACGCCCACGCCATGCAGACGCTCGCCGCAGCTGTCGTCGTCCAAAAACGTATGCACCAGGGCCTCGTAGTCGGGGCGCATGGCGTCGAGCGTCTGGACAATGCCCGCCAGCTCGGAGTCCTCGATATCGTGCTTAAGGCCGCCGATCTCGTTAATCGACAGAATCACACGCCCGCCGCACGTGCGCTCAAAGATCTTGAGAATCTGCTCGCGCAGGGTCCACGACCGATAGAACAGCGCCTCAAAACCAAAGGCGTCGGCGAGCAGGCCCAGCCACAGCAGATGCGAGTGGATGCGCGAAAGCTCGTGCAGAATGGTGCGAATATACTGCACGCGGCCGGGCACCTCGATGTCGAGCATGCGTTCGCAGGCGCTGGCATAGCCGCAGCTGTGGCCCACGGCGCAAATGCCGCAGATGCGCTCGGCGATGTAGCCAAACTGATGCATATCGCGCTTTTCGGTGAGCTTCTCGAGCCCGCGGTGCACAAAGCCGATCTGCGGAATTGCCTCGATGACGCGGTCGTCCTCGATCACCAGGTCCAGATGAAGCGGCTCGGGCAGCACCGGGTGCTGCGGGCCAAACGGAATAACGGAGCGATGTGCCATGGGCCTTACGCCTCCTCTTTCTGCTTGTCGCGGGCGGCCTTGGCGGCAAGCGCCGCGCGGACCTTGGCCGCTTTCTCGGGATCCATGGCGGCGAGCTTTGCCTCCATCTCGGCGGCCTTGAGCGCGGCCTTCGCAGCAGCCTCATCGTGCTGAGCATCGGAGCCGGTTGCCGCAGCGGGCTGAGCAGAGGCGCCCGCAGCATCGCCAGCGCCCACAACGCCCTCCCCCGCAGCGGCCGCAGCCGCGGCGGCCTTCTCGGCCGCGGCTTTGCGCGCCTTGGCCTCGGCAGCCGCGCGGACCTTCATGGCCTTCTCGCGCGCAGCCTTCACCTCGGGCGTGATAACGCTCATGGGCTCGGCAGTCGAAACCTGGTAGAAAAAGCCTTTAAAGTCGATCTGCATGTCGGTGATGGCAAGCCCAAACAGGTCGTGCGCTTCGTTCTCAAACGGAAATACCGCCGGATAGTACGAGCTGATGGACGGAATCTCCTGGTACTGATCGATGCCCTTGACCACCAGGCTCTCAATCGCATAGCTGCCGTCCTGCGCAATATGCTTCTGAGCAGCACGAACGTTGATAAACGTATAGACCAAGCGATACGAGCCGTCGTCGACGCTGCGCTCGGCGTGCATTTGCACAAAGCGTGCACCGACGCCCTTAAGCGCCTGGACATGCGACAGGAGCTCGTCGATCCCGACGGTGGTATAGATAGCCTTTTGCATTACTCGGCCTCCTTTGCAGCGGCGGGCGTGGCGGACTTCCCGGCGGTCGCGTCGCCGGCCCCCGCAGCTGCCACAAACCCGTCCTCGCCCAGCTCAACACCACCGTCCCAGGTAGCGGCACCGCCCACGGTAAGCGGATCGCCGCCGGCGCGCATCACGGCCTCCTTCTGGTCCAGGATGCCGCACGCCTCCACGATGGCATCGATCATGGTCTCGGGGCGAATGGCACACCCGGGCGCGTACACGTCCACGGGGATTGCGCGGTCCACGCCGCCGATCACGTTATAGGCATCGCGGAATACGCCGCCCGAACACGCGCAGATGCCGCAGGCCACCACGCACTTGGGCTCGAGCATCTGGTTGTAGATCTGGCGCACGACGGGCAGGTTCTGGGCATTGACCGACCCCGTCACCAAAAAGATATCCGCATGCTTGGGGTTGCCGGTGTTGACCACGCCAAAGCGCTCCGCGTCGAACAGTGGCGTGAGCGAAGCAAGCACCTCGATATCGCATCCGTTGCAGCTCGAGCCGTCGTAATGAATAACCCACGGCGAGCGCGACATTTTATGATCCATGGATGCCGCCTCCTAAATAAACACGTCGACGAGGATGGGCATAAGGTTGAGCAGGCCAAACACCAGCGCCACGCCCCAGCCGAGCTTAAAGCAGCTGCGCCAGGTGCTACGGGCGAAGGTGTTGTCGATCAGCACCTCGACAAAATACGTCGCGGCCATGACGACCAGGGCGACCACCCAGCTCACCGGGTTGTCCCAAACAAAGAACATGCCCACCCACATCAAAAACAGCACGGTCTCGCACCAGTGCATAAGGGTCATCTTGGCCAGCGTGCTGCCGCTCATCTCGGTGGCGACGCCCTGGACAATCTCCTGATGCGCGTGATGCGAGTACGAAAGGTCAAACGGCGACTTACGCAGCTTGATGGTGAGCACCGCGAGCAGCGCAAGGAAAATGGGCGCACTGTACACGATGATGGGCGCCGACTGCCCGGTCACGGCGATGGAATCAAAGCTATCGGTGGCGAGATACAGGCCCACGCTCATCAGCAGAACGGCGGGCTCGTAGCTCATAACCTGCAGCAACTCGCGATCGGCGCCGACCTGCGCAAACGGGCTTTGCGTCGAGGCGGACGCCAGCACCACAAAGATCGCGGCGAGCGTCACCATAAAAGCACACAGCAGCGTGTTGGAACCCGACACAAAGATGCCGCCGCCTACCACGGTAAAGATGAGCGCACATGCCATATAGGTATCGTCCATGGTGTTTACGCTGGCAGGAGCCTTGCGCAGCAGCTTGGCAACGTCGTAGAACGGTTGCAGCAGGCGCGGGCCCACACGGCCCTGCATGCGGGCCGAAAGCTTGCGGTCAAGGCCGTCGATCAGGCCACCCACAAGCGGCGCAATCAAGGCAAACGCCACGGTACCAATAAATATGCCCACGACACCCGAACCTTCAAAATACTTACCGCGCAGCACCGAGGGCGCACTCATGGCAAGTCTCTCGGGCCCAATCCACGCGCAACACAGCAGCGCAAACAAGATAATGCTGCAGCACACGACGCTACCCGCGGGGCCAATACGCTTCTCGCCAAGGGCGTCCTCCGAGTACCAATTGCGCTTTTCGGCCTTCACCTCGTGTCCCATCGAGCCGCGGAAATGGCGGTAATTGTCGGTTCCCACGCCCGAAAGATATACGTTTACGTGCGGTTTGTTGCTCACGCGGAATGAAGTCAGCAGCACCACGGCGATAAAAGCCACGATAACCACCATCAGATACATGGCATCCTTGCCAATAACGTACGGCACGCGGCCAAACACCATAGCCAAGTAAGGCGACACCAGACCGCTCGAGATAACCGGGAACGCCACGCAGCAAAGAATCAGCAGCGCGGCGATGGTGTTGAGCGCCATCCATTCGGTCTTATGGACATTGACCTCAACGTTTTGAGCCGTGGGGTCGACGCCCGAAAGCTTGGCCAGCCATTTACCCCAGAAGAAGAACGTCGCGGCCGAGCCAAAGGCGAGCACCATGATCATGAGCACGTTGCCTGTCTGCGCGAACGCCACCAGGGCGCCCCACTTGGACACGAGCATGCCAAACGGGGCCACGAACATGCCCATAATGCCCAGCATCATCAGGCGCGTCAGGTGCGGCATGCGGCTGAACATGCCGTCCATGTCCTCGATATTGCGGCTGCCGATATGATGCTCGGCCGTGCCTACGCACAGGAACAGCAGCGACTTGGCCACCGTGTGGAACAGGATCAGGAAGATGGCGGCCCACACGGCCTCGGGCGCGCCGACACCCAAGCAGGCACTGATGAGGCCCAGGTTGGAAATGGTGGAGTACGCGAGCACGCGTTTGGCGTTGCTCTGCGAGATGGCCATGAGGGCAGCGAGCAAAAACGTGATGGCGCCCACACTTGTGACCATAAAGCCCGTCACGGGATAGATGGCATAGAGCGGGCTGAGCTTGACCATCAGGAACACGCCGGCTTTGACCATGGTGGACGAGTGCAGCAGGGCGCTCGTAGGAGTGGGGGCAACCATAGCACCGAGCAGCCAGGTATGGAACGGCATCTGCGCGGCCTTGGTGAGCGCGGCAAGCGATAGCAACAAGACCGGCATCACCAGTAGCGCGGACTGCGCGGTGCCGGCGCCGGCAAGATCGACCATGCCGGTGATTGTCATCGGCAGCTCGTTGAGGTGCAGATACATGAGGCCCGCCAAAAACGCGATGCCGCCCAGCATGTTAAGGATGATCTGGGTAAAGGCGTTTTTGATGGCCTCGGGTGTGCGCGTGTAGCCAATCATGAGGAACGAGCACACGGTGGTGATTTCCCAGCCGCAGAACAGCCACTCCAGGTTGTCGCTCGTCACGATGACGAACATGGCCGAGAGGAACAGGAACATAAGCGCCAGGAACTGCGGGCGACGGTCGGGAGCGGTCTGCCCGCGCAGCGCGGCCTCGTGCTCGTCGTGGGCCTGGAAGTCCTTCATGTAGCCCAGGGCGTAGATGCAGATCAGGCTGCCAACGATGCCGACGGCGAGGACCATGATTGCGCTCATGTAATCCAGGTAGAGCGGCGTGGCGGTGACGACCTCGGCCGCGGGCAGCGTCATGGCTGCAAAGGCAACGGAGCCCACCAGCTGGACTATGCCGAGCACCGTGGTGAGCGCGTTCCTATATTTGTACGCGTTGTACAGGATGACAGCACACAGGATGACATCGATGGCGGAGCTGATGATCGAGAGCACATGCGAGGTGCCGGGGGCAACCTCAAAGCTCTGCGGACCCGTACCAAAAAACATGACGGCGACTACAACTGTCACCGCCATAATAATGCCAGAGCCTATGAGCCCCACCGCATCGCGGGCGCGGTCACCGCGCGCGAGCAGCATGCCCAGCGCCGGTACCAGCGGAAACAGGGTAAGGAAATACAGTAGCGTCATACCATCACTCCCCCATGCAAAACGCTGCAATTGTTTAACGTTATAGCTCAATTGAGGAGTAGCGGCGGCAGGTTTTCGGTCAACTGGGGAGTTTTAGGCGTACGGGGTAAGGGCACGTCCGCCTTGGAGCAGAGAGGCGACACTCCCCCTATCGCGGCGACGGGCACGCGGGCCACTGCGCGCGGTTTATTGGCCACTTTGGAGGATGTCCCGATAGGCTCGCAGCGGTCCAAAAAGTTGGCGCGGCAAGAAAAATGCGCCCCTGTGGGCGCACCATCCCGTTTGCTATTCCATCTTTTTAACGCGCGGCTTGCGTCCGCGCGGCTTATCAACCAGTGCGGACTCACCGCTCTCGCGATACTGGCGGCACCAAGCCTTGACTGAAGACTCGCTGGGAATCTTGTGCTTGATCATGGCCTCGCGAACCGTTAAGCCGTTTTCCAAGCGATCCTTAACCACGGCGAGCTTAACTTCGTACGAATAGGTGTGATGATGCAAACCGGCGTTGAGAACGGCGTCGGCACCGCCCACGGCATACGCGCGGGCCCACTGACGAGCCGTGGCCTGGGGAATGCCAAGCTCCGCGGCAAGGGCGCGATGACCGACCCCCTCTTGGAGGATCTCGACGGCGCGCTGCCTAATCTCAGGCGCATGCGTGCGAGTCCTAGTTGCTTCCGACATACCTGCCACTTCTTAGCCTTAACCGTTAATCTGCTTTCTTACGTGCAAGTTAGATAGTAGCATTTTACTGTTTGCTCAAAGCAGTTAATTAAAATAGACGCGGTGTTATCTGGGCATTTGACACCAATTTACGACATTTCTTTATCGATTATTTACGCTGGTAGCTGACTCGCAGCTAATCGTCATTCGCTTGTCAACAAAATTGGCGTCTCTTTATGTCCTTTGGCATAGAGGATATAGTTATTAACCCCCCCCCCAATAAGTTTGAGTAATCGGCAAGGCAGTAGACGTCCCTACTCCTCATGATTACCGCGCATTGCCATCCACCGGAGCAAAACAAAAAGGGCGGGGCCTGCTGCGCTTGCAGGCCCCGCACCGGTTGACACCCGATGGGACACAGCCGGGCGAGGCGGATCCGTGCTACCGCCCCGCCTGGCCGCGATGTTCAACTACAGCTCGTTGGCCGCGTGATACGCCGTGCGAATGGCGCTCGCGATGTCGGCGGTGCGCTCGCCCGAGCAGTCGCCCACGCAGGTCACGGGCACCGTCACGCCCTCCAGGTCAAACGCGTTGGCCTTGGAGCCCACGGCCATCACCACGTAATCGCAGGCGATCTTCACCGGCTCCTCGGCGCCGTCCTCGGTGGTGCGAACGGCCTCCACGCCCTCGTCGGTAATGGCGGTCAGGCGGGTCTTCACGTGCTGCTCAACGCCATGCTCGGCAAAGTCGCTCATAATCAGCGGCAGAATGGTCTCGGACTCGCCCGCGGCAATCTTGTCGAGCATCTCGACAATCGCCACCTCGCAGCCGTGCTGCAGCAGGTACTCGGCAGTCTCGGTGCCCACCAGGCCACCGCCAATGACGGCGACGCGCCCGCTGAGCTCCACCTTGCCGGCCAGCACGTCCCAGCTCGAGACGACCTTGTCCGAGTCGGCACCCGGAACGGGGATGACCACGTCGTGCGCGCCCACAGCCACAATCGCGGCGTCGGCGGCGTTGAGATCCGTGGGGCTAGCGGCATGGTTGAGCTCAACCTTCACGCCCAGGCCGGGCAGAATCTTCTCGTAATACTCGACCGAGCGCATAATCTCATCCTTGCGCGGAGGCGCGGCCGCCAGCACAATCTGGCCGCCCAAGTGATCGCTCGCCTCATAGACGGTCACGTCGTAGCCGCGTTTGGCCGCCACGCGCGCGGCCTCCAGGCCGGCGATGCCGCCGCCCACCACGGCGATCTTCTTGTCGCCCTCACCCGGTTTAATGGCGATGGTCGCCTCGTCGCCGTTCTCGGCATTGAGCACGCACGAGATGTACTTGCGGTTTTGAATCGCGTCGACGCAGCCCTTGTTGCAGTTGAGGCACTCGCGGATGGGCTCGCCCGTGGCGGCCTTGAGCGCAATGTCGGGGTCGCACATGAGCGAGCGGCCGTAGGCGATGATGTCGGCCGAGCCGTCTTCCAGGATCTTCTCGCCGGCCTCGACCGAGACGACGCGGCCGACGGTTGCCACCGGCACGGAGACCAGGGCCTTGACGCGCTCGGCCACGGGCAGCGTCCAGTTGTAGGGCATGGCGCCCATGGGCGGAATGGTATCGCCCATGTTGCCGGTGTGGTTGGCCTGCGCGACCTGGATCATGTCGATGCCCGCGCCCTCGAGCAGCTTGGCGAACTCGCAGGCCTCGTCGGGCTGCAGGCCACCCTTGCCGCGCGGCGTGCCGTCGGGGTTCTCCATGATCACGGGGAGCTTGTACTCCACCATCAGCTGCGGCGCGGCTTCCTTAATGGCGGCGACGACCTCGAGCGCATAGCGAACGCGGTTCTCGAACGAGCCACCGTACTCGTCGGTGCGCTGGTTGAGGATGGCCGAGCACAGCGAACCCACCAGACGGTCGCCGTGAACCTCGATGGCGTCGATGCCGGCCTGCTGCGCGCGGGCGGCCGAGGCGGCGATGGCCTCCTTGATCTGGGTGAGCTGCTCTACGCTCGCCTCGTTCACAAAGTGCTGCATATCGTGGTGCAACTTGGCGTAGGCCTGCTTGCGGATCTCGTTGGACTCGGCCATCTTGGCGGCGAAGGTCTCCTCGTCGCCGGCGGCCTTGGCCTCCTGCGCAGCCTTGGCGGCGGCCATGGAACCCATGACCATGCGGCCGACGCCGGGCACGTCGTACTCGGGGTGGAACAGCTGCAGCGCGACCTTGGCGCCGTGCTTGTGAACGGCGTCGGCCAGCGCCTTAAACGTGGGGATCTGGGCGTCGGTCGCTAACTTGGGCGTGGGGCTTGCGGTCATAACAGGAGCAACGTCGCCGATGACGATGTAGCTCACGCCGCCACGGGCCAGGCGCTCGTAAAAAGCCAGGCTGCGCTCGCCAATGGAACCGTCGCGCTCCTCGTAGCCGGTGGTCAGCGGCGGGAACATAATGCGGTTTTTAAGCTCAAGGGGGCCAACCGTAATGGGCTGGAGCAGTTTGGATGCGGGTGCGGTCATGGACATTCCTCTCTTGTAGGCGCGGCGGCGATGTTGCCGCGTAGTTGTTTAGAGGATATGGCATGGGAGCACAGTGGCGCAACGGAAATCGGCAGACAGCAGGTAGCGGCAGGTGGATGGGGCGGGGCGGCCCGTCGGTTTGTCTCAATCCGTAACAGTTAGGCCCACTTTTGGCCTCCACCTGTTACAGATCGAGACAAACCAAAACCGTCCCGGCGGAAAATCTCAATCTGTAACAATTACAGACCAAAACCAACCCTAACTGTTACAGATCGAGACAAACCAATCCCGTCTGCCGAAAGATCTAGATCTGTAACAGTTACTCGGCAAAATGGGCCCCAGATGTTACAAATCGAGACAAACGGGACCCACCTGCAAGATAATCTCAATCTGTAACAACAACTCGGCAAAATCCGTCCCTCGTGTTACAGATTTAGACAAACGGAGACCGTCCTGCCGAAAGATCTCAATCTGTAACACCTAGCCGCCCAAATCGGGTCCACCTGTTACAGATCGAGATTATGTTTGAGAGGCTGAGAGCAGAGGCCCGAGCGAAAAAGCGGACAGGCCGACGGCATCGCCCCGCCGTCATATCGAGGGCCACAGCAACCCGAGCGCGTGTCCACCCCGCAATTCCGGACATTTCATCCCTTTTCCGGCTGCCCCTCCTCCTTTCATCCAGGATGCCCGGACGGCAAGAGTCGGAACGTCTCCTCAATATCCAAACTTCACGCAAGCCCAATGCGAATAGAGACGGACCTGGCAAATCAAGACACGGCTAGCCGTTCGCACCCAAAGCCGTTTGCCTAAAAATGTATACCGCTGGCCGAAATGGAAAGATGGTAACAGCGAAAAAGACTAGCCGAGCTCGTTTTAAGCACCGTTTGTTCCGTCCCACATGTTTTGTGAACACTCTAACTATCATGAAGCCAGTAAACAGAGGTAGACATCAACATCCAACGCCGGCAAGTATGCGAGTGTCGTCTCTGCCTAAGGGGCAAGCCCCCGAGATTAGTTAGGAGAGGGGAAGAGATGGATAAAGTCAAAACGGCCTTCCAGAACTTTGGCCGCGTTATCGTCGACCCTATTTTGTACCTTTCGGTGACGGGCATCATTTTGGCCATCGCCACGGTATGCTCGCTCGGCAGCGGAGTTGTCGCAGATCTGGGCACGCTGCTCTCCGCGGCAACCAACTCCGCGGTGATCGGCAACCTGCCGGTGATTTTCGCAGTCGGCCTTACGGCAGGCTTCGCAAAGAAGCAAAATCCAACGCGGCAGTGTTTGGACTTATTAGTTACCTCATGTTCCTGTATGTCAACAACGCCTACCTGACGCTCACCGATCAGCTGGCAAAAGCTGGCGCGATGGGTCTGTATGGCACTGGCCAGGCAACGGTACTGGGTCTTCAAGTTACCGATGTCAACGTCTTCGGCGGCGTACTCATCGGATGCTTCTGCGGTTGGCTCTATAACAAACTGATCGACGTAAAGGTATCGGAGTATATCCGGATTTACGGCGGACCCCGCCTGGCCCTTCTGGCGATGGTTCCGCTGAGCATTGTCTTCGGCATCGGAGCGACTATCGTGTGGCCCCCTATCGCCAACGCCATCAGCAACGCTTCTTCATTCATCGCAGCCTCGGGTGGTCTGGGCGTTTTCATTTACGGCTTCCTGAACCGCGTCCTCGTACCTCTCGGCATGCACCACTTTATGTGGATGCCGTTTGACTACTCCGCGATTGGCGGCACGGCGGTCGTCGCCGGCCAGAGTGTTTCCGGCGCAGCAAACATCTTCTATGCCGAGCTTCCCCATATCGCCGACGGATCCCTCACCACAGTCGACCCCTCTGTCCGCTTTGCCATGTTCGGCTTTGGCAAGGAATTCGTAACCCTCGGCACTGTGCTCGCAATGATTGCGACTTCCCGTCCGGAGAATCGAAAAGCTGTCGCAGCCATGCTGGTGCCCATTTACATCACCGCCATGCTCTCCGGCATCACTGAGCCGCTCGACTTCATGATCCTGTTCGCGTCTCCGATTCTCTGGGTTGCCTACAGCCTGTTCTACGGACTGGGCGAGATGCTCCTGTTTGTCCTGGGAGTCCGCTTGCTTAACATGTACGGTGGCATCGAGCTGCTCACGCTCGGCCTGCCTTTGCCAATGGGCGTCACCAAGTTCCCGATTTACATCGTCTTGGGCATCGTGTTTGCCGCCGTTTCGTTCATCGTTCTGGCGATGGTGATCAAGAAACTCAACCTCATGACGCCCGGCCGTTCCGCAGAGTGGTCTGCAGAGGTCTCCGGAGACAACAATGCTCTCGAGTCCTCCGGAACTCCGGAAGTCGACGCAAAACAGCAGGAGATGGTGCAGAACATCATCAACGGCCTTGGCGGCAAGGACAATATCAACACCATGGGCTGCTGCATGACTCGTCTCCGTGTCGAAGTCAAAGATCCCAACAAGGTCAACGAAGAGACCATCAAGAAGGCTATCGACAAGGGCCTGTTTAAGAACGGCACCAATGTCCAGATTATCGTGGGAACCAACGTGCACTCCGTCTACGACCTGCTGCGTCCCATCCTTAATCTGGAAGATTAACAGTCGCTTAAGCGATAAGCGATAAGCGATAAGCGAGGGGACCTCATGTTGACCAAAACGTTTCATTCAATCCAAGGCATGTTCGAACGCCTGCTCAACATGTACAAAGAAAAGTCGACAAGGGGTCTTCTCGTACTTATGGCTGCATTCGCATGTGGTTTTATCTGGCCGCTCCTGGGTCTACTCGCTGCGGTTTGGACCCGGCGTTCAGGAAGGCACGCGGACGCAGGCAGCATTGCAGGCATGGCGGCGGTCATCAACATCGCCACCTACTTCGTGCAGATAGTAACCAAGATTGTCTGCAGCTCAATTTGATTTGAAAGGCATGAACAACATGAACGGATACAAGATTGTCATCTGCGGCGGCGGCAGCACCTATACCGCTGGCATCGTCAAAGACCTGATCGACCAAAAGGATGAATTAGGAATACGCGAGCTTTGGCTCTATGACATCGACGAGGAGCGCCAAGACACAGTCGCCGTGGTGGTTAAAGCGGTTATCGATGACCTTGCTCCCGAGATCCCCTTGCATGTAACCGTCGACCCCAAAGAGGCGTTTACAGATGCGAACTTTGTTATGGCGCAGATGCGCGTGGGCGGGCTCAAGATGCGTATCCAGGATGAGCAGATCAGCCTGCGCCATGGCGTAGTCGGCCAAGAGACTTGCGGAGCAGGTGGCATGGCCTATGGCATGAGGACCATCTTCCCCATGTGCGAGCTTGTCGATTTCTGCGAGGAGTACGCCTGCAAGGACTACTGGATCGTCAACTACTCCAACCCCGCTGCCATCGTAGCCAAGGCGATGCACAAGCTGCGTCCAAACGCTCGCATTCTCGACATCTGCGATATGCCGGTAGAGATTGAAGCCCGCATGGCGGAGATTTTGGGCTGCGAACTCGACGACATTGAAGTCGACTACTTTGGCCTCAATCACTTTGGGTGGTATACCAGCGTACGCTGCAAGGGCGTCGACGTTACGGACAAGCTCAAAGAGCACGTGCGTAAGTACGGTTACATTTCCGAGGCAAGTCTCAATGACGCCTTGGTAAAAGACCCAGATTGGGCCCACACCTTCAAGAATGCGGCAACGATTTCTACGCTATTCCAGGATTACCTCCCCAACACCTATTACCAGTATTACCTGTTGCCCGATGCCTGCGTGGAGTACATGGACATCAATAACACGCGTGGCATGCAGGTCGTAAACGGCCGCGAAAAGCGTATCTTCGACGCATCTGCGGCGCTTAAGCGCGGTGAAAAGGTCGATCTCACGCAGTTCTACGTAGGCGTCCACGGCAGGTTCATTGTCGATGTCGTCAAGTCCCTGGCGAAGGATTTGCGCCATCGCCAGCTGGTGATTGTGCCCAATAATGGCGCAATCGAGAATCTCTCGGACGACGCGACCGTCGAGATTCCGGCGTACATCACCGATCGAGGAGCCGAACCGATCCGCGTCGGGAAGATTCCCCGCTTCTACAAGGGCCTTATCGAGCAGCAGGATGCCTGCGAGGGCCTTGTGGTCGAGGCCGTTATCGAGGGCTCCTACCAGAAGGCACTCGAGGCCTTCACCCTCAATCGCACGATTCCCTCAGCGCGCGTGGCTAAGGAAGTCTTGGACGACATGATCGAGGCGAACAAGGGCTATTGGCCTGAGCTGAAGTAGAGAAGCCATCCAGATAGCACAAGCACAAAAGGTGGCCTCAAGGCAAAATGCTTTGGGGTCACCTTTTGTATGACTAAATCTCCGCAAAACTCGTAAAGATGAACGAATCGGCCTCGTGTTTTACACGATAGTTCTCTTGATAATCCTGATTGAATATAAGCGAATAAATAACCTGAAGCGTATACGTGAGCGAGATCATGGAAGAGTAATTGGCAACCTTTCCAATCACGCGCTCTGATTTTGGAATGAGCAAGACAGTGTCGCATTGCCTGGCGAGCGCCGAATCAGAAAACGCCGTGATTAAACACGGCTTGATTCCGCGCTCGGAAAGAGCGGCGGCGTATTTGGAATAATCATAGTGAATGCCGCTGTAGCTTAGGAATAAAAACAGGTCGCCGGGCCTACCGTTCTTAACGTGCAGCGTCTGCAGGCCCCCGTCGTCTGCCATGGTGACATGACGATCGAGCTTGAGAAGATTGTTGCGAAAGATACATCCCGCCAGATAGCTTTCCCCTTTAGCAAAGATGTAAATTCGCGGGGCGCTAAGAACTGCCTTGGCGATTATGCTCAATTTGGCGCTATCGAGCTCGATTTTCGTTTGATCTATGACGCCCTTCAAGAGATTTGCAAGGTTGCCCTCGATGGCCTCAATTGAATCGGTACTGCCAAAAGGACGATTGTGATCGACAGTGGCAGCCAGAAGATAGTCTCCGCTTATCTCCTGGATGAGCTGCATGATCAACTCTCGATAGCCGCTTAGGCCCAATTTCTTACAAAAGCGGATGATAGTCGCGTTCGAAGTGTAAGTCTCCTGTGCGAGCTTTGCCATAGTGAGGGTCTTAAGGTCGCCGGTATGATTGAGCAGATAGGTAGCAATGGCTCGGTCGGTTTCATTAAAAGACGCGCTGTTACGCAGGCTGTCAAGAATCATGGTCGCTCCGATCGCTTTAGTTTGCCACTTAATTATGTCATTATCAAAACGACGGGCAGCTCTTCATGCGCTGACTTACGCCCTGCAATCTCTCTTCTGATATTCCGCATGCTTCGGCAACATTAATTGGGAGGAGCGTGTCACTCAGTTCCTAGAGAACAAATGCGAAGAGGTTCGATTGCCTGAGTTCACTGCCCGCCTTGAGGCAAAGAGACGGCCCCGGCCAAGCTCCATGCGGATTTGAGGCAGCATGGTGCTTGTCTGTCGGCATCCTACAACCTGTAATCCATACTCCCCCGTTTCTGTGCTGAGAAGAATAGGCGGGGTTCCAAGGGGACACGTCCCTTTGGCGCGCAGGGGTCCGGGGATGGCGCGGTCCATCCCCGCCACTATTATTAAGCTAAGGACCGCCGAAACTCCTCCCAATTGGAGTTTATCGGTCGATAAGTCAAGCCGACCGGCCCGCGATTATCAATGGTTTATTTGCTTCACATAATAAATTGACTCAGGATTCACCCGCAATTCACCCGCAAAGTAAACCGATAAAGAAAAAGCTCGGAAGCAATTTTGCTTCCGAGCTGCAAGTTCTTGGTCGCGGGGGCAGGATTTGAACCTACGACCTCCGGGTTATGAGCCCGGCGAGCTACCAGACTGCTCCACCCCGCAATGTCTGGGCGCCTCATGTGCGCAAGAAAGAATATTACGCGGGAGTTCGGTAAACGGCAAGGAAAATCTCGTAGAGCATAATTCCTTCATATTTAAACCCCTCAGCCCCTATCACCGTAAACGAATTGCAGCCGAGCGCCGTCGACGGCACGTATACAATGGTGCGCGTCCTTTTATGCCAACACCGGGAGTAGACATGCTGCTCGCTATCGATATGGGAAATACGCAGACGGCCATGGGCCTGTTTGACGGAGACGAGCTGGTGCAGTCGTGGCGTATGCCCACCGACCGCTCCTATACCGCCGACGAGATCCACGTGCGCCTGATGGGTTTCTTTAAGATGTACGGCCTCTCGCTCGATACGGTTGACGCGATCGCCTTTGCGGGCGTGGTGCCGCAACTCTCGCGCGAATGGCACGCCGTGGCCAACCGCATCGCGGCAGACGCCATCGTCATCGGGCCGCAGACGGCCGCCGTGACCAAGCTGCGCGCGGCGCGCCCCCAGGCCGTGGGCGCCGACCGCGTAGCCAACGCCGTTGCGGCCGAGACTTTCTACGGCGCGCCGGCAATCGTGGTGGACTTTGGCACCGCGACCAATATCGACGTCATCGATGAGGACGGTTATTACATTGGCGGGGCGATTGCGCCGGGCATCCGCATCTCCATGGACGCGCTTGCCGCCCGTGCCGCCAAGCTCGCCAGCGTGCCGCTCGAGGCGCCCGAGCACGCCATCGGTCGCGACACCGAAGAGTGCATCAAGGTCGGCGCCGTGATGGGCGCCGCCGCCATGGCCGAGGGCCTGGTCACGCGCATGAAGCGCGAGCTGGGCCGCGAGGACGCCACCGTTATCGCCACGGGCGGTCTCGCCGGCATTGTCGCCGATTCGACCGATGCCTTCGACGTGGTCGACGGGCAACTCACCATCAAGGGCATCTGCGAAATCTACCGCCGCATGCAGGAGCTGGGATAGAGTAAACGCCAGGTCGCAGCAACCAGCCGCCAATCCTATTCCTCAAAATCGAAAATTTTTCAGTTTTGAGGAATAGGGTGCTGACAGCCCATTCCCCAGACAACAAGACCCTCCCCGGCACAGTGAACTGCCTCCCATTTCTTGGACATGAGAAATGGGAGGCTTTCTTTATGCGCGTTGATTTGAGAGTGAAGCATGA
>NZ_CAXYLS010000012.1:0-61772 GCF_964283865.1 Collinsella aerofaciens | reverse complement strand
GCTCGACCTTCTCCCTGCTGTACATGCGAACCTCCAGTCCGGACCGCCCCGCGGTCCAACTTTCTGTCCGCACCCCCGACCGTGTGGACTCGGACGCCTTCATTGTAGCTTTTCGCTCTCGCGAGCTTGATTTAGCAGGAGAAGTCGACGCTGTCGATGATGTCCTTGAGGGCCTTGGCGGAGGCAGTGAGCTCATGCTGCTCGTCATCGTTCAGCGGCACGGGGACGCGGCAGACAACGCCGTCGCGGCCAACGACGGTCGGCATGGAGATGGCAAGATCGGACAGGCCGTACTCGCCCACCATGAGCGAGGAAACGGGCAGAACGGTCTGCTCGTCACGCATGACGGCAGTGCAGATGCGCTTGACGGCCATGGCGACGCCGTAGTAGGTGGCGTGCTTCTTCTCGATGATGGTGTAGGCGGAGTTCTTGACGTCCTCGGCGATGCGCTTCTCGGCAGCCTCATGCTCCAGATGACCGTGAAGCTCGCAGAAGGTGTTCAGCGGAACGCCGGCAACCTGAGCGCTGGACCAAGCGACAAACTCGGAGTCGCCGTGCTCACCCATGACATAGGCCTGGACATCGCGCGGGTCGACCTCGACGTGGGCACCAAGCATCTGCTGCAGACGGCCGGTGTCGAGCACGGTACCGGAACCGATGACGTGGCCCTCGGGCAGGCCGGACATCTTGATGGCGGCGTAGGTCAGAACATCGACCGGGTTGGAGACGATGAGCAGAATGCCGTCGAAGCCGGACTTCTTAATCTCGGGGATAATGGACTTAAAGATGCTGACGTTCTTGTTGACCAGGTCCAGGCGAGTCTCACCGGGCTTCTGGGCAGCGCCAGCGGTGACGACGATCATGGCGGCGTCGGCGACATCGGAATAATCGCCGGCGTAGATCTTCATCGGCTCGGCAAACGTCATACCGTGCGCGATATCCAGGGCCTCACCCTCGGCGCGGTTCTTGTCCACGTCGATGAGGACCATTTCGGAGAACAGACCGCTCTGCATCAGCGCGAACGCCGAAGACGAACCGACGAAACCGCAGCCGACAATAGCGACCTTCTTCTCGTTAACCATTAGAAACTCCCATCTCTCTCCACAAACAAGCCACCCGGGAACGACCCGAGCGGCTTGTCGTAATCCCAATACATCCAATCGGGACTTTGATTATGCTCCTATTCGCAGCCAAAAATCGACCGTTTACCGAAATTGTTTGCAGGATTCGTAAAATAACTGCACGAAATCGGTTTCGAGCTATTGACGAGTCGAAACAGGTTTCTAATACAGACCCGCCTCGCGGATGGCCTCGACAGCCAAAGCAATCTGGTCGGGCGGCAAGACCAGCGCCATGCGCACGTGCCCCTCGCCCGAAGGACCAAAGCTCGCGCCCGGCGTCACCACAACGCCGGCCTTCTCCATGAGCTCCTCGCAAAACGCCATGGAATCGGTGCGACCACCGGGAAGCTTGGCCCACACAAACATAGAGCCATGCGCGTTGGGACGCTCCCAGCCCAGGCCCTCAAGACCGTCGCACAGGGCATCGCGGCGCTCCTGGTACTTCAGACGCTGCGCCTCGACCTCATCGCGCGGACCGTTCAGGCAGGCGATAGCAGCCTTCTGGATCGGGAAGAACATACCAAAGTCGATCTGGCCGCGCAGCTTGGCAAAGGCCGAGACCACATCCTCGCGACCGACCAAAAAGCCGATACGCGCACCGGTGACGTTAAACGACTTGGAGAGCGAGAAGAACTCAACGCCCACCTCGAGCGCGCCGGGATACTGCAAGAAGCTGCCGCCCGGCTCGCCGTCGAACACGATGTCGGAGTATGCGTTGTCGTGAACGATGAGCAGGTCGTGCTCGCGGGCGAAAGCGATGATCTCCTCGTAGACCTCGGGCGTGCCCACCGAGCCCACCGGGTTGGCGGGCAGCGACACAATCATGTACTTGGCACGATCGGCCACCTCGGGATCGATACCCGCCACATAGGGCAGGTAATTGTGCTCCGCCACCAGCGGATAGTACTCGAGCTTGGCATCGGCGATCTTGGCACCTGCCTCAAAGACCGGGTAGCACGGATCGGGAACCAGAATGGTGTCACCCGGATCGAGCAGGGCAAGGCCCAAATGGCCAACGCCCTCCTGCGTGCCGTTGCACGACTGCACCATAGACGGCGTAATGCCCGAAACGCCAAAGCGACGCTCGTAGTAATCGCACACGGCTTGCTTGAGTTCGGGCAGGTCGCGCAGGGCATACTTCCACATCTCGGGGTCCTGGGCCGCTTGCGTGAGCGCCTCGACCACGTGGTCGTACGGCTTAAAGTCGGGCGTGCCCACGCTCATGTTGTAAATGGTCTTGCCCTGAGCCTTCAGCGCAAGCAGTTTGTTGTTGAGCGAGGCGAAGACCTCCGCGCCAAAGCGGTCGAGACGCTGCGATGCCTGCATGGTGCCACCTTCCGATATAAAAAAGCGGCGCTCCGACAAGAGCGCCGCGCGATACGGGCCATCAGATTGCAAAAGTGTAACGCTTGCAACCCCCGTATTGGTTCAATTTAGCCGACCTTAGTCAATGGGATTGAGCGCGTCGATCTGCGCAAGCCACAGACGCGAGCTGGCGTCACTCGGCATACGCCAATCGCCGCGTGGGCTGAGCGTCACCGAGCCCACCTTGGGACCATCGGGCAGGCAGCTGCGCTTAAACTGCTGGGCAAAGAAGCGACGGTAGAACGTACGCAGCCACGTATGGATGGTGACCTTGTCGTAGACACCCTCGAAGCTCTTGAGCGCCATGCGATAGATCTTGCCCGGCTCAAAGCCAAAGCGCAGCAAATAGTAGAGGAAGTAGTCGTGCAGCTCGTAGGGACCCACCAGGTCTTCGGTCTTCTGCGCGATCTCGCCGTCGCCCGTGGGCGGCAGAAGCTCGGGCGAGACGGGCGTGTCGAGGATGTCAAGCAGCGTGGTCGCGATGCGCCCGCCAAAGACATCGGCCGCATAGCGAACCAGATGACGCACGAGCGTCTTGGGCACGCTCGCGTTGACGGCGTACATGCTCATATGGTCGCCATTGTACGTAGCCCAGCCGAGCGCCAGCTCCGACAGGTCGCCGGTGCCGATGACAAAGCCGCCAGCCTGGTTGGCCAGGTCCATCAGAATCTGCGTACGCTCGCGCGCCTGGCTGTTCTCGTAGGTCACGTCTTGGACGGCCGGATCGTGCTCGATGTCCTTAAAATGCTGCTCCACGGCCGCATGAATCGAGACCTCGCGGAAGGAGACACCCAGGTCGCGGGCGAGCGACTCGGCATTGGACTTGGTGCGGTGCGTCGTGCCAAAGCCGGGCATGGAGACCGCCGTGATACCCGTGCGCGGCAGCCCCAGTGCATCGAAAGCACGCACAGTCACAAGCAGCGCCAGCGTGGAGTCCAAGCCGCCCGAAAGACCGATAACAGCTGCCTTGGTGCCCGTATGGGCAAGGCGCGTCTTGAGGCCCGCAGTCTGCAGGTCGAGGATGGTCTCGCAGCGCTCGGCCAGATCGCCGTGGTCGGCCGGCACAAAGGGCGCACGCGGGAAAACGCGGTCGATATCGCAGGCATCGCGCAGGACGGGCTCTTCGGCCAACACGCCCTCAAACGAAAACTCAACAGTCGTGGCCTCCGGCGCATCGTCGGCGCGTGTCCACGTCGTCGAGCGACGGCGCTCGGCAACCAGACGGTCAAGATCGACGTCGGCGATGGCCATGTCACAGGTGAGAAGCCTGGTCGCGGCAAGCTTGGAGCCGTTTTCGTAGATAAGGTTCTCGCCCGCAAAGACCATGTCGGTCGTGGACTCGCCCTCGCTCGCGTCTGCGTAGGCATAGGCGCAGTACAGGCGTGCGCTCTGGTTGGAGATGAGGCTGCGACGGTAATCTGCCTTGCCGATGATCTCGTCCGAGGCTGACGGGTTGAGGATCACCGTCGCGCCGGCAAGCGCCATCTCGGTCGAAGGGGGCGCCGGCACCCACAGGTCCTCACAGACCTCGACGCCCAGCACCAGATCCTCGGCGCCCTCGTCACAGCAGCGGTAGACAAGCCCCGAGCCAAGCGGCACCGGACCCTGGCCGGCAAATTCAACCCACACGGGATCGACGGGCGCCGGAGCGAACCAGCGGCGCTCATAGAACTCACCATAGTTGGGCAGATACTTTTTGGCCGTAAGGCCCAAAAGCTCGCCCGCACAGCACACGGCGGCGCAATTGTAGATGTTTTCGGCCACCGCAACGGGCAAGCCAATGGTAAAGACGATCGGCAGCTCACGGGTTTCATCGAGGATGCGCACAAGCGCCGTCTCGCAGGCATGCAGCAACGTGCGGTTATGGAACAGATCGGCCGCAGTATAACCGGTCAGGTTAAGCTCGGGCAACACCAACGCACGAACGCCGCGCCCAGCAGCCTCGCGAACAGCCGCCAGCGCAACCTCGGCATTGCCCTCGACATCGGCCACGCGAATCTTGGGCGAGGCCGCTGCCGCGCGCAAAAAACCGTCGTTCTCAACTTGACCGTTTAGAAAATCGTTCATGCGAGCTCCAGCACATCCGTTAGCCGCAACGAGCGGCGGCGATATAGTCCGCCTCCATTGTACTGTCAAGTTCAATCAGCACAGATGGGACAAGCTCATGATTAAAATTGGAAAAGAGAAGCCGGGATGACGTTTAGCAGTAGAACGAGATCTCGTCCACAAGGAAAAATGCCTTCCATTTAGAGCAAATCAATTCATGCTGAGCGGCGATGATTTCACAGAGGTCATCAAGCGTGCTCCGGGGGATCTTCGCTTTGTTATTAGCGACAATGCAGCCACCTCTTCGAGTCAGCCAGATTTTGGCCGAGTTATCTGAAGGCGCCCCCTTGCAAACATGGACATGGATTGGCTCGCCCGCTTCATTGGACCAAAAGAAGACCCGATAGCCGCCAATAAGAAAAAGGCTAGGCAACTTTAGCTCCTCCGTTTGCGGCGTAGCGATACAGCAGATGGGCGTTATTGCTCAGAAAAGTCTCAAAACCTCGCTTCTCCTCGTCGGTAAAACGCCCCTCCCACATGGTCCAATTGTAAGAAGGCAGCTCGCAACGAGCGGAGTCGAAACCCTCTGCCGTCGGTCGTTCAAAATGCACGATGACCTTTTCGATATCGCCATCTGTGATCAGGTCAGAATGAATGACCTCGGTACCATCTTCGAATGTCATATACGGGTACATCACGTAAACCACCTCGCAATCATTAATTCAGTTTAGCATCAAGCTAGTGCACCAATGATAGCAAGCCCCCTTGATGAGTTGATGGCATCTGTTGCCAGCACGATCAACGGCGGTCCGGATTGTTGGGCCCCGGCCATAATCGACCGCCACGAAGCGTTCATCCGCAGGTGCGTGGCATAGCGCCTAGAACACTAGCTGAGACAAGGACACTATCGCTGGCATAGTGAACATAGACAGAAGGGTGGTAACACAGACTGTTCCACATGCATATCGATAGTCCTTATTATGCTGCTGGGCAAAGATAGCTACATTCGCGCCGGTGGGGGTCGCAGCCGCAATCAGCAGCGCCATCTTAATTGACCTATCACATGGAAAGAGACATAGGAACAGGAGCGAAAGAATCGGAATGACAAGCAGCCTGACCGATGAGACGGCAAACAAGCTTTTCGCCCTCAGGAGCGCCATCAAATCAGACTGAGCAAGATAGATACCGAGAGTCATCATTGCTAGCGGAGTGTTGAGCCCCGAGATATACGAAAGCACTGACTGTGCCAGAGGGACCGTTGGGACACGAAGGATAAAAATCAAGAAACCGCCCAATAAAGCCATGACCATTGGACTTGCCAGGATCGCTTTAGGACTCATACATTTTTTAGACCCCGACAGCAGATACTGCCCGTATGTCCATTGCATAGCATTGAGAAGAGCGATCATGCACGTGATGAAAAACACGGCATCTTTTCCAAGCGCCGCTTCAACAAGGGGTATTCCCACAAATCCAGCATTCGAGAATGCCGCAGCAAAAATGTCGATGGGACGGCCCCTGAACAACAGGCGGGCAACAACGCAAGCGAGCAACAACATCGCCGCCGACAGCATTAAGGTCATTCCCAACTCATACATCCTCTGAAACGAATACTCGATCCAAAATGATTTGAGAATGATTGCGGGAATCACAAGGTTGATGAGCAACTTTCCGAATTCTATTGCAGCCTGCTCGCTCAATATGCCCAAGCGGTTTAGAGCGTAGCCCATTCCCATGAGCAAAAACATGATAAGGACTTGTTGGATGAGAGGTTCAATGATTGACACAATACATGCTCCGTATAATCCTGACCGGTTCATCTACCACGATGGTCTATAGCGCCCGCTATAGCGCGGCACCGACCGCCTGAATGATTCGCGCAACGAACGCATCGGCAACCCCGCGCGGCGTTCGCGAGTTGTAGGTTTCAAAATACTTGCCGTAGTCTTCCTGAGGCACAAGGTAGTTGCAGTACGTGTTCGCATAGCCGATAACAAAGACGTTGTATTGGCTAAACGCCCTCTTAAAATCCAAGCCTAATGTGCTACACGTATCGCATGGCATCGTGATAAAAATGCAGTTACCAATTACCGCAAACTGGCTCGGAAGCTCAAGCTCGATTTTCCCCATCGAGAGCTTAAGTTGTTGCCGCTTAAGGAGAAAGTCTCGCATCGGGCTCGCATCCATAGCCTCTATCCGATTGGTCATCTCGATCCAGTCCGGATCTGTTTTTGCATCGTAGACACTCTTCATGCTGATAGAGCCCCAACGCGGAGTATCAACTCTGAGTGCCGCGCGCTCACGCTTGGATTCAATTTGAGCGCAAAGTTCGTTAGCCGTGCGCTCGAGTTCGGCAACTCCCTCCCCTTGCCGATAGAAACGCGTCGACACATCCCCGCACGTTCCGTTGACGCAAAGTACAGGACAGCCATATTTCCTCTCCAAACGCTGCCTGACATGCCCAATCAAATCAGCAGAGAGGACGGCGCTTTTCCCATTAAGGATGGTAGGATGAGCAGATATGAACAGCATTTTTCCAATTGGGCGACCGCCTTGAGCGTCCTCAAACGAGAAAATACTTACCTGTTTATCGGCCGGACCGCCCTGAACATTTCGATTCCCGTACAGTCCCTCGATGCCTAACATCTCCATCGATACGGTCGCCTTCGACCTGGACGCCCATGCAGATACCGCCGCCTCGGTAGCCAAGCCAATCAAATCACTCGTCAATTCGGTTTCAGGTAACGTATCCTCGTAGGCAAGCTTAAAATAGCATGGTGCAGAATGGGTATGAATGCATGCGACGACGATATTGCTCGAATCGATGCCCGTTTTTGACGATACGGCGTTCTTGACCGAAAGGGAAAAATCTTTCGACACCATTATTGAATCGAGCTCGATAAGAATAAACGGGACAAGATCAACACAGACAGCGCTAGCGTTGGCCTCAATAGGATCAAGAACATCCGTCCAGGCACCTTTTCTGTTGTAGCCGCCCATGCGGCAAGGAGACTGGGGTGTTACGTCAATCTTCGAGATTCCAAACTCTATGTTCATTCCAACTCCAACTCTTCGCGGCACACGCCGCCCAAACATCGGAAATAGAAATACAAAAAGAGAAGGGCGTCATGGACGCCCTTCCAATGCGTCCTGCCACACGCAGGCCGTAGAAAACTTAACGCTCGGAAACGGGGCCATTCTCGAGCTCATCCGCCGTAAAGCCCAGGAAATACGTGCCCAAGGCGCTCACAAGGAAGCCTGCACCAGCAGCGATTCCAAAGTTGATGAGATTCTGGGTCCCGCCGCCCGCAAACGCGAGGAACTCCAAGAAGTTAGATGCCGCGCCGGCAGTATAAACCGTGGCTCCGAGAGCGATTGCAAGCGCACCGGCAACAAAGGATCCGATAATCTTCCAGACAAACACGCGGCGATAGCGCAGCATCATGCCGTAGATGAAAGGCTCGCCGACGCCTCCGACAATGTTTGCGACCAAATAGCCGAATGCCATGCTCTTCTCGTCTTTATCGCGCAGCTTGAGCCAGGTCGCCACCTCGCAGCCGAAGGTCGCCCAAAGGCTAACGCCCGTCGCAACCAAAACAAAGCTGTCGGTTCCCACAGTCATATAGTTAGCGATGGCAATCATCGCAACCGCCACATGCATGCCGGTAATAATCATTGGGCACCAAAGACCCGCCAGAATACCTCCTCCGAGGATGGCGGCGATACCACCGGAAGTACCAAGGAACTCAAAACCGGCGGCGAGGGCATTACCGGCCCATGAACCAACAGGGGCGAGAGCGCAGAGAGACACAGGAACAGCGACGACCATGGTAAGGAAAGGCGCGAAAACCGTTGAAAGGGTATCTGGCACATATTTGCGGAAGAAGCGCTCGATATAACTCATCGCCCACACGGACAGAAGAATGGGAAGGACCGTCTTTGTGTAGTTTGCGGCGACGCAGGGAATGCCATAAACGGAGAACTGAGCTCCATCGGTCGCAAGCTGAATCATGGTCGGGTCGATAAGAATGCCGCCCATAAAGGCACCGAGGACAGGCGTTACGCCAATGTTCTTAGCCGCATTATAGCCAAGGTAGATGGGGATAAAATAGAACGCTGCGTCATAAACCATGTTCATCAGAACATAAAGGTCGCTTGTGTCGGACAGCACGCCCGCCATCGTAGGTCCCAGCACCACCGCTACGGTCTTGAACAGGCCAGCACACATTAGGACGGGGATCATAGGCACCATGGAGCTTGACAGGTAGTTGAGGATGTTATTGCCAATAACCTTAGGTGTGAGCTTCTGCTTAGGAGCATCAAGGTTCTCGTCGATGGCGTCCTGCTTGGCAAAGCCGCCGATCTTGCAGAGCTCGTCATAAACCTTGGGCACGTTTTGGCCCACGATTACCTGGAACTGCCCTCCGGAGATTTGAGCACCCAACACACCGCCAATCTTCTTCACTTCTTTGATATCGGGGGCATCGATATCTTTGAGGTTAAAACGCAGGCGCGTCATACAGTGCGCAACAAACGTCACGTTCTCCTTGCCACCGACGGCCTCGAGCACGTCCGCTGCGATTTTCTTATTGTCAGTCATAGCTGAACTCCCTTGCTTTTCTGTCTTCCCGTTTGCGCACACGCGAAGAACCGATTACGGCAGGCCTGACACGAGGCAAATCGAGAAAAGCAAGAAGAAGACAAAAACAGAAGAGCCCCAAAGCACAAAGCGGACAGGGAACTGTCTACGTCATGCTTCGAGGCTCTTCTCGAATAACACCTTATGTGACTATGAAACTACATCCAACAGTTGCTTTTACGAAAGTCGAAACCGGCCAACGGTCAAACTTCAGCGGCGAGCGGTCGATTAGGACCTAGATCCCGCGCAGACGCGATTGACGTGGAGCATCAGGTAGACCTTCTCTTCATCGGCGAGCCCGGCGTCAAAGCGCTCTTCGATAAGCGCGGCCATGCGGTCGACGCACACGGCCACGTCGGGATGCTGCTCGCAGAGCGGTCCGTAAAGCGCGCCGTTCTCCGTGTTGAGGGGCTCTCCTGTCTGCACGCGTTCTAACAGGTAGCGCACGTGCGTGGCATAACGGCAAAAGTCAAAGCCGTCGCGGTCCACGCAAACCCCCAGCTCGGATTCGATAATCTTGGTGAAGCTCTCGAGCATCACCTCGTCCTTACGCACCGTATTGGATTTGGCCTTTGAAGACGAGGCGACCACGCTGTTGACGATACAGAGCGCGATACCGCTCGCCTCCCCCCGCGGCATCTTGACGTTGAAGCCGCGATTGATGCCCTCGATCGCGAACTTGGCGATCTTGTACTCAATGGGGTACATCTGCTGCACATCATAGGAGAGCGGCATCTGCACGAACATATGCTCGCGGCAGCGTTTGATGGCAAAGGCGATATGGTCAGCCATGGTAAAGGGAAGGTTTGCCGAGAGCTCGCGCGAGATGTTGGAGCGAGCGATATCGGCAATCTGGGCGGAGAACTCCATCACCTGAGGATCGATCTCGTCGAGCAGCGCTAGGTAGCGCGAGTCGACACCGTAGAAGGTTCGCTCGATCTTATCGAGTGTGACCTCATCGGGGCCATTGGGAAACCCGATACCGCGGCCAATTGCCACGAGTTCACGGCCCTTGGCGTTTACGCAGATAACCGTATTGTTGTTGATCCGCTTAAGGATTTTCATGACGCTCCCTACCCGGCGCAAGCAACAGCGCCGCGAGCCCGATTATTCCACGGGATTTCAAATCCGGTCAACCTTCCTTTCGACATCCGAACGATTCGCCCCGTCTTCATTCGATCAGCCTGAGAAGAAGTTTCGCGCTTTGGTGAGTTGATGGTGTTGCGGGCGAATCCATCTCCGGTTCACACCGACTGGGTACCCTGAGGGCTGAACAACCTGTCGCAGCACTAAACGAACCGGGAGGACCCCGTATGACGACTGAATATACCGACGCGCCGCGCACGCGCGTCATGACGCCGGCATCGCTCAACAACGGCGTGCACGAGAACCATTCCATCGGACAGACCATGGCCATCGCACCCAAAAAGGGCCTGTTTGACGACATTTCCATTCCCCAGATCATCGCCGGCGCCGCAGCTGCCGCCACGAGCGTCGCGCTTGGCTCCAAGATTGGTATCGCTGGTTCAGTAATTGGCGCCGCCGTGAGCTCGGTCATCACCGTTGTGTCCTCGCAGGTCTACCGCCACTTTATCTCTGCCAGCGCCGAAGCAATCAAGGGCACGCATGCCGCTGTCGACTACCCTGCCGGCGCCTACGAGCCCGTTGAACCCGATGTCGAGGAGCACCTAGGTGGCGCCGCGACCACGCAGGAGATGCGTCAGGTTGCAGGTCGCGCGACCACGGCGCGCGTCGCCCCCAACAGCCTGCGCGCCAAGGCAGCGGCAGAGCGCAGCCAGACGCAAAAGAAGGTCATCGTCTTCTCGATCGCCATCGCCATCGTCGCGGTCATCGCCTGCGCCGGCGCCATCCTTATCACCACTGCCGGAGAGGGTCTGGGTGAGCGCCCCGAGCCAATCCTTTCGTCGCGCACGACCGAGAGCGATGCAAATGGCACCGCCCAGTCACAAGATCAGCAGGCACAGACGGACGACGCACAAGACAGTTCTACCTCTGCCGATTCGTCATCGAACACCCAAAACCAATCGCAGGACACCGATTCTTCTGCGTCCAACAGTGGCACGCCGTCCGGCACGACCGACTCAAGCCAAACGACTGACGGTTCGCATCCGAGCACGGGCGGCCAGACGAGCGACAGCACTTCGGGAACGGGCACAGCAGACGGCAGCAACACCAACAGCTCGAACAGCTCGAGCGGAACCGCGTCCGGCACGGCATCCGACAACTCGAGCCAAGGCACGGCATCGGGCAACTAAGCACATTTTCCTCTCATAGATAACCGGCCTGTATAACGGGCGCGAATCGACAGCGGTTCGCGCCCGTTTGCCTTGGGCGCCGCCATGGCGAACGCTATGCGATGGTAAGATGCTTTACATGTGTAAAGAGGAGATTTGCCATGAGCAAGACAATAGTTAGGCCCACGCTTTCGCTGGGCAACCACATCTATCTGTATCGCCTGCTACGCGATGCGATTGGATGCGGCAAGCAAACGTTTATGACGCAGGTCGAGGAGGCACTCGTCGCGGGCGATATGACGGCCTACGACCTGGGCTTTGAGTCCACGCGCGAGTTGCTCGAAGAGCTTGACGACTGCATTAAGCTGACCGTCTTTAAGGGCGGGTGTCTGTATGCCACCGTCATCGCCAACGAGGCTTGGGATGCCGCTCTCGCCAAGGGCGAGGACAAGCCCAAGGCAGCCAAGGGAGCCAAGCAGTCCTACAAAAAGAAAAAGCGCGGTGAGAAGGACCTGAAGGCTGTGCGCCCCAAGCACGTTAAGCGCGCCGAGCCCGAGCCCGTGGCCGAAGTCGCCCCGGAACCCGAGCCCGAGACGGAGATCGAAGTCGCTATTGTGGTAACAGCAGAAGCCGAACCAGAAATCGCCGTCACGACCGATCCCGAAGTCATATCCGAGCAGGAAGCCACTGCTGAGTTCAACGAAGCGTCCAAGTCGACAACCGAAGAAGCCGCTGACCAACCCGAGACGCCTGCGTTCCAAAACAGCGATGTCTTTGGCAACGAGGCCGAGGACGATCAGCCCGAAGAACTCGCAGAACAGGACGCTACCGAGGCGGCATCGGAGCCCGAGGCACCGCAGCCCGCCATCTCGCTCACGGTCGTCTATGACCCCGAGAACGCCAACGCCGGCATCACCACCATGGCATCCACGCCCATCGAGGCAAAGCCGTCTGTCGAGGCAGAGGACGCCCCGCAAGCCGACGCCAAAACCGAGACTGAAGACACATCCGTCTCCGTGGAACCGACAGATTCCGCAGTTAAGCCAGAACCGGCGCCCGAGTCTGCACCCGTCATCGAGTCCGCATCCGCACCTGTCTATGACCAAATTCCCGCACCGGTACCGGCTTCGGTACCCGCAGCACCGACCATCCCCGAGGACTTCCCCGTCGATTTCGCAACCGAGGTCTTCTGCCCCGGCCCGTTGCTGCACCAGCTGTCGACCTATCTCCCCTACGGCGCCGACACCCTCGGCATCGTCGGCGAGTACTACTGGATCGCCCGCGAACGCGGCACCATCGAGGCCGCGCGAAACCGCGCAATCTTCCCCCTGCGCTACACGCAGGCCGGCGAGCGCCACGAAGTCACCGTGCGCATCCGCCGCAACACCACCGGAGGCCTCGGAGCCACCTGGACCGTCGACAAGGTTGAAGAATCCAACGAATAGCAAAACGCGGCGAACGTCACAAAAACGTTCGCCGCGTTTTTTTATTTTCCCAGGTTGAGCATAAGTTCGTGTGACAAAGGGGCTGTCCCTTTGCCACATCAAACTAGTCCCTGGTAAGTTTCCTGTGGATACGATGCGGCTGGGCTGCGTCCTCGCCCAGGCGCTCGATGCGGTTGGCCTGATAGGCCTCGAAGTTACCCTCAAACCAATACCAGTTGCCCGGGTTCTCATCGGTGCCCTCCCACGCCAGGATGTGCGTGGCGACGCGGTCCAGGAACATACGATCGTGGCTAATGACCACCGAGCAGCCCGGGAACTCGAGCAGCGCCGCCTCGAGCGAGGACAGCGTCTCGACGTCGAGGTCGTTCGTGGGCTCGTCGAGGAGCAGCAGGTTGCCGCCCTGCTTGAGCGTAAGCGCCAAGTTCAGACGGTTGCGCTCGCCACCGGAGAGTACGCCAGCGCGCTTCTGCTGGTCCTGGCCCTTAAAGCCAAAGCTCGCCACATAAGCGCGGCTCGGAACCTCGGTCTCGCCGACCATCATGTGGTCCAGGCCGTCCGAGACGACCTCCCACAAGTTCTTATCGGGGTCGATGCCGGAACGGTTCTGGTCGACATAGGAGATCTTGACGGTCTCACCCACCTCAAGCTCGCCCGAAGTCAGCGGCTCCAGACCCACAATCGTCTTGAACAGCGTGGTCTTACCGACACCGTTGGGGCCGATGACGCCCACGATGCCGTTGCGCGGCAGGGTAAACGAAAGGTCGTCGATGAGCACACGGCCATCGAACTCCTTGTGCAGATGATGGGCCTCGAGCACCTTGTTGCCCAGACGCGGGCCCACAGGGATGCGGATGTCGGTCCAGTCGAGCTTCTGGCTTGCGCGGGCCTCGGCCTCCATCTCCTCGTAGCGAGCCAGGCGGGCCTTGTTCTTGGCTTGGCGAGCCTTGGGCGAGCTGCGCACCCACTCGAGCTCGGCCTCCATGCGCTTGGCAAGCTTGGCATCGCGGTTACCCTGAGCCTCGATACGGGCGGCCTTGGTCTCCAGATACGTGGAGTAGTTGCCCTTGTAGGGATAAAGGTGACCGCGGTCGACCTCGCAGATCCACTCGGCAACGTTATCCAGGAAGTAGCGATCGTGCGTGACGGCAAGCACCGCGCCCTGGTAGTTGTGCAGGAAATGCTCGAGCCACAGGATCGACTCGGCATCCAGGTGGTTCGTGGGCTCGTCGAGCAGCAGCAGATCGGGAGCCTCGAGCAGCAGCTTGCACAGGGCCACGCGACGGCGCTCGCCGCCGGAAAGCACATTGACCGGCATGTCGGAATCGGGCAGTTGCAGGGCGTCCATGGCCTGGCCGAGCTTGGAATCGATATCCCAGCCGTCGGCGGCATCGATCTCGTCCTGGAGCTTGCCCATCTCGGCCATGAGGGCGTCCATGTCGCAATCCGGGTCGCACATCTCCTCGCCGATCTTGTTGAAGCGATCGACCTTGGCGATCATATCGCCAAACGCCATGCGCACGTTCTCGATGACGGTCTTGTCGTCGTCGAGCGGCGGCTCCTGCTGCAGGATGCCCACGGTGTAGCCGGGAGTGAGCCTGGCATCGCCGTTGGAGACCTCCTCGATACCGGCCATGATCTTGAGCAGGGTCGACTTGCCCATACCGTTGGGGCCCACGACGCCGATCTTGGCACCGGGATAGAAGCTCAGGGTCACGTCGTCAAGAATCACCTTGTCGCCATGGGCCTTACGAGCCTGATACATCTGGTAGATAAACTCCGCCATTTGCCTGTTTTATCCTTTCTACCTGCTGTTTCCCTATTCTTGTTTTCGTTTTAGTGGAAACGAAATGAGGCAACCAGCTCTGAAATTTAACGAAAAAGGGGCATGGTTGCCCACACCCCCTAATACTACCTGGGAAAAGTCCCCCGGAACACACTATGAACTGCGTACGCTAGTTTTCCGCAACCTTAGCGAACGGCTCGCTGCGATTTGCGCCACAGCAGATACGAATAGACGTAGGCAGCGCCAGCTGAACCAAACGTCAGCACCGCAATCACCGCGGCGACGACTTCACTCGAAAGCACGCTGCCCGCCACGCCCATCACAATCAGGCCAACACCCAGCACCATAAAGCAGGCACCGCCAAAGCGCTGCGTACGGCGCCAGTTCTCGGGATCGGCAAGCGCCCAGGGCGTCTTGATACCGAGCGTATAGTTCTGCTTCACACGCGGCAAGTAGTTGCCTACGCCGATGAACAGCAAACCGACAGCACCGGAAATCAGCACGTTGACCGAACCGACCGCCGGCACCACGCCCCAGACCGTAAGCTCTCCCAGCCAGCTTATGGCGCACATGAACAAGGTGAAGGCAATTACGAAGCCCTGATAGAACTTACCCGAGGTTCGATATGCCTCACCTTTGGGATCGACGCGCGGCACCACGCAGAACATTGCGAGAAGCGCCAGAGGCAGCACGCCGAGCGCGGAGGCCATCCAGCTAGGACCCCAACCGTCGACAGCGCCGTTCGCGCCCCAGTGCGTGGGAATCTGCGCAGGCAAGCTCGGCATCACCATGAGGTGCGCTACGACATTGGCGACGCACAGAGCGACCAGCGCAATCCACACGCGCGACGATACCCCTGTGGGGTGAATGCCCTTGTTTTCGTTATTCATCCTTATCACCTTCATTGTTTGTAAAACCCATAAACCAGCCAATTAAATCCTGCATGACGGTGGTGTTTAAGCTGTATACGATGTTTTGGCCATGGCGCTCGTCGGTCACCAACCCGGCGTTTTTAAGCGTCGCCAAGTGATGGCTCAGCGACGGCTTACTGATATCGAAATGCTTGGCAAGCTCCCCCGCCGTGCAATTGCCCTCGCGCAGCAGTTCCAAAATGCGCCGCCGCGTAGGATCGGCCAGCGCCTTAAAACCCTCTCCCGGCATAAGACCTCCTCTCAGCACCCCTCATGACGCGCACACTATACTCGATATTTAGATGTTTGTCTAACTATCTAATCGAAATGCTTCAAACCACATCAAAGTAAGCGCCATCGCAACCTATGGGCGATTACCTATAATGGCGATAGCTAAAACACGATTCGCTTCCCCATCGGAGGATGTCTATGACCGAAACCGCAGCCGCAACTCCCAACGAGACACGCGACACCAAGCTCGAGATCATCATGGGCCGCGAGGCACTCGATAAGCTCGCCAACTCCACAGTGCTGGTGCTCGGCTGCGGTGGCGTGGGCTCCAATTGCTGCGAGGCACTCGCCCGCGGCGGCATCGGTCATTTCGTCATTCTGGACAAGGACATCATCGCGCCCAGCAATATCAATCGCCAGGCCATCGCCTTTCACAGCACCATCGGCAAGCGCAAGATCGATGTTATGGAAGCCATGATCCACGACATCAATCCAGCCGCTACCGTCATCAAGCGTACCGAATACCTGCTGAGCGACAACATCGACGAGTTTTTCGCGAGCGTTTTGGAGCAGACGGACGGCAAACTTGACTACGTCATCGACGCCATCGACACCATCTCGGCCAAGCTCACCATTGCCAAATATGCTCAGGACCACGACATCCGTTTGGTTAGCTCCATGGGCGGGGCCAACAAACTCCATCCCGAGTGCCTCCGATTTGCCGACATTTTCGATACGGTACGTGACCCCATGAGCCGCATCATGCGCAAAGAATGTAAGAAGCGCGGAATCAAGAGCCTACATGTACTGTTTAGCTGCGAGGAATCGGTTAAGACACAGCCCCGCGACCCTTCCAACATCCACGAGCGCACCGAGCTGGGAACCGCCAGCTTTATGCCGCCCATCATGGGCCAGATGATCGCCGGCGAGGTTATCCGCCAGATCAGTGGGCGCGGCACCGAGCACGTGCGCGCCGATGGCCAGCGCCTGGACTAGCAGGATGTCCTGCGATGGAACCGCAATTCTTTGACACGCATTGTCATCTTGATTTGATGCTCGGCCCCGATACTGCAGCCAGCGAGTCGGCGGCGTTGGGTCTGGGGCTCTTTGACTGCGGGGTCGACCCACGCGACTTTTCGGCCGCAAACGAGCGCGCCCGTCGCCAACCAAGCATCATCGCCGGCGTTGGGCTTCACCCCTGGTGGCTCGCCGACGGCCGCTGCGGTCCCGCCGAAGTCAACCTGCTTTGCGAGTTTGCTGCCCAAGAGCGCTACATCGGCGAGGTGGGGCTCGACTTTTCAGCGCGCTTTGCTGGAAGCGAGCCGTTGCAAATACAGGCACTTGATCGGCTCTGCGATACGCTCGCGCAGCATGCTCTTGCTGGGCGCGTGATATCAATTCACGCCATTCATTCGGCAGGAACCGTACTGGACGTCCTCGAATCGCATGGACTACTCATCCCAAATCCCGACTCCCCCTTTATCATCTTCCACTGGTTTAGCGGCACTTCGGACGAACTCGTCCGCGCGCGTAATGCAGGCTGCTATTTTTCCGTAAATGAGCGGATGCTCGCCACCAAGCGCGGTCACGAATACGCACGACAGATTCCACTCGACCGTCTACTGCTCGAGACCGATGCGCCGGCCGAGCCAAACACAGAAACAAGCGCGCAGTCGCTCATCAAATCACTCGCAAGGACCTCGATGCGCATTGCCTCACTCAAAAACTGTGACGCAAAGCGCATCGAGTCGGTAGTTTTAGCAAATGCGCACTCTGTTTTTGACCTTCGCTAACCCCTGTGGGCAAAAATGCCAAGGGACATGCGAATCGCACAACGCAGTCCCTATTTTGGAAGGCAGTACAATTCGGCAGCATTACACCAATTCGTGCATGAGATCACGGTTGCGTGAATACAATTCGTCAAAGATATGACGACGCGACGCATATAACTCGTGGGCAGCCATATCGGGCACGATTGTTTGCGCAACGCCAAGGACTTGAGCGAGCTCATCCCATGATGCATAGGCGCCTCCTGCGAGAGCTGCCATGATGGCATCGCCGAAGCATGCGCCCATCGTAACCTTGGCAACCGAGACCTCGCGCCCGCATACGTCGGCGATAGCCTGCATCCAAACTGGATTCTTGGTTCCACCTCCGACAAGCATAATGCGCCCAATTGGCAGTCCATGCTCTCGCTCGATAATGTCGACATGGGATGCAACGGTATACGCGATGCCTTCCAAGGCGGCGCGAACCATATGGGCTCGCGTATGCCTTCCGGTCAAGCCAAAGAAGACGCCACGCGCCTCGGGATCGTTGAGCGGAGTACGCTCCCCCGCAAAGTACGGCAGACACAGGAGCCCATCGGCACCCGGCGCCACGTCGGCGGCATCATGCGCCATAACCGAATATGCATCGGGGCCACCGTGGCCCTCGGCCTCTACGGCGTCGCGATACAGCTCTTGGCGCAGCCACGATGTGAGCGCACCCGCCGTATTGGTCCCCGCGCAGATCCCGTAAGTTCCGAGAATGATAAACGTCCCTGGCCACAGACGGGCATCATCGATCATATGATCAGCTAGGTAGATGAAATACGCCGTACTCCCCAACTGAACCATCATATCGCCGGGACGGAATACACCCGTCGAAATGGCCTCGGCACCAGAGTCGCCCGTTCCCACTAAGACAGGCGTCCCTGCCGCGAGCCCCGTCGCCTCAGCCGCACGCTGCGTAATCACCCCGGCAATATCGGTAGCCGACATTACCTCCGCCATCTGGTCAGGCCGGCAGAAACGAGCACATTCCCGAGCATCAACCTTCCAAGTGTAGCGATCGTATAGGGGAAGAAAATCCTCCGCCAAATAACGGTCCACCGTAAAACGCCCCGTCAACTTCGCGCACAGAAACGATGACGCCGTCAGGAACTTCGCAGCACGTTCGTGCACCTCGGGCATATTCTCCTTAAACCACAAGATCTTGGGAGCAATATCTGACGAACAGGGATCGTGCCCGAAAAGCTCGCGTGCGCGATCTGACCCATATTCGGAAAGAAGCTCGTCAATCTGCGGCTTCGAACGTGCATCGACTCCGTACAAAATTGCGGGCGCCAGCGCGTTGCACTCGGTATCGACCGGCACACAGTCGCAACCCAATGCGGAAAGGCCCACGCATCCGATCTGTGCCGCGTTAACCCCCGATCGCGCCACCAGCTCGCGCGACAGGCGGCAAAAATCGCCCCACCAAACTGCCTCCGCATCATGCTGGTACCATCCATCACACGGGTTGTCCGTCTCGTGTCCACAAGAGGCTTGGCAAACGATGTTGCATCGATCATCGATTAAAACGCCTTTAGAGGCGCTTGTCCCAATATCAATACCCAGATAGAGCGCCATAGGTGCCTACTCCCCTCGCGCCGTACGAGCGGCAGCCATAAAACGAGCTACCCGCTCAACATCAACCGGGGCATCCAGCTTTCCGTCGCGCTTTAAGCAGGTGCCGACAAACGCGCCATCGTAGTGAGCAAATACGTCAGCCACGGTATTTTCGCGACAACCGGTGCCACATACCACGGGCACTTCGCCAACACGCTCACGGACCTCATCGGCAAGCTCGCCCGAAGCGCCACGACCGGCAGCCGAACCGCCGATGACCATCGCATCCGGTAGGCAATTAAAGAGAAGCGAATCGGCAATGTCCGCAGTCGTGCGGTCGTTGAGATAAACCTCTCCCTCGCTCGTGATGAAGTGAAAAAGCTTGAGGTCGTCCAAGCGCAGCGCCGCCTTGCGACGCATGGTGTGCGCGAAATCTCGGTTAATCAGCCCGAGATCACCGGCCCAGGCACCGCAAAAATTGCAGCGCGTGAACTGCGCATCGACGGCAGCGCACAGCTCGATTGTGGCATCACCATCGTAAATAGCCTCAGCTCCCCAAGGGGTCGACAGATCATGGGACAGAGCCCCGATTACATAGCCCATCGATGCAAGGGTTGAGGGAGAAACGTGCTGCTCATAGGGCATCGAGAGCTCATTGGTAATCAAAATGCCATCGACACCGCCCTGCTGCAACGCCTCGAGATCGCGCTTGGCGGCTTCCACGACCTGCGACACGCTTCCGCCCGGGTAATACAGTGGATCGCCCGGCAGAGGACGCAGGTGCAGCATTCCGATAACCGGCTTTTCGGTCTTGAACATCGAGGTTAGAAACGACATAACGTGCTCCTTCTTAGGGTCATTGCAGGGACGTTACTCCCCCAGCACCTCGACGTACACTTTTCGCTTCTGCGGACCGTCAAACTCCGCAAGATAGATGTTCTGGGCACCTCCGCACACGATGTGGCCATCTTGGACGGGAAAGAAGCAACTGTTTCCACAAATCATGCTCTTGATATGCCCACAGGAGTTGTTACCGGTGGCTCCATAGCTCGGCAGGAAGTGTGCATGCGCATAGGGGGCATCGAGTGGGGCGATGCGATCAAGCGTCTCCATAAGATCCGTCTCCACGCAGGGCAGCCCCTCGTTTACCACGATTCCGCAGGTCGTATGCGACAAAATAATCGCCGCCAAGCCATTGGTCACCGAGCTGCGCTCGATGGCAGCGTGCACGTCCTCGGTAATATCGATGAACTGGTCCGGAGCAGTCGATAGATAGCTCAATGTCTCGAGCGTCACCATGTTCACTCATCCCCTTCAAGAAAACGCAGGGCATTACCCCAGTAGAGCCTTTCTCGCGCATCATCGCGCATGGGCACGGTATCGAGCGCCCGCTTGAGTTTGAATGCACGGAAGCGCGGCGTATTGCTGGCGCACATCACTTGGTGCGATAGCGCGCGCTCATACCACAGCGGCCCCATATCGACCGTGAAAAGACGCTGCATCATCTCCTCGGGCGAATCGATGTAAGTGATAGAGGTGTCCGCGTAGCAGTTGGGATACTTGAGCAGCATCGCCACGGTCTCGCGCACCCAGGGCCAGCCAAAATGGGTCAAACTAAAACGCACATTTGGATGCGTTGCGATTGTGTGCTCAAATGCAAGCGGGTTACTGCGCGAGAGCTCTGCGCCCGGCTCCCAAGACATACCGGCATGGAAAACCACCGGCTTGTTATAGCGCTCGCACAGTTCGTAAAGCGGCTCGGCCA
This sequence comes from Collinsella aerofaciens, assembly GCF_964283865.1. Classification (GTDB taxonomy): domain Bacteria; phylum Actinomycetota; class Coriobacteriia; order Coriobacteriales; family Coriobacteriaceae; genus Collinsella. The sequence goes on along the minus strand of NZ_CAXYLS010000012.1, from coordinate 40,840 downwards.
CAGCATCATCGGGGGCAAAACCCTGCTTTGCAGGATGCAGGCAAAGCCCCTTTGCCCCCAACTCGGTAAAGGCGCGCTCCAATTCGTCTGCGGCACCGCTCACCTGCGGGTCTACGCTCGCAAATCCCCACAGACGATCGGGATGTGCGGCAACCAGCATGGCAATCTGGTCATTGGTGCCAAAGTGCCCTCCGCATGCCGTGGTTACATCGAGCGGCATGAGCACGCTCTTCTGCACATCGCAGACGTCCATCTCGACTTGAAGCTCATCCCAATCCATGGGGCCCATATGCCCCATACCAAATTCTCGTGACCAAAAACCGAATCCATCAGGCTCATCACCCGGCGTACAGATCTCGCCGTAGAGCATGGGATGGACCAACATGTCGATAACCATTTCGTACTCCTTTCCAGGCATTTGACCCTAGTACGGCTCAAACGAACCAATCACTCGGGACGACAGCTCAGCGCCCGCCTTCATACACGCCGGAATATCAAGGCCATCGATCACGCCCTTGGTAAACCCGGCAATATACGAGTCGCCGGCACCCACGGTATTAACGACCTTCTCCGCCGGTACGATCCCGCACTCATAGAAGCGCTCACCGTCATAGGCAATGCTTCCCTTCTCGCCAAGCGTGGCAACCGCAACGCGCGGTCCCAATCCCTGCACGTGGCGTACCCAGTCTCGTAGCTCCGGAGTGTCCTCTTCAAACGACATGAACGCATAGTCTACGTAAGGAAAATGAGCCTCACATGCATATTCGGGATCCTGGCTGAACACCGAGAAGTCCATAACCACCGTCTTGCCCGCATCATGCCATTCGGGCAGGAGGTCCAAACAATTGCCAAACAGGTCGGTATGAATGATGTCATGCTCCAGGATAAACGCCCGGTCGTCTTCATTCGGTCGATATGTCTCCATTACGCCATCGATTGCCTCGAGATGCACGCGATCGACGCCGTCTTTCAATGCCATGAGCATCACCGAGGTGTCGCCATCCTCCACCCGCAGATGTGAGATATCGAACCCCTCGGCGGCCAGCGCCTCTCTCATCTTGTCTCCGTACTCGTCCTTGCCGACAACCGACACGGCGGATACCGAAACGCCCATTCGTGCAAGATGGATACCCCAGTCAATGCCATTACCAGTCGGATAGAACACGCCGATGTTTTGATAGACGTCCGCACAGCAAAAACCAGCCGCACACGCTTTAATACCCATACTCTTCTCCAATGTTCAAAAGGGGACCCACCACATGGCGAGCCCCCTTTTCGCGTTTCGCTTATTGTTTTGCATCGGCTGCCCAAGGCCTCATAGCCAGACCGCCGTACGCTTTCTTAAGCTATTCGACGATTGGTGCTCCGTGGCCCCAAGAACCTTCCATGCCGCACACGGTCGAGGCAAACCCGGCAGCAAAGTCGAGCGCGCGCTCGATGGCCTCGGCGCCATCCTCACCACGCTTGGCGGAATCGAGATAGCACATCAAAAACGAGGTGAGGAACGAGTCGCCCGCCCCCATGGTGTCCTTCATGTCCGTTACCGGTTTAGCCAGCTGGCGGTAATAACGCTCGCCGTCGTAAGCGATGCAGCCCTCGGCGCCCGCCGTAGCCGACACGAAACGCGGACCCAGACCCTTCACCCATGCCAGACGCTCGCGAATCTCGTCCTCACTCGCGGCATCCGCCGCACTAAAGAAAGCAAAATCGACGTAGGGCGCAATCTGCTCGTAGTACTCGTCGGTGGAGTCGTCCGAAAAGTCAAAAGAGACCGTGACGCCCGCAGCCTTCAACTTGGGCAGCTCGCGCTCGGTAAAGCAATAGTTGCCCGAATGAACCACATCGAACTGCTTCATGTACGAAAGGTCAAAGCGATCGAGGACATAGCGCGCATCGCCACGGACACCGCCCTCGTTGGAGCCGAGGAAGACACGGTCACCGTCAACGACGGTCACGCGAGCCGCTCCGTTCTCGCCAATCATCTGCTCGCACTTGTCAAGTTCGATACCCTCATCCTCGAGGCTTGCAATGACATGCTCGGCAGCGGCGTCATTGCCAAAAATGCCCATGTATGCAGAGCGTGCGGCACCGCATTTCTTGGCATAAACGGCGAAGTTCACCGCATTGCCGCCGGGATACATGGTGTGGATATGCTCGTAGCGATCGACGACGTTGTCGCCAAATCCGAGCGCGTTAACGTTAAATGCCATGGTATTTACCCTTCTAGTACTCGACGACGCCCATGTAGCGACGGAAATCGGGATCATGGTCAAACACCTTGCCGCGTGCGGCACGCAGCTCGCAGTTCATGGCGTAGAACAGCACCGGGTCCAGATAGGCACGGACGCTCGCCGGCACGGCTTCCATACCGTACTCCTTGGCATCGAGCACCATCAGCGTATCGGTATGCGTCTTAAGGAACGCCAGGGCGCGCTCGTCCATAGCACGGCACTCGCTGGAGCCCATCTGCAGGAAGTAAAAAACGCCATCCTGAGTAGCCTCGAAGGGGCCATGGAAGTACTCGGCGGAGTGGATGTAGCTGCAGTGCTGCCACTGCATCTCCATAAGAGAGCAGATAGCGAAACCGTAGGTCTGGCTAAAGTTGGGACCGCTGCCCAGAATATAGAAGAACTCATGCTCCTGGCAAAGCTTGGCAAAACGATCGCCCAGCTCGGCATTTACCTTCTCGCGTGCCGGGGGAAGAATCTTATCCATCTCGGCGATACCGGCATACATATCGGCAAGATCGGCGTAGCCCTCCTGCTGATCGAGCAGCTCTGCCGCAAGCGACAGCGAAATGCCAGCGGGGACCTCGGCCTGCGGCACACCCTCGCCCCACGGGTAGACCCACGTGGTCCACTTGCCGGAGTCAATCTTGGATCCAGCGTTGTCGGTCTGGGCGATCACCGTAGCGCCGGCGGCAAGGGCGATCTCACAGCCCTCGACGACCTCGGGGGTGTTGCCACTGTGGCTGCAGGCAATAACCAGGGATTTCTCACCCAAGCGGCGCGGACGCATGATATCAAACTCGCGAGCCGTATAGATATACGAAGTGAAGGTGGTTGCCTCGCGCTGCAGAAGCTCATGAGCCGGGATCAAATCGATCATGGAGCCACCGCAAGCAATCCAGTAGACGCTGTCGAACTTGCCCTTCTCGGCAATTGCCTCTTTGATCAGATCGTGTGCGTTCATATCCAGTTCCTTTCTTGTTTAGTCCGCAATCAATGACGTTGGCTGCGTGGCCGATAGTTGTTTTAGTCAATCAGATATTTCTCGAATGCGGCCATGTTCTTGGCATCTGCCGCCGCGGGGTCATCGTAGTAACGACCGTCCGTGATTTCCTGGCCCAGCATGCCGTCGAAACCATGGGCGTTGAGTGTGGCGACGAAGGCGTCCATATCGTGCTTGCCATCGCCCCACACCAGATGGCCATACGGGTCGCCGTCGATAAAGTGCATCTCGTGAATTGCCCCATCACCAAAGGCGGCAAACCAGTCCTCGAGCGTCTCGCCCGCAACGCCCATCGCGGTTGTATCAACCATGGGCTGCAAGTACGGGCTCGCGACCTCGTCAATCATGCGCTTCGCATCGGAAACCGTCGTCACAAGGTTGCTCTCCTCGGGACGCAGGCTTTCCATCGTAAGCACCAGACCGTGCTCGCCGGCATACTCCGCCAGAATGGACAAGTGCTCGCGGCTGCGCTTCCAGGCTTCCTCGCGGTCCTCGTCCCAGTCGCCCCAGCCCGAGTTGACGGACATACGGTCGCACCCAAGTACCTCGGCAAGCTCAATGCCGTGCTTAAAGTACGCCAGGCTGCGCTGTTCATGCAGCGGTTTGCGTGCGCAGTACTGCCAAGGATAGACAACATTCTCGGGGCACAGAGTACGATACCTAAGCCCACGGTCTGCAGCCTTTTTCGCCAGGACCTCAGCCTCAAAGTAGCCCGTATGGTCGAGCGTCACATGCGGCTCTGCACACCACAGCTCAATGGACTCAAAGCCCAAACGCTGCTGCACATCAAGGAAGTAATCGAGCGACCACATGATGTAGTGGATATTCATGCCCGCAATCTGTTCGCGGCGCAGCGTCGGTTTGGATTCAGACATCTTATGCCTCCTTATTTCGATCGAACACGATTTGTCCGTCCGACATCGTCATATCAACCGAAAGATCGCGTGCGTCGCGATAATCGAGGTCGAACACATCCCGATCGAGCACGCAGATATCGGCAAGCTTGCCGACCTCGAGCGTACCCAGTTCGTCTTCGCGCATCAGATCGTACGCGCCCCCGGCAGTCCAAGCGCGCAAGAGCTCGACAAGTGTCAGCGCGTTGGCCTCATTCACGGGCAGTCCATCGTCGAAGTATCCGCCGCACGCGCTGTAGATTGACTCGCCCAGGCTCGGAATCAGCAGCGGCAAATCCGTACCACAGCACACCGTGCATCCGGAATCTTCCATGCCGCGGCGATTCCAGCTGTGCAAAAGTCGCGTCTCGCCAATTTGTCGACGCATCATCGACAGGCAATCCTCGCGCCGGTCCAGCGTCAAAATCTGCGGATAGACCTCGCAAATTCCACCTAACTTGCCAAACTCGACAAGATCGGTCGGATCAGAGTTCTCGAGATCGGTAATCGCATGGCGGCGAAGCAACCGTCCATGCTCGTCTCGAGGCAGCGAGGCATAGAGCGCCACGGTGCGACGAACGGCGCCATCGCCCTGGCAATGCAAGGAATATCGGAAGCCGTCAGCATCAATTGCGCGCAGCTCGTTCTCAATCAGATCCCACTCGGGCTCCTCGACAACCGTCTTGCCGGCAGCGCCCGCATCGGCCGTGTCCTCATAGGGGTCAATCATCTCGGCAAGCCCCGCCCATACGCCTCGATCGGTCATACGGTTGAAGCCAGAAAAACGAACGAACGGACCCCGGAAGCGCTCTCGTGCCTCGCGAGCATATGACAGATTTGCACCGGCACCCACCGGCTGCGACATCATAGAGACGCGAACCGTCAGCTCACCAGATTCCTCACGGCGAGCCATTTCGTCGGCAAAACCGTAGTAGTCATCAAACGCCATCTCCTTGATGGCGGTAACGCCGCGCTCGTTAAGCATGCTCATGTAGTCCGAATACCCCGCACGTACCTCGGGCAGCGCGAGGAAATCGCTCATCATGCGCCAGATCTTCTCGGCATAGCACGCCTGGGGTGTGAAGCCGTATCGCGCACTGGCGGCAGCATTGAGAACGCAGGTCTCCGCACCCGGTGTAAAGCAGACGACAGGGATATCGCCAAAACAATCGTCAAACATAGCTGCCGTATTTGCGTTCTCGGCATCCGATGCCAACGTTTCGGGCAGGTTGTGGCCAAAAGCCGCCGCGCAATCCGAATGATCTTCTTTCCATGCACGCAAGAGCGACACGGCCTCTTTGGCATCAGTGATGCCGGACAGATCAGACCCCAACGTCCGCAGCGCCCAGCCTGTATAGAAGGTATGTACATCGATCAGGCCAGGCATGACGGTGCGGTCGCCCAGGTCAACTACCTCGTCCGCCTGGGTCAAATACGAAGCTACCTCACACTTGGTGCCAACCGCCTCAATTCGATTGTCACGGACCGCTACGAAACCTTCAAACGGCAGGTCCCCCGTACCGGTAAAGATGCTCTTAGACGTCAGGACCGTCAAACGATCGGACATTATAATCACCTACGCCGGAAGCATGCCAGAAATGGCAGTAATGACCAAGCCAAACACGACCATGAAGATGAAGAACTTCCAAATGGTCTTCCACCATTGGCCAAACGAAATCTTAGCCACGCCAAGGCCGGCAACCGTCATGCCCGCCACGGGACTGATGGTGTTGATGGTCTGGTTGGCAAACTGGAGCGCGGTAACGGCCGCCTCGGGATTGAGGCCCATGAGCTCGGTCAGGGGGCCCATAACGGGCATGGTGAGTGCCGCCAGGCCAGAACTCGAGGGAACCAGCAAAGAGAGCAGGCCAAGGACGATATACATAAACGTGGTGTAGACGGCGGCGGGTGCACCGGCAAGCGCAGTAGCGAGCGCCTGGAGGATGGTGTCGATGATCATGCCGCCCTCGGCGATGACCAGAATACCGCGAGCGATACCGATAACGATGGCGGCGTACGCAAAGTCGGCGAGACCTTTAACGAACTCCTCGGCAATCGTCTGCTGGTCAAGACCGCCCAGGATACCGGCAAGCAAGCCCATGCCAAGGAACACGGCGGAAATCTCATTCATGTACCAACCCTGGGTAACAAGACCCCAGACGATAATGCCCATACCGCAAGCAAAATCGATAAGCACGAGCTTCTGACGGGTAGTGAACTCTTCCTCGATGGAGGCATCGGTCACGGAAAACTCGATACGCTTGAGTTTATCGTCCTCGTACGTAATGGACGACTCGGGGTTTTTCTTGACGCGCATGGCGTAGCGCATGGCCCATGCGATACCAACGGCAGTGAAGATGACCCAAGAAACGGCGCGCAGCCACAGTTGCGGATTGCCCTCGATGCCAATGATGCCTTGGGCGATCAAAACATTAAACGGGTCGATGGTCGAAGCACAATATCCCAGGTTAGGACCAAGGAAGCAGATGATGAATGCCGTCATCGAGTCATAACCGATACCCATCATGATGGGAATGAAGATGGCATAGAACGGCAGGGCTTCCTCAGACATACCAAACGTGGTGCCGCAAATGGACAGCAACGTCATCGTGATGGGAATGATGAGGATGTCCTTGTTCTTGAGCTTTTTAATCACACGGCTCATGCCGGCATTCAAAGCGTTGGTCTTGGTGATGATTGCGAACGACCCGCCAATCAATAAGACGAACGCAACGACGTCGGCAGCCTCCTGGATGCCCTTAGTGGGCGCTTGCAGGACCGCGAAGATATCTTGACCCAGATTGATGGTCTCGCCGGTCTCGGAATCGGTGTAGTTCTTATCGACCTGTTCATAGGTTCCAGCAACGGCGACTTCACGCTCGCCCGCCGCTGTCGAAATTGTCTTGCGCTGATACTGACCAGAGGGAACGATCCAAGTCAGGACCGCAAAGACAACGATCAGCAAGAACATGATCGTATAGACATGCGGTAATTTGAACTTAAAACGTCTGTTTGTCTTCTTCGCCTTCGTATCTGACATAGATACCTCCAAAGAACTCGAGACTGCATCGCATCTCGCTTCAACGCTTGCACAAGGCAAACGTTCTATGACGTTCTATAGATTACCAGCAGCTTTTCTCGTCATCAAGATAATTTCAAACTGATTGCCGCAACGCGGTTGAACGGTTGCGTTTGCGCCGTGAACGGTATGGAAACGCCCGGTGAGATGATCCACCGGGCGTCTCCATTCGCAATGTCCTAGATGTCAAAAACGTAGCGAGACCCAACGATCCGCTGACGACCGATGATAAACGGCCGCCGCTGCTCATCAAAGAAGAAGGCTTCCATATAAAACAAGGGTTCGCCAACGGGAACCGCCAGCAACCGAGCGACCTCGGGCGATGCGCACGCGATCTCGAGCGTGCACGGGTCGGTAAACGCAGGCGTCCGCCCCGTCCGGTTGCGCACGAACTCAAAAATGGATTGGTTAGATAGAGGCGCCGTTGATAGATAGGCGTTGTCCTCGTAAACGTATATGTTGTTCTCAAGCATGACAGGGACGCCATCGGCAGTACGCACGCGCTCAACGCAAATCAAGTCAGTTCCAACGGGAACACCAAAGAACTGTGCTTCGGTGGAATCCGCCGGCAGTATCTTTCTCGAAATGACACACGCCCCCGGTTCCATTCCGTTAGCGCGGCATGCGTCCGAAAAACTCTGGACGTCATCCTTCTGGCGAATCTTGCGCTTGAGCTTGGGGGCATTGACAAACGTGCCTTTCCCCTGTCGCTTCGTTAGATAGCCCTGTTGGACGAGCTCCTCAATAGCGCGTCGCACGGTAACGCGGCCAACTTTATAGCTCTCAGCCAATTCGAATTCGTTGGGTATCCGCGCACCTGCCTTGTAGGCACCGGAGTTGATTTCGTTTTTAATGATATCAATGACCTGTTGGTACAGCGGTATCGCTGCTTTACCGTCAGTTAGCCCTTCAGTCGGTGGCATATACCCTCTCCCAGCGCAATTACGTCTAAAACGGGCTTAAGGGCATTCAACAAGTCCTTAAGCCCGCATTAGCTTAAAGTATGCTAGGTGTCGCACCAAAATGTCGGGTATTTACTCATCGGACCCGAAAAACGCGCAACTAACGCGCTCTTACGCGAGTTCCAGCAGGTCCGGCAGCTGATCGATAATCTTATCCGCGGCGTCCTGACTAAAGCCAAAGCGCTCCTCGCGCTTGGCGATGACTGTCAGACCGGCGCGCTTGCCGGCAGTGATGCCAGGCACCGAATCCTCAACGCAGCAGCAGCGATTCGCGGGCAGCCCCAGCAGGTCCAGCGCATGCAGGTAGATGTCGGGCTCGGGCTTACTCTCCTTAAACTGCTCGCCGCTCACCACATACTCAAAGGCATCCGACAGCCCGCACGCGTTGAGCACTTCCTCGATGCTATCCATGGGAGACGAGCTGGCAAGCGCCACGCGAACGCCACGGCGCGGCAGCTCTCGAATCGTATCCACAGCGCCTGGGTTAATCAAAGCCTGATAGTCGCGCGGACGCTTATGCGCCCACTCGTCCCAACGGGCCAACGCTTCCTCGCCAGTGAAATGCCCCTTACCGGCGCGCTCAAACCAATCGACCAGCATATGCAGGAAGAACTGATGCGAGGTACCGACTTGCCCATTCAACTCCTCTTGAGTCAGGTTAAGCCCAAGCTCCTTGGCAAACGCGGCAGTCTCGCCCAGGTAGTAATACTCGGTATCGACAATGACACCGTCCATGTCAAAGATAACGGCGTCGAACGGAAATGCGGACACGGCACCCTCCCTAACAAAAGGGCGCCCGCAAGCAGGCGCCCAAACCATGCATTAATCGGCGATTCTAACCCAGCAGCTTATCCAGCGCCACTGCAATACCGTCTTCGTTGTTATTGGCGGTTACCATCTGGGCAACTGCCTTAACCTCATCGACGGCGTTGCCCATGGCAACACCGGTGCCGGCCCACTCAATCATGGACTTGTCGTTCTGGCCGTCGCCAAACGAGACGACCTCGCTGGCATCGATACCGAGCTTGGGCAGGGCACCCTCGAGCGCACGGGCTTTGTCGATACCGGGCGCCGTGTACTCAAAGTACCAGTCGGCCGTAAACATGCCCGAAAGCGTCTGGGTAAAGGGCGCATACATCTCCTCGTAATGCGCCTGCAGGTAGGTCGGATCACCCGCCGTCAGCAGCTTGTCCACGGGATAAGTGTCCACGACCTCATGCAAGCTCTCGACCTCGCGAATCTTAAGATCGCACGCATCGCGCTCATACTTGACGATATTCTTCTGCAAGCCGTCAGGCAGCGTGATCATGCAATGGTACGAGTCCTCGACGTGCAAATCGCGACCGAGCGAAATCATAGGGATCACGTCGAAATTGCGCAGATGATCAATCAGACGGTGCAGCTCGTCAGCCGGCATGGCCTGGTCAAAAAGGACCTCATCGGTCTGAGCGTCGACCACATGCGCGCCATTAAAGGCAACTAGCAGACCGTCATGGTTTTGAAGGTCGAGCTCCTGCGCCAAGGCGTGCAACCCCCATGCGGGACGGCCCGAAGCCAAGATGAGCTTAATGCCCGACTCCTGCGTCGCGAGCAGCTTCTCGCGCGTACGCGGGCTGATGACCTTTTGATCGTTGGTGAGCGTACCGTCGATATCCATTGCGATGGCTTTGATTGCCATATATGCCTCCCTGTCATTGAACAACCTTGTCTGAGCCATCATACAGAACACCCACGGCGGCGCTGTTTGCAACGGGAAAAATGTCATATTGTCCCAAACATGAACGGCGCGCCTTCGACGATTGCGATGCCCGTCGAGGCGCCTCCCGATACATTCCATCCTATCCAAATAGCAAGGGGCCCGTATCCCAACGGATACGGGCCCCTTTCAGCCATAAGCCAACTCAGCCGTAAAGACTACTTGCGATGAGCGCGATAGAACTCGATGAGCGCCTGGGTCGAAGCGTCCTGCTCGGCCTTGGCGGCGTCGTCGTGGAAGGCCGGGGTGATCTGCTTGGCAAGCTGCTTGCCCAGCTCGACGCCCCACTGGTCGTAGGAGTCGATGCCCCAGACCGTGCCCTCGACAAACGTGATGTGCTCGTACAGGGCGATGAGCTCGCCGAGTGCGAACGGGGTCAGCGTGTCGCCGAAGATCGAGGTCGTCGGACGGTTGCCCTCAAAGCAGCGGGCCGGGACGATCTGCTCGGGCGTGCCCTCGGCACGAACCTCGTCGGCCGTCTTACCAAAGGCGAGCGCCTTGGTCTGGGCCAGGAAGTTGCCCAGGAACAGCTCGTGGACGTCCTGGCCGCTGTCGGTTGCGGGGTTGGCAGTGTTGGCGAAAGCGATAAAGTCGGCCGGGACCACCACGGTGCCCTGGTGCAGCAGCTGGTAGAAGGCGTGCTGACCGTTGGTACCGGGCTCGCCCCAGAAGATCTCACCGGTATCGGAGGTCACAGCGCTGCCGTCCCAGCGGACGTGCTTGCCGTTGGACTCCATGGTGAGCTGTTGCAGGTAGGCCGGGAAGCGGTGCAGATACTGGCAGTACGGCAGCACGGCGTGGCTCTTGGAACCGAAGAAGTTGACGTACCAGACGTTGAGCAGGCCCATCAGCGCGACGGCGTTGTTCTCGAGCGGGGTGTTGCAGAAGTACTCGTCGATGGCGTGGAAGCCCTCAAGGAACTGCTGGAAGCGCTCGGGGCCGAGCACGACGATCAGCGACAGGCCCACGGCGGAGTCGACAGAGTAGCGGCCGCCGACCCAGTTCCAGAAACCAAAAGCGTTGGCGGGGTCGATGCCGAAGGCCTCGACCTTCTCGAGTGCGGTGGAAACGGCGACGAAGTGCTTGGCCACGGCCTCGGCGTTCTGCTCATCGGAGCCGTCGATGGCGCCCTGGGCCTTGAGCTGCTCGAGCATCCAGGTCTTGACCTCGCGGGCGTTGGTGAGGGTCTCGAGCGTGGTGAAGGTCTTGGAGACGATGATCACGAGCGTGGTCTCGGGATCCAGGCCCTTAAGCTTCTCGGCCTGGTCGTTGGGGTCGATGTTGGAGATATAGCGGCAGTCGATACCGGCGTCGGCATAGGGACGCAGAGCCTCGTAAGCCATGACCGGGCCCAGATCGGAGCCGCCGATGCCGATGGACACCAGGTGCTCGATCTTCTTGCCGGTAACGCCCTTCCACTCACCGGAGCGCACGCGCTCGGCGAAGGCATACATGCGGTCGAGGACCTCGTGCACGTCGGCGACGACATCCTGGCCGTCGACGATGAGCTGGCCCCTCTCGGTTGCGGGGCGGCGAAGCGCGGTGTGCAGGACGGCGCGGTCCTCGGTGGTGTTAATGTGCTCGCCGGAGAACATGGCGTCGCGGCGCTCCTCGAGCTTCACCTCGCGGGCAAGATCGCACAGCAGCTTGACGGTCTCATCGGTCACCAGGTTCTTCGACAGATCGAAGTGCAGGTCACCGGCGTCAAAGCTCAGCTTGTTCACGCGCTCGGCATCGGCAGCGAACCAGGCCTTGAGGTCGATACCATCGGCCTCGAGCTTCTCCTGATGAGCCTCGAGTGCCTTCCAAGCGGCAGTCGACGTAGCATCGATAGGTGCGGCAACAGTTGCCATAGAGTCCTCCTCAGCATACGGGCGCACGCCTCCATGCGCCCGGACATTCAGATGCCACTATTCTAGCGCAGGTCAAGACTACAATCAGCGAGCGTTGCCAATCGGCCCCCAAACGGCAACCGATCAAAAAGGGACAGGCTTATTTTGGCAGGTCAAACGCTTTACCAACCAAAAATAACCCGTCCTTTTATGGCAAATATTAGGCCGCGGCGCAGACGCTACCGAGTAACTCACGCAGAGGAGACCCGATGCCCTCCAGCAGTTCGGGCGCGATAATGGCAAAAACGGGAACCTCGCCGGTGCCCACGACAGCAGGCACCTTGCCCTCCGAGACAATGCATCCATAAGGCACAAAGCCGTCTTCGCCGGCATCGAGCGCCGCCATGCGACGCGCGAGCTCGCGCGCAAAGCCGGCAGTATCGGCATCGCCAATCGCCAGGACAAAGTCCACGCCTTCGTCGGTCGCCAGGGCTACGGCCTCATCGACCAAATCGTCTCCCCCATCGCCCCCGACCAAGCCGCAGCGAAAAAGCACGCGTTCGAGCAGAGCTCGATCAAGCGAGCCGAGCGCCGCCGAGACGAGCTCATCGTGCGTATGTTTGTCACCGCCCAACACGACCAGCGCCTTGGTGCCACCATAGTGAGCGACCAATCGTCCGCACCAGCGAGCCACGTCTCCATCCGCAACAAGGCGCGTCGGCATACCAAACCCATAATTGACCATCTTTTCCACAACCCTTCCGTGCGTATAGGCGGTATCAATCGTTAGGCTCATGCTACGAAGCGAGGTTTTCCGAGCTGTTTCGCACTCTTTAGAGCTGCGTTAAAACCCGATCAAACCGCACGACCATACCTACCAAAACAAACCAGTCCCTTTTTGACAGGTTTTGACGACGTCCGGACGAGCGGGTATTATCGAACAGGTATTCGATAAGAACATGTGTTTGATGAAAGGACACGGATGGCGCACGAGCAGCACACCTATATCTGCATCGACCTCAAGACGTTTTATGCCAGCGTCGAGTGCGTCGACCGTGGGCTCGATCCGCTCACCACCAACCTGGTCGTTGCCGACGAATCGCGCGGGCGCACGACCATCTGCCTCGCCATCACGCAGGCCATGAAGGACTTAGGGATTCACAATCGCTGCCGCCTATTCGAGATTCCCGATGGCATCGACTACATCACGGCCGTACCGCGCATGCAGCACTATATGGAGGTGTCGGCGCAAATCTACGGCATCTATCTGGAATACGTAAGTCCGCAAGACATTCACGTCTATTCAATCGATGAATGCTTTATCGACGTGACGCCCTATCTGGACCTCTATCACACAGATGCGGAAGGGTTCGCCTGCACGCTGCGCGACGAGGTCCTCGCGCGCACCGGCATCACGGCGACGGTCGGCATCGGCCCCAACCTATTCCAGGCCAAGGTAGCGCTCGACATTACCGCCAAGCACGTACCCAGCCGTATCGGCATACTCGACGACGAGACCTTTCGCAAGGAGATCTGGCCCCATCGTCCCATCACCGATATCTGGGGCATCGGTCCCGGCGTGGCAGCCCGCCTCGAGAAATACGGCGTCTACGATCTGATGGGCGTCGCGGCGCTCGACGAAAACCTGCTTTACGACGAGCTCGGCGTCAATGCCGAATATCTCATCGACCACGCCTTCGGGCGCGAGCCGACAACCATCGCCGATATCCAAGCGTATCGCCCGCAGGCAACCTCAACCACCACAGGACAGGTGCTCTCGAAGGGCTATGCCTACGAGCAGGCCTACACCGTCTTGCGCGAGATGGTCGACAACGCCGTGCTGGACTTGGTCGATAAGCACGTGGTGTGTGACAGCATCTCGCTCTTCGTGGGCTACGCGAGCGAGCGAGCCGACATACGCCGGCTCGACGCCAGCGGCACGGCGCAATATGTAGACGGATGCGGACACCTGCGCTCGAGCACGTCAAGTATCGAGCCTACTGCGACCGCCGGCCCCGAACTCGCGCCCCGTGCGCCCAAGCCCGTCCAGCGCGATGACGAACGGCGCCGCCTGGTGCGCGAAGCGCAGGCAATCGATGGCATCTTTGTGGGAGGACACGGCGGCAAACCGCGCGGTGGCTATGCCGCACTCTTCGCGCACTCCAACGCCTCGCGAAAGCTGCCCGAGCGCACCAATTCGTTTAAGAAGATCATGAGCTATTTCGATGAGCTCTGGGCGCAGACTGTCGACCCCAAACGACCGGTCAAGCGCATCAACCTGGGCTTTGGCAATCTTATGCCCGAGGAATTCGCTACCGTCGATCTGTTCAGCGATGTCGAGGCCGATGAGCGCGAACGCGATCTGGCGCGCGCCGTGCTGGCCGTAAAAGGCAAGTATGGCAAGAACGCCCTGGTCAAAGGACTAAGCTTTACCGCCGGCGCCACCGCACGCGAACGCAACGATCAGGTAGGAGGACATCGTGCCTAAACCCAAGCAACCCATGCGCCCGCCCACCGCCTTTGAACGATTGGCGGACCCCGAGGGAAGACGTCGCTCCGCCGACCCCAAGCTCACCGCTAACGGCGCCGTTCGCGCCGGCCGTGCCGCGCAGTTTATGCCCTTTGCCGCCCTCACGGGATACTACGAGCTCGTACGCAAGCAAGAAATCACTGTCGAGCCCAAATGCGAACTCACGGAAGAAAAAGCCCTCGAGCTTTCAAAAAAACTCGAGGGCCTCAAGCGCGGAGACCTGCTCCGCGTGACCTATTACGATACGTACGGCTATCGCTCCCGCACCGGCATCCTCGACGAGGCACTCCCTGCCTTCAAGCTCCTCAAGCTCAAAGACATCGCCATCGATTTCGATGACATTCTAGACATCAAACTGCGCGGACGAGCCTAGACAAGGAAATGCATCCAAGGCGGCGCTTACAGCGTCATGACGTAGTAACCCGCGTCCTTCACGGCCGCCACGAGAGCACCGCGATCGATCGGCTGCTTAGAGCGCACGCGTGCCGTGTGGTCCGCATACGTCACCGTTGCCCACACGCCATCCAGTGCATTGAGGGCATTGGCCACATTCTGAGCGCAGCCATCGCAGCTCATACCGCCGATGAGCAGCTCATCGCTATAGGGGTAGTGGGACAGATCGGTATCCGCAACCACTACCTTCTTGGCCTTCTTACCGCTCGCGCCATCGCTGCAACAACTCTTCCCGTGTGTCGAAGCGGCAATGCGACGCAGTCCAAAAAACATGCCGACGGCAATGACGGCCAGCACGATGAGATTCGCAGGGTTGAGCAAGTCACTCATGCGTTCCCCTTTCAAGTAGCCCTATCTAGATACCCCCATGGGGTGTCCCCATCTTAACCCAAAACCATGTCCGTTCGATCAATTAGTTTCCCTTTTCTTACTTTTTAGTTGACCTAGGCTTACTTTCGTGTATAAGTTTTCCTAGGTTAACAAGTGAGGACTCGAAAGGAGCGACGTGACTCGGACCATTGATATCCCGACGTTTCAGGCGGCACTCGTGCGCAACTGCTCCCCCACGCTCGCGGGCATCAAGCCCGCTTCGCTCTTTACCTATCCCGGCGTCTACGCCCGTCAAGATGGCTCGAGCGCAACCGCGGCAATCGAAGATCGTCGAACGCGTCTGCTCAACGTTATCGCTCAGTGCAATCACGAGCTCGATCCGCTCGGCATCCACTTGAGCGTTTTGGTCTGGCGACCTTGTGGGGCGCTCGTCTACGCATACTGCCCCGCGGACCTCATGCACTACCTATCCGACCCCCGAGCCGCAAGCGCGCTCGCCGCCGAAGGCTACGATATCCGCGACCTGCTCTCATCCCTCGTGCATCTCGCCGCGCGTATCACGCAGGCCAGCAGCAATGCCGCAGAAAGCGCTTATGGCGACAGCCTTTGCGCACTCGCCCAAGATAGGCCTTGCGATAAGGGTTGCACCTGCGAGTTCCCCCACGAAATTGGCTACTTTTTGGGCTATCCCTACGAAGACGTGCATCAGTTTATCGTCCAGCATGGCGAAAACTACAAGGTCTTTGGCGCCTGGAAGGTCTACACGAATGTCGAGCAGGCGCTCACGACCTTCGACTCCTATCGCGCCTGCACGCAATACCTCACCTATGTCTATCAGCAGGGCTACAGCCTGGCACAACTTGCCCAGGCAACCCGATAGAACGTATAAACCGCGGCCGCGTGCCGCACAACCGAAAGGACTCAACATGAGCAAGATTGCCGTCGTCTATTGGAGCGGTACGGGTAACACCGAAGCCATGGCCAACTTCGTCGCCGAGGGCGCGACGTCAGCCGGAGCCGAGGCAGAGGCTATCTCCTGCGCCGACTTCTCCGCCGACAAGGCCGCCGAATATGATGCCTTCGCCTTCGGCTGCCCCGCCATGGGCTCCGAGGAGCTTGAGTATGACGAGTTTCAGCCTATGTGGGATGAGGTCAAGGAGACCCTCGGCGACAAGAAGGTCGTCCTCTTTGGCTCCTATTCGTGGGCCGAGGGCGAGTGGATGGACAACTGGAAGGCCGACGCCGACGAGGCCGGCGTCAACGTCGTGGACTCCGTCATTTGCTACGATGCGCCCGACGATGAGGGCGAGGCGGCCTGCAAGGCCCTCGGAGCCGAGCTGGCCTAGCAGCGCCACGCGCCTCATCGAATCGGGCCCATCTCAAAACACGACTGCACCCTACAAAAGCGGAGGCTGGAATCAATCCAGCCCCCGCTTTCCGTAAGGATAGCTTTGCAAAGCGGCTACGAGATATTGCCCAAGAACGCCTTGGTGCGCTCGCTCTTGGGGTGGTCGAAGACCTCGCTCGGCGTACCCTCTTCCACAATGACGCCGCCGTCCATAAAGACGACGCGGTCGGCGACATCGCGGGCAAAGCCCATCTCGTGCGTCACGACGATCATGGTCATACCGTCGTGCGCCAGGTCGCGCATGACGCCCAGAACGTCGCGCACGAGCTCAGGGTCGAGCGCCGAGGTGGCCTCGTCAAAGAGCATCACGTGCGGGTTCATCGACAGGGCGCGGGCGATGGCCACGCGCTGCTGCTGGCCGCCCGAGAGCTGGCTCGGCATAAAGTCGATGCGCTCGGCCAGGCCGACCTTGGTCAGCTCCTCGACGGCGATCTTCTCGGCCTCTTCCTTGCTGCGCTTGAGCACCTTTTGCTGCGCAAGCATGACGTTCTTTTTGACCGACAGGTGCGGGAACAGGTTGAACTGCTGAAACACCATGCCCAGGTGCGTGCGCACTTTGTTGAGGTCGACGCCCTTGGCACACACATCCACGCCCTCGACGACAATCGAGCCGCTCGTGGGATGCTCCAGGCGATTGATGCAGCGAAGCATCGTCGACTTGCCCGAGCCTGAGGGGCCCAAGACTACAACGACCTCACCCTTGTGCACATCCAGATCGATATCGCGCAGGACCACGTTGTCCCCAAAGGCCTTCTGGAGGTTCTTGATGCTGACGACGACCTCGTTCGAGTTATTGGTTTCGCTCATGATAGGACCTCCTTACAGACCGGCGATGTGATCGGCGGGCGTCGCGACAACCTGTCCGGCGCTCTTGGCGGGACGCTTCTTCTTGGTCTCGGCCGTGCCCAAAAGCCTCGCCTCAAGACCGCTCACCAAGCGAGCGAGCGGCAGGGTGATGACCAGATAGAACAGGGCGGCAACCACGTACGGTGTAATGGAGCCCGTCGTGGCCACGATGGTACGGGCGTTCATGACGATCTCGACCACACCCACGGCGGCAAGCAGCGACGTATCCTTGTAAAGCAAGATAAACTCGCTGGTCAGCGTAGGCAAAACATTACGGAACGTCTGCGGAATCATGACATAGAGCAGCGTCTGGAACGCGTTCATGCCCAGCGAACGCGCAGCCTCGTTTTGGCCCTTGGGGATCGATTGAATACCGGCACGGAAGATCTCGCATAGGTACGCAGACGAGTTCATGGCCATGACGATAACGCCAAGCACGTAGTCATCAACCTTGACGCCGGCCAACGGCAGACCGAAGAACGCGATATAGATCTGCAGGAACGCCGGCGTACCGCGGATGATATTCACATAGATGCCGGCGAGGCAGCGCAGGATGCGCGACTTGGAGATGCGCATGAGCGACAAGGCAAAGCCAAAGGGAATTGCCAGCGGAAACGCCACAAGCACGATCGAGAGCGACATAAGGAAGCCCTTAAAGACGATCGGCAGGCTTTGGACCAAAATGACTGGGTTTAAGAACAGGCGCAGGAACATATTGGAGTTCCAGGCCTCGACCCACGGCTGCTCCTTAAGATCGGCCAGGAAGTTATCGAATGCCGTCACGCCCTTGATCTCCACCGACGGAATCTTGGAGATCTTCTTGGTCGAGCCATCGGCCAAAGTGCAGGTGCCGCTAAAGGCCTCATCGCCGCCCTCGACGGGGAAGGTCACGCCGTAAACCTCGACACGGAAAAAGCCGCCGGCAGGCGCCGTCTCGCCAAAGTCGATCTTGAGCGTCTGGCCGTCAGCCTTGCACGTGGGCTTCATGGGCGTACGATCCATGAGGTCCTCGCCCGAGAGCATCGTCAATCGCGTGTCATCGGTACCAAACGTCGTGCCGTCGACAAACGTCAGCGAAAGACCGCTCAGCTCCTCGTCGGCATCGGCCTGGACCTCCCAGGTAATGCGCGTCTCGGTACCGCCGACCACAGCGCTGCCCGAACCAGTGTTGGGTCGGGCGGTAATCTTTGCGGTCTCAAGCGCCTGGGCGGTCGTGGGCGCATATGCCCCTGCGCACACCAGCGCGAGCGCCACGGCCATGGCGCAGGCTAGCTTTTGGAGCAAGGCGGGCAGTGGAAAACGCTGCTCCACGGCCCCTTTGTTCAGTCGAGACAAGGTGGCTCCTATCGTAGAAGTTGCCGGCAAAACGAGACGGAAATACTCTCCGTCAAGAGAAGCGCAAAGGCCCTCTCCGCCAAAACGGAAAGGGCCCGCGAGCAATCAAGTAGCTATTTTACTTGATGTTGTACTTAGCCATGAGGGCGTCAATGGTACCGTCGTCGGTCAGGTCCTTGATGGCCTGGTTGATGTCTTCCTTGAGCTTGGTGTTACCCTGGTTGATGGCGATGGCGTACTCCTCGCCGGTGCTGATCTGCTTAATGGTCCGGCAGGTGTTGAACTGCTCGGCGGTCAGCTGGCTGGCAACGGAGCGGTTGGTGACTACGGCGTCGCCCTTATCGGACTGCAGGGCGCTGAAGCACTCGGTAGCGTCCTTGTAGGGGACGATCTTGGCCTTGGGGAAGTTCTCCTGGGCAAAAGACTCGGCGGTCGAGCCAGACTGAACGATGATGGTAGCGTCGGCGTTGTTGAGCTTCTCGCTGTAGTTGTCGGCCGTGATGTCGGTGTTATCGACCTTGGTCACGATAGCCTGATCGTCCATGTAGTAGGAATCGGAGAAAGTGACTTCCTTCTCACGCTCGGGCGTGTCGGTGATAGCCGCGATGGAGACGTCGTACTTGGCGCCCGAAGCGACACCCGGAACCAGCGTGTCAAAGTCATTGTTGACGTACTCGACATCCAGGCCCAGCTTGTCACCGATAGCCTTGATGAGCTCAAGGTCAAAGCCCTGGTAGTCGCCGTTGTCATCCTTGTACTCAAACGGCGCGTACTCGGCAGAGGTGCCGACGGTCAGCGTGCCGTCCTTGACGAGCGCGTACTCCTTGGAGCCGTCGACCTTCTCGACCTTAGCGTCGTCAGAGCTGCTGGAACCGGCATCAGAACCAGAGGTGGCGTTGGACGAACCGCAGCCCGTCAGAGCAAGGGCGAGCGCCATAGCACCCGTGGCGGCAAATGCGCCAAGCTTCTTGAGCTTCATAATCAGTCTCCTTCCAGTGACCCCATTTGATTCAGAGGTCTGCAAAAACTGTTGGTTATTATGCACCTGTAAGTGCGAATCTGCAATTAGAAAACTGATTGAAACAATCACATAACGTGAATGGAACACTCCACTTTGTGACAGTCGTTACTGCTGTAACGACCTTAAAAGTTTGATTTCAGCTGCATAACCTGCAAGTTCGTTCGGCGTCTCCAAAATGAACGGCAATGCACGCAAACGGCTATTCGATACAATAATCTGCATAACCTGCATACCACCGCCAAACTCCTCGCTGCCAAGGTATCCCTTGCCGATGCACTCGTGACGATCTTTATGGGCACCACAGGGGTTCTTCGAATCGTTGATGTGTACGGCACGCAAGCGGTCGATACCCACCACGCGGTCGAACTCGTCGAGTACGCCGTCCAGATCATGGATGATGTCGTAGCCGGCATCGCTCACATGGCAGGTGTCCAGACACACGCCCAGCTTGTCCGATAGCTCTGGACGCCTGGCGGCAGCACCCTCGATAATGCGCGCCAGCTCTTCAAAGCTACGGCCCACCTCGGTACCCTTGCCCGCCATGGTCTCGAGCAGCACCGTCGTCTGCTGTCCCCCAAACATCACCTGACACAAGGTGTCGACGATCATCTGAATGCCGGCATCAGTCCCCTGCCCCACATGCGCGCCGGGGTGGAAGTTGTAGTAGTTGCCGGGCAGCGCTTCCAGACGCTGCAAGTCCTCGGCCATGGCCTCCAAGGCAAACTCGCGCGCCCGCTCTTTAGCCGAACAGGGGTTATAGGTATACGGGGCATGAGCCACAAGCGGGCCAAAATCGTTTTGCTCCATAAGCTCGCGCAGGGCCGCCACATCATCCATGTCAAGGTCTTTTGCCTTGCCACCGCGCGGGTTGCGCGTAAAGAACGCAAAGGTATTGGCACCAATGGACAACGCCGTCTCCCCCATTGCCCGATAGCCCTTCGTCGTCGAAAGATGACACCCGATCGTCAGCATCTCCAGCTCCCCCTCATCAGTTGCGGTGAAATACGGTCTATTGGTGCCTTATTTTGGCGCAAACAGACCGTATTCCACCGCGAGATATAAAAGGGGCATCAGGGGCACGGTCCGCCGAGCCCCCCCCTTGAGCAGCAGCACCGCAGCCTAGAGCGTCAAGCAAATCGCATCGATGATCTGCGCGCAGCGCTGTGTGGCGGCAAGGGGCATGACGGGACTCTCGAGTTTCCCCGCCCGGATGAGCTGAGTCGCATGCGAAGCTTCGCCGTAAAAATCATCGACCTCAAATGGGGCGTCGATTTCGAGCACTCGACCGTCGGAGTACTTCACATGGGCGAGCTCGGGGCGATGGAGGCGCTCGATTTCCAACGAACCCCGTTCGCAGGCAATCGTTAAGCGGCTTTCATATGCTGCTTTGCCGTCGCACACCATATGAATGGGTATACCGCCGACACTCATATGAATCTCATCGGCCCAATCCACGCGGCCGCCCGATACGTCACGCCAGCGAACTTCACGAGACGAAACATCGCACGCACCCGCAAGCAAATCCTCAAACCACCCGACCGCATAGCAGCCCATGTCATATAGACAGCCGCCCTGCAACGGATCGAGCAGATAACTCGAAGGGAACTCACCATAATCGAGTTTTTGCACGCTTTCGATCGAGACGATACAGCCGAGCTCGCCCGACGCAAGCAAGTCCTCCACGCGAGTGCGCATCGGGCAAAACCGATTCTTCATCGCCTCCATAAACAGCACGCCGCACTCGCGAGAGGCGGAGGCAATCGAGAGAGCCTCTTCCTCACTCAAAACGGCCGGCTTTTCGCACAGCACGGCCTTTCCGGCGCGCAGCGCGCGACAGGCCCAACGCGTATGCATACCATGCGGAAGAGCCAAGTAGATTGCGTCGACATCGGGGTCGGCAATCAGCGCATCATAAGCCGCATCGCCGCCATCGTCAGCCGTGACATAACTGTGCGCAGCATCGATCGAAAACGCTCGACAAAATTCCTCGACATGTGCAGGAGTGCGGCCGGCCGCAGCCACCAGCCGTGCCCCGTCGACCTTCTTGAGCGACGATGCAAATCGATGCGAAATGTGCCCAGCGCCCAAAACGCCCCAACGAACCTCACGCAAATCATCACATGAATCCCGATAGCCCACGACAGCCCCCTTCAGTTGCGACGAAATAGTTCCTGCTATCGCCCTATTCTGCCGCAAACAGGAACTATTCCATCACAAGATATAAAAGGGTCATGAGGAGCGAGTTTTGCTGAAGACTTTAAGCGCGGCCGTTACGGGGCCAGGCTGGAAACGTCGGCGCGCGTCGTCGAGACGCTCGGGGATATCGATGTGTTGCGGGCAGTGACGCGCACATTTGCCGCACTTGACGCAATTGCTCACGAGCTTGGGCTCGCTCGTGCGCACCGCGCTCGCCGTAAAGTATTGCGACAGCCCCGTAAACCAGCTGTGCGCATAGCTCGCGTTGTAAGCGGCAAAGCAGCCGGGAATGTTAATACCCTTGGGACATGGCATGCAGTAGCCGCATCCCGTGCAGGGCACGCGATTCGATTTTTCAAACTCCGCCAGCACGCGTGCGATGGTATCGAGCTGAGCGGCTGTCATCGAATCCGGCAGGGCCCGATCGGCCAGCACCGCGTTCTCGTCCACCTGCGCGGTATCGGTCATGCCCGAAAGCAGCATCGTGACTTGAGGATGGTTCCACACCCACGAAAGACCCCAGGCGACAAGAGTGCGCAAATGCGGGTCGCGGGCACTATCGAGCACAGCGCGGGCCCGTGGCGGCAGCTTGCCCGCCAAACGCCCGCCCAGCAGCGGCTCCATCACAAACACCGCGAGCCCGCGCTCCGCAGCCGCCATGAGTCCTGCTGTTCCCGCCTGATATCGCTCTCCAGCGTAATTGTACTGGATCTGGCAAAAGTCCCACTCATATGCATCGAGCATCGTCATGAAATCCGCCGCGCTGCCGTGGTACGAAAAACCAATCTGGCGAATGCGCCCCGCCGCCTTTTGACGCGCAATCCAGTCCTCGATGCCCAACGCCACCACACGTTCCCACTGGGCGGGCGAGGTAATGTTGTGCATGAGGTAATAGTCGATACGGTCGGTCCGCAGGCGACGCAGCTGCTCGTCGAAGAACCGATCGAAATCCTCCGCGCATTTGCACGAAGCATGCGGCAGCTTGGTTGCGAGCAAAACCTGGTCGCGCAAGCCCAGGCGCTCAAGCGACGCCCCCACGCACGCCTCGTTGCCGGGATAGAGATAGGCCGTGTCCAGGTAGTTAATCCCCTGCTCCACCGCACGGGAGATGATGGCGTCGGCAGTCTTCGCATCCGGGCGTCCCGGCGCACCGGGAAACCTCATGCAGCCCAGCCCCAACGCCGAGATACGGTTGCCGCTTTTGGGGTCAACGCGGTATTGCACGGCCCCTCCCTTCGCCATCAGCGCCCCGGCAAGGCGAAACACAATGGTCACGCAGCCGAAACATCGTGGAATCGCAATCGAGAACGTATCGTAACGCAGCAGAAATCGAGCTGTCACGGCACCGCATTAACATCAGCAAAAAGCCCGCAGATACCGATTCGACGACCATCACCACGCGCGAGGACGCCTACCCCTATCCCGGCGAGCAATACATCCTCTCGGCCGACCGCTATCAGATCGAGGTCATGGACCATCTGAACGAGCTTCCCGCCACAGGCGCCGTCATCTTCTGCACCTTCCCTAAGGTCCGTGATGGTGTCGGATACCCCGCGCGTGTCTTTGCGGTCTGCCCCGCAGCGTAACGTCCAGGCAAACGTTTCTTTTTTATAACAGCCGCCCCGCGCACCCACCAATCACCCCGGCAGCATACAATCCATCAGGCGCCTTACGCGGGCGCCTTTTATATGGGGAGATGATTCACATGCAGATCAACAAGGTCGCCTTTATCGGCAAGGGCGGCGTCGGCCTGCTCTACGGCAGCATGATTGCCAAGGCCCTCGGCAATGACGCCGTCGAATACGTTATGGATGATGCCCGTTTTGAGCGTCACGCGGGCGATGCGCTCACCGCCAACGGAAAGCCTTGCGGTCTCACGTCCGTCCGCGCCAGCGAGGCAGCGCCCGCCGATCTGGTCATCCTGACGGTCAAGACCACCGGTCTCGACCAAGCACTCAAGACTATGGAGCGCGTCGTGGGACCCAACACGCTCATCGCCTCGCTGTGCAACGGCATTACGAGCGAACAAAAGATTGCCGAACGCTTTGGCTGGCAGCATACCGTTCTTGGTATCTGCCAGGGCATGGACGCCGTGTTTCTCAATGGCGCGCTCACCTTTACCAATGCGGGCGAGATCCGCTTTGGTGCAGCCGCCGGCACCGACCCCGCGACCGTCGCCGCTATCGACGGGCTCTACACGCGCTGCGGCATCGCCCATACCGTCGAGCGCGACATTGCGCACCGCATGTGGGCCAAACTCATGCTCAACGACGGCATCAACCAGACCTGCATGGCCTACGGCGGGACCTACGGAAGCGCCACGGAGCCGGGCTCCGAGCAGCGCCGCTGCTTTGTTTCCGCCATGCGCGAAACGCTTGCGGTCGCCAACGCCGAGGGCATTGAGCTGACCGAGGCAGACCTAACGCAGATGGTGCACCTCATCGAGGGGCTCGACCCCGCCGGCATGCCCTCGATGGCTCAAGACCGCGTCGCAAGGCGCAAAACCGAGGTTGATGAGTTTGCGGGCACCATCTGCCGCCTCGCGGCCAAGCACGGTATCCAAGTGCCGCAAAACGAATGGCTCTATTCGCGCATCCGCGAAATCGAGGCCAGCTGGTAGCGCTCGACGCACCGCAGCCAACAGCCTCAAGAGCAAAGCCGCCGCAAGGGGCACTCCCCTTGCGGCGGCTTCTTTCTTCATCTATGACCAAAACCAGTTTCGCAACCGCTAGCGCCGCGCCTGCGGCATCTCGTCCTCGTCATCGCGGCAAAGGGTCACGCCCGCGCTTCCCAGCAGCGCGGCCGCGATCAACACGCCAACCACGATAGAGGCAGCCCCACAAGACCCCTGCATACCCGCGACGAGCGCGGCCGTAGGACCAAGACAACCAAGCGCCAATGCAACGGCGGCAACGGCGATATCTCGAGCGTTCACAAGACCACTTCCTCCACGAGAAAGACCTTATTTCTCATGAACTAGTGTGCCCCGCGCCCATATGCGCGGCGTACTGCCACGGTAAGCGCTCTGTTAACTCAAGCACGCACAAAAAACGGACGCCCCTACGTTGTGCCCAAAAGCCCAGTAAAGACGCCCGCTCATCATGTGCCTATTTTGCTCTGATGGCAGATTACCAACCGGTGTAGTAGTCGGTGGTTCCGGCAGCGCAGCCGGAGTCATAGACCTTGCACTCACCCTTGGATCCGGTAAACGTGGAGCCTTGGGCCTTATCGCCCGCGGCAACGACGTAATAGCCGTCGGAATCGCGCCAGAAGCCCTCAGAATCCTGAGTCCATTCGCCCGTGCGATAGTGATAAAGCACATTGCTGCTGTAATAGGTCTCGCGGCGACCGTTATAGCTATTGACGCCGCTCGAGCGCGTCAGGCCCGAACCGTTCGCGTAATACGCAGCAGACGCGTAAGACGAGCCGGAGCCGGCGTTGTAATACGAAGCCTGAACGGTCTCAGCGGCCTCGGCTTCGGCTGCGGCAGCCTCGAGCGCCTCGCGCTTGGCATCCTCAAGCGTGGAGCGAAGCTCGTCGAGCTCGGTCGACTTGGCGTCGACCTCCCCCATCGTCAACAGGCTACCTGCACCGTCGATGCAACCCTGCAGCACAGCGCGCTCGTCATCGGTGGCATAGTCACCGTACATGTTCATGATGATCTGAGCGCGCATCTCAAGGGAATCGCGCTTGGCCTCCATCGAGGCGTTCCACTCCTGCATGGAACCATAACCATCGCCGCGATAGTCAACGGGCTGCACCAGCGTCGTCTCGGACGGAGTAGATCCAACCGTATCGGACAGTGTTGCGGCGTGGGCATCAGTTGCACCGGCGCCCGCCAAAAGTGCCACGGTCAGAGCGACGGAAAGGGCGGCGGTTTTCGGTTTTCGTGAATCAATCCTCATGTAGCTGGAAACCTCCGTAGTGCGTTTTTGCTGCGTTTGAGCTGCGTGTGATTCGATCGCGCTGCATAGTACCCCGAGCAAATCGCGACCTGCGGTTTTACTTAAAAGGCGCACGTCAATTGCGTAAAACTCACATCCTCTCAACAGGAGTTTTCCACAACTCGAATGCATAAAGCGTGTCAAAAACCCTGTTTTTGCACCCTCTCTATGCAAATAAGGCGCCTGTGCAACCATTGTTCGCACAGGCGCCTTGAGCAGGCATTTTATGCAGTTATACCTATCGAGTCGCAAGGGGTCCTTGCACAAGTCGCCTTACTCGTCCAGCGCGGCGAAGGCCTGCTTCAGATCCCAAATGATATCCTCGGCGTTCTCGGTACCGATGGAAAGACGGATCGTGGAGGGCGTGATGTTCTGCTCGGCGAGCTCCTCGGCAGAGAGCTGGGAGTGCGTGGTGGTAGCCGGGTGCACGACGAGCGACTTGACGTCGGCCACGTTGGCGAGCAGCGAGAACACCTGCAGATGATCGATGAACTTCCAAGCTGCCTCCTGGCCACCCTTAATCTCAAAGGTAAAGATCGAGGCACCGCCACGGGGGAAGTACTTCTGATAGAGCTCGTGATCGGGGTGCTCAGGCAGGCTCGGGTGGTTCACCTTGGCGACGTGGCTGTCACCAGCCAGGAACTCAACGACCTTCTTGGTGTTCTCGACATGACGGTCAACGCGCAGCGACAGAGTCTCGGTGCCCTGGAGCAGGACCCAGGCGTTGAACGGACTGATGCAAGCGCCCTCGTCACGCAGCAGGATAGCGCGGACATAGGTTGCAAAGGCGGCGGGACCGGCAGCCTCGGCAAACGAGACACCGTGGTAGGAGGGGTTGGGCTCAGCAATCTGGGCGTACTTTCCGCTCGCCTTCCAATCGAAGTTACCGCCGTCGACGATCACACCGCCCAGCGAGGTGCCGTGGCCGCCGATGAACTTGGTTGCGGAGTGGACGACGATATTGGCACCATGCTCCAGCGGACGGAGCAGATACGGGGTGCCGAAGGTGTTGTCGACGACAACCGGCAGACCGTGCTTCTTGGCGATCTCGGAGATGGCGTCGATGTTGGGGATGTCGGAGTTGGGGTTGCCGAGCGTCTCGAGATAGATGACCGTGGTGTTGTCCTTGATGGCACCCTCGACCTCTTCAAGGTTATGGGCATCGACAAACGTGGTCTCGACGCCAAACTGGGAGAGCGTATGCTCCAGCAGGTTGTAGGAGCCACCGTAGATGGTCTTCTGAGCCACCACGTGGTCACCGGCCTGGGCAAGAGCCTGCAGGGTATAGGTGATGGCAGCAGCACCGGAGGCGACGGCAAGACCTGCCACGCCACCCTCGAGGGCGGCGATACGGTCCTCGAAGACGCCCTGGGTGGAGTTGGTCAGACGGCCGTAGATGTTACCGGCGTCGGCAAGACCAAAGCGGTCGGCGGCGTGCTGGGAGTTGCGGAACACATAGCTCGTGGTCTGGTAGATAGGCACGGCGCGGGAGTCGGATGCAGGATCGGCGCTCTCCTGGCCAACGTGCAGCTGCAGGGTATCGAAACCAAAGGTGTGCTCGGGGTTGTTGATAAACTGGCTCATGATGATCTCCTTGATCGAACAAAAGTAATAAGAGTAAGAGAAGTGAGTCGCTGTCTCCTGATCACGCCGACGGGCGCAAACAGGAGCCCGGCATTCGTCTTGGTAAGCAATTCATATGCGGGCCTCCTTTCGCATCCCGGTTCCGTAGTTGGCTTAATTACCTACCGTCTTTGTGTGTTTTGAATAGTACGAGCATTGTTTTCCTCGGTCAATCACTTTAAAGCGCTAACCTGTTATCGGTTTTATAGATAACACTCGAAAGGACGGGCGCCGATGACCCTCCAACAGCTTCGCTTTTTGATCGCCGTGGCAGAGTCCGGTTCGATCAACGCCGCAGCCCAGCGCCTCTATACGGCACAGTCCAATATCTCCAATGCCGTCAAAAGCCTGGAGCAGGAACTTCATATCGAAATCTTTACGCGCTCCAGCCGCGGTGTTGCACTCACCAACGACGGCACCGAGCTTTTGGGTTATGCACGCCAGGTCGTAGAGCAGGCCGACATGCTCGAGGCCCGCTACGAGGACGGCGGTACCCCGCAAGCCCGCCTCGCCATTTCCGCCCAACACTACGCCTTTTCGGTCGAGGCCTTTGTCAACGTAGTCGAGCGCTGCCGCGACAGCAAGTTCGAGTTCATCATGCGCGAGACCACCACAGCGCAGATTATCGACGACGTGCGCGCGTTTCGCAGCGATATCGGCATCCTCTATCTGGATGACTTTAATACCCGTGTCTTGCAGAAGGCCTTTACCGATGCCCGAGCGAGCTTTCATCCCCTCTTTGATGCAAAAGTCCACGTGTTCGTCAGCGAACGCCACCCGCTCGCACGCCGTTCGCAGCTGTCCCTTGCCGACCTCACGCCCTATACGCGCTACAGCTTTGAGCAAGGCACCTCGAACTCCTTCTATTACGCCGAGGAACCGTTTAGCTATATTCCCTGCAACCGCAATATCCGCGTATCCGACCGCGGGACGCTCACCAACCTGCTTATCACCTCGAACGGCTATGCGCTGTCGACCGGCGTACTCTCCAGCGAAATGCAGTGGGGCATGGCCTCGATCCCCCTGGCAGACGCCCCGACGATGCATGTGGGCTACATCATGCATGACGACCGCAAGCCCTCTCCCCTCTTGCAGCAATACCTCGACGAGCTCAACCGCATCATCCATGCCAACCAACTGTCGGAAGACGGGGTAGAAATCGTAGATTGCTAGCCCCCGGCGGGCATGGCGCTACAATGGTCACTCACGCGAAACGTACCCAACGAAAGGAACCATGTGAAGGTCATCATCTATACCGACGGCTCGGCCCGATCAAATCCGGGACGCGGCGGCTACGGCGCCGTGCTCAAATACACCAACCCCGCCGGCAAGACCTTCACCTCTGAGCTTTCGCGCGGCTACGCCAAGACCACCAACAACCGCATGGAGCTCATGGCCGTTATCGTGGCACTCGAGGCGCTCAACCGCCCCTGCGACGTCGAAGTCCATTCCGATTCGCAGTACGTCGTTAACGCCTTCAACAAGCACTGGATTGACGGATGGAAAAAACGCGGCTGGAAGACCGCCAACAAGCAGCCCGTCAAGAACCGCGATCTGTGGGAGCGCCTACTCACCGCAAAGAGCAAGCACAAGGTTGAGTTCATCTGGGTTAAGGGTCACGCCGGCCATGAGCTCAACGAGCGCTGCGACGAGCTCGCCACCACGGCGGCCGACGGCAGCAACCTCGATATCGACACCGGCTTTAACGAGAGCGACCTGTAACGGCGTTTTCGTACGCTATTTCCTGCCCCTTCGCGCTACACTCATCCTGTAAACCGAACGGCACGAGGGGGATACATGCTGCGTATAGCGACCATCGGCACATCCATGATTACCGACGACTTTATCCAGGTCGTCAACGCCAACGACCAAGCCGCGTTTGTGGGCACGCTCTCGCGCGATGCCAATCGCGGTGCTGCCTTTACCGCCGAGCGCGGTGGCGAGCGAAACTTTACTTCACTCGATGAGCTCGCGGCAGCCGCCGACGTCGACGCCGTCTATATCGGCAGCCCCAACGCACTTCACTACGAGCAGGCCCTTGCCTGCATCGCCGGTGGCAAGCACGTCATCGTCGAGAAGCCCTTCTGCGCCACCGAGGCGCAAGCGCTGGAAGTCTTCCGCGCTGCCGAGGCAGCAGGTGTCGTGGCCCTCGAGGCCATGCGTCCCCTCCACGATCCCGCCTTCCACGCCATCGAGGACGCCCTGGGTGAGATCGCCCCCATCCGCCGCGCCTCATTGCGCTTTGGAAAATATTCCTCGCGCTACAACGAGATTCTCGCGGGACGCGCCACCAATATCTTCGACTGCAATATGGCCTCGGGTTCCCTCATGGATATTGGCGTCTACACCGTCGAGCCCATGGTCGAGATTTTCGGCATGCCCTCCGGCCTTACGAGCATGACCACCCTGCTCGATCCCACCACGCGACAGCTCACGCACGGCCCCATCGACGGCTGCGGTTCCATCCTCGCCAGCTACGGCGGTGGCCGTATCTCCGTCGAGCTCGCGCACTCCAAAATTACGAATGACCTGCTGCCCTCGCAGATCGAAGGCGAGCGTGGCACTATCCAGATCGACCATCTGTCCACGCCCCGCAACGTCCGCATCGACTATCGCGGCGACGTCGTACGCGGCTCGGCGACCGAGGCGCCGCGCGAACAGGGCGACAACGGCCGCGTGCTCGACCTGCCCAAATCGAGCAACACTATGGAATACGAACTCACAGACTTCATCACCGCCATCGGCGGCATCGATAACGTCAAGGAAGAGATTTGGGAGACCCCGGCGGGACGCCACGAGCTTGGCCACTACCGCGATGTCACACTCGTCTCACTACGCATCATGGATGCCGTGCGCCAGCAGGCCGGCATTACCTTCCCGGCCGACGCAGGCAAGCAGGCATAGCGATGGGCCTCTTCGATACGTTCTTCTCCAGCGTCACCGGCGGCAGTCGAGAGCCTCAAAAACCATCAAACGTCGAGCTCGAGCTGCGCCGCAGGCTTACTGTGCTCGCAAGCGACGAGGCCACTCAAGACACTCCCCTGCGCTATTTCCTGCGCTGGGAGGGGCAAGTCCAAGGCGTTGGTTTTCGCTTTACCAACACCAACCTCGCGCAGACACGCGCACTCACCGGCTGGGTGCGTAACATGGAAGACGGCTCAGTCGAGATGGAGATACAGGGAGCTCCGGCAAATATCCTATCTCATCTCGAGGCGCTTCATGCCTCCTACGAGCGCATGGGAACGCGTTTTCGCCTCATAGACGCTCAGGCCCGAGCCCCACTTGCCAATGAAGACGGTTTCAGTCCTCATTATTAGTATTGTGTGCTAAATACGGTATTATTTACCTACGACCGTTGATAGAAAAGAGGCGAGGCGCATGGCGGTGCAAAGAAGGAATACCAGGCAGCGAAAGCTGGTTCTTGACGCCGTGCGCCAAAGCTATAACCATCCCACCGCCGACGAAATCTACAACGCCGTGCGCGCGCAGGATGACAAAATCAGCCGCGGTACGGTCTACCGCAATCTCAATCTCTTGGCCGACGCCGGCGAGATCCTCTCCATCAAGACGCCGGGCGGCAGCCGCTTCGATCGCACGATCGAGCCGCATGCGCATATCATCTGCACCTCGTGCAGCCGCGTCATCGACGTACCGCTCCCCTTCGATGCCCAGCTCGACGCCAAAGCGTCCGAGCAAATCGGCTGGCACGTCACGTCGCACTACACCATCTTCGAGGGTCTCTGCCCCGACTGCCGGTAGATGTTCGGGACATGCCTTAAAATCCACCTTTCCGCGCTTTGCAGCAAACAGTACATTTCTAGGCATGTCCCGAAAACCTACTCGGCGAGCAGGCGGTGCAGTTCTTCTTCGACCGTGTGCACGTAACGGACGCGATCGTTGATACCGCGCATGGTGGGGTTGCAGCTCTCCATCAGATAGGGATGGCCCACGACGTTGAGCATGTCGCGATCGTTCTCATTGTCGCCAAATGCCATCATCTCATCGGGCGAAATCCCCAGGACACGACCGTAATCGACAAGCGCGGAGCCCTTGCCCGAACCGAAACCGATAAGGTCCGTCCATGCGGTTCCTGACGTCATCACATCGACACGGTCGCCAAAGAGGCGCTCGAAATACTCCCGGGCCGCCGGATAATCCACCTCGGGCGTCTGGAAGCCAATCTTAATGACATCCTCGTCGATGTCCTCGGGACGGTCGACCACCGCCACATCGCAGTGGACCACATAGCGCAAATGGTCGACGAACGCATCGTTGCCGCTCATGGTGTAGATGTGCCCCTCACACGAAAGGGTCATGTCGGTATGGGGATACGCAACCACGGTATTCGCGATAACCATAGCAAGGCTACGCTCCATGGAACGCTTGACGACGGCACGCCCCTCGCTCATCACCAGGGTTCCGTTTTCGCATACATAGGCGAGCTCATCGGCCACCGGGGCAAACAGGTAGCGCAAGCTCGCATATTGACGGCCACTCGCCGGCATAAACACGATACCACGACGATGCAGCTCATCGATAAGCTCAAAGGCCTCGGAACGCAGCTCGCGCTCCCCCGGATGCAGCAACGTGCCGTCCAAATCGCATGCAATCAGTTTGATTCCCTCAAGACCCATATGCTTCCCCCAAAGCCTCATATCAACAGCAAGACGGACCTTGATCGGTCGCCCCTCAAAGCCCGTCTTGCGCATACGCGCGCTTAGCCGCGCGCCTTTTTTACGATGGTAAAGTCGGGAGCCATGCTCACGACGACCTCCGCCGCACTCGACGCAAAGCGCCGGTCCGCATCGAGTTCACGGGTAACCAGCGAGAGCCGAACACCCTCGACACCCCGGAGCATGCGGCCCAAAACAGGCTGCACCGGCGTATACATGCGCACAGTATGCTCGTCCGAGTCGCCCCGGAAGAGCGGCGCATGCATGTTGCCGATCTCCCAGCACGAATGCGCGAGCGCAATCGGGTCCATGCGGTCAACTTCGACCAAATAAACCTCGGCGCTGCGCAAGCGCACGACAACCGCCACGGGCACCATGCCCGAACGGTCAATGGCGAGCACGTCGCCGTCGGCAAGACGACCGCCGTCGGCAGTATCCAGCCGAACATCGACCGTGCGCCCCAGCTCCGTCACGCCCACAAACGCGTATACATCAGCCTGGTCCCAATCGAGCAGCAGATCGTCAACTTCAAAGACGCCGCCCAACTTCCGGCGAAGCAGGAGTTCATAGGACGGATCGTTGAGATTTCCCAAGCATGTCGTCGAAACCAAGCGTTCAGGCATACTCTAACCCTCGACCTCGACGAGCTCGATATCAAAGTTGAGGTCCTTACCGGCCAGCTCGTGGTTGGCGTCGAGCGTCACGGCCTCGGGCGTTACATCGATGACCACGGCGGGGACGGGCATACCGCTCGGCGTGGACAAGAAGAGCTTCATGCCCTTCTCAATCTGCTCGATGTTGGGAACCTGTTCGGCCGGGAAGGTCAGAACCATCTCGGGATTGTGCTCGCCGTAGGCATCGGCAGCAGGAATGTGCACGGTCTTCTTCTCACCCACCTGCATGTCGACAACAGCGGCGTCGAAGCCCTTGATCATCTGGCCGGCGCCGCAGGTGAACTCCAGCGGCTCACCGCGATCGTAGGAGCTATCGAACTGCGTGCCGTCGTCGAGCGTGCCGCGATAATGAGTCTTGACCTTCTTGCCCTGGTTGGACATGGAAACCTCCGTGATAAGGGCGGCGCACAACACGGGCCGCCATGAACATATGGCGCTAACTATACCCTAGTCATACAATTCAATGACAGTTTGCAAAGAAACGCTGCAACCGGAGGAACCATGGCATATCCCGTATTTGACCTACACTGCGACACTGCCGACCGAATCGGCTGGGCCACGCTCGATCTCGACCTGCGCTTTACCGCCGGCACCGACGGTTATTTCCCCGGCGACGAAACGCATCCGCAAGATTTCGACCTCATCGAGGGTAACGCCTGTGCCATCTCGCTCGCAAAGATCGGCAACACGCCGTGGGCACAGTGCTTCGCCACGTTTGTCCCCGACGAGATTCCCACCGCCCACGCCGCGCGCTTCCAGGCGCAGATCATGGCGCATATGAGCGGCCAGGCAATGCTCAACCACGACCGTATGGTCAACGTGCGCAGCGCCGCAGACATTCGCCCCGCGCTCAAGGACGGCAAGGTCGCTTGCATCCACACCATCGAAAACGCCACGTTCTTTGCCGAGGACCCCGCGCTGATCGAGGTGCTCAAGAGCCTGGGCGTGCTTATGTCGTCACTCAGCTGGAACGCGCAGGGACCGCTCGCGAGCGGCCACGACACCCACGCCGGCCTCACCGCCGCCGGCATCGAGGCGCTTACGCAGATGGAGCACGCCGGCATGGTGCTCGACGTCTCCCACCTCAACGATGAGTGCTTTGACGAGGTCGCCGCCCGCGCCACGCGTCCCTTCGTCGCCAGCCACTCCAACTCCCGTGCGGTTTGCGGCGCCAAACGCAACCTTACCGACGACCAGTTCCGCACCATTCGCGACATGGGTGGCATCGTCGGCCTCAACTACTGCAGCGAGTTCCTTTCCAACGACGCAACCGACAAGACCGCCGCAGACGTCACCTTCGACCAGCTGGCGGCGCATATCGAGCACTGGCTCGACCTGGGCGGCGAGGACGTCATCGCGCTCGGCGGCGACTGGGACGGCGCCACGGTGCCCGCTTTCCTCTCCGATGCCAGCAAGATGCCCGAGTTCCAGAACATGCTTTCCAAGCATTTTGGCAAGACCGTGATGCAAAAGCTCTGCAGCGACAACGCGCTTGCCTTCTTCGAGCGTTATTAATTTCGCATCCCTTGAGCGGGCCGGCATGCCGAGCGGTCGACATGCCGGCCCGTCCCCAATCTGAAGGATCACATTTGACGCAGCAATTTACGATTTCCGTACCCCGACCGGATGGAACGCTCATCCCCGTCGTCGTTACCAAAAAGCGCGTCAAGAACTTTAACCTACGCGTCACATCGAGCGGCGAGGTCCACGCCAGCGCACCGCTCGGCGCCAGCCGCGAGCGCATCGAAGCGTTTGTGAAGCGCAACAGCGCCTGGATTATCAGCCGACTTGCCCAACGTGAGCAACGTCAGGCGACAGCGCGAGAGCCGCTCAGCCCCTCGTCCATCATTGCACTTTGGGGCAAGCCCATCACGGTACAGGACGCACTCGATCACAACTTTGCATCGCCCGCACCGCGACCCAAGCAGGCCACCTTCGCAAGTTTTATGAGTACCGACGAATCGGACGAAAGCCCACAGGCCAAGCGGCGCGCAATCCTCGACGGCCTAACGTCCGACGAGCTCCAAGCCCACATCGACCAGCTCTACGCGTCCGAGGTCACCGCAGCGCTACGCGACATCGTGCACGCGTACGAAATCGCAATGGGCGTCACCGTGGCCCGCGTCTCCGTGCGCAGCATGAAAACGCGTTGGGGCTCCTGCACGCCCAAAACCGGCGCCATTCGCATCGCGCGCGAGCTCGCCGCCCACCCTGTCGAATGCCTCGACATGGTTGTCGCCCACGAGCTCGTCCATCTGCTCGAGCCGAGCCACAATCAGCGCTTTCACGCCCTGCTCGACACGTACTGTCCCAACAATAGAGCACTGTCTCAGCGGCTCAAGCAGCCACCCCTCAACAAGCTCTAGCGTCGACTAGCGCACGCGCTCGATCTCGACGCCGCAGCTTGCCAGGGGCAGGCCAACAGGAGCCCACGGCTTATCGAGCTTTATGCGCACACCAAGCAGCGAGGGATAACGGCGCAGCAGCATCTGGGCTGTCCCCTCGGCTGCCGCCTCGATGAGCTTAAACGTATGCTCGCGCAGATAGCCATCGACATCGTGGCACACCGAGCCGTAGTCAATCGAGGCGTCCAGGTTATCGTGCTCCCCCGCCGCGCGCAGGTCGGCATAGAGCACCAGAGAAACGATGAACTTCTGACCCAGCGCGTTCTCCTCGGGATACACGCCATGGTTGGCAAAAACCTCCAGGCCGTCAATGACAATACGATCGGCATGGCGCAAATCGTCATAGCTCACGTGAGGCACCGCCGTTGCGGTGGATATTTCGCCCCTTCCACGGCGGGCGAGCTCGGCGCCTTCGGTCTTGGTTGCATTCTCGGGCAGTTTCTTGTTACTCAACGCGATCGTCTCCTTCGTTTAGAACCCCGACCGCGCAAACTAACTACACGCGAATCGACAGGTTCTTTTTATCATCGCTCCAGTTGCAAGCGTTGCGCGCGGGGCATGCAAAGCAGGCACGCGACGCTTTGTCGGCTGCATAGAGCAGACGCTCAAGCGGTTGGCTGTTCACGCGCAGCTTTCGATGGCCCAGAATGGCCGTCTTAATGGCTGCGGCATCGGCCGGCTCAAACGCCACGTCATCGGGCATGCCGCCGAGAATCGCATCAGCGACGCGTTCGCTTGCAACATCATGGGATATACCCGATTCATACTGTTCATCTTTGCCGATATCGTGAAGAAGTGCTGTGGCGTAGATGACCTCGCGGTCAAATTCGAGCTGCTCCTCGAGATTCTTGATCCACATAATGCGCGCGACATCGAGCAGATGGTCAATACCGTGGCGGCAGAAGATGCGCCCCGATTCCAACTGTACGATGTTGCCCAGGTGCCGCCGGAACAGCCCGTTGGCACAAATGTAATCAATGCGAGGCATGGCACCAAAGGGGGCCAGGCCCGAAGCCATAAAGCCGCGACGCGACGTCCCCTCATCGGTCTTCGATGTAAAGTCGTTGACGACTCTCATGGTTAGCGGCCCAGCATCCTAAAGAAACGCTCCTCGAGCGCGGGATCGGTCTCAAAGACGCCGCGGCGAGCAAGCGTCACGGTCTTGGTGCCGGGCTTTTGCACGCCACGCATCGTCATGCACATATGCTCGGCCTCCATCAACACAATCGCTCCCTGGGGAGCGAGATAATCCATGAGGGCATCGGCAACCTGTGCGCACAGTTGCTCCTGCAGCTGCAGACGGCGGGCATAAACCTCAACCGTGCGGGCGAGCTTGGAAAGCCCAGCCACCCGACCGTTAGGGATATAACCAATGGCGGCCTTGCCATAAAACGGCAGCAGATGATGTTCGCACAGCGAGTAGAACGTGATGTCGCGCTCGATAACCAAATCGTTCGAAGCGACGGCAAAGGTTTTGGACAGGTGTTCCTCGGCACTCTGGTCCATACCGCCGGCGATCTCACCATACATACGGGCAACGCGCGCCGGGGTCTCCAGCAGGCCCTCACGAGTTGGGTCCTCGCCTATGCCCTCAAGCAACAGCTTAATGGCGGCCTCGACTTTTTCCTGATCGACCATCTGGGCCTCACTTTTCCGATTTCACGTTCGCTCTATGGTACCACGCCCTCCGGCATCGACCACAAGCTACATAGTATGGGTCGAATAGACCGGATCATCACGCCATAGTTCAACCGCATCACAAAGCGCAACGCCCTCGCGCTCAGCACGGGCGCGCGTAGCGTTCATATCGATCACGCGCTGGTTGCTCGAGCCCCTAAAGCGCAACGAGATATCGTACAAATCTTGAACAAACGGGCCGTCCACCAACATGTCGAGACAGGCAAGGATGCGGTCCGTGACCTCGGTATGGTGGCGGCCTCCCGGCATAAGCTCCTCGAGCACATCGCCGGTAAAACACCAAATAGTCTTCCCCGACTCCACCGGGTAAGCCGCGCGCACGCGCTCAATGAAATCAACGAGCCCCGCCTGATTCTCGGGCTCCATAGGCTCGCCGCCCAGAATCGTCAGACCATCGATAAAGGGATGATCGAGGCTCTCGATAATCTTGTCCTCGACGGCACGATCGAACGGCTCACCCGCAGCAAAGTCCCACGCGACAGAGTTAAAGCAATTCTTGCACCCACGACGGCACCCGCTCACAAACAGAGAAGTACGAACACCTTCCCCATCAGCAATGTCGAAATACTTAATGTTCGCGTAGTTCATAGGTAACTCTCCCGGGAGGCCGGGACATATCATCCCGTCCTCAAACATTCTCGGCCTTCGGCCTGCGAAACTGCGGGCGGGACGATATGTCCCGGCCTCATGCAAAGGGTAACTCAATGAACGAAGCGAACATCGAGTATAGGGTTCGAGGTCTAATAAAAACTGGGTTGCGGCTCAACCGCCATCGCAAGTAAATCGCAGCTGCAGCTCGAATTATTTCCGCTAAGAACTTCGAGGAGTGAGCAGACCGCGCGCTGCATCTCAGCTACGTCAACTTGGCTGAGCCGAGAGGGCCGCTTGGGCTTTTGCTCGATATGAGTTCCGCACGCAAAGAAGGCCACTTAATGTGGCCTTCGTCTTGCGCAGGACTGTCCGAAATAGCGAGCAAATGCCCAAGCGGCCCTCTCGGTTCAGCCCCGGAGCGGTATTAGAGATGCAGCACGCGGTCGCGGATCTCCTCGGTTCGACCCTGGTTCCAGAACTGGGTACCGATGTAGCCGCACGTGCGACGGGCGACATTCATCTTCTCCTGGTCACGATTGCCGCAGCTGGGGCACTCCCACACCAGCTTACCGTCATCCTCGACAATCTTGATCTCGCCATCGTAGCCGCACACCTGGCAATAATCGCTCTTGGTGTTGAGCTCGGCGTACATGATGTTGTCGTAGATGTACTGCATCACGCGGATGACAGCCTTGAGGTTGTCCTGCATGTTGGGAACCTCGACGTAGGAGATGGCACCGCCCGGCGAAAGCTGCTGGAACATGCCCTCGAACTTGAGCTTGTCGAATGCGTCGATCTCCTCGGACACGTGGACGTGGTAGCTGTTGGTGATGTAGCCCTTGTCCGTCACGCCCGGGATGATGCCAAAACGACGCTGCAGGCACTTGGCGAACTTGTAGGTCGTCGACTCAAGCGGGGTACCGTACAGCGAGAAATCGATATCGCTTTCGGCCTTCCACTCGGCGCACTTGTCGTTCATGCGCTGCATGACGGCCATGGCAAAGGGCGTGCCCTCCTTCTCGGTGTGGCTGTGGCCCGTCATGTACTTGACGCACTCATACAGGCCGGCATACCCCAGGCTGATGGTGGAATAGCCGCCCACGAGCAGCTTGTCGATCGTCTCGCCCTTCTTCAGACGAGCGAGGGCGCCGTACTGCCACAAAATCGGTGCAGCGTCAGAAAGCGTGCCCATCAGGCGCTCATGACGGCACAGCAGGGCACGGTGGCACAGCTCAAGGCGCTCGTCGAAGATCTTCCAGAACTTGTCCATGTCCTGATGCGAGCTCAGCGCGACATCGGGCAGGTTGATGGTCACAACACCCTGGTTAAAGCGGCCATAGTACTTAGGTTTGGTCGGGTCATAATTCAGCGCGTTGGCGACATTGTTAAAGCCGTTGCCCGAGCGGTCAGGCGTCAGGAAACTGCGGCAACCCATGCAGGTGTAGCAATCGCCGTTGCCAGCGGTCTCGCCCTTCGACAGCTTGAGCTCGCGCATCTTCTTCTCGGAGATGTAATCGGGCACCATGCGCTTGGCGGTACACTTGGCAGCCAGCTGGGTCAGGTAGAAGTACGGGGAATTCTCGTGAACGTTATCGTCCTCGAGTACATAGATAAGCTTGGGGAATGCCGGGGTAATCCACACACCGGCTTCGTTCTTAACGCCCTCATAGCGTTGACGAAGCGTCTCCTCCACGATCATGGCAAGGTCGTGCTTCTCCTGGGGCGTACGGGCCTCATTGAGATACATAAAGACCGTCACGAACGGCGCCTGGCCATTGGTGGTCATAAGGGTCACGACCTGATACTGAATCGTCTGGACGCCGCGACGGATCTCATCGCGCAGACGGTCCTCAACGACCTCACGGACCTTTTCGGCAGATGCCGAAACACCGAGCTCCTCAAGCTCGCGAGCGACCTCGCCGCGAATCTTTTGACGGCTCACCTCAACAAACGGGGCAAGATGGGTCAGCGAAATAGACTGGCCGCCGTACTGGGAGGAAGCAACCTGGGCGATAATCTGCGTCGCGATGTTGCAGGCAGTCGAGAAGCTGTGCGGCTTCTCGATCAGCGTGCCCGAGATAACGGTGCCGTTCTGAAGCATATCCTCCAGGTTCACCAGGTCGCAGTTATGCATGTGCTGGGCAAAGTAGTCGGAATCGTGGAAGTGGATCAGGCCCTCGTTGTGGGCATCCACGATCTCCTGGGGCAGCAGCACGCGCTGAGTCAGGTCCTTGGAAATCTCGCCGGCCATGTAGTCGCGCTGAACGGAGTTGACGGTCGGGTTCTTGTTAGAGTTCTCCTGCTTGACCTCTTCGTTATTGCACTCGATCAGCGACAGAATCTTGTCGTCGGTCGTGTTCTTCTGGCGCTTCAGGCTCTGGACATAGCGATAGATGATGTAGTGGCGGGCGACCTCGTAGCAGTCGAGACGCATGATCTCGTCCTCGACCAAATCCTGGATCTCCTCGACCGAAACGGTGTGGCCCGCGTTCTCGCATGCCTCGGCGACGTTTTGCGCCGCATAAACCACCTGGCGGTCGGTTAGACGAGAGCTCTCCTCGACCTCCAAGTTTGCGGCGCGAATCGCATTGACAATCTTATCGATGTCAAAGACAACCTCGGTGCCGCTGCGCTTGATGATCTTCATCCTCTTGCCTCTTTCGCGTCGTAGTCTCATTGCGCTTCAGAGCCAAACGATGCCCGGCAGGGCTTGCCCCTGTCTTGCGGCGCCGTCGCGCAATCTGTGTTCTCGATAAACCATAGGTCCTCATGCGGACAATCCTCGCGGCCGATCAAGCGGCTCAAAGATCTATCCAAATGGGGCAAATAAGGTCCTCGTTCTCTGTCCGCCATCTATCATACGACAAAGAGGCACCTATATCCTGTATTCTTTTTTTAGTTCAAACACAACATATAGTGTTTCAGCAGGTCAAAGCAATTGGTCATTTTGCAGACGCATTAATTATGAGGGGTTCTTGGCAAGTCGGTAAAACGTTACCAACACGGCTACCTGCATGGCAGTTATAAAACCCCCTTAGTCAAGCCGCTGACAAATCCTACCAAAACCAAGCCGCTCACGCCAAAAGAATCCAAAAGATTATGCTTGACCAACATGTTGCGGTCGTGCCTTGCCGAGCCCCATGTAACCGCGGCACGAATCCTTGAAAGATATGTGTATGCAAACAGAGAAGATGAGAGTTTTCTCGGATGGCTACTGAGAAGCATCCCAGAAGATCAAAAACTCGAAATTTGGTGACGTATTTGGCGACCCATTTGGCGAGCAAAATCAAAACCACCCCTAAAAGGGGTGGTTTGCTCTTAGGGTATAACCCTTGGATTTCCGGCACGCGTCTAAAGGCG
>NZ_CAXYLS010000011.1:0-67486 GCF_964283865.1 Collinsella aerofaciens | reverse complement strand
ACCCCGGAGGAGTTCCGGAATCAGGCCCTCGCGGCCTAGTCGCTATTTAGGGCGTCCAAGATTTGGGACGCAGTTCAGATGTTGTTCTAGCGGGCTATTTGCGTTTAGGCGCTGGTGGCTAAATTATGCCTATCAATCTTTACGTCCAAAAAGGTTATCGGCTTCATCGTCAGGCATATATTCCAGTACATCGCCCGGTTGGCAGTCGAGTGCCCGACATATCGCGTCAAGAGTTGAAAAACGTATGGCAGAAACCTTGCCCGTCTTAATGCGTGACATATTGACCTGGGAGATGCCCACGCGTTCCGCAAGCTCTTTGGATGAGATCTTGCGTTCGGCGAGCATGCGGTCAAGCCGCAGAATAATCATGGATTCCTCCTAGAGCAACTCGTCATCTTGTTTTTGCAGGATATACCCGTAGCGGAAGATGCTGGCAATCAGGCAAATAATCAGGCCTGCAAAGAGCATGGAGGGCTCGAATAACTGGCCGGCGAACGCATCCGTAAAGCTGCCGCCAAATCCTAAGAGTATCATTCCCGTGATTACGGCACCAAGAAGCCTCACGGCAACGCCGCCGATAAGGAATAAATGTCCTACTCGACGAAGTGTCTGGTTACATTCAAGGTCAAAGGGCCTGCCTTCCTTTTCAATGTTGAAGAAAAGCCTGCGCACGCTTATCGCGATGGTAAGCGCGAGGCATGTTATCAAGAGGCTCCCTATGGCAGTGTGGCCATCGTGTGCGACGAGCATAAGTGGGGCCTGCGCATCGGTACCGACAATAGCCAGGCACGGCCCTTCGCCGGCTTGAAGTTCTACGGATTGGAGGCACGACCCTTGGGAGAGGCCGGGCAATATAAGTAGAAGGTCAATCGCAATGACTGCGAGGAGTCCCAGAGCGAGCGCTGTGGTAATGCAGATTGTGGCCCATTTGCAGATGCGAGCGAGCTTCCTCAGTTTGGCTATCGTCTGTTCGCGGCTGATGGTTTCATTCGATATAGATGCGTTTCGGTAGACCATAACCTCTCCAATCGGCGTTTTGGATGATACTTGTATCATATCAAAATTAACGATAAACGATAAATAATTACGTATACTGAGTAAGTAATGATTGAAAACGATTAGCGTGAGCTATTAGCTCATTTTGGATGCCGGAGTTTGGCGTTCGGGGGATGAGGACAAATGCCAAAAACTTCCCGTGATCGCGCAAGCGCTCCATCGCGCTTCCCTAATTCATCTGGGAAAACAACTGCAAACGATTGCAAGTAACCGGTGAACGGTCGAAAACTACCGTTCACCGATAATCTCAAAACTGGTTCTAACTGGTATTAAGTCAAAAAGACCAATTCACATATCTTCACAATGACCTGCAATTTTTCTTCACGCTATTTTTAGCCGCCCTGCGTTGTTTAGACACAGGAAAAGATCCGATCTTTTGCCAAAGCATTTCGAAACGGTTTCAAAACCGCAGGTAGAAGTGTTAACGACCGGTAAACGGTCGATTTATCACCGTGAGCGGTGCAAAAACGTTTTACCGTATGAATCAAGGAAAGCGACCTCTTCTGGGGTGATATAGTGACAACAACACGTCACGTGGTTACTACCAGTTTAGAAACCACTGGTCTTCAAAGAACGCTTTCCAAGAAGCTTTAAGGGCGAGCGCCCGCTGGCTTCCGAAAATCATCGGACTCAGATTGTACACACCTTCGGAAGGGAAATTTGAATGGTTGGCTTTATTCTTACCGGTCATGGACAGTTCGCACCCGGCCTTGCAAGCGCTATCGCGATGGTTGCCGGCGACCAGCCTGCTTTTACCGTCGTTCCTTTTGAGGGCGACCAGGCCGCATCCTACGGTGAGGATCTCCGCGCCGCTATTACCGCCATGCGCGAGGAGTGCGATGGCGTGCTCGTCTTTACCGACCTGCTTGGCGGCACCCCGTTCAACCAGTCGATGATGATTGCCCAGGATGTCGACAACGTCGAGGTTCTGACTGGCACCAACCTTCCCATGGTTATTGAGCTTCTGTTCCTCCGAGGCAATGCCACGCTCGCCGAGCTTGGCGAGCAGGCCGTGACCGTTGGACAGACGGGCGTCACCGCCCAGACGGTCGCATCCGTTGCCGGCTCCGAGGAAGAGGATATCTTCGGCGACGAGGACGGCATCTAATGGCCGATTTCGGAGCCAACGTCCTGAGCTCCTCGGTCGCCCTTTTAGGCCTGCTTGTCATCATGGGCTTGATTTACACCATCTGGTCGCAAATCAACATGAAGAAGAAGCAGAAGTACTTCAAGGAGCTGCACACCGAGCTCAAGCCGGGTCAAGAGGTTCTTTTCGCCGGCGGTATCTACGGAACCGTCAAAGGCATCGAAGGCGAGAAGGTCCAGATCAAAGTCCGATCCGGAGCCGTCGTAGATGTTTCGCGTTACGCGATTCAGGAGATCAAGTAACTGTCGTCAGCAAATAACGAAAGGAAGCTGATCAACATGGCAGAACCCAACATTCTTCTTACCCGCATCGATAACCGACTGGTTCATGGTCAGGTTGCCACCCAGTGGAACTCCACCCTGGGCTCCAACCTCATCCTCGTCGCCAACGACGACGTGGCGTCCAACACCATGCGCCAGAACCTCATGAAGATGGCCGCTCCCGCCGGCGTCGCTACGCGTTTCTTCTCTCTGCAGAAGACCATCGACGTCATTGGCAAGGCGAGCCCGCGCCAGAAGATCTTCATCGTGGCCGAAACACCGGAAGACGTGCTTACGCTCGTCAAGGGCGGTGTGCCTATAAAGAAGGTAAACATCGGCAACATGCACATGTCGGAAGGAAAGCGCCAAGTCGCCACCTCCGTCGCAGTTAACGACGAGGATGTCGCTGCGTTTAAAGAGCTGCAGGAATTGGGGGTGGAGTTGGAGATCAGGCGCGTTCCGAGCACGCCTGTTGAGGACACGAGCAAGCT
This sequence comes from Collinsella aerofaciens, assembly GCF_964283865.1. GTDB lineage: Bacteria > Actinomycetota > Coriobacteriia > Coriobacteriales > Coriobacteriaceae > Collinsella. The sequence goes on along the minus strand of NZ_CAXYLS010000011.1, from coordinate 64,532 downwards.
CTTCTCGTAATCCTCGTGATCCACGTTGTCAGGAGTGAAACCCTGACGTTCTGTACGTGAAATCCAAAGTGCGTACATACATTTTGAAAGGAGGAGCAAGATGGAATACTCGATCATCCAGATCGCTCTGGTCTTCGTCGTCACGTTCATCGCGGCAATCGACCAGTTTGACTTCCTCGAGTCTCTCTATCAGCCCATCGTCACCGGCGCCGTCATCGGTCTTATCCTTGGCGACCTTAACACCGGTCTTCTCGTGGGTGGTACCTATCAGCTCATGACGATCGGCAACATGCCGATCGGAGGTGCTCAGCCGCCTAACGCCGTCATCGGCGGCATCATGGCAGCCATTCTCGCTATCGCCACGGGCCTCGAGCCCAACGCGGCAGTCGGCCTCGCCATTCCGTTCGCTCTGCTTGGCCAGCTTGGCGTTACCCTGGTCTTCACGCTTATGTCCCCGCTTATGTCCACGGCCGATAACATGGCTCACAACGCGGACACCAAGGGCATCGAGCGCCTGAACTACTTCGCCATGGCTCTGCTCGGCCTGATCTTCGCTGTCGTCGTCACCCTGTTCTTCATCGCTGGCGCTACCATCGGTCAGACCATCGCTTCTGCCATCCCGACTTGGCTGCAGACCGGTCTCTCCGCTGCAGGCGGCATGATGCGCTTCGTCGGCTTCGCCGTCCTGCTCAAGGTTATGATGAACCGCGATATGTGGGGCTTCTTCCTCATGGGCTTTGGCCTCGCGCTCATCACCGTTGCCAACGATTCGCTGGCAACCCCTGCTCTGCTCATCCTCGCTCTCATCGGCTTCGGCATCGCTTTCTGGGACTTCCAGCAGCAGACCGAGCTGAAGGGTGCAGCTGTTTCTGACGGAGGTGACTTCGAAGATGGCATCTAATGAGTATGTGATCCCGGAGCACTACGAGGATCTCACTCCTGCTCCGCAGCTCGACCAGAAGACCCTCAACAAGATGGCTTGGCGCTCCTGCTTCCTGCAGGCATCGTTCAACTACGAGCGCATGCAGGCCGCTGGCTGGCTTTACTCCATCATCCCCGGTCTGGAGAAGATCCACACCAACAAGAACGACCTCGCGGCTTCCATGAGCCACAACCTGGAGTTCTTCAACACCCACCCGTTCCTTGTCACCTTTGTTATGGGCATCGTGCTTTCGCTCGAGCAGAACAAGGTTGACATCCCCACGATCCGCGCCGTCCGCGTCGCCGCAATGGGCCCGCTCGGTGGTATCGGTGACGCCCTGTTCTGGCTGACGCTCGTGCCTATCACGGCCGGCATCACCTCCAACATGGCCATCAACGGCAACGCCGCTGCACCGATCATCTTCCTGGTGATCTTCAACGTCGTCCAGTTCGCTCTGCGCTTCTGGCTCATGAACTGGTCCTACAAGCTTGGCACCAGCGCTATTGACGCTCTGACCGCCAACATGCAGGCCTTCACGCGTGCCGCTTCCATCATGGGCGTCTTCGTCGTCGGTTGCCTGGTCGTCACCATGGGTGGCACCCAGATCAACCTCCAGATCCCCAACGGCACCACCCGTGGTCTCTCCGCTACTACCGTGATCGTCTCCGAGAAGGAGGCCGAGAACTTCACCGGTATGGAGGGCATCGATACCGAGACCGCTGAGGCCGGTACCATCGCCATGACCGATAAGGACGGCAACGCCCTTACCGCTTCCGATGCCGACGGCAACGCTGTCGAGTGCGGCGTCACCGATCTGGGTAACGGCATGGAGTCCGTGACCTACGGCACCGTTACCGAGGATCCGGTCAACTTCTCTGTTGCCGACACCCTCAACACCATCGTCCCGAAGCTCGTCCCGCTTATGCTTACGCTGCTGCTTTACTACATGTTCGCTAAGCACAGCTGGACCCCGACCAAGGGCATTCTCCTGCTCTTCGTCCTTGGCATCCTGGGCGCTGGCCCGCTTGGTCTCTGGCCGAGCATCTGGTAAGGCTCTAGCTTGAGGGGTGTGTCCCTACGCGGCTCACACCCCGACCCCTTAAGCCATGTGTATGTTAAAAGCCGCGTGCTCGAAAGAGCGCGCGGCTTTTGTTTTCTTAATGATTCGGGTGTGGCAGACAGATAATGCATAACACCCTAGGTAGTTAGCCGAATTCGAGCAAAAGGGAGGATAGGATGGCGATCGGAGCGCGTAAGCAACCGCTGTACGATCAGCTGGTCGATATTCTGACCGAAAAGATTGACCATGAATATCGCGCCGGTGACATGATTCCTTCCGAGCGCGAACTTTCGGAGCGCTATGGTCTCTCGCGCACTACGGTACGCCTGGCTCTGCAGGAACTGGAGCGTTTAGGACTGGTGGTTCGGCAGCACGGTCGCGGTACCTTTGTGACCGACCGTTCGGCAAAAGCAACCAATCTTATGCAGTCCTACAGCTTTACCGAGCAGATGCGCGCGATGGGTCGAGAACCCGAGACCACGATTCTCGAGTTTTGCGAGATGGAGGCCGATAAGAATCTGGCCGAGCATATGGGATTGCGCATCGGTGATCGCATTTTTAAGCTCAAGCGTCTTCGCTCTGCCGACAACATGCCCATGATGGTCGAACGCAGCTATCTACCGGTTCGTCAATTTCTGTCCCTAAAGCGACCGCTGCTGGAGCGTAAGCCGCTTTACGATGTGATTGAGCAGGACTTTCAGCAAAAGATTCGCGTGGCCGAAGAGGAGTTCTATGCGAGCATAGCCCGTCCCACCGATGCCCACCTTTTGGGAATTGTCGAGGGCTCGCCTGTGCTCGATTTGGTCAGGACTACGTATAACGAGTCAAACGAGGTAGTGGAGTACACACTTTCGGTTGCTCGTGCCGATCAGTTTAAATACAAGGTTTACCACCAGCGCAGTAACTAGTGCTCGCATCGTTTCCATATGGTGATTCTTTGCATTTAACTGGTTACTACCAGATAACCAACCGAAGTGTATAATTGCACGTCAGAGGATTACTTCTAGAGAGAGGTATTAGAAATGTTCGAGAAGAGTGTCGAGGAGCTCACCGAGCTCGGCGCCCAGATCACCACGGCCGAGATTGCTCAGCAGCCCGAGCTTTGGCGTGATACGCTCAACATCTATCGCGAGAACAAGGAGGCCATCGAGGCCTTCCTGGCCGAGGCTCGCGCTATGGGCGAGGGTCGTCTGTCCGTTGTCTTCACCGGTGCCGGTACGTCCGACTACGTTGGCGATACCTGCGCCCCGTACCTGCGTCACGCTGGCAACACTGATCTCTACGACTTTAAGCCCATCGCCACGACCGACATCGTGAGCGCCCCGCGCGACTTCCTGCGCGCCGAGGATCCCACGCTCGTGGTTTCCTTTGCCCGCTCTGGCAACAGCCCCGAGAGCCTTGCCGCCGTTGCCGTTGCCAAGGAGCTCGTCCACAACGTCAAGTTCCTCAACATCACCTGCGCTCCCGAGGGCAAGCTTGCCGTCGAGTCTGCCGATGATCCCAATGCGCTGACGCTGCTCATTCCGCGCGCCAACGACAAGGGCTTCGCCATGACCGGTTCTTATTCCTGCATGACCCTGCTCTCCACCCTTATTTTCGACACTGCCTCTGACGAGCAGAAGGCCGAGTGGGTCGAGACGATTGCCAAGATGGGCGAGGAGGTCATCTCCCGTGAGCCCGAGATCGCCGATTACCTGGCTGGCGATTTCAACCGCGTGACCTACTTGGGTTCTGGCTCCTTCGGTGGCCTTGCTCAGGAGAGCCAGCTCAAGATCCTCGAGCTCGCTCACGGTCTGGTCGCTACTTCCTACGACACCTCCATGGGCTATCGTCACGGACCTAAGTCCTTCGTCGACGATAAGACGCTCGTCTTCGTGTTCGTCAACAACGACGCCTACACCCGTCAGTACGACATCGACATCCTCAACGAGATCGGTGGCGACGAGATCGCTCAGCACACCATCGCCGTTCAGCAGGAAGGTGCCACCGTCTATGAGGGTGAGTCCTTCACCTTTAAGGGCTACGAGGCACTTCCCGAGGGTTACCTTGCTCTGCCGTTCGTGATGTTTGCCCAGGCTATCAGCCTGCTCAACTCCGTCCGCGTGGGCAACACGCCCGATACGCCGAGCCCCACCGGCACGGTCAACCGCGTGGTTAAGGGCGTGACGATTCACCCCTTCACCGCTTAATCGCGTCCCCCTGTAAGGGCGCCCGTCCGCTCATAACGGCGGGCGGGCGCTTTTTGTTTTACGTGAGCTGGGTATAAGCATTACCACAGTCAACTGCTTTAGAAGCGAGGAGTGCATATGAGCACGTACGCAATTAAGGCTGACAAGTTCTTCTTGCCGGCAGGCCCGCAACTGGGCGGCTATCTTATGGTCGAGGATGGCGTTTTTGGCGCCTGGCAGGCCGACGAGCCCTCTTGCGAGATTAAGGACTACACGGGATCGTGGATCGCACCGGGTATGGTCGATACTCACATCCATGGCTTCTACAACCACTCAACTACCGATAACGATCCCGAGGGCATCGATATCAGCTCAACCGAGCTCGCCCGTCGCGGTACCACCAGCTGGCTGCCCACGACGTTCACCGATGGCGTCGAACAGATCAAGGACGCCTGCGCTGCTATCGCCAAGGCGGACGAGGGCCGCGGCCCCGACTTCTGCGGTGCCCGCATTCAGGGCATCTACCTGGAGGGCCCCTTCTTTACCATGAAGCACGTGGGCGCGCAGAACCCCGCTTACCTGATTGACCCCTCCGAGGAGGTTTTCGACCAGTGGCAGGAGGCTGCGGGCGGTCGCATCGTTAAGAGCGCCATGGCCGCCGAGCGCGACGGTGCCGCTGCTTATGCGGCTGCCCTGAACGCCAAGGGCGTGGTGACCAGCATCGGTCACTCCGACGCCACCTACGATGAGTGCATCGCCGCTATCAATGCCGGTGCCAGCTGCTTTACGCATACCTATAACGGCCAGCGCGGTCTGCATCACCGTGAGCCCGGTGTCGTGGGTGCTGCCATGTCCACGCCCGAGACCTACGCCGAGATCATCTGTGACGGCAAGCACGTAAACCCTGCCGCCATCAAGGCACTGCTGCAGGCAAAGGGCTGGCAGCACACGGTGCTCATCACCGACTGCCTGGGCTGCGGCGGCATGCCCGAGGGCAGCTACACCAGTGGTGGCATGGACGTCATCATGAAGGACAACCTGTGCTGGCTCGCCGACGGCAAAAGCATTGCCGGCTCGGTGCTCACGCTTGCCCAGGGCGTCAAGAACATTGTCGATTGGGGCATCGCCAGCGCTGATATCGCCATTCGCATGGCAACCGAGGTGCCGGCTCGCTCTGCGCACATCGAGGATAAGTGCGGCAGCATCATGCCGGGTCGCGACGCCGACTTTGTCGTGTTCGACCATGAGCTCACCCTCGTCGAGACGTATGTTGGCGGCCAGAGCGTCGGCAACGCCTTTACCGATTAACGATAGAAAAAGACGGCGGGCCCGAATCTGCTCGGACCCGCCGTATGGGTTAAACGCTCAAAAGCACCTTAACAGTTACAGCTTGTTAACGATCTTCTTTGCCGTGCGCTTGACGCCGGCCACAAGACCCCCCGCGGGATGCTCCTTTTCGTATGCTAGACGCTTCTCGCGCTTGGCGTACTCTTCGACGATGATGTCGCCATACTCGTCTTCGATCTTGTCGAAGAAGTCGACGGCGCCCTTAATTTCCTCAGCGGTCGGGTGTCCCTTCTGGACGCCGCCGGTGAGTTTGAACGGCCCCCACGTATCAAAGCCGGGACAGCCGTAGACGCCCATAAAGATGGCCTGCCTCATGCGGCAGATGCCATCGATATCCTTGCCGTACCACTTGTTTTTGCCACCGTAGGTCATAAGGCCAAACACCTTGTCCTGCGGCTGCAGCACGTTCGTGAGCACGCGTGCCATGTCCTTGTCGATCTCGGAGTAATAGATGCCCGTGGCGACACCGATCAGATGGTATTCGTGCAGGTCGGGGTACTCGTTTTTACCGAGTGACTTCACGTCGAGGGTATCGATCTCGGGGTGCGCCTCGACGATGGCGTCCACGAGCTTTTTCGTATTGCCGTGGTGGTGTGAGGCATAAAGGATGATGGTTCGCATAAGAAGGCCTTTCAGCTGTAATTGCATCAATGTCTGTATGGTACCCCGTTGCATGGCTGGGAAACCGGACGCATCGATGAACGTGCGGGTTTGTCCTTTGGTCAGGGCCGAGACGGGTTCTTGCGAGCAAAAAGCAGTTGTTCGAAAGGATGGACAATGGAATACGCTCTCTCCAACGATTCGATTTCTATCAAGGTCTCCACGGCCGGTGGTTCGTTTACCTCGATTGAGGCTGGAGGTCGCGAGTACTTGTGGCAGGGCGATCCCGCCGTGTGGTCCGGCCAGGCACCGATTTGCTTCCCGATTTGCGGAGGTTTGCGCGATAACAGTGCCATGACGTTTGCCGGACATCATGTGAAGCTCGCCCGCCATGGGTTTGCGCGCAAACAGGAGTGGAAGCTGCTGAGCCAGAGCGAGAACGAGCTGGCGATGTGCCTGGCTTCGGAGGATAACGCCGCGCTGCTGAGCGATTATCCGTATCCGTTTAAGCTTGTCGCCCGCTATACGCTCGAGGACGCCGCCGTGCGCGTCTCCTATGAGGTTACCAACGAGGGCACCGAGGACATGCCTTTCTTTATCGGTGGACACCCCGGCTTTAGGTGCCCGCTCGATGAGGGCGAGGCCTATACGGACTACGAGTTGCGTTTTGAGAAAGACGAGGCTGCTGAGCTTTGCGCTGCCGTCCCCTCGACTGGCTTGATTGACGTGACCAACCGCTCCAAGAACCCCATGGTGGGAAAGACGCTGCCTCTGTCACATGAGCTCTTCGATTTTGCGGAGACCATCTTTGACGTGCTCGAGAGCCGTCAGGTCACGCTTTCCAAAAAGGGCGAGGACAAGGGTGTTCGCCTGAGCTTTGAGGGCTTCCCGTACCTCATTGTGTGGAGCAAGCCCGAGGGTGATTTTGTGGCAGTTGAGCCCTGGGGCGGTCTTTCGACCTGCTCCGATGAGGACGACGTGCTTGAGCACAAGCGCGGCTGCCTTATCGCCAAGCCCAAAGAAACCATCGTGCGCTCGTTCACAATCGAGATTCTGTAGTCGCATGTAGCCAATTCGTTTTGCAAGGCATAAGGAGCCTGCGAGATAAGGAGCTAGAAATGATCCTCACCGTTACGATGAACCCGTCCGTCGATACGCGCTATCAGCTCGATGAGCTCATTATCGACGACGTCAACCGCGTGACGCCCGAAAAGACCGCCGGCGGTAAGGGCCTCAACGTGGCCCGCGTCCTGGGCCAGCTGGGCGACGATGTCGTGGCAACCGGCTTGCTTGGTGGTCATATGGGCGCCTATATGGCCGAGCTCATGGATGCTAACGGCATTAAGAATGATTTTGTGCCCATCAAGGGCGAGACTCGCATTTGTCTCAACATCCTCCACGCCGGCAACCAGACCGAGCTGCTCGAGAGCGGCCCGACGATTGCCCCCGAGGAGCTCGATGCCTTTACCGCCAAGTTCGCCGAGCTTGCGAGCAAGGCCGATGTCGTTACCATCTCGGGTTCGCTGCCCCGCGGCGTCGAGGCGGGCTACTACGCTAAGATCACGGGCATTGCAGAGAACGCCGGCGCCAAGGTGCTGCTCGATACCTCGGGCGCCTCGCTCGAGGCTGCGCTCAAGTCCGAGGTCAAGCCTGAGCTGGTTAAGCCTAACCTGACCGAAATTAACGGCCTTCTGGGCACGAGCTTTACCACCGACGATGTGGACGAGCTCCGTTCCGCGCTCGCCTCTGACGCCCGCTTCTCCGATATCCCCTGGGTCGTCGTATCTATGGGCGCTGCCGGCTCCGTTGGTTTCCATAACGGCCGTGCGTTCCGCGCCAAGACCCCCGATATCCCCGCCGTTAACGCTACGGGCTCTGGCGATTCGACCATTGCCGGCTTCGCACATGCGATTGCTGCCGGAGCCGACGACGAGACGGTGCTGCGTACCGCCAACACCTGCGGCAAGCTCAATGCCATGGATCCCATGACTGGCCACTTGGTTATGGATCGTTGGGACGAGGTTTACAACGGCGTTGTCGTGACCGAGCTGTAGGAGCTTGTGCTGCGGCCCCGGCATCGGTTGCTAGCTCATGTCGACGACAGGTGCAGTAGCATTATGCCGGGGCGCGACGCCGACACTGTCGTGTTCAATCCCGACCTTACCCTGGTCGAGACGCATGTGGGTGGCAACAGCGTCGGTAATGCGTTTGCCGAGTAGCCGCCAAAGAAACGATCCGAGAGGGGATTTAGATGATTTACGGTGCATTGGGCGATATCGAGGAGTACCGTGGAATGCTCAAGGGCCTCGACGTGCTGATCGATTGGCTCGAGGAGAACGATCCGGCGAAGCTCGAGGTCGGCAGCCATCCGATTCTGGGCGACAAGGTCTTTGCGAACGTCATGGCTCCCACGACGCGTCCCGAAGCCGAGGCTCACTATGAGACGCATCAGCGCTATCACGACCTGCAGATCGACGTCGAGGGTCGCGAGGCCTTTAAGGTTGCCACGGGCAGCCTGACGCTGGTCCAGGAGTTCGACGAGAAGGACGACTACGATCTGGTCGATTCCGACGCCTCGATCGCCGGCGATCTTGCTGACGACAAGTTTGCGCTGTTTGTTGCCGGCGAGCCTCACATGCCCACGCTCGAGTTCCCGGGCGATGGCGCGCAGCCGGTCAAGAAGATTTGCTTTAAGCTGCTTGCAGATGCTTACTGGGAGGAGTAGCGCGCTGCTCGGCTGAGCTGTTCGTGTTGCGAGCGTTATCCCTTGGGGGAGCTCGCTTGGGCCCCGCTGAACGCGGTTCCTTTGGGGATTGCGGTTGGCGGGGCTTTTGTTGAGTAGGAGAGTTTCCGGCGGCGTTGTGCTTGGATTGGCGGAAGCGCGCCCGAAATCAGCAACAAAAAAGCCGCCCGAAGGCGGCTATCTTGTGCAATGGAGCCAGCGACCGGGCTCGAACCGGTGACCCCCGCTTTACGAGAGCGGTGCTCTACCAACTGAGCTACGCTGGCGGCCATGTGATGGCGCAACTGAGGCGTCAACGGCTGTCTATGATACGGGACATCGCAAATCCGCGCAAGTGTTCTGACGGCTTTTCTCACTTTAAATGCACTAATATTAGAGGCGTGATGTCTGCGGCGTCCATCTGGCGCTTGACCAGCTGTTGAGTTGGTGGTCGACGTCCCGCTCGTATGGGTCTCAAACAGAATGGGGCAGCCATGGCTCAACCCAAGATCCTTCTCACACGTATCGACGACCGTTTCATTTACGGACAAGACGTTGAGCTGTGGAACGAAGCCGTGGGTTCCAACCTTGTCCTAATCGTCAACGATGAGATCGCGGCAGATTCGCGCCAATGGGCACCCATGAGGGTGGCGGCGCCAGAAGGCGTTTGGACGCGGTTTTTCTCGGTACAAAAGGCCATCGACATCATTCATACCGCAACGCCTCGCCAATTGATTCTGATCATGGTGGCCTCACCCTCCGATGCGCTCGCGCTGGTTAAGGGCGGTGTGCCAATAACCAAGATTAGTATCGGCCATATGCGGGCGGGGGAGGGCAAGCGCTCTGCAACGCCTGCCGTTGCCGTAGGCGATACAGACATCGCCGCCTTCAAAGAGTTGCAAAAGCTCGGTATAGAGCTAGAAATCCGCCATCTCCCCAGTTCCGCCCCCGATCCCATCGGCAATCTGTTCAACTGATCCCTTGGGGACGGAGGAAAACGGATCATTTTGCCCTTGCGAGGGACGCGTGCGATGCCGCCTGTTAAAAACTATGCCCATTTACTACGTTTGATCGGCTATCGCCGAGCATGTCGAATTTGAGAAAAACAAAACTGCAGGTAGACGGCTCGCGAATTTAACAAAAACCGGTGCATGCTCGAGCATCCCGGGCTAAACGTAGTAAATGGGCATAGTTTTGATATGCCACTCATATAGTCACAGCGAAAATGCGCCCAAAAGATGAAAAACGCCCGTCGGCGGTGGTGCCGGCGGGCGTTGCTGTGCAATATGTTGCATTGTGGGCTTAGTGCCTCATAAAGTGGTACTCGATCACATTGCTGTAGGGGTGACCCGGGCCCACAATGCCCTGCGGGAACAACGGCTGGTGCGGCGTGTCGGGGTACATCTCGGCCTCGAGAGCAAAGCCGGCGCCCCAGCCATAGTTAGCATCGTCCTTGGCGTGCTCGTCGCCCAGCCAGTTGCCGGTGTAGAGCTGCACGCCCGGGGCAGTGGTGTAGTAGTCCAGCTCGCGGCCGGTCCACATCTCCTCGACGTGCATCGCGCGGCGGAGATTGCGGCCGTACTGATAGCCATCGATGCACAGACAGTGATCGTAGCCACGGGCCTGCTTAATCTGCGGGTCGTCGGCCTCCATGCCGGGAGCGACGGGGCGCAGCTCGCGAAAGTCAAACGGTGTTCCCTCGACCGGAGCGATCTCGCCGGTGGGGATATTCTGCTCGTTGATGGGCAGGTAGTGGGCAGCGTTGGCAACAAAGAAGTGCTCGCAGTCCATGCCGGCGTTATGGCCGGCAAGGTTAAAGTATGTGTGGTTGGTCATGGACACGTAGGTGGCGCGGTCGCTCTCGCAGCCATACTCGATGCGAAAGACGCCGGTGCGTGTAACGGTAAACACGGCCGTAAAGGTGCGTTTGCCGGGAAGGCCCAGTTCGCCATCCTCAAGCGAGGTGGTCATGCGCACGGCGTTGTGAGTCTCGTCGAGCTCAACGTCCCACACGCGTTTATGCAGACCGTGCTCAAGATCGCTGTGCAGGTTGTTGGCGCCCTCGTTGGCGGGCATATGCCAGTCCGTACCGTCGATGGTGATCGTGGCGCCCGCGGTGCGGTTTGCCACGGGGCCGATGGTCGCGCCAAAGCAGGCGGGGTTGTCAAAGTAATCCTCGAGCTTATCGAAGCCCAGCACCACATCGCGCACGTTGCCGGGAATGTCGGGCACGTCGATACCAAGCACGGTGGCGCCATAGTCCATAATGCGAACGCAGATCTCGGGCCCGTTGAGGGTGTAACGATGAACGGGGGTACCGCACGGCGCGGTGCCGAAAAGCTCGGAAGTGATCATTTGGTTCCTAACATCGAGGTATTTCCGACAAACTGTAGCGCGAACAGGCGAGATTATCACTACACCCCACTAAAGCAGGGGGTATTTTTCTCAAAAAAGTGATGATTGGAGCTGTGCGGGCGTTCATTTTTGACGCGCACGGGTCTGATACAATTTGTTCGTTACTGTTTGAATGATATGCACGCATAGAACGGCGAGGATTCATCGTGATTAAGGCAGAGCGACAGGATAGGGTTCGCCAGCTGCTCGATGAGCAGGGCACGGTTTCGGTTAAGGAGATTTCGGATGCGTTAGGTGTCTCGGACATGACGATCCGTCGCGACCTTGAGGAGCTTGCGAGCCTAGGCGAGATCGAGCGCGTGCACGGCGGCGCCCGTAGTGCGCAGAGTCGCCCGCACGCTATGTTGCGCCATGAGTATTCGCACAGTGAAAAGCGCACTAAGCATGCCGAGGAAAAGCTGCAGATCGCGCGCCGCGCCGTTGGGCTCATCGAGGAGGGCTCGACCATCTTTTTGGGGACGGGCACTACAGTTGAGCAGATGGCCTCGATGCTGCCGGCGTGCCGCCTACGCATCGTGACTAATTCGCTTTCGGTGTTTAATCTGCTCGAGGCGCGCGAAGACTGCGACCTGTGTCTCGTGGGCGGTATGTACCGTCGCCGCACTGCCGCCTTTGTGGGCCCCACGGCCGAGGACACCTTGCGCGCACTGGGGATCGACGCAGCCTTTATCGGCGCAAACGGCATTCTGGACGGCGACGTGTCTACGTCTAACATGGAAGAGGGCCGCATCCAGCAGCTCGCCTTTAGCAAGGCCGATTCACGCTACCTCATCGCCGACTCCAGCAAGATCGGCAAGCGCGACTTCTACACCTTCTGCCGCCTGGACAGTTTGGACGCCGTGGTGTGCGAGCCGGGTATCGCCGCCGAGGATCGTGTCGCCATCGAGGAGCACACGCAGGTCATTTGCTAGCTAGCGCTACGGGATTGCCAACAGGCGATGCGGGAGGACTTTTACCTCCTGTCATTGTGGAAACCAGCGCGTCAGCGCTACGCGATATGACGCGCAAATGAGGATTCCACTATCAAATCGTCTCAGCCTGTAACAGGTAGGGGTGAAACCACCAACCAGATGTTGCAGATTGAGATTTTTGACCCGGCCTATTCCGTTTGTCTCGATCTGTAACAGCTAGGACCGAATAATTCAGCTAGTTGTTACAGATTTAGATTGGGGATATTGGCCTGTGCATTCATCTCAATCTGTAACATCTAGACGTCCAAAACCGGTCTTAGTGTTACAGATTGAGACAATTCGGCGGGGTCTACCTTGTTTGTCTCGATCTGTAACGGTTAGGACTTAAAAACTCGGCTACGTGTTACAGATCGAGACAAAAGAAAAAGAACATTAGGACTTGAAAATAAAGTTTTGATAAGGGATTCGCCCAGTTAAGACGGTGCGGCAGACAATTGAGATTAGTTTGCCTCCGGAGTCGTAAGCATAATGAGTCAGTTCGATGACCGGAAGTTTTGCAACACCATAATTACTGGCTTCGGAATCGCTAAGCTGACGTGCTCTATAGCTTTCCCTAACAGATTGGATAGACTTGGACAAGTCGTCCATGATTCTGCTAAATGCCTGAAAATCTAACTGGTTATTCGGAACGCGCGACTTTGAAATGAAGAACGTATCAGCGCCTATGAAGCTGCCTTCAAGTTCGTAGGTCAATTCAAGACGCTGAATTTCATCGCGACTTTGACATCCAAATTGTTGGAGCATCATTACGGAAATTGGACGACCTGATGTGAGGCCGCCGAAATGTTTGGTGATGGCATCCGGATCAACGCCATCGCAATGGCTTGCAAAGTCAAAGTCTAAAAGTGAATTGAGCTCGCTAACGCGTTTCGGTGCAACAAACGACCCCTTACCTTGGATTCGATAGATACTTCCACGACGCTCCAGCTCACTCATGGCAAGTCGGACGGTTGTTCTGCTTACGGCGTATTCGTCGCAGAGTTCCATTTCTGTTGGAAGTTTATCGTCTGCTTGATATTCATCGACGATCTGCTTGAGCAGCGCGTCGGTGAGCTGTAAATAGAGTGGCCGTTTTTCGTGTGTATCGAGCATTAGAGCCTCAGTTTGCATGTTGGTTATACCTGATGGTTGCCTCAGTCGGGATGTAACATGGGCAAGGTAACCTTAACGTATCACAGAGCGGCTCAGCATGACGATCTGATGCCTGTATCCACGAAGGGCTTGTCCGAGCGTGAAGATATTCTGGGGCAGGCAAATACCGTTCATGGAGTCCCCGATATGTTGGAGGTCAGCACCGGCTGCTTTTGCTGCAAGGCCTATTTTCTTAATGGTCTCGCTGTCGCAGGAGTCTTGACTCGTCCCGTTCGCCGCCATGACGAGAACCTTCTCTTCAATTGACTTGCCTACGTTGTGGGATCGTACAAAGTCTACGATGGCGCGCAGGTCTGCTTCTTGGAAGCAAGGGACGGTGTAGGGGGCTGGCACGAGAAGGATATCGACGCCGAGGTCAACAAACTTGCGCGCAATTTCGAGCGTCATGACAGGTTCCGCAACGCCCGCTCCATGCATTTTTCCGGCTATGACCAGGCCATTGAAATGCTCTTTGGAGAGTTTAATCGAATGGGCGATTGCATCGTTGGAGACGCCGGTTCCAGGGTTGCCCGTCAGGCAGATAAAATCAAATCCGAGTTCGTTAGCCTTTTCTAAGGTCTTGGGAGAGACGCGACGACCCATGGGGATTTCCGTTCGGGATTCAGACATCTCTGCCTCGTTATCAACTGGCTCCAGATTGACGCCAATGGGCCTTCCGCATGCTCGCTTCACCCAAGTGACCGGGTTTTCATTGAGATCATCTGGAATACCGGCAATAACTGGATCGAACACATCGAGCGCGTTAAACAGAAGCAGGTCGGCACCTGCGGCACGTTCGATTTCTGCATTAGTAACGCCGCCGAGAAATTGGGAAGAGGGTACGTTTTCCGCCATGATGGTACGTCCCTCGGAAGCCAGAATTGCCTGTTTTAGATCCATGGGTGACGTGGCGGCAAAATCGGATGCGGACATGTTCAGTAATCGTTTGGGCATTGTTACTTCCTTTGACTAGAACGACAGGCTTGTGACATTGTCTCTAATATTGTTACAACAATATATTCAATATGTTATATCCAATCGGTGAACGGTTGCAAACTTATTGTACTGCTCGGAAAAAATAGCCTTTAGCTGGGAAAACATTATATTAATCAACTACCGTTCACCGAATAAGTATTTGAATTCTTGACATATCGACAAAGCGGAAAAAGAATTGGTTATGACAAATCGCGCAAATGATATTACATTTCTCACAAGAACGTATTCACTTACATAAGTGGATACAAACGGGGACGACGACGGTTGAGTCCGGATAAATCGTTGTGTGCCCGGGAATCATGAAAGGATGTGTTATGGACGCTATCGTCAAATTCCTTGAAAAACACCAGCCTCTCTTCGACAAAATCTCGAGGAACATTTATCTGGTGGCGATTAAGGATGGCTTTCTCTCGAATATGCCAATTGTGCTGTTCTCGAGCCTGTTCCTTCTTCTTTCGACGCTCCCTGCCTATGTAGGCATCACGCTTCCGTCTGAGGTGCTGGATTTCTTCAATAAAATCTATGCATATACCATGGGACTTCTTGGCATTATGGTGGCCGGCACCACGGCGAGCTCACTTGCCATGTCGATGAACCGTCGCATGCCTTCGGGTAAATCTCTCAACCCCACCTCGTGCATGGTTTGTGCCATGTGCGGCATGCTCTTGCTATCGGTGACGAACGATGTTGTCTCGATTGGCGGAGCAGATACATCTGTTTTTGAAACCGGCTATATGGGAACCAAGGGTTTTCTCGCTGCGTTCGTAGCCGCATTCTTGACCGTTAATATCTATAAGGTGTGCATTAGCCATAATGTGACGATCAAGCTCCCCAAAGAGGTCCCTGGCTCTATTGCGCAGAGTTTTCGCGATATCTTTGCATTTGGGTTTTCGATCCTTGCGTGCGCTTTTATCGATCTTGCGAGCCGCAAGCTGCTTGCTGTGCCGTTCGCCAATTTGGTATCCGCTCTCATCTCGCCGCTGTTCTCCGCGGTTGACACCTATCCTGGCATGGCGCTTATCGAAGGCGCGGTCGCACTTTTCCAATTTATGGGTATCCACGGTGCTTCGGTTGTCATGAGTCCGATCAATGCTGCGCTCTACGGCAATACCGTTACCAATCTTGAGGTTTTCCAAGCAGGTGGACACCCGTCAATTGCTCTCACGCAGGACTTTACAAGCTTCATCGGCGGTCTGGGCGGTTCTGGCTGCACGTTCATCGTTCCTATTATCCTGATCATGTTTATGCGCTCCAAGCAGCTTAAAGCCATGGGCAAGGCATCGATTATCCCGGTGATTTTTGGAGTTAACGAGCCCGTTATCTTCGGTATGCCGATTGTTCTCAATCCCTATATGTTCGTGCCCTTCCTAGTGGCTCCTATGGTCAACGCCATTATCGGTAAATTTTTCATTGACGTCATTGGAATGAACGCCCCCATGTATACCATGCCGTGGGCGCTTCCCGGCCCAATCGGTGCATTCCTCACCACGGGTCTCGATCTGCGTTCTCTCGTATTGATGGCAGTGCTGTTGGTCGTTGACTTTGTGATTTACTATCCGTTCTGCAAGGCGTATGACCATCAGCTTTGTTTGGAAGAGTCTGCAAAGGAGACTGCAGGAACCTCGGATGCAGATGCTATTGCCGCACAGGAAAATGTCGCAAAAGCTCTCGAGGCGGTAAAGGACAAGGCGGAGCAGATCCGCGTGCTTGTGCTTTGCCAGGGTGCCGGCACTTCGACTCTCTTGGCAAATGCTCTTCGCGAAGGTGCCGCTGCTAAGGGTATCGATCTGGTTTCTCAGTCCGGTGCGTACGGAAGCCACTATGAGACGATGGATCAGTACAACGTGATTGTTCTGGTACCCCAGGCACGCATGTACTATGACGCTATGAAGGCCGATACCGATCGCCTTGGAATTAAACTGCTCACCACAAGGGGCAAGGAGTATATCGACCTTACCAACGATCCCGAAGGTGCAATTGACTGGATCGTTCAGGAGCTGGCCAAATAGTGGATGCACTCCGTCGTTGATTCGTCGGTGTATAGTACGGCCCTGCAGCTTATTGAGCTGCGGGGCCGTATTTCGTTGAGTATCTAATTGAGACAATGAGCGCAACCGTCGTGAGATCGCATTGGCGCTCTCCGAGTCACCGACAAGCTGACTTTCATCTATGTGACCAATTCGCTTTCGGCCTTTAGCCTGCTCGAGGCGCGCGAGGATTGCGAGCTGTGCCTGGTGGGCGGCATGTACCGCCGCCGCACCGCCGCCTTTGTGGGGCCCACGGCCGAGGATACCCTGCGCGCGCTGGGCATCGATGCGGCGTTTATCGGCGCCAACGGTATTCTGGACGGCGACGTGTCCACGTCCAACATGGACGAGGGCCGCATCCAGCAGCTCGCCTTTAGCAAGGTCGATACGCGCTATCTGATTGCCGACTCCAGCAGGATCGGCAGGCGATACATCTGCCCCCCCCTGCCGGCGCGGGGGTACCGCTTTACAATGACGCGCAAATAACTTTGAGCAACAAGGATGAGGCTATTCTGAGATATGACTAGACTCCGTATTTCGTCTTTATGTCCCTTGAGAATGAATCATAGTCTTCATAGAGCCCCTCTTTGCTTTCATCCTCGGCGTGGTTTATACGTTCAAGGAGCTTATCCTTTGGAGCCTCTTTTGTTATTGCGGCCTCGCTATCGGGTATTGTGGATTGCAAGAATAGTTCTAGAGCATGGACGTCTTTGAGTATGTAGCCTGTCGAACGACCCGCTCCTGTTTTTTCGATTGCGCTGCAACTAACAAGCTGACCGAGGGTTCGTTTAACGGTGACCTCGCTGATATCGGGGCAGTTGGATCGGATGTCGGATTTCTTAATGACGCCGGGTCTCTGTTGAAATAGAACGGCGATGCGCGCTTGCTTCGACATGGGACGAGTGCTTGATTCAATTAAGGTACGCTGCTCGAGCTGTCGGTAGGCGGCCAGGGTTGTTCCGAGCATGAAACGGATAAAGGGTACTTCGGTGTTTTGATTTTCATTCCATCCAGTGGAGCTTGCAGCGAGAGCGTTGTAGTAAAGCGCTTTGTTGTCTTCAATAAGTCGTTCGATGCTGATGTAACGCGCAACGTCGTATCCAGTCTTTTCGAGCAGCAGCGTTGTAAGGAGCCGGCTCATCCTGCCATTGCCATCGTTGAAGGGATGAATGCTAACAAAATCGAAGATAAAGCGGAGCGATATAAGGAGGGGATCGCAAACTTGGCGAGATAAAGCATCGTTGAGGGACTGGCAGGCTTCTTTAATAAGTCCCGGGGTTGCTAGGGCCGAAGGGGGCCTAAAGCGCACAAATCGATTTCCTTGATCGTCAATGGAGACGATTTCGTTATCGCTATCTTTCCAATGGCCTCCATACGAGATTGCCGTGTGCGCCATGAGGTCACGATGCAACTGCAGAATGACCGATGGCGTTACGGGAATGGAATCGTGTTGCTCGTGAATAAGCGACAGCACATCTCGGTATCCAGCAATTTCTTCCTCTGCGCGGCAGCTTGGCTTGGCGGAATACGCCATGATCGCTTTGAGTCTTTTTTGGGTGGTAACAATTCCTTCAAGTCCGTTGGAGGACCGGGTGCTTTGGATCTTAGCCTCCTCCATTAGGGACGATAGAAGCTCGGGTTTGACTTGACTCAGAGCAAGCTGACGGCCTTTATGCTCGCGTATCGAGAGGAGGAGGTTGGTGATTGGAGTTGCTTCGAGTTCCGCTGGGACTGTGGTGTAATCGAACTGGCGCATGCGGCTCCTTTCGGTATCACGAACATACTTTCGATATCATAATATCATTAAATGATACCGAAAGTATGTTCGTGATACCGAAAACTAGAAACCATGCTTTATAACTGCTTGGAAAGTTCGGATTTGACTATCTTATTGTCTCGATCTGTAACAGTTAGACGGTTAAAAGTGGGCTACGTGTTACAGATCGAGATTGTTCGGCCCGGGCCACCCGTTCGTCTAAATCTGTAACAGGTAGGACCGAAAATCCCTTCTAGATGTTACAGATCGAGACGAATGATCCGCTCGAGCCCACCAAAAAAAGGCCGCATGCGAACCCGTGGAGGGATTCGCATGCGGCCGACAGGGGGTATGCGGCGGAAACTAGGCCATGAGCAGGCCGGTCTCCGCGACGTTCTTGTACCAGTACGCGCTCGCCTTGGGATAGCGCTTCTGGGTCTCAAAGTCGATGTAGAACAGGCCGTAGCGCTTGTTATAGCCGTTGGTCCAGGAGAACTGGTCCTGCAGCGACCACACAAAGTAGCCGTCGACGTTCACGCCGCCGTCGATCGCCTTGAGGATCCACGCGAGATGCTGACGCATGTAGTCGATGCGAGGGGCGTCGTCGATAAAGCCGTCCTCGAAGTCGTCCTTATAGCCCATGCCGTTCTCGGTGATGTAGATCTTCTTGTAGTTGGGGTAATCGTTCTTAATGCGGAGCAGCAGGTCGTAGAGGCCCTCGGGATAGATGATCCAGTCCCAATCGGTGGTGGGTACGCCTTCGCGCACGCATGACTCGCCCACGCCCTTGAGGAACCAGCGCGAGGAGCCCTTGTCGCCGGTGCCATTGTGGTTGATGTCGTTTTCGCCCTCGGCGGCACGCAGGAACTGGCACTTGTAGGTGTTGACGCCCAGGCAATCGTTGAAGGGGAGCGCGGCGGTCAGCGCGGCGATGTCCTCGTCGCGGACGTCGAGCTCGCCGCCGGCGATATGGGCCAGCTTGGTCGCAGCTTCCATGGTGTCGGCTGCATAGTGGCCGCGGAAGGTGGCGTCGAGTACCCAGCGGTTGTTGATGACGTCGGCCATGCGAGCTGCCTCGCAGTCGGCGGCGTTGTTGGGGTCGAGGGGATACTTGGGCTCCAGGTTCTGGACAATGCCGATCTCGCCCTCAAAGCCGCCCTCATGGAAGGCGACGACAGCCTTGGCGTGGGCCACCATCATGTTGTGCATGAGCTGGAAGGCCTTGTCCAGGCGATACTTCTCGCCGTGCGGCCAGTTGCCAACGATAAAGCTGCCCTCGGCGGTTGCGGGAATCTCGTTAAAGGTAAACCAGTGCTTGACCTCGGTGAACTCGGCAAAGCAGAACTTGGCGTACTCGACAAAGGCATCGATGGTCGTGCGCGTCAAGAAGCCCTCGCCGCCATCCTGGTAGAAGACCTCGGGCGTGTCAAAGTGATCGAGCGTGACATAGGGGATAACGCCTGCTTTGTTGCAGGTGGCGAAAAGCTCGTGATAGAAAGCGACGCCCTCGGGGTTAATCTCGCCGGTGCCACTGGGGAAGATACGGCTCCAAGCGATGGAGACGCGAATACCGTTGATGCCGAAGCGCTGGCACAGGTCGATATCGACCGGATACTTGTTGTAGAAATCGCTCGCGGGGTCGGGGGAGAAGCGACCCTGAGCAGCCAGGAAATCGTCCCAGGGCACTTTGCCCTTGCCGTGCGTACGGGTCTCGCCCTCAACCTGGTAAGCGGCGGTGGCGCCGCCAAACACAAAGCCGTCGGGGAACTGCATGGGGTTGGTCATGAGTCATCCTTTCTGTGGGATACGAATAGGGAGAGGTGCCCGAACTGGGGATCCGGGCACCAACAGAGGGAGGAACTAGTCGAGGTTCTCGCGGAGCCACTTGATGGCGCCAGCGGGGTCGCGAGTAAGGTCGATATACTCCTTACCGCGGGGGGCGAGCAGCTTAATGCCCAGGCGATCGGTGTCGGCCTTCATGTCGTTGTAGTAGCTACGAACCTGCGGGGCGAGTACGATGACGTCGTACTGATCCATGATGGCAGTGTGCTGGCCATAGGCGCCTGCGGAGGAAGCGATGTTCTCTCCGGTCTGTGCGGCGCCTTCCTTGATGGCGTTGGCAAGCATGGCAGAGGTGCCGGCGCCGGCGCACAGGACGAGGACCTTCAGGCCATCGACATCCTTCTTAGCGGATGCGTCGGCGGCAGGCTCGGGCTGATCGGCGACAGGCTTGCTGTCGGCGGCGGCAACGGTCGGCTCGACGGAAGCGGTAGTCTGCTCGACAGCGGGCGCAGAGGCGTTGGCGGCGATGGCGGCGGCACCATCGGACTCGAGACCCAGCTCGGCGGCGCGCTCGGCCTCCTGGTCGCAGAGCAGCTTATCGTACGCCTTCAAGAACGGCAGGTAGATGATGGCGTCCAGCAAGATGATGATCGCAACAAATACCAGGGCAATAAGCTGGAAGTTCGTGGTGATGAAGATGCCGATGGGGGCTGGGGTAGCCCAAGGCACCACGAAGGAGAAGCCGTTCATGCTCACGTTATCGATAAAGAACTTGGCAACACTCACGTTGACGCAACCGGCGGCAACAAAAGGGATGAGCATGTAGGGGTTAAGGATCATCGGCGCGCCAAAGAGCAGCGGTTCGTTGACGGCGAAGGCAACAGGAACAATCGAGGCCTTACCGACGGCTTTGAGTTGCTTGGACTTCATAAAGAGAATCAGCAGAAGCGGCACGATGAACGTGGCGCCGGTACCGCCGAACTCACCTACGAGCGACATGTTAAAGGTGAGGGAGTGGGCGGGGTGGCCACCGGCCAGCAGAACCTGCAGGTTCTCGGCCTGGTTGGCAAGACGGATGGGGTCGATGCCCGGCTGGACGATCGAGGGGCCGTGGACGCCGATGAACCAGAAGAACGCGGTGGCTGCCTGGATAAGGATAAGGCCAGGATAGGTTTCTGCAGCGGTAAAGAGCGGGGAGAGCAGCTTGATAAGCAGCTCGGAGAACGGAACGCCCATGAGGTTGCGCACGATGACATCGATGATGCCGCAGATGATGACGGCGCCGCCAAAGGGGATGATGTCGCGGAAGTTCTGAGCGATGGCGCCCGGGACCTCCTTGGGCAGCTTAATGGTCAGATCGCGAGAGACGCAGAATTTGTAGACCCACACGGTAATAAACGCGGCGATATAGGCCGAGAACAGACCGCGCGTGCCCATGCTGGTGCAGTCGAAGACCGAAAGTTCGGAGCCGTTGAACTTGGTGGTGAACTGCGTGACTGCGAGCAGCAGCATGCTGCACTGGGCGGCCACCATGGTGGAACCGTCGTTGAGCACTTTGCCGGCGGGCATGCGACGGTTCATGGAAGCCGTAAAGTTCTTGGCGGTGGTGCCGGCAACCATGATGCCCATGACGCCCATGGTGAAGTTGTACAGCTTGTTGCACCAGTCGATGAGCGGCTGGGGCAGCGTGATGCCAACTACGCCAGGAAGGGTGGCAATCAGCAGGAAGATCGAAGAGGTGAGGACGATGGGCATGCACCCAAGGAATCCGTCCTTAATGGCCTGGAGGTAGATGTTCCTCGAGATCTTCTCAAAGAACGGTTGATGCTTTTCGAGCATCTTTACGATGGCGTCCATAGAGCTCCTTTGCTGCTCGATGCGCGATGCATGTGGATGGAACTGGTCGTCGATGGATGGTCAGGACTGCCCGGAAACCTTCCCGCTTAAGGAAGGCATTGCGAAATGACAACGTTGTCATTTCGTTAATGACAACGTAAGACATTTTTGGAAGAGCAACAAGGATTTACGGGTGAACGGTCGGTATTGTCCGGTAAACGGCACATTTGAAAACCGAACAGGTAGTGTATGCTAGAACGCAAAGAACGATCGATAGGGAACCGACTGGAGAAGCAGTGGCAACGATGGACAAGAAAAGCGTCTCAATGAACGATGTGGCAGTTGCCGCGGGCGTTTCTCTCAAGACGGTGTCGCGCGTGATCAACGAGCCCGATAGCGTGCGAGAGTCGACGCGCGATAGGGTCCATGCTGCCATGGAAGCGCTTGGGTTCCGGGCGAACTTTGCCGCGCGTTCACTCAAGTTGGGCCGTTACGGGTGCATCGGCGTGGTGCTGTTCCACTTGTCGGGCGGCAACGTGGACATGATTGACGGTATCGCCGATGCCGCCGCAGAGCGAGGCTTTGCGCTCACGATGATTAAAAAGCGGGCGGGGGAGAAGATGACCCTTGCCGAAGCGGCACGTAGGATGTCGCAGCTTCCTGTCGACGGCATGATTTTTAACCTGCGCCAGATGGTCGATGACTTTGATACCTTTGAGGCGCCGAAAGACCTCAAGACGGTGATTATCACGTCGATGGAACATCCTACCTGCTCTACCGTCAGTGACGACCAAGAGGGCGGCGCGCGCATGGCATGCGAGTACTTCTTAAATCGCGGACACAAGAACGTGTACTTCGTCTCTGGTAAGAAAGAGTCGCTGTCGAGTCAGTGCCGTATGAAAGGTTGGCGTGCGGCACTCGAGACGCGTGGCATTGAGCCGCCCGAACCTCTGCAAGGCGATTGGAATGCGGATAGTGGCTATGCCGCGGGCCTTGTGCTTGCCGATAAGCCCGATTGCACGGCGGTCCTCGCTGCTAACGACTGCATGGCAAACGGCGTGATGATGGCTCTACGTGACAAAGGGCTCAGTGTGCCTGACGACGTGTCCGTGATCGGTTTCGACGATGAGCTCTACAAGACGATTCCCAACTCGATTCTGACGTCGGTGAAGTTTCGCCACCGCGAGCTGGGCGTCCGTGCGCTTAACGAGGTCGTCGCCGGTCTGGAAGCCCCGAGCTCCAGAAGCCGCACGCTCGTCTCGGGCGTGTTGGTCGAGCGTTCCAGCGTAAAGGACCTGCGGGCGTAGACTTGCTCGGCCTGTTCGTCTAAATCTGTAACAGGTAGGGCCGAAAATCCCTGCTAGATGTTACAGATTGAGATCTTTCGACTCGGCTTATTCCGTTTGTCTCGATCTGTAACAGGTGGAGGCGAAATAGCCCGTTAGATGTTACAGATTTAGATTGAGAGGATTGGCCTGTGCGTTCATCTCAATCTGTAACAGTTGGGACTGAAAAGCTCGGCTGTATGTTACAGATTGAGATGAACGACTGCCGACTCGCTCAAAAACAAAAAGGCCGGGGGCGGCGCGCCGTGTGACGTGCCGCCCCCGGCTGAGAAATGGGGACAAGTTATGTGAGCGGGGCAATTCTGCTCGTCGCAAGCCACTAGTCCAGACGACGGGTCTGCGCCACGTGCTTGTACCAGTAGGCGCTTGCCTT
Organism: Collinsella aerofaciens; assembly: GCF_964283865.1. Taxonomy (GTDB): domain Bacteria; phylum Actinomycetota; class Coriobacteriia; order Coriobacteriales; family Coriobacteriaceae; genus Collinsella. The sequence goes on along the minus strand of NZ_CAXYLS010000011.1, from coordinate 41,080 downwards.
GGGCGTGCGCTTCTGGGTTTCAAAGTCTACGTAGAAGAAGCCGTAGCGCTTGTTGTAGCCGTTGGTCCAGGAGAACTGGTCCTGCAGACTCCACAGGAAGTAGCCGCCCACGTTGACGCCCACCTCCATGGCCTTAAGCAGCCAGCGCAGGTGCTGCTCGATGTAGTCGATGCGCGGCTGGTCGTCCACAAAACCGTCCTTGTAGGGGTCCTTGTAGCCCATGCCGTTCTCGGTGATGAAGATCTGCTTGTAGTTGGGGTAGCGCTGCTTAATGTAGACGAGCAGATCGAACAGACCCTCGGGATAGATGATCCAGTCCCAGTCGGTGGTGGGGATGCCGGGCTTGTTCACATGCTCGCCAATGCCCTTGACGCGCCAGCGACCGGTGCCCTTCTCGCCCGTACCGTTGTGGTGCAGGTCGTTTTCGCCATCGTAAGCCTTGAGGAAGCGGCACTGGTAGTTGTTAACGCCCAGGTAGTCGTTGTAGAGCGCTGCCTCGCGCATAATCTCGAGGTCCTCGTCCAGGATCTCGATGGTGCCGCCCGAGACGGCAGCCAGGCGGTTGGCGCACTCGAGGGTGTCGGGGGCATAGTCGCCGCGGAAGGTGGCGTCGAGCAGGAACTGGTTTTGCAGCACGTGCTCGTTGTTGGCGGCCTTGATGTCGGCGGGGTCGTTCTCGTTGAGCGGGTACTTGAACTCCAACGATTGAATGACGCCGATCTTGCCCTTAAAGCCGCCGTTGTGGAAGGCCAGCACAGCCTTGGCGTGGGCGAGCATCATGTTGTGCTCGCACTGGAAGGCCTCGGCCAGGTGCGCCTTGACGCCGCCGGGGAAGGTGCCCTCGATGTAGGTGTTGGAGGCGTCGGCCCAGATCTCGTTAAAGGTGAACCAATAGGTCACCTGGTCGGCGTACTCCTGAAAGCAGAAAGTGGCAAAGTCCACAAAGGCGTCGATGGTCTCGCGGTTGAGGAAGTCCCCCTTCTCAAAGAGGGGAAGCGGCGTGTCGAAGTGATGCAGCGTGACAAACGGCTCAACGTGGTGCTTGTGGCACTCGGCAAAGAGGTCGTGGTAGAACTGGACACCCTCGGGGTTTATCTCGCCGGTGCCGTTGGGGAAGATGCGGCTCCAGGCGATGGAGAGGCGAATGCCGTTGATGCCGAACTCCTCGCACAGCTCCAGATCGACGGGGTACTGGTTGTAGAAGTCGGAGGCGGGATCGGGGGAGAAACGGCCCTGGGCCTCCAGAAAGTCGTCCCAGGCGACCTTGCCCTTACCGTGGGTGCGGGTCTCGCCTTCTACCTGGTAGGCAGCAGTGGCGCCGCCAAAGACAAAGTCCTCGGGGAACTGCGCGGGCGGGTTGGTGACGCTGGCGGGGTTAACGGACATGATGATCCAATCGTTAAAATCGAAGGGCCAGCCGGTCTTGGATAGTCGGCTGGCCCTAAGCGTTACTTACTTCGACAGCTGCTCGCTCACAAAGGCGAGAGACTTGTCGCCGTTCTGGGAGAGCTCGATGTATTGCTTACCACGGCAGGCGACGCACTTGTTGCCCACACGCTCGCAGTCTTTCTGCAGGTCGGCCAGGTAGCTGGCAGCCTGCGGAGCCAGGACGACCAGGTCAAAGTCGGGAAGCATGTCCACGTGGTTGCCATAGGCATCGGCAGCGGTCTCAAGATCGATGCCGCGCTCCTTGGCGGCCTTGGCCAGCGCGTTGGCGAGCAGGCCCGAGGTGCCGCCGCCCTGGCAGAGCACGAGTACACGCTTGCCGTTGAGGTCGCTGGCGGCCGTAGCCTCGGTGGCGGCAGCGGCGGGGGCGGCATCGGTCTTTACGACCTCGGCAGCGGCGCCGGCGGCAACACTCTTGGCGTCGGCCTTGCCCTGGAAGGCGTCGTTGAGCTTGGCGGCCTTCTCGGCGTTCTTGGCGGCGAGCTCCTCCTGGGAGATCTCGGCCTCCTCGGCGCACTTCTGGGCGTCATAGGCACGGAAGAACGGGTAGTACAGGGCAAAGTCGACGACCAGGATAATGGCGAGCATCACAAAGGCGAGCGGCTGGAAGCCCAGGCCCATGATGGTGCCGATGGGGCCGGGGACGGTCCAAGGCAGGGTGTACATAAAGCCGTTCATGCCCAAGAAGTCGATAAAGACCTTGAGGATCCAGATGTTGGCGATCGGGGCAAAAACAAACGGGACAAAGAAGACGGGGTTGAGCACGATGGGCGCGGCGAACAGCAGCGGCTCGTTGACGGCAAAGCACACGGGGACGATGGCGGCCTTACCGACGGCGCGCATCTCCTGGGACTTGGCCAGGAAGCAGAACATAAAGACCAGGACGAGCGTGGCGCCGGTACCGCCCATGCAGACGACGAAGTACTGGGCGCCCTGCGTCAGGACGGCGGAAGCGTGCTCGCCGGCCTGGAACGCAGCCAGGTTATCGGTCATGTTGGCAACGAGGGCGGCGGCGATGGCGGGCTCGACGATCGAGGGGCCGTGGACGCCGACGAACCAGAAGAGGCTCATGGCACCGTAGATCACAGCGAGACCGATGTAGCCGTCGGCAGCGGTGAACAGGGGCTGGAACACCTGGATGACGCCCTGGGCAAAGCAGAAGCCAAAGGCAGCGCGGAAGACGATGTCAAAGACCCAAAAGACGGTGATGCAGACGGAGAAGGGGATGATGTCCTTAAAGGTCTGCGAGATGTTGGGCGGAACCTGCTCGGGCATCTTGACGGTGATGTTGCGCTTAATGAAGAACTTGTAGATGATGCCGGTCACAAACGCAGCGATGAAGGCGGTCAGCAGGCCCTTGGAACCAAGGTAGGTGGTGTTGAAGCCGCTGGCGGCGTCCGTGGCGATGGTGTCGCTCGAAAGGAGCAAAAAGCCGATGATGGCCGCGCACATGCACGAGATAAAGTTGATCTGGTTGTTCTTGGGCAGGTCGCGGTTCTGGGCGTCGGCGAAGTGCTTGGCCGTGGTGGCGGCGCAGGCGATGGCCAGGATGCCCATGGAGTAGTTGTAGCACTTCCACAGGGCGTTGTTGATGTCATCGGGCCAGTAGAAACCCCAGATGTTGGGGACCGAGGCTACCAGGCAGAAGATGGACGAGAAGATGATGATGGGGATGACGGAGATAAAGCCGTCGCGAATCGCCTTGAGGTACTTGTTGCGGGCGATCGCGTTGAAAAAGGGCTGGCCTTTTTCGATGGTGGCGATGAGTTGCTCCATGCAAAGCTCCTAAGAGTCGGTGGGTTAGCAACGATGGTAGCTTTTGACGTCTGGTTGCCAAAATGTTGACGTTGCCATTTTGCGACACAAAAAAAGATGTGAATCGGTGGCCCCTGTGCCTGTAGACCGTCGATTCCTTGCGTGTAAACGATTGAGCCGCCCGGTGGCTCTGTGTTTGCACAATGGCAACGTTAACATTTGGGCGCCAAAAGCCGTTTGGGGAAGCAGAATTGTCGGTGAACGGTAGGTTTTGGGTGGTGAGCGTATGGTGGGGGAGGCGTTGGATATACTTGAAGGCGTTAAAAATGACTGCGTAGGGTGCCACCAATGGCATCGTCGACATAGAAAGATCGACCTATGGCCGCTGTTAAAAAATCGGTTTCCGTTAAGGATGTGGCGCGCCTCGCGGGCGTCTCGGAGCAGACAGTCTCGCGTACGGTGCACGATTCGCCCAGCGTGCGCCCCGAGACCAAGGAGCGCGTGCGCGCCGCCATGCGCGAACTTGGCTACCGTCCAAACTTTGCCGGCCGGTCACTGCGCCGCGGCAAGTTCAAGACGGTCGGCGTCGCCATGTTCAACATTACCGGCACCGGCAACCTCGACCGTATGGAGGGTTTTGCCGCCGCTGCCGACAAACACGGCTATGCCATCACCCTTACTAAAGTAGACGGACACCCCTATACCCTCGAGAGCGCATCGTCGCGCATGAGCGCACTGCCGGTGGACGGCATGGTTGTGATTATGAACCGCATGCCGGCGGACTTTGGCACCTTTGAGCCGCTGCCCGGTATGCAGACGGTGCTCGTTACCATGCTGGAGCACCCGCTGTGCTCGACGGTCGATAACGACCAGTTCGATTGCTCGCGCCAGGTTGTCGAGTACTTGCTGGGGCAGGGGCACAAGACCGTGCACTTTATCTCGTGCCCCGAGCGCTCGCTTTCGGGCATGCAGCGCGAGGAGGGCTGGCGTGAGACATTGCGCGCACATGGTATTGAGCCGCCGCGATTCATTCGTGGCGATTGGACGGCGCAGAGCGGCTATGCTGCCGGTCAGGCTCTGGCGGACGATCCGACCTGCACGGCCATCTATGCCTCCAACGATGCCATGGCCTACGGCTGCATTCGCGGGCTCGAGTCGCGCGGAAAGCGCGTGCCCGAGGACGTGAGCGTGGTGGGTGTTGACGATAGTTTGGGCGATATCGTGCCCGATCGTCGCCTGACTACGGTGCGCTTTGACAACAAGCGTGTCGGCATGTGGGCGGTCGACAAGATCGCCGGCGCCGAGGGAGTTGCGCCTGGCGTGGAACACATGCTGATCCCCGGGGTGCTCGTAACGGGCGATACGGTACGCGATTTGCGCTAGGGTACGGACCTGTTTGGGTTGCCGTTAATAGTGTTTGATATTGTTCGAATTGGTTTAAAAACCGTTCACGGGCGAAAATCGACCGTTTGTAGTTCAAAATTACGTTTTGCATTGTTCTTTTTTGTTTGAATGTTAATGTTTCTATCATACACAACGCAGCGCGTATGCCCGGACGCGATGCTCTCCATTGGTTCATATGTGAAAGGAACGCAATATGGCAACCAAAGAAGAAATCTCGATGGTTGGATTCGAGATTGTCGCATACGCGGGTGACGCCCAGACCGATCTGCTTGCAGCGCTCGATGCTGCTCGCGAGGGTGATTTTGAGAAGGCCGAGCAGCTGCACAAGGATGCCAACGATGCGCTCATTGGCGCTCACGACACGCAGACCAAGCTGCTGTCGCAGGAGGCCGGCGGCGGCGAGATGGAGATGACCTTCATCATGGCTCACGCCCAGGACACCCTCATGACCACCATGATTCTGGAGAAGCAGACCCGCTTTACCATCGATGCCTACAAGCGCATCGCCGAGCTCGAGGCCAAGCTCGCCTAACGAGCCCTCACAACCAAGTCCCCTTCCAAAAGCTCTGCCGTAAACCCGCGACAGGGCTTTTTCTGTTTATCCGGCACTTGGGGACGTTCCTTATCTGCCGGCAGTTTGGGACACTCCTTTAGTCATTGGGGACGTTCTTAAACGGCTAGCCGTTGGGGACGTTCTTAAACGACTAGTCGTTGGGGACAGTCTTGGGGCTTCTGCACGCCCTCCCGTTCGGTTTTTCGATGGGTGGGTATACTTTCCACCGCATTACAGGCCGGAATGAGGAGGTATCCAAATGCCGGACAACGGATTGATTCAAAAGAGAGACGCGCACGAGATGGCTCATGGGCGTCCTGTCCAGATAACCGAGCACACGACGGTAACCGAGCTGCAGCCCAGCCTGTCCGATGTCGTGTGCGCAAACAAAAAGCTGCAGATTGGCTTTATCGTTGCGCTCGTGGTGCTGGCGTTGCTGTCGGGATTTGTCGCACGCCCACATTTTGCCGATACCAAGACTTGGGACTCCACCATCGAGGTCATCGACCAAAAGAAAGGCAACGTACTGGCGCTCACGACCTCGTGCGTGGCGCTGTCTGCGGGCATTACCGCGCTGCCGGGTGATACGGGAACGCCGGTTGCCGAGCAGCTCGCACAGCTTTCGGGTAACTTGGGCATCGTGCTCGCCGTGCTCTACCTCGAGAAATATTTGCTCACGATATTGTGGTCGGTTGGCTTGGGCATCTTAATCCCGTTTGCGCTGGTGCTCTTTGCGATCTCACTTGGCTTTCATGGGCGCTGGAGTACGAGCGCCGTCCTGCGCCGCGTGGCGACGCGCGTGCTGGTGGTTGCCGTGATTGGCATGGCGCTTGTACCCGCGAGTGTGTGGGTATCGCAAAAGGTCGACGAAACGTATCGCGTAAGTATTGAGCAAGCTGAGCAAAAGGCAGCGGACGCTGCGGACACGGCCGGCACCACGGACAAGTCAGCCGAGACCAGCTCAAAATCGAGCAAGAAAAAGTCCGAGACCACGGGGTCCAAAAACGTACTCGAGCAGTTGACTGACGGGGCCTCGAGCCTGGTCACGTCGGTAACCAGTGGTGCCAAGCAGATGACCGACGAGATCGTGCGGCAGGTGACCGATCTGATCGAAGGCGTCATCGTGATGATCGTGACTTCGTGCGTTATCCCGCTGCTGGTGCTCGCGGCGTTTCTGTGGCTGGGACACACGCTACTGGGGATCGATATCTCTGGCCCGGCGAACTATCTGACGGGTCGTTTCTTGAGCGCTCCGTCCAAACATGCCAAGAAGAGTGGACAGTCTGAGTAGGCGGCAACGCGATCTTTGGAAGATCAACCGCAAGAAGGGCGGCCGAGACACGTTCTTGGCCGCCCTTTTGTTTGTTGAACACGTGGTCGCTACGTCTGCGCCGGGCCCAAGCGGTCGGCAATCATCCGTAAACGGTATTTGTTCAAAAAAGAACAAAGATAAACAAATAATGGTTGCAGTCGGTGTTCGAATGTGTTCAAATAAACATGAACAGTGAAGAACCGCACATTCAGATGCCCGGACCTGAACGCGATTCAACACTTCCAAACAGAAACTACGCACCTGCGTATCTCTCAAGGAGGATGTCATGAGGGTTGTAATCGCTTCCGATGCCGACGGTATGTCGATGAAGGAGTCCATCAAGGAGATGCTCATCGCCGACGGTCACGAGGTCATCGACTATTCCGAGACCCCTGCCGCGGACTTTGTCGATTCCGCCACCGCCGTTGCCAAGGACCTGCTGGAGCACAAGGATTCCCAGGGCTTCGCATTCGATAAGTACGGCGTCGGCTCCTATATGGCCGCCGTCAAGATCAAGGGTATGGTCGTCGCCAACATTTCCGACGAGCGTTCCGCCTACATGACCCGCGAGCACAACGGCTCGCGCATGGTCACCATGGGCCCGGGCGTTGTGGGCACCGAGGTTGCCAAGAAGATCGCCCGCGAGTTCCTGCGCGCCCAGTATGCCGGCGGCCGTCACCAGATCCGTGTCGACATGCTCAACAAGATGGCCTAACGAGAGCCACCGAGAACTCGAACTTCTATCTCAACTTGTGAATTCAGACGAAAGGACGTTCTGATGAAGAAGACCATCGCAATCGGTTGCGACCATATCGTTACGGACGAGAAGATCTATCTGGCCGACCGCCTGGAGCAGGCTGGCTACAAGGTGCTCGACTGCGGCACCTACAGCCACACCCGTACGCACTATCCCATCTACGGTAAGGCCGTGGGCGAGGCTGTTGCCAGCGGCAAGGCCGACTTTGGCGTGGCCCTGTGCGGCACCGGCATCGGCATCACCAACGCCGTCAACAAGGTTCCCGGCGCCCGCTGCGCCCTGGTTCGCGACATGACCTCTGCCCTCTATGCCCGTCGCGAGCTCAACGCCAACATCGTGGGCTTTGGCGGCAAGATTACCGGCGAGTTCCTGATGGCCGACATTATGCTTGCCTTCCTGGAGGAGCCCTACGAGAAGACCCCCGAGCACGATGCCCTGATCGCCAAGATCGATGCCTGCAATAAGGCCGACGCCGAGGCTCAGGCTGACCCGCACTTCTTTGACGAGTTCCTCGAGAAGTGGGACCGCGGCGAATACCACGACTAAGGAGGTCACGCGGTTTTACCAAACCGCGTAACGGGTCGACGCTGCGCGGCGCTCAGGCACCCCATCTCGCTGCTCAAACCGTCGCTCGCGTACATGAAGTACGCGTCGCTCCTCTTTCGCGGCGACCTGGGGCACCTGAGCGCCGCTCGCTGACGTTGGGGGTACCTGCAGGGTTACCACTGTTGTTGCGAAGCGTTCTGGTGCGGCGAGCAGCTCCGATAACACGTTTGCTTGCTTGGCTTGAGTGCTTCGCTCTTGGCGGTCCCCGGCATTCTGCAGCTTTTCAATTGACGGCTCGCGTTTCTGTGAGGGGGCGCGGGCCGGTTTTCTATCAGCCCCACTGACTCGGCGGGCTGTCGTACGAAAGGGGAGACTCCTATGGAGTTTGTTCTTGATAACGGTTCTATTTGTGTGGCACTGAGCACGGCTGGCGGATCGTTCACTTCGATTAAAGCCAACGGTCGCGAGTACCTGTGGCAGGGCGATCCTTCGGTCTGGTCGGGCCAGGCACCCATTTGCTTCCCGATTTGCGGCGGCCTTCGTGATGGCCGCGCGATGACCATGGGTGGCCGCGAGGTCAAGCTTGCCCGCCACGGCTTTGCCCGCAAGCAGGAGTGGAAGCTCGAGGAGCAGGGCGACAACATGGTTGCGCTGAGCCTCAGCTCTGCCGACCATGCCGAGTTGCTCGAGCAGTACCCGTATCCGTTTAAGATCGTTGCGCGCTACACGATCGATTCGGAAAAGGTGGCCGTGTCGTACGAGGTGACCAATGAGGGCACCGAGGATATGCCGTTCTTTGTGGGCGGTCACCCCGGCTTTAAGTGCCCACTCGATGAGGACGAGTCCTACGACGATTACGAGCTTCGTTTTGAGCAGCGTGAGGCCGCCGACCTCTGCACTGCCGTTCCCTCGACGGGCTTGATTGATGTTGAGCATCGCAGCAAGAACCCCATGATCGGCCAGAACCTGCCGCTTACCCACGAACTCTTTGACTTCGCGGAGACCATCTTCGACGTGCTCGAGAGCCGCGTGGTTACGCTGACCAAGAAAACCGAGGACAAGGGCGTGCGCCTGACGTTCCCCGATATGCCGTACCTGATTGTGTGGAGCAAGCCCGAGGGCGACTTTGTGGCTGTTGAGCCGTGGGGCGGCCTGTCCACCTGCTCCGACGAGGACGATATTCTTGAGCACAAGCGTGGCTGCCTGGTGGCCAAGCCGGGAGAGACCGTCACCCGCGGCTTTGAGATCGAGATCCTTTAACGAGTTATCGTATGTTTGGGGCGGGTCATGCCGCCCCGGAACAGGAGTTCAACATGATTCTGACCGTTACCATGAACCCGTCGATTGATACGCGCTATCAGCTCGACAAGCTGATCATCGACGATGTTAACCGTGTGACGCCCGAAAAGACCGCTGGCGGCAAGGGCCTCAACGTGAGCCGTGTGCTGCTGCAGTTGGGCGACGATGTGCTCGCGACCGGTCTGCTCGGCGGCCACATGGGTGCCTATATGGCCGAGCTTATGGATGCCGACGGCGTCAAGAACGACTTTGTGCCCATCGCCGGTGAGACGCGCATTTGCCTGAATATTCTGCACGAGGGTAATCAGACCGAGCTTTTGGAGAGCGGCCCGCAGATCGCCCCGGCCGAGCTCGAGGCCTTTACGGCCAAGTTCGCCGAGCTTGCAGCGAAGGCGGACGTTGTGACGCTTTCGGGCTCGCTGCCGCGTGGCGTCGATGCCGGCTACTATGCCGAGCTCGTCAAGATCGCCGAGGAGGCGGGCGCCAAGGTGCTGCTCGACACCTCGGGTGCGTCGCTGGAGGCTGCGCTGGAGTCCGACGCTAAGCCTGAGCTCGTAAAACCCAATCTGACCGAGATTAACGGCCTGCTGGGTACGTCCTTTACGACCGATGATGTCGATGCCCTGCGCGAGGCGCTTGCCGCCGATAGCCGTTTTGCCGGTATTCCCTGGGTTGTCGTTTCGATGGGCGCTGCCGGTTCGGTGGGCTTCCATGAGGGTCGCGCGTTCCGCGCCAAGACGCCCGCGATTGCGGCTGTGAACGCGACGGGTTCCGGTGACTCGACCATCGCCGGCTTTGCGCATGCGATTGCTGCTGGTGCCGACGACGTCACGGTGCTCAAGACCGCCAATACCTGTGGCAAGCTCAACGCCATGGATCCCAAGACCGGCCACCTGGTCATGGACCGCTGGGACGAGATCTACAGCAACGTTGTCGTGACTGAACTGTAGGGTTACGGCGTTTTACCAAACGCCGTAACGGCTCGACGCTGCAAACGCCCCTAAGCGGCAATCTGACGTTCAATCGTCGGGCATGACCAGAAGGTCAATGCCCTCCTCTTTCACGTCACCTTGCTCGCTTAGGGGCGTTTTCGCTGACAATGCCAAGACATCGGCGTTGCCTTGGTCGCAAGTAGTCATTGGGGACGTTCTTGTTTGACTAGTCATTTAAGAACGTCCCCAATGACTAGCCAATAAAACGGCGCCCGCCGGCGATGTTGCCGGGGGGCGCCGTTTTATTGAAGACGAAGTGATCCGTTTTCCTTCGTCCGAAAGGGATCATTACAGCGAGTCGATAAAGCGCTGCTGGGCGGCGCGGCCGGCTTCGTCCCATTTAAAGACGCCGGCGTTGTCGAGCACGTGGCCAAACACCACGCCGACCTCCTCGTGCAGGATATCGATGGCGTTGTCCGCCGTAAGCTCGTCGGCACGGCGAGCGTAGACGTCTTCCGCCCATGCGGCGTGGCTGCGGCAAAGGTCGTCGCTCTCGAGAGCGCCGGCAAGATCGTAGCTGGCATCGGCTTTGGCCGCCAGCAGGTGCTCGCGGACAGCGCCGAGCTCGGGAACCAAGCGCGGCGGCAGGATGGCCAGGCCCATGACCTCAATCAGGCCGATGTTCTCCTTTTTAATATGGTGATACTCGGCATGCGGGTGGAACACGCCCAGCGGATGCTCGTCGGTCGTGATGTTGCAGCGAAGCGCCAGGTAGGCCTCGTAGATTTCGCCGCCGGCATTGCCGCGGGAGTCGACGCGGCGGATGACGGGCGTCACCGTGTTGTGCGCCACGCCGTCGGCTGTGCGCGCGATGACGCCCACCGACTCATCGGTCCACTCGCGCCAGGCGAGGATAATCTTCTCGGCAGCGTCGAGCAGCTGAGCGCGGTCATGCGAGCGCAGGCGCAGCACCGAGAGCGGCCACTGCAACACGGTACCGCTGACCTGGTTAAAACCGGGCACGCTAAACTGCGAGACCTCGGCGGCGTGCATCATGGGGAACTCGTGCGCGCCACCCTGGAAGTGGTCGTGCGACAAGATTGAGCCGCCTACGATGGGCAGGTCGGCGTTAGAGCCGATGAAGTAATGCGGGAACAGGTCCACAAAGTCGAGCAGGCAGGTCAGACCCTTGCGGTCGACGTGCATCGGACGATGCTCGGAGCTCATGGCAATGCAGTGCTCGTTAAAGTACGCGTACGGGCTGTACTGGAAGCCCCAGCGCTCGCCATTAAGCTGAATGGGAATAACGCGCAGGTTCTGACGGGCGGGATGAGCGCCTCCGTCGGCTGCGGCGGAGCGTCCGGGATACCCCTCGTTTTCGATGCAGAGCTGGCAGGCGGGATACTTCTCGCCCGTGTTCTTGGCTGCACCTGCCGCGGCGATATCGCGCGGGTCCTTTTCGGGCTTTGACAGGTTGATGGTGATCTCCAGGTCACCCCAGTTGGTGGAAGTGCTCCATTTGATGTTGCGCGCGATAGCGGCGCGGCGCACGTAACCGGCGTCACAGCACAGGCCGTAGAACCAGTCGGTCGCGGCGCGGGGCTCGTTGACGCCCATACGTCCGTTGAACTCCTCGTTTACAGCCGAAGGCCTCGGCATGAGCACGCCCATGATGCACATGGCGATGCGGTCGCGGCCCGACGCCGTGTCCTCGGCGGCGCCGTTGGTAATGGCAGCCTCGGCAAGCGCGGCAAGCGTGCCCTCCAGGTCAAAGTTGGGGAGTGTATCGGGGTGCAAGAGCGAAATCTTCTCGGTCTTGAGTGCCCAAGCCATGTCGAGTGCGGGGCCCGTGGCGCCGATGCACTCCAAAATGGTGTTGTAGGCCCAGATGCGATCGTCCTGTCCGATCATCGATCGGTGGATGGCGTACTCGATCAGGTTCTGTGCGGCCTCGCGCACGTCAGTCATTACAGCCATGCCGCGTAAGCCCCCTTGTCAGAGATGGCGTAGTGACGGGCAGAGCCCTCGCCCAGCCAGCTGTTCATCTTGGCAATGAAGGTGTCGACCAGGTCGAGCGGCACGAAGGCCTGGATGGTGCCACCAAAGCCGCCACCGTGGATACGGACGGCGCCGCGGCCGTCGAGCACGTGCTCGGCCAGCGCCAGGGCATACATGGAAGGCTGCTCGGAACCCAGCTTGGCAACAACATTCTGCAGGTACATGGCGGAGCTGGCGCCGGACTCGCGCGTCAGGACCAGGAACTGATCGATATCGCCGGCGTTAAGGGCCGCCCAACGCTTATCGACCAGGCCATTCTCGTACCAGTAGTGAACGGCGCGCAGGCAGGCACGGTCGCCCAGCTTGGCACGCAGCTCGGGGAGTTTGGCGTCAAAGTCGGCAACATCGACCTCGCATAGGCGTGCCTTGCCAAACTCGGCAGCGACGTCCTGCATCTCGCGCGGAACGGCGGCGTAGTCGTCGGTAGCTGCCACATGGTCGGCGCCAACTTTAACGAGCACGAGCGCATAGCCGTGATCCTCAAAGTTGAGCTCGAGCTTTTGGGTCTTAGGCTGGGCTTGATCCTCAAAGTCCATGTAGGCGAGGCCGCCCAGGCACACGGCGGCTTGGTCCATCAGACCGCAGGGCTTGCCGTAGTAGTTGTTCTCGGTGCGCTGGCTCATCTGAGCGAGCGTGACGGGTTCAATGGCGGGCGCGCCCCAGAGCGTCTCCATGGCACGGCCGTACGCGGCTTCGACGGCGGCAGAGCTGGAAAGGCCACCGCCCGAGGGGACGGAGCAGGTGAAGGCGAAGTCGAAGCCCTTGGGCTCAACACCAAGCGCTGCGACCTCGTGGGCCATGCCGCGGACGAGGCTCGCGGACATGCCCTTCTCGGACTCCTGAACATCCAGTGTGTCGAGCGTGACCTCAAACGTAGGATAGCCCTCGTCGGCGACGCGGACCTTGTTGGAGTCGGTTGCCACGGCGATGCCGTCGACAGCGACATCGAGCGAGCCGGCGATAACGTGGCCGCCCTCGTGGTCGGTGTGGTTGCCGCTGATCTCGGAACGCCCGGGCGCGTGCACGTAGAGCACCTGGCGGTCGCCGATGGGGCCAAACTCCTCCTCAAACAGCTTAGTGAGCGTGGCGAATGTCTTTTCGTCGGGCGTGGTCATGGGAGTCCTTTCTTTGGCGCGCACGGGTGAGTTTTGCGTCGTTATGAGTACGTTAACAATTTGAAGCGGCATAAACCAAGTGTTCACAATACCGCACGTTACAGGCTATGTTAACGTACTCATAACACAACGCTTATCACTTTTTGAGAATCTGGTAATCGGTAGAAATTCAGCCGTGAACGGTATTGCCGTATGGACTTATAGAGCAGAAGAGTTGCGGATTGAAAAAGTAGAGTACGTTAACATGCGTCCGACGATAGCGGGCCTCGGCGCGGGGTGTATTTCTGCCCGGGCTGGCATGCACGCTATTCAGATCTCGCAAGGGTGAAGGTGATCCTGTGGCAAGGCGTCCGTCCAACGATACAGGTACGCGTCCGGTTTCCATGGCCGACGTCGCCCGCGCTGCCGGTGTTTCGCAGCAGACGGTTTCGCGCGTTGCCAACGGCCTCCCTAACGTCAACGAGCAGACGCGCCAGCGCGTGCAGGCCGCTATGCAAGAGCTCGGCTTTCGTCCGAGTTATGCCGGTCGCTCGCTGCGCGACGGCCGCTACCATTCGGTCGGTCTGTGCATCAACGATGTCACCAAGTTTGGCAACCTTTCAATGATCGACGGCATCGCCAGCGCTGCTCGCGAGCGTAATTGCGCCATCACGCTGGTCGAGATGTCCAAGACCGAGGAATTCTCGCTTGCCGAGGCAACGCGTCGTATGGCTGCGCTGCCCGTGGACGGCATCATCATCGGCATGAGCCGTATGGCGCCCGATTTTGAGACGTTTGATCCACTGCCGGGCATTGGCACGGTCATCGTTACCATGTACGCGCATCCGCGCGTGACCACGGTCGATTCCGACCATTACGGCTGCTCGTTATTGCTTATGGATCACCTGTTTGAGCTGGGGCACGAGCAGATTCGCTATATTGGCGGCCCGTCCTTCTCGGTCGACGAGCAATTTCGTCGCGCCGGTTGGCAGGATGCGCTCGAGCGTAAACACATCGAGCCGGCAGAGCCGCTCGAGGGCGACTGGTCTGCCAACAGCGGCTACGAGGCCGGCAGATATCTGGCCGAGCACGATCGCACCATGACAGCGATTTATGCGGCAAACGACCAGATGGCAAACGGCGCAATTGCAGCGCTGCGCGATAGCGGCCTGCGCGTGCCCGAGGACGTGAGTGTGGTGGGCGTTGACGATTCACTCGATGATTTTGTGGCGCACAACGAGCTCACGACCGTGCGATTCGATCTACATCAGCGCGGACGCGAGGTGTTTGAGCATGCGGTTCCCGAGGCGGGTACGGCGGGCAAAACCGTTGCCATTCGTATTCCCGGCCAGCTCATTATTCGACATAGCACAGCAGCGCCGCGCATATAGTTTTTGTAGGTCAACAGCGGTATATTCCGTCTCAATAACAATCGATAAGGATGCTGGCAGATAGCCGTGGCTATGAAGACGAGTGCTATGATAGACGGGTTTTTTGTCTATCTAGGAGGCTTTGCCTGATGGAGATCACCAAGGATATCCGCTACATTGGCGTCAACGATCACGACATTGACCTGTTCGAGGGCCAGTATGACGTGTCCGAGAATGGTATGGCATACAACAGCTACGTTATCTTGGGCGACAAGATCGCCGTCGCCGATTCGGTCGACGGTGGTTTTGTCGACGAGTGGCTCGGCAACCTCGAGGCCGTGCTCGATGGCCGTACGCCCGACTACCTGGTTGTACATCACATGGAGCCCGATCACTCCGCCGGTATCGCCGCCTTTATGGAGCGCTATCCCCAGGCACAGATTGTGGCCAGCATGGGCGCTTTCCGCATGATGGTCAACTACTTTGGCACCGACTACCCCGAGCGCAAGATGGTCGTCAAAGAGGGCGACGTGCTCGATCTGGGCGGTCACAGCCTAACGTTTGTCGGCGCCCCCAACGTGCACTGGCCCGAGGTGATCTTCTCCTACGAGGCCACCGACAAGGTGCTCTTTAGTGCCGACGGCTTTGGCAAGTTCGGTGCTAACGACATCGAGGACCCGGAAGGTTGGGCTTGCGAAGCGCGCCGTTACTACTTTGGCATCGTCGGTAAGTTCGGCAAATTCGTGCAGACCGTGCTCAAGAAGGCCGCCGATCTGGATATCCAGATCATCTGCCCGCTCCATGGTCCTGTTCTTAGCGAGAACCTGGGCTATTACCTCGACACCTACAACACCTGGTCGAGCTATCAGTCCGAGGACGAGGGCATCACCATTGCCTACGCGAGCGTCTATGGCCATCTGAAGGCTGCCGTCGAGGAGCTCGCCGCAGCGCTCGAGGCTCGCGGTCAGAAGGTCTCCGTCTTTGACCTGGCTCGCGACGATATGGCCGAGGCGGTTGAGGACGCGTTCCGCTATGACCGTCTGGTGCTCGCCTCCATCACCTATCAGGGCGAGATCTTCCCGTTCATGAGCACCTTTATCCACACGCTTGCCGAGCACGCCTATCAGAACCGTACGGTGGCACTCGTCGAGGCCGGCTCCTGGGCGCCCACCGCTGCCAAGGTTATGACCAAGGAGCTCGAGGGCATGAAGGACATCACCCTGGCGCAGAACAAGGTGACCGTCCTGGGTTCGCTCAACGACGCCTCGCGCGCTCAGATCGAGGTTCTCGCCGACGAGCTTTCCAAGTAGCGATATTTCGCTTTTAACGAGCAAACCACCACAAAGGGGACAGGCACCTTTGTGGTGGTTTTTGTTTAAGCGCCGGCGATGAGGAGATTTGGGCGGGCGTTGTCGACGATCTCGGCGATTGAGGTGGCGACGGTATTATCAGGGTCGCTGTCCATCACGATGGTGTCGACGTCGGCGAGCTCGGCAAAGCGGTACATGCCACGTCCGTTGACCTTACTGGCGTCCATGAGGGCGACGCTTTGGCGGGCGGCGCCGACCATAGCCGCTTTGGTCTCGGCCATCTGCGGAAAGTCGGTCGTAAAGCCGCAGCCGGGAACAAAAGCGCCAGGGCACATGACGGCAAGGTCGGCGTGGACCATTTGGAGCGCCTGCATGGTAAGTGGGCCGTACAGATAGCGATGGCCTTTGCGCAGTGCCCCGCCCAGCATGACGACATCGACCGAGGGCATGCTCTCGTCGATGTAATCGGCAATGGTAATGTCGGCCGTGATGACGGTGATGCCATCGCGCTGGTCGAGGAGCCGGACAAACTCGAGAGCGGTGGTGCCCGAGTCGACGAGCAGGGTGTCACCGTTGCCGACGAGTTCAATGGCGCTTTGTGCGATGGCCTGCTTGGCGGCGACATTGACGTTGATGCGGCGATCCTGGGTGGATACGGTCAGTCGCTTCTGGAGCGACACAGCGCCACCATGCGTGCGGCGCAGCTTGCCGGACTCGGCGAGCGCGTCTAGGTCGGCACGGGCGGTAACGGAGGACACGCCAAAGGTCTGGGCGATTTCTGCCACCTGCACCGAGGCGTTATGTTCGAGCATCTCCATGATGGCAGCGCGACGCTCATCGGCGAAGGCTCGGGTTGTTGCATGGGCCATAGCTGCTCCATCCTCAACTTAAATTTGCAGGAATTGTGTTGAGTCTATTTTCGTTCATTTTCTTTTTAAGTAAGAAAACGCCTTTCGATTACTTATCTTTTCTATAAAAGAAAGATGATTCGCTTGAAAACTGCAATGTCGTATAGAGGGATCCGGCGCGAATCCCTTCCGTTTGCTTTTCAAAAACGAGTGTCTTGACCTGTGTGCCGGTGATATCTCATACGTGCGACGCCGTCGATTTTCATACAATGAGCGCAGTAAAACGCAAGGTAAAACGCCTTGTGAACAACTACGCCCGATGTCCAGATGCGGGCGAGGGAGAGGAGCAAACGCTCATGGCACTTGTTACCACCGAAAAGATGCTCAAGGACGCTCAGGCCGGCCACTACGCCGTAGGCGCGTTCAACGTCGAGAACCTCGAGTTTGTTATGGCCGTTCTGGCTGCTGCCGAGGAGACCAAGTCCCCCGTCATCATGCAGACCACCCCGGGCACCATCAAGACCGCTGGTCTGGACTACTTCTACGGCATGGTCAAGGCTGCCGCCGAGCGCGCTTCCGTGCCCGTCGCCCTGCACCTCGATCACGGCGATGGCTATGAACGCTGCATGCAGGCTTTCCGCACGGGCTACACCTCTGTCATGATCGACGGCTCGCACGAGTCCTTCGAGGACAACATTGCCCTGACCAAGTCCGTCGCCGATGCTGGCCGCGCCATGGGCGTGCCCGTTGAGGCCGAGCTCGGCAAGGTCGGCGGTAAGGAGGACGACGGTCCCGCGGTTGAGGGCGAGAGCCCCTACACCGATCCGGCCGAGGCCAAGGAGTTCGTCGAGCGCACCGGCTGCACCTCGCTGGCCATTGGCGTTGGCACCAGCCACGGTGTGTACACGAGCGATCCGCACATCGAGCAGTCCGTGGTCAAGGCCATCCGCGACGCCGTCGACGTGCCGCTGGTTCTGCATGGCACCTCCGGTGTGCCCGATGAGCAGGTTGCCGAGGCCGTGAAGAACGGCATCTGCAAGGTTAACTACGCCACCGAGCTGCGTCAGGCCTACACCAAGGGCTTCATGGCCTACATGGCCGAGAACCCTGCCTGCTTCGATCCCAAGAAGCCGGCCAAGGAGGGCATGCGTGAGATCACCGAGCTGGTTAAGATCCGCATGACCAACCTCAACTCTGTGGGCAAGGCAGAGTAACAGCAAGGGTACTTCGACTCGCTACATATCCCGGGGAGGGACGAGGGCTTAGTTCCCCAATCGTCCTCGGGCATGCAAAAAGCCTCGCTGCGCACTTCGTGCGGCGAGGCTTTTTGCCCCCTGCGGAAAGATTGGGGAACTAAGCCCTCGCCCCTCCCAGGTTGACCTACTCGAGGTCGTCGCCCTTGTGGCGTTAGGGCTGAAAGGGTGGGGCGCGTGGGTTATTTGGTTGTTAGGGTTAGTAGGTCGTTGGGGGTTTTGAGGTTGTAGGTGGCGTTTGGGATATCTTGGTGTGATCCCCATGCTGCTCGGGCAAAACTGACCCCTGCTGAAGTTGCGCATTGTTCGTCGTAGACGGTGTCGCCAACGTAGACGACGTTGCCAGGATTCGCGCCCGCACGTCGGAGATATTCGAGCATGGGTGCGGGTGCGGGTTTATGTTCGGTTGTGTCTTCGACAAGGATGATGTGCTCAAAATACTTATCGAAACCAAGGGGTGCAATTTCTTTTGCGTATTCGTCGCGCGCACGTGAGGAGACGATGCCAAGTTTGCAGCCGCTATCGGCGAGTGTTGCGATGACTTCAAGCAAACCTGGAAACACGCTGATGGTGCTTTTAAAGCTGGCGGCAACTTGGCACCAGCGATCCAACGTTGCCTGCGAGTAGATCCCAAGTTTCTCAAGGGCATCCTTGCCGGGTATGCCGAGGGCAAAGTCAAGCTCGTGTCGGGGAAGCGTTTTGCTGGTCTCTTCTTGGACAATCTGGACAAGCGATGACAGAACGCTTTCTTCTGTATCTGCCAATGTCCCATCAACGTCAAATACGATATGGTCAAAGTGCTTCATATGATTGCTCCTCTCTGTTGTTTGCCTGCAAGTTTGATGCAGTGACAGAAGAAGGGTTAGCGGGATTTCTGCCTGGTGCTATCGAGATTCTGCCTCACTGCTCGATAGCTCGAAGGAGTGCATCCCATTTGTTCTTTAAATACCTGGCCAAGATGGCTTGCTGTCGCAAAGCCGCATTGGCGCGCGACTGTCTGGACCGTTCGCGTGGTGTGTGTCAAAAGTTCGCAAGCACGGTTTACGCGGTATGCGCGCAGATATGCCGCCGGGGTCGTTCCTGCACAAGTTTCGATAATGCGGTAACACTCTCTTTCGCTTACGCCGGCTGCAGATGCCATCTGGGGCACATCTATAGCGGCTGCATAGTTTGCGCGGATAAAGTCCAGGATTGCCTTGAACTGTACGTCGCGGCTGGTCATCCAAGAGGCGCCGTCGGAAGAAAAGAGCGGTTCGGCCTTGGCGTTAATCTGAATCCAGAGCTCTGACAAACTATTTCGAAGCGCCATCTCGTTCTGCGGCCGTTGAAGGTCGTGGCTAAAGGAGCTCTTCAGCAAATCGATAAAGGGCATATCGTCGGGATTGGTGGGCGACCATTTGAGCACATCGACGCCTCGACATTGAAGCAATGGGTTGATGTAGCGCTTTTGGAGACGTCCCGCGGGATCGCCGAGCATCGACGGCTGAAAGATATGCAGCATTTGAATGGCTGGCGCCGAATTGGGTGATTGCAGCGTGCTGTGCAAAACGCCGCCGTTGATAAAGCCGGCGGACCCTTCCTCAAAGCGTACGTGCTCATGAGCCGCGCGCGTTCGATAGTCAATCGCTCCCTGCTCCATGTAGAAAAGCTCAACTTCGGAATGCCAGTGCCAGGGGACGGAATTGCCCGGATAGCGAGCGAATTCTGCGCGTTCGGCAATATAGGGCCAGTCTTCGGCGGTCTCGGGAAACGCTTCCTCGCGTCCTCCGCGGTGCAATTCTATGTGATCCATGTTTCGCATGGCATCAGTATAAAGCGCGATGGGCTTAGATTGCTCTTGCCTGTTCGGGGAACGCCTTGTCTAGGGATGCTTGGAGCTTTTCGAACGATGCTCGCAAGTTGTGCCTCTGGTTGGTCGAGCGTTTGGCTTTTGTGGTGGGGGAGTCGAGGAGGCCGTCTCTCTGTGTCGGGGGGAAGGAGAAAAGGTCTGCATGTTTTAGGGATGGCTGCCGTGTTACGGCATTGGAAGAATGCATGCTTATGCGGCCTCCTCGATGTCCACCAAAAGGTAGCGCACGGGGTGTGCTGCTAGGTCCTGTGCGTTGGCAGTATTATGCCGCGGCTGCTGCAAAGAAGCGCTAAAGAAAGGCTTAACCTGGTTTGGTGTTACGATGAAACTGCAGGTCAGAGGTATCGAGTAACACTCTTGAAAGGTTTTGAGCTTAAGGACTTTCTAAGGTTTGTGACGCGGATATGGCTCGCCTGTGTGAGGCGTGTGGGCGGCTCGTTCCTAGCGCTGCGGCTCTGCGGCGCGCACCTGCTCGATGACCTTTTCCATGGTGGCGTCGATGCAGTCTTTTTTGAGCTCGCATTCCCAGATGGTTATGGATGTCCAGCCCATTTGAGTGAGTGCTGCCACGGCAGCGCGGTCGCGCTCGACGTTGCGGCGGAACTTTGCCTCCCAAAACTCAACATTGCGCTTGGGCTGGCTCGGATTGCACTTAGGGCAGCGATGCCAAAAGCAGCCGTTGACGAAGATGGCGATCTTGCGCCCGGGAAAGGCGATGTCGGGCTTGCCGGGAACCTTCCATTCCAAGCGATAACCCGTAAGGCCCGCGGCCCGTAGGCGTTGTCGTACGAGCAGCTCGGGCTTGGTGTTGGCACGCTTGTTGCCCTTCATGGACTTTTTGATGGCGGCGCGACGGCGCACCAGTTCGCGCTCGTCAGCGGAGAGGTCCGAGGTATCGATGCCGTCGAGCAGACCGGGCTTGGGTCGCCTCTTGCTGCGGCGCTTGGCTTTGCGCTTGGGTTTGGTGGCGGGCTCGTCGGCCGTGGTGGCCTCGGCGTCGTTGGCAGTGCTGTTGACCTTAAGCCGATCTTCCTTCAGCTCAATCAGGGCATCGATAAGCCCCTTGTCGGCGGGCATCCATTTCACCGTGGCAAGCGAGGTGCGTGGAATCCAGCGGATATCGAGCTGGCGGTCGTGCTTCTGAGGCTCAGCGGATTCATCGGCGAGCGAGCAGTAGTAACACTCCATCGAGAGATGAAAATCGGGGTAGTCATACTCAACGGTGTAGAAATCGCGCAGGTTGGTGACTTTGACCCGCAGCTCTTCCATGAGCTCGCGGCGTACGGCGTCCTCGGGCGTCTCGCCGCGCATGAGCTTGCCACCGGGAAACTCCCAAAGTCCCTGCATGTCGCCATAGCCGCGCTGCACGGCAAGCAGCTCGTCAGATCCTTCCTTGCGAATGATCCCAGCGGCAACATGAACAGTCTTCAACAGGAGTCCTCTCTCAACATCAACACGTGGCAGGCTAGCTACTCGTACCTTACACAACGGTAAGGCAAGCGTAAGCCATATCGATGGTAGCCGACTCGGCTTCTTGCGACTATAGATGCCGTAGACTAATCGCAAGAAAGGACTCGGTATGCAAACCACGCACATGGCGACCCCGGTACTGGAGGTCGCGCATCTCGAAAAGGTATATGGAGCGCTGGGCAACGTGACCCGTGCGCTCAACGACGTCAGCTTTACCGTCAACCGCGGCGAATTTGTTGGCATCATGGGCGCTTCGGGCTCGGGCAAGTCGACGTTGCTTAACTGCGTTTCGACCATCGATAGCGCCACGAGCGGCACGATTCGCATCAATGGACAGGACGTAACACGCATGAAGCAGGCTAAGCTTTCGCAGTTCCGCCGCGAGGAGCTCGGCTTTATCTTCCAGGACTCCAACCTGCTCGACACGCTCACGGCACGCGAGAACATCGCCCTGCCGCTCACCATCGCCCGCACAAACTCGGCAGAGATCTCGACCCGCGTGCAGGATGTGGCAGCGCGCCTGTCCATCAGTCAGGTGCTCGACAAGTATCCCTACCAGATGTCCGGCGGTCAGCAGCAGCGCGTTGCCGCGGCTCGCGCGCTCGTCACCGACCCAACCATGATCATGGCCGACGAGCCCACCGGCGCCCTCGATTCCAAGAGCGCCCGCCTGCTGCTCGAGAGCCTGGAGGCTCTTAACCGCCGTCTACGCGCCACCGTGCTCATGGTCACGCACGACAGCTTTGCCGCCAGCTACACGAGCCGTGTGCTGTTTATTCGCGACGGCAAGATCTTCACCGAGCTGCGCCGCGGCGACACCGATCGCCGAGAGTTCTTCGACCGCATTATGGAGGTCGTTGCCATGATGGGCGGTGAGGGCTCCGATGCTCTGTAAACTCGCTTGGGGTAACGTCCGCCGCGCCGGCCGCGACTACCTCGTCTACCTTTTGACGCTCACCCTGGGTGTCACGGTCTTCTATGCCTTCAATACCGTCTCGATGCAGGTCGACATTGCCGGAATCGATGAAGAGGGCTTGGCGCAGGTTATGGGCAGCATGCTCGGCGACCTGACGTACTTTTTGGCCGGTGTCATGGCCTTTTTGATGGTGTATGCCAATAACTTCATCATGAAACGCCGCAAGAAGGAGTTTGGCCTGTATCAGGTGCTCGGCATGGGGCGCGGACGCGTCGCCACGATCATGGCGCTCGAGACGGTGATTGTCTCGGTCGTGGCCTTTGTCGCCGGCATTGTGCTGGGTGTGGGACTCTCCCAGCTCATGACGTTCTTTACGGCCTCGCTTTTTAAGACACAGATCGCCAATTTCCACTTCTTTTTCTCGGTGCATGCGTTCAATCTGACCCTTGCCTGCATGCTCGTAATGTTTGTGCTTACGCTACTGCTGAACCTTCGCGCCGTGCGTCGTACCAAACTCATCGAGCTTATGGGTGCCGAGCGTCGCAACGAGAGCATCAAGACGCGCAACCCCTGGATTGCGATTGCCATCTTTGCCGTGGGCGTGGTGCTTGTGGGTGTGGCCTATTACCGTCTGCTACGTGATGGGTTCCCGCTAACCGCGACGGACAGCAAGCTGCAAGAGGCCATGAACCAGTTTGGCATTACGACCGCTATGGTTACCGTGGGCACCTTTGCCCTGTTCTGGGGACTCTCGGGCATGCTCATCAAGCTGCTGCAGAGCCTGCGCGGCGTGTATTGGCGCGGCCTCAACATGTTTACCGTGCGCCAGCTTGCGGCCAAGGTCAACACGGTGTGCTTTTCGATGGGCGTCATCGCGATGCTCCTGTTTTTGGCCATCACCTCGGTGACGTGCGGTATGTCGATTGCCAATGTGATGAACGAAAACCTGGAGCGCTATAACCCTGTTGACGTGTCACAGACGTATGTCTATTACACGCCCGATACGCTCGACTACTACAAAGAGTACGTCAATCCGTCTGATGAAGCCGATCGCATGGTGCCGGCCGATACAACGGTCGATTTGTACCCCGCATGGCACGGCAGGGACAGTTCGGCGGACAACAACGACGAGACCGGCAAGAAGGTCGATATCGCCGATGTTGCCGGTGAGCATGTGCAGATCGATTCGTATCTGAGTTACCCGTTTGGCAGCTCGAATCCTTCGGTGACCCCAAGTGAGATGTGCAAGATCATGGGCGAAAAGCTTCCCAAGGCGTTCGGGGGTAGCAATGCCGATACGATGGGTCTGTTTGTGACGCCGGCGAGCCAGTACAACAAACTGCGTCAGATGATGGGTGAGGAGCCGGTGCACATCGGTCACGACCAGTATCTGCTCACGTGTGATATGGGCGGCGAGCTGGTCGACCTGTACACCAAGTATATGGCTGGTGGCCATGCCCTTACCTTGGGCGGGCATACGCTCAAGCCCG
Source organism: Collinsella aerofaciens (assembly GCF_964283865.1). Lineage (GTDB taxonomy): Bacteria > Actinomycetota > Coriobacteriia > Coriobacteriales > Coriobacteriaceae > Collinsella. Next base: position 17,418 of record NZ_CAXYLS010000011.1, on the reverse strand, counting down.
CAACCGATAAGTCGGACGAAGATACGGCGGCCATCGCCAACTCGGCGATGGGCAGTAATCCGGGTACCGTCGTCGTTGCCGACGAGCTGTTGTCCCAACTTAATCTGCAGCCGTATTCCAGTAGCCTGCTCGTTAACTACAAACAGGGGATGGATACGACCGAGGCAGACGAGAGCATTAAATACACTCTGCTCGACGATCTGCTCGTTGACGGCAAGAAGCCGGGGTCGTGGGGAACCTTCATCACACGCTCCGAGATGTACACGCAAGCAGCGCAAATGAACGGTCTTATTAGCTACCTAGCCATCTACATCGGCTTTGTATTGGTCGTTGCATGCGCGGCGATTCTGTCGATCCAGCAACTCTCCAACGTGGCCGATGGCAGCCGCAGCTATCGTGTGCTGGCACAGATCGGCTGCGACGACCGCCAGATTCGCCATTCGGTGATGGCGCAGCAAGCGGTATTCTTCCTGTTCCCGCTGGCAGTGGGCCTAGCGCACTCCTTTGTGGCACTTAAGGTGATCATCGAGCTGGTGAGCATATTCGGAAATATGAGCATCGGCGGCACCGTGGGCCTCACCTGTGCGATCTTCCTGGCAGCCTATGGTGGCTACTTCCTGGTGACGTACCTCATGAGCGCCGGCATGGTACAAGCTGCCATCGCCACCCGCTACAGCGAGTAACAAGCGGGCAAAACCGTCGCAAAACCAACGCGAACAGCCGCCGCGAACGGGGTCCGGACCCTTTTCGCGGCGGTTTTTTGTCTATCGGATGCCTCTCAGATGCAAGTGAGTAGACTTTTTTGGACTTGTCGAGCACACCGCGCCAAACGCTCAATAAAACCGCAGGTCAGGGCGGTGGTGTTTTGGGGCGTGCTCGGCATCCCGCCAAAAGCCTACTCACTTGGTTTTACTGCTAGAAAACCGCCGCGAGGGAAAGTAGCTCCCTCGCGGCGGTTTTGGCATTTGCCCAGATAAAACCTGCCAAAATAAACCTGTCCCTTTTTGGTAGGTTATCGTTTCCAAAAGTGGAGGATGAGCGTCGTGCGGTTTTGCTGCTCAGTTTTGACCAGGATGTTGTGGATATGGGTCTTGACGGTGCCCACGGCAAGGAAGAGCTCGTCAGCGATCTCTTGGTTCGATTTGCCCAACACAACCAGACGCATGACTTCGGTTTCGCGGTTGGAGAGCTTGTAGGCGTTGCGATAGAAGGGCATCTGCTCTTCGATGTGTCGATCAAGATCGCTGACGTTCTTTTCCTCGGGCGCCTCCTGCATGCGAATCGAAAGCACGTGATAGGCATAGATGATCAGCAGAATCGCAAAGTAGCACGCAAAGATGTTCTCGCTAAAGTTGCGCTCGGACAGGTACAGCTGCAGCCAAGAGGGTGCCAGGCTCATGGGAACAACAAGGATGTTGTAGAAATCCTCGGCAACGATGCACCCGACCAGAATGGCGCCGATAATGAGGTGCTTTCGTTGATTGTTGACGCGCGCCTTAAGCTCGACCTGCGTGCTTTTATGCGCCGTCCAAAAGATATACAGTCCCACAAATACAAGGAATACCTGACGCATCGTGTAGTAGAGCCATTGATGCATGGGGCCGTAGGGGACAGCGACAATGACCAGCAGCTCGCTCAGGAAGAACGTTGCGACGGGAATAACAAACTGCTTTTTTGAATGTTTGTCGAGCAAGTCCATGGCAATGAGCCAGATAAAAGCTTGTGAAGCGGTCGCCACAAGGGTCCGCAACACAGGCATGGTAATTGAGTAATAGTCGCTGGCTGGAAAACTCTGGTTTTGCAACGTGTATTCAAAAAAGAAGATCTCGGTCATCTCGATGGCATAGCAAATAAAAACGCCGCTGCCATAGATAAAGAAGCGTCGACGAGACGAGGCATAGGCGGCAAGCGAAAGCACTGCCGTCACAATACAGATCACGAGTATCGCTAGGGTATAGAAGAACATCAGGGTGTTCATCTGCCACCGTCCCATCTCATTTCATCTATGGCCGAGCCCTGTATACCTTGTGGGATATAGACGTCTCAACCCTTCGTTCCATTGCGGATTAGGCGCCGAGATACAGCATAGCCGTATACCGTTCGCGGTTCTAGATAGTAAACCCCCTGCAAGCTGGCTACCTGCGGGTTTATATTGGTTTAGAGGGGGTGTAACTCCGTGAACGGTCTTTAATCCCGAATAAACTAGGTAAAAATTGCATACGGGTGAATGATGGTCTTGTCAACACGAGGCGTGATGTTCGAGCGCCTCATAGCAATAGTCGGCACGACCGGCGGAAAGGAATCGACATGGCGCTGCCTAAGGATTTCATCGACACCAACGACTTCACCAAAGAGCAGATCCTGGCTATCGAGGATCTTGGCCTGGCAATGAAGAAGGCCATCAAGGTTGACGGTTATTATCCGCACCTGCTCCGCAACCAGAGCCTTGGCATGATCTTCCAGCAGGTTTCCACCCGCACCCGTCTTTCCTTCGAGACCGCTATGACCGACCTCGGCGGCCATGCTCAGTTCTATGGCCCTGGCACCATCCAGCTCGGCGGTCACGAGTCCCTGGGCGACACCGCTCGCGTTATGGGCTCGCTGCTCGACATCATGATGGCTCGCGTTGACCGTCACAAGGACGTCGTCGGCCTCGCCGAGGGCTCCGCTGTGCCCGTCATCAATGGCATGTCCGAGTTCAACCATCCCACGCAGGAGATGGGCGACCTCATGACCATGCTCGAGAACCTCCCCGAGGGCAAGAAGATCGAGGACTGCACCCTGGCCTTCATCGGCGACGCCACCCAGGTCTGCGTCTCCCTCATGTTCATCGCCTCCAAGGTCGGCATGAAGTTTGTCCAGTTTGGACCCAAGGGCCACCAGATCCCCGACGGCGGCCTGCACGTTGGCACCGTTGAGGAGCGCGCCGAGTTCGGCAAGCAGATGATGGCCATCGCCGAGGAGAACTGCAAGGTCTCCGGCGGCTCCGTCGTCATCTCCGACGACATCGAGTGCATCAAGGGCGCCGACTTCATCTACACCGACGTGTGGTATGGCCTGTACGACGAGGAGGTCTCGGGCGAGAACTACATGGACGTGTTCTACCCCAAGTATCAGGTCACCATGGACATGATGAACTTCGCCGGCCCCAACTCCAAGTTCATGCACTGCCTGCCGGCCACTCGCAACGAGGAAGTCGTCGACGAGGTTATGGACGATCCCGAGCGCTCCCTGTGCTGGGTCGAGGCCGAGAACCGCAAGCACTCCATCCGTGCTCTCCTCGCTGCCCTGGGCAAGCGCACCCCGCTCAACGACGAGGGTGTCGAGTACTCCGCCAAGGCCGAGCTTCACGCCGCTCTCGAGGCTCTCGAGCAGCTCTAAGCCTTAAGCCTGCTAAACGCACGTTTGCGGGCGGCGGATGCTCGTCTCCTGTCGCCCGCTCACCGAGGCTCAGGCAATTGCCTTAGTACCTTGGGCCTCGGATCTGTCCAAGACTGAGCGAAGGAGCTCATCATGAGCGACGGAAAGAAAAAGCTTTCCTTTTTGACGGTCATTTCGACCATCATCTGCGTCGTCTTCGTTTGCGAGGCCGCCGCTCCTGCTGCTGCCATTGGCAACCAGCAGTTCTTCTGGTGGATCTTCCTGATCCTGACCTTCCTGCTTCCTTATGGCATGGTTGTTGCCGAGCTCGGCACCACCTATGACGGCGAGGGCGGCATTTACGACTGGGTACGCGATGGCCTGGGCGACAAATGGGGCGCCCGCATCTCGTATTACTACTGGGTCAACTACCCGCTGTGGATTGCCTCGCTGGCTACCATGTTCCCCGACATTTTGGGCATGGTCTTTGGCGTTGAGTTCAACTTGATCGCCAAGATGGGTATCGATCTTGCCTTTGTGTGGATCGTCTACCTCATGGGCCGCTCCAAGGCGGCCGACTCCGAGTGGGTCCTTAACGGTGGCGCCATCATCAAGGTCGCCGTCGCCGTTATCGTTGGCGCTTTGGGCATTTGGTATGCCATGGAGAACGGTTTTGCGAACGACATGTCCGCTGCCACCTTCCTGCCCGAGCTCACCAACACCAACGCTCTCGGTTACCTGTCGATCATCATCTTTAACTTCATGGGCTTCGAGGTCATCTGCACCATGACCGATGACATGGCCGATCCCGCTCGCGATATTCCCAAGGCTATCATCGTCGGTGGCCTGTCCATCGCCGTGATCTACCTGTTCGCTGGCTTTGGCATCGGCGCTGCTGTGCCGGCCGATTCCATCGACCCCGACTACGGCATGATTTATGCAGTCCAGACCATGGTGGGCGACTCCATGATCTTTAAGGTCATCTGCATTGCCTTCCTGATCACCCTGTTCGCCAACATGGCTGCTTGGTCCTTCGGCGTTAACTCCGTTGCTCGCTACGCTGCCGAGCACGGCAACATGCCCAAGGTCTTCGCCTCGATGATCTCTGATGACGACATGCCCAACGGTGCCAACCTGGTCAACGCCGTCGTTGCCTCCCTGGTGCTGTGCCTGCAGCTCGTTCCCATCGATGCCATCTCCAACGGCGTCTTCTGGATGCTCTTCGGCACCTCCGTCGTCTTCCTGCTGCTGACCTACATCCCGATGTTCCCGGCGTTCCTCAACCTTCGCAAGAACGACCCCGACCGCGAGCGCATCTTCACGTTCCCGTTTAAGGGTGCCATGATGAAGGTCATGCTGGCCATCCCTTGCATCGAGCTGATCCTGGCCATCGTTGCAACGCTGGTGCCGTTCTCTGCCGCTGAAATTGGCGACAAGCTCCCGATGATCGTTATCTTCATCGTGCTTCTGCTCATCGGCGAGGTTGTCCGCGTCGTCAGCGCTAAGGGCCGCGAGACCGAGTACAAGGGCCTCACTCCCGAGCTGGCAGCTCAGCGTCTCGCTGAGGAGGCCGCCGAGGCCGAGGAGAACTAGAGCACCCGGTTCTGGGGCTCCAACCCTCCTCGCGTACCAACGTGCGCTTCGTCGGGCTTGTCGCTCCCGACTCCAGGCACTCTAGCCTCTTCGAGGGCGTGCCCAAAGCGACAAATTTGCTCACTATTTCCTGGGGCGGGTGCGAGCGATAGCTCCGGTAACCACCGCCCGCCCCAACCTCTCTCTCGTATCCTTCGTGCGTTTGTCTCCACGCACTTGGTTACGTTGCCGCTCGTCGGTGCGGCTCCGTGAAAACCGGCACCGGGCGCCCCGACCTTTGCCGGGGGACGGGCGCCCACTATCTCTTGGTTTTAGGCTGCGGGTAATCCGCCCGCGGCAAACGATCGTTCGATTTGGAGGAAATCTTATGCGTACGATCACCGAGTCCGAGTCCACCCCCAAGGCCGACGGCTTCTTTATGCCCGCCGAGTTCGCCCCGCAGGATCGCGTGTGGATGGGCTGGCCCCACCGCACCGACACCTGGGCCCACGGCGCCAAGCCGGCTCAGAAGCAGTATGCCGCCATCGCCCGCGCCATCTCCGAGTTCACCCCGGTCTATATGTGCGCCAACCAGGTCGACTATGCCAACTGCAAGGCCGTCTTCGAGAACGACGAGAACGTCACCGTTATCGAGATGACCACCGACGACGCCTGGTTCCGCGACACCGCCGCCACCTACGTCATCAACGGCAAGGGCGAGAAGCGCGCCAACCACTGGCACTTCAACGCCTACGGCGGCCTCGTCGACGGCCTGTACTTTCCGTGGGACAAGGACGAGCAGATCGCCCTCAAGATGGCTGAGCTCTCCGGCTGCCGTCGCTATCGTCCCGACGACATGATCCTCGAGGGCGGCTCCATCACCGTCGACGGCGAGGGCACCCTTGTCGTGACCGACCAGTGCCTGCTTTCCCCGGGCCGCACCTGCTCTGCGGTTCTGGAGGAGGAAGAGGATCCCGAGTCCATCTGGCCCAAGTTCCACAAGAAGTTTGAGCCTTGGAGCGAGGAGCTTCGCGCCTACATGGACGAGCACCTCAAGGATTACCTGGGTGTCGAGAAGGTCATCTGGGTCAAGGAGGGCATCGACCCCGAGGAGACCAACGGTCATATCGACGACGTTGCCACGTTCATCGCTCCGGGCGTCATGGCCTGCATCTGGACCGACGATCCCGAGTATCCGTTCTACGAGCAGTGCCACGCTGCCTACGAGACCCTCTCCAACGCCGTTGACGCCAAGGGCCGCAAGATGAAGGTCTACAAGCTCTGCATGCCCGTGAACCCGCTGTTCATGGACCAGGCCTCCTGCGACACCATCGACGCCGACGAGAACGCCGAGCCGCGCGTCCCCGACGAGCCGCTGATCGCGTCCTACATGAACTACCTGGTCACCAACCACGGCGTCATCGTCCCGCAGTACGGCGACGAGAACGACCAGCTGGCCGTCGACACGCTCCAGAAGATCTATGACGAGGTCTGGGGCGAGGGCGTCTACAAGTGCGTCGGCGTCCAGTCCGAGCAGGTCGTCTTCGGCGGCGGCAACATCCACTGCATTACGCAGCAGGAGCCGTCCGCGTAATTGTCTGGCTTCCCGAGGCACGGCACCTTGCCCTTCAATCGTCGGGCATGACCCTTAAGGTCTATGCCCTCCTCTTTCAGGGCAATCTGCCGCACCTCGGAAACCCAGCCGATCAATCGGACAGTCGATGAATCGCACCGTGACCATCTCGGGGCATTGATGGTCGGTTTATTCGATGTCTTGGTCGGCTGGGTTTTTCTTTGGGCACTCCGTTGCCTCCACTTCGGAGTGCCCGCCTCTTTGATTGAGTACGCGTCTGATCTGGGATTTATTGCGGGTTAGGCCAATTGTTCGCTTGAATATCCCAGGTCAGACGCGTCTTCAATTGCCAAAAGATTCCGGTCGCAATCGCGGCCGTTTTGATCGGAGTATCTATGTACCAGCGTATCGTTATCTACACGCGCCTGTTCCGCGAGCGTTGGTCCAACAATTGCATCCTCTCTTCTCTTTGGGATGGCACCTGCACCGGTGACGCGGCCTGCAACCCTACCTTGGGCTGCGCCTTCGGTACAGATGCCATCCTTTTTGCTGTAGGGGGAGCGTGTCGTGGCAGGTAAAAAGTTCTCCCTGTTCGAGGTCATCCTCTCGGTTATCTGCGTTGTCTTTACCATCGAGGCGGCCGCTCCGGCATCTGCCATGGGTAACGTGCAGTTCTTCTGGTGGATCTTCCTCATCATTACGTTTTTGCTTCCCTATGGCCTGGTGGTGGCCGAGCTCGGTACGGCGTTCGATTCCGAGGGCGGTCTGTACGATTGGGTTCGCCTGGGCTTGGGCGACCGTTGGGGCGCCCGCTGCTCCTGGTGCTATTGGGTCAACTTTCCACTGTGGGTGGCAAGTATCGCCTGCATGTTCCCCAGTGTCATCAATGCGGTATGGGGCATCGAATTTTCGCTTGGGGTCCGAATTGCCATCGAGCTTGCCTTTGTGTGGGGCGTCACGGTCATGGCAATGCAGCCGGTGGCCGAGGCCGATTGGGTCATGGATGGCGGCGCCGTCATCAAGGTGCTCATTACCGCCGTGGTGGGAATCGTCGGCATCTGGTTTGCCTGCAATAACGGCTTTGCCAACGATATGTCGTTTAAGACCTTTGTCCCCGATCTGGGAGACACTAACTCACTGACGTATCTTTCAATCATCCTATTCAACTTTATGGGCTTTGAGGTGGTCGCGACCTTTGCCAGCACGATGAAGAACCCATCGCGCGATATCCCCAAGGCGGTTATCGCCGGTGGCGTTGCCATCGCGGCGATCTACATTATCTGTGGCATCGGTATTGGAGCCGCGGTTCCCACCGAGCAGCTTTCACTCGATTCGGGCATTGTGGACGCGGTTGCCGCCATGGTGGGGCGCGCTCACCCGCTGACGATGGTCGTGGGCGTGGCCTTTTTGGTGACGCTGTTCGCCAACATGATCTGCTGGAGTTTTGGCGTCAACAACGTGGCGAGCTATGCCGCGCGCCACGGCAACATGCCGCGCCCCTTTGCGCTGGTGTCCAAGAAGACCGGCATGCCCAACGGCTCAGCACTCATTAACGGTTGTTTTGCCAGCTTGGTGCTGCTACTTCAGATTCCGCTGGGCGAAGGTTCCGACGTCTTTTGGGTCTTCTTCTCGATGAACGTCGTCTTTCTGCTCATGAGCTATATCCCGATGTTCCCGGCGTTTTGGCGCCTGCGTAAATACGACGACCGCCCACGTGTGTTCCGCGCGCCCTTCGAGGGCAAGGTGCTTGCGGTAGCGCTTGCGGTGCCGGTGGTAGAGCTCGTGCTTTCGATTGTTGCGACAATCGTGCCGCTTAACAGCTCGCCCGCCGAGATGTCAAAGTTGCCGATCCTCATGGGTGTGGTGATCGGCGTGTTGCTGGGCGAGGTTTCGCGCCTCATATCGCGCCGCGGCCGCAGCATCGACAATCCCGGCGTTGGCGCAAGGGGGACAGGTCGCTTTGCGCCAAAACAGTAGCGCCGCGAGTTGTGCGGTGCTAGATGCATCTTGGATTACTGCTCACGCTGCTCGGGATCAGATGCGAGCTTGGGTGCAAAGTAGGGGACGTGGCCCAGGTAGGGGCAGCTGTCCGAACGCGCCTCAACGGCGCAGGGGACATCGTCGTAGGTCATGGAAGAACCGAGTCGGGTGATGGCCTTGGCGGCGGGCGCGACGAGCATCTTGAGCGGAGCGATCGGTGCCATGGCATCTCCTTTCATCGGTGAGACACAGCTTGTTTATCTAAACGATACAGTACGTTTAATCGGTGAGTCTAATCTTGCGGCAAAGAATCTGTCAACATCCTCACAGCATCTAGACAGGGGAGGCGGGCATGAGTTTCGCGTTCTATATCTACACCACGATTATCATGGGTGTGGCTCTGGTGACCAGTGCCGTGGCATTGGTGGTTTGGCTCATGACGCACCGTCGCGACAGCCTAGTGGCCGCGGCGGGCTTTTTGCTCTACATGCTCGATATGTCGGTCATCTTTTTTGACGAGTACACTCGGCTCAAATATGACTACGCCGTTACCTTTAGCGAGCCGCTGCAGCACCCCTTGCTGCGCTGCGTGCTCGGTATTGCCATCTATGCTTGCATTGTGCTGTGGATGTTTGCGCGCTTGCGCAAAAGGCCGACGTCGCGCATGCTCGGACTTGTTATCGTGCCGTTTTCAATCTTGCAATTGGTGCTGGTGCCTCGCAGCGGTGCTGCCGGAGAGATGCAGCAGTATCTCTTTTGGCTCACGCGTGACCTGGGCAATGTAGGATGTCTTGCCTATGCCGCCTGGCATTACCGGCACAGGGCCACGCGTGTTGAGAAACTCGACCTCGACCGCTCAAAGCTCTTTTGGAAGGTGGCACTCGTTCTTGCGTTTTGCGTAATCGCCGAGGACACCTACATGATTTTGCTCTGCCGCCCCGACTCTCAAAACCCCGTCATCAGCCTCTTTTTGTGGTATCTGTCCGAGCGCAATATCTCCGAAAACGTGCTGCTCGTGGCATGCGCGGTCCAACTCTTTTGCCAGTTTAGCCATATCCTGCGCGTGTATGCCCGTCATCCGCGTGCCGATGAGGACGTGGCGGCCGAGAGCGCACGCTCTGGGGACGATCTAGCATCACGCGTTGTGATCTATGCCGATGCCCGTAAGCTGTCGCGGCGCGAGCAGGAGGTGCTCACGCTGGTGCTGAAGGGCAACGACGCCCAAAACATCGCCAGCGAGTTGGTCATCAGCCCTGGCACTGTCAAGGCGCACTTGCATCGCATCTACGTTAAAAGCGGTGTCTCCAACCGAGATGACCTCATAGATGCCTTTTGGCGTTCCTAGTCCTATTCTTCCTTGCATGCGGGTCTTGCCGTGTGGGCGGGCACGCCGTTGGGCGTAATGACGCGGTAATAATCTCAGACAATAAACCTGCAGGTAAAGCGTGTAAACCTGCTTAAACTGACCGTTTGCGATCCCTGGCCTTGGCACGGATTTGCCCCTGTGTATCAATGGGTGTAGCGCGAAGCCGCGGACGTGGGACAGACGTCCGAGCACGGCTTGTAGGCACGCGCCGATGCGGGAGCGCTACGCTCCCAACCGAGTGCCCACGCGGGCGGTGCGTCCGCGTTGCAACCAAAGATGCCTGAGGAGGCTCACATGGACAAGGCTGATGTAGTTATCAAGAGCAACGCCGTCTTTACCGGCGATGGGCTCGAGCCGTTTAAGGGCGGCGTTGCCGTGCGCGGTGATAAGATTGTTGCCTGCGGTGACGATGCTCACCTGGCACCGTTTATCGGTCCCGATACCGAGGTGCGCGACTTTGGCGACCAGCTCGTCATGCCCGGCCTGATCGACTCACACACGCATTTTGCCCAGGGCGCGTTTATGACCGACCCCGATTTTGCCGTCAACCTCATCGACTGCACCAGTTTTGAGATGGCGATGGAACGTGTCGTGGCGTTTGCGGCCGACCATCCCGATAACGAGTGGATTCTGGGCTGCCAGATTATCCAGTTCCAGTGGGATGTCCCCGAGATGCCCACAGCCGCGATGATCGATGAGTACATCTCGGACCGCCCGGTCTTTCTGCAGCAGGTTGACCTGCATACCTTTAGTGCCAATACCTGCGCCATCAACAAGGTGGGAGTAACTTCGCAGACGCCCGATCCCGCAGGCGGCAAGATCCTTAAGGATGCCGAGGGCAATCTGACGGGCGTGTTTTCCAACAACGCCGGCGTCTTCTTTATGGACGAGGTCTACGACCCAGCGCCCGAGGTTGTTGACGCGTCGTTTGCAAAAACCGCCCGGCGCGCCAATGCCCTGGGAATCACTACGGTCGGCATGGTCAATCCTACGTTTGTGAGCATGGAAAACCCGTATGCGGTGTTGGCAGGTCTTAATGCCAAGGGCGACTTGCCACTGCGCGTGTTCCTGTACACCGATCTGTTCGAAAACGAGTCCTTAACGCTCGAGCAGATCAAGGAGAAATACGCCTTCTCGGGTACGCAGGTCGAGTGGCACGGCTTTAAGCAGTTTCTTGATGGCGTGTGCTCCGACCACACCGCTTGGATGCTTGAACCCTATAGCAATGCGCCCGATACCTGCGGTGAGCCCGCGGAGGATCCAGAGCGCATCCGTGCCGCCATTGTCAGGGCGCAGGAATGGGGCGTTGACACGCGCGTCCATACGATCGGCGATCGCTCGGTGCGTTTTGTGCTTGATTGCTTTGAGGAGGGCGAGCGCTTGCATGGTAAGCGGGGTTGCCGCCACTCCATGGAGCACAACGAGACGGTTCAGCCCGAGGATCTGCCGCGCTACGCGGAGCTTGGTATATGCCCCGGCATGCAACCGTGGCACATGCTGCTCGATATGGCTGACCTTGCCAAGGACGATGCCGTGGGCCCCGAGCGTGCAGCGCTTTCGTGGCCCCTGCACAGCCTGCTTGCCAGCGGTGCCGTGGTGCACTTGGGCAGCGACTTCCCCGTTGTGGGCTTGGAGCCCATGGAGGAGGTGTACGGCGCGGTCTTCCGCATGCTCGAGGACGGCTCCAACCCCGAGGGCTGGTTCCCCCAGGAGCGCATTACCATGGCCGAGGCCCTGCGCGCCTACACCTACGGCAGCGCCTACGCCATGCATGCCGAGGATCGCATCGGTACGCTCGCATGCGGCAAACAGGCTGATATCTGTGTGCTCGACCGCAACCTCTTTGACTGCGAACCGGCTGAGGTCCTCGAGGCCACGGCGTCTCTCACGATGATTGCCGGCAAGGTGGTCTACGAGGCCTAGCGGGGCTGCTGCATCGCTGGGCGGTGCCACAGCCTGTGCGTGCCGCCCATCCATTCATCCATCCATTCATCAATCTCTCATGGAAAGGGGAGAACAATGGCAGAAGAGACAACCGCCGCTGTTGAGGAGGAGCGTGAGCTTGCCTCGCAGCCGATTCCCGGCCTGGTGCGCAAGTACACCATCATCACCGGCCAGGGTATGCTCGCCCAGATTATCATGGTGGTCCTTGAGGGCCTCGTGATGGGTTGGGGCCTGGGTGCACACGGCCTGGCCTGTGTTTCGATCATCATGTCGGTCGAGTACATTAACCTGGCCTTTGGCAACCTGTTTGGCACCGGCGTGCCCGCCGTGGTGGGCAACCTTTTGGGTGCCGGCGACATTAAGGGCGCCAGCAAGGCGTTTAGCCAGGGTTTTTGGCTTACCACGATTGTGAGTGTGCTGCTTGCTGTGGTGATGGCTGTGTTTACCGAGCCCATCTGCGCATTCTTCGGCGCCACGCCCGACATCATGACCGATACCGTTGCCGGCGTGCGCACCTTCTCCGTGCTGCTGCCGCTCACGGTCATTGGTCAGATGGTCACCGCCGTCATGCGTGTGGACGAGAAGGTTCAGATCCAGGCCAACCTCATGACCGTGTCTGCCATCGTCGCTATCTGCTGGCTTGCGCTTTCCACGTTTGTGCTCAAGCTTGGCGTTATGGGAGCTGGCGTGTACTACGGTCTTTCCATCGGTATCTGGGCCATCGGTATCTTCTGGTTCATCGGCGGTAAGAAGTCGCAGCTCCAGATCAACGCCGCCGACCTCAAACTCGACATGGCCATCTGCGGCCAGATCATTAAGATTGGTTTCCCGTTCTTTTTGGTGCAAGCTGCCACGTTCATCTTCAACACCGTTGCCAACTCGTTGCTTGGCCAGCTCGGCGGCGACATGGGTTCGCTCTACATCGCGGCCTTTGGTGTGATCAACGGCTACATCCTCTACATTACCATGATGGTCGCCCAGTGCTTCTCGTACGGCCTGCAGCCCATTGCCGCCTTCAACGCCGGCGCCAAGGCGTGGGCGCGCCTCAAGGAAACGCTCTCCTGCACGCTTAAGTACCAGGTCGTGACGCTTGCTGCGGTGTCTGCTGTGCTATGGGTGGCCGCAACGCCGGTCTGCGCCTTTTTTGCTGGTAGCGACCCGGCGCTCGTCGAGGTTGCCGCCAACGCCACGCGCATCGTTATCCTGGCCGTGGCCCTGGGCTATCTTGCCATGACCATGTCGATGTACTTCCAGGCGGTTGAGAAGGTGGGTATCGCCACGTTCACCGGTCTGCTCCGCTACGTGATCTGCTCCGTGCCGCTTATGTACCTGCTTGGCAACATGATGGGCGTTCAGGGTGTCTGGTTTGCCTTGGTGGCGGCTGACGCCATCACTGGTCTTATCTCCATCGCCCTCGCCGTCCGCGAATCCAAGCGACTTGCCACGCTCTAGACTCGGACACGGCCGGCCCGCGATAGTCGAATAAGTCAACTCGCCTGCAAGCCACCGCAATGGGGACAGTTCCCATTGTGGTGGCTATTGTTATTTAGGGTCTGAGATTTCGGCTCTATAAATAACGTTTTTGAACTGGGCTACTATAAGATTGTGGAAAACACTACTACAAGATTATGGAAAACGCTACTGCGAGATTATGGCAAATGATACTATACGATTATGGTAACAGCGTTATAAGGGGCGTTGATATGGCCGAGTACATTAACAGGGATTTGCATGAGTTGCTCATTCGCATGGCGGGTTGGTTTCCTGTTGTGTCGTTGACGGGGCCTAGGCAGAGCGGAAAGTCTACGCTGGTTAGGCATGCCTTTCCCGACTATTCCTATGTCACGCTTGAGGACCCCCAAACGAGGCGCGCGGCCTTGGAGGATCCGGTGAGTTTTATCCGCAACCGAAAGGGCGGACTCATCATCGATGAGGCGCAATACGCCCCGGATTTGTTCTCGATGATCCAGGTTGTTTCGGATGAGCGGGGAGATGCCGGTCAATACATCCTTACGGGATCGCAAAACTTTTTGATGATGAAAAGCATCGGCCAGTCTCTTGCCGGGCGAGTCGGGATCTTAAAATTGCTGCCATTTTCGTTTCGAGAAGCGGAGAGGGGCCAGCAGGGGCAGTTGGAAGTGGATTTGTTTGCGCTCGAAGGGGGATACCCTCGCCTGCGTTCCGCCGGAATGCCGTCCTCGGTTTATTTCCCCAGCTATATTGATACCTATGTTGAGCGCGATGTTGTGGGCTTGCTTGACGTGCGCAATAAAGCGGAGTTTCATAAGTTACTGTCCATAATTGCCCAGAGCGCCGGTGCTCTCATTAATATATCTTCGCTTTCTCGAGATACGGGTGTGAACGTATCGACCATTAAAAGCTGGTTGTCTATCCTGGAGCAGAGCTACCTGACGTTTTCACTGCAGCCTTATTATGCAAATGCCAGGAAACGTTTGACTAAAACGCCCAAGCTTTATTTTTACGACACGGGGCTGCTCTGCTACTTGCTCAAAATTGGATCACTGGAGCAACTTTTGGAGAGCCCTTATCTGGGGGCAGTTTTCGAAAACCTCATCGTTTCCGAAACGGCGAAGAGCCATCTCAACGTGGGCGAGAATCCCGAGTTGTATTTCTATAGGGACGACGGCAAGCGAGAAATCGATTTGCTCGACTGCACAAACTCAGGGAGTCCCAAGGCTATCGAAATAAAATCATCCAGAACGTATCACGATAAGTACGCCCGCCATTTACAGGCTGTATGCGATGAGATCGACATTGCAAAAGATGCGCGCTATGTTGTGGCCCGCGTGGATTCAACGTATGAGTCGAAAGACTGTAGCGTGGTCTCGGCGCGTGATTGGCTTTTGCGATAACAAGTTCGGCGTATTAACAACTGCCGCGAAGGGTCCGGATCCCTTTCGCGGCGGTTTTTTGCCGATCCGGTGCGCCTCAGATGCAAGTGAGTAGACTTTTTTGGATTTACCGAGCACATCGCGACAAATGCTCGGTAAAACTGCAGGTCAGCGCTGTGGCGATTTGGCGTGTGCTCGGATTCCTGCAAAAAATCTACTCACTTGGTTTTTGCTGTTAGAAGGCCGCCGCGAGGGAAAGTAGTTCCCTCGCGGCGGCCTTGGTGTTTTCCCAGATAAAACCTGCCAAAATAAACCTGTCCCTTTTTGGCAGGTCTCTATTTGGTATGGCTGACCGGTTTGGGCTGTCTTGGAGAAAGCCCATGAGGCGGCACACAGGCTAATCCTGCGTGTCGCCTCCGTACATGTAGACGATAAAGCCGTCGCCGGTGTCTTGGCTGTGATCTTCTAGGATGCGCTTCATGTTGAGGTGCTCGTAGAACTGCCAGTCAGAGTTGCAGTCGCTCATCAGGAAGAACTTGGTGCAGCCTGCCCGGGCGAGCTCGGCGCGGGCAAGGTCGATGAGCGCGCGGCCGAGCCCTTTGCCCTGCCACTCGGGCACGATGATGATGAGCCCTGGGCATACTCATTGCCCGTGGCGGCAAAGCGGTCGGCCGTGGCCTTCTCGCGGCTGTCGCCAAAGAGCGAGCCCTCGAGCTTGGCGTCGGCGGTCTTTGCCATCTCGGTTGCCTGGGCGAACATCTCGTCGTAGCAGGGCACCCACGTGGGATTGGTACGCGGCTTGCCGTCCTCGAAGATGCCGATGCAGCAGGCGGCGATAATGCGGCCCTCGGCCTCGGCGACAAGCGCGATAGGTGAGCGCTGTAGCTGCATGGTGATGTTAAAGCGCGCGCAGAAATCGGCAGCTTCGACGTCACCGCGGTTGCGCAGCGTGTTGCACCACAGCTGGTTGTAGATGGCGGCGATGCCAGCCAGGTCGTCGAGCGTGGCGGCGCGCAGGGTTACGTTGTCAAGGCTCATGGAGGCTCCTTCCAAGGTGGGTCAGGCCACCTCTGAGTGTGACATGGGCGCGCCGTCGCCGCATCAATCATTCGGCAGACGAGTCCCGTTCCCTCGGGGACGGAGGAAAAGGGGCCACGAGCGAGGATTTTCGGACGCTTGCTCGACGAGAGTGGATAATCTCCCACTTTCAGCGCGATCCTAGGCCAAAAACGGGAGATTATCCACTCTCGTGGTAAGCGACCCGCGCGTTATCCATTCCCTTTTTGGTTGGTCGTGCTTGCACTTTAGCGTGCGACAGCGGATAATGCCGAGCATTCGACGATTCAAGCTTAGACTTCTTTGATTGAGGAGGCCCCGCATGGCCATGGAATTTAAACGCAGGCTGCCGATCCCCATGGAGATCCGCGAGGAAATGCCGCTGTCCGCTGAGCTTACTGCTAAGAAGCAGGCATTCGACGCCGAGGTCGCCAAGGTCTTTACCGGCGAGGACGCGCGCAAGGTGCTCATCATCGGACCGTGCTCTGCCGACCGCGAGGACTCGGTCCTCGAGTACATGAACCGCCTGGCCAAAACCGCCGAGGAGGTCAAGGACAAGCTCATCATCATCCCGCGCGTCTACACCAACAAGCCGCGCACCAAGGGCACCGGTTACAAGGGCCTGCTGCACAACCCCGATCCCGAGGCGCCCGACGATCTGCTCGAAGGCGTTAAGGCCATTCGCCACATGCACTTGCGCGTCATCGAGGAGACTGGCTTCTTCACTGCCGACGAGATGCTCTACCCGTCCAACTACCAGTACCTCGTCGACCTGTTGAGCTACGTCGCCGTGGGTGCGCGTTCGGTCGAGAACCAGGAGCACCGTCTGGTGTCGAGCGGCATTTCGGTGCCGGTGGGCATGAAAAATCCTACAGCCGGTTCCACTACCGTCATGCTCAACTCCATCTACGCCGCCCAGGCGCACCAGAGCTTTATCTTCCGCAACTGGGAGGTCGAGTGCGACGGCAACCCGCTCGCGCACGCCGTCATGCGCGGCTACATCGGTCTCGACGGTCGCACTTACCCCAATTACCACTACGAGCACCTGGAGCGCCTTGCCGAGCGCTATACCGAGCACGCCGGCTACGCCAACCCGGCGGCGGTTATCGACTGCAACCATGACAACTCGGGCAAGCGCCCGCTGGAGCAGTATCGCATCTGCAAGGAAGTGCTCGACAGCTGTCGCCGCAACGAATCCATCTCCAAACTGGTCAAGGGCTTTATGATCGAGTCCTACCTGGAGGATGGCAACCAGCCGGTCGACGGCGGCGTCTTTGGCAAGTCGATCACCGACCCGTGCCTGGGCTGGGAAAAGACCGACTATCTGATCCACGAGATCGCGGAGCGTGTTTAGTTACGCGGGTTTACCAACCCGCGTAACGGCTCGACGCTGCGCGCCGCCCAGAGCGACAATTTGTCATTCAAAAGGCAAGGCATGACCAGAAGGTCAATGCCCTGCCTTTTTCATGCCAACTTGTACGCTCTGGACGGCGCTCGCTGTCCGTCCTCTACCTGCGGAGTTGTCCTGCTCCAGGGCACTCATTGGGGACAGACTTAAATGAGTGCTCGCAGAATGAGAGTGGATAGTCTGCCGTTTATAAGTAGTTGTTGGGGACGTTCTTGTTGTTTGACTAGTCGTTTAAGAACGTCCATTACAGTCGAAATTGTCAGCCCGGGCCCGTCTCGGGCTACGATTGAGGCGCGCCCAGAACGGG
>NZ_CAXYLS010000010.1:0-68908 GCF_964283865.1 Collinsella aerofaciens | reverse complement strand
GGGTGGCTGAGCCCGATGGAGTACCGCAGGAAGCTTGGATACGCCTAGGCGCGGTCCAAGAAATCGTCCGCACCCCCCAAAGGGCGATTTTAGTCCGTATTTCACCGCAACTTATGAGGGGATGGTTAAAGGGCGTTGAGGCTGGGGGTCCAGCCGATGGTGGGGGTTGTGCCGTCGAGGGTCTCGTTGATGGTGGCGGCCATGCCGGCGAGTAGGCTGTTCTCGCTTACGGTGAGCGTCTTGTAGCCGCCGGCACGCATGAGCTCGCGGATCACCACGGCGCCGGCCAGAATCACGCCCGCGCGTTTGGGCTGTACACCCGGTAGCGTGGCGATGCCTTCCGCGTCCAACACAGACATGCGCTCGATAGCGGCCGAGACCTGCTCCAGCGACAGCTCGCATAGGTGCACAAAGCTCGAATCGTACGGTTCCAGCTCGTGAACCAGTGCCACGAGCGTGGTGACGGTGCCGCCCACGGCGACCAGGCGCTCTGCATGCTCAAAGTCGCTGGGCAGGCCCTCAAAATAGGCGGCGAACTGCTCGCCCGACCACGCAGCGGCGGCTGAAAGCTCGCCATCCGCGGGCGGCAACGCGGAGAAAAAGCGCTCCGTCACGCGACGGCAACCGATGTCCAGCGAGCGCGTTCCCTCCAGCGCAAAGACGCTGCGCTCCGGAGCGTATACGCCCGTCGCGAGCTCCGTGGAGCCGCCGCCCGAATCCGCGACGATGATGCGCTCGCCGGCAAAGTCGTGCGCCACGCCAAAAAATGTCAGGCGCGCCTCGACCTCGCCCGGAATCACCTGTGGTTTGAGCCCCAACTCGCGCAGGCCGTCCAGCAGCAGCGCGGCATTGGACGCATCGCGCGCGGCACTCGTGCACGTGGTGCAGACGCACACGGCCCCAAAGGCACGGGCCTCGTCCACAAACATGTGACACGCAGCGAGCACACGCTCAACGGCCGCCTCGCAAAAGCGGCCCGTCGCGTCCACGCCCTCGCCCAAGTCGGTAATCTCGGTATGCTTGGACGATTCCACGATTGCCCCGGCCTCGACCTGGGCCAACACCAGTCGCGACGACACCGTTCCCAGGTCGATCGCGGCTACCTTATAGCGTTTGCAATTTGTCATTGCGGGCTCCCCTCCGGGCGCTATTTGCCGTTGGACACGACCGTCTGACCCTCGACGCCGTTAAACCCAAACAGCATGTCGAGCGCCTGGATGTACCACGGCGCGTCCTTGCCGACTTCTTCGATTTCCTTGGCCACTTCGCTGGCCTTCTTGGCGTTTGAGGACTTTTTGCTCGACGACGAGTCAGAATCGTCGTCCAAGCCTAGCACGTCAATCTTCTTCTCGCCGGGCATCACCAGGCCCAGGTCCTCGGACGCCGCGTCCTTGATACCCTCCTCCGAGAGCAGCTTGTCGACGCTTTTTTGCAGGTCGTCGTTATATTGCTCGCGAATCTCGACCTGCTTGGCCAAGATGTCGCTCGAGCGTTTTGCCACATACAGGTCGCGCACGGGGAAGTACAGGCTCACGAGCGCCAGGGCCACCACGATACCGATAAACAGCGGGCGCAGAGATCCATGCGTAAAGTCATAGATCGCCTTGACCACCGCATTGTCGTTGGCGTAGCGCATAAAGTCCGAGCCCGAAAGACGGCTCGAAGGTCTGCTCGATTTGTCGTGCGTCTGGGCCGACGGACGCGACGAATGCGACGAACGTGTCGGACGTACTGGTCCATCTGTCGAAGTATTCACTTGAGCATTGGGGCGCGAGGTACTTGTCGGGCGCTGCGTGGAGCGGTCGGCGCCGGCGTAGGCGGACCCACCGAGCTGCACCGTGCGCGCAGGGCGAGGCGACGGCTCGCGCGATGCGGCGGAATAGTACCTGTTGTCGTAAATCTGATCCATGTGCGCCTTGTGCGGTTGAGGTTTGTTTGCGCTAAGTCCTTTAGTTATAGCACGAGCATGCGCACCGCCTTCGCCAGCCTTTGCTCGACATAAAAAAGGCGCTGAGCCATACGGCCCAGCGCCCGATAGCGCTCTGTAGCATCTAACTGAAGCGGGGCAAAGCCGAGTCTGTCCCTCCCCACCAAGCTCGTCTGTTTATCGAATGTTGTAGAACGCGGCCTTGCCGGCGTAGTGCGCGCTGCCCTCAAGCTCGTCCTCGATGCGGATGAGCTGGTTGTACTTGGCGATACGGTCGCTGCGGCACGGGGCGCCCGACTTGATCTGGCCGGCGTTGACGCCCACGACCAGGTCGGCGATCGTGGAGTCCTCGGTCTCGCCGGAGCGGTGGCTCACGATGCAGGCGTAACCGGCCTCCTTGGCGGTCTCGATGGCCTCGAGCGACTCGGTGAGCGTACCGATCTGGTTGACCTTGACCAGGATCGCGTTGGCGGCGCCCAGCTCAATGCCCTTCTTAAGGCGCTCGGTGTTGGTGACGAACAGGTCGTCGCCCACCAGCTGCACCTTGTTGCCAATGCGACGGGTGAGCTCAACCCAGCCGTCCCAGTCCTCCTCGGCCATGCCGTCCTCGATGGAGATGATGGGATAGGTGTCGACGAGCTTTTCCCAGTAATCAACCATCTGGGCGCTCGTGTACTCCACGCCCTCGCCCTTGAGCTCGTACATGCCGGTCTCGGCGTTGTAGAACTCGGTCGAGGCCGGGTCCATGGCGTACATGAAGTCGACGCCGGGCTTAAAGCCGGCCTTCTCCACGGCCTTGGTGATGTACTCGAACGGCTCGGCATTGGTCTTGAGGTTGGGCGCAAAGCCGCCCTCGTCGCCCACGCCGCCGCCCAGGCCGGCCTCGTGCAGCACGCCCTTGAGGGTGTGGTAGACCTCGGCGCACCAACGCAGGCCCTCGGCAAAGCTCGGGGCGCCCACCGGCATGATCATGAACTCCTGGAAGTCAACGTTATTGTCGGCATGGACACCACCGTTGAGGATATTCATCATAGGCGTGGGCAGCAGGTGGGCGTTGACGCCGCCCAGGTACTGGTACAGCGACAGGCCCGCCGACTCGGCAGCGGCGCGGGCGACGGCCAGCGACACGCCCAGGATGGCGTTGGCACCGAGCTTGGTCTTGTTGGGGGTACCGTCCGCGGCAATCAGCGCGGCATCGACGGCGCGCTGGTCGAAGGCGTCGAGGCCCACGACGGCGTTAGCGCACTCGTTATTGACGTGCTCGACGGCCTGCGAAACGCCCTTGCCCAGATAGCGGCCCTTGTCGCCGTCGCGCAGCTCACATGCCTCAAAGGCGCCGGTCGAAGCACCCGAAGGCACCATTGCGCGGCCAAAGCTGCCGTCCTCGAGCACGACCTCGACCTCGACGGTGGGATTGCCGCGGCTGTCGAGCACCTCGCGACCGTAGACGTCCAAAATATCGCTCATGTTGTCTCCCTCTCACTTGGAAACGGGTTGAATGCTTGGCGACACGGCTTGCACGCTACAGCGGCGCGCAGGTTCATAAGTTAGCCTTATCGAACTTTTTGCATTATGCCCTAAGTTAGCCAAGGGATACAATCTTTTTAAAAATAATAGGGGCGATGGGACAAGTCCGTCCCGTCGCCCCCGCAGTCTTACTCCTCTGCCTTTGCGGCATCCCAGAGGTCATTGAGGCCGTGGGTCGAAAGCTCGGCCAGATCCACGTGGGCGTCGGCCGCCATCTGCTCCATCGCGGCCCAGCGGCGGCGGAACTTTGCCGTACTGGCACGCAGGGCGCTCTCGGCGTCAATTCCCTCCTTGCGCGCAACGTTGACCAGGGCAAAGAGCAGGTCGCCAAACTCCATCTCGCGCTCGGGAGAACCGGGAGCCTCGGCCTCAAACTCGGCACGCTCCTCGGCAACCTCGTCCCACACGTCCTGGACCGTCTCCCACTCAAAGCCCACGGCAGCCGCCTTGCGCGACACCTTCTGAGCCTGCATCAGCGCCGGCAGGTGCGTGGGCACACCGTCGAGCAGACCCTCGGGTGCGGCCCCGACTGCCGCCACGGCCTGGTCTTTGGCGGCCTTCTCGGCAAGCTTGACCTCGTCCCAAATCTTGAGCACCTCGTCGGAGTTGTCGGCATCCGCATCGCCAAACACGTGCGGGTGACGACGGATGAGCTTGGCGTCGATATCGCGCGCCACATCGGCCAGCGAAAACTCGCCGGCATCCGCCGCAATCTGCGCATGCAGTACGACCTGCATGAGCACGTCGCCCAACTCCTCGCGCAGGTGTGCCGCGTCGTCGGCCTCGATGCAGTCGAGCGCCTCGTAGGCTTCCTCGATCATGTTCTTGCCAATGCTGCGGTGCGTCTGCTCGCGGTCCCACGGGCAGCCGTCGGGCTGACGCAGGCGCCAGATGGTCTGCACCAGATGCTGCAGCTCGGCCGACGCGTCTACCAGCGTGGACAGGTCGCGCGAGCCCTCGGCATTTTGCTGAGCCAGCTGCTCTGCCATGGTTATTCCTCCTCCAGGATCACGTGACGGAACGCGCCGTCCTCGTAGATGCCATAGCTGTGCGTACCGTCCTTGGGAATGCTCACGCTGCCGGGGTTGAAGAGCCACAGGCCCGGGTGCGCCTCGCTTGCCTCGTTAACCTTGATGTGCGTGTGGCCGTAGACGAGCGCGGAGCCCTCGGGCAGCGCGGGCGCGTGGTCGACGCTGTTATGCATGCCAGCGCCAAAGACGTGGCCATGCGTCAGGAACAGCTCGCGGCCGGTCTCGTCGAACAGCGTGGCGTAGTCGGCCATGACGGGGAAGTCGAGGACCATCTGGTCGACCTCGGCGTCGCAGTTGCCGCGCACCGCGATGATGCGGTCGGCCAGGGCGTTGAGCAGCGGAATCACACGCTTGGGGGCATAGTCGCGCGGCAGGTCGTTGCGCGGGCCGTGGTAGAGCAGGTCGCCCAGCAGAACGATGCGGTCGGGCTGCTCGGATTCGATAGCGGCGACCAGGCGCTCGGTCCAGTATGCCGAGCCGTGGATGTCGGAGGCGATGAGGTATTTCATGGGTGGTCCTTTCGGTGGGGTTAATTGGATTGGCGCGGCACGTCACTCGCCCGCATCACTCAAATCGCAGCGCCGCGCTCTGAGCCGCCTGCATCACGCGCTGGAGCGGCGCGTTGTGCTCGCGGGCAAGACGGGCACAATCCTCGTACTCGGGTGCCGCGCGCTCGCTGCCGTCGGGCAGGGTGGCTACTTTGACGGCCACCTCGCCCCAAGGCGTCGCTACCTGCTCAAAACGACGCGGCAGGCAGACGCGTTCCATCACCTGGCGACGAACGGCGTTGGTCGTGGTCTCCAAAAAGATAATCGTCTGTAGGCGCTCGATATCCTCGTGCGAGCAGATCACCTGCAGCTGCCAGCCGGGGCGACCTTTTTTGCAGTAGAGAGGCAGCCAGTGCACCTCGCGCGCACCTGCCTCGCGCAGGCGGTCGGCGGCATAGGCGAGTACCTCGGGCGATGCATCGTCGATGTCGCACTCCAGCTTGACGATGGTTTCGGGCGCATCGGTCTCGCGGGACAGCGGAGATGTACTTCCACGTTGCATACGGTCCGGATCCTTTCCGCACGGGCTCGTTTTGTTCACCCAAACGCTAGCACATCGGACGTGGCACAGGCGTGACTTTCGTCCGTCGCCGCCCTCGCCCCTATCCAAACATGTACATCAGCCTCCAAACATGTCATTTTTTGCAGCTTTCGGAGGCTGACGTACACGTTTTGGAGCGGGGCCGCACACGATCAGAATTGCGCCTGCACTCCGTCCGCCATAAAGTTCGCTGCACTCAACAATTTTGGACTTTCTACGCAGTTCATCGGCTAAAAAATTACCCTCGGCATACTTACCTGCTGCACGATGTTACTCTAGTTGCATTTGGCTAACTAATCGGCTGCCGAGGACCCCGCCCGACACCGTTACGGCATCGGAGGTTTCATGTTCGAGAAGCGGCTCTTCTCCCTGGTTCCGCAGGCAACGCCCTACATTGTGGCGAGCGTCCTGTTTAAATGGATCGCGCTCATGGCAAACATCACGGTGATGTGGGTGCTTGCGCGCATCTTGGGCGGCATCGTCACGGACGGTCTTTCCGCCGCGCTCGCCGTCGATGCCCTCGCACAGGCGGCCTTGCCGCTCGCCGGCGCCATCATCGTGCGCGCCGCCGCCATCTATCTGGCGCAGCGTTCCGGTGACAAGGCCGCCTTCAAAGCCGTCCGCCGCGTGCGTTCGCTCGTCTACGACAAGCTCACCGCGCTCGGCCCGTCCTATACCGAAACCGTCCCCACCGCCGAGGCCGTGCAAACCAGCGTGGAGGGCGCCACGCAACTCCAGGTATACTTTGGCGGCTATCTGCCGCAGCTCTTTTTTGCCGGCCTGGCACCCATCACGCTGTTCGTGCTGCTCGTAGGCCAAGCGGGACTTCCCGCCGCGCTGCTGCTCGTATGCGTCCCGGTCATCCCCATCTCCATCATGATGGTCATGCGCAACGCAAAAAAGATCGGTTCCGAGTATTGGGGCAGCTACGTCGATCTGGGCGGCATGTTCCTGGAGGCCGTTCAGGGTCTTACCACCCTTAAGGTGTATCAGGCCGACCGCGACTGGCACAAGCGCATCAACGCCGAGTCCGAGCGTTTCCGCACAGCGACCATGCGCCTGCTGGTGATGCAGCTGCGCTCCATTTGCGTTATGGACCTGGTCGTCTATATGGGCGCCGCGCTCGGCATTATCGTAGCCACGCTGCAGCTCGCCACGGGCAAAATTGGCTTTGAGGCGGCCTTTCTAGTCGTCTTTCTGTCGCAGGAGTTCTTTTTGCCCATGCGCCGCCTGGGATCGCTGTTCCACACGGCCATGAACGGCATGGCCGCCTCGCGCCGCATGTTTGGCATTTTGGATACGCCCGAGCCCGAGCGCGGCGATGTTGAGCTTGACGGTCGCGGCGATATCGAGCTCGCGGGCGTGAGCTATGCATACGGCGACCGCACGGTGCTGGACAGCGCCAGCGCGACCATTGCGCACGGCTCGCTCGTGGCACTCGTGGGCGAAAGCGGCGGCGGCAAGTCCACGCTCGCGGGGATTATCGCGGGCCGCAAGGGTGCCTACCGTGGCAGCGTTCGCATTGGCGGCGTCGAGCTGCGCGATGCCACGGCCGCCTCACTCATGCGTGCCGTCACCCTGGTGCCCACCAACGGCTACCTGTTTGCCGGCACCCTGCGCGACAACCTGCTGCTCGCCCAGCCCAACGCCACCGACGCCGAGCTTTTGCGCGCGCTCGGCCGCACGCGCGTGGCGGCCTTTGTGCAGGCCAACGGCGGGCTCGACATGGTGATTAACGAGGGCGGCACCAACCTTTCGGGTGGCCAGCGCCAGCGCGTGTGCATGGCACGCGCCCTGCTGCACGACTCGCCGATCTATGTGTTTGACGAGGCTACGAGCAATGTGGACGCTGCGAGCGAAGCCGCGATCGGCGAGGTCATCGCATCGCTTGCCGGCGAGCACACTGTAATTGTGGTGGCACACCGCCTGTCGACGATCGTGGACGCCGACCAGATTCTGGTGCTGGAACGCGGTCGCATTGCCGAGCGCGGGACTCACGGCGAGCTCTTGGCAACCGCGGGCGCCTATGCGCGCATGTGGAACAGCCAGGAGCAGCTCTCGGCATATGCGTATGCGGAGGGTGATGCCGAGGATGCCGGCGCGGTTGAGGCTGTTGACGGCAGCACCGCCCGTACCGATGGCCTCAACGGTGCCGGCTCGTCTTCCGCTGCCGCGGTGCCTGACTCCGGCCGCGCCCGTCGCTCGGCGCCGTCCATCATGTGGCGCATGATGGGGCTCGTCCGACCGCTTGCCGGCTGGCTTGTGCTAGCCGTCGCGCTGGGCAGCATTGGCATGCTCACCGCCGCGTTCGTGCCGGCCTTTGGCGCCCTTGGCCTTATGGCCGCGCTGGGCCGCAACGCCTTGGGGCTTGGTCTTATCGTCACATGCGCGGCCTGTGCCGCCTGCGGCATCGCGCGCGGGCCGCTCCACTACGGCGAGCAGCTCTGCAACCATTACATCGCATTCCGTCTGCTCGCACACATTCGCGACCTGGTGTTTGGCGCCCTGCGCCAGCTCGCCCCCGCCAAGCTCGAGGGCCGCGGCAAGGGCGAGCTCGTGAGCCTGGTCACCTCGGATATCGAGCTGCTCGAGGTCTTCTACGCGCACACCATCTCGCCCATTGCCATAGCTCTGGTCTGCACCGTTGTGTTTGAGGGCTTTTTGCTGGCTGTGAGCCCCGAGCTCGCGGGCATCGCGCTCGTGGCCTACGCGGTCCTGGGCGTGCTGCTGCCCCTGACCTCGGCCAAGGCATGCGGCACCACCGGCCGCCAGAGCCGCGAGGGCGCCGGTAAGCTGGGCGCCTTTGTACTCGACAGTCTGCGCGGCGCGGGCGAGACCATCCAGTTTGCCGGTGGCACCGATCGCAGCCGTGCCCTGGGCAAGCTGACCGAGCAAGTCGGCGCCGTGGACGCGCGCCTCAAGCGCCGCCAGGCGGTCAGCGAGGCCGTAGCCGATGCGCTTATTCTTGTGGCTAATCTGGTGATGCTCGGGCGTGCGCTGCAGCTGGTGGCTGCGGGAACGATTGACTTTGCCGCAGCGTTTGTCGCCGTCTTTACCTTTGTGTCGTCGTTTGGCTCGGTGATGGCCGTGAGCCGCCTGGGCGCCTCACTGCAGGAGACGCTCGCCTCGGGCGCACGCGTGCTCGATTTGCTCGACGAGCAGCCCCAGTGCGCCGAGGTCGCCGATGGACAGAACGTTGAGTTTGCCGGCGCCGCAGCCGAGCATGTGAGCTTTAGCTATGTGGGCGGCGTGGACGCGGGCGGTGCGGGCGCCACAGAGCAGGTCGCGAACGACACCGCTGCGAGTCTCATCCTCGACGACGTGACCTGCACCTTTGCGCCCGGTACCATGACCTGCATCATGGGGCGCTCGGGTTCGGGCAAGTCGACGCTGCTTAAGCTGCTCATGCGCTTTTGGGACCCCGCAGCCGGCACCATCACGGTGAGCGGCGTCGATGCCCGCCACATCAACACGGCGAGCCTGCGCAGCCACGAGGCCTATATGACCCAGGACACGCATCTGTTCTGCGGCACCGTACGCGAGAACCTGCTGGTCGCGCACGCCAACGCCACCGATGCCGAGCTGCTCGACGCTTGCCGCTCCGCCTCACTCACCACGCTCATCGACCGTCTGCCGCAGGGACTCGACACGCCCGTTGCCGAGCTGGGCGACTCGCTTTCGGGCGGCGAGCGCCAGCGCATCGGCCTTGCGCGCATCTTCCTCAACGACGCACCCTTCATCTTGCTCGACGAACCCACCAGCGCGCTCGATGCTCTCAACGAGGCGTCCGTGATGCAGGCAATCGACGAGCTCAAGCGCCGCGGCAAGACCATTGTGCTCGTGAGCCACCGTGCCAGCACCTGCGCGTTTGCCGATTTCTCGCTTTCGGTCGAGCACGGGAGGCTGAGCTAATGGCGCGCCCAGTCGACACACCGGAGCTAGCACGCAAACGTGAGCGTGAGGCCCAAATGGTGTCGCAGATGATTGCGCTGTGGTGTCGTGGGCATCATGGCGGCGGGCATGTGGTCGAACAGGCTGGCGGCGATGAGTCCGTGCGCGTGAAACTCGGCCTTCGAACCATTACGCTCTGCCCCGAATGCGCCGAGCTGCAGAAATACGCCATCGCGCGCATTGAGCACTGCCCGCACATGGGCACCAAGACATTTTGCTCGGCATGTCCTTCGCATTGTTACCGGCCTGCCATGCGCGAGAAGATCCGCGAGGTTATGCGTTGGTCGGGACCGCGTATGATCCGCTATCGCCCCATCACCGCCGTGAGACACGCGATGGTAACAGTGCAGGCCAAACGCGCGGCGGCACGAAGCAAGTAGTCGCCGGCGCCGGCACGCGCCGCCCCGCCTTTCCACTCGATTTCGGCACCCGGCGTGCGCGGCGTGTTGAGAGCTGCACCATTACAATGGAGCGGATTCACCAAATGCAAAGGAGTCGCCATGCCCGCCTGCCCGCTGGTCGATTGCCATACTCATACCTCGTTCTCGGACGGGCACGCCTCGTTCGAGGACAACGTCCGTGCCGCTGCTGCCGCCGGCTGCCGCGTCATGGTCTCGACCGACCACCTTACCCTGCCCGCCAGTGTGGATGCTAACTGCGAGGTGCAGGTCGTCGAGGGCGACTTGCCGGCACATCGTTTGGCCTTTGAGGACGCCCGCAAACTCGCCGCGCAGATTGCGCCGGAGCTCACCTTTATCTACGGTTTTGAATGCGATTGGTACGAGGGCTGCGAGCCCTTGGTAGAGCACTGGTCCCAGGGCGCCGTCGTACGTCTGGGCAGCGTGCACTGGATTGGCAACCCGGGCGATATTGCGGCAGGCGCCGCGGGCACGGCAGGGACAGAGGACGTCGCGCGCCCCGATACACCCGATTCCCTTTGCGGTTGGATCGACGACGATACCAACTTGCATGTTTGGGAAAACTTAGGCGTGCGCGGCGTGTGGGAGTGCTACGTCGACGACTGGTGCCGTGCTTGCGAAAGCTCACTCAACTTTGACGCGATGGCCCATCCCGACCTGGTCATGCGCTTTTCGAAGGACGGCTTTGCACCCGACTTTGACCCCGCGCCGTTTTGGGAGCAGATGGCCGAATGCGCCCACGATACGGGTCGCCGCGTTGAGGTCTCGACTGCCGCACCGCGCAAGGGGCTCGACGATTACTACCCCGCGACCGGATTGCTGCGTTGCTTCGCCCACGCCGAGGTGCCAATCACCTTTGGCTCGGACGCACACCGCGCCTGTGACATCTGTTGGAATATCCGCGAAGCGCAGGCCCACGCCTACGACTGCGGTTATCGAACCTTCGACATCCCCCACCCCACCGGAGAATGGGAGTCCACGCCCCTCGCCTAAGATTAGTCGTTGGGGACGTTCTTAAACGACTAGTGGCGGCGGGCGTTGAGTTCGCCGGCCAGTTCGTCGAGGGTGATGCCGTAGCGCTCGAGCGTCACGAGCAGGTGGTAGATCAGGTCGCCGGCCTCGTAGCGGATGTGATCGTGGTCGTTATCCTTGCAGGCCATGATCACCTCGCTCGCCTCCTCGGCAAGCTTCTTGAGAAGCTCGTCCTCGACGTCGGTCAGCAGACGCGCGGTATAGCTCTCCTGCGGCGATGCATCACGACGACCGTGAATCACCTCGGCCAGCCCCGTCAGCGTCTCGCCGATGTTTCCCGGCTGCACGTTAGCTGTTCTGACTCCCATGGTTATTTCCTCTCGTTACTGCAGCGTAAAGTAAGTACCGATCTCATCGAACCGAGGCTTTGCGCCCTTTTTCTCAAAGAACTCGACGATGACGGCATGGGCCTCATCGAGCCTTTCCTTCTCGGCCTCGAGCCAAAGCGACTGCGCCCCGCAGGCATCGGTCAGGTGCACGCGGCACGGCACGCCCGCGCGGAGGAGCTCGGCGTTGCATTCGGCGACCTCGAACGGCGTCACGACTTTCATCGCACTCCCCCTTCCACGCGCTTAAAGAAGCAGGTACGGTTGCCGGTATGGCAGGCCGGGCCCGGCGAGTCCACCTTGACCAGCAGCGTATCGCTATCGCAGTCGGCCCAGAGCTCCTTGACCTCTTGCATGTTGCCACT
Source organism: Collinsella aerofaciens (assembly GCF_964283865.1). Taxonomy (GTDB): domain Bacteria; phylum Actinomycetota; class Coriobacteriia; order Coriobacteriales; family Coriobacteriaceae; genus Collinsella. Next base: position 57,241 of record NZ_CAXYLS010000010.1, on the reverse strand, counting down.
CGTCGCGCCCTTGTTCCAGAGCTCCTGACGGCTGCGACTCCAAAACCACGTGGTCCCGGTCTTGAGCGTCAGCCCCACCGATTCCTCGTTCATCCAAGCAACCATAAGCACCTCGCCGGTGTCATATTGCTGAACCACACAAGGAATCAGCCCGTGGGCGTCGTATTTAAGCTCGGTAGCATTTATTACCTCAGCCATCATTTCTCCCAAGTAACAAACGAAATCCCACAGGTCGGCGAGGGTTGTCCAGGTGCCGCAGGTTGCCGCGAAAGAGGAGCGACGCGTACTTTGGTACGCGAGCGACGGTTTGAGCGGCAAGATGCGGTGCCTGGGCAAGCCGCAGCACTAGAAGTCCAGCCTCACAGGGATGCCTTGGCTGGCCATATACTCCTTCGCCTGGCGAATGCTGAAGGTTCCAAAGTGAAAGACGCTTGCTGCCAGCACGGCATCCGCCTCGCCCTCGATCACGCCCTCGGCAAAATGCTCGAGCGTGCCCACACCACCGCTCGCGATGACGGGGATTGGCACCGCGCGTGCCACGGCGCGGGTGAGCGCCAGGTCAAAGCCGGCCTTGGTGCCGTCGCGATCCATGCTGGTGAGCAAGATCTCGCCGGCGCCGCGGCGAGCCGCCTCCTCGGCCCATGCCACCGCATCGATACCCGTGGCGTTGCGGCCTCCTGCGGTAAAAACCTCCCACTTGTCGGCATCCGGCTGCCCAGGCAGGCCGACGCGCTTGGCATCGATCGCCACGACCACGGCCTGGCTGCCAAACGCCGCGGCAGCTTGGCTGATCAGCGACGGGTCGCGCACGGCGGCAGAGTTGAGCGATACCTTGTCGGCACCGGCCGCCACCATGGTTCGCATGCCCGCCAGGTCGCGGAAACCGCCGCCCACGGTATAGGGAATAGCGAGCTCCTCGGCCGCGTGCGCCGCCATCTCGATGGTCGTCGCGCGGTTGTCGCTCGTGGCGGTAATGTCCAGGAAGACGACCTCGTCTGCACCCTCGCGGTCGTAGGCACGGGCAAGCTCCACCGGATCGCCCGCATCGCGCAGGCTCACAAAGTTGACGCCTTTGACCACACGGCCGTCCTTGACGTCTAGACAGGGAATCACGCGCTTGGTAAGCATGGGCTACTCCTCCCCTCGGGCGGCGGCCAACGCCTGTACCAGCGTAAAGTTGCCCTCGTAGAGCGCACGGCCGGTGATGGCACCTTCAATCGCGCCCTCGCCCACCGCGGCCAGCGCGCGGATGTCGTCGAGCGTCGAGATGCCGCCCGAAGCCACGACGGGAAATCCCGCGACCTCGGCCACATGGCGATACGCCGCCACATCGATGCCCGTCTGCATGCCATCGCGCGCGATGTCGGTATACACCAGATGCTTAAAGCCCAGCTCGGAAAGCTGCGCCACGGCATCGTCGAGCGCCACGCCCGCACCGTCGCGCCAGCCATTCACCTTGACCTGGCCGTCGCGCGCGGCAATATCTGCCACCAACAGCTCGCCAAAGCCTTGGGCCGCCACCTCGACAAAACCCGGCTCGGTCGCCAGCACGGTGCCCAGCGCAATGCGGCAAGCGCCATAGCCGGCCAACTCGTCGATGCGCGCGAGCGAGCGGACGCCGCCGCCCACGTCCACGGACAGGCCGTCGACGCCGCAGATAGCCTTGATCGCCGCCGAGTTGGCAGCGCACGCGTCCTCGTCCTCGCCAAAGGCAGCGGACAGGTCGACGACGTGCACCCAGCTCGCGCCCTGCTCGGCAAACGAGCGGGCAACGGCCATGGGGTCGTCGGAATATACCTTGCAGCGGCTGCGGTCGCCGCGCTCCAGGCGCACGACCTTGCCGCCGATCAGATCGATTGCGGGAAACAGGATCATCGGCCAACCTCCTCGACGATGTTAACGAAGTTCTTAAGGATGCGCTGACCCAGCGCGGAGGATTTCTCGGGATGGAACTGACAGCCCCACACGTTGCCATGGCGCACGATGCACGGAAAGCTCCGCGTATAGTGCGTGCGCGCCAGCACATCGGCGGCATCGGCGTCGTCGGCCACCGCGTAGCTGTGGGTGAAGTATATGTTGGCACCCTCGGCAAATCCGACAAGCAGCGGATCGGCCGAACCGGCGGGCGTCATGTGCACCTGGTCCCAGCCCACGTGCGGCACCTTCAGGCGACTCGACTCCAAGCGCGTGCACGAACCGCGCATGATGCCCAGGCCATCGACCCAAGGGCCGCCAGACTGCTCAGGGGTGCTGCCGTCTGCAGCCATGCCCTCGTCCGCAGGCACGCCCTCGTTGCCACGCTCAAAAAAGAGCTGAAGGCCCAGGCAGATGCCGAGCAGCGGAGTTCCGGCGGCAACGGCGTCGAGTACCGCGTCCGCCTCGCCGCTCTGACGCATAAAGGCGATCGCGTCGTAGAACGCGCCCACGCCCGGGATGATCAGGCCATCGGCGTTGCGGATCTGATCCGAATCGTCCGAGGTGCAGGCGGCGGCGCCGGCGCGCGCGAGCCCGCGCACGACGCTCGACAAGTTGCCCTTGTGGTAGTCGACCACCACGATCTTCGGTTCGCCCACGCGACCCTCCCTTTTCCCATTCAAAACCTGTCCCTTTTTGGCAGGTTACAGCGAGCCCTTGGTGCTGGGGATGCCCTGCACGCGGGGATCGAGCTCGCAGGCGTGGCGCATCGTGCGGCCCACGGCCTTAAAGGCGGCCTCGATAATGTGATGTGAGTTGCCGCCCGCCAGCTCGCGCACATGCAGCGTGAGCTTGGCGTCGCGCGCAAAGGCGTAGAAGAACTCTACGGTCAGCTCGGTATCGAAACTGCCCACGCGCTCAGTCGGCACGGGCAGCTCGCAGTAGGCCTGCCCGCGACCCGAAATGTCCACGGCGGCCATCACGAGCGTCTCGTCCATGGCGATCGCCGCATCGGCAAAGCGCGTAATGCCCGCCTTGTCACCCAGCGCTTGGCAGAACGCCTCGCCCAGCACAATGCCCGTGTCCTCGACGGTGTGGTGTGCGTCGACCTCCACATCGCCCACCGCGTGCACCGTCAAATCGAACAGGCCATGACGACCAAAGGCGTTGAGCATGTGGTCGAAAAACGGCACTCCGGTCGAGATATCGCACACGCCGCTTCCGTCCAGGTCGAGCTTGACGACAATGTCGGTCTCCCCCGTCTTGCGGGTTACCTCGGCATAACGGCCCATCTACATCTCCTCCTTCACCAGCGCGGCAAACGCAGCCAGCACCTCGTCGTTTTCCTGCGGGGTACCCACGGTAATGCGAAGACAGTCCGCAAGGCCCAGCGCATAGCTAAAATCGCGCACCAAAATCGAATACTCATCGCGCAGACGCTCGCGCACGCGCGTAGCATGCGGCGTGCGCACGAGCACAAAGTTCGCCGCGCTCGGCCACGCCTCCACGGGCAGGCCCTCGGCAGCCATCGCGCGCAGGGCGCACAGCTCGCGCTCGCGCTCGGATGCGACCTGCGCCACCACGGGCGCATAGGCATCACGGGCACGCACGCAGGCAAGCGCGGCGGCCTGGCTCAGCACGTTGACCGAATAGATCTGGCGAATCGCCGCGAACACCTCGATAACCTCGGGCGCCGCGATCACGTAACCCAAGCGCGTACCGGCGGCGCCAAACGCCTTGGACAGCGTATGTAGAATCACCAGGTTGGAATGCCCGGCGATAAAGCCTTGCGCCGTGGTGGCCGCGCCAAACGAATCATCGGCAAACTCAACGTAGGCCTCGTCGACCATGACCATGCCGGGACACGCATCGCACAGGGCCGCGACAAAGTCGAGCGGAGCCACATCACCCGTGGGGTTGTTGGGCGAGGTCACGATCGCCAGGTTGCACTCGGGCGCCGCCGCAAGCACGGCTGCCTGGTCGAGCTCAAAGGTCGCCGGATCGCGCCACACGTCGCGCACCCCGGTCTGGCAGAGCGACGCAAAGAAGGCATACTCGCTGAAGCACGGCGGGCAGTTGAGCAGGGTCCTCCCCGCGCCGCCAAACGCCAGCAGGTAGTTATAGAGCAGCTCATCGCCGCCGTTGCCCACGCAGACATTCTCGCGCGCCACACCATGCCAAGCAGCTAGCTCGTCGCGCAGGTCGTTCGACATGGGAGCGGGATAGCGGTTGAGCGGTGTGGCAGCCAGGGCCGCATCAACCGCCTCGCGCACGCCGGCGGGCACGGGATAGGTGTTCTCGTTGGCCGAAAGATTGATGCGCGTGGGCGTAAAGTTAGGGTCGTAGGGCTCAATACCGGCCAGGTAAGGCTGGACAAGCTCCTTCATGCGGGGCGTCAGCTCGGCCATATTAGGCCTCCCCGCCGGTCGCACCGGCGCCATCCGCGCCTGCAGCCGCCAGGTCCACGCCCTCGGCAACCGTCGTCACGGCGTCGCCCGGCCAGGCGACCTTGGTCAGGTCGGCCGCAGCCAGCGACGCGGCACTCACGGCATCCTCGCCCTGTTCCAACACACGGCGACGCAGAGCGGCGGAAAGCGCGTGCGCCCACAGGCCCTCGGCCTCGGCGAGGCGCTGCGTAGCGGGAGCGTCGGAGAGCAGACCTTCGGGCGTATAGCAAATGACGCTCGAGCGCTTGACGAACTCTTCCACCGAAAGCGGGTTGGAGAACATGGCCGTGCCGCCGGTCGGTAGCGTGTGGTTGGGGCCGGCAACATAATCGCCAAGCGGCTCGGAGCTCCAAGCGCCCACAAAGATGGCGCCGGCGTTGCGAATGCCGCCAAGCAGGCCCATCGCATCCTTGCAGTGCAGCTCCAGGTGCTCGGGCGCCACGGCGTTCACCGCCTCGACGGCGGCAGCCATGTCGTCGGCCACCACGATGATGCCCTCGTTATCGAGCGAGGCGCGCGTGATCTCGGCACGCGGCGACTGCGCGACCAAGATATCGATACCCGCCTCGACCTCGCGCGCAAACTGCTCGTCGCAGGTCACCAGATAGCAAGCTGCCAGCGGATCGTGCTCGGCCTGCGCCATCAGGTCGGCCGCAACCACCATGGGCTTGGCCGTGGCGTCGGCCAGCACGCAGACCTCGGAGGGACCGGCAACCATATCGATACCCACATCACCCGAGACAATCTGCTTGGCGGCGGCGACAAAGGCGTTGCCCGGGCCGGTAATTTTGTCGACGCGCGGAATGGTCTCGGTACCGTACGCCAGCGCGGCCACGGCCTGGGCGCCGCCCACCATATAGATCTCGTCCACGCCGCCGAGCTTGGCAGCCGCGAGCGTATACGGGCTGATCAGGCCGTCTTGTTGCGGCGGGGTCACCATAACCACGCGCTTGACGCCGGCCACCTTGGCGGGAATGGCGTTCATAAGCACCGTGGAGGGATACTGCGCGCGACCGCCCGGCACGTAGATGCCGGCCGCCGCGAGCGGGGTCACCTTAACGCCGAGCATCGTGCCGTCCGCGCGCGTGGTAAACCAGCTCTGCTCGACCTCGCGCTGGTGGAACTCGCGAATCTGGCGTGCGGCCTTCTCGAGCGCGGCGACAAAGGCCGGGTCGAGGCCTTCGAGCGCGGCATCGATCTGCTCCTGCGGCAGACGGAAGCTCTGCAGCTCAACGCCGTCAAAGCGCCGGCAATAGTCGCGCACCGCGGCATCGCCGTTAGCGCGCACGTTGGCCACGATATCGCGGGCGGCATCGACGATGTTTTGCGGCAGCACGCCCTTGCGGTTGAGCTGGTTGGTAACGAGGCGCTCACCGGGAGCAAGCTTGATGGTCTTCATATCGGTATCCCCTATCGGTTGAGGTTGCGTTTGAAAAACGAGATGCCGGGCAGCGACACCAATCGGTCCGCAGCCCAGATATGGGGGCGCCCGTGCGTGCTCGCGCTATTGTGCCGAACCCGCGACGGGCTCAAAATGCTTGTCCTTAACAGCAGCTGCCAAGCGATCGGCCAAGTTGCGCACGCGCGGATCCAGGCGCGCGGCACCCGGATTGACGAAGAAGCGGGCCGTGCAGTCCATAATGCGGCCGGTGATGACCAAGTCGTTGTCGCGCAGCGTGGCGCCCGTCGCGGTAATATCCACGATGCGATCGGTCATGCCGACGATGGGGCCCAGCTCGATGTTACCGTGCAGCGAAACGATGTCGGCGTTCACGCCGCGCTCGGCATACCAGGCGCTCGCGATGCGCGGGTACTTGGTGGCCACGCGAAGCGACCCGCGGCGGGCATAGTTGCGCTCGGCCTGGCCGGCGCGCCATGCGGGCTCCGCCTCGATAAACGTGCACAGGCCGTAGCCCAGATCGACCAGCTGCAGCAGGTTGAGATCGGCCTCGATAAGCGAGTCCCAGCCGCAGATGCCGCAGTCGGCGCCGCCGCAGCCCACAAAGGCGGGCGCGTCGCTGGGGCGCACAATGACAAACTCGATATCTCCGACCGCGCCCTCACCGGCACGCGTGTCGCGACCGCGCACGATCAGGTGACGACCGGGGTCACGCAGCTCAGAGACATCCAGGCCCGCGGCCTCGAGCACGTCGAGCGTGTCGGCCTTGAGCGAGCCCTTGGGCACGGCGATGCGCAGCGGGCCCTCGGCGCCACGGCCCACGGCATGATCGCCGTCGGAGGCGGCGTCCTCGGCCGAGGTGCGCGCGGCCTCCAAGCGCTCGAGCGAAAAGGCAAAGCCCGCCGCCGGCACCTCGATACCGTCGCCAAATGCGCCGGTAAAGATGGAGTCATAGCGTCCGCCCGAACCCACCGGATCAGGCAGGCCTCCGGCATAGGCCTTAAAGACCAGGCCCGTGTAGTAATCGAAAGAGTTCATGATGGAGAAGTCGAACGACAGCACCTGAGCGTCCTCGGGAGCCAGGCCCTCGACCAGGGCACGCAGCTCGCGCGTGAGTGGCGCGACAATGCCCGCCGCCGTCAGAAGTGCATCCACGCGGTCGAGTACCTCGGCACCGCCGTGCAGACGCGGCAGCTCGCCAATGGCGGCCTTGACGGCCTCGGACTCGGCGCTTGTCGCCACGCGGGCATCGAGGCCCACAAAGTCGTTGGCGTGCACGCAGCGCAGGGCCTCGGCGGCCAGCTCGCGATCCTCGCACACCGCGAGCAGCTCCTTAAAAGGACGCACGCTACCTGCGATAATGCGCGCATCGGGCAGTGCGAGCTCGCGCACAGCCTCGGCTACCAGCGAGACAATCTCGACATCGCCCGCGGCGTCGCCCGCGCCGATGAGCTCAAAGCCCAGCTGCGTAAACTGACGCGAGCCGCCGGCATTGCGCTGGCACTCGCGAACCACCGGTGCCTCGTAGCGCAGGCGCAGGGGCAGGTCGGCCGCGCGCATGCGGGTCGAAACCAAACGCACGATCGGCAGCGTGTTGTCGGGACGGACCACCAACAGGCGACCGTCATCATCAAAGAGCTTAAACGGCGTGTCCGCAATGCGGCCGCCCTCCTCGAGCGACCCCTTGTCCTCGAGCAGCGGCGTCTCGACCGGCAGGTAATGATGCTCCCTGAAGCAGCCCTTCACCGTCAGCGCAATCTCCTCGCGCGCCTGAGCCTCCTCGGGCAATATGTCCCGGAATCCCCACGGTGTGGCCGTCATCTGGTGAGCCTCCTCATGCTGTGTTTCATATAGAGCAGAAGACCGGCATAGCTCCGCCGGTCTTCTGGGTACTTTAGCATACTAGAGTGCTTGCGGGGAAAATCGTCTCTCTCGGCTCACAGCGTATTCATTTGGAAACATTGGAACGGATTGTCGCAACCCAACCCCACCTAGACGCCAATCGCACGACGATACTCTGCCATTACCTGCGCATCGGCAGCTGCGGGGTCGGCAAAATAGCGCCAGTCATAGGTCTCGGCCGAAACAACTCCGCGATAGCCGCGCGCCACCAGCCTATCCAGGTCGGCGCGCATATCGCGGTCGCCGTCACCCCAGGCAAGATGCGTCGTGCCATCTGCCGCAACATCGACAAAATGCACGTGGGCGACATCATCGCCAAGCAGATCGAAATAATCGTCGATGGTATCCCCTGCCACCGCCATAGCGCCCAAATCCAGACACGCCTTAAGTGCCGGATGATCAACTGCCTCGATCATGCGCTTCGTGTCGGCCGCCGAGTTCACGATCATCGACTCAACCGGCTGTAGGGCCTCGAGCACCAGTCGCACGCCGCGCTCTCCCGCATGCTCGGCAATCGCACGCAGCATCGAGGCGCTGCGACCCCACGCGTCCTCGATCGGCTCGTTCAAAAATGCCCAGCCGCTCGAGACCATGACCTGCTCGGCTCCAAGTTCCGCCGCGATATCTACAACGTTCTTAAAGTACGCGAGCGTGCGGGCACGCGCCTCATTCCCGCGCGCCGCGATATTCCACGGCTTGGGGTTGTTCTGTTCGGGACAAAGCCCCACAATCCGAACCCCATACCGCTGCGACAGCTCCCGTACCCGTTCGAGCGAATCGTATCCATGGCAATCGACATACAGATGCATCGCCCCGGTCCAAAGCTCGCAACACGTGTAGCCCGAAGCCGACGCCGAAGAAAAGAACTCCTCAAGGTCAAAATAACGATGGCTGATATTCATGACGGCAAGCTGGGGATAGCTCATAATTACTCTCCAACCCAAGCGAGGCCCCGTTCCATATAGGAGCGAGGCCCGATTACACAAACGTTATTTGCTCTTAGTAGTCGAACTGGTGATAGTAGCGACGGTAGTTGAGGTTGTGCTTGGTGACCGTCTCGTAGTAAGCGGCAAGGCGATCGGTGATCAGCGAGGAGAGGATCCACGGGGAGACGATGACGCGGAACTCGTCGTCAAGGCCGGGGATCGCGAACTCGGCGGTGTCGATGACGTTGATGTCGGTGTCGCCGGTCACGCCGCGGGTCAGGAAGGCGCGGACGCGCTCGTCGAGCTTGCGGTTCTCGTCCTCGCCCATGAACAGGAAGACCGGGACGCCCGGCTCCACGAGCTCGAGGGTGCCGTGGAAGAAGTCGGCCGAGGTGATGTAGCGGGTGCGCTTCCACTGCATCTCCTCCAGGATGCACATCGAGAACAGGATCGTCTCGCCCCACAGGGCACCGGAGCCGATGAACATGGTGTAGGGGGCCAGGGCGTACTTCTTGGCGAGCTCCTCGGCGCGCGGCTCGAAGCTCTTGCGGATGTCGACCAGGTGGGTCCAAACGTCCTTGGTCTGCTCGATGAACTTATCGAACTGCGGGAAGCAGCCACGGCGATTGAGCAGGCGCAGGCCGAAGCAGTCGGCGAGGTAGTAGCCCATCTCGCAGCCACCGTTACCATGATCGGAAGCCATCTTGACGCAATTCTCGGCGCCGACAGCCTGGCCGATGGGGCCCTCAGGCTTGGTCATGGCGTAGACGCGAATGCCCTTTTCCTTCATCTTCTTGACGGCCTCGAGGACCTCGGGGGTGGTGCCGGACTCGGAGGCGGTGAGCACGACGGACTTCTCGGTCATGCGCTTGTGGCCGGAGACGTTCCACTCGGCGGCGTGGATCAGGTAGACCTCGAGGTCGCGGTCGCCGAACTTGTTCATGAGGTACTCAAGTTGCATGAGCTCGTCCCAGGTGCCGCCGACGCCCATCAGGAACACGGCGTCGTAGCCCTCGTCGGCGACCTTGTCGGCGAGCTCAATCATCTTCTTGCCGGTCTCGTAGACGTTCTTGCCGTCCTCGACGTAGCCCTCCTGGCTAAAGTGCATGATCTCGATCTTCTCGGTTTCCTTCATGGCTTTTCCTTTCTGTCCTGCACGCAACTCTATACATCGCGTTTCTTTTCGATACCAATTATAGACATACACCTAATGTGTTTTTAATACCACTTATCAATCTGCTCCAATCCTCGGTGAACGGTCGAAATTCTCTGGTGAGTGGTATTAAATTAGAATTGAATGTATAGCTAACGCCTCTGGCGCCTCCCTTGTGTGACAAAGAACAGCGTTCCTACCAGCGCAATAATGGTCGATGCCCCAAACAGTACCGTCTGGACACCCAAAGCCTCCGCCAAAAACGGAGCCGCCAGCAGCGGCAGCACGCCGGCGCTCATCAGGCCAAAACGCACAAAGCCGGTAATGCGCCCCAGGTATTTGATGTCAGCGCGCTCCTGAATCAAGATCATCTGCAGCGGTTCCAGGAATCCCCAGGCCAGACCGTTAATCGCCTGACCGATAATCGCGACCCCCAGCATATCGGTGCCCACGTACACCATGGACCCAATGCCCACGGCCATGAGCGCGCCGAGCAGCAATCGCAGGTTGACATGGCGGGCAGAAAGCTTGGTCAGGATGAACGCGCCCACCGAGGAAGTGAGGCCCACGACCGAGGACAGCCAGCCCAGCCAGACGATATCCACGTTGAGCACATCGCGATAGAACAACGACTCCAGCGAATCGAACGCGCCAAACGCAAAGAAGCCCAGAAAGCCCGAGATAAAGATAAGGCGCAGGTCGTGGTCGCGAAACGTAAGTCGCGCGCCCTCGGCCATGCCGCCCAGAATGCCGCCCTTCGGCTTCTCCCCTTTTGCGGGAGCAACACACTCGTGACAGCCCAAGGAGAGCACGGCCGCCACACCCATCATGCCCGCCATGAGCAGATAGACCGATTGCGTGGCAAAACAGCTCACGATGGCACCACCGAGCAGCGGGCCAGCGGTATAGGCGATATTGCTGTAGAACACCATGAGACCGTTCACGCGGGTACGGCCCTCGGTGGTCGACTCCAGGTATCCCGGAAACGCATGCGTACAGGTGTTGATAAAGCCGCCCGCAAGCCCCAAGACGCACGCGGCAAACACAAGCCCGGGGACAGACAACGGCGCCAACCCCACGCCAAGCGATAGCACCGCCGTAATCACGCACGTCACAAACGACGTCCGGCGCGGTCCAAAGCGGTCGATGACCGAGCCCGACACCATATTGCCCGCCGACGTCATAAGATTGCGTACGAGCGTAATGGCAGCAACCAAAAAGGCCGTGCCAGCCAAATCATACGTCGCCGCGCCGATAAGCCCTAAAAAGTACACCGCGTTGTTGGCGCACCATTGCAGGGACTCAATAAGAATCAGCCTGACCTCTGCCGGCGTCAGGCGCATTGCTTCGCGATCCTTCGCGAACATACGAACTCCCTCTATACAAGTAAGGGGATGGAGGGCATAGGCCCGCTCCATCCCCTTACCAGGTTGCAATGACAGTCTATGCAGCCGGGCCCTTACGCCAGCACGCCGAAGAACGCGCCGACGATGCCCACGACCATGGTGGCCACGATCAGCACCATGGGGTTGATCTTCTTGGACAGCAGCCAGTAGTACAGCCAGAAGGCGATCATGCCGAGCATGCCGGGCATGATGCCGTCCAGGATGTCCTGGAGGGTCTGGGCGTCGTCGCCCGAGCCGATGGCCACCGGGATGCTGGCCCAGAACATGTCCTTGCACATGGCGCCCACGACCATGACGCCCACGATTCCCACGCAGGTCATGATCTTCTGCATGAGGCCGGTCCTCTGGGCCTCGTCCAGGAAGCCCACGCCCAGCTCGTAGCCCTTGACGGCGCCCCAGATGCGCAGCGCGAAGCCGGGGACGTTGTAGATGAGCAGGAAGGCGATGGGGCCGAAGGGGTTGCCGGCCTGGCACAGGCTGATGCCCACCGCGGCGGCGACCACGCGCAGCGTCGACAGGAAGATGGAGTCGCCGATGCCGGACAGCGGGCCCATGAGGGCGGCCTTGACGTCGTTGACGCTCTCGGGCTCGATCTCGCCGCGGGCGACCTTCTCCTCCATGGCCATCGCGATGCCGCCGACGAACGGGGCGAACTGGACGGTGATGTTGAAGAACGCGCAGTGGCGGTGCAGGGCCTCGGCGTAGTCGTCGGGGCGGCCGGCGTAGATCTTCTTGAGCATGTTGGCGACCATCAGGCAGAAGGCGATGTTCATCTGCTTGTAGTAGGTCCAGGAGAACTCCATGCCCAGGGCGCCGACGTTGACGGCGCTCTTGACGAGGTCGGAGCGCGTGATCTTGTTCTCGGGACTAGAAGTCATCGTCCTCATCCCCTTCCGCGGAGAGCTGGGGCTGGGCTCCGCCCAGGCCGAGCAGGTCGAACTTGTCGATGCCGATGATGATGGCGATCAGGGCGACGCCCAGGACGGGCACGTTGGCGTAGGAGCACAGCAGGAAGCCCAGGAAGTAGAAGGGCACGAGCTGCTTGGTGAGCACCAGGCGGCCGAGCATGGCGAAGCCCATGGCCGGCAGGATGTTGGCGGCAACGCCGCAACCGTCGATGATGAAGGGCGGGATGAAGTCGAGCAGGCCCTGGATGGCGTCGGAACCCAAATAGAAGGCGCCGCCGCACAGCAGGAAGTACTCGACGCAGCCCCAGATTCCAATTCCCCAATGAACGGCGTAGATGCCTTTGAGGTTTCCCTTGAGGGCGAACTTGTCTGCCATATCGACAAACACAGGGAACAAGGCATTGGTAATGTTGCCGATCGTCAGTGCAAGGACGGCGATGGGCATGGCGAGCGCGATGGCCGTCTCGGTACCCTGACCGAGCTGAATGGCAAACGCGCAGGCGAGCACGCCGCCGACGGTTTCGTTAGGCGGCACGTAGGCGCCGATGGAGATCGAGCCCATGAACAGCAACTCCAGGCTGGCGCCAACGGCAAGGCCAGTCTGCAGGTCCCCCAGCACCAGGCCCACGAGCGGGCACAGGACGATGGGGCGGAACGCGTAGAGGGTGCCGAGCTGGTAGTCGAGACATCCAAAAGCTCCGACTAAGCCGACGAGGATTGCTTGGACAAGCATAGTTCCTCCCAATAAGGAATCTCGAACCGTCGTCACTCCCGTCGCGCGCGTTATTGATATCAATCCGGGAGTTTGACCACACGGTCCGAACCGCACCTGGCGTGCTGCTAACACCCATACCAGGCACAAATGATTTGATACCAATTATAGGTATGCAGGTTCGCCTTATTTAATACCAGTCGCTCAGCGGGGTGTTTTTTACCGTAAACGGCAGGCGCATCCCATTAGGCACGCTCTTTGTTTCGATGGCGGACAAGCGCCACCAGAAAGCCGTCGCCAAAAGCATCGGATGCCAAGTTGGCCACAATCACCAAAACGATCATCGCCGCGCCCAAGAACTCGTTCCAGCTAAAGACCTCGCCAAAGAGGAGCGCCGACCAGCAGGGAGCGAGCACGACCTCACTCATGCAAACCAAGTTGGCCGCAAACGCGTTGGTGCGCGCAATCCCCTTGGCATACAGCACACTCGCAAGGCCGCTGCAAAAAAGGCCATGCACCAGCATAAGCCCCCACTCAAAGGGTTTCACGGAGCCTAGGTCGCCGGCAAAATAGACGATCGGAAGTATCGAGATGCCGCAGGAGATGAGCGAGGACACCATGGGCGACGCATCGGGGCGAGAGTTTAAAAAGAAACACAGCCCAAAGGTGGCGCCCGAAATGACGGCAAGCAGATTTCCGAGCATGCCCTCGGCGCTCAAATCACCTAAAAAGAAAAGTCCCATACCCGTAAAAGCAACCACCACGGAGGCAATCTTCGCAGGCGAGGGCAACGTGCGAGTTGCGAGCGATTGATACACGATAACGAAAATCATCGAGGTGTACTGCAGAACGATCGCGTTGCCGACCGTCGTGAGCTGGTTGGCAAAGTTAAACGTGGTGCCCGTCACGAAGTTGCAGACGGCCACAAGGACAATAAGACGGCTGACGCGAAGGACGGGTCTGCCGACGAGCAGGATAAAGAGCGCCATAAATATTGCCGTGACGGCACCGATCAAAAGAGCTGACTGCGAATTGGCGCGAACGAGGATGCCGATAAAACTCCACAAGAGCGCCGTGCCAAATAGATACATCGCCCCGCTCACGCCATTATCGGGTGGATTGTCAGATCGAATCACGAAGCACCTCCAACTAGCTTTCGGTAATAAAAAACGGCGACCGCAATGGGTCGCCGTTTCCCTTGGGGGCAAATAATAGGCCGGGCCCTTACGCTAGCACGCCGAAGAACGCGCCGACGATGCCCACGACCATGGTGGCCACGATCAGCACCATGGGGTTGATCTTCTTGGACAGCAGCCAGTAGTACAGCCAGAAGGCGATCATGCCGAGCATGCCGGGCATGATGCCGTCCAGGATGTCCTGGAGGGTCTGGGCGTCGTCGCCCGAGCCGATGGCCACCGGGATGCTGGCCCAGAACATGTCCTTGCACATGGCGCCCACGACCATGACGCCCACGATTCCCACGCAGGTCATGATCTTCTGCATGAGGCCGGTCCTCTGGGCCTCGTCCAGGAAGCCCACGCCCAGCTCGTAGCCCTTGACGGCGCCCCAGATGCGCAGCGCGAAGCCGGGGACGTTGTAGATGAGCAGGAAGGCGATGGGGCCGAAGGGGTTGCCGGCCTGGCACAGGCTGATGCCCACCGCGGCGGCGACCACGCGCAGCGTCGACAGGAAGATGGAGTCGCCGATGCCGGACAGCGGGCCCATGAGGGCGGCCTTGACGTCGTTGACGCTCTCGGGCTCGATCTCGCCGCGGGCGACCTTCTCCTCCATGGCCATCGCGATGCCGCCGACGAACGGGGCGAACTGGACGGTGATGTTGAAGAACGCGCAGTGGCGGTGCAGGGCCTCGGCGTAGTCGTCGGGGCGGCCGGCGTAGATCTTCTTGAGCATGTTGGCGACCATCAGGCAGAAGGCGATGTTCATCTGCTTGTAGTAGGTCCAGGAGAACTCCATGCCCAGGGCGCCGACGTTGACGGCGCTCTTGACGAGGTCGGAGCGCGTGATCTTGTTCTCGGGACTAGAAGTCATCGTCCTCATCCCCTTCCGCGGAGAGCTGGGGCTGGGCTCCGCCCAGGCCGAGCAGGTCGAACTTGTCGATGCCGATGATGATGGCGATCAGGGCGACGCCCAGGACGGGCACGTTGGCGTAGGAGCACAGCAGGAAGCCCAGGAAGTAGAAGGGCACGAGCTGCTTGGTGAGCACCAGGCGGCCGAGCATGGCGAAGCCCATGGCCGGCAGGATGTTGGCGGCAACGCCAAAGCCAGCAAGGACAAAGGGCGGGATGAAGTCGAGCATGCCCTGGATGGCGTCAGCACCCAGATAGAACGACAGCGAGCACAGCAGGAACGCCATGATGATACCGGTCAAACCGATCAGGAAGTGCATCGCATAGACACCCTTAAGGTTGCCCTGGCCGGAGAAGACATCAGCGCGGTCAACCAGAATCGGCAGGGCGGCGTTGAGGATGTTCTTGATGGCAAGGCACAGCGTGGCGATGGGCATAGCGAGCGCGATGGCTGCCTCGGTGCTCTGGCCCAACTGGATAGCGAAGGCGCAGGCGAGCACGCCGCCGATCGTCTCATCAGGCGGCACGTAGGCGCCGATGGAGATCGAGCCCATGAACAGAAGCTCCAGGCTGGCGCCGATCGCGAGGCCGGACTGCAGGTCCCCCAGCACCAGGCCCACGAGCGGGCACAGGACGATGGGGCGGAACGCATAGAGCGTACCGAGCTGGAAGTCGAACTTACCAAATGCGGCGATAAGTCCGATGAGGATTGCTTGGGTAAGCATATATCCCCCTTTCCTAATAGGACACTACGAAGAGCTCAGACTCTTCGAAATTGAACGCCTAGAGCACGCTTGCGCAGTCAACCTTGGGGTCATCGGCCAGAGGACGGATCTCGACCTCGACGCCGTTGTTCAGCATCTCACGCACATCGGCCTCCTCGGCTGCAGTCAGGAAGATCTGACGAGAGACCTGACGAGCATCGGGGCGCTTCTCGTCCTTGGGCTTGGTGTTGCCCAGGTTGACCGACTTGATCTGCGGGCAGCCTTCAACAAGCTGCTTTGCCTCAGCGATGGTGGCGACACAGATAATCATCTTGTATTTGTCAGTCACACCCGAGTTAATGGCCTCGATGGCATTCGCCATATCCTTGATGACGAGCTTGCAGCCGGCAGGCTTGCCCATCTTGAGCGTCGTCTTCCACACCGGGTCGTTGGCGACCTTATCGCCCACGCAGAAAATGCAGTTGGAGCCAAGGCCCTGGACCCAAGAGACCGCGACCTGGCCATGAAGCAGGCGATGGTCGACGCGAAGTAGCTGAATCATAATGTGACCCCCCAAAGGTCTTGTGCCGTCTTACGGCGTGTCAGTAGGTGCTGCGGATTAGAACTCTTCTTCCTCTTCGTCATCGACCAAAAGATCGTTGACAAACTTCACGCGCGTATCGTCCGCAGCGACGATGGCGCGAATCGTCTCCTCAACCGGCGCCGACTCGTCAGAGAACAGCAGCTGGATAAGCAGAGGAAGGTTCATGTTGGTAACGAGGTACGTGCGGGGACGCGTCTGGACGATCTTGGTGAACTCGTTGTTGACGCTGCCGCCAAAGAGGTCGGTGCAGACAACGACATCATCGTCGGCAGCCATGCCTGCCAGCAGTTTTTGGGCCTCCTCGGCCACGTCCATGCGGTCATCGACGAACATCGAAAGATCGTGGACGTTGTCGCGAGCGCCCGAGAGCAGCTCGACACTCTCCTTGATGCCGGTAGCGAAGTGCGCATGGCTGGCGATGATGTACTGCCTCATTCTGTGTTCCTCTCAATAGCCCGGCGCGTTCCCGCACCCGTTTTCTTTAGTAGTCGAACTGGTGATAGTAGCGACGATACTTGAGGTTGTGCTTGGTGACCGTCTCGTAGTAGCGAGCCAGGCGGTCGGTAACGAGCACCGTCAGAATCCACGGAGACACGATGACGCGGAACTCGTCGTCAAGGCCGGGGATCGCGAACTCGGCGGTGTCGATGACGTTGATGTCGGTGTCGCCGGTCACGCCGCGGGTCAGGAAGGCGCGGACGCGCTCGTCGAGCTTGCGGTTCTCGTCCTCGCCCATGAACAGGAAGACCGGGACGCCGGGCTCCACGAGCTCGAGGGTGCCGTGGAAGAAGTCGGCCGAGGTGATGTAGCGGGTGCGCTTCCACTGCATCTCCTCGAGGATGCACATCGAGAACAGGATGGTCTCGCCCCACAGGGCGCCGGAGCCGATGAACATGGTGTAGGGGGCCAGGGCGTACTTCTTGGCGAGCTCCTCAGCGCGCGGCTCGAAGCGCTTGCGGATATCGAGCATGTCCTTCCAGATGTCCTTGGTCTGCTCGATAAACAGATCGAACTTGGGGAAGCAGCCGCGGCGGTTGAGCAGGCGCAGGCCGAAGCAGTCGGCGAGGTAGTAGCCCTTCTCGCAGCCGCCCGAACCATGGTCAGAAGCCATGGCGACGCAGTTCTCGGCGCCGACAGCCTGGCCGATGGGGCCCTCGGGCTTGGTCATGGCGTAGACGCGCACGCCCATGCCCTTCATCTTCTTGACGGCCTCGAGGACCTCGGGGGTGGTGCCGGACTCGGAGGCGGTGAGCACGACGGACTTCTCGGTCATGCGCTTGTGGCCCATGACGTTCCACTCGGCGGCGTGGATCAGGTAGACCTCGAGGTCGCGGTCGCCGAACTTGTTCATGAGGTACTCGAGCTGCATGAGCTCGTCCCAGGTGCCGCCGACGCCCATCAGGAACACGGCGTCGTAGCCCTCGTCGGCGACCTTGTCGGCGAGCGCGGTCATCTTCTTGCCGGTCTCGTAGAGCGCCTTGCCGTCCTCGAGATAGCCCTCCTGGTCGAAATGCATGATCTCGATCTTCTCGGTTTCCTTCATTTGTCTCTCCTTTCTGGGGTTGTTTCCACATCCCCCATGCCAACGGGCATCAAAACCCGCTTACATTCCGTAACACTCAGCCGCTTTGGCCTTAAGCGCATTGACTGACTCTTCGTAGCCCTCTGCCTTGACCTCCATTTGCTTGGAGACGGCATCGAGATACGGGTGCACGTTCCATGACTTCAGACGCTCGGCGATCATGGCCGCAATCGTCTGGAAGAACACAAGATTGGGAATTGCGCTGAGCAGCGGAGCCACCTGAGGCACCGCAACCTCGTGAGCCCTACCCTTGGGATGGGCCGTGAGCAGCACCGTTTTTGCCGTAACGTTCGATAGCGCATCGGCGATATTCGCAAGACGCTCCGACCCCTGCGGATCGTCGACGATAAACACCAGATAGCCCGGAACGATCTGCATCTCGGGACCGTGGACGAACTCCTCGCCTTCGTGATGCATGGCAGGAATCTTGATGGTCTCGCTCAGCTTGAGCGCTGCCTCCTCGGCAACACCATAGTTGGGGCCGTTGCCGACGACCATGGCGGGCATGTGCTCAGAAAGCTCGAGCATGTGATCTTGGACATATGCCTCGGCGGTCTTGCACATCACGGCATTAGCCTGGATAGCCTCGCGCAGGTCATCAAGACGCTGAGCAACGCCCTTGGCGTCAATCGTTCCGCGCGCCTGACCGCCGTAAATACCAAAGAGCACCAGGTACTCAACGAGAACCTCGACGCCCAGAGTCACAAAGTCCACCGACTCGACGCCCACACCGTAGTCAAGAACGATGTCAGCGTGTTCCTTGATGGGTGCCTCGACGTTTGCCGTGAGCGCAACTGCAGCCATATCGTGTGCGCGCATGTAATCGAGCGCCGCAATCGTATTGGTTGAATAGCCGCTCTGCGAGACGGCAATGTTAAGCGCATGCTGTGGATAGGTGTGTTCAAAATCGACGAAGGCCTCGGGCGTCACAACGGACACCTGCATCTGCAGCGCATCTTGCAGGTAATCGCGGGCGCAATCCGCAGCATGGCGCGACGAACCCGAAGCAACGATGCGCAGCGCGTCAAAAGAACCGGACTGGAAAATATCAACGAGCTGCGCTACCAGCTCAGACGAACGCTCGAGGTTCTCTCCCATACGCACATGGGCAAGCTGAACGTAATCGAGCATCTTCATCGTCTCACCTCGTAACAAATCATTAGTATTTGATACCAATCACAGTTACAGGTTACGGCTTTTTGATATCTCTTTGTCGATTAATTTATCCCCTTCGGCGAACGGTCGATTTTGAGCCATGTAAGGTTGTATATACAGCTGACCCAACGATCAAAACTGGTTAGTTTCCCAGCCGTTATTCACAAAATACCAGCTAGTACGTATAGGTGTAGCCGCCCGTATCGCCACGATTGAAGGACTTTACATACTCGATAGCCTGACCGCTCGCGTCATAGCTCACGCATTCCAAAAGCAAAACAAGATCGCCCTGTTCCAGTCCAAGGAGGCCGGCATCTCGTGCGCCCAGCGCTTCGATATCGAGCTTTTCCTGTGCCATGACTGGCTTTCGGCCCAGCATCTCATAGGTCTCGTACAAACTGAAGACCGACACGTCAATATCTTCGATGGTTGGGAACAGCAGGCAGGGAATCAGCGCCGTCTCAATCGATACGGGGCTACCGTTTATGCAGTTCAGGCGTCGAACGGAATAGAGCAGGTCGTCCTCGGCGATGCCAAACAGGTCGGCGTAATATGGCCCCGCATAACGCTTGGAACGCGCGAGAATACGGACGGACGGCTCGCCGCCCGAAGCACGGACCGATTCACGGAAACCGACCGTGCGTTCAAAAAAAGCAGGTACTTTCTGCGCCACAAAGGCACCTTTTCCCCGAACACGGCGAATCTGCCCGCGCCGAACCAGCTCATCGACAGCGCTTCGGATGGTCAAGCGTGTCGTACCAAATTCCTCGGCGAGGTCTTTTTCGGACGGAATCATGGAACCCGTGGGATATGCACCGCGCTCGATACGTTCCTCGATGCAGCGTCGAATGCGCATATAAACCGGGGTGGCATCTACTGTTTCAGCCATTGTTCACCTGCCACGCTCCTCATGCCGTTCTCTTCGCCGTTATCGGCAAAGCGGAACTTTGTGGGCAAAATCACCGATTTGCAATGCTCCACAAAACGCATGTCCTTATCAAATTCGATCGAGCTCTCATAGAACACCGGCGTTCCCTCTTCTTGCTGGAGCAGCTCGGCCTCTTCGACGTTCAAACGCGAGATGGAGATATGCTCACGTCCATGCTCAACGCGCACGCCACCTTCTTTGAGCAAGACATCGTAAAGGCTCTCACACTCAAAATCGTGCTCGGGAAGCGATGGGCACAGGGACAGGTTAACGTGAGCGGTCTCGATTGACGCCGGCTCGCCCTCAATAAGTCGAACGCGCTGCATGCGGAGCAAGGGAGCGCCTACAGCCACCCCAAGCTTGTCGGCAAGCGCCTCATCCGCCTCGATGGTCCCGGTGGAAACCAGACGAGAAGAGGGGTGCAGGCCGGCAGTCCGCACAGCATCGGAAAAGTTATACGTTTCCTGGAAGATGTTCAGCGGCTTGGGAGGACACACATACGTGCCCGATCCGCGACGGCTCTCGAGCGTTCCACACGAGATAAGCCGCGTGATACCGGCACGCAACGCCGTACGCGAAACGCCAATCTCTTCGCACAGCACGCGCTCGGCCGGCAGGCGATCGCCGCCGGCAAGCTGATGGTGCTGGATATACCAAAGAATTCCCTCAACAGCATGATCTTTGGGGGGAATTGCATAAGATTCGCCTGCCATTGCACAGACTCCTCATTCAGAAACGTATGCCGCCAAAATTAGGCCAGCCCTCCCATGGCATCAAATTCTGCCTTGATCTTCTCGGCGACATTCCGATACGACTTATATAGACTTGAATCGCGTTTGACTTCGTCGGTCATAACGGGAATCTCTAATTTGGAAACCTCGTCTTTTCCCGTCTGAACCGCCACAACAACGCCCATACCAAGACACATATTACGCTTGGCAGCGTTTATTTTCGCCGCCTTGGCAGGATTTGCCAGGATACGCTGGGCAAATTCCTGTTTAGAGACCGCTTCTTCGGCCTCCGGATCGCCCGCCTCGGCCACTTCGCACTGCAACACGTCCGCATAGTCAAAAATCTTCGGCTCGCCGCCGCGCTGATGCACGGCCCACTTGCGGCGCGTGGCGTCCTGGTAGATAGCCGGCAAAAATGTAAACCGCGGCGGGTCCAAAATCGTATCCGTGATGGTAAACACATCGGGATCAAAGGCATCCTGCGGGTTTTTCTTCTTGAACAGCCCCATATCAGCCTCCCGTACTAGCATTAAACAACTCAAGCCGAATATAGCACCAATTTCAAGCCGTCACTTTACCGCATCGGTGCGCGGCGCCTATGGCTCGCCCAGCGGAAGAACATACGGACGAGGGCCGGGGTGGGGTGCTTGGTTTTGGAAGTGGGCTTCGCGAACTTCCAAAACCAAGCACCCCACCCCGGCCCCGGCAATGTAATCTTGGCTGACCAAAGTTAGATGCGCAGTCTCCAAGACCGCAACAGCAAAGTCCCCATTACATAAAAAATATCAGCCCCCGCAGATCGAAACGGTCGAGAGGGCCTTGCCCGGCGCGAGACCGTCCCGGATGCCTACCTACTCGTTGTCGCCGGCAGTAAGCTGCGTTGCGGAGAGCGCGCCGTCGGCAGCAGATGCGGCTGCGGCGTCGGGCCAGACCCAGCTGGTAAAGGCCGGGTGATCGTAGCCCTCGTCGCACGCGAACTCAAAGGCCTCGGTGCGGAATGCCTCCCACTTATCAATCTGCTCGGCAAACTTATCAGCGTCGATCATGCGCAGCACGTCGGCAGCCAAAGCCCAGCGATCCATGTTGTTCAGGCGCAGCATGTCAAACGGCGTGGTCGTGGAACCCTTCTCCTCGTAGCCGTGGACGCGGAAGGCATCGTGGCCGGAGCGGTTCCAGATCAGACGGCGAATCGTGCCGGCATAGGCGTGGAACGCGAAGAGCACGGGCTTCTCGCCGCAGCCGAACAGCTCTGCCCAGCGCTCGTCGCTGATAGCCTGGTCGTTCTCGCAGACGTTTTGGATCTTGAGCAGATCGACCACGTTGACAAACCACACCTTAATGCCCAGCCCGCGCAGCATATCGGTTGCAGCAAGAGCCTCGAGCGTCGGCACGTCGCCGCACGTGGCGACCACGACGTCGGCCTCGGCGAGTGAGTCGGCGGTCGATGCCCACTCCCACGTCGCAACGCCCTCGGCGAGCTCCGCCTTGGCCTCGTCGACCGTCTGGAAGGTCGGAGCAGGCTGCTTTCCGCAGAAGATGGCGTTGACGCAGTCGGTGGACTGGTAGACGCGCTCGGCCACGGCAAGCGCCATGTTGGCGTCAGCCGGATAGTATGCATTCACGATATGCGTATCGTTGGCCTTGTTGAGCAGCAGGTCGATAAAACCGGGGTCCTGGTGAGAGAAGCCGTTGTGGTCCTGGCGCCAGACATGGCTCGACAGCAAAATGTTAAGGCCGCTGATGGGGGCACGCCACGGAATCTCGCGCTTGGTGGCCTCGAGCCACTTGCAGTGCTGGTTGACCATGGAATCGACCACGTGGACAAAGCTCTCGTAGGAGCTCCACACACCGGAGCGGCCGGTGAGCACGTAGGCCTCGAGGAAGCCTTCGCACTGGTGCTCGGAAAGTTGCTCGACAACCTTACCGGAGCCTGCCAGCAGCTCGTCGTTGGCCTCGTCCTCGTAGAAGCCGGCGTCCCACTGCTTCTTGGTCACCTTGTAGGCAGCCTGCAGACGGTTGGACGCGGTCTCGTCGGGACCGAAGATGCGGAAGTCATCCATGTTCTTGGCCAGAACGTCGGCAGTGTACTCACCAAAGACGCGGGCGGCCTCGGTGGAGCCCCAGCCATGACCCTTAGTTGCGACGGGGACCTCGTGGGCATGAATATCGGGCAGCTCGAGCTCGCGACGCACCTTACCGCCGTTCGCGTTGGGGTTGGCGCCGATGCGCAACTCGCCGGTCGGCATAAAGGCCGTCACCTCGGGGCGCACCTGGCCCTCGGGCGTAAAGAGCTCCTCGGGCTTGTAGGAACGCAGCCACTCGCGCAGCACGCGGAAGTGCTCGTGGGTGTCCTTGGCACTCGCCAGCGGCACCTGATGCGCGCGCCAGGAGTCCTCGGTCTTCTTACCGTCGATGTGCTTGGGGCAAGTCCAGCCCTTGGGCGTACGGAACACAATCATGGGGTAGGCCGGGCGGACCACGGTCTCGCCTGAGGCGGCCTGGGCCTTTGCGGTGGCCTTGATGTCGCAGATCTCGTCAAAGACCTGCTCAAACAGGGCGGCAAAGCGCTCGTGGATGCTTGCGTGGCTCTCGTCGTCAAAGCCGGCGACAAAGAAGTGCGGCTTGTAGCCCATGCCCTCGAAGAACTTGGTGAGCTCCTCGTCGGACACGCGGGCAAGGATGGTGGGGTTGGCGATCTTGTAGCCGTTGAGGTGCAGGATCGGCAGGACGATACCGTCGGTTGCCGGGTTCACGAGCTTGTTGGACTGCCAAGAGGTCGCGAGCGGACCGGTCTCGGACTCGCCGTCGCCCACCACGGCCACGGCCAGCAGGCTCGGGTTGTCCATGACGGCGCCGTAGGCGTGGCTGAGCGTGTAGCCGAGCTCGCCGCCCTCGTGGATTGAACCGGGCGTCTCGGGCGCAAAGTGGCTCGGGATGCCGCCGGGATAGGAGAACTGGCGGAAGAACTTCTGCAGGCCGGCCTCGTCATTGGTGATGTCGGGGCGGATCTCACGGTAGGTGCCGTCGAGCAGCGACTGAGCAGTACCGGCGGGGCCGCCGTGACCTGGGCCCATCAAGAAGATAGCATTCTGGTTGTGGTCGGCAATGAGACGATTGACGTGACCAAACAGGAAGTTGATGCCGGGCGTGGTGCCCCAGTGGCCAACCAGGCGGTGTTTAACGTCCGGACGACCAAAGTCGCGCACCTCACCGGTTTTCTCATCAACAAAGTCGGGGCGCATCAGAGGGTTAGAGCGAAGGTAGATCTGACCGACGGACAGATAGTTCGATGCGCGCCAATACAGGTCGACGCCCTCGAGCTCGGAAGCCGGCACCTCGTGGCCCAGCTTTTGCCACGGCGTCCCCAGTGTTTTAGCCATTGTTTATGTCCCTTCGCTGTGCGGTCACCCTCCAATACGGCAACCTTTCGTTGGGACCAGTATATTTGCTAAAACGTTTTATCATGGTGAAAAAACGTTTTACCACCCTTATCAATCCCATCGATTAGCAAAACGCGACATTCACCTGCGGCGTTGATTGTCACAGGTGCTCCACATTCGGTCTCTGCAAATTGGTAAACGTGTTTAGTTGTGTTTAGTAAGCTCGAGCACGCTGTCCTTAACGATAAGCTCCGGCTCCAGAACGACCTCTTCGGCACGCCTGCCGCCCCTACCGGCAAGACGCTTGGACATGCAGCCAAAAGCATGCTCCGCAAGGACACCAGGGTCCTGCTCAATCGCGGTCAGCGCCGGCTCAAAGAGAACGTCGGCCGCCGAGTTGTCATAGCTCACCACCGAGATATCGCCCGGGATGCTCTTCCCCATCTCGTGCAAGCGCTTGAGCAAACCGAGGGCAATGTTATCCGAGCTTGCGAACACGGCAGTGGCGTCAGTTGTGAGCACTGCCTCCGAGGCCTCGTATGCGCTCGGAATGTAGTACTCGCTCTCAAACTCCAAACGCGCGTCGATCGGCAGGCCAACCTCGCGCAGCGCGCGCTCATAGCCGGCAAGTCGCTTGCGACCCGTATTGGAACGGCGGGCATTAACCAGGCAGGCAATACGGCGGTGGCCTTGCTCGATCAGATAGCGGGTGGCCATATAGCCGCCCATCTCGTGGTCGAACATCACCTTGTCGCACTCGAGCCCCTCAATGGCACGGTCGACCATTACGGCCGGGATGGGCAGGTGGCTGACTTCTTCGCGCAGGGCGCGGTCATCGGAGAACTCGTCACCCACCACCAGGAAGACGCCATCAACGCCGCGCGTCACCAGCTGGCGCAGCAGCTCCAGATCGTCATCGGCGCTTCCGCCCGAGCTGGTAATGAAGAGCGCATAGCCGTCCTCGCGGCAGCGCTTTTCCAGGCTACCGGCGAGCGAGGCAAAAAAGCGGCTCTCGATGTTAGGGACGATAAGGCCCAGCGTGCGCGACTCGCGCATGACCAGGCTGCGCGCAATCTGGTTGGGAACATAGTGGTTGCGCGCCGCGACCTCTTTGATGAGCTTGCGGTTTTCTTCCGAGATGCGACAGGGCCGATTATTGAGAACAAGCGAGACCGACGAGGGGGAAAGCCCCACCTCCTGGGCGATCTGCTTGAGGGTGACTTTGTTGGCCATCTCGCTCCTTCCGGGTTTACGCGCAATCTCTTGAAAGTATAGCGACTACCCCTCTACCTCGGTGATAAACACTTTACCAATCCGGTGGACGGCTGTTTTATCGCCGCCAGCGCACCAAATCCGTCCGGGTGGGGTATATTGCAATCGATTGATGACAACGACCACCAAAAGGCGGATATTCGTATGCACGAGAACGATTTTTTTAACGAGGACCTGCTGTGCGCGCTCGCTGGCGTTGCCGGCGAGGATAACGTGCTGATGAGCGAGCCCATGCGCGAGCACACCACGTTTAAGATCGGCGGTCCGGCCGACGTCTTTGTCACGCCCGATACTGAGCAGGGCCTCGTCGCCACGCTCGATACCTGCTATCGCTGCAATCTACCACTCACCATCGTGGGCAACGGCTCCGACTTGCTCGTCGGCGACAAGGGCATCCGCGGCGTCGTCGTAGCGCTGGGCGAGAGCCTCTCCGACATTACGGTCGACGGCACGCACGTCACGGCGGCAGCCGGCGCCTTGCTTTCCGATGTCGCAGCCGCGGCAGCCGAGGCCGGCCTTACCGGCATGGAGCCCATCTCGGGCATTCCCGGATCGGTCGGCGGTGCCTGCTACATGAACGCCGGAGCATACGGCGCTTGCATGGCCGATGTGCTGGAGTCCGTGCGCGTCTACAAGCCCGCCCGTATGCTCGACGACGGCACCCGCGGCAGCGGCAGCATCATCGAGTTCGATGTTGACGAGCTTAACCTGGGCTATCGCAAGAGCCGCATCGCCGACGACGGCTTCATCGTACTTTCGGCCACTTTCAATCTCGCCCCGGGCAATGCCGCGATGATCAAGGCCGACATGGACGACTACCGCCAGCGCCGCGAGGACAAGCAGCCGCTCGACATGCCGAGCGCCGGCTCCACTTTCAAGCGCCCCGAGGGTTACTTTGCCGGCAAACTCATCATGGATGCCGGCCTGCGAGGACACGCCGTTGGCGGCGCGCAGGTGAGCGAGAAGCACTGTGGCTTCATCGTCAACGCCGACCACGCCACCGCCGCCGATGTCGACGAACTCATCCGCCACATCCAAACAACCGTCAAAGACCAATTCGACGTAGACCTAGAACCCGAAGTCCACCGAGTAGGCGAATTCCTCTAAAAAAGAAGGCCCCGAAAGGGGCCTTCACTTTCTTTAATTCAGACAACCAGTCCGGTGTGTCGCGCCCCGAACCCAAGAGGGCCGGGACTGTCCGAGAGGCATAAGGTTGATCGCGAGTTCCGCACGAGCCGGAGAGCACTTAATGTGCTCTCCGTGCGAGCAGGACTGTCCGAGCAGGCAACCTTATGCCTCTCGGACAGTCCCGGCCCAACTTGCGTTACGACAGCGCAATACCGCCAAGCCAGCCCCAACGCACGCCAGAGCCAGTACCATAAAAGCTAATGAACGAATCGAGCGACTTCGATGTAATGGCACCCTCGTTGCTCATAACGATGCCGCCGCCAACGTAGATACCCACATGACCGTAGATAAGGCCCGGAGCACCCGTGCCACTGTGCGAGGAATCGGCCACGATCATGCCCACCTGCAGCGCCGAGCGATCGGAGCTATAGCACCAGGCGTTGAACATGTCGCAGGCGTTGCCGCCAAAGTAGCCAACGCCGGCGTTACGGAAGACATTGGTAACCCACGCCGCGCACCAGTTCTGACCCGGCGAAGGCGTGGAGTAGCACGCGTTGACGACGGCCTGCTGCTTGCCCGAGCCGGCATTCTGCTGCGGAGTTCCGGGCGCATACGATCCACCGCCCGAGCTCGAACCACCCGAGTAGGAATTGTTCTTGTTCGCGGCGGCCGCGGCAGCGGCGGCCTTCCTAGCGGCCTCCTCAGCCTGGGCGGCAGCGAGAATCTCGGAATCACGCTGAGCCATGAGCTCCTTGACGTCGTCGGAAAGACCGTTCAGCACGGTCTGGACCTCTTGCTGCTTGGCCTGCATATCCTGCATCTGAGCCGTCTGCTGATCCTTGAGTTTCTCCAGGTCAGCCTTTTGTGCTTCGAGCTCGGTCTTCTGTGCGTCGAGCTCGGCCTGAATCGTCTGGATGTCCTCGATGGCATCGCGGTCGCTCTTGTTGATCTTCTCAACGTAATGCGCGTTGGCAACGAGCTCCTCAAACGAGCCAGAGGCCAGCAGCAGCGACAGGATGTTCGTGCCGCCGGACTTGTAGCTGGCGGCCACGCGATCGGAAAGGTCGTTACGCTTCTTCTTGAGCTCGGCCTTCTTTTCATCGATCTGGGCCTGCGTGTCGTCAATCTTGCCCTGGACATTCTCGATGTCGTTGAGGGTCTGGGCATTCTTGTTGGCCAGCGCCGCATACTCATTTGCGATGCTGTCGAGCTGGGCCTGAACCTCGTCGAGTTGGGCCTGGGCGGCATTCAATTTATCGGTGGTTTCTTTGGAAGCCTCCGCCGCATGGGCGCGAGTGGGCAGGCCAAAAAGAACTGCCGCAGAAGCGGCGCCGAACAGGGCCTTAAGGGCAGTGCGGCGCGAGAGCTCCTGGGAAAGGATGGAATCGCTGTTTGGTGACATATGTACTCCGTTACATGCTTATTTATATGTCGCTCAACTCATACATATTAGCGTACATATGGCGCGTCCCAACGATTTCCACGAACGGCAGGAAACTACAAGGTCGGCGGCTCGTAAGCAATTGTCAAATTTGAGGTAACAATTGAGCAAGCTCTTATATGAGTACGTTAACATAATCCTCTGCTTTTCCTACAGTGCACCATTTGGGCGTCCCCGCCTGCGCTATACTCCCCTCTAGAAGTGTTCCTGATTCGATAGGAGACTACATGTCCAAAGCACTCGACCCCAAAGACACCTGCGTCCTCGTTACCGGTGGCGCCGGCTTTATCGGCTCGCACACCGTCGTTCAGCTGCTCGAGGGTGGCTACCAGGTCGTCATCGTCGATGATCTCTCCAACTCCAGCGCCGTCGCCGTCGACCGCGTCAAGACCATCGTGGGCGACGAGGCCGCCAAGAACCTCACCTTCTACGAGGCCAACGTGCTCGACCGCGATGCGATGAACAAGATCTTCGATACCCATCAGATCGACCGTGTCATCCACTTTGCCGGCTTTAAGGCCGTCGGCGAGTCGGTGAGCAAGCCCGTCGAGTACTACCACAACAACATCGAGAACACCCTGGTGCTCATCGACGTCATGCGCAACCATGGCTGCAAGTCCATCATCTTCTCGAGCTCCTCGACCGTCTACGGCGACCCGGACAACCCGCCCGTCACCGAGGAAGACCCCAAGAAGCCCGCAACCAACCCCTATGGCTGGACCAAGTGGATGATCGAGCAGATCCTTATGGACGTCCACACCGCCGACCCCGAGTGGGACGTCGTGCTGCTCCGTTACTTCAACCCCATCGGCGCTCATCCGTCGGGCCTGATCGGCGAGGACCCCAAGGGCATCCCCAACAACCTGGTGCCCTATGTCGCCCAGGTCGCCGTGGGCAAGCTCGAGGCCGTTCAGGTCTTTGGCAACGACTACCCCACCCCCGACGGCACCGGCGTGCGCGACTACATCCACGTGTGCGATCTGGCCTCTGGTCACGTTGCCGCCCTTAACTGGATGAACGGCAAGACCGGCGTCGAGATCTTTAACCTGGGCACCGGCACCGGCACCTCGGTACTCGAGGTCGTCGCCGCCTTCTCCAAGGCTTGTGGCAAGGAGCTGCCCTACGTGATCCGCGAGCGCCGCGCCGGCGACATCGCTGCCAACTGGTGCGATGCCTCCAAGGCCGAGCGCATGATGGGCTGGAAGGCCCAGTACGACATCGCGGACATGTGCCGCGATAGCTGGAACTGGCAGAGCCACAACCCCAACGGCTTCACCGACGCCGAGTAGCAAAAACCTACATACCGTTCTTGCCCCGATCTCACGTTGTGAGGTCGGGGCTTTTTCATGGCATGTAGCCATTCGCCGAAAATCGACCAACTTTTTTATCTTGCCTGTACATGTTTAAACAACATGTTTTACAATAGGCGTATCGAATCAGAACATCGGAGGCGGACTGCACACCCATCGGCAGGCCGACCCCACAACAAGAAGGTTGGTGAGCGCATTCATGGAGCGTGCAAGCGGCGTCCTCATGCCCGTCTCATCTCTGCCCGGACCATACGGAATCGGCGGCTTTGGCTGGAATGCCTACGACTTCGTCGATTTTCTCGCCTCGTGCAAACAACATTACTGGCAGATTCTGCCCCTTACGACGACCAGCTATGGCGATTCGCCTTATCAGTCGTTCTCGGCCCGCGCAGGCAACCCCAACTTTATCGACTTTGCCGAGCTTATCGAGGCAGGGTATCTGGAGCAGCGCGATATCGATGGCGTGTATCTGGGATCCGACCCCAGCAATGTCGACTACGGTGCTATCTTTGGCGGCCGCCGTCAGATTCTCGACCGCGCCGCTGAGCGCTTTGCTGCCGACAAGCCGGCCGATTTCGATGACTTTATCCAGGCCAACGAGGACTGGCTCATCCCCTACTGTGAGTTCATGACCGTCAAAGAGGAGTGCGGTCTCAAGGCGTTTTGGGAGTGGCCCGCGGAGCTCCGCACCCGCGGCGAGGCTTCCGCCAAGGTCTGCGCCGACCATCCGGCGCGTATGCTCTACCACCAGATGACGCAGTACTTCTTCGATCGCCAGTGGAGCCGCCTCAAGGCCTATGCCAACGAGCGCGACATTCTCATCATCGGCGACCTGCCCATCTATGTCTCGCGTGACTCCGTCGAGATGTGGGCGACGCCTGAGCTCTTTAAGATCGACACCGCCGGCAATCCCGTGAGCGTCGCCGGCACGCCGCCCGACCAGTTCTCGGCCACCGGCCAGTACTGGGGCAACCCCATCTACGACTGGGACGCCATGGAGTCCGACGGCTTCTCCTGGTGGGAGGGCCGCATTCGCGCCGCCCTCGACATGTACGACGTCATCCGCCTGGATCACTTCCGCGGCTTCGAGGCCTATTGGGAGGTGCCGTTCTCCTCGCCCGATTCGTCCTACGGTTCGTGGACGCAGGGTCCCGGCCTCAAGTTCTTCAAGACGCTCGAGGAAAAGCTCGGCACGCTGCCCATCATCGCCGAGGACCTGGGCTTCCTCACCCCCGGCGTCATCGACATGCGCGACAACTCGGGCTTCCCCGGCATGAAGATCCTGCAGTTTGCCTTTGAGGGCACCAACTCGTACTACCTGTCGCATAACTACATCGCCAACACCGTCGCCTATGTGGGCACCCACGATAACGAGACGGCGCGCGGTTGGTTTGAGGGAACGGCCACCCCGCGTCAGCGCGAGCAGGCAGCCCTGTACACCCATCAGCAGGCCGGCGAACCCATGGCAGATGCACTCAATCGCACCATCGCCGCCAGCGTGAGCGACACGTGCATCTACACCATGCAGGACCTGCTCAACTTGGGCAACGAGGCGCGCATCAACACCCCTGCCACGTTGGGCGGCAACTGGACCTGGCGCATGCTCGACGGCGCCATCACCCGCGAGCTCGAGCACAAACTCACCGACTGGACCGAGACCTACTTCCGCATCCCGTCGGAAGCCGAAATCGAGCTTCCTCAATAGGAGCTACCGCGCCCGACCCCTCCCCACCGTGCGGACGCGCTTGCTTTTTCCCGCGCGAGGCCACCCCAATCCCCTCGCGCGGGCTTCTTATGAATTGCAGACATGAAACAACCCATCACAGGAGAAAACATGCCCCAAATTAACCTCATGGAACTCGCCGAGCAGTCTTTTGGCACCTCGCTCGAGCAGCTCGACGACCGTCGCATTTACAAGCTGCTGGTCAAACTCGTGCAGGAGCGCTCCGCCGCCTGCCCGCTCAACAACGGCAAGAAAAAGCTCTATTACATTTCCGCCGAATTTTTGATCGGCAAGCTGCTCATCAACAACATGATCGACCTCGGCATCTACGATGAGGTTAAGGACCAGCTCACCGCCGCAAGCCACGACCTCAACAAGATCGAGGAGTTCGAGGTCGAGCCGTCGCTCGGCAACGGCGGCCTGGGCCGCCTGGCCGCATGCTTCCTGGATTCCATCGCCACGCTGGGCTTGACCGGCGATGGCGTGGGCCTCAACTATCACTACGGCCTGTTCCGTCAGCGCTTTGTCGACAACCAGCAGAAGGCCGTCCCCGACGAGTGGCTCGGTGAGCAGGACATCCTAGTCGACGACGGCCGCCCCTACACCGTCGAGTTCGGCGATTTTGCCGTTACCTCCAAGCTCGTCAACATCGACGTGCCCGGTTACGGCCAGCCCACCAAGAACCGTCTGCGCCTGTTCGACCTGGCGAGCGTCGACGACGGCCTGGTCCCCGGCAGCTCCATCGACTTCGACAAGACCGAGATCGCCAAGAACCTCACCTTGTTCCTCTACCCCGACGATTCCGACGAGCAGGGCCGCCTGCTTCGCATCTATCAGGAGTACTTCATGGTGAGCAATGCCGCCCAGCTCCTGATCGACGAGGCCGTCGAGCGCGGCAGCAACCTGCACGATCTGGCCGACTACGCCGTGGTCCAAATTAACGACACGCACCCCACCATGGTCATCCCCGAGCTCATTCGCTTGCTCACCACCGAGCATGGCATCGAGTTTGACGAGGCCGTGACCATCGTACGCTCCATGGTCGCCTACACTAACCACACGATCCTTGCCGAGGCGCTCGAGAAGTGGCCGCTCGCCAGCCTGCAGAAGGTCTCCCCTGCCATCGCCGACATTATCGTCAAGCTCGATGAGATCGCGAAAGCCGAGCACGATGACCCGCGCGTCGCCATCATCGACGAGCACGACACCGTCCACATGGCCCACATGGACATCCACTTTGGCTTCTCCATCAACGGCGTAGCCGCCCTCCACACCAAGATCCTGGAGGACACCGAGCTTCATCCGTTCTACGAGATCTATCCCGAGAAGTTCTCCAACAAGACCAACGGCATCACCTTCCGCCGCTGGATCCATGGAGCCAACCCCGCGCTCGCCAGCCTGCTCGACGATGTAATCGGCACCGACTGGCGCAGCACCGGCGATCTGAACAAACTCGCCAAGTTCGCCGACGACAAGGACGTTCTTGAGCGCCTGGCCGCCACCAAGGTCGAGGCCAAGGCCATCATGCGCCAGTTCATGGCGCTCGAGCAGGGCGTGACCATTCCCTCCAACGCCATCATCGACGTCCAGGTCAAGCGCATCCACGAGTACAAGCGTCAGCAGATGCTCGCGCTCTACATCATCTGGAAGTACTTCGATATCAAGAACGGCAACAGGCCTAAGCACCCTGTCACCATCATCTTTGGCGGCAAGGCGGCGCCTGCCTACACTATCGCGCAGGACATCATCCATCTGATCCTGACGCTGTCGCAGTGGATTGCAAACGACCCCGACGTGGCTCCCTACCTGCAGGTTGTCATGATCGAGAACTACAACGTCACCGCCGCCGAGCGCGTGATCCCCGCCGCTGACATCTCCGAGCAGATCAGCCTGGCCTCCAAGGAGGCGAGCGGCACCTCCAACATGAAGTTCATGCTCAACGGCGCCCTAACCCTGTGCACGCTCGACGGTGCCAACGTGGAGATTGCCGAGCTCGTGGGCGACGAGAACATCTATACCTTTGGTGCCTCGTCCAAACAGGTCGAGCAGCTCTACGCCGACGGCACCTACAACGCCGGTGCGCTCTACCGCAAGCCCGGCATTAAACTGCTGGTGGACTTCATCACCAACCCGGCCTTTATGGCAACCGGCAACGCCGAGCGCCTGCAGCGCCTGCACGACGACATTAAGGGCAAGGACTGGTTTATGGCCTTGCTCGACATTGAGGAGTACATCCAGACCAAGGAGCGCGTGCTGGCCGACTACGAGGACCAGGACGCCTGGATGCGCAAGGCGCTCATCAATATCGCCAACGCCGGCACCTTCTCGTCCGACCGTACGATCTCCCAGTACAACGACGAGATCTGGCACCTGGACTAACCCATTCCCCTTACCCATTCTCTTGAGGAACGGAGTCGTGGCA
This sequence comes from Collinsella aerofaciens, assembly GCF_964283865.1. GTDB lineage: Bacteria > Actinomycetota > Coriobacteriia > Coriobacteriales > Coriobacteriaceae > Collinsella. The sequence goes on along the minus strand of NZ_CAXYLS010000010.1, from coordinate 24,007 downwards.
ACACGGCTCCGTTTTTTGTGCCCGCACGTTACCCTGTGATCCAACTCGGCCAAACAATCTCGATCCATAACAACTACTCAACCAAAACGGTCCCAGCCGTTACAGATTGAGACATACCGGCCCCTCCCCTTGGGTTTATCTCAATCTGTAACATCTAGCAGGTGAAATTCGCCTTTGGTGTTACAGATTTAGATGAAATGGTTAGCTCAGCGGAACCGTCTCGATCTGTAACATCTAACGTCCGAAATCGGCCCTATCCGTTACAGATCGAGACAAACGACGGTCAGACAGTCCCAACACAAAGAAAGGCTCCCCTCTCGCCCAGTGGACGGGAGGGGAGCCTTATATGTGACCGCGGCAAAAGGATGGCAAAGCCGCAGTCGCCCAAAGGGAGGGCCTGGATGCACCGGGCCTAGATCAGGTTCTTGCCAGACACCTTATCGAAGAGATGGGTCGCGTTCTTCTCGAACTTGAACCAGATGGGGTCGCCAGCCTTGAGCGCGCCCTTGGCCTCGAGGTCGACGACGGGGATAATCAGGACAAACTGGCCGTCGGGAGCGGTCACGTGGACATGCTCGGTCGAGCCCATGAGCTCGGTCACCTCGACGGTGCCCTGGAGCGCACCCTCCTCGCCCTTGTCGGCAAGCAGGATCTGCTCGGGGCGCACGCCGGCCGTAATCTCCTTCACGTCGCCGCCGTCCCAGTTGAGAGCAAGCTGAGCGCAGGTCTCGGGGGCGAGCGCCACGTTCATATCCTCGGTCTTGACGGTAAAGCCGTTGCCCGAGCGCACCAGCTGGGCATCGAAGAAGTTCATCTGCGGCACGCCGATGAAGCCGGCGACGAAGATGTTCGCGGGATGGTTGAAGACCTCCTGCGGGGTGGCGATCTGCTGGACGACGCCGTCCTTCATGACCACGATGCGGTCGCCGAGGGTCATAGCCTCGGTCTGGTCGTGGGTAACGTAGATGAAGGTGCCCTTGATCTCGTGACGCAGCTTAATGAGCTCGGCGCGCATCTGGTTACGAAGCTTGGCATCCAGGTTGGACAGCGGCTCGTCCATCAGGAAGACCTTGGGGTCACGCACGATGGCGCGGCCGATGGCGACGCGCTGGCGCTGGCCGCCAGAGAGCGCCTTGGGCTTACGGTCGAGGTACTCGGTAATACCCAGGATCTCGGCAGCGGAGCGAACCTTGCGGTCGATCTCGTCCTTGGGGACCTTCTTGAGCTCGAGCGTAAATGCCATGTTCTCGTACACCGTCATATTGGGGTACAGAGCGTAGCTCTGGAACACCATGGCGATGTCGCGGTCCTTGGGCGCCACGTCGTTGACGCGCTTGCCGTCGATGAGCACGTCGCCGGAGGTGATGTCCTCCAGGCCGGCGACCATGCGCATCGTCGTGGACTTACCGCAGCCAGAAGGGCCAACGAGGACGATGAACTCCTGGTCGTGAACGGTGAGGTTGAAGTCCTCTACAGCGAGCACACCGTCCTCGGTAACCTTGAGGTTGTGCTTCTTCTCCTCGGTCTTCTTCTTTTTGCCAAAGAAGCCCTTCTTTTTTGACTCGTTGTTGGGATACACCTTCTGAACATGTTTGAGAACGATCTCGGCCATGTCTCTACCTTTCGATACGCGGCGCCGCGCTGAGGGGCGCCGCCAAAACTTGCAAAACAGTTACGGCATCAGCCCTTGACGGCACCTGCCACCACACCGTCGATGATGTACTTCTGGCAGAAGATGTACATGATGACGATGGGGACAACGACCATCATGATGCAGGCCATCATGGGGCCGAGCTCGACGTGGCCATAGCCGCCGCGGAAGTACTGGATCAAAATAGGAATGGTCTTGTACTTGGTGGAGTCGAGCGTAAGGTAGGGCAGCAGGTAGTCGTTCCAGACCCACATGGTCTCGAGGATGCCGACCGAAAGATAGGTGGGCTTCATGATGGGGAGAACGATCTTAAAGAACACCTGGACCGGGTTGCAGCCGTCAATCATGGCCGCTTCCTCAATCTCGAGCGGGATGTTCTTGACGAAGCCGGCGAACATAAAGACCGCGAGGCCCGCGCCAAAACCGAGGTAGATGAAGCAGATGTTAAACGGCGTGTTAAAGCCGATGCGGTCCGCGAGGTTGGACAGCGTGAACATGAGCATCTGGAACGGTACGACCATCGAGAAGACGAACAGGTAATAGAAGAAGTTCGAGATCTTGCTGTTGACGCGCACCACGTACCAAGCGCACATGGAGCAGCACACCAGAATCAGCACGACCGACGTGACCGTGATGATAAGCGAGTACATAAACGCCGAGGCAAAGCCCTGCTCGTTCAGAGCGTGCACGTAGTTTGCGAGGCCGTTGAACGTCTCGGGCGTGAGCAGATCGAACGCCGTGGTGGTGCTGATTGCGGTCCCCTTCTTAAAGGAATTGAGCGCAATCATGAACACAGGGTAGATCCACGCGAGCGACAGAATCGTAAAGAAGATCGAGAGCGCGCGGTTAATAGCCTTATCGCGTTTCATTACTGCTGCACCTCCTTGGACCTCGTGGCCTTAAGCTGGATCATAGAAATAGCGACAACCAGGATGCAGAAGATAACTGCCTTGGCCTGACCGATGCCCTGCCATGCGATGCCAGCACGCGAATAGAACGTGTTGTAGATGTTCAGGGCGAGCATCTCGGTGGAGTGCGCCGGGGCACCACCGGTAAGGGCGAGGTTCTGGTCGAACAGCTTAAAGCCGTTGGTGATGGACAGGAACAGGCAGATGGTGATGGTCGGCATCAGGTTGGGGATCTTAACCTTCCAAAACGTCTGCCATGCCGTAGCGCCGTCGACCTTGGCGGCCTCGATGTAATCAGACGGAATGGACTGCAGACCGGCGATGTAGATGATCATCATGTAGCCGACCTGTTGCCACAGGGTCAGGATGATAAGGCCCCAGAAGCCAGCGGCGGAGTTGAGGGCGATAAGCTGGGCACCCACGTTGGAGAGCAGGCAGTTGATCAGAATCTGCCAAATGTAACCCAGTACAATGCCGCCAATCAGGTTAGGCATAAAGAAAATCGTACGGAAGATGTTGGTGCCCTTGAGCGCCTTGCGAGTGAGCGCCTGCGCAATGGCCAGCGCGATCACGTTGATGAGCACCGTCGACAGGAAGGCAAACGCCACGGTAAAGAAGAACGACGTGGAGAACTGCGGGTCGGTCAGTGCGCGCACGTAGTTCTCGATACCGACAAAGTGCGCGTTATTGATGGTAATAAACTGGCAGAACGAGAGATAGAAACCCTGGATAAAGGGAATCACGAACCCGATCATAAACGCCAGGCACGTGGGCAGCATAAAGAGCGGCCACCAGCGCTTGAGTGCTTTGCCCATAGAAGGGTCCTTTCAATATGCAGGGGGCGGGCAAACCTACGTCTGCCCGCCCCCTGTCGCTAATCAGATAGCTTGGGCAGCAACTGCTTACTCGGAAGCAGCCTTCTCGGTCTTCCAGCCATCGACGAAGGCGTTCTTGACGCCGTCCCACTTGGTGTTGTCGGCAGCATAAGCGATGAGAGCCTGCTTGAGGTTCTTCTTCCACTCCTCGGAGGGGATGTAAACGAAGTCCCAAGCGACGGTCTTCTTGCCGTCCTTGGCCATAGCAACGGCCTGCTGAGAGAAGACGTTGGTGGTCTCCTTAGCGCTCTTGAACGGGGCGGTCAGACCCATCTTGTCAGCGATGATGCTGGTGGCGGTGTCAGAAGTGACGCACCAATACATGAAGTCCTCGGTGGCCTTCTGGGCATCCTCGGAAGCCTGGGAGCTGACGCACCAGTAGTTCTCGCCGCCGGAGCACAGGCCCTGGTTCTCCTCGCCGTCGACGCCGATGTAGATCGGCAGCATGCCGAGCTGGTCGTCGGTCATACCGGCCTTGGTGAGGTCGGCGTAGGCCCAAGAGCCGTTCTGATAGAAGACGGCCTTGCCGGTTGCGAACTCGTTGGTGGCGTCGTCACCGGTCTTGGAGGCGAGCTGCGAAGGATCGCAGGTGGAGTCGGTGATGTACAGGTCGAAGATCTGCTTAAAGTTGTCGAGATACTCGCCCTTGATCTCGTCGTCCTCCTGGTTGTGCTCCTTCTCGAACTCGTAGTAGAGCGGGAGGTTGGCGAGGTGGGTGGTGTAGCGCCAGCTGGAGGAGTCATCCATGCCGGCGGAAGTGAAGGCACCGTCAACGCCGAGCTCGTCCTTGCGGGCCTGGATGTCATCGGCGCAAGCCTTCAGCTTGTCGAAGGAGTTGATGTCCTCGGCCTTGTAGCCGGCCTTCTCGAGGAGCTCCTTGTTGTAGATGATGCCGTAGCTCTCCTGAACCCAGTCGATACCCAGATCCTTGCCGTCGGACTGCAGCGCCAGGGAGTCGTCGATGAGCTCGCCGCGGAGCTTGGTGTCGGAAAGATCGGCGCAGTAGTCCTTCCAGTTCTTAAGGCCGGTGGGGCCGTTGACCTGGAACAGCGTCGGAGCGGAGCTCTTGGACATCTCGGACTTGAGCTTCTCCTCGTAGGTGTTGGAGGCGGCGGTCACGATCTTGACCTCGACGCCCTTCTCCTTCTTGTACGCCTTGGCGATCTCCTTCCACTCCTTGTCGACCTCGGGCTTGAACTGGAGGAAGTAGACCTCGGCAGCGTCACCAGAAGCAGAGGAGCCAGAGCCGGCAGAACCACCGCAGCCCACGAGACCCAGACCAAGAACCGCAGCCGCGGAGCCAGCGAAGCCCAGGAACTGCCTTCTGCTCATTTCGTTCTTCATTACAATCCACCCTTTCACACCGTGGCGGCACCCTTTGCCGCCGCCTTCGGAGATTGGCTCGGGGACTTTGCCCCTTTTGCTGATTTGTACAATACGCTATTTGGCTAGTTGTTTGAACAAGTATTACTAGAGCGGTAGAAAAACTTCGGTGAACGGTAATTTCAACTTGATACTTGACAAGTTTTGTATAAACAATTACTTGTTATCGAATGCAGAGAAAACGCCCGGTCAAGCCGATGCATCGTCGGTTTGACCGGGCGTTTTCTCTTTGAGGACATGAGTCTCGTCAGGCTGCGAGCTAGCCGGCTATCGCTTGGAGTTAACGCGGTAGTGGAAGATCTCGGGGTGTGTGCGAGCGTGCGTCACCTCAAATAAGATGCCGTCCGAGGTGTACGACTGGCTCTCCATAACGGCGACGCAGTTGTACTTGCCAAGGTCCAAGTAGCTGCAGTCCTCATCGTTGGCAAGCTCGACGCTCACCGTACGGCGGCTCGCCATCACTTTGACGCCACGCTTGTGCTCCAGATAGTCGTAGATAGAGCTTGCCGCAATCTCGGGGGTCAGGCCCTTGGCGATCGACTCCAAAAAGTAGCCGTGGTCCACCTGGCGCGCGCTGCCGTTGAGGCTTCGGACACGCACGACGCGAATCAGCTCCTCGCCCACCTTAAAGCCAAGGCGGCGCGACAGTTGCTCAGTGCAAATCAAATGTTCAAAAGACTTGACCTCGGTCGATGCGACGGCATTGTTGCGTTTTGCGAACTCGCCAAACGACTCAACCTCTTCGAGTGCGCCCAGCATGTCGGTTTCGCCCTTAAGCCAAATAACGCGCACGCCCTTGCCGTGTATAGGCTGCACAAACATCTGGTCGGCCAGCATGCTCAAGGCGCGTCGAACGGTATTGCGCGTGCAGCCAAACTCCGCGGTCAGCTCGGCTTCGGTTGGCAGCATCTCCTGAAACGCATAGGTCCCGTTAATGATGCGCGAACGGATCTCGCGGTAGATTCCTTCGTAAATCGCTTTTGGCATAACTTCACCTCTAATGAATATGTATGGCTAGGCACGATAGCATTTCTTAAAGTTGTTTAAACCGATTATCGGTAAAGTACGGATTATTTACCGTCGACGGTTCCCCCGAAACCCAAATCGGACCGAATCAAAACCGTCAATGCGGCAAGCAGCCAGTCCTCTACAATGAGTTCATTGTTTAAACGTTCTTGCTCGCACAGCATGTTGCATCCGGAAGGCATATTATGCTGCAGAAAATCCAACGCTTTGGCGGGGCAATGTTCGCGCCCGCCATGCTGTTTTCTATATCAGGCCTCATGGTCGGCATCTCCGCCCTCGCCACGACCGTAGACATCGTCGGTGACCTCGCCGTATACGGAACCCCTTGGTACGTTTTCTGGACCATCATCCAGCGCGGCTCGTGGACGGTCTTTAAACGTCTCCCGCTCCTTTTTGCCGTAGCGCTGCCTATCGGTCTTGCCCAAAAGCAACCGGCACGCTGCTGCCTCGAGGCACTCGTGGCCTATTTTGCCTATTGCTTCTTTTTGAGCGAGATCATTAAGCTGAGCGGAGACAACCTTGGGCTTAAGTACCCATCATCTTTGACCCCCGCCAGCGGTATCACCGTCATCGACGGCATCAAGACGCTCGACACCGGCATTATCGGCCCGCTGGCGGTATCGGCAACCGTCGTCGCCATCCATGACCGCTTCTACGATGCCAAGGTTCCCGATTGGCTCGGCACCTTCTCGGGTTCCTCGCTGGTCTACCTCATCAGCTTTTTTGCCGTGTTTGCCCTTGCCGCCATCTCGGCCGCCATCGTGCCCTTCGCATACGCCGTAACCGAAACGCTGCGCCACGCACTTGCGGGCGTCGGCCCCTTCGGCGTGGGCATCTTTGTGTTTTTGGAGCGAGCACTCGAGCCCATGGGGCTGCACCACCTGCTCTATATGCCCATCTATTACGACAATCTGGTCATTCACGACGGTATTTACGCCACGTGGACCAACCTGCTCCCCATTCTCTCCCATAGCACGCGCCCTTTAAATGAACTTGCGCCCTGGGCAGGTTTTACCGCCACCGGCTGGGGCAAGCTCTTTGGCCTTCCCGCCATCGCGGCAGCATTCTATTTCACCGCCAAACCCGAACGCCGCGCCGGCCTTAAGGTCATCCTTTTGCCCGCCATCGTCGCCTCGGTGGTCTGCGGTGTCACCGAGCCGCTCGAGTTTCTCTTTATGTTCACCTATCCTGGACTCTTTTTGCTCTACGCCGTCCTATCCTCCTGCCTTGCCATGACCATGAACTTCTTCGGTATCGTCGGCATCTTCTCGGGCGGTCTCATGGAAATGACGGCCTTCAACTTCATCCCACTCATGCGAATGCATGCCGGCTCCTACCTTTTGGCGCTCGGTATCGGTCTGATGTTTAGCGCTGTCTTTTTTCTGGTCTTCCGGGGCCTCATTCTGGCTTTCGACCTAAAAACCCCAGGCCGCGAGGATCATATCGCCAGCGATGCGGCGCTCGCACGTCTGACGGGAAAAAGCTCTGCCAAAGAAGGCGCGGCCCAAAACGGCACCGACAACCAATCATCCCAAGATCATCTGCTTGCTGAGCAAGTCGTTGCGCTCTTGGGTGGCGTTAGCAATATTGTAGGAGCGACCAATTGCGCCACGCGTCTGCGCGTTGAGGTCGCAGAACCTTCCGTTGTCGCAGACAACGCAGCCTTCGTCGCGGCGGGCGCCAAGGGCCTCATCATTACGGGCAAGACCGCCCAGGTGATTATTGGCATCTCCGTTCCCCGCGTTAAAGAGCATTTTGACCAGATCATGGGCCTCGAGCCGGGATTTGTGCCCACCACCTCGGCCTCCCCTGCCGCCAGCGCAGCCCATAAGCGCGGCGATATCTGCTTCTTCGATATCGACGGAACACTCGCCTGGCAAGACCCTCGAGTGGCACAAGAGCTTCCCGAGAGCGAGCGAGACCTCTCCCCCTATCCCAATGAAGCGGTCTCGCAAGCCATCCGTGATTTTGTCGCCAAGGGCAATATGGCGTTTATCTGCACAGGGCGCACGCTGAGCTGCATCCATCCAAAGCTGCTCGAGCTGCCCTGGACCGGCATCGTCTGCCTCGCGGGTGGCTATGTCGAACTTGAGGGACACGTGATTCGCGATTTGGCGATGACGCCCGGCATGCTGCAGCGCCTTGCTCCCATTCTTGAGCAATCGGACGAAGTGATTCGTTTTGAGGGACTCAATGGCGTCGTTCGCATGAGTGCCGATGCGCCCGACGCCCCGGGATACGCCCGCACCGTGGGCGATGCAATTACGCAGCTGCAACATTACAGCGCCTACAAGATCTTAATGTCCACGTCGCTTGCCAACCGCATCGCTCAGGATCAAGCGTTTGAGCCGCTGCTCTGCTTTAACGAGCTCGAGCTCGAAGTGGCCGAGATTTCGCCTCGCGAATGCACCAAGCGCGAGGGTATCCAGTCCGTACTCGACGCCCTCGATCCCCACCACGGAACCGTATACGGCATCGGCGACGCCAGCAATGACGTCTCGCTGATGAACGCCGTCGACGTTGGCATCGCCATGGGCAACGCGCCGGACTTCCTCAAGGAAAAGGCCGACTATGTCACCGACAGCATCGACCACGACGGCGTCGTCACCGCGCTCGAACACTTTGGGCTTATCTAGCCAAGCCCCTACCGCACTTGCGGCCGCATGGACCAATCGTCTTCAACCGCCGCGCTCGACGCCCTAATGTGGCAATATGTTGTCTGCATAATGCAACGATGCAACCTATCAAAGAATGCGAGAACCCGTGTCCAGTCCGTTTACCAGCTTTTTAGCCCAGCACTTTGACCAGATTAACGACTATCTGGCCACGTTCTTTGACGGACAGGCGACTTCCGCCGATATCGAGCGCTACCTGTATACCCCGCTCTCGGCATTTACGGCAAACGCTGGCAAGCGCCACCGCCCGCTCATCTGCATGCTCGCCGCCACTGCGGTAGGCGGCAGCTTTGAGAGCGCCCGCAGCGCAGCGGCGGCCATCGAGCACTTTCAGTCGGGCGCACTCATCCACGACGACATCGCCGACAACGGGCAGATTCGTCGCGGCAAGCCCTGCATGCACCTTACCGAGGGCACCGGTCTTGCCATCAACTGCGGTGACCTGGCGCTCACCATGGTCACCAAGACGGTTCTCGACGACCCCACACTCAACGCAGACGTGAAGCTTCGCGTGCTCCACGAGCTTACCGAAATGATCGTCCGTACCATCGAGGGCCAGGCGCTCGACCTGGGCTGGGTCCGCGACGGGCGCTTTGACATTTCGGTCGACGATTATCTGGACATGGCGACGCACAAGACCGCGTACTACAGCGGAGCAACGCCGCTTGCCGCCGGAGCCATTATCGGCGGCGGCAGCGAAGAGCAGATTGAGGCACTGCGCGCCTTTGGGCTGCACACGGGCCTTGCCTTCCAGATTCAAGACGACCTGCTCAACTTGATCGGCACCAAGGAGGCCGCCAACAAGGACTTCCGCACCGATATCACCGAGGGCAAGCGCACCCTCGTTGCCGTGCATGCCCTGTCAGACGAGCGCTATCACGACGAGATCGAGGCAATCCTTTCCTCGGGCACCGAGGACCCTGCGCAGCTCGCACGCGCCGTGGAGATCTTCCAGGAGACCGGCTCCATCGATTACGCCCACACCTATGCGCTCGACCTGACCGCTAAGGCCAAGGCCGCTATCGAAGGCGTCGAGCTCGACCCGCATGCGCGCGAGCTCTTCCTCTCAATGGCAGATTTCTTTGTGGAGCGTCTTAACTAGCGGGGGTCATAAAACCTGTGGGCAGCGAGTTTGGGTACAAGTTGCTACACTATTGAGTGCATGTTTATAAATTGTCTCGCGTTGTCTATCCGACACACGCTCAAAATAGTACGAATGGTACGCCGAAAGGGGTTCGTTCATGGAACCTATTACCACGGGCATGCAGGGAGCAGCCGTCGAGGATGTTCAGTCCCGCCTTCTGCAGCTCGGCTATACAATCGATGACGCCGAGGTTGTCGACAAGCGCTTTGGCACCACCACTGAGCAGGCCGTCAGCACCTTCAGGCTCGACAGCGGCCTTGCTGCCGGTCATGCCGTCGATATCCCCTGTTGGAGCGCCCTGGTCGACGCCTCGTATAAGCTGGGCGACCGCACTCTGTATCTGCGCATGCCCAATTTCCATGGCGCCGATGTGCAGGCCCTGCAGCGCGCTCTCAACGTTTTGGGCTTTGCCTGTGGCGAAGACGACGGCTACTTTGGTCCGCATACCGAGGCCGCCCTGCAGCAGTTCCAGGAAAATGTCGGCCTGTTTGCCGACGGCATGGCCTTCCAGGACACCTACGCCTACATCAACCGCCTGCACCATGTGTGGGAGGGCAAGCCCTCGGTCACCGAAGCCGAGTCCCGCATCGGTTTTGCTCGCGCCGCCAACGTGCTCGAGCGCTTCCAGATTGCCGTCATCGGCGAGGACCCCATTGCGCGCAGCGTAGCATCGCGCATGTGGAACATCGCCACGGCGACGACCGACAGCAGCGGCATGATGCTTTGCGATTCCGAGGTTCCGACCGACGTTGACCTGGTGCTCGAGATCGCAAGCGACGAGTTGCCTGCAGACGCCGCCCCGCGCGCCACGATCGCCCTCGCCGAGTGCCACAACCTGGCCCAACGCATCCGTACCGCCAATGTTGCCGCACAGCAAAAGCCGGCACGAATTCGCATCGAGCTCACCGGCATGACGCGTTACAACGGCACCTTTACCGCAAGCGACGCGCAGACCCTCGCCGTCCGCCTTCTCGATGGCGTTTGCGATGCCCTCGCAGATTAGGTAAACTAGACGAGTTGCTTTTGAGCAACACCAGACATTGGGACGTAGTTCAACGGTAGAACTCCGGTTTTTGGTGCCGGCTGTTGGGGGTTCGAGTCCCTCCGTCCCAGCCCCAAAGAACATAGCGCTCCAGGCTCTTATGAACCTGGAGCGCTTTTTCGTGGGCAAGCGGAGGGATTCGAACCCGCAAGGGTGCGGAGCTGAGGAAACGCGAAGCGTTTTCCAGCGCAGCACGCAAGGAGCGAAGCGACGCAGCGGGGCGCGGCCGCCGACCAGGCGGACGCGGAATCCCTCCGTCCCACACCAGCCAAGAGCCCCTCACGTCAAGCAAATCGAGCCAACGCCGCCAAGCGGAGGGATTCGAACCCGCAAGGAGCGAAGCGATGCAGCGGGGCGCGGCCGCCGCAGGCAGACGCGGTGTCGGCACTTGGGGACGCTCCTAAGTGCCGGCATTATAGGAACGTCCCCAAGTGCCGGCTCGGGACTATTTTCGAGGACCCTCCGAAGGACTGTGGCCAAAAAACGGCAAATATGAGTACTGTTACCGTTGTAGCTACATTATTTTCGTTAATAAAAGAAGATCTTAATGAGATTTATTCGCATCAAGGTCTTCCTTTAATGAACACTTGAGGAGATACGGCAGCTTATCTGCTCGATCGACACGTCAAATCACCTTAAATGTGGTCAAAATTACTGCTACTAAAAGAGTATCAGTACTCATATTTGATGTTTTTTGGCCACGGCTCTTTATAGACACACTGCACAGCGACGGTGGTAGATTTCGGAACGTGTCCGTCAGCCCCGTTCCGAAAAGCGAGCCGCATGCAACGGCCAAGCCACGACAGGCCCCGGGAGAGCGGGGACACCGGCTTAGGTTTATCGCGAGTTCCGCACGAACAGGAGGCCACTTAATGTGGCCTCCGTCGTGAGCAGGACTGTAGAGCAGGAAACCTAAGCCGGTGTCCCCGCTCTCCCGGGGCCGGCGGAATTTAGTTGTTAAGCATGCGGTCGAAGCTTCCCGAGTCGCCATCCCGATAGTCGGCGGTCATCAGAATCTCCTGCGGAATGCGCCCGCCCTCGCGCAGCACATTGCGGAACTGCACGCGCGTGACCATGGGCAGATCCTTGATCGTCGCCGCCAAGTTCTGCGGCACGCCCTGGTTGGCAGCCGCGGGCTCGCACTCGCCGCCGGCCTTCACGCGACGCTTATGCTCGGCGAGCATGGCGCGGTACATGCCGGCATGCAGGCGAATCTCAACCACATTGGCATTGCGAGCCTGCTCGACGATGCGCGCGCCCTCGCGGTCGATATCGCCCACGTAGTAGACGTAGTTAAAGCGATAGCCGATCTCAGCCAGATAATCGTCCAGGGCATGCGAGACGCTCGCCTTGCATCCGCCGCCAAAAATCACGCCGCCCACCTTGATGCCAAAGAGCTTGGCGTGCTTGCGGCCACGCAGCAGCCTGACGATCTCGTCGTAGGTGTCCAGGTTCTCGACCATAATGAACGGCTTATCGGCGCCCAGCGTAAAGAAACCCGTAAAGTGAACGGGGCGGTTGGGGGCGACCTTAATCGCCTGCATGCTGATGCCCTTTTCGGTCATACGCCGAATTAGGCGCTCGCCGTGCTTGCCGTCAAAGGCCTTCTCATCGTTAAAAATCTGGTAGGCACGCTGGCGGCGCGAGGCAACCGGCGTATCGGCACCTCGGTTTTGCTCGATCCAAGCCTGGATGATTGCGATTTCCTCGGCAATCTTGCGGTTGAACATCTCGTTGTGCTGAGTGCGCTGCGGCGCCTTTTTGCCGTCCTTGCCCTCGACCTTAACAATTTGAGTCTGCTGCTCCTTGATCTTAGAGAGCGCCGTAGGCGTAGGGACAACTTTGAGCAGCTGCCTGCCCAAAACGCGGGCAAGGGCAAACGCCGATACCTCGCCGTGGACGGCCGACTCGGGCCGCTGGGTAGCACTATCAGCCGCGGCAGGCTCAGCCTGTGCATGAGGCTTACGCTTGGAATCTGCCCGGGTATTACGTTCCTGCTTGGGCGCAGACGAGCGCTTTTGCGGACGATCGGACTTGGCCTCCTTCGCCGGCTGGCGCTTGACCTGATCCACCGGAGTCTCGGCCTTCTCATCTCCGTTTTGTGTCGCTGTCTTCTCGGCCGCGGCCTCGGCATTTGAGCCACGACCGCCGCGGTGACGACGACGGCGGGGCTTGCCTGAGGCGCTCTCCCCAGCCTGCTTATCAGCGGTCTGTTGAGCTTTGACCTCAGTGTCAGCCGCAGGCTGCGACTCGGAAGGTTGCTGCTCGCGAGCCGCCGGCTCAACGGTTTTCTCGGTTTGTTCGGCCTTCTCGGCCTGAGCGGTCGAAGCCGGCTCGCCCTTCTCCTGACGCCTTACGGGATACGCGCGTCCCGCAAACCCGCGGCCGGGACGGCATGAACCCGGAGCCTTCTTGGCAGACTCCTCAACATCGTCTGCAGCCTCGGAAGGCTCTTCAACCTCATGCGCGACATCCTGCTGCGCAGCCTTAAAGTGGGCACCACGGCGACGCTGGGGCTCCTGGGCCTCCACGGGCTTTTGCTCCTTCGCGGGCCTCTGCGACTCGGCAGCAACCTCGGTCTCAACAGCCTCGGCATCCGTCTCGCCCTTTCGAGCAACGGCGCGACGGAAGCGCTCCTGCTGGGCGCGGCGCTGTGCATCGCGCTTGCCGCCCCCGCCAAAACCGCCGCGTCCTGCCTTGGCCGTAAAGGCACGCACGACGTTCTCATCGAGCAACTCATCGGTATCGACATGCTCACGCGGAGCAACTTCTTCCACAGCAGGCACGTCAGCGAAATCCTCGACGACAAAATCTTCGACGGACTCGGCAGGCTGCTCCTGGGCATCGCGGATCTCGGCATTGATGGTATAGAACGCCGGGCGCCCGTTAATGCCGCTGCCCTCGATCTTGGTAACGATCTTTGCCGCGATGAGTTCGTCGCGCATCACCTTGGTGTTGCATTCCTTATCGACGGAACGGAAAATCTGCGCCAGCGCGCTCGACTTGATCTTGAGCGCCTTGCGGCAGAGCAGGTCGTAGGCAACCAGCTTGGCGCGCTCGGCAGAAAGCGACGTCTGGCTGCTCAGGCGCTCAGCCAAAGCATCGACATTGTTTTGATTATCGGAATATACCGTCTTGGCCACGGGGCCCCTTTCATATGTACACATATACGTTTATATGGTACAACGCGCGCCCTTATTCACGCAAAACATCTGCGAGAACACTCGAGCGTCACCCGCTTTCGCATGAAAAAAAGACCGAGCCCGCGAAGTCGCGGACCCGGTCTTTCCGAGTCATATGGATGGAACGGTTAGTCCATCAAGCTGACTAGGCCTTGGCGGCCTCGGCGTCGGCAGGAGCTTCAGCGGCAGCGGCGCGACCGTACTCGGCCTTGCCCATCTCGGACCACTCGGGCTCCTCGTCGGGCATGGAGCCGGCCTCCTTGCCGAAGAACTCCTTGAGGCAGTTGACGGCGACGATGAGGCCCAGGACCATCAGCAGGACGGCGAAAACGAGCTGCAAGCCCTTGGTGGCGGCGACGGAGACGGCGGCCGTGGTGGCGGTAGCCGGGATGGTGCCGAAGAAGCCGTAAGCCTGGACAGCGGTCATGCAGCCCATGGCGCTCTGGACCAGCGAGGTGAAGGTGCAGCAGAGCAGGAAGGCGACGGGCACGTAGAGCATCCAGCCCTTGCGGCCGGTGCACTTGCAGAACACGGCGAGGGTGATCATGGTCATGCCGCCGAGCAGCTGGTTGGAAGCACCAAAGAGCGGCCAGATGTTGGCATAGCCACCAAAGGCGAGGGCGAGACCGGGAAGCAGGGTGACGACCGTGGCGAACCAGGGGTTGCCGAGAACCTTCATGTAGCCGGCCTTGGACTCGATGGCCAGGGCGTCGTTGGTCTGGGCAAAGAACTCGGAGAACGAGGTGCGGGCGATGCGGGCGACGGCATCGAGCGAGGTCAGGGCCAGAGCGGAGACGTTCATGGTCATGAAGACGGTAGCGAGCGTGCCGTCAACACCGAAGGCCTGCATACCGCGGGAGATGCCAGCGGCGAAGATCTGGAACGGGGTGGAAGCGACGCCGGCGTTGAGGGCACCGGTGCCGGCGGTGTTCATATCGGAGAACATGATGCCGGCGACGATGATGGCAAGGATGCCGACGAAGGACTCGACGATCATGGCGCCATAACCGACCTTGACGGCGTCCTGCTCCTTCTCGACCTGCTTGGAGGAGGTACCAGAAGAAACGAGGCTGTGGAAACCGGAGAGGGCACCGCAGGCAACGGAAACAAACAGGACCGGGAACATCATGCCAGAAGCGCTGGAGAAGCCGGTAAAGGCCGGAGCGGTGATGGTGGCCTGGCCGTTAACACCCAGGACGACGATACCGAGGACAGCGCAGGCGATCATGACGATCATCATGATGGAAGTGAGGTAGTCGCGAGGGGTCTTGAGCATCTGGATGGGCATGGCGCCAGCAAAGACCAGGTAGACCATGACAACGGCGAACCACTGGAACTTGTCCAGGTAGACCGGGAACTGCATGCCGACGGCAAACATGAGAACCATGAGCACCACGCCAGTGACAAACTCGGCAGCGCCGGTGAGGTTGAACTTCTTCTGGGCCCAACCAAAGGCGATAGCGACGAAGGTGAACAGGATGGAGATGGTACCAGCGCAGCCGGCGGCATAGGACTTGGTGAAGTCGATGGCACCGGTAGCAGCACCAGAAGCGTCAACGGCCGGGGTGAACATGAACGTCTTGCAGACCATGTCGGTGAAGGCGGCGATGACGATGATGCAGAACAGCCAGCAGAACAGCAGGAACAGGCGACGGCCGGTCTTGCCGATGTACTTCTCGATGAGCTGAGCGAGCGACTTGCCGTTGTTCTTCATCGAGGCGTACAGGGCGCCAAAGTCGTGGACGGCGCCAAAGAAGATGCCGCCGACGAGGACCCAGAGCACGACGGGCAGCCAGCCAAAGGCCATGGCGACGATCGTACCCGTGACAGGGCCAGCACCGCAGATCGAGCTGAACTGGTGCGAGAACGCGGTGAAGGCGGAGACGGGCGAGAAGCTCTTGCCGTCCTTCATGCGC
Source organism: Collinsella aerofaciens (assembly GCF_964283865.1). GTDB lineage: Bacteria > Actinomycetota > Coriobacteriia > Coriobacteriales > Coriobacteriaceae > Collinsella. The sequence continues at coordinate 8,205 of NZ_CAXYLS010000010.1, read as the reverse complement.
TTGGCCGGCGTGAGGGCCTCTTTGTCAACGCCCCACTTGTTGGCCAGCCATCGGCCATAGCCCAGATAGCCGCAGGCGAGCACCGCCGCGGCCACAACCATGAGCAAAACTCCGTTCATTACATTTCCTCCTCTAAAAAGAACTTCTCAGACATAAAAAATGAGGGCCGTCGGTTGCGCTCGACGGCCCTCATCTTCATCAGCCGCCCGTTATCGTACGGGCTAGCTGTATGTGCTAACCCGCATCAGATAATTACTACGCTGATAATGTTTAGCTGATGCGTGAACATGTCTAAGAAATCCTCTTCAATCATGATGCGAACGATCCGTGCGGTTCACATCCCCCAGTGGTTGAAAAGGAGTATGTAACTTTAGTTACCTAAAGTCAACGCAAATTTGTAATGAATTTTCAACTTTTTTTGAAATTCTCGGTATAAAACGCCACTGACCTCGGACTTTACCGAACGACAGTTTTTGCTTGAGAGATGCCCCTCGGGAGCGGGGCGGGCGCCTGCCGCCATATATGAACTTTCCTGCTCGGACAGTCCTGCTCACGACGGAGGCCACATTAAGTGGCCTCCTGTTCGTGCGGAACTCGCGATAAAGTTCATATATGGCGGCAGGCGCCCGCCCCGCCCCCGAGGAGCTCCCATCCCAAATGTGCGGAGCAAAGCTCCGCACACCATCTTTTTCTTTCAGCTAAAGCACGCCGGAAATTCGACGCAGCTGGCTAACCTTGCCGGACGTTGTTGACGCCAAACCAGCTCAGAAGCTATATCGATACAGAAAGGTCCCCGGACGGAGGGGCCGGATATAAGGTTTATCGCGAGTTCCGCACGCAAAGAAGGCCACTTAATGTGGCCTTCGTCTTGCGCAGGACTGTAGAGCAGGAAACCTTATATCCGGCCCCTCCGTCCGGGGACCGCGCCGTACCAGCTACAGCGTCATGTTTGGATCGGCGTCGACGTCGAACGGCGAGATTTCTCCTCGGTCGAATTTACGGCGGGCAACCTCTGCGATCATGGCGGCGTTGTCGGTGCACGCCGAAAGCGGTGGCACCGTTACGCGGATCCCCTGACGCCCAAGCTTCTTGATCATCATCTCGCGCAGATGCGGGTTGGCCGAGACGCCGCCACCGATGCAGTATTCCTTGCATCCGGTAGCGTGCAGTGCGTTTTTGGCCTTCTTGTACTGCACGTCAAAGACCGCCGCCTCAAACGAGGCCGCTAGATCGGGCAGGTGAATCGTGCGCCCGGCCTTGGTCTCCTGCTCGATGTAGAGCGTCACCGCCGTCTTGAGGCCCGAAAGCGAGAAGCGATAGTCCCCCCTGCTGTTAAGCGCACGGGGAAAATCGATCGCGCGGGGATTACCCGTCTCGGCCAGCTTGGAGATGATGGGGCCACCGGGATAGCCCAGGCCCAGCGCCTTTGCCACCTTGTCGAAGGCTTCGCCCACGGCGTCGTCGAGCGTCTCGCCGAGCACCTCGTAGTCGCCCCACGCCTTGACGTGAACAAGCATGGTATGACCGCCCGAGACGAGCGTGAAGATAAACGGCGGCTTGAGGTCGGGCTGCGCCAGCAAGTTGGCAAACAGGTGCCCCTCCAGATGGTTGACGCATACGAGCGGCTTACCGGCAGCGTAGGCAAAGCCTTTAGCAAAGGCAACGCCCACCACGAGGGCGCCCACCAGGCCCGGACCCTGTGTCACGCCCACGGCGGCAAGCTCGCTAGGGGCAATGGCTCCACCCTCAAGACCAAGCGATGCTGCGGCATCCTCGAGCGCCGCATCCACGACGCTCACAATCACCTCAACGTGTTTGCGCGAGGCGATCTCGGGCACCACGCCGCCAAAGCGGGCGTGAAAATCAATCTGTGTCGACACCTGGTTGGCCAGCATATTGCCATCTGCATCGATAATCGCCACCGCCGTCTCGTCGCAGGAGCTCTCGATAGCGAGCACTAGGCGGCGATGCTCAATCTCGACACGTTCCTCGGCAGAGCGCTTGGGCGCAGACAGGGGCCATGCGCGTTGCTCGGCTGCCGTCGGCTCGGGCGAGGCGTTATCGACCGGAAGCACGAGGGGAAGTGGGGCCGTCATGACGATGGCGTCCTTGCCGGCACCGTAATAGCCACGACGACGGCCAGCCTCGGTAAAGCCCAGAGCGTTATAAAGCGCGATCGCTCCCTCGTTACCGTCCTCGACCTCGAGCGAAGCCGTAGTGCAGCCGAGCATCTGGGCATCATAGCTCACGTGCGACAGCAGCTTGCGGGCAATGCCCTCACGGCGATGTGCCGGGTCGACGGCGACATCCAGAATCTGCACATCACCGTCCACGACCATACCGCCGGCAAGGCCCAGCAGCTTGCCGTCGTCGTGTGCCACCCACCAACTACGCGGCGCAGCGACGTCCTCGCCCAGTTCGGACAGGAACATGCCCGGCGTCCACGCCTCGTGTCCGGCACCTTCAAAGCAGGCGGCCTCCAGCGCGCTCGCGCCCTCGGCATCCGCCGCGCCCATGGGACGGAACTGCAGATGACGACCGGCGAGTTCATCGGCAACGCCCGTAATTTCGCTCTGTGCACTCTCGGCAAGACCAAGACGCTTGCGCTCGTTTTCCTCGGCATCCGAAAGGCGCGTGTAAATCGGCAGGACGCGGGCCGGATCGCCGTCGCCCGCAGCGTGCGCGAGCAGCAAGCCCTCGCCCGAAGGCCACCACAGGTCGCGCTCCACGCAGCGGGCGGTCTCGTCCTCACCCAGCAGCTTGCCATAGCGCACGAGACCGTCACCGGTCAGCTGAACCTGGTCCCAGTCCGCTGCTCGGCGCCACTCATCGAGCGCCACGGCGGCCTTGACCACGTGTTCGCGCTCAAATTGACGCTCGGGGCCCTCATCGATCAGCATATACAGCGCCGGATATACCTCACCGCGCATAGCATCGGCCAAGATACCAAGCTTGCCGCGCACGCCAGCCTTCCACGCCGTCCAAGCGCAAGCGTCGAGCGTCGACACGCCCAGCAGCGGAGCATTGGCACCGCGCGCGAGGCCCTTGGCAGTGGAGATGCCGATGCGCACACCCGTAAACGATCCCGGGCCGCGGCCGACCACGTAGCAACCAACATCGCTGCGATCCAGACCGGCTTGAGCCAGCATGCCATCAACGGTATTCACGAGCTCAACGTTGGCGTGACGGCGACACATGTGGTCGCCACTCACGAGCTTCGTCTCGCCCGTCTGCCCATCAATCCAGCTTGCCGCGCAGGCAAGCATGTCGGTCGAGGTATCGAGCGCCACCACCAGCGCGTTGTCGTTATGCAAGCTCATCTTGTACAGCCTTATCAATCAAATGGGAAAGCTCCATTGCGCGGTCACCGTGCGCCTCGAGCGTTATCGTTCGCACATCACTGTCGCCCTCATCACGCTTGAGCGTCACCGAAAGATACTCATCCGTCAGCTCGTCTTGGAATTGTTCGCCCCATTCCAGCAGGCAAGCACCCTCATAGCCCAGCACATCGAAAATGCCCGTATCCTCGAGCTCGTAGGCATGCTCCAGGCGGTATAAATCAAAGTGAAACAGCGGAATACGACCTTGATCGTGGACGGCCATGAGCGCAAACGTAGGGCTCGTAACCATATGCCCATCGCCCAGCCCGCGCGAGACGCCCTTGGTAAAGTGAGTTTTGCCCACTCCCAGGCCACCGGTCAGGATGAGCACATCGCCGTCCTCAAGGCACGGTGCAATTAGCTCGCCAAAGTACTCCGTATCGGCAGCGCAAGTCGTTTTGTAAGTACCTACCCCCAGGCGCTCCAGGGACATATATGCTCCTTATTATTCCGAGGCGTCCTCTGGTGCGGGATGTCGCTCCAGATAGTCGCCCAGCATCTTAAAGTCTTCCTCCAGTAGCTCCTGCCACGCCGGATTGCGTAGCGCTGCTGCCGGATGGAAAGTGGGCATTACTACAAAATGCCCCATCTGGTGGAACCTGCCGCGCAGCTTAGTAATGCCAATCTCGGTCTTAAGCACAAAGTGCGTCGCGGGGTTGCCGAGCGTCACGATAATATCGGGCCAGATGCTTCGAATCTGCTCACGCAAAAACGGCGAGCAAGCCAGCACTTCCTCGGGACGTGGATTGCGGTTTCCCGGCGGGCGGCACTTAAGCACGTTGGCAATGTAGACGTCTTCGCGTTTGAGCCCCGCCAGCGACAAAATGCCGTTGAGGTCCTCGCCTGCCGCCCCCACAAAGGGCTCGCCCTGCAAATCCTCATTGCGGCCCGGCGCCTCGCCAATAAACATCACGCGAGCGTGGGGGTTTCCCACGCCAAACACGATATTGTGGCGCGACTGGTAAAGCTGGCAAAGGTGACAATCGCCCAGAACGGCCTCGATCTCCTCGAGTGCGACCTCACGCGGCGCCTGATGGCTATGGCCGGGGATGTGCATGACGCCCATAGCGGCTCCTACACGTAGACCTTGTCGAGACGCATGCCAAAGCCGCAGGCGACCTCGTAGTTAATCGTTCCGCGCAGTCGGGCCATCTCGTCCATAGTGATCTCGGCGTCGCCATCGCGGCCGACAATGATCATCTCGTCACCATACTCGGCCTCGGGAATCTCGTGTGCCGGGTTGGACTGAATGGCGACCATAAACTGGTCCATGCAGATATTGCCAACCTGATGCACGCGCTCGCCGCGATACAGCACATCCATACGATTGGAAAGCGTACGCGATAGGCCATCGGCATAACCGATCGGCAGCGTGCAGATCTGAACGCGCGTACGCGGTACGCGGTAGGTAAAACCGTAGCCCACGCCCTCGCCCATCGCAGGGTGTGCCACGCGCGTCACGCGCGCATGGACGCTCATAACGGGATCAAGCTGCATCACGCGGCCACTCAGCTCGCACGGCTGCATGCCATACAAGCCGACGCCGGCGCGAATCATATCAAAATGCATCGAGGGGTCGAGCATCGAGGACGGCGTGTTGGCGCAGTGCACGATACCGCACTCAAAGCCCGCATCCTTAATGGCCTGAACGGCCTCGGTAAAGCGCTGACACTGCAGTTTGTAGTCCCAGCCCGAAGGTTCATCGGCCGTGGCGAAGTGAGTAAATACGCCGTCGCACTGAATACCGCGATGGAAATTAATACCGCGGACAAAGTCGAGCACCTGCGTGTAATGTACGCCAATGCGGTTCATGCCCGTCTCGATGGCGAGATGATACTTGCCCACCTTGCCCGCCGCGACGGCACATTCGCCATACGCAAGAGCAAAGTCAGACGTATAGACCGAGGGCATGATATCAAACTCGAGCAACGTCGGAATAGCCTCGATAGGCGGCTCGCTTAGGATGAGGACGGGTTTCGTAATCCCGCCCTGTCGGAGCTCAACGCCCTCGTTAACCGTCGCCACGGCAAACATGTCGGCACCGGCCGAATACATGATCTTAGCGCACTCAACAGCTCCATGACCATAAGCATCGGCCTTGACCACGCAGCACAGGCGCTGACGCGGATTCAACAAGTTCTTATAGGCTCTCGTGTTGCGACGGAGCGCCCCGCGGTCGATCTCGACCCAGGACCAGCGCGTCAAATCGGCTTTATTCATGATTAGTCATCCGACCCTTCGTCCATGATTCCCAGATCTTCGAGCGCATCCTTTGCCGCCAGCTCCATGGCAGGACCGATCAAGTCGATAAGATCGGTCGCGATAACGCTCTTCTCACCATACTCCGTCGCCGCGGCAAAACCGGCGTAGCTGTGAAGTGCGACGGCGTACGAATACAGCAGCTCCCAACGATCCATCTCGTCGCGCATGGTGGCAAGCGTGCCGGCCAAAATACCCGCGAGAACATCACCAGAACCGGCAGTTGCCAGAGAAGCCGGACCCGAGAGTGGCAGCAGCACGCGCTCAACGCCACAGATAGCCGTCGTCGGCCCCTTGGCTATGACCACCAGATTGTCGGAGCCTGCAGCCCAGACAACCTTCTGCGCAGCTGCAATCGCGGTACCAAGGTCGTTCACCTCGTCACCGGCAACCAAACGCGAAAGCTCACGATAGTGCGGCGTCATAACCAACGGCTGCTCACGACGATACATCTCGGGGTTACTATCAATACCGTCAATGGCAATCTTAGCAAGGCAGTTGAGTGCATCGGCGTCCAAAATTAGCGGTACATCAAGCTCGAGCAAGCCCGAAACCACCTGCATAGCGCCAGCAGACGTCGTCATACCGGGACCGCACAGTACGCAGCTGTACTTCTTTGCGATCTCGCACACCGTCATGCGCGCAGCGGCGCCAAAGGAGCCGCGGGAATCAGACGGAATAGCAAAGACGGGAATCGAAGGAAGTGCCATGCGAATAAGATTGGCGCAGGCATCAGGAGCCGCGACCGCCACGTAACCAGCACCCGCGCGAGCTGCAGACTTGGCCGCCATAATGGCAGCACCAGGATATTGCGCCGATCCGGCGACAATAAGCACAGAGCCACGGGAATACTTATCGATATTCGATGGTAGCGGAGCAAAGTAATCAACTAAGTCACCGGGCTCGACAATCTCGGCGGCGTGGTCGACATCATCGATGACCTCGTCAAGACGGTCGTAAAGATTGCCGCAGGTCAAATCGCCAGCATACTCAGGACCATCAGCGCTATACAGACCAATCTTGGGCGCAATCATCGTCACCGTGCGCTCGGCACGAATGCAGTCGTCATCAACAACGCCCGTCTCGGCATTCAGGCCCGAGGGGACATCAATGGATACGACACAATCGGCGCATTCATTGACCGTAGGAATCCAAATGGAGAACGGCGCACGCAGATTCCCGTGGAAACCGGTACCAAAAATGGCATCGACAACAACATCGGCCTTATCGATCAAAACCTCGAGTTCGTCACGCGAGGGACCGACGCAAACGTGCACATCGCGGCCGGCAGTTCGACGAGCAACATGACGTGCCAGAGCAGCAGGAATCTCATCCGGCTCAACCGGAGAAACGATATCCACGTCCACACCCTTGTGGCTCAGGATATCGGCGGCAACCCAACCGTCGCCGCCATTATTACCAAAACCGACCAGAACGAGAACCCGATCGGGATTGAGCTTCAAGACCTCGTTGGCGGCAAACTCACCCGCTAGCTCCATAAGCTCGGCCTTCGAAGTCCCTTCGCGTTCGATGATATCCTCGAGACGAACGACTTCTTCGGTACTCAAAACCGGTTTCATCTATGCTCCTAGCGTATCTTGCGAAGCATCGCCCAGGTGCTCCGTCAATGCTGAATTCTGCAGCTGCTCGAGCTCATCTAATACAGAGCGAGCCTCTTTAAATGTCTGCGCAACGCGTTTCTTGGTACTCACCTTTTCCTCTTTTGGCTTAGGCCGAGCATCTTCGGTAATCGCGATGGCATTCGCAACGGCCAAGTCTCCCGTAAGCGTAATGGAAAGAGCGACCTCAACAACACCCAGTTCTTGAGCGATCTCGAGAGCACGGCCCGAAAGCAGCGCCTTCGGTTTGCCGAGTTTATCACGCGTTACCGAAACATCCTTGCGACCCACGCCTTGACTAAAACCCGTGCCGAGAGCTTTAAGCACCGCCTCGCGCGAAGCAAAGCGGCTCGCATAGTGAGCAGCGGGACGCGATGATGCATCACAATACACACGCTCTTCTTCGGTAAACACACGCCGAGCAAACGACGGCGTCTTTTCAAGAATAGATTTCATGCGGGAAATCTCGACGATATCAACGCCGATACCAGCTTCAGCCATGTTCACCTCCATATTGCACAGACTAAGCTATTGTAGCCCGTTCACAGAAGAAGCGACAAACGAGGGTTATAAAACACAGCTACTATGTGAGACAAAAGCCCGTAAACGCAAAAAAGGGGGAGGCCGCGAGGCCTCCCCCTTCTTCAAGTCAAGCGTACGGCTCGGTGCCGTCCACCGGTCAGCGGCGCCCTGGCCTCCCACGGGCTGGCCCCGCAGTACTCTCGGCGCGATGGGGCTTAGCTTCCGGGTTCGGAACGGGACCGGGCGTGCCCCCCATGCTCTGGCCGCTGACCGGTGGGCGGCGCCCACCGTTACGGTGTCCGGTATCGCATACACGTGCCCTGGGGGCCGCATGGCGCATAGGAGAGGTGACTCGGGGGCATCCTCGTGCCCGGACCGCGCTTCAGAGCGCATGTCCCGCGGGCCGCGAGGTGCGGTTCCGGAAG
>NZ_CAXYLS010000009.1:0-71172 GCF_964283865.1 Collinsella aerofaciens | reverse complement strand
CCGGTTGTCCCCACCCGCATAGCGGGTGGTTTCTGATGCGGCGCGCTGCGCGCCCCGCACAGGCTAAAGCCTTTAAATGAAAGGGCGCTGACCTTCTGGTCGCGCCCTTGAAATTGAACGTCAGATTGCCGCTTAGGGGCGTTTGCAGCGTCGAGCAGTTACGCGGTTTGGTAAAGCCGCGTAACTACAGAGCCTCGAGTGCGTTGGCGATGCGCTTCATGGCGGCATCGGCGGATGCTTGGTCGGGCGCCTCGGCCAGCACGCGGATAACCGACTCGGTTCCGCTCTTGCGCACGAGCACGCGGCCCTCGCCTGCCAGCGCAGCCTCGGCCTCGGCGATGGCGTTCTGCACGCCCATGTTCTCGAGCGCGGCGTCCTTGTCCGCCACGCGCACGGCCACCCGCGCCTGCGGTAGCAGCTTGCACGGAGCCGTGAGCTGCGAGAGCGTCTCGCGCTCGGCGCGGATCACTTCCATCACGCGCAGCGAGGTCATAATGCCGTCGCCCGTGCGCTCGATATCGCCAAAGATCGTATGGCCCGTCTGCTCGCCGCCTAGGCTGTAACCGCCCTCGCGCATCTTGGCATACACGTGACGGTCGCCCACACCGCTGGTCACGGCACTTAGGCCGGCAAGCTCCAACGACTTGATCAGGCCAAAGTTGCCGGCAATCGTCGGAACCACGGTACCGCCCGAAAGGCGACCGTGCTTGTTCAGGTACACGCCGCACACGTACAGGATCTGGTCGCCATCGACCACGCGGCCGCGCTCGTCCACGGCCAGGCAGCGGTCGGCATCGCCGTCATAGGCAAAGCCCACGTCCAGGCCCTGCTCCACCACGTGGCGCTGCAGACGCTCCATATGCGTGGAGCCGCAGTCGACGTTGATGTTAAAACCATCAGGCGCGGCATTGATCACGCGCACGTCGGCGCCCAGCGCGTCGAACACCGGCTTGGCCACCGAGGACGCCGAGCCGTTGGCGCAGTCGATGCCGATCTTGACGCCCTGCAGCGAAAAGTTCGCGCTGGCGATGAGCGAGGCAATGTAGCGGTTGCGGCCCTGCATGTAGTCCACCGTGGCGCCGATGTGGTTGCCCGTGGCCAGTGGCACCTCGCTCTTGCCATCGACGTAGTCCTCGATGAGCTCCAGTACGTCCTCGTCCATCTTAAAACCGTCGCTATTGACGAGCTTAATGCCGTTATCGCAAAACGGGTTGTGGCTCGCGCTGATCATGATGCCGCAATCGAAGCAGCCTTCCACGGTCTGATGCGCTACACCCGGCGTGGGGATCACGTGCAGCATATAGGCGTCCGCACCGCTCGCGACCAGGCCACTCACCAGCGCCGCCTCGAACATATAACTCGAGCGACGCGTGTCCTTACCCACGATGACGCGCGCCTTGCGCTCGCGGTTGGCGCCGTAATACCAGCCCACAAAACGGCCAATCTTATAAGCGTGCTCTACCGTCAGCCCAACGTTAGCCTCACCGCGAAAGCCGTCGGTGCCAAAGTACTTCATGCGCTCTCCTTACAAAATAGGGGCGAACAGATTGCCTGTCCGCCCCAAAATGGTACTCGATTATCTGCGCTACCAGAAAAACCCTACGCCGACGCGCTGTCGCGAGCCGCCTGGCATGTAGGAGTCTGACGCAGCGTAAGCGGCTTGTCCCCCGCCTCGGCTGACGTGGTCAGCGTATATGTGATCGTCGTCGTCTCGCCAGCATGCAGGTCAACGGTGCCCGAATAGAAGGGGATTCCATGCCACGTAGCGGCGCCAAGACCAAACTGGGTGCCCTCGACGGTCAGATCAGTAATGATGCCGCCCGTCGGGGCAAACAACGAGACATTCAGACGCTCGTCGTCGCGCGCGGCATCGGGCGCGCTCGCCGCGACGTAGTCGGGCAGCTTGCCGGCCTCCTCCTGCGTCATGATGTTCGTCAGGGTAACGGTGATGCGATACGAGCATGTGCCGTCACCGTTCTTGATGCCCTGGCCAATCTGCGTATCGGCATTCAGGTACCAGTCGAGCTTGGAGAAGCTCAGGTTGTTAAAGTAGACACCAGCAACGGGATCTTCACTCGGGTCATCCGGATCGGGCAGCGAGGCGTCGATGTTCATCTCCTTGATAGCGTTCTGCTCGTCATCGTTTTTCATCCACGCGATCAGGCGGCCCTCTTCGGCACCGCGCTCAACGGCGCTGACAAGCTTCGTAACATCGACATCGCCGATACCGCCAAGGATCTTGTCGAAGGCAGCGCTGGCGACGGATGCAAAGATGCCGTCCGACTCCTCGACCGGATAGTTCCAGTACACATCGTGCATGAGGACCTTTGCGGCGTTGGTGCCGTCGACAACCGTTCCGTCGGGCAGCGACACGTTACCGACCAGGCCCAGCAGATACTGCAGGAACACCGGGTCGATACCCACGACGCCGTCAACGTCCTGGCCATATTGAGATTTCCACAGGGCTGCGACACGCTGCGAGTTGCGGGGCCAATCAGGCGAATAGGTATTGCCCGAGTTGTACAGGTTACTGTGGTTGCCGAACAGCGCCTCATCCTCTTCGTCGACGCTCTCGACCGCCTCATCCTCGCTGAGTCCAATGCGGGGAACAAACTCGCCAATCGACATCTGGCCGTCGGTGACCGAAATCAGGCCCTGCGAACCGCCAAAGCCGCCGCAAGCACGAATCTCGACGTTGTTCATGGCGTACATAAGGTAGTTGCGCGTCTGGCCGTTGGCGCCGAGCATCTGGGGAAGGACGGGAGCGACCTTCTCCGCCGCGTCAACCGCGCCGTTGAGGGTGGCAAAGCCGTCCTTGGCCTTATCGACCAGCTCGGTCACCTGGGAAATATGAGTATCGCCAATGCCCTGGACCTTCTCGTTGGCGCTCTTGAACACCTTGGAGCTATCGGAAAGCGAATCGGCAACGGCCTGCAGCGCGGACACGTTAATCATGCCGTCCTGGAACAGCTTGCCGGGCGTGGCCTGCGAAAGGTTGTCGGCCATGGGAACCAGCGCGTTGCTCGAGACATCGGACAGGGCGTCGATCATGGTGCGGGCCGCATTGATGTCGCTGCCATACACCGGAATAAACGAAGCCGCCGTCCACAGCGGGCTCGAGGTCTCCGCCTTCATGCTGTCGCAGAGCTCATCAATCTTCTTCGCGTCGTCAGGCAGCGTCGAAAAATCGCCCGACGTGACCTTGTCCTTAAGGCCACCGACGATCTCGACAGCCTCCTTTGCTTCGCTCTTTACGGTCTTTGCCGAGTTAAGCAGCATAAAGCCGCTTGCGCCAAGCGCAACGAGAAGCACCGCGACTACAGCGGCAATAATGGCGCCGGTGTGACGCTTTTTGCGCTCGCCCTTGCGATGGCGATGACGGACCAGACCGTCAGAGGTCGAACTCGACGAAGCGTCGCTACCGTAGTTCAAGCCAAAATCGTAATAATCTTCCTTGGAACCCGAGCCCGCAAACTCGGCACCGCTATCATCCAGGCGGGCGAACGTGCCAGTCTCGGAGGCACCGGTGTAGATCGTGCCGAGGTTACCCGTAAGCCCCGCGCCACCGGCAGAGGGAGTATTGTTGGCGGCCTTGCCGGCATTAACGTTGCCGGCGGCATTCGCGGCGTTGGCAGCACCTGCGTTGTTCGCAGGTACCGAAGAAGCCCCGCTCGGCTGCGACACGGAGGTTGCACCGCCCGCAAAGACATTCCCTCTTGCACGGCCGGTCTTTTTTGCCTTTTGAGACTGCTCGTACAGAGCGGTAAACATCGCCGTCTCGCCCGGGGACACGCGCTTACCGGAACCGCCCTGTCCAGCGCCGCCCGGCGTGCCGGCCTTACCAGCCCCGTTCGGACGCGGCGGAACTGCAGGACGGCCGCTATCGCTGCCCTTAAAGTGATTACCAGCCATAAAGAAATCCTCGCAATTGAGTCGCAATGAAAAAGTCCATAACGTTACTAGTTTATGGCATTTTGAGCATCGACAGCTAAACTCCAGACACGGACATCAATTGGCGAAAATGCGGCACAACACCTTTTCTGCCTTGGCGGCGGCGCCAGCTACACCGTGAGGAACATCATCACGATGATCATGGCAAAGCCGATAAGGTCGGTCGGCAAAAACACCGTGCCCAGCATGAGAGCGCTGGTGATGGTCGCCGAAACCGGCTCCACAGTTCCGATGAGGCTCGCACGCACCGAGCCGATGTCCTTAACGCCCTGCATATAAAGCATGTAAGCAAAAAACGAGCCGATAACCACGAACACCGCGAGCGCCTCGATGCCGGCAGCGTCGAGCGCCGGCATATGCGCCCAGGGCTGCACGAAGACGCACGAGACCACGCCCGCCGTGAGCATTGCCGAGCCCGTGACGATGGGGCTGCCGTATTCGGGCAGAATCTTGGCGGGAATCACCGCCATGCATGTAGCGCTGACCGCACACATAAGACCTGCTGCCAGGCCAAGCGGCGAGATATTCAGGCTGGTGGGGTCGCCGCCGGTGGCGATTAAAAAGGTTCCACCCAGAGCCAGGCCAATGCCGATGACTTCGCGAGTACGCGGCATGCGGCGATCGGTCACGCAGGTGTAGCCCATGATGATAACGAGCTGCAGGCACTGGAGCACCGTCGCGGTTCCGGCGTTCGTCAGACGCACGGCCGAAAGATAGCAAAACTGATTGAACAGCAGGCCAAAGGCGGTAAAGAGCAGCAGCTGCTTGCGATCGGCGGGTGTGGTCCAGAGCTTAATCAGGCGCTCGCGGTCGCGCGTAACAACCACGGCCATAAAGAGTAGACCGGCGAGAATCTGACGCACGCTCATAAGCCACAAGGTGTCGACGTGGTAGGTATCGAACAGAAAGCTCGCGCTGGTGCCCGAGAAGCCCCAAAACGAACCGCCCACCAGCGTAGCCAAGACGCCCGTGATCATCTTGCGCGTCGAAGCGCTGTTCAGGCGGTCGCGCCATGCGCGACGAGTGTTGCGGCTGAGCTCGTCGGTGCCCTCGGGCACATCAATGTTCGATATATCGGTCATCGGCACCGAAGCCCCTGCGCCTTCGACCTGCTCGACACACTCTTTGCTCATTCCACTCCCCCGAAACAGTCTGGAAGCAATTCGGCTTACCTTACCACGGCGAAGGCACCAGCTGAGGCTTGTCCGCTTATCGGTAGGACAATTCCGCAGGCGTCTTTCCATAGCTCGATACCGCAATGGCCTTGCATTATGCGACAGCTAAATCGCGGCAGCAGGCTCTTTTGAAATGGATATGACAAAGCCCCCGAATTCCACAATGTAAGCGATTTTCAAAAATGTTCTTGCCACCGCGTTCAGGCTCCGTTATATTATCCCTTGCGCACTTGCGCACCCTTGATCGGGCGTTTAGCTCAGGGGGAGAGCGCTTCCCTGACACGGAAGAGGTCAGAAGTTCAAATCTTCTAACGCCCACCAAATGTTCGCAGCTCAGAGGCTATGTCTCTGGGCTGTTTTGTTTTATGTCGCCAAATCAGCTGGCAGCCCCAACCGTCATCGCAACGTAGCATCAATTCACCTGACGAATGGCAGCCAAACAAATTCAATACCCCAACATCAACAATAGCCAGGCACAAAACTGCGCCGCAAACTGCTCCAACCGCCCAAACAACTACCCTGCCCATGTACAAAACCGCGTCAGCGACCCAAGTGCCTATCCCGGCTGACTCCGCAGTCAATCAAAACCGCCCCAATAGCCACCGAGGCCGAGACCAACGCGTCTCGAACCCATCCGCACCGCAACTTCTCGGCAAAACGCCACGATGTCTGCGCCCTGCGGTATCCTTGAGCCACTTGCACCTGCAGCACCAAGGAGCCGCCATGCGCACCGAGCTCGATGTCCCCTTTTCACACAAAGAAGAAGCCAAGGCGCTGGGCGCCAAATGGGACCGGACCAAGAAGATCTGGTATGTACCCAGCGGCGTCAACCCCGAGCCCTTTGCCGAGTGGCTGCCCGGTGTTGACCGATCCGACCCCTCGGCGCCGTATATATATCTAGTACTGGGCAAGCGCGAGTGCTGGAAGTGTCACAAAGAGACCTCGGTCGCGGCCTTCGGCATTCCCTATCGAACCGATAACGACAAGAGCATCGCCATCGCGCACGCGCCCAACGAAGCCGGGCACATTGCCATCGACACGGCCAACGCCAACGCACTCGCCATCGTGCCCGCTCTTGGCTGCGTGCCGGGCGAGATCCGCGACTACCTTCATAAGCGCTGCGGCTACAAGCCCGTAGGCGCGCGAGCCTCCAAAGCCCCGTCACTCGGCAACACGTGCACCAGTTGCGACGCGCTGCAAGGCAGCCGCTATCTGTTCGAGGAGCCCTCGTCCCCGTTTGCCCTCACTGCCATCAACAAGCTGCCGGCACTGGAGTTTGTGCGCGTCGAAGTTGCCGGCGTCTTTGGCGTCCCGGCCACGCGTACCGACTTTGACCAGGCACTCTTTACCTGGACACGCGACCATCACGCCGAGTTCCACAAGCAGCTCGGTGAGGGGATTTATTTGTAGGGGCGGAGAGGCTTTCACAGCCAGCTTCTCCGCATCACCTATCCCTCGTCGCCGGCGTCGTACACGATATCGAGGCCACAAACAGGGCATTTCTCCGGATACACCGGCATATGAACACCTGTCCGTTTTCTCACTTCGTCGCTGAGTCTGTCGCGCTCATCGATGAACCGAATGTCGAGACACGGTATTTGCGAGCCGCAGCAAGGACAGGCTACAGCAAACGACCCGCAATCAACCTCTACGCCCGGAAACATATTGTTGTCGATAAGGGCACGCGGCAGTTTTCCGTACTTCCCCATCACGACATCGCCTCGCCAGCTCATACACGCTCCCCTCTCGCTATACAAATCAGGAAGAGCATGCACCGGCGGGCGGGCGCGAGATTGCATCGCCACGCGATCCGATCAAACAACACGATCGTCAAAGAATGCCAAAGCCAAATACGCTAATACGGCAGAAGCCCCGCCTTTTCACGCTTCTTTTCCGAGCGATCGAACTCGATGCGATGGGCCTCAAGAAACACCGTATTGGGTCGCCACTGACGCTCATTCGGCTGCCTTAGCGTCGCACCCGCAAAGGAAGCGTAGTCGGTCTTATCCAGCAGGTACGATCCGCACAGCCGATATTCGCCGCAAACAGGCTCAAACGAAATCAGGTGAGCATCAAATAGGGAATGAAGGTCGCGCCGAAGCAGAATGCCGTTGCTGGCAACCTGCGATTTGGGTCCCGAGTAATTCTCGATATGTGCAGCCTCCAGGGCTTCGCCGACGCCGCAGTCCGACACCGCACAACGGCCGTCATAGGCGGCAACGAGCTGCTTGCGGAACCATTGCTGCCCCAATCGCTCGCGCCTTAACGCATAGCGGACCTTTTCGTCGTCGGTCGCACCCTGTCCGGCAAACTCAATATCGACGGGCATGTGCTTCAGATAACTCATATCGGGCGCAAAACGAGGGTCCGGTCCGCCTTTATGAACGGGACCATGCAGAACAAACCAGCCGTTTTCGGGCTCAAACCGTTCAACAAACGCAAGGCCGAGCACCTTATAGCCCACCTCGTTTGCAAATATGACTCCGACTGGAACGCCACATTCCATGCAGTTGAGCATTTTGCGATTGTAGTTCTGGTCTCGAAAACCAACGGTACCCGGCGCTTGAACCGAGTACTTAATGACCCACGTACCATCGTCCAAATAGAGCGGAGGCACATCGGTGTAGAAGCTCTTTTTAGAGTTATGGACCGAAAGTGCAAAGATCTTATTGGGATCTTGCTTCACCCGATCCTGGCCCGGCCAGAAGATCCCTGAATCCCGCGTTACGGGAAAGAAGTCCGAGCCAATTCTCAAACGATACTGATACTGAGGGCTATCTTCCTTGGTGTGGTGCGGAAGGCTGGTCCAAACGCCGCCGCGCTGTTCCTCACCCAGAAACCACTCCCATGCCTCAACGTATTCGGAAGGCACGAGACTGCAGGCGCGGTCATAGCTTGGTCCATCCATCAACGGAACAGCAAGGTCAATGTCGTTCATCGCCAGCACCTACAACCATACGAACGCGAGTCATGCCCCTCAATAATATGGCCGAGAGTCAATTATTACGAGATCTCATTCCGCGATCGGCACATCGTTGATGTTCTCGGTTTGCCGCTGGTGCGCTTGTACCCCGCTACCCCACTTCCCTGTATACTGATGTAGCACGTGTTTCATCCGGGCTTGTTGGACCGGGTCGTTCATGGGAGGGCCTTATGGCTGCTTCGAATCCGCCTAAGGGAAGCGTTTCTTCTTCGTCCATCAAGCCGGTTACGCGCAAGGCTGTGCGTTGCCAGCGCGAGGTCGCCTGGCTTGTCACGCAGGCGGCGGGCAGGCTTGTGGCGACCACTCAGGACGTCAATGCGCCTACGCCGAGCTTTGTGT
Organism: Collinsella aerofaciens; assembly: GCF_964283865.1. Taxonomy (GTDB): domain Bacteria; phylum Actinomycetota; class Coriobacteriia; order Coriobacteriales; family Coriobacteriaceae; genus Collinsella. The sequence goes on along the minus strand of NZ_CAXYLS010000009.1, from coordinate 62,724 downwards.
TAGCGGCGGCGCTGGATTTTGTGCGCCAATTGGAGCTTGCCGCGCAGGATGCCAACGGCCACCTCGACTACCAGAACGTTATGGCGCCCGACCTGCAAACGTTCTGTCACATGGCCAAGTTGCCTGCCGCGCCCAATGCGCTTTCGGATGCAGGCTACATGTTTACGCTCTCGGGCGCGGACCTTATCCGCGACATCTATGCATACTGCAGCGAGCTCGCCGAATGCCACGTCTTTGACGCGGCAGAAGTCAAACCGGGAAATGTCATCAAGCTGGTTCTTAGGCTGTTCTTGATAGACGGGTTCGGGGCCATGCCGGCGTAAGCCGAGTCTTTAGCATCACCGTCGACTGGGCAAAAACCGCTTTACCTTAATGGACGCCAATCGAGGGTCGATTATTGGGTCGCCTCGTCCACTAACGCATCTATCCCACGCGCTCCGACAGTCGATACTTGCGGTTGCGGCTCGTCGCCGGCGCCGTGGGCTCAAGCTCGCCTTGAGCAATGAGCGCGTTGACGCGCGACCTAACCTGGGAAATTGTGAGCCCTGTGTGCTCTGCCAGCTCGCGCGTCCCCAGCTCGCCGTAGTGTTTGAGTGCCGTCATAATCAAGTCCCCGCCATGATCGACCGGCTCGATCTTTGAACGGTAAAGTACGACCTTGAACCGATCGAACCCCGGGCAGAACAGGGGCTCTACCAGACCATGCGCGCGCATGGCATCGATCATCATCGGGATGCCCGAGCCATTTCCCTCAGCCGGCGAGCCTGCGCCATCCGGCAGTGGAACAATCGACATGAGTTTCACGAGCGTTGCATTACGGCATCGGGAGCTGCCGTCAAACAAGTTCTCGCGAGTCTTCCCTCCATAAAGGCCGCCGGGATTCGTCACCTCGATGCGGTCGTCAAAAACGTCGACGGCAATCGATTGTCCACAGAACCGATCCCCGTATTCCCTGTGGATAACCGCGTTGGCGACTGCCTCGCGCAGAACCTCCTCGGGAATCTCCAGCGAGTCGATACGCGAGATGCCTTGGACGGTCGAGATGCGGCGCAGGTTTTTGGCGACAGCTGCGACGGCATCCGAGATCATCTCGCCCAACGTTCCCTCACAGATTGTGCGGTCCATGAACCTCAGCGACCCCACAGCTCCCTTTTGAGCTCCCACGTGGACAGCCACATCAATGAAGAGCTTGGGATAGAACTGCTGAGGGTAAACGCCCGCGGCAAGGAGGCCGGCCTTGGTAACATTGCCCTGGAAGTCGAGGAAATTCAGACGCTCCATCTTTGTCTTCTTGTCCGCCGCACCGCGCATCGCTCGAGGCGTCAACGAATAGGCACGCTCTATCGTGCGGTCGACCAGCGACTCGTCGAGATCGCCCACACTCGTGCCGGGCACCGCATCGCGATCGCTAGGACTCGTCCGTTCATATGACGACAGTGCCAAAACCTCGGTCGACGAAAGCGGGACATCTTTGTCATCGATGCGTTTGTAGCTGCCACCTTGAGCGCCCCGCTCTATGACATAGCAAGGCTTGCTCGACGGGTCGAGCTCCTCAATCGTGATGACCAGAACCACGGTGCCCTGGAGCTCCACGCGCTCAATGGTGTATTTGGGCGGATTGGCCAGCTTTCCGCGACCGCCGGCATCGCCCATGCCCGCCACGAATTGGTTGAGCACTTTCTCGGTCTCAAAGTTTGCAACTGGGACAAAACCCGCGCGCTCGCTCACTCCGAGTACGATGATGCCGCCGGCGGTGTTTGCGAAAGCGCTGACCGTTTCCCATACGTCGTGGGAAAGCGTCGTGGCGCTCTCCTTCACTTCGACGTTAAGATCGTCCGAGCCCATGCGCCTTAAAGACTCGAGCAAACCGGTCAGTTCGTTTTCGTTCACCTGCACGTCCTTTCGCTCGGTTCTGCGAAGAATGCCGCGAATAGATTTCCTTCGTCCCTCAGTTATCTCTCGTAATTATCTCTCATCTTTCTGTTATCTCTCATATTAGAGATGAGCGAGAGATGAAAGATAAGATGTCTGCCATCTGTTTCATATAAACATGTTTTTACTGGTAAAACAATCAGTATTGAGATAATTCCATGATTGCTTGTCTCTCTGCTGCTCAGTTATCTCTCATATTTATCTCTCATCTTTCTGTTATCTCTCGTATTTGAGACGAATGAGATATGAGAGATGTGCGGGCGGCGGATGAGCGTGGATTATGAACGGTCGGATATCGAGAGTGGATATTTGGACGGTTTTTGGGCTTTTGGCGGCCGATTTCGTCCGAAAATCCACGCTCATTCGGCATGCGTCCGGAAATCCACGCTCGTGTGTCCGAAAATCCACGCTCGTGCGGCAGATTGGTCGAAGGCCCCATATGGGTATACTCTCGGGGATTCGACTCGATTCGCCCCCGCTGGGGCGTCAAAGGAGACTGCATATGCCCACCACCTCAACCGACCCGCGCGCCGCTGCCGCCGCGCTGCTAGTGCCCGGCACTACCTGCCACGGCTTTGCCGTCGAGCGCTGCGAGACCGTGCCCGAGCTCGACTCGGACGCCTATGTGCTGCGCCACACCGCCTCGGGCGCTCGCCTGCTGTACCTGGCATGCGATGACGAGAACAAGGCCTTTGCCATTGGCTTTAAGACGCCGCCGGCCGATTCCACCGGCGTGTTCCATATTCTTGAGCACTCGGTACTGTGCGGGTCGGCCAAGTTTCCCGTCAAGGAGCCGTTTGTCGACCTGATCAAGAGCTCCATGCAGACGTTTCTCAACGCCATGACCTACCCCGACAAGACCATCTACCCCGTTGCCACCACCAACGAGCAGGACCTGTACAACCTGATGGACGTGTACCTGGACGCGGTGTTCAACCCGGCCATCTATACCAAGCCCACCATTTTTGAGCAGGAGGGCTGGCACTACGAGCTGGACCTGCCGGAGAGCGCCGAGGGCGAAGGCGACAGCAGCTCCGCGAGCCTGCGCGAGGGCACGCTGCGCTATAACGGCGTGGTGTTCAACGAGATGAAGGGCGCGCTGTCCGACCCCATGAGCGTGCTGGACGACGCCGTCAACGCCGCGCTCTATCCCGACACCGCCTATGCGCACGAAAGCGGCGGCGACCCGCGCGCGATTCCCGCGCTCACCTACGAGCAGTTCCTGGACACGCATGCGCGCCACTACAATCCTTCCAACTCCTACATCACACTCTACGGCGACCTGGACGTGGACCGCGCACTGGCCTTTTTGGACGAGCGCTATCTGTCGCAGCCGAGTGCCGCAAGCCGCCGCATGGACGCAGCCGTTGCCGCCGGCGAGGACCCGTCCGCGCTGGCGCCCAATCCGCTGGGCGTGCAGGCGCCCGTGACCTGCGAGTACAAGCACGTCGAGATGGCCACTACACCCGAGAACGCCCTGGTGGGCCTGGGCCTTGTGTTGGGCAGCGCGCTCGACCGCAAGCGCACGATCGCGGCGGATATCCTGTTTGAGGCACTGCTGGGCTCCAACGAAGCACCGGTTAAGAAGGCCATTCTGGCCGCCGGCCTGGGCGGCAACGTGGTGAGCTACACCGCGGCCGAGAGCCTGCAGCCCTACGAGCTCATCATGCTGCAAAACGCGCAGCCCGGCGTGGCGCGCGAGCTGCGTCGCATGTTCCAGAACGCCTGCCGCGACCTGTGCGAGCACGGCGTTCCGCGCGAGCGCCTGGAAGCCATCATCAGCAGCAACGAATACGATCTGCGCCAGCGCGACTACGGCATCGCCGACGGCGTGGCCATTGCGTGCGACGCGCTGAGCACCTGGCTCTACGATGACGACGCCGCGACGCTGGCACTCAAGTACGGCCCGGTGTACGAGGAGCTGCGAGGCGAGCTGGACGGCAGCTATTTTGAGGACCTGCTGCGCGAGCTGGTGCTGCAGAACGATCACATGGCGCTCGTCGAGCTGGTGCCGGTGGACGCCGCCGAGGGTTCGGAGGGTGCCGAGGCCATCGAGCTGGCAGCCAAGCGCGACGCCATGACCGATTCCGAGCTGGCCGACGTGGTCGAGCGCACGGCCGCGCTGCGTGCCGCGCAGGAAGCCGAGGACACGCCCGAGGACAAGGCCACGCTGCCGCGCCTGCGCGTGTCCGACATTGGCGAGGCGCGCCCCGAACCGTCACTGGTCGTGGACACGACCGCGCCCATCCCCTGTCTGCGCCACGACATCCCTACCAACCGCCTGGCCTACGCCATGCAGTATTTCGACCTGAGCTGCGTCGCGTTTGAGGACCTGCCCTATGTGACGCTGCTCTGCCGCCTGCTTAAGCAGCTGTCCACGCGCGAGCACTCGGCCGAGGAACTCGACAACTTGCTCGCTGGCAAGCTGGGCTTTTTGAGCTTTACGACCGAAGTCATGACCCAGCCCGACGTGGACGGCGTGCGCCCCTACCTGCTGGTGAGCGCCGGCGCCCTGTCCGAGAAGATTAATGCACTGGCGAGTCTGCCGCGCGAGGTATGGTCGAGCACGCTTTTGGCAGATGCCGACGCCGACCGCGTGCGCGACGTGCTCACGCAGATTCGCATTGGGCTTGAGCAGGGCTTTATCAACAACGGTCACTCGGCGGCGCTCGGTCGCGCGATGAGCTACAGCTCGCCTTCGGCCGTGGTGCGCGAGCAGCTTTCGGGCGTGGACTTCTACCTGTTCCTGCGCGATCTGCTCGACCACTTTGACGAGCGCCTGGACGACCTGCGCGCCAAGCTTGCCGAGCTGGCAGGCCGCATCTTTGTGGCCGATGGCTGCATGGCGAGCTTTACCGGCAGCGATGAGGACTTTGACGCGTACTGGGATGCCGCGGGCAACCTGGGGCTGGGTGCGGGCGATGGTGCCGGCCGCGACGCGCTCGTGGTGCCGGCGCCGTGCGACCGCCACGAGGCTTTCGTGATCCCCAGCGACATCTGCTTTGCGGCAAGTGCGTGTGACCCGCGTCGCCTGGGCATTGACGTGACAGGCACTTGGGCCGTGGCTGCCAACGCGCTCTCCTACGACTACCTGTGGAACGAGATCCGCGTGAAGGGCGGGGCGTACGGCTGCGGATTCCGCGCGGCAGGTGAGCGTCAGGCGGCGTTCTACACCTACCGCGACCCGGCGATCGATCCTTCGATTGAGCGCGTGGAGCGCGCGGGTGCATGGCTTGGCAGCTTTGAGCCCGACGAAGCCGCCTTTGAGGGCTTTATCGTGAGCTGCGTGAGCGGCATGGACGCGCCGGTGAAGCCGTACGCGCTCACCAAGCGCCGCAACACGACCTACCTGGCCGGGCTCGATCCGCATGCGCGCGAGGAGCGTCGCGCCCAGATGCTCGCCGCCACGCCCGGTGAGCTGCGCTCGCTCGGCGCCGACGTGACGCGCATCGCAGCCGAGTCGCCCACCTGCGTCTTTGGCGGCCGCGACGTCATCGCCAAGAGCAACGCCAACTTCAACGTAGTCGACCTGCTGGGCTAGCCACAGCAAGCAAAACCACCACAAAGGGGACAGGCACCTTTGTGGTGGTTTCGACATTTGCCCAGATAAAACCTGCCAAAATAAACCTGTCCCTTTTTGGTAGGTTTGGGAGAGGGGGCTGGAATGGATAAGGCTGAGTTGCGGCGGGCGGTGATTGCTCGGCGCGATGCTCTTGATTTGGACTTGCGGGCAGCGAAGTCTGCTGATATCTGTGCACGGCTGGTTGAGCTGCTGGGCCGCTTGGATGCCGCGGCGCCGCGCACCGTTGCCGTCTATGCCGCGATGGGTTCCGAGGCAGACCCTGCCGCGTTTGCCGCTGCGGCCGCCGCGCGCGGCTGGCGCGCAGCCTATCCGTGCATGCTCTCGGCAGCCGAAGCCGCAGCTTGTGGCCAGCGTATGTGCATGCGGGCAGTTGCCGCCGACGATGCGTCCGCGGCTCCGTTTATCACTCATCCCACGCGAGCCTTCGCTGCCGCGGACATCGCCAGCAACCGCTTCCCCATCGTGCCTGCCGAAGCACTCGACATGATTGTTGTGCCGCTCGTGGCCTTCGACCAAACCGGCGCGCGCCTGGGCTACGGCGGCGGCTGCTACGACCGTTACCTGTCCATGCTCTCGCCCGCATGTCAAATCGTCGGCATCGCCTTTGACGAACAGCGCATCGACCACGTCCCCACCGACGTCCACGACCTGCCGCTGCCCAACATCGTCAGCGCCTAAATGTCGTTGTATCGCACCCGCAAGATAAGCGTGGAAAAACTCCCACTTTGGGACTGTTCGGGGGCAAAAAACGGGAGATTATCCACGCTCATTATTCAAACGTCCGATAATCCACGCTCGTATGTCTGAAAATCCACGCTCAATCAACGCGCGTCCAGATTTCCGCGCTCGTGTGTCCGATTATCCGCGCTCGTGCAGCTTAACGCCCCGCAACCGCCTCAACATGCACGCGGCACGCCGGCAACTTTGAGCTTGCGATCGAGCTTTGCCGGATCCCTCAGATCATCCCAGCACAAGCGCACGATCCTGCAGTTATCAAGCAGCGAAAGCCTCGACTCGCGCTGGCGCTCATCAAACTGCGCCTTTGCGAGCTTGCCCTCCTCCGCTGCCTTCTCGCTTTTAACGAATCCGTCAAATTCCCCGATGATCAGCCGATCTTCCACGCGCCACAAGTAGTCGACGCGATACGACCGTCCCGGCTCAACCGGGTCGAACAGCTCAATTTGCAGCTCCGGCGTCTGCCAGCCGCGCTCGATCATCAGGGCGCGCGCCTTGGACTCGCCACCGCTTTCCGACAGGCCATCGGCATACCTTGCAACCCTGCGCGCCGTCACAACACCGCGACGACTTAAGCCAAGCTTGTTGACTGCCTCAACGAGATGCTCCTTCGACAACAGCTGCTCATGAAGCGCCGAGTCCGCAATGATCAGTCCCTCGACAAACGATGCATCGACCAGGCAATCCGTAATCGTTTGATCGATATCGGTCACGGCAATGTCCATCTGGGTGGCCCGTGTTTGACGAACATAACGATGGCGAACGACCTGAGAGCCCGGCGTCGTTGATTGTGCCGGTGCCACGGCGATATGGATGTGCGTCAAATCGGCATGCGAAACCGAAAGGCCATAGATAACAGCCGCCGTATAGGAGCAAAACGTCCAGTCGGGATGCTTTTGCGCAAGGGCCCGCACCCGATGCAGATAACGCTGTCGAAACTTGAGTTCGGACCAATATTCCGGACGCGCATACAGCCCTGGCATGACCGCCTCTAGACTTCCCGCCGCCACCCGTCGCTCAATCTGCTTTGCCTCCGCCGCAGTTCGCGCGTACACGCAGCTCATCTGCTGTTCGCATGCCTTAATGTGACCTGCAAGTCTTTGATTCGCCGTCATGTTTGCCATGTCGCCTCCAAACTCTTGGAACGGCGCCAACGTACCAGACGGTTTCATGCGAAGTCTGACCAAATGCTGTCCAGCAGCTGACCAAATGCTTGACGGTTTTGGACGTTTTAGGCCAATGCTCTATATCTGCAGGTAGAGCGGTTGTCCAGAGGTCCCTGTCTCCACATCTTTATGCCTCAAAAGCCGTCGATTTCCTTAAAAGAAAATATGCTGTGGCTCGAAACCACCTAGTTTGCGATGCTGTCCGTAAACACTCGACGCGTGGTGCTGCCGCCTACGACAGCCGCAGAAAAATCGAGCGTGGAAAATCTCCCACTTTGGGCCTGTTCCTCGACCAAAAGTGGGAGATTATCCACGCTCATTCAACATGCGTCCGATTATCCACGCTCGTCGCGTAGCGGCCACGGTAACCGCCGCAGCCACAGCCACGACAGCGGCCTAGTGGTCCTCGCCGGCGCGGGCTAGGTCGTAGGGCGTGGTCTGGTAGACGTAGTAGTTGAGCCAGTTGGTGTAGAGCAGCTGAGCCTGGCTGCGCCAGACGTTGCGCGGCTCGGCGGTGGGGTCGTCGTTCGGGAAGTAATGCGCCGGCACCTGGGGGTTGAGACCGCGCTTCACGTCGCGCTCGTACTCCAGGCGCAGTGTGTCGGTATCGTACTCGGGATGGCCAAAAACAAAGAAGCGACGGCTGTCGGTCGACTTGACAATGTACAGGCCCACCTCGTCGGACACGGCCACGACCTCGAGCTGCGGCTCGGCCTCCACGTCCTCGCGGCGCACGTCGGTGTTGCGCGAATGCACGGCATAGAAACGGTCGTCGAAGCCGCGGACCAGCGGGCTTTGCGGCTTCACCAGATAATGCTCGAACACGCCGCTTGCCTTTGCCGGCAGATCGTACTTCTGGATACCGTAATGATGGTACAGACCGGCCTGCGCGCCCCAACAAATGTGCAGCGTAGAGTGCACGTGCGTGGTGGACCAATCCATGATCTGGCAGAGCTCGGGCCAGTAGTCGACCTCCTCGAACGGCATCTGCTCCACGGGCGCGCCCGTGATAATCAGGCCGTCGTAGTGGATGTCGCGGATGTCGTCGAACGTGCGGTAGAACGTCTCCAGGTGGCCGGCGCTCACGTGCGTGGCCTCGTGCGTTTTGGTGCGCAGCAGGTCCACCTCCACCTGCAGCGGCGTGTTGGAGAGCTTGCGCATGATCTGCGTCTCGGTGGCGATCTTGGTGGGCATGAGGTTGAGGATGAGCACGCGCAGCGGACGGATGTCCTGATGCAGCGCGCGGTACTCGGTCATGACAAAGATGTTCTCGCTCTCGAGCTGCGCGGCGGCAGGGAGGGCGTCGGGAATGCGAATGGGCATGGAAGCTCCTAACGAGTCAGTTGCAGCTATGGTACAACGAGCGACCCCATCCGCGCGAGCACATCGCCCAGCGATGCCGTCAGCGGCCCAAAACACTCCAAAAGTAAAGATTAAGGCATGTCCCAAAAATCTACGGCACTTTAGTCTAGCAAAGTGACGCCAGGACGCTACAATGGTTCGACGCGAAAAACTCGGCCGAAAGGATACATATATGTACCAGACGCGTAAGATCGGTGTGGTCGGCCAGGGCCACGTAGGAGCACATGTCGCTAACAGCCTGCTTATGCAGGGCATTGCCGACGAGCTGTACCTGTGCGATATCAACGAGGCCAAGGTGACGTCCGAGGTCCAGGACCTGCGCGACTCCCTTTCGTTTGTCCCGTATAACACCAAGATCGTCAATTGCTACGACCACTACGAGGAGCTGGCCTGCTGCGACGTCATCGTCAACGCCGCCGGCAAGGTCGCGCTGGCCGCCGGTAGCCGCGACGGCGAGCTGTTCTTTACCACCGACGCCGCCCGCTCCTTTGCCAAGCGCATCGTCGACGCCGGCTTTGACGGCATCTTCGTGAGTATCTCCAACCCCTGCGACGTCGTGTGCACCGAGCTGTGGCACCTGACCGGCTACGATCCCAAGAAGATCATCGGCTCGGGCTGCGGCCTGGACTCCGCCCGTCTGCGCACCGAGATCTCCAAGAAGATCGGTGTGAGCCCCAAGTCCATTGACGCCTACATGATCGGCGAGCACGGCTTTAGCCAACTGGCCGCCTTTAAGGCCGCGACTATCGCCGGCAAGAGCCTCACCGAGCTTCAGGCCGAGAACCCCGACAAGTACGCCTTCGACCACATGGAGGTCGAAGAGCTCGCGCGCAAGGGCGGCTATGTGACCTACGCCGGCAAGCAATGCACCGAGTACGCCGTCGCCAACTCCGCCGCGCGCGTCTGCGCCGCCGTGCTGCACAACGAGCACGCCGTGCTTTCGGCATCTACGCTTATGACCGGCCAGTATGGCGAGGAAGGCATCTTCACCTCCCTGCCGTGCGTGATCGGCGCCGAGGGCGTCGAGGAGGTCTACACACTCGACCTGTCCGAGCACGAGCTCGAGGGCTTCCACAAGAGCTGCCAGCACATTCGCGACAACATCGCCCAGCTCGACTGGTGGGATGCCGAGGCCTACGACGCCAAGTAGACCGCTGGCTACCGCAACCTTGCGAATCTAAGCGGGCCGCGCCGGAATACTACCGGCGCGGCCCGCTTTTTTGCTCATGCAACACGTTTGCGAATCGAAGGTGAATACTTTTCCGCGAAGTGAACGAGCAAAAACGAGCCCCCGAAGCATCGACACTTTTCAGACGCCGTTTCCTGCGGTTTCGCCGAGTTTTTCCTGCAGTTTTGGGGTCAAAAAGTGTCGATGCTTCGGGGGTCCAAAATAGGTCGTTCACTTCGCGGAAAAGTATTCACCTTCGTTTTCGCGCAAACACGGATCCAGCCGCCACAACGCAAAACGGGGCCCGCGCGTGGCGCAGGCCCCGTCAAAAAAGATAATTCCCGGTACTTAGTACTGCTCGATGCCCATGTAGCGACGAACCTCGGGGCTGTGGTCGAACACCTTGCCGCGGGCGGCGCGCAGCTCACAGCTCATCGCGTAGAAGAAAATCGGCTCCAGGTACGAACGCACGCTGGCGGGCACCTCGCCCACGCCGTACTCGAGCGCATCGAGCACCATGACCGTATCGGTATGCGTGTTAAGGAACGCAAGCGCACGCTCCTCCATGGGGCGACACTCGCCCGATCCGAGCTGCACAAAGTAGAACACGCCGGGCTCGGTGGCCTCGAACGGGCCGTGGAAGTACTCGCCGGAGTGGATGTAGCAGCAGTGCTGCCACTGCATCTCCATGAGCGAGCAAATTGCCATGGCGTAGGTCTGGCTAAAGTTGGGGCCGGAGCCCAGGATATAGAAGAACTTGTGCTGTTGGCAGAGCTCGGCAAAGCGGGCGCCCAGCTCGGCGTTGACCTTCTCGCGGGCGGCGGGCAGCAACGCATCCATCTGCTTGAGGCCCTCGTACATGTCGGCGAGTGCCTCGTAGCCTTCCTGCTGGTCGAGCAGCTCGGCAGCCATCAGAACGCCGATGCCCTGCGGGACCTCGGCCTGTAACACGCCCTCGCCCCAGGGGTAGACCCAGGTGGTCCACTTGCCGTTGTCGATCTTGGAGCCCTCGCAGTCGGTCATGGCCACGACCTCGGCGCCGGCGGCCAGCGCCATCTCGCAACCGTCGACGACCTCCTGCGTGTTGCCGCTGTGGCTGCAGGCAATAACGAGCGACTTCGATCCCAGGCTCTTGGGGGCCATCAGGCAAAACTCGCGCGCAGTGTAGACCGTCGAGGCAAACGTGGTGGCCTCGCGCTTGAGCAGCTCGTTGGCCGGCATCAGGTCGATCATCGAACCACCGCAGGCGATCCAAAAGACATTCTCGAGCTTGCCCTTGCGCTCGATAATTTCCTGAATCAGATCGTGTGCGTTCACGATGACGCTCCTCCTTGTGTGGCGGCTTTGGACGACGACAGCTCGTACCTGCGGTCGTTCTATGTTGTTCTATTTATAGCACGTGTAACAACGCCCGTGAAGTCATCTCGGCAAATTTGTTCTATGTTGTTCTATCTGTGGACGTTAGATGTCGAACACGTAGCGCGAGCCCACGATCTTTTGGCGACCGAGCAGTAGAGGGCACCCGCCGGCGTCGGTAAAGTATGCCTCCATATAGAAAAGCGGCTCGCCGACCGGAACCTCCAGCAGCGGGGCAGCCTGGGCATCGGCAAGCGCAATCTCCACGGTGCAGGGGTCGGACTTGAGCGGCGCGCGGCCCGAATGCTCCGCAACGAGCGCAAAGATTGAGTTATCGGTGAGGTCCTCGTCGGCCAGCGTCTGCAGGTAGGGATGGTCAGCGAGCACAAAGGCGTTGTTCTCGAGCATGACTGGCACGCCGTCGGCCGTGCGCACGCGCTCGACCACGATAAGCTCGCAGCCGGGCTCCACGCCAAAAAACGCCGCATCCTCGCGCGTCGCCGCGACCACCGTGCGCGACACCAGGCGCGCTCCGGCCACCATGTCGTTGGCGGCGCAGCCCTCGGTAAAGCCCTGGACGTCGCCTTTCTGGCGAATCTTGCGTTTGAGTTTGGGCGCGCACACAAAGGTGCCCCTCCCCTGCTGGCGGTTGAGATACCCCGCGCGCGACAGCTCCTCGATGGCACGGCGCACGGTGACGCGTCCCACGCCATAGGACTTCGCGAGCTCCATCTCGGAAGGAATGCGCGAGCCGGCTGCGTACACGCCGCGCGCGATCTCGCCCTTCAGGTCGTCCATAACCTGCTGGTACAGCGGCACGGCGGAGACGTCCGCGCACTCGGTTTTATCGTCAGTTGCCACCCTTACGCTCCATCCCGCGCATGCTCGGACTCAAACTCTTCAATCGCCGCCATAAACTGCCCGCCAAAGGCATCGGCCTTTTTCTCGCCGATGCCGTTGACCTGGATAAGCTCATCGCGCGTCTGTGGGCGTAGGCGGCACAGGCCGCGCAGGGCCTTGTCGGAGAAGACCATGTACGGTGCCATCTCCAGCTCGGTCGAGATCTCCTTGCGCAGGGCGCGCAGGCGCTCGAACAGCTCGGCGTCGTCGCCCACGCGCGGGCGCTGATCCAGCTCGGCCTCCTCGCGCAGCAGATCCACCGCACGGCGGGCGCGGGCCGAGACCTTGCGCTTGGACGCGCGACGCTTAACGGTAAAGGCGAACGCCTCGTCCTCGACCTCGCCGGCACGCGGGCCCAGCCCCACGACTGGGTACTGCCCCTGCGAGGTGGCCAAATAACCGCGGCCGCACAGCTGGCCGATGATATCCTTGATGCGCCCGACCGATTCGCTCGACAGCTCACCGTAGCCGCGGTCCTCGTCCAGACGCATCTGGCGAATGCGCTCGGTGTTGCCGCCGTGGAGCACATCGGCGACCAGCGATTTGCCAAAGCGCATGGGACGCGTGGCCACATAGCGCACGGCGGCGCGGGCCATATCGGTGACGTCCTCGACCTCGAACTGCGTGAGGCAGTTGCTGCAGTTGCCGCAGCCCTCGGCGTTGTCCGTGACGGTACCGCCTACGGCCGCATGCTCGGCCGCGGCCTCGTCGCCAAAGTAGCGCAGCATGTATTCGCGCAGGCAGCCGGTGGTATTGCAGTAGCCCTCCATCTGGCTGAGCAGGCGGTAACGGTTCTGGAGCGCCCACGCGCGCTGCTCATCGTCGAGCGCCTCATCGGCCGCATCGCCGCGGTCGATCAAAAAGCGGCGCATGCGAAAATCGTTGCCGTTCCACAGCAAGTGGCAGCTGGCCGGATCGCCATCGCGGCCGGCGCGACCCGCCTCCTGATAGTAGGCCTCGATACTCTCGGGCACGTTGTTATGGATGACGTAGCGCACGTTGGGCTTGTCGATGCCCATGCCAAAGGCGTTGGTGGCAACCATCACCTGAATGTCGTCGTCGATAAAGGCGCGCTGGCTTTGGCGGCGGGCGTCGTTGCCCATGCCGGCATGGTATCGGCCCACGCGAATGCCGCTGGGGCCCAGCGCCTCGGCAAGGTCGCCCGCCAGCGCATCAACCGTCTTGCGAGTCGAGCAATACACGATGCCGCTCTCGCTCGAATGCGCAATCACGTAGTCGCGCACCCAGGCAGTCTTGGCCTTGTCGCCCATCTCCTCGCAGCCAAAGTAGAGGTTCTTGCGATCGAAGCCCATCACCACCGTCGCGGGATTTTGCAGGCCGAGCATCTGCTGAATGTCCGTACGCACGCGCTCGGTCGCCGTGGCGGTAAAGGCCGCCACGATGGGGCGGTGCGGTAGGGAATCGATGAACTCGCGAATCTGCAGGTAGGCGGGGCGGAAATCCTGGCCCCACTGGCTCACGCAGTGGGCCTCGTCAATTGCCACAAGCGGCACGCCAATGCCGCCTTCGGCCGCGACTTCCTGCGCAAAGGCTAAAAAGCGCGGCTCGAGCAGGCGCTCGGGCGCCACGTACATAAGCTGGTAGCGCCCCTCACGAGCGCGCTTGAGCACGGTATTTTGCTGAGCCGGCGTAAGGCTGGAGTTGAGATAGCTGGGTCGCGCACCCGCCGCGAGCAACGCACGGGTCTGGTCCTCCATAAGCGACAGCAGCGGGCTCACCACAAAGGTGATGCCAGGCAGCATAAGCGCTGGCACCTGGTAGCAAATGGACTTGCCGGCGCCTGTGGGCATAACGCCCAACGCATCGCGACCGGCAAGAATCGCATCGACCATGCGGTCCTGGCCCGGGCGAAACGAGGTGTAGCCAAAATAGGCGCCGAGCGTGTCGAGCGCCATCTGCTGCATGCTATCGGTCATGGTTTCCTAACGTCAGAATCATCTGCCGCCGATTATACGCCGCCACGCGGACCGGTGCCGCACGGCCGCCGACGATGGGCAACACAATCCAAGGCGGACGAGCGTGGATTTTCGGACACTTTCCGGATGGGCGTGGATAATCTCCCACTTTGAACCCGCCATTGAGCCAAAAACGGGAGATTATCCACGCTCATTCTGTGGGTAGTCGTTGGGAACCTTCTTTAGGTAGTCATTGGGGACGTTCTTGTTTGACTAGTCGTTTAAGAACGTCCCCAATGACTACCTACTTTGCACCATTCTTGGAAACCCCGCCGGTTGAGCATACGTCAGCGAAAACGCCCCTAAGCGAGCAAGGTGACGTGAAAGAGGAGGGAAGCGTACTTTGGTACGCGACCGACGATTGAACGTCAGATTGCCGCTTAGGGGCGTTTGCAGCGTCGACAGGTCCGCCGTTCGTCAGAACGGCGGAACCAACCCTACATGACCATGACGTAGCGGCTGCCCACGTAGTACTGCTTACCCATCAGGACCGGCTCGCCATTGGGACCGGTAAAGCCGGCACGCAGGTTGAGCAGCGGATCGTGCGGAGCGATGCCCAGCTCGGCTGCCTGCTCGGCATTGGCTCGAACGGCCTCGACCGTGCGGTAGCCAACCGAGACGATCGGCGTTCCGCCAACACGCTCGACCTCGGCAAAAATCGACTTGTCCTCAAGATCGGCCGTCAACAGCTCACGGTAGGCGTCAAACGGCACAAAGATGTTCTCCTCAAAGATGGGCTCGCCGTCGGCCGTACGCACGCGCTTGATATGCAGCAGCAGCGCATCCTTCTGCAGGCCAAAGAACTCCATCTCGTTTTGACGCGCCGGAACAATCTGGCGATCGACCACATGCGCACCGGCCTTCATGCCATTGTCGGCACACAGTGCAGTAAACGTCTGCAGCGTCGAGGCGTGGAACTGACGATTGATGTGCGGCGTGGAGACAAAGGTGCCACGGCCCTGCTGCTTAACCAGGTAGCCATCGGAGCACAGCTCCTCGACGGCTCGGCGCACCGTAATACGGCTCACCTCGTACTGCTCGGCAAGCTCGAGCTCGGACGGGATACGCTCCTTGGGTGCATAAACACCTTTCTCGATCGCATCCTTGATTTCGTCATAAATCTGCTGGTAAAGCGGTGCATTTTTGGGTGCTGGCATATCTGATCACTCTTATCAAAATATCGAAATAACTAATACGTATATAACGTCTAGTTTTATGTTACCTCAGTTGGATAAAACGATACACCACATACAGCAAATCCTTACTTGCCGTCGTCCTGCTGCAGACTGTCCTGCTCGCTGAGGCGCGCCTGCCTGCTGGCCATGCGTGCGGGCTTGTCGGGATCGGGAACGGCCGTGGGCATGGGCTCGTCGACATGACCACCCCACCAGCCGCCCACAAAGTTGAGCGTGTGGAACACGTTGATCACGGCGCCGGGATCAACGTCGCACACCAGCTTGATAATGTCCTGGCTCTCGTAGGTCGAAACAACGGTGTGCAGCAGGTACATCCTTTCGCGGCTATACCCGCCAACAACCTCGGCGCAGCTAATGCCGTGCTGAAAGTGATTGACATAGGCAGTCATGACCTCATCTGCCTTGCGCGTCGTGATCTGCAGCGTCACGCGGTCGTAACGGCGGTAGAAGCTGTCGATGGTCTTGGTCGAAATAAACTGGAACACGATGGAGTACGCCGCGTTGTCCCAGCCAAACATGAAACCGAAGATTGCCAGGATAAAGCAGTTAAAACCAAAGATGACGCCCCAGATGGTCTTGCCCGTGTGGTTGGAAACCCACAGCGCGATAAAGTCGGTGCCGCCGGTAGATGCGCCGGACTTTAGCGCGATGGCAGCGCCCAGACCCGAGACCACGCCGCCAAAAATGATGAGCATGATCTTGTCGCCCAAAAACGGGGCGAAGTGAAAGATATTGAGGAACAGCGACGAAAGAACGACCTGCATCATCGAGAAGATGACGAAGCGCTTGCTGATGCCGTTCCAGCATAGGAGCGCCACGGGGATATTGAGCGCGAGCATACCGAGCGAGATGTCGATGTGAACGCCGCCCAGCGAGGTAACGCGATCGAGCAGGACCGCGACGCCGGTAAGACCGCTCGGAAGCAGGTCGGCGGGTTGAATGAACGCCTGGATTAGAAACGTCTGCAGCACGGCGGATATGGTGACCGCCACGGCAGTAATGGCGCGGCGGACGATGGTGAGGCGGCCGAGCACGAGCACTCGGTCCGTGAGCTGATCGATGGCGTTCGCCACGTAGGCTCCTTTCGAAGGCAGATGTAGTTGTGGGGCATGCCGGCGATTGTAGCATGGAGCGCGATAAGGCGCCTCAATTCACCCGCTCTCGACAACCAAAACGAGCCAGCAGCTCCCCAACCAAAGAGCCAAATTCTAAGTGAGTAGACTTTTAGCGACCCACCGAGCACACCCAAAACGGCCACCTCTGCGACCTGCGGTTTTGCCAAGACAGATGCGCTTTGTGCTCGGCCTGCGCCAAAAAGTCTACTCACTTAGTTCGAGTCGAAGCCGAATGGACCCAATCGAAGCCAAAATGAGCCAATCCACCGCAAAAGACGTGTGAATTGGCACTTCTCGTGGCGAACTGACGCTACAGAGCAGTCAAAATGTCGGCGAGGTTGTCGATGACGACGTCGGCGGCGGACTGGTCCAGGTTGACGCCCTCGTGCGGACGCAGCGCCAGGACTCGGGCGCCGGAGCGCTTGCCGGCCTCGATGCCCATAGGCGAGTCCTCGATAACCAGGCACTCGGCCGGCTCAACACCCAGCGCCTCCATGGCGCGCAAATAGATCTCGGGGTCGGGCTTAAACGCACTGCACTCGTGACCGCTGATGGTGTAGTCCAGAACGTCGGCGATACCGGCAATCTCCACCAGCTCGTCGATGAGCTCGCGATAGGACGAGCTCGCGATGGCACACTTCACGCCGCGCTCGTGCAGCTTGCGCATCACCGGCTCCGTCTGCTCGTTGAGCAGCTCGGCATACGGAACGGGGTGGTCCGGGCTGTAGACCTGCCTGTACTCCACGCGCAGGCGCTCGCGCAGCTCGACATCGTCGGGCACCAGCGCCTCCCAAATGGCAGGCTCGTTAGACCCCGAAAGATCGGGAATCTCGTCAAAGTGGAAGCCCTTCTCCTCCATAAACGCCACGCGGCGACGGTTGTAGAACCACTCGGTATCGACCAGCACGCCGTCCATATCAAACAGCACTGCCTTGATCATACGCTCTCCTCCCACCTGCCAAAAAGGGACAGGTTTATTTTGGTAGGTTTTATCTGGGGTTTTGCGGCGCAACGAACACGCCCTCCCAAAACAGAAAAGGGGACGGGGCGCAAACCCCATCCCCTTTCAATCAACCCGTAAGGTCTACTTACTTGTGATTAGTAGGAAAGCTTCCACATGTAGCGACGCATGGTCAGCGGGTGCTGACGGGCCTCGGCGATCTGATTGCCGTACTCGCGCATAACGGCGAGGTGCAGCAGCGGGTTGAAGTAGGTGACGACGCTCGCGGGCACGGCGTCGGCCAGGCCGTAGTCCTTGGAGTCGATCAGAGCGACCTTGGCGCCCATGCGCTCAAGGAAGGTGAGGGCGCGGGCGTCCATCGGACGGGTGGCGCCATCGGACATGAAGAAGACGTAGGGCTTACCCTCGGTGGAAACCTCAAACGGGCCGTGGAAGTACTCGCCGGTGTTGTAGGCGGCGGCGTCGATCCACTGCATCTCGGTGAACAGGAAGGCGGCGTGAGAATAAGCCATCTTCTCGGAGGCACCGGAAGCCATGAAGTAGATCATCTTGTCGTCCTTGAAGTCCTCGGCGAACTTCTTGGCGAGCTTCTTGCAGTGCTGAGCGGCGTTCTCGCAGAGCTCGAAGACGTTGGTGAGGCCGGTGATCATGTCCTCGTAGTGGTCATAGCCCTCGGTCTGCTGAAGAATCTCGAGAGCAAGAGCGATGGCGTAGCCGGGCTTCTCGCACTTGGCAGCATAGTTGGCGTGGAAGCCGTGAACGATGACATGGTCGGCGTCGACGGTCAGAGCGGAGCCAGCCTTGTTGGTGAGGGAGACGACCGGGCAGTTGTGCTTCTTGGCAGTCTTGTTGGCCTCGACGGTCTCGGGCGTGGAACCACCGAGGGAGCAGGTGATCACGAAGGTGTGCTCGTTGACCCAGGAAGGCGTGTCGTAGTTGAACTCGTTAGCGGTGAAGATCTGAACGTTCAGCTTGTCCGTGTTGTTGGCCAGGAAGTACTTGGCGGGGTAAAGGTCGGACATGGAAGCACCGCAGCCGACGAAGGCGACGCTGTGGATCTCGTGGTTGGACAGGACGTCAGCGACGATCTGCTTAGGGAGGTTAAGGTCGATCTCGTACATCTGACACATTCCTTTCAATTTTTGCGGCGCCACATTGCCGGGCGCTCGCAGGGTTACCGTGGTTTGGACCGAGTCGCCGGCCCGTTGAGGATGCGACAAAGGGACTGTCCCATTGTCGCATTTTGGGGATGGAAGCCTGCCTGGGGTATGGGATGCCAGGCAGGCCCCCCGGGGAAAGCGGTTAGGCGCTTAGTCGCGACTAAGCCAGGATGCCGACCGCGGAGAGGGCGATGCCGCCCACAATGGCGATCACGAGAAGCCAACCGGTGTTGACGTTCTTCTTGATGAGCCAGTACATAAGGCCGGTGAGGCCAAGGGAGATCATCTGGGGCATCATGCTGTCCAGGATGTCCTGGATAACGACGGTGCCGTCAGCGAACTGCAGCGGGGTGGTGGCGCCGATCAGCGTGGCGATCATGCCGCCCACGGACATAAGACCCACGATGCCGCAGACATACATGAGCTTCTCCATGAGGTCGCCGCCCTGAAGCTTGCTCAGGTACTCGTGGCCGCCCTGATAGCCCATCTTGGCTGCGAACCAAGTAATCAGCACGGAGGGGACGATGGAGATGAGAAGGGCCAGGATCGGGCCCATGATGGAGCCCTGCTGAGCCAGCTGAACGCCCAAGCCAAAGGCGATAACGCGGATGGTGCCCTGGAAGAAGGAGTCACCGATGCCGGAAAGCGGGCCCATAAGGGAGGTCTTGACCGCGTTAATCGAATCGGGGTTGAAATTCTCGGGATCCTTGGCGTACTCCTCCTCCATGGAGGCGGCGAGGCCCAGGATGAAAGCGCTCGTCTGCGGGGTGCAGTTGTAGAACGCCATGTGACGGTGGTAAGCCTCTTTCTTAGCAGCAAGCTGCTTGGGGTCGGACTCGTCCGGATAGAGGCGATCGAGCGTGGGAACCATACCGTAGAGGAAGCCCATGTTCATCTGACGCTCGTAGTTCCAAGAGGCCTGGATGGCCCAGGAGCGCCAGAAGAACTGGCTGACCTTCTTGTTCAGGGACACGTCCTTGGTTGCGGTTGCCATAGTGTGTTCCTCCTTAGTCTTCGTCGTCTTCGAGCGGATCGTAGTCGGAATCGACACCGGCGGCTGCATGGGAACCGTTGAACTTGAAGCCCATGAAGACGACAGCCAGGCACACACCGATCAGAGCGACCGCGATGACGGACAGGTTGAGGTAAGCGGCGAGCAGGAAACCGATGAACAGGAACGGAGTCATACCCTTCTTGATCATCATGGTGAGCAGCAGGGCCAAGCCGTAGGCGGTCATGATCTTGGTCGAAACGTTAAGACCAGTGGACAGCCACTCGGGAACCATGTTGACGATGGCCTGAACCAGGTCGGTACCGACAAAGACGGCGAGGAAGATCGGCAGGAAGTACATGACGGCGTACAGACCGGAGCCGGCGCAGATGTGCATGCGATAGGCGGTCTTGAACTTTCCGTTATCGATCGCGCTATCTGCCACATGGGTGAGGGCGGCGATGATGGAACGGAACACGATGCCGAGGAGCTGACCCAGGACGGCGACCGGGATGGCGATCGTCATGGCGGTCTCGGCGGAAGCATCGGTCAGGCACGCAAAGGCAGCGGCCACGATGCCGCCCAGGACCATATCGGGCGGAACGGCGGCGCCGACCTGCACCAGGCCCATGGACACGAGCTCGACGGCGGCACCGACGGCAAGGCCGGTGGGCACATCGCCCAGCAGCAGACCGACGAGCGTAGCGCCAACGAGGGGCTGCTCGAAGTTAAGACGGCCGAGCAGGCGGGAGTCCCACATGCAGAACACGCCGACGAGGCCGACGAGCACCGCACTGATGAACGTATTCATACCCTTCTCCTTTCAGTCAGGCAAAAGCCTGGTTGATTACAGCTTGGCGTCGATGTCGACGCTCTGATACGTAGGGGTCTGCTGGACATAGAGCTTAATGCCCATGTCGAGCAGCTGGTTGACGTCGGCCTTCTGGGTGGCGTCGAAGAAGACGGAGCTGTCCTTGCCGCCGACCTGTTCGGCACCGTCGTGGTTGGCGGTGGCGCCCAGGTTGATGGCGTCGAGCTTGTAGCCCTGGCAGAACTGCAGCATCTCGGCAGTGTTGCCAAAGACGAACATGACGCGCTCGCCGAGGGTGTTGAGCTTGTCCATCTTGGCGAGGGCACGCTCGACGGTGAAGACGTTCAGGCGCACGCCCTGGGGCTTGGCCAGCTTAAGAGCGCCCTTCTTGATGTCATCGTTGGCGGCAGCGTTGTCGACGACGATGATGCGCTCGGCCTGAACCTTGGTGGTCCAGGTAAAGACGACCTGGCCGTGCAGCAGACGGTAGTCAAGACGTGCGAGGACGATCTTGGCGGGACCGGAGCTGTGACGGGACGCCTTGGCCTTCTTGGCGGGAGCCGCGGCGACCTCGACCGGTGCGTTGGGGTTGGTCAGACCGGTGCGGGCCTCGTTGATGAGGGCCGCGAGCTCGGCACCCTTGACGGGGGCGGGGCTCATAGCGAGCGTCAGTGCCAGCGGAATGTTGAAACCGCTGACAACCGTGAACTTCGTGCCGTTCTTGGAAAGCTCGACCATGCTGTTGTTGACCGAGCTGCCGAGCATATCGGTCAGCACATAGACGGTGTCGTCCGCGTTGAACGTGGCGATCATGGCGTCCACCTTATTGGTGATGGGCTCCTTGTCGTCACGAGCAAGCGACACGACGTGGACGTTCGACACGTCGCCGAGAACCATCTCGAGCGTGTCTTTGGCGCCTGCGGCCAGGCCGCCATGAGATGCGAGAATGATCTGATTCATCTTGCCTCCTCCTTTTCGTTATGGTCATTATAACGTCTTATACGTTGCTTATTTTGCTAATTAGTATATAAACCGTTCGCGGGTGAAAAACGACCGTTGGCGGGTTTAACGCAATCGAAACGATGGTCTTGGGTAGGTCGGCGCTGGCTAGGCACCGCCCGGCCAAACGCCGGGCGCTACCTGCTCAAACACTCCGCCAATCCCCTATCGCACGAAGTACCAGGGGCTTTCCTGCACGGTGGGCTCCAGCGTAATGCCCGTGCGCTCGCGGAACAGATCCATGTCCTGCGATTTCTCCGTCCACCACGCGTTGGGCTTAAAGGTCATGCTCTCAATGACATGGCCGACAAACACACTGTTGCGCAGCTTGGAAAAGTCGGTGTTCATGATCACGATGGACGCGAGCACCAAAACGATGCCCAGAACCTTGATCGCACCGGCGGGCTCGGCGTAGACACCAATGCCCAGCAGCACGGTGACGACCGTCTCGAATGACATTACGACGGGAACTTTCGACGTCTCGAGCCCCATGGACAGACCCTGCATATATAAGACATAGGCCACGGCTGTGGGGATGAGTCCAAAGCCAAGGAACAGCAGCAGCAGCTGTGGCGACATTGCCGCGGCGACATCTGGCCACGGAGCCGCGATAGCCGCCATAACCGCACCGCCAAAAACAAGGCCCCAAAACGTGACAGCCAGCGGGTGGACCGTCTTGGTTGCTATCCGGCTAAACACCGCGAGCGACGCGCCACAAAAGCCCGCAATCACGCCCGACGTGACGCCCCAAACCGAAAAATGAAAACCGGAAAGGTCGCCATCGGTCACTGCAAGTACACAGCCACCGATGTTAAAAGCGATGGCAACGAGCTTGTTGGGAGTCACATCCTCGCGATAAAGTACGCGACCGAGCATGACGCCAAACACCGGCGAGGTGTAAAGCAGCACCGAGGCCGTGGACATGCCCACCTCGCCCATGCACTCGTAATAAAGCGTGTTAGCGGTGGCGAGGCCGATAATGCCAAGAAGCGCACAAGGAACAAGCTCTTTAGGACTTGCCTTGAACAGTGCCAGGGGACCCGATGCCTTTCCCTCACGAGCACCTCCCTGGCAACCCATGAATGCCAAGACCGGAGCCATTAAGACGGCACCCGACAACAAGCGAAAGGCAGCCATACTCTGGGACGTAACGCCCATGGCCGAGATGCCGTTTACAAAGATTCCGATGCTGCCCCACATAAGCGCGGCGATCAGCACCAGCACATAGCCCAGATTGCTTTTCTTCAACGCAGCCTCCTCGGTATTGTTTCCAATATGTTTCACACTACGTTATAGTCGTTATATACATTTTTCAAGGCACAAATCGGCGAACGGGAAATCTCTCGACACAAGGAGTGTCCCCAACTGCCGGCAGAAAGGGAACGTCCCCAAGTGCCGCTCTAGCAGTTGCAGTGAAATAGTTCTCAAACAGAGGCTTCACGCCCCCAAACAGGAACTATTCCACCGCAACTCATGAGGGGTATTGGGCTGTTAGGCCGCTCTATCCCTTAGTAATCCAGCTTCCACATGTAGCGGCGCGTCATGTAGTCCTTGTGGGTGACGGCGGAGAGCGCACGCATGTAGACGTTGTTGAGGATCGGGGCAAAGATCAGGTGGTTGAAGTACTCGCTCACGCTGTCCTTGATGTCGTTGAGGCCGAGCTCCTTGGCGTCGAGCTGGTAGACGCGCTCACCACCGTACTGGTTGACAAAGCGAATGCCGCGCTCGTCGTTGCAGCGGCTGCGGCCGACGCTGATGAGCTGGAACAGCGAGGTACGCTTGTCCAGGATCTCGAAGGGACCGTGGAAGAAGTCGCAGGTGTTGATGGTGCAGGAGTCGATCTGCAGCATCTCCTGCACGTTGCAGATGCTAAAGACGTAGGCGGCACCAAAGAGCGGACCCTGAGCCATCACGTTGATGCAGGGCTTGTCGGCGTTCTGCTCGGCCCACTTGGCTGCGAGCGGACGGGTGTACTCGACGGCCTTGCGATAGATGGGGTCGACCAAGTCGAAGGCGGCCATAGCGGTCTCGTACTCGGCATAGCCCTCGGTCTGCTGCGTAAGCTCCATAGCAATCATGGTCACGACGGCGGAGTTGGTGCGGCCCATGCAGGACTCGTCGATGGCCAGGCTGTCGTACTGGATCTTGTAGTCGCAGACCTCGGTGAGGCCGGACTCGTCAACATAGATGGCGATGGTGCTGGCGCCGTGGTTCTTGGCGACCTGGGCGGCGACGATGGTCTCCTTGGTGCCGCGCATGGACACGACGACGGCCAGGGTGTTCTCGTTGACGTAGGCAGGCGTGGCGTGCACGAACTCGTTGCTGGTGTAGCTGGAGCTCACGACCTGCGTGGCCTCGTGCTCCATAAAGTACTGGGCAGGATAGTTGCCGCCGTTGGATCCACCGGCGCCAATCCACACGACGCGCTTGATGCCGCCCTTGTCTGCCTTGTCAGCCAAAACCTGGGAGACGACGTCCTTAACCTGTTCCTGAGTAGTCATCGTGCATCAGCCTTTCTTCTCGTTTGATGCTCTCGATGGCATACAAGTTACATACATGTTTTGGTTATGTCGACTAGTTGTATGCTATATTTGTCTTAGAAATATTGCTGGTAAAGTTTTCGGCAAGCCATTACCAGCGGTTTTGTTGTCATGTTGGATACATGCTTGGTTCTGTAAGCATACAAGTTAGATACAGGTTGTTCGCATGAGCACTTCGTCGAAAAAGAACTTGACCCAATACGAGCGTCTGGCGGCAACGCTTCGCGACCGCATTGCCGCCGGCACCTACGCCCGCGGAGATAAACTGCCGTCTGAGATGGAACTCATGGACGAATCGGGCCTGTCGCGCAGCACCGTGCGCCATGCCCTTAAGGTGCTTGTTGACGAGGGCCTGATTCGAACCGAGCGCGGGCGCGGCGCCTTTGTGGCCGACACGCCCGCGCTCCACGAGAACAACCTGGTGTTTTCGAGCTATACGGCACAAGTCCAGGGTCAGGGCATGAAGCCCACCACGCGCACCGTGGACTCGGGCTTTGCCAAGGCGGCCGGCAGCATAGCTAAGTTCTTTGACGCCGCCATGGGCAGCAAGCTCGTCAAACTTGTCCGCCTGCGCTACCTGGACGACGCGCCACTGTGCCTGGAAACCACCTATCTACCACCGAGCTTTGAGGCACTCATCGATCGCGATATCAACGGTTCGCTCTACGCCATGCTGCGCCAAGAATTCCATCGCGCGCCGGCACAGGGACATAAGACCTTTGAGGTGTGCTATGCCTCGCAAAACGAGGCGTTTTTGCTCAACGTTGAGCGTGGGCAGGCGCTGATCTTGATCACCGACTACGTCTACGACACCGACGGCCGCCCGCTCCATATCTCCAAGCGTATCCAGCGCACCGACCGCGCCAAATACACCGAACCCATCGGCTAACCAACACCAAAACCACCACAAAGGGGACAGGCACCTTTGTGGTGGTTTTAGGCGAGGAGGTCGGGGAACCAGGTTGGCTTAGGTTGGTTAGGGACGCGCTCGGCCAGGACCAGCTCCATCCAGCACATGTCGTACCAGCGGCCGAACTTTTGGGCGCAGCGGTCGAAGGCGCCCACCAGGCGATATCCCATATGGGCATGGAAATCCTGGCTGTTGTGCGTCAGGTACTCGTCGTCCTTGTCGTGCGGCACGGCGATGAGCGCGCACATGTTGGTGATGCCCATCGCGATCAGGCACTGCTTGAGCGCATCGTGCAGCTTGCGGCCCAGCCCGCCGTGGCGCACGTCGCGTGCCAGGTAAATCGACGTCTCGACCGACCAGTCGTATGCCTCGCGGCTGTTGAGCGGACTCGCATAGGCATAGCCTACCGGACGCCCGTCCAGCTCCATCACCAGATACGGATAGCGCTTGAGCGTACGCTCGATGCGCCCGGCGAACTCCTCAACGCTCGGCACCTCGTATTCGCAGGTAATCGCCGTCTGGCGCACATACGGCTCATAGATGGCAAGCAACGCCGGCGCGTCTTTGGGCGTCGCCAGGCAAATCGCCGGCTCGGACATCTCGGTCATACAACCCTTCTCTCTCAAAAACAAAGGCCGCCTTGCGCCAAACCCAGCGCAAGGCGGCCCCTCGTCATTACATCAGGCTACAGGACAGCCGCCAGCGCGTCGATGTCCTCCTGCGTCGTGGCCCAGCTGGTGCAAAAGCGCACCACCGTGTGGGTATCGTCGTACTTTTCCCAGTACTCGATCGCCGCATGCTCGCGAATGCGGGCCATGTCCTCGTTGGGCAAAATCACGAACTGCTGGTTTGTGGGCGTCTCCAAAAAGAACTGGTAGCCGCGCTCGTGCAGCACACGACGCAGCGCCTGGGCCGTCTGAATCGCCTGTCGACCAATCTCAAAATACAGGCCATCGGTAAAGAGCGCCTCAAACTGCACGCCCGTCAGGCGGCCCTTGGCCAACAGCGCGCCGTGCTGCTTAATACGCGGAATGGGATGCGCCGGAGCGTGCATGCCGCAGAACACCACAGCCTCGCCGCAAAGCGCGCCGCACTTGGTGCCGCCGATGTAGAACACGTCGCACAGCTGCGCCAGCTCGGGCAGGGTAATGTCGCACTCATCGGCCGCCAGTGCATAGGCCAGACGAGCACCGTCCACAAACAGCGGAATCTCGCGCTTCTGGCACACCGCGTGAATCGCCGCGAGCTCGGCCTTGGAGTACAGCGTGCCGTACTCGGTCGATAGACTCACGTACACGGCGCCCGGGAACACCGTGTGCTCGTAGCTCTCGTTTTCGTAGAACACCTGGATATAGTTCTCGAGATCCTCGGCGTGCATCTTGCCCTCGTAGCCGGGGATGGTGAGCACCTTGTGGCCGCCAAACTCGATGGCGCCCGCCTCGTGGCAAGCGACATGGCCGGTCTCGGCGGCAACGACGCCCTCGTAGGGCGCGAGCAGCATGTCAATCACCGTCGCGTTGGCCTGCGTGCCGCCCACCAGCAAGAACACGTCGGCATCGGGGGCCTGACAGGCCTCGCGAATCAGCTGCTTGGCACGCTCGGTGTGCGCATCGGTACCGTAGCCGGGCTGTGGCTCCATGTTGGTATCGACGAGCGCCTGCAGCACTGCCGGATGAGCACCGTGGGAATAGTCGTTGTTGAACGCGAGCATGGCAATCCTCTCTAGCCGGGCATGGGCCCGATGATTTAAACGCCGCTATTGTACGCCGCCCGGATAGGCAATGCGCGCGGCAAGGCACTCAAGTGCCAGCACCAGGGCAAAGCCGCAGCTCACGTCAGTCAAAAAGTGCGCACCGATCACAATGCGGCCAAAGGCGACGAGCGCCGCAACCGCAGCCGCCGTCCAAAAGACCACGCGACGGCGCGACGGCTTTTCCTTAAAGGACGCCGCAGGAAGCCCGGCAAGCATAAGACCGATCGCCGCGTGCGCCGTGTGTCCGCTCGCAAACGACTTAAAGCCGTCCTTGATTACGCCGGCCGCAATATAGCTCCACTTGTCGGGGTTGCCAATCACCCACCACGGCTGATAATTGAGCCCCGGCGTGACCTCGATCACGCGCATGCGCGGGCGCGACCACAGCGGCTTGACAACCACGTTGAGGATGATGGCCTGAGCGACCCACACGGCAAGCGCCATCAGCGCCCAGCGCGTGAGCTCGTCGGAGTCGGTGTCGCGCGTGAGGCGATAGACGACAAGGTTAGCAGCGATGACCAGCACAAACGTCAGCACCAACTGGACAGCGATGAGTTTGCCGCCAACCTTCAGGGACGAGACGATCTCGTAGCCGGCCAGGCCAACGTTGACGAGGATGCCGAGCACGGCGAGCCATTTGCTCCCCCTGGAGTCGGGACGCACCGCGCGCACGAGCATAACGCCCGCGACGCTCGCCGTCAGCTCAAACGGCAGCTCGCCGGCGGCCTCGATAAAGCGGCCGTACATGCTGCCGATGTTGAACAGCGCGCTCGAGATCTGATAATCGAAGAAACTGCCCACGCCCAGACAAAGGCACAAAACAACCGCGATAATGGCGACGTCTTTCTTGTAGATGTATCCGAACATGCTTTCCTTTCGATGGAACCAGAGTGCCCAAATGGGGCGTTTGCAACGTCGACCCGTTAGTCGTCGTCGCTCGCACCCAGCTGCTGCAGCAGCATGAGGGCGGCTGCCACGGGGCCGGTGCCGTCGTTGGCATCGAGACCGCGACCCAGGCCGCTGCCCGCACCGGCGCCCGCCTTGTAGGGCACCGACAGCTTGCGGCTCTTGGGGAAGTTCACCGCGCCGTACCGATTCTTAAACTCAAAGGCTACCTTCTTGGGAACGTCAACCCCCAGGAAGGTAATGCGCCCACCGCTGAGCGTGACGCTCTCGAGCCCCAGGCGCTCGCCGCGGATACGGATGCGCGCGCGGTTGAACAGGTTGAGCCCCGCCAACGACAGCTCACCGTGCGCGGCCTCGGTCTCTTCCTGCACCTCGTCGATGCTCTCCAGGTCCTCGGCCGCCGCGAGCTTGCGGTACACGAGCACGCGCTGGTCCACCGCCGGCAGGTACTCCTCGGACAAGAAGTAATCGGCAGGCAGATTAATGCCCACGCTCGCCGCCTCCACGCCGGCATCGTCATCGCCGCGCGCCTCGGCCACGGCCTGGCCCAACATCTGCGTAAACAGGTCAAAGCCCACGCTCGACAGGTTGCCGTGCTGCTCAGCGCCCATCAGCGAACCGGCGCCGCGAATCTCCAGGTCGCGCATGGCGATACGCATGCCGCTGCCCAGGTCCTGGAACTCGGAAAGTGCAGTCAGGCGCGCCGTGGCCTCCTCGGTGAGCGGCAGCTCGCCCGGGAACATAAAGTACGCGTAGGCCTGCGTGACAGAACGGCCCACACGGCCCTTGAGCTGGTAAAGCTGTGCCAGACCCAGGCGCTGCGAGTCCTCGATGATGAGCGTGTTGGCGGTCGCGTTGTCGATGCCACTCTCCACGATGGTCGTGGCGATGAGCACATCGATCTTTTTGGTCGCGAACTCGATCATCACGTCCTCGACCTCGCGCGGGCTCATCTTGCCGTGCGCCACGCCCACGCGCGCCTCGGGCGCGGCCTCGTGCACGCGTGCCACAGCGTCATCGATGGTCTTGACGCGGTTGGACACGTAGTACACCTGTCCGCCGCGACCCACCTCCAGGCGAATCGCCGCGCTCACCACGTCGGGGTCGTACTCCCCCACGTGCACGATCACGGGGCGGCGCCCAGTCGGCGGCGTGGTAATCAGGCTCATATCGCGCACGCCGCTCGTGGCCATCTGCATGGTACGCGGGATGGGCGTGGCCGAAAGCGTGAGCACGTCAATCTGCTCGCGCAGGTTCTTGAGCTGCTCCTTGTGCTGCACGCCAAAGCGCTGCTCCTCGTCAATGATCACCAGGCCCAGGTTCTTGGGGTTCACATCGGCCGAAAGCAGGCGATGCGTGCCGATGAGCACATCAATCGTGCCCTCGGCAAACGCCTTGAGTGCGCGCTTTTGCTGCGCCGGCGTGCGAAAGCGGCTGAGCACCTCGACCTCAAGGCCAAACGGGGCAAAGCGTTCAAAGAACGTCTCGTAGTGCTGCTGGGCCAGAATGGTCGTGGGGCAGAGCACCATGACCTGGCGACCGGAGTCCACGCACTTAAACGCCGCGCGCAGGGCGACCTCGGTCTTGCCAAAGCCCACGTCTCCGCACAGCAGGCGGTCCATGGGCTTGGGCGCCTCCATATCGGCCTTAATATCGGCGATGGCCTCCAGCTGATCGCGCGTCTCGTCGTAGGGGAAGCTCTGCTCCATCTCGATCTGCTCGGGCGTGTCGGGCGGGCAAGCGATACCGGTAATCGAAGAGCGGCGCGTATACAGATCGACCAGGTCAAACGCCAGCTTTTTGGCGTTCTTGCGCGCCTTGTTGGTGGCACGCGTCCAGTCGGCGGTGTTGAGCCTGGTCAGGCGCGGCTTGTCGCCGTCGGGACCAACGTAGCGCGTAATGCGGTCAACCTGCTCCAGCGGCACGTAGAGCTTGTCGCCGTCGGCATATTCCAGCAAAAAGTAGTCGCGCTCCTTGCCGCCCACTTCCTGGCGCGCGATCTCGCTAAAGAGCGCGATGCCGTGAGTGGCGTGCACCACGTAGTCGCCCGGCTTAAACGGGAACGTGATCTGCGTAATGTCCACCTTGCGGCGGCTGCGCGCGCGGTTGGCGTCCATGCGGGCGTTAAGGTCGGCGATCGAGAACACGGCCAGGTTGGCATCGGGCACCACCACACCCTGCGGCAGAGCGGCATCCACAAAGGTCACGCGTCCGCGCGAGATGGTGGGCACGGCGGCACCGGCGGCAGCCTGGGCCGCGCCCGCCTCGAGCGAGCGGGCGTTGAGCGCGTCGGCCTTGCGTTCGCGAATTGCAGCATGAGCATCCTGGCGGACAGCACGATCGGCAGAATCCGCCGCCGCCACGCGCACACGGTCGCCAATAGCGCCCGCGTTTTCGGGCGCGGCCGTCAGCGACTCCTCAAAGGTAATACCCTCATCGCCAAAGGTGAGCTCCATCGACTCGCGTGCACCGCGGTCGGGGATGGCAAACACGCAGGCATAGCGCTTGCCCACGACCTCCTGGATGCGCGTCATAAAGCGATTGTCCGAGCCCGCGATGGCCGGCTGCTCAATCTTGAGCTCTGCCGTCACCGCACCACCGGCACGAATCAAGCTCACGTAGTTCAAGCGCTGCTGGGCACCAAAGTCGAGCTGCTGGGCGCGCACGTACAGACCGTCCAAGCGGTCAATCCCCGCCTCGCCGGCGCGTGCCTCGATATCCTCGTAGGCGCGCAGGCAGTCGTCGAACAGCGAGCGCGGCTCGGACAGCACCACGAGCGCCTGGCCGCTCACATGCGACAGCGGGCTCACGGTCTGGCCGTACATCACCGGCAAAAAGCGGTCGAGCTCGGGCGTGACGATGCGTGCATCCACCATCTCGAGCAGCGCCGCCAGCTTACTGTCGTCCTGGCTGGCGCGGTAGAGCGCCACGTGCATGTTGTGAACGGCCTCGTCGGTGAGCGCCAGCTCGCGGCAGGGGAAGATTTCGATGCTGTCCTCGTTGCCGATGGTCTGCCCCGTGGAACTCACCATGCGGCGGATGCGATCAATCTCGTCGCCAAAGAACTCAATGCGCACGGGTGCCTTCTCCTGCGCGGGGAACACCTCGACGGTATCACCGTGCACGCGGAACAGGCCGGGCGCGTCGGCGGCACCGGCATTGGTATAGCCCATGCCCACCAGGCGCTGCGGCACCTCGTCAAAAGGGATCTCCTCGCCCACCGCAAAGGTCGTGGACTCCCAGTAGCGGCTCTCGACTGGCGGCACGCAACGCAGCAACGCGCGGGCCGAGGCAACCATAATGCAGTTGTCACCGCGCACGATGCGTCCCAGGGCCTCGCAGCGCTGCGCCACCACGGCATCGTCGGGCGCCTGCTCGCGCCACGGGTAGTCCTTGCGCTCGGGAAAGCGGCACACGTGCGCCAGGCCCACATAGGCGGCCAGGCTGCGCGCGGCGCGATCGGCAGCGTCCTCGCCGCTCACGATATAGACCGTGGGACGCGGACGGCGCGCAAACTGGGCGGCCGCCATAAGCGTGCGACCCGACTGCGACACGGCCAACGTCACGTCCTCGCCGGCATCGAGTCCGGCCTCGACGGTCTGCAGTGCCTCGGCAGTGTAGAGCTGCGCGGCTATACGGTGAATGAGCATGCTGTTCCTCCGGCATCGCAACGCCAAAAGCCCGCCGGGGCAAGCTCGGCGGGTCGTACGTCAAAGATCATTGTTTGTCATGGTAGCGTATGGAGAGGACTCCTGCTCAAGGGCAAACCCGGCCCTGCAAAAAACGCCAGACGAAGATGCATTCCGCCCTACCCCGCTACGCGCACGCTGGGGCACAAATCTGCCAGCGGACACTCGTCGCACTTGGGTTTGCGGGCATCGCAGATTTCGCGACCGAAGGTGATCCACTGATGGTTGACCGACTCCCAATACTCGTGCGGCAAAATCTTGAGCAGATCCTGCTCGGTCTTGAGCGGCTCCTTGGCATGCGTCTTGGGACTCAGCATCAGGCGGTGCGCAATGCGGTTGACGTGCGTATCCACTGCGATGCCTTCCACGATGCCGTACCCCACGTTGAGTACGATGTTCGCCGTCTTGCGCCCCACGCCCGGCAGCTTTACAAGCTCCTTCATGTCGGCCGGTACCTCGCCGCCGTAGTCAGCAACGATCATCTGGGCGGCCTCCACGGCATGCTTGGCCTTACTCTTATAAAAGCCGAGTGACTTAATGGTGTCCGCCACGTCAGCCACGCTCGCCCCGGCCATGGCCTCGGGCGTGGGCCACTGGGCAAACAGCCGCGGCGTCACCTTGTTGACCTGCGCGTCGGTCGTTTGCGCCGAGAGTAGCACCGCGATCAGCAGGCGGAAGGGATTCTCGTGGTCCAAAAAGCACTCGACCGGGCCATAGCGACGGTTGAGGCGCTCACACACCTCGATGGCGCGCTCGCGCTTGGCGGCATTGGTCTCGCGTGGCATAACGACTCCTCGGCTCAACGGCACAATAAACTTATGGGCACAATTGTCCCACGTCCTAGACGCTTACGCCTCCAAGAATGCGCCGGTCTGACGGCTCCACAGACTCGCGTACTCGCCACCCGCCTCGACGAGCTGCACATGCGTGCCGTCCTCGACGATCTCGCTATCCGCCAGCACCACGATGCGGTCGAGCGCCGCCACGGTGGACAGGCGATGCGCCACCACAATGGAGGTGCGGCCGCGCATCAGGTTCTCGAGAGCTTCCTGCACCAACGCCTCGGACTCGCTATCGAGGGCAGACGTCGCCTCGTCGAGTACCAGAATCGGCGCGTCGGTGAGGATGGCACGGGCAATGGCCACGCGCTGGCGCTGGCCGCCCGAAAGCTTAACGCCGCGCTCGCCCACCATGGTGTCAAAGCCATGGGGCAGGCGGTCGATAAACTCCAGGGCATTGGCCAGGCGCGCCGCCTCACGAATTTGCTCGTCGGTGGCGTCGGGGCGGCCGTAGGCGATATTCTCGCGAATGGAGCGGTGGAACAGCAGCGCCTCCTGTGGCACGTAGGCCACCTGACGGCGCAGGCTCTGCTGCGTACAGCGCGAGACGTCCTGGCCGTCCACGAGCACGCGGCCGCCCTGCACATCGTCCAAGCGCAGCAACAGCTTGGTAAGCGTCGTCTTGCCCGAGCCCGATTTGCCCACCAGGCCCACGCGCTGGCCCGCCGCCACATGGAGCGTCAGGTCGTCGAACACGCTCTCGTCCGCCGCGGCATCACGGTATGCAAAGCTCAGGTGCTCAAAATCAATCGCGCCCTCGCGCACCTTGAGCTCGGAGGCGTTCTCGTCGTCTGCCACCAGACGCGGCTCGTCCAGCACGCGCGTCATCTCGGCCGCATCGCCCAGCGCGCGGTTGATGCGCTGCATCATGGAGCTCACGTAGTTCAGGCGCATGGTGAGGTTGTACGTATAGGTAAAGATCATGACGAGCGTGCCGGCCGAGATGCCAAACCACGCGTTGCCGCCCGCGACGAACACGCTCACCACAGCCATGGTGATGACGATAAGGCCCGAGGTCGTAAAGTTGCGTTGCATCATGGCGTGCATCGAGACCGTCTCGGCGTCGCGCGCGGCGCGGTCGGCGGTATCGAACAGATCACGTTCAAAGTCCTCGCGCCCGCAAGTCTTGACGGCCAAGATGTTCGTGACCGCGTCGGAGAGCACGCCCGAGAGCTTGTTCTGCGCGGCGGACGTCGCGGCCGAAAGCGGCATGATGCGCTTGTACATAAGCCAGACAAACGCAATGTAGACGACCATGATGCCCACCAGGATCACGGTAAACGTCGGCACCACCGGGGCGAGTGCGGCCACGGTGCAGATGACCGAGGTGATGGTGGGGATGAGCGAATACACCGTTACGTCCACCAGACCCGTATAGCCGCTCATAAAACGGCTTGCCTGGCTCACAAGCGATCCGCCAAAGCGGCTGGTATGGAATGTCATGGATTGGTTGGAGAGCGTGTCGAAGCACAGACGCGCCAGGTGATAGTTGCCCGCAATCTCGAGCTTGTAGACGGTGTAGTCCTGTAGCTTGGAGAGGATCTGACCCACCAGGTTAACGAGTACGAGCGCCAGGATATAGGGGCCGAAGACCTCAAACACCTGGCCACCCGCCACGGGACCGACTTGAATGCGGTCGACAATGAGGGCCATCACATAGGTATTGGCAAACGTCAGCAAAAAGATGTAGCCCGACGACGAGAGCACCGAGAGAAAGACAATCAGCGGCTGCGTGCGCGTGACACCCCAAAACCGCTGCAACGTGCGGCGCACGGTGGAGCGGCTGAGCGGGCTGGTGCTTCTCTGAGACATGGGCTTCCTTTCGCATCTGATAGGGCGAAACGCCATTGTTGCACATTGAAGCGCACTTCAGGCAAGCGCGATGCGAAAAGCGCCCGCGCCGTGCTTGCGCAGGCGCCCCGCCGTCAGATGCAGCTAGTCCTCGTCTTTTTGGTCTGCGGGCAGGTCTGCGGACTCCAAGCCCAAAATCGCGTCGGCCTCCCGCGCGTCTTCCAGCGCGTCGATGTCCTTGAGTTTGCGCTCCATGACGTTGGTGCGCGTGGTAATGATGCCCTCGACCGTTTTGCCCGCGGTCTCGATCTGCTGCTGGGCGCGGCGCAGCGCCGCCTGATAACGCGGCAGCTCGGCCTTGACGGCGGAGAGCACGCGCAGTACGTCGTCGGTACGTTTTTGCAGCCTAAACGTCTGGTAGCTCATCTGCAGGCTGTTGAGAATGGCGGCCATGGTGCTGGGGCCGGCAACGTTGACGTGATAGTCGCGGCCCAGGGTCTCGATAAGCCCGGGGCGACTGACGACCTCGGCATACAGGCCCTCAAACGGCACGAACATAATGCCAAAGTTGGTGGTCGCGGGTACGCTCAGGTACTTTTCGCAGATGTCCTTTGCCTCGCGCTTCACCATGGTGTCGAGCGTCTTGCGCGCGGCGGCGACGGCCTCCGCGTCGCCCGACTCTTGCGCGTCAAGCAGGTGCTCGTACGCATCGCCGGGAAACTTAGAGTCGATCGGCAGCAGCACGGGGTCGCCCTCGTCCACCGGCAGCTTGACGGCAAACTCAACCCGCTCCGAGGCACCAGGCTTGGTGGCGACGTTTTCCAGATACTGATCGGGCGTGAGAATATCCGCCAGAATCGCGCCCAGCTGCACCTCGCCCAAAATGCCGCGCGCCTTCACATTGCCCAGCACGCGCTTAAGATCGCCTACGCCGGTGGCAATGGACTGCATATCGCCCAAACCCTTGTACACAGCCTCGAGCTGGTCGCTCACCTGCTTAAACGATGCCGACAGGCGATCGTTGAGCGTGCGGGAGAGCTTCTCGTCCACCGTCGCGCGCATCTGATCGAGCTGCACGTTGTTATCCTTGCGGATGGCGCCCAGCTGGACATCGACCGTCTCGCGCACCTTGTCCAGGCGGTGCTCGATGCCCTCGCGGTTGGCGCCCAGCTGTTGGGCCGTCTCACGGCGCAGGTCGTCCATACGGTCGCCAGCCTGCGAGAACTCGCGCGCAATGGTCAGGTAGCGCTGCTGCTCTACGGCGGCGTCGGTCGTCTGCTGCTGCGCGATGGCGTTTGCCGTGCGGCGGGTTTCTGCCAACGCCACATTAAGGGCGTCGAGTGCATTGTTGGCCTGTTCAAGTGCCGCCAGCGTCTCCGCGCCCTTGTCGCCACGTTCCCGCAGCTCGGCACGAAGACCCTTAAGCTGCAGGGCGCAAGCCACAGCAACCCCCACCGCCACTAAGGCGATTACAACAAGCACAACATCAATAGCAGACATACATTCCGCCCAACAAACCCAATCGATTATCAATCAAAACCGCGATCAATCTTACCCCGCCACACGCACCGAGCGCTCCGCGGCAATCGGGCAAATGGATTTTGGGCCACAGGCATCAAAACGCTAACTCTCCCAGCCGGCGCGGATGGTTGTTATGACGTCGCCCAGGCGCTGGCCCAGGGCCGCTAGATGCTGGAGCACCTCGTTGGGCGATGCGCCGTTGAGGATGCACGTGAGGGCATACGACACCAGAAAGATGGCCGCAAGCCCCAGCGGGATGAGCACGATCATCGCCAATGTGCGCAGGCGCTGGC
Source organism: Collinsella aerofaciens (assembly GCF_964283865.1). Taxonomy (GTDB): domain Bacteria; phylum Actinomycetota; class Coriobacteriia; order Coriobacteriales; family Coriobacteriaceae; genus Collinsella. The sequence goes on along the minus strand of NZ_CAXYLS010000009.1, from coordinate 27,071 downwards.
CCAAACGGCGGCGGCGCGCGCGGCGTTTGTCGAACGCGAGCTCCTGCGCATATGAATCTTGCTGTACGGAATAGGCCTCTGGCGCCGATTCACACCCGGGCACAGCTGCAGGTACAGCAGCGGGCACGACGTTTTGCACGGGTGCCTGGTTGGCAACCCCTTGCATTTGCATCTCCATGAGTCGTTGCTGCTGACGCAGCATGCGCTCAGCTTGTTGCTGCGGGGTCTCAAGAAACAGATCCATGTTGGCCTCCAAAATCGGGGCATTCGACGCTTACGACCAGCATCCCGCACCGCCATGACCGCGACAACGTAATCGCTGGCAATAGCCACAAAGTTTCTTTTGCTCAAAAGCTGTCGAAAAGCTCAACAACTCCCCTACCAGCACTTTCTCTGAGCTTTTTTCGCCAGCAATCTTTTGGCCTTCCACCCTTACGCCAGCTGACCAAAATCTAACCAAAAGCTTGACGAAAATTGTGGAGACCGGGACCTCAAGTAAAACGTGACAGCCCCAAGCGAAGCAGCCTGGACAGTTAGTTCAGATATGTATAAATCAGACCCCCTAACGAAGCGTTCAGACGCTTAGTTAAGCGTTATTTGGTCCTCAAAACGGGCATTTAAAGCCCAAAATCAAGCGCTTCAGGTCATCTAAAGGCGTCCGAAGGCTCCAAGCCCAGCTATTAAGCAGCTCGATTTATACGTATCTGAACTAACTGTCCACCCACACAAAAAGTGCCGTCCCAAAGGGGCGGCACACAAACCAATCTATGAGCCAAAACTCGTTGGCAAGCCCGCGCCGTCAGGCCCGCGGCGTATGCCTTTGCCTCGCGCGACCCTGCGCAGCCGTGAGCGAGAGGGAAAGGGATACGCCGCGGGTCTGACACCCAGAGCGGTAAAGCCAGCAGTTGCCCCGCGCTCCGCAGTCGGTAAAAGCAGATTACATGCCCGCAAGACCTCGAGCTGCGGTGGCACACATAAACGCCAGGACTAGGATCACGAGTGAGCCCGCGATGTCGACCAGCACGCCCATTGCACGGCGCTCAAACAGCCAGCTCTCGAAATGCGGGGCAACATTGCGCCACACGCGCCACAACAAGATGCCCATGCCGATGACGCCGGGAATATTGAGCAGCAAAATCTCGGAGCACAAGAGGCCGATTAGGTTGCCGGCGGCAAAGCCCGCATCGCCCTCGCAGTATTTGCGAAAGATCATGTACAGCATGTACGCCACAAACGGCTGCAGGCACGCAGAAATAAACGTGACCACCATCGAGGGCTCCTGCGAAAAGACCTCGGTGAGTTTATCGACACTCGTGGCATCTTTCGAAGCCAAGAACAAGCCAATGACCGCCACGGGCACCACGCCCAAGATAACCTCGATCAGAGTAAACAACTTAGCAGTCAGATCCTCGCTCGCCGTATTCAAATGAGGCGCCCACTCAGGATGAGCATGCGCCCCAACCTTCTTGTCCTTATCGGCACGCTCAGCCTTGCTGCTCTCAACAACTCGACGCTCAGGATCAAGACGAGTCCCCGCCGCAGCCACCCGAGCCCGAGACTTCTTACCCATACAAAAACACCCCACAACAGGAAATAAACTAAAACGCCACTACCCAGTGTACCCCACCCATGAACGGTGCCATCCCAACCAGTCCCCATACAAAAACGTGCCGCCCCATAAGGGGCGGCACACAAACTTTAATATCAGCTTTTCAGTAACGAGCAAGCGACGACCCGAAGCCGGAGCGCAGGGCGGGGAAATACCTTTGCCTCGCGCGACCCTGCGGAGCCGTGAGCGAGAGGGAAAGGTATTTCCCCGCCCTGCGCTCCGCAGCAGCCAGCGCCACGCGCTAGTAGTTCACCACCTGCTCCTCGAAGTACGCCTTGGGGTGGTTACAAACCGGGCACACCTCGGGCGCCTCGGCACCAACATGCAGGTGCCCGCAGTTCAGGCACTTCCACACCTTTACGCCCTCGCGCTCAAACACCTCGCCCGACTCAATGCGCTCGACGAGTTTGTTGTAGCGCTCCTCGTGAGCCTTCTCGACAGCAGCGACGCCGCGGAACTTCGCGGCGATCTCGGCAAAGCCCTCCTCCTCGGCGGTCTTGGCAAACTCGTCGTACATCGTGGTCCACTCGTAGTTCTCGCCCGCAGCGGCATCACGCAAGTTGTCCAGGGTGTCGGGAACGGCGCCGTCGTGCAGATACTTAAACCACAGCTTGGCGTGCTCGGACTCGTTGCCTGCGGTCTCGGCAAAGATATTCGAGATCTGCACGTAGCCGTCCTTTTTGGCCTTAGATGCGTAGTAGCGATACTTGGTGTGCGCCTGGGACTCACCGGCAAAAGCGGTCTCGAGGTTCTTCTTGGTTTGGGAGTTCTCAAAATCCATAGGTGTACTTCCCTTCAACACATGCCGCCCATAGGCTTTGAGCGGCCCTTGTCTTTAGGATGCCCTCATGCCGAGAATCTAAACCTTACAATCCCGTTTTTCAAATTCGGGCGAGCTATACGCTCAGCCAACGATCGCCCTCGGAGCGGCAGAAGCCCTCGCGCTCCAGATCGGTCAGAATGCTCGCGACCGGCTCGCGCTCGACCGGCTCTCGGCCGGCTGCCGCCTCCATCTCGTTAACGCCTGCAACGGCTTCATCGAGCGTAACACCCGCCGGCTGCCCATCGCGCGCTGCCAGCAGCATGCGCACGATGTGGGCGCGCTTTTGACGGCGCGAACCCTCAAACTTGGACTGGCGACTATAGCCCGCCGATCGCCTAGACGGATTGGGCAACGTCTTCTTAAGATACGCGCCATAATCCAGCAGCGCGTAATACCACGCACGCGGCGTGTCGGCATCGTCTTGAGGCGCAGCAAAGGGAGCGATCTCATCCGCCGTCGCACCGGGAGCCGCCGGACAGGCGGCCTGAATCAGCGGCACCAGCTCGCGATCGGGAACGGCCGGCACATCGGGAAAGAAATGATGCAGAAAGACCGTGCGCACGTTGGTCTCCAGATACACACCCGGAAGATCGAATGCGAACGACCGAATGCCCTGCGCCGTCGCCGGCCCAATACCGGGCAGGGCGACCAGATCGCGCGTCTCGCGCGGAAACTCCCCGTCCCAGTCCTCCACAACGCACTGCGCGGCCCTATGGAGCGCCAGAGCGCGGCGATTGTAGCCCATCCCCTGCCACGCATCCAAGACATCGGAGGGGGCGGCCTGCGCAAGTGCCTGCACAGTCGGAAAGTGCTCGAGCCACGCCGGCATGCGTGTCTCCACGCGCGGCACCTGCGTCTGCTGCAGCATGACCTCGGAGAGCCAAATAATGTACGGATCACGCGTACGTCGCCACGGAAGGTCGCGATAGCGCAGGACCCCTTCCGATCGAATCATCGAACGAAAGGGGTCCTGCATCATATCTATGCTCCTTATGCGGCGCTATTCCTCCTGGCAAGCACACGCACAGGTGGCGTACTCGGGAAACGCATCGCGGTCGGCGAACTTGGAATCGACGGCCGGGAACTGGCGGTGAGCGACGATATCGCCCAGCGAAACGGAATCGAGGTAGTCGCGCATCAACGCTTGAGCTCCGGCCCACAGGGGATGATAGCAGCACGTGCCCATGCGCGCACAGTCGCCGTCGGGCGCGGTGCAGTCGTTCATAACCATGGGGCCCTGAACGGCCTCTACGACCTGACGGATCGTGACATCGTCGGGGCTCACCTTAAGGCGCATGCCACCGTGGACGCCACGCAGGCTCTCCACAATACCGGCCTGGACCAAACCGTGCTGAATCGAACGGGCAAACGAATACGGGACATTGACCTCTTCGGCAGCGGTGCGAACAGAAAGCAAACGCTCCGGATCCTCGGCAAGCATCGCCAGCATACGAAGGGCGTAATCAGTCTTCCTCGATATGTCCATTTTTCCCCTTTCAAGGAATACGAACAGCTCGAACGAGCTCCGGGGCCGAGCTTGTGTCGAGACGCTAAATGCCCGCTAGGACATCCAAATGATAAATAGGATATCCACTGAGTGCCGCGCTTGGAGCGAAATGCATCAGATGCGGCCTACAGTGCAATTTAGTATAACCTAACCCCCTGTCTCGTTGAACAGGTGTTGCGCAACAAAGCTGCTGTTTAGACAGATATGCTTATTGGATTTTACTTGCGTTCCCGAAGGCGCGGGGATTCTGGGCAAAGATGCCTCAGGGCGATCGTTCTATCGAAACAAAGTGTATCAAACGCAAAAAGCCACATCCGAAGACGTGGCTTTAATTGCGTTGGCGGGAAGTACGGGGCTCGAACCCGCGACCTCCGACGTGACAGGCCGGCGCTCTAACCAAACTGAGCTAACTCCCCAGGCAGGCGTTCGCGTTTGTTTCCGCTCGCGTGCGCTGCGGGGATTAGTATACACAGAAGTCTGTCCGGCGCGCAACAACTTTTTTGAAAAAATTTTTCGATCCCTCCGGGAGGGTCTCCGGGGCCGGCGGGCGCGGGTTAAGTTTGCTGCTCTACAGTCCTGCGCAAGACGGAAAGCACATTAAGTGCTTTCCTTTGCGTGCGGAACTCGCGACAAACTTAACCCGCGCCCGCCGGCCCCGGAGACCCTCCCTGCCGTCACATTGTTCGAGCCGTTGTTGTTGCTCGCCGCTTCGCGGCTCGGCGGCCCCGTTCTCCGCGGCGGGGTTGTCTAAGGTTTTTGTTGAAGCTCGGCCATTGGCTCAAATGGAAACGGAGAACGCATCTGCATCCCCCGTTTTTGTTGCGGTTAGTCTAGGTCAATAAACTTAGTGCTCAGTATCTTGCCGTCTTTTACTAGCATTCTGGCCATGGTGGGGCCTCGGGTGCCTCTGGGGTAGCTGGCGCTGCCCGGGTTGAGGACTAAGCAACGGCCCACTTGGGCTTCTTTGGTTACGTGGGTGTGGCCGTTGATGGCTACGTCTACGGATCCCACCGGAAGGTCTTCGCGGTAGTGGGCTACGGCGAATTTGAGGCCTTCGTAGGTAAAGAGCGCAAGACGGTCTACATCGGGGCCGTAGTCGCGGTAGTAATCGTTGTTGCCCAGTACGGCCCGCACGGGGGCGATGGTGCATAGGTGCTCGTAGTCCATCTCTGACGTGAGGTCGCCGGCGTGGATAATCAGGTCTGCGCCTTCAAGCTCATCCAGGAGCGCAGGCGAAAGATAGCCGTGGGTGTCCGAGATGATGTCGATACGCTTGGCGCTTGCGCTGTTCATGGGATCCCTTCCGCAAAAAACGATTCGGCAGATACATACAAAAAAGGCCCCACGGCTCCGCAGACGATGGGTCTACAGGGCTGCGGGGCCAGTGTGCTAGAGACTCAGGGCCTTCTTGAGCGGCACGACGCGGCGGCGCGAAACCGGCACGCGTTCGTCGACGCCCGTAATACCCAGCTGAATGGCACCCGAGGGCACCGTCTCGACGTCCGTGACGCACGCCAAGTTGACGATATAGCGGCGGTGAACACGGAAGAAGCCAAAGTCGCAGAGCTTGGCCTCGAACTGCGCCAGCGAGGTCGTCGACAAAAAGCGATCATCGACGGTATAGATGCAGGAGTAATCGTCCTTGGCCATGATAAAGCGAATGTCGTCCACGGGAATGAGCACCTTGCGGCCGCCCTTTTCCACCGGGATACGCTCGATGGTCACCTTGCTGTCCGTAACCGGCTTGGCGCGTTGCATGACCTTCTCGATCGCGCGATCCAAGCGAGCTTCCTCGACCGGCTTCATCAGATAATCGACGGCATCCACGTCGAATGCCTCGACCGCATGGTCACTATACGCAGTCACAAACACGATCGCCGGCGGATTTTTGAGCTTATGCAGCGCCTCGGCAAGTTGCAGGCCCGAGGCACCGGGCATCGAAATATCGAGAAACACGACATCCACGCGACTTTCCATAAGCATCTCGATGGCGGAGCGGACGCTCGACGCCTCCGTGATCGTGCCGATCTTGCCCGTTTGCTCGAGCAGGAAGCGAAGCTCCGAGCGAGCCGGCGCCTCATCATCCACAATCATCGCACGCAGCATAGGGATAAAACCTTTCGTCAACTAACTACGCCGGGCATCCGTCGCATGACGTTGAGCCCGTAGCCTTTTATTTTACTCTTGAATGTCAAAGATGCTCTCTGACAAATCAAGATGAAGGAGCACTTTGGTGCCCTTGCCCGGCGCCGATTCGACACGCGTATAGGAGTGCGGCCCATAAAAGCGATGGATGCGCTCCGAAATATTGTGCATGGCCACACCGGCGCCGCCACCCTGGGGAGAGCTGGCGTCGGGACGGGCAGAGCGCTCGTCAAACAGTCTGGCGGCGGTACCCTCATCCATGCCCACGCCATTATCGGCCACGGCAATCAAGATTGCATCCTCGCCGTCTTGGTGAACGGTCACGTCGATCCTCAGGGCGTCGTCATCGCCCATACCATGACGTACGGCGTTCTCGACAATCGGCTGGATCACGAACGCCGGCACCAGCGTATCTTCCACGTCCTCGGACACATCGAACGTCGCAAGCACGCGGTCCTCGCCAAAGCGGGCCTTCTCAAAGGTAAGGTAGCGCTTGGTCTGTGCGACCTCGCGCGAGACCGGAATAAGCGATCCCGAGTTGTCGAGCGTGGCACGATAGAACGATGAGAACTCACGAAGCAGTTCGCGGGCCCGCAACGGGTCGGTGCGCGTAAACGATGCAATGGTGTTCAGCGTGTTGAACAGGAAGTGCGGGTTAATCTGCGCCTGCAGCGCACGCACCTCAGCGCGCGCCGTGAGTTCCTTTTGCACCTCGAGCTCGTGGATGGCGAGCTGCGTGGACAAGATCTCGGCAAAGCCCGAGGCAAGCGCGTACTGGGTACGGTCGACGGCGCGCGGGGTCTTGTAGTAGAACTTGAGCGTGCCGACGGTACGATCGCCCACCTTGATGGGAGCGATAATGCCGGCGGGGACTTGGTTGTGCGAGCCGTCCGAACCCACGACATCCACCATACGGTTGAACGACTGCACGATGCCATGTTCGATAACGTAGCGCGTGGCAAGCGTGTGGATGGGAGTATCGGGCAGCAGTTTTTCCTCAAACTCGCCCGCGCAGGCAAGCACGTTGTCCTCGTCGGTGATGGCCACCGTCATGGCGCGCGTCTCGGGCAAAATGCGCCGGCACACCAAACGCGCCGATTCCTGCGTCAGACCGCCCTTAATGTCCTCGAGCATGGCCGAGGCCACCGAGAGCGTCTCCTCGGTGTACTGGGAGCGCACCGAATCGGGATTGAGCGTCAAAAAGATAAAGATGCACAGAAAGATGCACAGCAGCGCGCAGGCAATCACCGTGGCGATCGGCTCGATACCGGTCACCAAGGCAAAAATAAAGTACACCAGCACGCAAATGGCGCAGGCAACGGCAATGATGCGAAAGATTGATATTGAACTATCGCGCTGGGCGCGGCGGTCGATCATTCGGCCCCCTCCAGGATACTGATCAGTTGTGCGTCACGCCAAAGCCCGTCCATGATCTTGGGCCAAAAGCTCTGGAAACGCAGATAGCTTGCAGCGTTTTGGCGCGCATAGGCCTTTGCCTCGTCGATACCATGGCGCCAGATGCGCAGGTAGCCCTCATGCTCGCGGGTAAACACGCTGCGGACCATAGCGGTCTTGCGCACGCGGTCGTCGAGCTCGCGCGAAATCCACGGGCCCGGGTAGGGCATGAGCGATGCCGCCGTAACGGGGATGAGCTCCTTTTGATGCGCGGCGAACGTCAACTTGGCCCGTTCGTAGTACCAACGGTATACATCCTGCATAAAGCGCGGTGAGCGCTTCTCGGACTCGGGCGGCAGGTGACGAACGGCCCACTCGTTGTCAAACCACACGTCATAGCCAAACATGCGCATGTTAAAGAGGTAATCCAGATCCTCGCCACGGGTGATAAACGGATCAAAGGCCACACGCGTAAAGGCGCGGGCGTGCAGGGCCATCAGGCCGCCGCACACGTAGTTGGAGCGCGAGATGCGGGTGCCCGAGAGCGCCTTTTTCATCCAACGGTTGAACTCGATGCGCTTGGTCCACCAACGATGGCAGATGCCCACCTTGTCCGTGGGCGCCAGCGGGGATCCGTCGCGATCGTAAAAGTAACCGCTCTTGACCAAAATCGGCAGGCCCTGACGCGTCTGCTGGCCCAGCGCATAGGTCGCGCGCTTCATAAAGTCGGCGTCGATGACAGTCTCATCGTCATCCAAAAAGATAACCGCGTCATGCCCCAGCACAGCGGCACAGGCTAGCCCCATGTTGCGGATGGCGCCGTAGCCTCGCAGACTCACGCACTCGCCCGAACCCTTGGGTGCGATCTGAGCAACCCGGTCTGCGATGCGCGAGGCCTGGGTGTTGGTAACAACGGTGACCTTGAGCGTGGGATGCGCGTCGACAATCTCGTGCACGCGCAGCGACACATCGGCTGTGGCAGAAACGGGACAGACCACCAAAAGGATGATGCGCGGGATGTCACGTACCTGCTCAAGCGAGACCAGGCAGCGGTCGAGTTCGGGATTGTCGGCGTTGAGTCGTGTCGAATGGTCATAGGTGCCAGGGGCGTTTGCGCGAGCGTCATCGCCCGCCCAATACGTTGGAATCACGACCGTGGCGTTCATGCCTTACCCTCCCTGCAACACAAAAACGGGACGCCGCCAAACACAGGCGACGCCCCGCGACCTAGCTGACTCCATCATACCCACTTGGGCTAATCATTGTTCGAAAGTCAGAATGTTTATTGCGGATAACCCCAAAAGAGTATCGCGGCGGACGCAATTACCGGCAAGTTCCTATGCGGCCTGCTCTGCCGTCTGAGACATGCAGGACAGACGGACCAGCAGCACAAAGCCCACCACCAGCAGCACGCCGATAGACAGGACGCCCAGCGAGGGGTTGCCGGTCAGCGAGGTGACGACCGACACCAAGAAGGTGCCCATGACACTTGCATAGCGGCCAAAGATATCAAAGAAGCCGTAGTACTCGTTGGACTTTTCCTTGGGAATAATGCGGCCGAAGTAGCTACGGCTGAGCGCCTGCACACCGCCCTGGAACAGGCCGACCATAATGGCAAGCACCCAGAATTCAAAGGCGGTCTTGAGGAAGAACGCGGCAAAGAGCACGATGCCCATATAGGCGGCGACGGCCACCAAGATCATATTGAGTGTGCCCACGCGACCGGCAAGCTTGCCGTAGATGATGGCGGACGGAAAGGCCACAAACTGCGTAACGAGCAGAGCCAGCACCAGTTGGGTCGAGTCGATGCCCAAAGCCGATCCATAGCTGGTTGCCATGGAAATGACCGTGTGCACACCGTCGATGTAGAAGAAGAACGCGATCATGTAGACCAGCACGGTCTTGTTGTGGGCAATCTCGCGCATGGTGTGTCCGACCTCGGAGAACACGCCGCCCACGATGTGGCCGATGGTGTCCTCGGGACCACGCTCGCGACCGTACTTTTGCTTATAGGTGCGAATGAGCGGCAGGGTAAAGATGAGCCACCAGGCACCAGTGATGACAAACGACAGACGCGTTGCCAGCATGGTGGGGACACCAAGAGCGGGACCACCCATGATAAGCGCCAGGCAGATGATGAACGGCACGGTGGAACCGATGTAGCCCCAGGCATAGCCCGAGCTGGACACGACGTCCATGCGCTCGTCGGTGGTAATGTCGGGCAGCATGGCGTCGTAGAACGTCATAGAAGAGTTGAGGCCGATGGTGCACAGCACGTACACAGTCAAAAATGCCATGGCGGACATTGGGATAGCCTGCGCCAGGCAAAGAACCAGGCCCGTGAGGAAGAAGCCCAAGAAGAACTTGATCTTGTTGCCGGCGTAATCGGCAAGCGCGCCCAGAATGGGCATGAGCATGGCAATGACCAGCGAGGCAATCGTCTGCGCGTTGCCCCAAGCGACCACCAGGTCTGCCGAGGAAGCGCCGGTATTGATGGCGTTAAAGTAGATGGGCACCACCGAGGTATTGAGCAGCACGAGGGCCGAGTTTCCCACATCGTACATGACCCAGTTACGCTCGAGCTTGGTGTATTTCATGGACAGGGACCCTTCGTATTCGCCCGATATGCAGCTAGTTCATCGTACCCCAATTGCACGGAGGCGCCGGTAAGGATTCGGCAAAGAGACAGGAGCGGACCCTACTCCTCGCGGTCGAACTCCTCGTCGGTGCCGAGCACGCGGCCGCTGTAGTTGACGTGACCGGTCACGGCCTCCATGTCACCGGTCTCGATAAAACGCGCGACCGTGCACTCGTAATCGACCAGCGCGCGATCAAAGACCTCGGGGAAACTCTCGTTCGAGACCTCATCGGTAAAGGGATTCTTCCATGTCAGATGGCCCAGGTTACCGGTGCGCTCGGGCAGCTCCGTCGTCACGCGATGGGCAAGGCCGTCGAGCAGCGAGTAGTCGTGCACCAACCCCTCAACCAGCGAGATCGCGCGCGTCTTTACGGAGTCGGCCGGCTCAATCGCACGGTAAAGTCGCTGCATATTGGCAACGGCAGCACCGTACTCCCCCGCCGGAATGTCAATGCCGTACACGCGTCCGGCAACATAGCTCATCAGCACGCCGGCCACGCGACTGATGCGATCGGTGGTGACGATCTCGCCCGCCGGCGGGTAATCGTCGACCGTAGCGCCATCGCGCTTAAGCTGCAGCATCAGTACATCCAGGTCGCTCTCGATCACGGCATGGACCTGACTGCTCGAATCCTCAAGCTCTGAATCGGACTCCACGATGCCAAACTGCTGCTCATAGACAAAGGGGTGGGCGTTGCGGTCGAGCACGTAATGAGACAGCAGACCCAGCGCAAAGGCGCGACCCAAGCTGGCGTCGCGCGGCAGCAGATGCGACACGCCGTCGCGCAGGCACGCGAACTGGCGAGACATGCGCGAGCGATGCATGACCTGCGCCAGCAGCGTACAGTCGGAAACACGCGGTGTCAGAATGTGGAAGAAAAACGGGTCGGGGCCCTGGTTGCCCAGGATAAAGGCAATACGCTCCTCGTCGGACGTGATAACGCCCTGCGGAAGACGGTCGATGCTTTCCTCGCCAAACAGATGATGCGTAATGAGCGCAGGCATAATGATCCTTTCGATTTCATTCGATGCCACCCATTATGCCCACCGCGCGCCCGTGCCAAACCTGCGGCGGTAAACGGTGGCGTGCGGACCGCTTACGCAAGCCCCAGGTGCGTCTTAACCTCGGCGGCGCGACGGCGGGACACGGGCACCGTCGAGGTCACGCGATCGAGCCTGAGCTCCATCAGGCCCGTGGAGCCGATCTCGACATTGTGCACGTCTTCCAAATTGACCAGATAACTGCGGTGGACACGGATAAAGCCCTCGGAGGCCAGGCGCCGCTCGAGCGAGGAAATCGACTCATTGATCAGGTATGTTCCCTCGGCGCAGACGGCGTTGCAAAAATCGGCGCGTGCCTCAAAGTAGCAGACATCCGCCACGGGAATGAACACCTTTTTACCCCCACGATCCACCGTCAGGCGAAGGGGCTGGCGCGGGGTATGGACAGCGCGGCGAACACCCAGGGCGGTTTCGATCTTGTCGAGCGCCTTCGACAGGCGCGCGTCCTCGACCGGCTTGACGATGTAATCGACGGCATCGAGGTTATAGGCATCGGCCGCATACTCGGCAAATGCCGTCACAAACACCACGACCGGCGGCGTCTTTAGGTTCTGCAGCGTCTCGGCAAGCTCGATTCCCGAGCGACCGGGCATCGTGATATCCAAAAACAAGACGTCGGGCTTGTTCGACAGGATCGATTCCACAGCCTCGGTGACATTGCCCGCCTCGGCAATCTGGCCCACACGCGCATCCTTTTCCAACAGATAACGTAGCTCAGCCCTAATAGGGGGCTCGTCATCAACCACCAAGATGTTCCATCTCTCGGACATATGCGCTTCCCCTCTTTTTTTCTCTCAATCCAACCGCGCGCTACACCTTCATCGGCGCCGGCTCATGCGGCTCGCCGTTCAGCTCGACGATGACCTGTGTTCCCACGCCTTCCTGGGACTTCACGCGCATGCCAGAATCTTCTCCGTAAAAGAAATGGATGCGCTGAAGCACGTTGAAGAGCGCCAGGCCGCAACCTCGCTTGATGGATCCGTCGGCGGTAATGCTCTCGGGCTCCTCTCGGCGATGCTGCTCAAACAGATGCGCGCAGACTTCTTCGCTCATACCGATGCCGTCATCTTCGACGATGATCTCCAAGCCGTCATCGGTCTCAAAAGCCCTAACACGAATAGAAAGCGGCTCGGTCTCGCGCTGCGCATGCTTGATGCAGTTTTCGAGCAACGGCTGCAAGATAAACGGCGGCACCATGCAATCGCGCACCTCAAAGTCGATATCGACCGAGACGCGCAGACGGCCGTCGCCATACCGGGCCTGCATAAGATTGATATAACGGGTGCCCTGTTCCACCTCATGCTCGAGCGTGGTGAGCGTATCGGAGTCAGAAAGCGTCTGACGATAGTAATTGGAAAAATCGATGAGCAGCGATCGCGCCTTGTCGGGCTCGGTTCGAACGAGCGACACGATCGTGCTAATGGTGTTGAACAGAAAATGCGGGTCGACCTGCGACTGCAGGGCCCGAAGCTCCACGCGGGCTGTGAGCTCGTCCTGGCGCTCGAGCTCAAAGCTGGCGAGCTGCGTGGAGATGAGATCGGCAAAACCCGAGGCCAACGCCGTCTGGCGCATATCGATGCTGCTCAGGCGGGGATAGTACAGCTCGAGCGTACCCACGCAATGCCCGCGCACGGTAAGCGGCGCGACAATGCCGGCGCGCAGGCGGGGAAAATAGCCGCCCGTCTCATTGGAGGCGTCGCGCGAAAATACACTCTGCTCGCCGGACTCGATCACGTTGAGCGTGGTCTTGAGCACAACCGGGGTGCCGGCAGGGCACTTTGCCGAGTCCTCGCCCCAGCTTGCCAACACCTGTTTGCCATCGGTAAAGCAGATGGCAGAGGCGATGGTCTCGGACAGGATAATTTTAGAGGCGCCCAGGGCCGCTTCGGGCGTAAGGCCGCGCGACGTGTAGGCGAATATTTTTGATGCGATGGCGAGCGTACGGTCGGTTGCGCTCGATGTGAGGTCGTCGGGGACCACAAAGACATACGAGAAAAAGAAGCACAGCATGACCAGGCCGGCAATAACGACAACGCCCGGAACGGGATTGGGATTATCGGTTAAATCCCAGATAAGCAGCAGGATAAGCGCCGGAACGACAATACCGAGCAGGATGGCCTGAACCACATGCTGGGCCGTACGAAAGACCTTGGTAGAGTTGTAGCTCTTGCCCAGAATCAGCCTGTTTAAATCCACCGTCATCCCCTCTTGTCCTTAGCACCCATAGCAATGAAGAGGGCCGCAAGCGACCCTCTCCATTGCATTATGCAATCAAAAACTGTGTTTTACATCCAGCCATCGACAAACGGTATCTTAGGCGCTGTATTTGTTGGCCTCGCCAAAGGTGCCAGCCTCGACGATCCAGCCGTCCTTCATGATGACGTCCATGTTGTCGGTGTTGAGCACGTGGATGTCGGCGGCGACGTCACCGTTGACAACCAGCAGGTCGGCGCACTTGCCGGCCTCGATGGAACCGGTCTCGTCCTCGATGTGGCACATCTTGGCACCGTTGAGGGTGGCGCAGGTGATGGTCTCGACCGGAGTGAAGCCGATCTTGTCGACGAACTCGTACATCTCCTCGATGGAGCAGGTGCCGTACGGGGTGACGAAGGAGAAGGAGTCGGAGCCGATCGTCATGACGACGCCGCGCTTCTTGGCCTCGCGCAGGCAGTCGTAGTTGCGCTGCAGCTCCTTCTCGACCAGGGTGCCCTCGTACTTGTCGTGCAGCTCGGGGACGTAGACGGGCGGATAGGTGGCGTACCAGGTGGGCAGGAAGGCGATCGTCGGGGTGAAGAAGGTGCCCTGCTCGGCCATGAGGTCCATGGTGCGCTCATCGATATCGAAGCCGTGAATCAGCTGCTCGCAGCCAAAGCGAACGGAGTCGTAGGCGGCGGCGTGGTTGTTGTAGCAGTGACTCCACACGGGGATGCCGACCATCTTTGCCTCTTCGACCACGGCCTGGATCTCCTCGGAGCAATAGTGCTGGTCGCGACCGGAATCCCAACGCCAGATGCCGCCACCGGTAGCCCAGATCTTTATGGCATCGGGGTTCTCGCGCAGGCGACGACGGACGGCCTTGCGCAGATCCCAAGGACCATCGACCTGGTCGCCCCAGGGATGGGATTCCTTGTTGAGCTCCTGGGTGCAGTGGTGGGAGTCACCGTGGCCGGCAACACGGCAGAAGCCGAGTCCGGTGGCCAGAACGCGCGGGCCCTTGAAGACGCCCTTGTCGATGCAGTCGCGAATCTGGATACCAAAGCGGCCGATCTCGCAGACGGTGGTGAGGCCGTGGGTGAGGCAGTCGTAGGCCTGCTTGACGGCGACGGCCTGCTTCTCGAGGAGCGGCTGCATGACCCAGTCGGTGTCATCGTCGGTCAGGTTGCCCGAGAAGTGCAGGTGGGTGTCGATCAGGCCGGGAAGGACGGTCTTGCCGGTGGCGTCGATAACCTCAACGCCCTCGGGAAGGTCCTGCATAGCACCGGCATACTCGATCTTGCCGTTGTCGTCGACGAGAACGAGGGAGTTCTCGACCGGCTCGGCACCGGTACCGTCGATGAGCTTACCGCCAACGATTGCGTACTTAGTGGACATGGTTCCTCCTTATGGATCCATATAGTGGGCGAGGCCATGTTGGGTTATGGCCTCACAAAGCTACCCAAGTGGTGCCGGGTTCGGTGCGCGGAAGAGAGGGGTCCGCGCACCCGATCCGCCCCGGCTAGGCGTTATTTTTTGCGGGAATTGGTGAAGGCCATGAGGGCCAGGCCAACGGCCAGCCAGCCGATCACGATGCTCCACTCCACCATGTTGAGGGAGGCGGGAGAGAACGGGACCACGAGCAGGCCAATGATGACGGCGCAGGCAGCGACAGCGAGGCTGATGCCAAACTTGCCGCCGGGCACCTCGTAGGGACGAGGCAGGTCGGGCTCGGTGAAGCGCATGCGCAGGCAAGCGAGGGCGACCATGCCGCAGGAGAAGATGAAGGCGAGAGCCGACACGTTGGTCAGAGGGATGAGCATGTTCTTGCCCAGGAACGGACCGATGACGGTGATGACGCCCAGAACGGCGCAGGCGAGCTTGGGAGCGCCGGACTTGGGATCGACCTCGGCGAACTTCTCGGGCAGCTGGCCCTTGCGGCCCATGGCGAGCATGATGCGGCTCGTAGCGCCGTAGAAGGAGTTCATCGGGCCCATGGGTCCAAGCGTGGCGATGACGAGCATGGCCAGGTACAGGAGCATGTTGATGCCCTTGAGGCAGGCAAGCGCGGGAACCGGGCTCTTAACAAACTCATGCCAGTCGAGGATGGTGCCGAACGAGTAGATGCAGACCATGTAGAAGCCGCCGGCGGCCAGCAGGGCCAGGGAGATGATCTTGCCGAACTTGTTCCAGTTGAGGCCCTCGGCTGCTTCCTCAGCCTGCTGAGGAATGGTATCGAAGCCGGCGTAGAAGAACGGGGTCAAAACCAAGACCGACACGATGCCGGCGAACAGGCTGGTGCCCTCGGTAGCGGGCTTGCCGCCGCCAGCACCGGTGACCTGGGAGAACACGGGCATGGCGTGTTCCGGCGAACCGGTGAACAGCGAGACGCCCATGGCAAGCAGCATGCCGCAGAGCAGGGCCTTGGTCAGGAAGGCCTGGAGCTTGGCGGCCGAGCTGGCACCGCGGAAGTTGAGGAAGATGACGTAGGCTGCAAAGCCGAGCGCGATCAACGTCGGGAACAGGTAAACGTCGGCGCCCAGGATGGTGTAGAGCTTGACGGCGCGCAGCCACTCAAGGCCGGGCAGGCTGCCGAACATCTCGGACACGAGGGTCGAGATGGCGATGGCCTCCCACGGGCACAGGATGCCGTTGCCCAGGGCCAGGAGCCAGCCAGTGATGTAGCTCATCGTACGGCCAAAGCTACGATCGACATACTCGACGATGCCGCCCGAAATGGGGATAGCAGCCGTGAGCTCACCGAAAACAGCTCCGACGGGCACGAGGAAGATCGCGCCCAAGAGGAATGCGATCATAGCGGGAACGGGACCGCCGCCCACGACCATCCAGTCGCCGACCTGCAGAACCCAGCCGGTACCGATGATGGCACCGAAACCGATGGTGAAGAAGTTCCAGAGCGAAAGCGTTTTCTTCATGCCACCGTTACCTTCGACTGCAACTTCTGCGTTCTTGTCCGCCATTGTTCCCCTCCTTTCCTTATTGACGCCTCTTTGGCGTCACCCCTTGCGCGGTCTGTTTTGCCGCGCACTTTTATTTCGTGGCTTTAAGATACGGCCTCGGCGTCGCGCTACCGCTTATGGCTCGACCGAAGGCAGAACTCGCATATGAGTGGCGCCGTTTTTGGGACGAACGGCACGGTTTGCCGCTCATTGTTGTCGCCCGTCCGACGGGCGTACGCTCATTGGACGCATATAGAAATGTTTTTGAGGCCGTGTGTTTTGCGCCTTTCGTACCGTTTACCGAGCTTTTGACGCTCGGACCCATTTGTTGCACATCCTTTTTGTAGGATAGACAGGTTATACATGAGACAAGGCGGTACGAATGGCATACGGATACAACGACGGTGATCAACGGCGACAAAGCGTTCGCCTTGCTGGCCGCACCACGCCGATGCCCAGAAGTGCCACGAGCAGCAATCCGCAACGCCCTCAAGAGCAACCCGGGCCTTCGTCTCGGCAGCAGACAAACAGAACACGGCAGAGCGGCCGTCCGAGCACGGGCACAAGCGCACAGCAAGATAGCCGCTTGGGCGCGCGCACTCGACAGCGCCAAGCCGAGGTTCCGCAACTGCGCCGCAACGGCGCACGTCAGCCCGGCATCCATATCAACCGCTTCTTTTCGCATCCCCAAGGCGGACGCGACGGCAAGCCCTACCGCTCGACATCGTACGTGAATGCCCCCGCCCTGCCGGCTCGTCGGCTTTGCCTCGCACTGTGCTCTATCCTCATCTGTCTGGTCTTTGTGCTTATGAGCTCCTGTATGTCCCACGGCTCGGCCGGTCTCGAGCCCACCGCCGAGGACAAGCTGCTCAAGGCCCCCGTCGCGCCCGGTTATTCTTTCGCCTTTTCGACTCCGCGCTCGCAATGGCAAGCCGGCACGATGCCCCATATCTATCAGATCGACCCTGCGTGGTCGGAGCTGCCCTATGCCGGTGGCACTATTCGCGAAAACGCTTGCGGTCCCACTTGCCTCACCATGGTCTATATCTTTAAGACCGGCCGCACCGATATGACACCGGTCGACATGTGCGCCCTTTCCGAGGCGGGCAACTATGCCCCCACCGGCGCCACCGAATGGTCATTTATGACGCGCGGCGCATGGCAGCTGGGCCTTAACGGAACGGAGCTTCATAACGATCGCGACTCGATGACTCAGGTGCTGCGTTCGGGAGCGCCCGTCATCGCCGCCGTTCGGCCGGGCACCTTTACCAACGTGGGCCACTACATTGTGCTTTACGGTATTGACGACGCCGACCAGATTGAAGTCTTCGATCCCAACTCGGCCAGCCGCAGCGCCCGACGCTGGGGCGTCGTAGAGGTCCTCAACGAAGTCGAAGCCATGTGGGCCTACTACTAGTCACTGGGGACAGACTTAAATGAGTGGTCTCTGGATGCCCGGAACTGCTGGCACGGAAAGCGCACCCCGCTTTGAAGTTCGATAGCGGGATGCGCTTTCCGTTAGCGGCCTGTTTGGGAAACTGGGGGCCATTTTTCGGGCAAATTCCGGGATGTATTTTCCGGTTGAGGGCCCCGGGGAAACTGTGCCCCATTTTGGACGCTCATTGTGAGATGCACTTTCCGCAGTTGATTGGTGCTACTCATTTAAGTCTGTCCCCAATGACTACCGATAGCAAAAGCCCCGCAGTCGGAGCGGACTGCGGGGCTCATGAAGAGAGGCTAGTCTGTGGGCGCTTTGCCTGGCGCCCACGAGAGATGCAACGGAGTAGGGACTACTCGTGGATGCGGGTACCGGAGAGGCCGGCCATGGTCTCGGCGGCCTTGTCCAGGGCGCCGATGATGCAGGTGCGGCCCTTGCGGGAGCGGGCGAACTTGATGGCGGCGCGGACCTTGGGCTCCATGGAACCCTTGCCGAACTGGCCCTCGTCGGCCAGGCGCTCGGCCTCGTCGGCGGTGAGGTCCTCGAGCTCCTCCTGGTTGGGCTTGCCGAAGTTGATGGCGACATGCTCGACGGCGGTCAGCAGGAACAGGACGTCGGCGTCGCAGTCCTCGGCCAGCAGCTCGCCGCCCAGGTCCTTGTCGATGACGGCGGGAACGCCCTTGTAGCAGCCCTTGTTCTCGTAGTCGCGGACGACGGGGATGCCGCCGCCGCCGCAGGCGATGACGATGAACTCGTTGTCGAGCAGGTTGAGGATGGAGTCGGCCTCGACGATCTTCTTGGGATCGGGGGAGGCGACGACGCGACGCCAGCCGCGGCCGGAGTCCTCGACGAAGACCTTGGAGGGGTCCTCGGCCATGAACTCCTTGGCCTGCTCCTCGGTGTAGAAGGGGCCGATCGGCTTGGTCGGGTTCTTGAACGCGGGGTCGTCGGGGTCGCACTCGATCTGGGTGACGACGGTGGCGGCGTGCCAACGCTTGTAGCGCTTGTGCATCTCGCGGCCGATGCCCTGCTGCAGGTGGTAGCCGATGTAGCCCTGGGACATGGCGCCGCACTCGGGCAGCGGCATCTCGGGGGTGCCGATGGCGTCGTGGGCGGCGGCGAAGGCGTTCTGGATCATGCCGACCTGCGGGCCGTTGCCGTGGGTGATGATGATCTCGTTGCCCTGCTCGATGAGGCCGAGGAGAGCGTGGGCGGTGTTGCTCACGGCCTCGATCTGCTCGACGGGGTTGTTGCCGAGGGCGTTGCCGCCGAGGGCGACGACAATACGATCGGGCTTGCCAAGAGGCTTAGACATTGCTGGAATCCCTTCTGTAAAAGGCCTACAACCCATTAATAACCCGCGTCCGTGCGATACGCGAGTTTATTAAGGTTTATATTCTCTTTATCGCTCATTTTATTCATTTTGAAAATAGCGGAACGGTGAACGGTCGTTTTTATCCGCTCAGCGTACAGAACCCCAGCTCAGACATATCTACGCCATTTACGTGCAACTTTATTTAAATACAGCAAGGATTATGTCGGATTATACAAACTATATCTCTGCTAAACACAAAACGGACAGCATAATATCTTACTCGCACTATACGAGATTCTATGCACTTATAGGACGAGTATGCATCCCTGCAAAAACAAGGGGCTTTTCATCCAGCAATAGGAATAAAGAGGAGCTCCGAAAGGGCACCCAGCCCCAAAGCACGGGAACAGAAGGCGACAACAGAAAAATCCCCCATTCCATCCCCAAAGTAACGCGAGGTTTCGCGGCAAAGCCGCGAAACAGCGAAGGGGACAGAATACCCGACCAACTACGTCTTTCATCCGCCCACACAATCCGAGGACGTAGTCGTAGCAGGATCTGAGGGCTGACCTTCGCGGACATTCCGCAGGACGACAGAACCCCCGCCGCACAAAGTGCGCAGCGGGGGTTCTGTCATGTCCGAGGACGTCCGCGAAGGTCAGCCCTCAGATCCTGCGGTGGGAGACTTAGGCCTCGTTGTACACCGTCTTGAGCTTCAGCAGGTGAGCGTAGCGATCCATAGCGGCCTGCTCGTTCTCCTTGAAGAGCTCCTCGGCGCGCTCGGGGAAGGAACGCGTCAGCGAAGCGTAACGGGCCTCGTTCATCAGGAACTCCTGATAACCGCCCGCGGGCTCCTTGGAATCGAGCGAGAACTTCTTGCCGGCAGCAGCCTCGGGGTTGAAGCGGAAGAGGTTCCAATAACCGCACTCGACAGCCTTCTTCATCTCGGCCTGGCAGTTCTGCATGCCGCCCTTCTTGATGGAGTGCATCTCGCAGGGGCTGTAGCCGATGATGAGGGACGGGCCGTCGTAGGCCTCGGCCTCGTGGATGGCCTTGAGGGTCTGAGCCGGGTTGGCGCCCATGGCGACCTGCGCCACGTAGACGTAGCCGTAGCTCATGGCAATCTCGGCCAGGGACTTCTTCTTGGTCACCTTACCGGCAGCGGCGAACTGAGCGACCTGGCCCAGGTTCGAGGCCTTGGAGGCCTGACCGCCGGTGTTGGAGTAAACCTCGGTGTCGAAGACGAAGACGTTGACATTGTGGCCAGAAGCCAGGACGTGGTCCAGGCCACCGAAGCCGATGTCGTAGGCCCAACCGTCGCCGCCGAAGATCCAGAAGGACTTCTTGGTGAGGTAAGCCTTGTCGGCGAGGATCGCCTTGGAAGCGTCGCAGCCGCACTTCTCGAGCTCGGCAACGTAGGCAGCGGCAGCGGTCTTGGAGGCCTCGGCGTCGTTGACGGAGTCGATCCAAGCCTGGCCGGCGGCCTTGAGCTCATCGGACGGGCCATCGGCAGCGATGATATCCTGGGTAGCGGCAATCAGCTTGTGCTGAACGGCCTCGTAGCCGACGGCCATGCCCAGACCGTGCTCGGCATTGTCCTCGAACAGGGAGTTGTTCCACGCCGGGCCGTGACCGTCCTTGTCCTTGCAGTAAGGAGCGGTGGCAGCGGGGTTGCCCCAAATGGAGGAGCAGCCGGTGGCGTTGGAAATGAACATGCGGTCGCCGGCGACCTGGGTCACCAGACGTGCATAGGCGGTCTCGGCGCAGCCGGCGCAGGAGCCAGAGAACTCCAGGTAGGGCTGCTTGAACTGGCTGCCCTTGACGTTGGCCGCGATGAGCTCCTTCTTCTCGGAGACGTTCTCGACCATGTAGTCCCAAACGGGCTGCTGATCCATCTCCTGCTCGGTGGGAACCATCTCGAGGGCGCCCTTGGGGCAGACCTTGACGCAGTTGGTGCAGCCCATGCAGTCGAGCGGGGACACGGCCATGGTGAACTTCATACCCTTGGCCTTGGGGCCCATGGCGTCGAGCGTGCGGGTAGCCTCGGGCGCGGCGGCAGCCTCGTCCTCGGTCATCGCGAACGGACGGATGGTGGCATGCGGGCACACATAGGCGCACTGGTTGCACTGGATGCACTTGGTCTCGTCCCAGTGAGGAACGACCACGGCGACGCCGCGCTTCTCGTATGCGGAGGCGCCCAGCTCAAACTGGCCGTCAGCGCAACCGACGAAGGCGGAAACGGGCAGGCTGTCGCCATCCATGCGATCGATGGGCTCGAGCAGGTTCTTGACCTGCTGGGCGATAGCGGACTTGGTCTCCTCGGAGAGCTCGACGGGAGCGGCATCCTCGGCAGTTGCCCAGTCGGCCGGAACCTCGAACTTACGGAAGGCGGTAGCGCCGGCATCGATGGCCTTGTGGTTGGCGTCGACGATGGCCTGGCCCTTCTTCATGTAGGACTTGGTAGCCGCGTCCTTC
This sequence comes from Collinsella aerofaciens, assembly GCF_964283865.1. GTDB lineage: Bacteria > Actinomycetota > Coriobacteriia > Coriobacteriales > Coriobacteriaceae > Collinsella. The sequence goes on along the minus strand of NZ_CAXYLS010000009.1, from coordinate 5,511 downwards.
ATGTACTGCAGGGCATCCTCGGCGGGCAGGACCTTGGCCAGCGTGAAGAAGGCGGACTGGAGCACCGTGTTGGTGCGCTTGCCCATGCCGACCTTGGCAGCTAGATCGATAGCGTCGATCAGGTAGACGTTGACGTTGTTGTTCGCGATGTAGCGCTTGGCCACAGCGGGCATGTGCTCGGCGAACTCCTCGTCGCTCCACTGGCAGTTGACCAGGAAGGTGCCGCCCGGTTTGACGTCGCGGACCATCTTGAAGCCCTTGACGATGTAGCTGGGGTTGTGGCAAGCGACAAAGTCGGCCTTGGTCACGTAGTACGGCGAGCGAATCGGAGAATCACCAAAGCGCAGGTGCGAGACGGTGACGCCGCCGGTCTTCTTGGAGTCGTACTGGAAGTAGGCCTGAACGTACTTGTCGGTGTGGTCGCCGATGATCTTGATCGAGTTCTTGTTGGCGCCGACGGTACCGTCGCCACCCAGACCCCAGAACTTGCACTCGATGGTGCCAGGGGCTGCGGTGTTGGGCGCATCCTCGGCCTCGGGCAGGCTCAGGTTGGTCACGTCATCAACGATGCCGATGGTGAACTCGCGCTTGGGCTCGTCCTTCTTAAGCTCCTCGAAGACAGCGAACGCGGACGCGGGAGGCGTGTCCTTGCTGCCCAGGCCGTAACGGCCGCCGACGACCTTGATGCCCGTCTTGCCGGCCTCGTAGAGAGCGGAGACGACGTCCTGGTAGAGCGGCTCGCCGATGGAACCCGGCTCCTTGGTGCGGTCCATGACGGCAATCTTCTTGACGGTCTCGGGGAGAACGTCGACGAAGTGCTTGATGGAGAACGGACGGAACAGGCGAACCTTGACCAGGCCGACCTTCTCGCCGTGAGCGTTGAGGTAGTCGATGACTTCCTCGAGCACGTCGCAGAAAGAGCCCATGCACACGACGACGCGATCAGCATCGGGAGCGCCGTAGTAGTTGAACAGGCCGTAATCGGTGCCGAGCTTCTCGTTGATCTTCTTCATGTAGCCCTCGACGACGGCAGGGAGCTCGTCGTAGACCTTGTTGCAGGCCTCGCGGTTCTGGAAGAAGATGTCGCCGTTCTCGTGGCTGCCGCGGGTGTGCGGGTGCTCGGGGTTGAGCGCGTGGTCGCGGAAAGCCTGGACGGCGTCCATGTCGCACATCTCGGCAAGATCCTTGTAGTCCCACATGGCGACCTTCTGGATCTCGTGGCTGGTGCGGAAGCCGTCGAAGAAGTTAAGGAACGGGGTCTTGCCCTCGATGGCGGCAAGGTGAGCCACCGGCGAGAGGTCCATGACCTCCTGGACGTTGCCCTCGGCGAGCATGGCGAAACCGGTCTGGCGGCAGGCCATGACGTCGGAGTGATCACCGAAGATGTTCAGGGCGTGGGAAGCGACGCAACGCGCGGAGACGTGGAAAACGCCCGGGAGCTGCTCGCCCGCGATTTTGTACATGTTCGGGATCATCAGGAGCAGACCCTGAGAAGCCGTGTAGGTGGTGGTCAGAGCACCGGCGCCCAGCGAACCGTGAACGGTACCGGCTGCACCTGCCTCGGACTCCATCTCGACGACCTTGACCGGGGTGCCGAAGATGTTCTTGCGACCCTGGGCCGCCCACTGGTCGACATGGTCGGCCATCGGGCTGGACGGCGTAATGGGATAAATCCCCGCTACCTCGGTGTACGCATACGAAACATATGCGGCCGCCTCGTTGCCGTCCATAGACTTAAACTTACGCGCCATATACCCCTCTCCTCTCATATAGGTATACAGGCCCCGGCGATCGCCGGGATGTTGGCGTGATGGGATTTTCGTTGTTGCTTCCAATCATCTGGCAGGCGGACTCAGCAGCAGGTACATGGCGTGGAGAGAAGGCATGCCGAGGCGAGGAGGGCTGCACGCGCTCCACAGGCCCAGCTACCCGTCTTGCACATGACCGAGCGCCGCAAAGGCCGCATGCCGGATGCTCCCGGGCACGCCCCGGCGATGGGAAGCGCCCGCAACGGAAATCCGCATGCGGGTTCATTGTACCCCGCCGCCAAGCCATATTTCGGCAAATATAGGTGGGAGGTAAAGGTTTACCTCGGGTGACTATCACACGGCCGCTGCCAACGAACGCAATCCCCGGGGACCACGCAGCAGTTGCGGTGAAATGGGGACTGTTTTTGCCGGTCGTGGCCTTAAACAGTCCCCATTTCACCGCAACCTATTTAGGAGATGAGTTAGAGGGCGCCGAGGAGGATGGCGTAGGTGGTGGATTCGCCGAGCCTGAGCTCGTCACCGGGGTTGAGCTGGGCGGAGCGACCGGGCTCTACTTGAATACACACGCTCGTGGCCCCGTTTACCACCACGGTGCCGTTCGTGGATGACAGGTCCTCGACAAACCATGTGCCAGAATCGTCGCACCAGATATGGGCATGGCGGGCCGAGACGTCGTCGGTGATGCCGCCCTCCCCCGTTGCCAGCGCGCCGATCTCAACGCCTTCCTCACTCGGCTGAATCCAGCGCGGGACGCTCACCACGTAGCCGTTTTGCACGCACAGCAGTCCCAGCGGATGCGCCGGCGCGACCTCGTGCTCGCCCGCGACCGAAGATGTGCTCAGCGAGCGCGGCGTCGACGTGTCGCCGCCACGGGTCGCATGAGCGCGGCGGCTCGCCCGACTTGGAACTAAGGCGGGCGTGAGAGCAAACGGCATAGGGAACGAATCTTGCGGATGTACTCCTCGACGTCAGGCAGGTAAGCCCCACGAAGTCACCGGGGAGGCCCAAGCGGCCCGGCACCACTTCCAGATTCTGACCAGGGCGAGTCGTTCGCCGGTGGCTGAAGGCTCGCTCCCACCCAAAAGGGGAGATTCGCGTTGTTCCCCAATCGCTCTCGCATCTTTCATTTTGCTCGAGGTGGGCTATAAAAACTTTCCTGGTGAAAGGCGGCGATTGGTTTCCTTTCTTTCTAGAGGAGCGCGCCTGTAATCTGTTTTCATCCTAAATCAAGTTAAGATCGGACCTTCCAGAGGCAAGTCGACTCAAACTGCGAGGCTCCATGTTGGAATAAAGAGCGCTGTCGAAGTGCCAACAACACAAAGCTTGCCAGTCTCAAATAGAACCTTTTGGGAGTCCGATTGGGCCGCACACCGAATCCCCGCTGGTGGTTTTTTATAGCTGCGCAACAATAAACAAGGTTAGTGCCAGTCCAGCATGAAATTGAGGAACGTATGCATTTTTTCTCAGTAAGTGATCGTCGTTACTGCTTCGATGAGGTCACTCGCAATTGCTTTCAGGTTGACCAAGCATCAGAAGATGCGCTTCGCATATTTGAAGCATCGGGAAGAACGGTCAACTCGAAGTTGCTAACAAAGTCACTTGCTGCGAAAGGCTACGACCAAACGACCATAGCAGAACTTGAAGACGACATTGATGAGTATCAACGATTGTCTGAGCGGACTTTCTTAACAAAAGACACGCCTCGAAAACTTAGATCCATCGAACTCCACGTTTCACATGCATGCAACCTTGGTTGTAGTTACTGTTTTGCCGGTAAAGGAGATTATGGAACGTCTCCTCTGCTGATGACAGACGAGATAGCCTTCAAGGCGGTCGACTACCTCGTCGCAAGTTCATCGGAAAACGAAACGCTTGCGATCGTCTTTTTTGGTGGGGAACCCATGATTAACGAGCCGCTGATATGGAAAACGGTCGACTATTCAAAAAGAATATACCCCAATAGAAACTTTACCTATTCTATTACGACCAACGGAACGCTTTTGAATGACACTGCTGTGAATTCTTTCAAGGAGCACGGGTTTTCTGTTCTGATTAGTCTCGATGGTACAGGATGCAAGCACGATGCATCGCGCCCGTACAAGACGGGAGGCGGCTCTTTCTCCGATATCGACAAAAACGTTCGTCGTTTTTCCGAGTCGTTCCCCTTCGGCGCAAGAGCGACCTTAACAAATAATAACTGTAACCTTGTTGAAGACTATCTTCAGTTTAAAGAGATGGGCTTCAGAAGGATTTACTTCTCGCCCGTGAGCTCATTCGATGAGAATATCAAACTCGACGAACACTCATTAAACAAAATCAGGGCGGGCCTAATAGATTTGGCGGATCAATATCTCAAACAGATTGATCAAGGGGAAAAGCCCTTGTTTAGAACATTGAAAACTGCAGTTGATTTGATTATGAGCAACAGGATCGCCTTTGTCGGATGCGGGGCTGGCAGGCGTTTTATTTCCGTGACTCCCGAAGGGGACGTATACCCCTGTCACAGGTTTGTCGGGATGATGCGATTCAAAATGGGCAACATCGTCACCGGAATTGACGAAACTAGGTATATTGAAAACTGGAGTCAGGGTGTCGAAAAAAGAATTGACTGTACGGACTGTTGGGCTCGGTCTTTCTGTGGTGGGGGCTGTAGCTGGGAGGCTGCAGGCGAGCACGGCTACTTGCCCAAGAGTCTACACCCTGCATCATGTGAATATAGAAAAATGTGCTACGAGATGGCTTTTGACCTTATTTCCCGCCACTCATCTTCGCAGGAGAAAAATCAACGAGAAGCTACTGTATCGGAATAAGCGGTTCAGCGCATTGCTGTCACCATTGTGGAGGTGTTCGTTCTTCTGATTACCGTCTGCGAAGCTTATTGCTACGTTCGCCGAAACCATTCTAGAAATATGGTGAACTAGACATCTTGGTTTGTTATACACAATATTGAGGTTTTTCTGCACTCAAAGGGAGGTAGTCGTGAAGCATATTCATCCGATTAATCCAGGAAGTGGCGACGAGGCAGGCGTGAAGCCGATGTCTTTTGACTGCCTCTTGGGCATTACTGACATCTGTACTGTTTATGATAAAGCAGATGGCTGTGGTGCATACGATTACTGCGACTATGACATGGATGGCGGCAGCATCTGCGTTGTAGATCACTGTGGCATTGATCAAACGTAGTCTCTAATTGGATTAAGGTGAGGAGCTGTTATGAAGCATATCCATCCTGTTGGTTCAAATGAACATCCTCCCGTTGAGCCTTGTTGTCTTGGAGTTGATATATGCAATTTTTACGACATCGCCGAGTGCCCTGTTGCGGATTGGTGCTATGTCGATAAAGAATCAAGCTGTGTTTTGCCAGCAGATTGGTGCGATCCAGTTGACGAGTAGTTTTGTGGCTAGGAACTATTTGGTCCAATTCAGAATAAGATGGGAACAAATACCAAAATCTCGTGTCTGGGAGGAGTTATGCCATTATTGCAAGGTCTCGTTGGATTAGCCTTTATACTTGCGTTATATCTGGCACCTTTTTTAATTCTATTCTTCATTATCCGACTCTTTCTTCGGAGAAAATAGGAGTGTCACGCAAACATTAGCGTAGCTTTCTTCCAATATGAGCCGAGCATTGGCAAGTGGAATAAGAAGCCCGACCGTTCGCCACATTGAACTGCGTCCCAAATCTTGGACGCCCTAAATAGCGACTAGGCCGCGAGGGCCTGATTCCGGAACTCCTCCGGGG
>NZ_CAXYLS010000008.1:0-76297 GCF_964283865.1 Collinsella aerofaciens | reverse complement strand
ATCATGCTTCACTCTCAAATCAACGCGCATAAAGAAAGCCTCCCATTTCTCATGTCCAAGAAATGGGAGGCAGTTCACATGAAAGTGATCGGACGGGCTTCTCTATTTAACCCGGGCCGCCACCCATAGCGGCTTTCCAAGCGTATTCTCAGTGCAAAGCAATCGTCAGTTTAATCCTATGCGCTGATACCGCATTTCATTTGTTCGGCTCGAATTCTACGGCCTGGCAACCCTCGCACTCTCCGGCAAATGGATTGAACGCGAAGGCAGAGATGATGTGTGCGTGGACATCGAGGCTGCTGTAGGCAACATACTGGGACATGGACCCCCGCTGCGCGTGGTATGCGGCCCGGCATATTCATTGCCGTCCAACCCCGTGTAGTTGCAGCAAAGGGTGGAACCTCAATGCTCAGCTCATGTTGTCCGTGGGACACGAGAATCGTAAGTACACTTTGGTGCGATTCTCACGCTGATACTGAGCCACCTGGAATAAGATACGTCGCGACAACACTTCGCTTCACCTCTGTCTCGACAAGATGACGTAGACTAAAGTTTCCTTTAGTAAGAGAACGAGAACTATATCTGAAAGCGTTGCGATGGCGTGAAGGCACCGAGTCCGAACCGCCTGAATGCTACGTGCATCTGCATCGCCTTTTTGTTATCTCTGCCAGTTGGGTAGCACTACACTTGTCATCATTTACCCTGGTACATGCTGCCTAAATCCACTACCCCTTCTACCGCGCCGACCATCTCGTCATCGTGAGAGACAACGATGATCAGCTGGCTTTGCTTGTTGCGCTTAACATAGGCCGCAAGCTCGGCGCGGCTTACAGCGTCTAACCCAGTCGTGGGCTCGTCGAGTACCAAAACTGACGACTTGCGTGAAATCGCCGACCATAAGTACACTCGGCGCAGCTCACCGCCCGAAAGCGCGGAGCAACGTTTCCCGAGCAACTCCTTCACGCTGTTTTCCAGCGAAAGTAGGCCATCTACACCCCGGTGATAGGAAGAAAAGGGCGTGTCGAAATACTCTAACAGCTCTTTCACCGTTTCGTCCGGCGCGAAGCACGACTGTGGGCAGCACGATATCTCTCTCGCACGTATGTAATCCAAGTCGCATTCTTCGATTGGCACGCCGTTGTATTTTACTTTGCCTTTCGATGAGTATAGCCCGAGCATCAAGTAAAGAAGTGACGTCTTGCCTCTTCCGTTTTCCCCAACTATGCAATATGTACCAGGACCGGAAAACTTGAAAGAAAACCCGCCGAGGACCTCTCGGACAGATCCGTCTGGAAGGGCAACCGAGAATTCCAAATCAGATACCGAAATGTCATTTATTTCATCGAGTTTAGCTAAATCGGTCCGATTCCACCCCGATCTCTCCTTTTCTCTCGTCGCGATAGCCGTCCTATCCCATGATGCTTTGGCATCTTGATAGGATTTGAACAATGACATCATACTTTTCAAAGTCTTAAAGAGAACCGCGAAGTATGTACCGATGATAGTGTACTCGCCTATTGACATAGTTCCGTTAATGATTCGTACTCCGGAAACAACAAGTATCACCGCTTGAAACAACGCTGCGAAAAGACCATCGAGCGATGTCAGAGAATATGATAGCTTTCCGGAGCGCAAAACTTTGGGAAAATAGCTCTTAAAGCCAGCGTCGAGCGCTTGTTCGCTCTTGCCGTACGAAGATGTCAGTTGAATGTTGAGAATCTGATTAAGCTGCGATGCAATTGCGGCGTAAAAGGCGCTGTCCGCCTCTTTCTTCTCATACGTGACCCTATACAAAAGTTTCCTCAACCCAGTAATTACACAGAAATACACGATGAGGAGAATGATGGAAAACACCGCGAGAGTTGAATCAATTGACCATATGATAAGCAATACGATGGGAATGGCTACAATGGACAGCGGCGCACTGATAAAATTCGCCAAAACGAAGGATGAGACCACGCTGGAGTCGGAAATAATCCGTTGCGTTGTATAGGCTGGATCGATGGTCCGACTCACCAAGTAATCGTCTCTTTCAAAACGCAAGACGGCCTCCCTGAGAAGATCAAAGGAAAGTCTCGTGGTTATGCGAATGGAAAGTGTTCCTGCAAAATAAGTAAAGAGGGTGGAGAAAACTCCTATTGACGCAACCAGGAGCGCGAAGAGTACGGCGTCTCTTTCGCTGCGGTTACCGAGAAGAAAATCTAAGAATTTCCCGTTCACGTATGGCATGGCATAGGAGAGAGCGGTTCCAATCACCGTGATAGCAATGAAGACGAAAGCCCCTTTTGCTCTGATGAACCTCGAGAGAACGCATCGAATCAAGGAAGGCCCCAATCTACCCGCCACAAAACATCAATCACTGATACCTTACACCTCAACACAACAGGAGCGAAGATTTGCCAATGAGACTGCTTTAAGATTGCCTTGGGCCAATACGATCTCAAGCTCTTCCTACAAGAGAGTCGGAATCGGACATCTCCTCCGACGAACCTGGCAATCGGGCGGTTGAAATATCTTTTTCAACCGCCCGATTGCCACAATAGATTTGAGCATCCGCCCACAAACGTCCGCGTTTTATACCCATCAAATCCTTTGCCTTTTGTCGTCTAGACTAGAAAAATCGCTCGAAATAACGCAACCGGCCTGCTCGCTTGAAGAAACCTAAGCCCGTAACGTAGATGTGCAAACTTCCGAAACGCCTTGCGCGGCATAGTGCGTATAAACTTCGTCAACCGCCTCAGAAATATCTGAGTATCGCGCCGGGTCAAAAGCATACGATGTCGCAGCTATACCCTGCACCCATTCGGAACGCGGATTAATTGAATAGCCACACAGCATCATCATACATGCATCTAGACCTGATTTCCCAAGTATCCGACGTATTGATGAGAGCATCGCGGGTCGCCCCTGCACCATCGTCGTCACCCCTATTAGCAGTATTTACCGTTTTTCTCTAAATGCGTATCGCCACCCTTAAGAATACGAAGTGTTTTATCCAGACCCGATTGTCCTCCATCTCAAACGAAGGGATAAGGAATCTCATCCGGAATCGGCAGTAACGGAGGATTCACAACGACAAGCGAAAAACATGAGTCATCTCTCAGAGGGGAGTAAAGGCTCCCCTCAAGCACCCTAGTTTCGTCATCCAAAGAGTTGATGGCAGTGTTTTTCTTACAAAGGTCGACAACAAAAGGGTTGATTTCTACAGATGTTACATCCATGCCACAGTTGGTAAGTATCAGGCCCTGTATTCTGGGGCCAGAACACAAATCGAGAGCCTTCCGTGCGCTCTGCGGTGTAAGGCGCCAATCTCAGCAAATCTGTCCCACAATACTGCGCTGAAGAACAAGACGGAACCCCTGAGCCAAACTCCCCTATACCTTATTAAGGCTAAGACAGGCAAGTTCACGCACCCGGCATATTCCAGAATAACATCCTATTGTTTTAGATGCTCTACAAGCATGAACAGCCGCGAATCGGAAAGATCTTCTAGTTTCGCCCCGACTGACCGCCAAGGGCCAAAATGGCCCCTCCATCCCCGGGCGACTGGCTCTGGCGCGCCGAGGAGTGTCCCCAAGTGCCGGCAGAAAAGAAACGTCCCTATCTGCCGGCTAGAGGGCACCGAAGAGGATGGCGTAGGTAGTGGATTCGCCGAGCTTGAGCTCGTCGCCGGGATTGAGTTGGGCGGAACGGCCGGGCTCGACCTGAATGCAGACGCGCGTGGCCCCGTTTACCACCACGGTTCCGTTGGTGGACGACAAGTCCTCGACGTGCCAGATATTTTGAGCATCGCACCAGATATGGGCATGGCGGGCCGAGACATCGTCGCCGACGTCGGTAATATCGCCCTCACCAGTGGCCAGCGCACCAATCTCAACACCCTGCTCACTCGGCTGAATCCAGCGCGGGGCGCTCACGACAAAACTGTTTTGTACGCGCAGCAAGCCCAAGGGGTGCGCCGGAGCGGGTTCGCGTTCGCCCGCGGTCATCGACATGCCAAGCGAACGCGGCGTGGAGGTGCCTCCGCCACAGGTCGCGTGCGCGTAGTCGATGGCATAGTTCACCGAGGACCGCACATCCGCCGAACAACCGACGGCGACAAACAGCACCAGCACGGCCTCGGCGCGCTCGGCGGGCATGAGTTCCGCCGCCTGGGACAGGCGATCGAGCGCGTTGCGATAGAGATTCGTGTCCTGATGGCACTCTTCGAGCGCGCGTACCATCGGTTCACCTGCAGGACCGCACACCATATTGATCACAGCCGTGGAGTCCATGGGATTGCGCTGGCGCAGGGCCAGTTGCGACATAATACGCGCAGCCGAGGTACCGTATTCGGCAAAGTAGCGCTGCTGAAGCGTGCCGACCGGCGCGCGAACGATAAAGCGGGAAACCCAAGAGCGATCGGCGGCTCGGCTCTGCGGGCTGCGGCCGTCGGCGAGCGGACGGGACGAAAGCACCAAGCCGCACAGCTCGATATGGCTCAGATGCGCCGCGCGCTTAAAGATGTCAAACATGGCCCCGCATGGGGTGAGCTCAACTTGAGATGCCATGACCTAGGCCTCCTTGGTCGTAGAAATAGAATCGGACGATACTTCGACAGGTCCGCCAAAAGTACGGGCAGCTGCGGCTCCACCGGCAAGCGGAGTCGCCATCTGGGCTTTTGTGCGTCGCGGTGCCGAAACGGGAAGTTCAAAGGCAAAGCCCATCGCAAGCAAAAACCACGTAAGCGTATAGGTTGCAACCAAAGCGGCAACAAGGCCGCCCATCACGGCGCGTTGGGAAAATACGCTACATGCAGCCACAGCCAGTACCGGAACCTCGCAGGCAGAAAGCGCAAGCACACCCTGCAGGAACCCCGAGCGTCGATCGCGCGCAAGTGCCCCCGCGACAACGCCGGCCATGCCTGGCAGCGCCAGCGCCAGTGCGGCAATAACACCCGGTAGCGACCCAGGCCACACGAGCGATCCCAAAGTCGCCGTCACGCGAGCGCCCGACGCCAGCAGCGCGGCCGAAACCACGACCGCAGCCCAAACCACGCCACAGACGACCGCCGCGCCGACCATCAGCGCGCGACGAACCGCGCGGCCGGACGCATCCATGGGGCACGGCGTGAGCGGCTCGCCGCGGAGCGAACGACCGACATTTTGCGCATAGTGGTCACAAAACGCCGAGAGCGCCGCCTCGACCGCCGCCGGCTCGGGACGATCTTTTTGATGGCTGGACAGACAGGCCATCACCACGTTGAACAGCTGGGCATCGACAAACGCCAGCGCATCGCGTAGCTCCTCGGAATCCGGCTCAAGCCCCAGCTGCTGGGCCTGCTCGGCCGCGGCGAGCGCCACATCGGGCTCGCGATGAAGCAGCTGCGTCAAATCGCAACCGGGCGCATGGGCACCAATGGGATAGTCGGGCCGCGTGTCCATCTTGAGACGGTAGGGGCTCGCGATGTCGCGCGTCTTTTTGCGCGAACCCGAGGTGCCCGAAGTGCTCGGCGCGGCTTCGTATGGCGCGATGCCGGCAATGAGCTCGTAAACCGTGCTTGCCGCGGCATAGACGTCAATCGCCGGCGACATACGCAAAGCGCGCAGGTCGGGAATATCGTCGGTGAGCATCTCGGGCGGGGCATAGGCAACCGTCGCGCGACGCAGCGTGGCATAACGCTCCGTAAACGACGCCTTGCCGCCGGTACCGGCCACGGCCGACGCAGGCTCAAGCGCCAGCGACGAGCCAAAGTCGATCAGGCACAGGTCAAAGGTGCCCTCGGCAAGCTGCCGGTCAAGCGGTAGACGCGCCGTACGCACCATAATATTAGCGGGCGAGATATCGCGATGGACAAAGCCCTCGCCCACCAGGCTCATACGGCAGAGCAGATCGAACAGGTCGCGACCCAGACGCGCCGCCACAAGCGGCGACAGGCGTCCGGCATCGTCCACGGCAAGTCGCGAACGCAAGCGGGCAAGCGTCTCGCCCTCGACCCATTCCATGACAATTGCAGGCACACCGTCGACCTCGCCCCAGCCATAGAGGCGGGGAAAGCCCTTAAGGCCCGAAAGGGCGCGATGGCATTCGTATTCCTCGCGAAACGCCGCCTTGAACTTGGCGACCAGCGCCTCGTGAGCGGCATCGTCGTCAAACTCATCGCGCGTCGGCAAGATGAGCTGTTTGAGTGCCACGGCCTCGCCTTGGGCGTTGACGGCACGCGTCACGCGGCCGATACCGCCACGGCGCATGGTGGCATCGTCGGCAAACAGCATCGTAAAACGACGCAGATAGGCAGGCAGTTCGCCCTGACCGAGCGCAATGGCCGGCTCAAACCCGTCGACACGCGCCAGGCGCAGGCCGACCATGGGATCGCGACCGAGCGATTGTGGTGTGGTGGATGCAAGATCGGTCATCATAGGGCAAGCGCCGCCACGTTATTGTTGAAGTTACCGAGCGCGACGTCATCATCGCCGTAATGGCCGACCCATTGACATAGGTTGGTGTAACAGCCCCACAGATTGGCATACTGCTGATACCACTTTGACCGGGGCGAGAATGTCTGACGACCGAACTCGGCTCGAATGACAAACATCTCCCCGACCAGGCTGTCGCACGGCCTGGGATCTCCCGTAGAGTTATAGGTCGAGACCACGTCATTGGCACGAGAAACATAGCCGTCGAGCATGTTGTACTTGGTCACAAGCCAGCTGTGAATGCTCTCTTCCTCAGCAGCGGAAAGGCCACCGGAGTTTGCATCGTTGTCAGTGTTGCCGCCCGTCGAGCCGCCGTTTCCAGACCCTCCGGCAGAGGAACCCGACCCAGAGCCACCGCCCGAACTCGACGAATCCGAGCCGGAGCCAGAAGTATCCGAGCTACCGGGCTTTCCGGACTGCTGGGCGTCCTGCTCCTTCTGCTGCTCGACCTTATTCACCGTTGCCGCCACGCTATTGTTGGACAACCGATCGATGATCTTGGTGTTGGTGAGCACGATGGTTTTGCCATTGGCAAGCGTGACTTCGTTGTCCGGGGCCTCGGCGCCGTCCGCGTCGCCGGTGCCAAACACAATATGCGCGACCACACTTGCCCAAGCATATCCAGTCGTGGTCCCCAGGTCACTTTTGACCTCATGCCCCACGCGCGGTTCGCGTGCGGCATGTGCCTGCATCATGGACGGCACGGTCATGCCATAGGCAGAAACGCCAGCTATGACCAGCACCAGCGAGCAAGACAGCAGTGCGTACGCCCGCGGCGCCAAGCCCAGTCGGCGTCGCATGCGCACCGCGGCGCCGCGCTTTGTCTGAGTGCCACCGGGCCGCATGCGTTCTCCTCCAACAAAAACACGCCGCTCGGGAGCGGCGCATTCATTCGAATCCATATTTGAGTGTATCAGCGAACCCAAAAGGTTGCGCAACGAATGGGCAAATTAAGGATGCGAGTGGAAGCATCCATGCGATAAGCGGATACAAAGCATCTTTGTTGCACAACAAACTTACAGTCGCACGGGGAAATTATGGCTACCCCGTGCGTCGCGATGAAGACATACGGCAGGAGCAGGCTCGCCACCTAAATCGTGCGACGGGCCTCGATGGCGCGCCCAAGCGTAAGCTCGTCGGCATACTCCAGGTCGCCGCCCACGGGAAGGCCGCTCGCCAGACGCGATACCTCAACGCCCAGCGGCTTGATAGTGCGGGCCAGGTAGCTCGCCGTGGTCTCGCCCTCGATATTGGGGTTGGTGGCGATGATGACCTCGTGGATGTCCTCGTGGCCCAAGCGTGCCAGCAGCTCACGAATGTGCAACTGCTCGGGACCAATCTTGTCCATGGGACTGATCACGCCGCCCAATACGTGGTAGAGACCGTGGTAGCTGCCCGTGCGCTCAATCGCCTGGACATCGCGCGGCTCGCCCACCACGCAAATGCGAGTGGTATCGCGCATCGAATCCTGGCAGATGGAGCACTCGTCGGCCGTGGCGTAGTTAAAGCAGCGGCTGCAAAAGTGAACCTCCTGCTTAACCTCCAGGATAGCCTCGGCCAGGCGGCGCGCCTCCTCGGCATCGGCCTCGAGCAGGTAATAGGCGATGCGCTGGGCCGACTTGGGACCAATGCCCGGCAGACGGCCCAGCTCATCGAGCAATTTTTGCAGACTATGGTTGGCACTCATATATATGCGTGTCTTAGAACGGCATGCCCGGGATGTTGAGGCCGCCGGTGATGGCGCCCATCTGCTTGTTGGCGAGCTCGTTGACACCGCGGACGGCCTCGTTGACGGCAGCCATGATCATGTCCTGCAGCATATCGACGTCCTCGGGATCGAGGGCATCGGGGTCGATGGTGAGGTTGACGAGCTCCATCTCGCCGTTAACGGTCACCTTGACCATGCCGCCGCCGGCAGAGGCGTCGACGGTCTGGGACTTAAGGTTTTCCTGCGCGGCGGCAAGCTGCTCCTGCATCTTGCGAGCCTGCTTCATCATTTGCTGCATGTTCATACCGGCCATGATGGCTCCTTTACGTGCGGCCGCGCGACAAGCTGCAAGGGCAGCCGGAGCGCGACGGGACTTTCAAACTCAAAAATCGTACCACGGCGCGGGGCAAGCAAGCGGGGCGGACACGCTACCTCAGTCGATATACATGTCCTTGAGCGTGACGCACGCCCAAGATTATGCAAGGTCGAATTATGCAAGGTTGCATAATTATCTCAAGCTACATCTAGCAGAGCTGGAACCAGGCAGTTTATGCGTAGGGCTACAAGGCTACATGGCAAAATGCCGAGCCGCTGCTCGAGGCGGCACGCATGGCGGCTGGGTATAATTTGATTGTCATAGATGACGATTTGGAGGTGCCCTCGTGAATGTCCCAGCCGTACTCCAAAACATCCGCTCAAAACACCCCGTTGCATATGTGGTTCTCTATCTCTTTGTCGTCTGGGTATTACTGGTTATCATCACCCATGCCATAGCTTTTGGAGCAGAACTGCTGATAGCCAGCTCGGACCAGCCCGTCGTCAAATGGGAGACGACCGATGAATGCACCGACGGAACCCGAACCATTTACTACAACAGCCCGTCCCTCTACCAAGAGTTCAAGGTCAAGATAAAGGACTCCAAGATTGTCGATGCCGAACTGGGCTCTTTATTTACAATCGGAGCAACCGTCAACGCCGAGCAAGTCGAGTACACGGACAGCCATGCGACGTATCGTATCGACCTCAGCATCCTAGGCCGACCGTCACGCGCCTGTCTGCTCGAATGCGATATACGCGGCACCACGTTGCACATGTCCGAAATACAGATGCGCCCGGGCAAGGGGTTCTCTTCTTGAGCAGTATACCCGCCTGCGCAGCTACTCCACCGGCTTGAAGATGGTGGACTGGCCGAAGACGCTGCGGATGAGGGCTTTGGCCTCGTCCTCGGTCTGCGGGATGCTCGGGGCTGCACCCTGATGGCCGAAGGGGCCGCCCGCACCGGAGTTGGACTCCCAGGGAGCTGCAGGAGCGTCCTCCTCTTTGGGGGCAGTTGCAGCGGACTTGGGCGCGGACGCCGCACCCGGCACGTCGAACGGAGGCAGATCGTCCCCACCAGCATCGGCAACAAAACCGCCAACCATGGCATCGTCGTAGGGAACCTGCTCGGATTCCCATGGCGCAGACGGCGCGGCGGGCTGAGCCTTGGGAGCGGACGCGCGCTCGGGCGCTCGGGGCGCGGGCTCGGTCGGGAGCTTGCCCGTGGCAGGAGCGCCGGCGGGGTTGTCGGAGCGCAGCCAGGGGGCTTTGCCCAGGTCAGACGACTTGGGCGCGGGCGAGGCAGGCTTGGGCGCGGGTGTCGGAGCAGCCGGTTTGGCCATGACGGGCTTAGGCGCCGACGGGGTCGGCGCCGCTATCGGTGCTGCTTTTGGCTGCGTCGCGCTGGCGCTCGAGGATGCAGGGGCCGCCGAGGACACGGGTTGCGGGTCCGCAGATACCGCAGCCCGTGCAGATGGAGAATGCTCCTCATGTTGAGGAGCCGGCGTGCCACCCCCATCCAGGACATAGTCGACGGTACGACGACCGAAGACCGCACTGACTGTCGGCAGGACCACCGACTGCGTGTCGGCGCGTCCAAGCATCTTGATGGCAAAGGTCGAGCCCGCGGGGAACGAGACCGTGAGCCTGGAGCCGTCGTCAGCCGTGGCGCGGGCATTGAGCAAAAGCCCCGCGTAGGAAGCCTGACGCGCCTTGACACGCTCGACAACCTCGGCCCATTTGCGCTGCAGCTCTCCGGCATCCTCGACCGCGGGCGTCTCGGCAGTACCGGCGGCGGCAACCTGGGCGGCATTGTTGGACTGGGGCTTAGGTGCCGGAGCGGTGGCAGGCGCGGGAGCCGCAACGGGCTGAGGCGTCGGAGTCGGCGCAGGCTGAGGTGCAGGCGCTGCAGGCTTGGAAGCTGACACGGACGCAGAACGGGACGCAGGCTGGGCAGCCGGAACAGCAGCACCACGGTCCCAAGGCATACCGCCCTGGCGCGCGGACGTAGCAGCGGGGGCAGCGGATGCCGCCGGAGCGGCAGCACGAGCGCCCGAAATTAGCGTCGGCTGTTGGGCAGCAGCGGGTACGGATGCTGCAGGCGCGGCGGCCTGAGCAGCAGCCACGCTCGCCGGCACGGCGCCGTTGGCAACCATGGCCTCCAAGCGGGCCACGCGCTCGGCCAATGCCTCAATCGTTAAATCGGCCTCGGGACGTGCCAGGCGCGTGCAGGCGATCTCGAGCACCAGGCGCACGTCGCTCGCGCCCCTCATCTCCAGTGCGGCATCGTCGAGCACCGTCAGCACACGGGCCAGGCGGTCGGCAGGATGCTCGCCAAAGGCAGCGGCCTCGGCAGCAAGCGCCTCGGCCTGCTCGGAGCCGCCCTCAAACAGCTCGGCACGGGCACCGGCAACGCAGGCAACGTACACGTCACGCACATGCGCCACCAGGTCGCGCGTCAGCTCCAGCAGGTCGTTTCCTTCCTCGACCTGCGCACGGATCAGTCCATAGAGCTCGGCAACATCGCGATCGGCAATGGCGCGGGAAAACTCGCCCAGAATCTGGTCCGAAACCTCGCCTAAAAGCGAGCGGGCGTCGTCCGCATGCACAGAACCGTTGCCAAAGACGCTCAGCTGCTCCAGCGTGGACAGCGCGTCGCGCATACCGCCCTTGGCATGGCGCGCCACGATAGCCAGCGCCTCATCGTCGTAATCGAAGCCCTCCTGCTCGCACACGTATGCCAGGCGACGCTCGATATCCTCGTTGCCGATGCGATGGAAATCGAAACGCTGGCAGCGCGAGAGGATGGTCTCCAGAATCTTTTGCGGGTCGGTGGTGCACAGCACAAAGATCACGTGTGCCGGCGGCTCCTCGAGCGTCTTGAGCAGCGCGTTGAACGCCGCCGTCGTGAGCATGTGGACCTCGTCGATGATATAGATCTTGTACTTGCCGCGCACCGGGGCAAAGTTGACGGAGTTGATGATTTCCTCGCGCACATTGTCCACGCCCGTGCGGGAGGCGGCATCGAGCTCGTAGACATCGGGGTGGTTACCCTCGGCAATGAGCTCGCACTCCTCGCAAGTACCGTCGGGCATGCAGCCGCTTGCACCCTCGGCGCGCGCCGCCTCGGCATTGCGGCACAGCAGCGCCTTGGCCAGAATGCGCGCCATGGTGGTCTTGCCCGTGCCGCGCGGTCCGCAGAACAGGTAGGCGTGGGACAGGCGCCCCTCGGTGATGGCGTGCTCGAGCGTCGAGACGATATGCTGCTGGCCCACCACGGAGTCAAAGGTGAGCGGGCGATACTTTCGGTACAACGATTCCATGGGTGCTCCCCCGGGTATACTGAGTCTTGTTGCCGCGGCGGCCATGCGGTCGCACGGCATACTGCATTCCATAATAACCCGTACGGCGAGCCCGCCGCGATAGGAGTCCAAAGAGCATGGCAGACGCAGAGAGCAACCTCGTTCCCTCCGAAGCAGCCGACCAGGTCGAGGTCGCGCTCGAGGAGCAGGCCGCAGCCGACGACGGCATCCTGTACCTCAACGAGTACCAATACGAAAACGACCTCGTCACCGACTTCGCCCGCCTGGTCGCCTCGCCCAGGCGTCGCGGCTCGCTGTATGTCGCCGCGGCAATTGCCGCGCTCATCGGCATCGGCATGCTGGTGGCCGGCGGCAACTGGATCAAGTTTGGCGTCGTCTTGATCGTATTCGGCGCCTTTTTGGCCTGGTGGAGCAAAAACCTGCACCACACCCTCGCCCGCGACTTTATCGACGCCGTTGAGGCCGACGAGTCCATGGGTGGCCGCTATCGCCGCGTCGCCGCCAACGAGGACGGCCTGATGGTTTGGGGCACGAGCGGCAAGTCGCAGTTCTTCCCGTTTGAAAAGCTCGACCACGTGCTCGACGGCGAGCGCATCTTTGTGGCCATGTTCGCCGACCAGGGCGTGACGATCCCTAAGGACACCTTTGTCCGCGGCGATGCCGAGCAGTTCGGTCCCTTCCTTAAGGCGCGCATCAACAAAAAGCTCCGCATCGAGACCAAACGCAAGAAGATGAAGGCAGAAAAGGCCGCTGCCGAAGCAAAACAGGGCGACAAGCCCCAGGAGACCAAGGGCAAGCAGCGCAAGCAGAAGAAGAGCAAGAAGAAGCGGTAGGCCGGCCGACACCGAAGGCGCCTCGTCCCGCGCCCGATTCCGGGCCGGGGCGCCTGGAATCGGGCGCGCGTACCGCCAATGGACCCGTTTTGCCTTGCTCTCGAGCTATTTCACTTCAAACCTTAAGAGCCTCCGCTCCGGCAGATCGGTCATCTTCATCGTGTAAGTCCCGGGAAATGCTTTCTCAAAACGGACGGTCTCGTAACCTTCGAAATAGTCGTTGGTGTTCTGCATCATAAATGGGACGAGCAACTCGTTTTCTGCCCCAACCTCCACGGCAAACGCAGCAGAGCCGCCAAGGACCGGCATGGCTTGCGTTATCAGATCGGTATTGACTACAAAATCATAGTTTGGCGCAGACTCCGGGACCAGATGCCAAACATACGCTTTGATTCCACCGTCGATATTATCCCTATTTCTGACACGCATCTTTACGGCGATAACGCACGTGATGTCGGCATCCTTCAGTCTCGTTTTCGTATCCACGGTGCCATATTTTGAATAATCGTCATGTGCTCGTTTGAGATACTCGCGCGGCGTGAGCAACTCTGCCCCGTCTATGCAAAACGAATACCCATCAGTCACCACATCCTTCGACCCCAGAAACGCTCCATCCATCGAGAGCCATTCGCCCTCCGCGTAATATTTCTCAGGAATGACCGTCCGGTTCCCGTTAACGACGCTCACCCTCATGCCCGCAAGGCCGGCAGCAGCACAGCAAAAAAGCGCGAGCGCCGATCTTCTCGTCCACAGGGTCTTCTTCATCGCGCTCACGACCTTTCCCGAACTTTCACAACGGCACCGTCGCGCATGCAGTAAACCCGATCGGCCAGTTCCTCGAGCACCTCTCCGTCATGGCTGGACAGAAGGACCTCACGACCCGTTGATGCCGCCATCGCCACAACGCGCTTGAGCATTTCAACGCCCGCTTCGTCGAGGGCATTCGTTGGCTCATCGAGAACAAGCAGCTTCGGCTTCTCCATAATTGCCGCAGCTATCCCCAGACGCTGCTTCATCCCAAGCGAGTATGCTCGGAACTTCTTTTTTTCGTCTGCATCGAGCCCCACGAGCCGCAGGGCAGAGCGAATGTCCTCGGGGGTGGCAACGCCCTTGATCTGAGCGATGAGCTTCAGATTGTCGTAGCCAGACAGATATCCCAAAAAGGAAGGCGCCTCGATCAACATCCCCAGACTCGGCGGGAACGAGATGTCCGCCCCAAGCCTTTGGCCATCGATAGAGATTTCGCCTTCGGTAGGCTTGATCAACCCGCAAACCGCTCGCATGAGCATGGTCTTACCCGAACCGTTTATCCCCTGAAGCCCGACCACAGTCCCAGGGTCAACCTCGATGGACACGTTGCGCAGGACATCGTTTTTACCCATGCGCTTCGATACGCCCCTTACGATCACACTCATATCTTGTCCCCCTTTTCTATAAGGTCGGCCCTTCGAAACCACAGTCCACCCAACGATAGGCATAACGACATAAGCCCAATTGATGACAAGACACTCGAGCCCGCCGCGATTCCCTCTTTGACAATTCCACCCCAGCGCAACAGCATCAAGGCGTTACCCAATAGCGCCCAATGTCGTGCATATGCCGAGCAGATCAGGTAGCTCATTAAAACCACAAACGAGACTGACGACCCAAGCACAAACCCAACCGCTGCCTGCGCAAACGCAAGCGCCTCAAAAGCAAATAAGAGACCTATGAAAAACGGCAGCGCATCCGCCTCGGCAGCTTTGAGAAACCACGGCGCCAAATTAGCCAGTTGAAGCGACTCACCATGAATGACCGCGCTGAACGAGGAGCTCACCACCAAGCTCCAAATCACAACAGAGCAAACCACCACGAGCAGTGAAAATGCCGTTACTGCCGCCACCAAGATAAAACGCGAGACCCACCAAAGGGTTCTTGCCCGGCATCGAACAAGCGCTTGCAAACCAAACCCGTGCAACGATTCGGTCGGATAGTCGAGTGTTGTATAGAGAATAAGCAGAATGAGAAATAGCCATCCTAGCGGAGGCACAAACATGACCCCGGGCCTAGGCTCAAACGGAGCAGATCCGGCAAACACGAGCGCAAGATTATCCGCAAACCCCAAGGTATCCGTTCTAACCCCATACACAGAAGACAATCCGTAGGCGTACACCAAGTTCGCAACGGTCACTGCCGCAATTGCAATAAAAGTAAGGATGTTCTTCTTCAAAACGGTCCTCAGGTCCGCGGCGACCAGCCTAAACAGCATCAGACCACCTCGCGTCTTTTCCACGCCCCAGAAAAAGCCAACGAAGCAAGGGTCAATAATATGATTTCCGCAAAACCGGCTCGAATGTCTGGCCAGTTATTCAGCGATTCCGACCTGATGCTGTTGAGGATATTGCAGTTAAACCCCACACAAGCCATTACGCCGAAGATCCAGCCATTTGCAAAATGCCACGCAACCATTAGCAGATACGGGACAATTATCGCTTTGATTCTGCTACGAAACAAAATTGAGAAGCCAGTTACAGCCATGGATAAAGTCCCGAGCGTGACAGCATCGAACAGCGTGTATGCGAGCACATATGACAAAGGATGCGAATAAAATAGACCGGAGAAGTAGCTATGCAGGTAAAGTCCTACGTAAGTCGACTCATCGACCCGAGGAAGATACGCAGGAAAAAGCATCGAGACGATCAGGAAATTGACGAGCAGAGGAATGGCAGTCACTGTAAACGCGGAGAGGAAAGCAGACAGCATCTTTACGTTCACGTACGCCTTTCTGGAAACGCGCGTGCATATCTGCATGTCATAACCACTCAAACGCTCAAAGAGACACGACCAAGATCCAGCCAACATTGCAAGCAGGGGCAGTGCATAGAAAAACACCGACGCAGACAGTGGCGCGTTCGCGCTCACAACAATCCAGTTACCGAAGCTGCTTTCACGTGTTTGACCGAGATAATTTTCGGCTTGCACGCCAACGCCGTAACCAAAAGAAAGAAGGTTGTGGCGCTCTTTTTCCAAATTTGCCCACGGCTCCAGCGCGGCAGCTATTGCAACTGCGACCGCAATCAAGAGAGCAAGGATAAAAGCTGGACGTCTAATCGTTTTCGACAGTTCGTATCTTGCGAGCTTTTGGTTCATACGTCCTCCTCCCCCTTCCGACCCAGAAAGCCGGAAGGGAGCCATTTCAAACAACTATGCGGGAAGCTTGTGGAAATGCCCGACGCAGTCGGGGCTCCATACGCCAATAACAGTGCCGTAGCCAGACTCCGCCCATGCAGTCAGTCGCGCCGCAGATCGCCCGTTCTCACGGACGAGGTTATACATTTCCCACTGTCCCTTGTGATTCGAACGATACGTTCCCTGAGTACAATTCATGCTGCCGCTACCGCTTGTGTTATACGCACCGTCTGTATATAACCGAAGCGGATTTCCCGTATGGCCCTGGATATCCAGATAGAGCGATGAGGAATCATCCTTTTGACGGTAGCCAGTTGCACTCGTCCCGGCACATTGAAAACTAAATGCCTTATCGGCATTGTTCGTACAGGTCGTAATTCCCGTATCGGCGTTTTGAGTAATGCTGGAAACCTGAGAGGTGTCAAACTCCTCTTGTGCAAACGATGCAGCGGGAACCCCTAGGGACAGACCAGCTGCAATCACCAAGCCGACTCCGATTCGAGCAATAGCGCTCCTTGGCTTAATCATGGCCTTCTCCAATCAAAAGCGGTTAACAATGCGTCGACGCACGGCAACCTTCGCATGAATAGAGAAAGATGTCTGTAAACACCCGCTATTGAGTTGATTGCTCAGGCGTTTACACGTTATTTACCTGCGATAACAATAAAATTAGCTCCGCCTTATTCTTGATCTTCAACTGGCGGTAAGATGCAGACCGCAGCGCTTGCACCGTAGATGCAGCGTAACCGACATCCTCCGCAATGGCCTTTGTCGTTGCCCCCTCTGCCGTCATCAGCAAAATTTGCGACTGAACATCAGAAAGGGAGCGCGACGTAAGCAGGGCCAGCTGGCGCACGCGGGCCGTTTCGGTGGACCCGTTCGCCCGGTACTCCAAGACGGCCTTCTCGTCCTCAACCGAGCGGGCGAGCGCGATGTGCGTAACGAACATGGGCACAGACCAGCAAACAATCACCGTTGCCACGACGACATTGACAGCCGAACTTTGCCCCAACAACGACGCGAGGAACAACGGCTCGAAAACCGTCAGATCCTGCACCATATTGAGCAAGACAGCCCAAACAGGAGCCGTCGCCCCGAAGCAAAGCATCCATATCCCAAGCATTTTGCGCTGCGGACAGCTTCGCATCACTATATATGTGAGCAGCACCCCCGTCAGCACCGCAAGTCCATGGATTCGCCCCCTAGCGACCGCATAGATTAAGGCAACCATGCCCATTGACACCAACGGCACGATAGCCCGAGCATGGGCATGCACCTTAAACGGACGCAGCCCAACAGCGAGCGAAGCCGTAGACGCCACGCCGCAAAACAGGACCGGCACAGCCATCAACGGAACGCGTATGCACATCAATGCCGCGATATAGATAAAAGACCATTCCACAGCAGATAGCACCGCCCATACGTACGGGCTTCCGAGCCAAATCGCTTCACCCGCTCTATCCAGCGCAGCGCCACGATTCGCTTTTCCACCCGCGTAGCGTAGCGACAGAAGCAGTCCGAGACCCAATGCGTAGCTTAAGAGGGAAAAGGCGACAGCCCGCGAAACACCGGACCCCCAATCGCTATCCGCCATTACCAAGGGCCCCGCCGCAAGGAGGATAAAGAATAATGTGAGCAGGTATCGAAACAGCCGGCGCGTTCGAGCTGATGCCACTATATCGTCAGCATGCCGCTGCGGTAGCTCATGCCCTACAGTATCGCCCTCACCCGCAAACAGCGCCACGAGCTCGCGTGAGCCCGCAACCGACGCCTTCCCGTATGCTCGGTGAAGCGTTGTTCTCACCGTCGATGGCTTCGTATCCGTCTCCTTGGCAATTTCCGCCGGCGTTTTCCCTTTGAGCAGCAGTCGAACAAACTGCTCTTCTCTAGGCGACAGGGCAGGGGAAAACACCCCCGCATCGAATGTGTCGGACGCACAGGCGATATCCGAATTGTTGTCCCGTTTCCCCCTTAGCAACATGCATACGAAGGCAGCAGCGATAACGGACCCCATCGCCAGCAATGCAATGACCACGGCATCGCTTGCGAAGTATGCCGCCTCAACAGCCGGAATAAGACCAATAGGAACTGCTACGAGCACAGAACAGGCAAACACGTCGCGCCGCCCATGGCCAAAGGCACGAGGGCGGCAAAACGGCGGGGCCACAGTCAATGCGAGATAGACCAACGGAATTAAAAGCGCAAGGCCAATTGACGCGGCCGTTACAGGGGGCATCCCCCATGGCTCGGGAACGACTCTCCATGAAACTCGACAGCAAAACAGCAGGCAAGACATGACGGCTATTGTTTCTGTAAAAATCGCGTCCTGCGGGTGACGAGTTTCCCTTTCGTCAGTCCGTGTCGACCTCTGCGTCAAAGGAGAGTCCGCCGTGCCCCAAATAACATATGAGAGAAGCAGCGACCCAACAAAGCACGAGACACACGAAACGCCATGTAACAACCAAATCGGTGCAAACACGATTGGAATAGAGTCTCCGCGAGCATAGAAAGCCAGGTCGGCCCATTCGGGAACCGTTGCAATAACACCAAGGAAAACACCGATGGCACCGAGATGCCTCGGCCTTCTCATTCCCCCCTTGCATAGCGCAGCACCATGAACAAACGCCGCGAGGCATGCGCCCAGGATAACGAGCCAGGTCATTGCACCTGACGCTAGGCCGATTGAAGATGAAAACCGGTGATAAGGGGTGACCGCCATTACGACAAGCGCAATGGCGCAGGCAAATGTAGCAGAACGGCGGGAAAAGAGCATACGGCCTCCATAGCGTGTCATTATATCGCTCGAGCCGCTCGTTTATCTCTGTTCTCACACCAGCCAGCATCAATGATTCAGGCGAACTCCAATCCGCGCCAGATCACGGTCCGGCTTTTGTTCGCAGTCCCCACATCAAAGCGGGATGCGGTTTCCTTTTGGACGCCGGTTCGGAAAGCGCATCCCGTTCCAGGGCAATATTCTGGGATGCAGTTTCCGCAGCCCACCCCATTTGGAAAGCGCATCCCATAATTTGGCTGAAAACTGAGATGCGCTTTCCAAACGAGCCGAAACGGGCCGAATCGATCGGGCCACCTCGCATCCCGCTATCCTCGCCATCTGCCCGAGCGTGCTACACTAGCAGCATCTATGCCACCGCGAACGGCTCGGCCCCGCGCCCGCCGCTCGCAAACGAACTTTAAACGCACGAGGGTTGGCCATGCCGCTTTTCTCGCAACATACCGCCCGGTTCTCGCCGGACGTTCCTTTGGAGGGCACCAGCTCTCGCGAGCTGCTCAAGCGGTACCAGCCGCTCGAGACACTTGCGACCGGCGGTTTTGGCTCCATCGAGATCTGCCGCGACACGCACCTGCGCCGCCGCGTCGCCATTAAACGCATCCCCCTTATCAACGGTGCCGGCATGCCCGCTAGCGACATCATGGATGTCCTGCGCGAGGCGCACACTGCCGCCATGCTTCAACATCCCAACATCGTGCAGGTCATCGACTTTACGCACGACACAGCCTATGCCTACCTGGTTATGGAATATGTCGATGGCATGTCGCTGGCCGAGTTTTTGCACCGCGCGGACGGCCACTCACTTACCTTTGACGAGGCCGCGGCCATTGCCGATGCCCTGGGCCAGGCGCTCACCTTCGCCCACAGTAATGGCGTACTCCACCTGGACATTAAGCCCGCCAACGTGCTCATCGACCACTCGGGCAATGTAAAGCTCACCGACTTTGGCATGGCGCGGCTGTCGTCCGCCGGTGGCTTTGGCGGCTCACGCGGCGGCACCATCGGCTACATGCCGCCCGAGCAGCTCGATATCGAGACCGGCACGGTCGACGAGCGCGCCGATGTCTTTGCCCTCGCCTGTGTGATCTACGAGGGCCTGTGCGGCAGCGCTCCTTTTATGGCGGCCACGCCCGCCGACTCGCTCGGCCGCATCATCGGCGGCGCCACCTATCCCAGCGAGCTGATACCACACTTTCCCCCGGGAGCCGAGGCCGCGCTCATGAGCGCGCTCTCCCCCATGCCGCAGGACCGCCCCAACAGCATCGAGGCATTTTGCGACCAGCTCCTTGCCGGTCTGGGCAGCGTGCGCGAAGGCCGTCGCAGCCTGGAGCAAATGGTTGGCGAACTTTCGGATGACGAGCAGGAGCTCGACGATATCGAGCCGTCGCACTACGAGGACGACACCATCGAAGTCGACCCCGCACTCGGCTGGGCAGGCACGCGCTGGAGCCATGCGCGCGACTACGCCATGCACGCTATCTCGGCGCTAACGTGCGGCGCCTTTAGCTTTTTGCTGATGCAGACGGCCGGCGTCGCGGCGCTTCCCGGCCTGGTCATTGCGGCTATCGCGATCGGAGCGGCGGCCGGCCTGGCCCCCCAGATTGGCTCGGCCATCTCGGCTGTGGGCTTTTTGGTGCTCATGGCAAACGCCACCATGCAGGCACAGGGCGTCCTGTCGATGTTGCCCGTCGCGGTGATCTTTGCCGCCGCCATGTCCGGTTGGTGGATCGCCTGGGGTCGCACCGAGGCTGCCGCGAGCGCCGCACTCACCTGTGCACTCGCGCTTGGCTGTCTGACCGGCAATACCTTCCTGGCAGCTGGGGTCACCGCCGGCGTCGCGTCATTTTGGCTCGGCCCGGCAAGCGCCGCCGCGGCAACGGGCATGGGCGCACTTTTTGCCCGTCTGGCCACGGTCGCGCTTTCAGCCGGAGGCGTGCTGGGGCTCGGTAACGTTGCCGCAGCGCTGGGAGACCCACTCCTTTGGGCTGCCTTTGTGCTGGTAGCGGCAACTGCCGCGGCGTCATCTGCGCTGCTCAACGCCCATGCCAAGCGTGCCGATCAGGGCTCAAACCTTGCCGTAATCGCCGCCATCGCTGTCGCCGGCATCGGCTGCGCAGCGGCGTCCTGTCTTGCACACCATATGGAAATTGCCAGCCTTGCAGCCGCGGTCGTCGCCAAGGCGGCGGTTGCGGGAACCCTATCCTCTATAATCGTTGGGATATGCCTATATTTGCTCGGATACCAAAGAACCTATACGGAGAGTGATCTTTCGTGAACTTCCTGAACATCTTCGAGGACCACGTGGCCGGCATCTTCGGTGCCACCCGTGCCCCGTTCTCCTTTAAGAAGCTTGCCAAGCAGGCCGCTCGCGACATGGAGGATCAGACTCTGGTGATCAACGGCGTCAACACGGCGCCGGCACTCTATACCATCCTGATCGCCGCCGACGACGATCCCATGCTCGCCCCGTTCTACCCCGAGCTTTCGCGCGAGGTCCGCGAGTTTGTGAAGGCGCAGGCCGAAAAGCGCCGCTATGTCTTTGTCGGCGAGCCCCTCGTGCGCTTTATGATCGATCCGCAGCTGCGCGCCGGCAAGTTCTCGGTCTTTGCCGAGAACGTCGATGCCCCCACGCTCGGCCGCCTGTACGAAGAAGAGCGCGCCTATCAAAACGGTCTGGGCCAAAACAACTCCGCGGCAAGCCGTGCCGCCAGCGCCCCGCGCGCCGGCCAGCAGCAGTTTGCTGCCCCGCAGCAGCAGCGCCCCGCCGCCATGCCCCAGCAGCAGCCGACGCCTCGCGCCGCCGCTCCCGACCCGCTTGCCGTGGCAGACCCCTTCGCGCCTAGCGTCCCCGACCCCGCCGCAGCACCCATCCCGGTGCCGCAGACCGTCTCGCGCGACGCGCTTGCCGGCATGGGCGGAGCCGCCGCGACCGGTGCCGCCGTGGGCCTAGGCGCCGCAGCCGGCATCGCCTCCAACATGGCGAGCACTCGCGCCCCGCAGCGCCCGCTCGCCCAGCTCGTCGACGTCGTGAGCGGCGAGAGCCATAGCATCACCTCCGCACAGGTGACTATCGGTCGCGAGCGCTCGGTTTCCGATATTGCCCTGCGCGACCCCAACGTGTCGCGCCGCCACGCCCAGCTCACCTTTACGGGCTCGGATTGGTCGATCGAGGACCTCAATTCCACCAACGGCACGCTCGTCAACAACCGCCGCATTACGCGCTGCCCGCTGCGCAACGGCGATCTGCTGACGTTTGGCCTGAGCACCTTTGAATTTAGGGGATAGTCTCTTATGAACATCGATATCGTCCTTTTTGCAGGCCGCATCGTCCTGGTCGCCCTGCTCTATATCTTCCTGTTCGCCGTCATGAAGACCGGCGTGGGACTTGTGCGCGGACAGCGCCGCGACTCGGCTATCTGGACGATCGATGTGGACAAGGGTCCGCGCGGTATCCGCGGCATCCACGTAGACATGCTCGGCCCCGTCATCGTCGGTCGCTCGCCATCTTCGGACATCTGCATCAACGAACCGTTCGTCTCGGCCTCGCATGCGCGCTTTTCGCTGCAGGGCCCGGCGCTCATCATCGAAGACCTCAACTCGCTTAACGGCACGCTCGTCAACGGCCGCCAGCTTGTGGAGCCCGCAACGCTGCGCGAGGGCGACGAAGTCCAGATTGGCGACGTGGTCATGAAGGTGAACCGTCGATGATCGACGAGGAGAACAAGTCCGCGACTATGACCGAGGCACCGGCTGCCGCCACAGCTGCGCCGGCCCACGCCGCTCCGGCGGGCTCCGCACCCGTGGAACCCGAGGACACCGTGTTCTCCCTGCCTCTTTCGCATGTAACGCATGATATTTCGGATCTCGCCGATAACGAGGACGAAGAGGATACCGTAGCGGCGCCCATCGGCGCACATGCCGCGGAACAGCCCACAGCGCCCGAAGCAACCCCGGCGCCAGCTCACTTTGCAGAGCCTGTCGCCGCGGCAATCAACGAGAGCGCTGCGGTGTTTGCGGCACCCGAGCCCGCCGCGCCGGCGTTTCCCATAGCCCCGGCATCCGAGGTTGCGCCCGTGTCTACGCCGGCGCCCGAGCCTATAGACGTCAGCCCGCAAGACGACGAGTCGACCGCCCGCGTGTCCGAGGAGCCCGACTCCCCGGACACCGGCGATTCCGAATCAAACGCCGAGACCGACACCGTCTCTCCCGGTGACACAGCCGAGATCGACGTAGCCGCCGTTGAAGCCAAGCTCAAAGACCCCGGCTCGACCATGAGCTTTGAGCCCCTGACCGAGGAGCGCATCGAGACCGACTCGACCTATGATGCCGGCACCACCACGCAACTCATGTGGGGTGCCCGCTCCGACGTTGGCTGTGTGCGCCCGCACAATGAGGATTCCTACCTGGTGCAGTCGCCGCTCTTTTGCGTATGCGACGGCATGGGCGGTCACGCCGCCGGCGAGGTAGCCTCTTCCATCGCCGTCGAGACTATTGCCAAGACGGCCCCGCAGTCCGCCGACGCAGCACGCCTGGCGGCAGCCGTCGAGGCAGCTAACGCCGCCGTAATCGAGGCGGCCCTGAACGGCCTAGGCAAGCCCGGCATGGGCTGCACAGCCACTTGCGCCTATATCGAAAACGACACGCTCGCCATCGCCCACGTGGGCGACTCTCGCGCCTACCTGCTCCACGAGGGCACGCTCATCCGCGTGACCCGCGACCACTCCTACGTGGAGGAGCTCGTGGACGCCGGCGAGATCACGGCAGACGAGGCTCGCGTCCACCCCAACCGTTCGGTCATCACCCGTGCGCTGGGCTCAGACCCCGCCATGTATGCCGACCACTTCACTCTGCATATCGAGGAAGGCGACCGCCTGATACTGTGCTCTGACGGCCTTTCGAGCATGATTCCCGATAGCGATATCGAGAACATCGCCACGCAGTCCTCAACCGCGCAAATCTGCGTTGACAACCTAGTGGACGCGGCGCTTGCCGCCGGCGGCCACGACAACGTGACCGTAGTAGTCGTTGACCTGGTTGACGATGGCGTTATGCGCGAGGCGCAACGCGTGCGTCGCCGCAACGTCACCATCGG
This sequence comes from Collinsella aerofaciens, assembly GCF_964283865.1. Taxonomy (GTDB): domain Bacteria; phylum Actinomycetota; class Coriobacteriia; order Coriobacteriales; family Coriobacteriaceae; genus Collinsella. Next base: position 52,612 of record NZ_CAXYLS010000008.1, on the reverse strand, counting down.
CGTCGTCTTAGGTCTCGTCTTGGTGCTGGCGGCTGCCATCTGGGCCTACACGGGTGTCACCGGCTCGTACTACCTGGGTACCTACCAGGGCGATGTCGCCGTCTGGCGCGGCCTTCCCGGCAAGCCGCTCGGACTCAAGCTTCACTGGCTCGAAAGCGAAACCAGTATCAAGCTGTCCGACCTGCCCGAAGACACGCAAAACCGCCTCAAGGCGGGTATTCCGCAAACAAGTGTCGACGATGCGCAGGACACGATATCCAAGTACCGCCACCAGATCGACGAGGAGCAGACCCGCCAGGTGATCGACGCGCAAACGATTCGCGACAACACCGACCAGAGATCGACCTCCGAATCAGATTCCGAGAAAACCGCCGAACAGTCCGCCGAGGCCGAAGCCTCCGATAAGAATTAGAAAGGGAGTGCCGCTTATGAGTCGCCGCAACACCGAACTGCTCTTGCTCATCGCCTCGGCGTTCCCCGTCATCCTGCTGTATGCGATGTACGTGCTCACCGCGGGCGCCGCCATCTCCTTTGAGACGCTCGCCGTGCCGATCGGCCTCTTTGCCGCCTTCGCCGCGGCACATATCGCCGTGCGCATCTTGGCGCCCGGCGCCGACCCCGCCATCCTACCCATCGTATTTATACTTTCGGGCATCGGCATCACGTTCGTGACACGCCTCGCCCCCGCTCTCGCCATCTCACAGCTCATCATCCTGTTTGTCTCGGTGGCCCTGATGGTGGGAACGCTCGCACTGGTCAAAAACCTCGACGTGGTCATGCGCTACAAGTACACCTTTGGCATCATCGGCATCATCCTGCTGATGCTGCCCATCTTTATCGGCACCACGATCTCGGGCTCCAAGCTGTGGATTCGCATCGCGGGCTTTACCATCCAGCCTGGCGAGTTCGCCAAGGTCTTTATCGTGCTGTTCCTGGCCGGGTACCTGGCCGAGAACCGCGAGCTGCTCTCCATCTCCAACCGCAAGATCCTGGGCTTTAAGATCCCTCGCCTGCGACTGCTGCTGCCGCTGTTTGCCGTGTGGGGTGTGTGCCTGCTCGTCGTCGTCTTCGAACGCGACCTGGGTTCGGCCGTGCTGTTCTACACCATCTTCTTGCTGATGCTCTACGTTGCCACGGGGCGCTTTTCGTATGTCGTTATCGGCCTTGCGCTCTTAGCCGTTGGAGCTGTGGGCGCCTACAAGTTCCTGTCTCACGTTCAGGTGCGTTTCCAGGTTTGGGTCGATCCGTTTAAGGACGCCCAGGGCCAGGGCTACCAGATCGTCCAGTCGCTCTTCTCGCTTGCCGATGGCGGCCTGGTCGGTGTTGGCATCGGCAACGGCATGGCCAACAACATCCCCGTCGTCGAGTCCGACTTTATCTTTTCGGCTATCGGCGAGGAGATGGGCCTTTTGGGCGGCGGCGCCGTGCTCATCCTGTTTATGCTTTTTGCCGTGCGTGGCCTCACCACGGCTGCCCGCGCTAAATCCGACCTTGCCGCCTTTAGCGCCACCGGTCTTACGGCAGCCATCAGCTTCCAGGCCTTCTTGATCGTTGGCGGCGTAACCCGCCTGATCCCGCTGACCGGCGTCACCCTGCCCTTTATGAGCCAGGGCGGCTCCTCGCTGCTGGCAAGCTTTATCATCGTCGCGCTCCTGCTGCGCGCCGGTGACGAGGCGACCGGACGCGAGGCCGAGCTTACCGGCACCGGCACCATGGCCGCCATCACCGATGATCAGGTCGCATCTGCCGCCGCCCCGACGGGCACGCGCTTTGCCACCTCGTCTTCCTACGGCAGCGGCAGCCATTCCGTCGGCTCGCGCATGCGCCGTCGCCTGCTCGACACGCCTGAATCCGGTGTGCTCGGCCGCGTTGCGCTCGCCAACCGTCTAACCCGTGCGGTGCTCGCCTTTACGGCGCTGTTCGCCATCCTTATCGGCAACCTCACCTATGTCCAGGTCATTAAGGCCAAGGACTATCAGGACATGCCGACCAACAACCACACCATCGCCCGCTCCAAGTACATCCAGCGCGGCTCCATCATCACGTCCGACGGCGTGACGCTGGCCGAGTCGCTGCAGCAGGAGGACGGCACCTACGTACGCTCCTACCCCAACGGTAACCTGGCAGCGCACGTGGTTGGCTACGTGAGCCAGCAGTATGGCACCACCGCCATCGAGAGCGTCATGAACGACACGCTCACCGGTTCTAAGGACTACTCCAGCTGGAACAACGCCATCGCGTCGCTCGCGGGCCAGACCCAGCCGGGCAACACCGCCAAGCTCACCATCGACTCGCGTATCCAGACGGCGGCCGAGCAGGCACTCAAGGGCTTTAAGGGCGCTGTAGTGGTCATCGACCCGCGTACCGGCGCGGTACTCGCATGTGCCAGCTCGCCCACCTACGACAACACCAACATCGACGCCCTGCTGCAGGCGGGCGGCGGCGAGGACGGCTCCATGTACAATCGCGCCATGGACGCGCTGTACACGCCGGGCTCCACGTTTAAGGTCGTTACGCTTTCCGCGGCACTCGAGACCGGTACCGCCAGCCTTACCAGCACCTACCAGGCGCCCTGCTCCATGGACATCGGCAACGCACCGGTCACCAACTATGCCAACGAGAGCTACGGCACCATCAGCCTGCAGCAGGCCTTTGCCGTGTCCTCCAACGTCGTCTTTGGCCAGGTGGCAAACGAAGTTGGCGCAAACACGCTCGTGCAGTTTGCCAACGCCTTTGGCTACGGCCAAAAGCTCGGCCAGGACCTGACCTCCGCGGCCTCCATCATGGCCGACCCGTCGCTCATGACCGAGTGGGAGACCGCCTGGGCCGGCGCCGGCCAGCCTGTCGGCATGGACCACACGCCCGGGCCGCAGACCACCGTCATGCAAAACGCCGTGATTGCCGCCGCCATCGCTAACAGTGGCGTGGTCATGGACCCGTACTTTGTAGCCCAGGTACTCGCCCCGGACGGAACTGTGGTCAAGACCACGCAGTCCCGCTCGCTGGGTCAGGCCGTCAGCTCCGCCACGGCCGACCAGGTCAAGCAGGCCATGCTCGCCGTCGTCCAGTCCGGTACCGGCACCGATGCCCAGGTCCCCGGCGTCAAGGTCGCCGGCAAGACCGGCTCGGCCGAGATCGGCGGCACCAACGTCAACTCGATGTTCGTTGGCTTTGCACCTTACGATTCACCCACGGTCGCCATCTCGGTGGCCTTGGAGGATTACGACAAACACGACGTCAAGGCGGCCAAGATTGCCGGCATCGTCCTGACCGCGGCGCTCGCCGCACAGGGAGCGTGATGCCCATGATCGAATCGGACACCCGAGGCGCGCCGCGGCCGAAGAGTTAGCGGCAACGCGCCACACGGCCCCAGCGGCCACATCGTAGGTACTACACACATCGTTGAGCGAATAGTTATGTTAGGAGCAGGAATGGAACAGAGGGTCCTCGGGGGAAGATACCTCCTCAAGGATAAGGTGGGGACAGGCGGCATGGCGACCGTCTACCGTGCACAGGACCAGGTCCTCGACCGCACGGTTGCCGTCAAGATCATGCTACCGCAGTATGCTGGCGACGCAACCTTCGCCGCACGCTTTAAGCAGGAGGCCCAGGCAGCAGCCGGTCTCTCCTCCCCCTATATCGTGGGCGTCTACGATTGGGGCAAGGACGGCGACACCTATTACATCGTCATGGAGTACCTGCGCGGTACCGACCTTAAGAGCGGCATCAAGAGCCACGGCGCCCTCGACCCCAAGAAGGTCGCCCAGATCGGCTCGCAGATCAGCTCCGCGCTTTCGGTCGCTCACAAGCATGAGATCATCCACCGCGACATTAAGCCGCAGAACATCATGGTGCTGCCCGACGGCAACATCAAGGTGATGGACTTTGGCATCGCGCGCGCCAAGAACAGCCACCTCACGCAAGACAACAACGTGCTGGGAACCGCCCACTACGTCAGCCCCGAGCAGACCCGCGGTCAGGACCTCGGCCCCACCTCGGATATCTACTCGCTGGGCGTCGTGATGTACGAGTGCGCCACCGGCCGCGTGCCCTTTGACGGTGATGACGCCATCTCGGTCGCACTCAAGCAGGTCAACGAGCTGCCTATTCCGCCGAGCCAGATCAACTCCGGTGTCGACGCCGACCTTGAGCGCATCATCCTCAAGTGCATGGAGAAGGACCCGGCAAACCGCTTCCAGACCGCTGACGAGCTGCGTCAGGTGCTCAACAGCTACCTGTCCGGTCGTGCCGTCAACATCTCGGAGCCCACGCGCATCATCGGTGCCCCCGGCGAGCTTGGCGCCACCAAGACTCGCGAGCTTTCCGATCAGACGCGCGCCATGGTGCGTCCCGTCTCGGGCGTGAGCGGCCAGAATACCGCCCGTAGCTCGGTTTCGGGTTCCACCGGCTCCTACGAGGTCGAAAAGCCCAAATCCAACAAGAACAAGATCATCGCCGCCGTGGTGGCAGCCGTTGCCGTCATCGGCATCGTGGTGGCCTTTGCCACAGGACTCTTTGGCGGCGAGCAGGTCACCGTTCCCGATGTACTGGGCAAGGACCAGCAGACTGCCGTCGAACTGATCAAGGAAGCCGGCCTCGAGGTCGGCACCATCGACCAAAGCTACAACGACGATGTCGACGAGGGCAAGGTCGCCGAGCAGACGCCCAACGGCAACACCAAGAAGGCCAAGGGCACTAAGGTGAACCTGGTAATCTCCAAGGGCCCCAAGCCCTCCGAGAAGGTTGAGGTTCCCCGGCTTGTCGGCCTGACCAAGGACCAGGCAGAAGCCGCGCTGGCAAGCGTTGGCCTGAAGGGCAACGCCTCCGAGGAGGCCAACGAGGCCGATGAGGGCCAGGTCTTTGAGCAGGGCACCGAAGCCGGTAAGGAAGTCGCGAAGGGCACGACCATCTCGTACAAGGTCTCCAGCGGCCCGGATACCACGTCCGTCCCCGACCTGACCGACATGACCGAGGCCCAGGCGCGCAACGCCCTCGATATGGCAGGCTTTGGCGTCGACGTGAGCTACCAGGAGAACGACTCAGTTACCGAGGGAACCGTGATCAGCTGGAACCCCAGCGGCAAGCAGAAGCCCGGCGCCACGATTACCGTCGTCATTGCCAAGAAGTCCGGCAAGGCCAGCGTTCCGGGTAACCTGTACGGCAAGAGCATCTCCGCCGCCGTCACCGCGCTCAACAACGCCGGGTTCTACAACATCGCGTTCTGCGACCAGAACGGCAACCCCGTGAGCGGCAACGAAAACGCCACCGTTACGGGCGTCTCCCCCACCGGCAAGCAGTCCACCGACAACACGATTACGCTGACGGTTTCGATTTCTGGCTCGGGTTCGGGCTCTGGCTCGGGCACGAGCACGGGCGACGATTCTGGTACGACCAACTAGTCGCCGCCCCACCGCCCATTACGGCTCCCGCCGCAAACATATTCGCTCACAGGCGCCCGCTTGCTCCCCCAGCAAGGGGGCGCTTCGTTTTTGACATGACATGAACCAGAAGAGCCCGGTACCGTGGCGGTGTACCGGGCTCGACAAATCTCTGGTGCCCCCGGGCGGATTCGAACCGTCGACACCCGCTTTAGGAGAGCGGTGCTCTATCCCCTGAGCTACGGAGGCATGCTGTACTAGTGTAGCAGATTTACGCCGCTGTAATGCAACGTATAGCCACTCTTCGAAGTTGCGGTGGAACAGCCCTCCGGAAAGTGCGTCCCACTATCCAGGCAAATTCTGGGTCAGACTTTCCCCATGAGACTTCGCTGGGAAACTGTGACCCAGAATTTCGGCTCGAAACGGGACACGGTTTCCCAAACGACCCCGTTCCGGAAACTACATCCCGGAATCGACGCTCGAACTGGGATGCACTTTCCCGATCGAGCCACATGGGAGACTGCGCCCCACTTTGAGGGGGCGCTCTTTAATGACTACTTGCCTTTGTGGAAAAGGTTTTTGATAACGGAGGGGATGCTCTTGGCGCCCTTGGCCGTCACATCGATAAAGTCGGGCGAACGCACGAGCTTATCCTCGTCGACGTACTTACGGACCGCGCGAAGCGTCTCTTTATCGTCGCGCGTCGAAAACGTAAAGTGGCCGTTGTCCTTGGTGAAGATAGCAAAACGCGTAATCTTCTTGGTGCCGCGCAAAACCTCGGCGGCAATATAGTCGACCTCGTCCCACGGGATTTGGATATAATCCTCGGGATTACGCTCGTTATAGTACTCAAACGCCTTATTGCCCACCATCACGTTACCGTGACTGGTAAGCCCCATCAGGCAGGTTGCCGGCGTTGCCAGATCGACCGTGCTGTTCTGAGATTGCGCCATACGCGCCTCGCCCTCCAAATAAAACAATCGGACCGCATCCAGTGTACCCACCGGGTGCGGTCCGTTTCAATGGCTCAAAAGCCCTTGCCTAGCAACTCTCGGTCTTAAGCCGAAGCGTGCTTACATGAAGCCGCAGACGCGACCGATGATGCCGACGGCGAAGAGAGCCAGGATGATGACGATCGGGCTGACCTTCTTCTTGAGGAGCTTGCAGACCAGAAGGGTCAGGCACACGGCGGCAAGGCCGGGGATGAGCTGATCGAGGTTGGCCTGAAGCGTGGTGACCTTCACCGGGTCGAGTGCGTTGGCACCGACAGAGCTGTACATCGTCAATGCCTGCTTGATGCCCTCAGAACCGGCGGGCAGGTTGGCCCAGTCGATATAGGCGCCAGCGGACTGCGTGACCTTGGAGACGACCGGGGTGAAGGAGATGGACACCCAGCGCTCGACCAGGGCGCCGATGATGAACATACCCAGGATGGAAGCACCCTCGGTGACCTTGCCCATCAGACCGCCGGAGAGGTCCTTGGCGATGGAGGAGCCGACCTTGTAGCCAAACTCCTGCGTGTACCACAGGAAGGCGTAACGGATGATGTTCCACGCGAAGAAGAACAGCAGCGGACCGGCGATGCTGCCGGACAGGGCCAGGGAAGCGCCCAGTGCACCCAGAATCGGGCGAAGGGTGAACCAGAAGGCGGGGTCGCCGACGCCGGCGAGCGGGCCCATCATACCGACCTTGACGCCCTGAATGGCGACGTCGTCAATCGGAGCACCGTTGGCGCGCTCCTCCTCGAGGGCGAGGGTAACGCCAATGACGGGGGCGGAAACATAGGGGTGGGTGTTATAGAACTCCAGGTGGCGCTTAAGAGCGGCAATCTGGTCATCCTTGCTGGTGTAGAGCTTCTTGATCGCAGGGATCATTGCGAAGCACCAGCCGCCGTTCTGCATACGCTCGTAGTTCCACGAGCCCTGAAGGAACTGATGACGGAAGCAAACCTTCTTACGGTCAGCCTTGGTGAGCTGAATCTTGTTCTCTGCCATATGTATCACTCCCCTCCTACTCGTAATCGTTCAGAATGTCGCCGAGCGGGTCACCGGAGCCACCGCCCATGCCGCCACCCTGCTTGGCCAGATCCTTAAGGCCAAGGTAGATGAGGGCAAGGGAGATGCCGATGAGGCCAAGGGCGATCAGCGTGAGCTGAGGGATGGCAGCAAGGACAAAGCCGAGGATGAAGAACGGCCAGGTCTCCTTGGTGGCCATCATGTTGATGACCATGGCGTAACCGACGGAAGCGACCATGCCGCCGCCGACAGCCATGCCGCCGGACAGCCAATCGGGCATAGCGTTAAGCGCGTTGGTAACGGCCTCGGCCGGGATGATGCACAGAAGTACTGCCGGGATGGCGATACGAACACCCTGCATGAGGATGCCGGCGTACTGCCAACGCTCGATGCCGGCGAAGTCGCCCTTCTCGGCGCAGGCGTCCATGGCGTGAACCATAGCGGTAGCCAGGGTACGGCAGATCATGGTCAGGAACAGACCAGCGACCGACAGCGGGACGGCGACGGCGATGGCGGCGGTAACGGCCTTGGCCGAATCGGTGGCGCCACCGTTGAGGGCGAGCACCATGATGATCGAAGAAGCGACCGAGGCCAGAGCGGCGTCAGGCGCGACGGCGGCGCCGACGTTAGCCCAGCCAAGGGCCATCATCTGGAGCGAACCGCCCAGGAGGATGCCCTCCTGAAGGTGACCGGTTACGAGACCGATAAGCGTGCATGCCACGAGCGGCTGATGGAACTGGAACTCATCCAGAATGCCTTCCATACCGGCAAGCAACGCGACAATCGCAACAAGCAGAATAGTGATTGCAGACATGTATCGGACCCTCCTTTACTATGCTTGAGCGGCCAGTTCGGCCTTAGCTTTCTTCAACATGGCGTCGAGATCCTCGGAGGAATCCGAAGGAACCTTGCGGACCTCGAACTTGACGCCCTTGGCCTTGAGAGCCTCGATGGTCTTGACATCGTCATCGCCCATGGCGACGGCGTTAGTGACGACGACCTTGCCCTTGGAGTGGGCCATGGAACCGATGTTGGCTTCCTTGATGTCGACGCCGGCCTCGATGGCCCTGAGCAGATCCTGCGGGTTCTCGAACAGCAGCATCGCCTTGGTGTCGCCAAAGCGCGTGTCCTTGACGACCTCGGCCATCTTCTTGATAGGCACGACGTTGGCGTGGACTCCCGGAGGGGCAGCCTGCTCGATCATGGTCTTGCGGAGCTCGTCGTGAGCAACGCCGTCGGAGACCACGATGATGCGGTTGGGGTTGATCTGCTTGGTCCACGTGGTGGCCACCTGACCATGCAGCAGGCGCGTGTCGATACGGACGTGGGCGATCTTGATGTGCCCGTCGCCGATCACCGTTCCCGGAGGAATGGCACCCGCAGGAGCAGCGGCGGCCGCAGCCGGCTTCTTCTCCTCGGGCTCCAGAGACTCGGGCTTGACGCGCACGCCGGCCTTAGCCTCAGTCACGAGATGTTTTGCGATCGCATGTGCAGTGTTCTTTGCGTCAAAGCGCTGCGAATATGCCTCGATGAGCATAGGCAGGTTGACACCGGTGACGATAGCCCAGGAATCGTGGCCCTCGATGAGCCCGCTGATCTGGTTGAACGGCGTGCCGCCCCACAGATCAACGAGGAAGAGCACCTGCTCCTGGTCCTCGAAGGAAGCGATTGCCTCCTCGACCTTGGCACGGAAGTCGTCGGGGCCCATGCTCGGCTCGAGCGAGACCACGGCAACAGACGGCTGATCGCCAAAGACCATCGAGCCCGTCTGCTTGATTCCAGCCGCCAAGTCACCATGGCTAGCAAGAACAATACTTACCATCACATAACCTCCTTTTTGTCTACGTAATTCCTACACGACAGTTATGGAGTATAGCTGCAAATACAGCAGAATTGTTTGAAAAACTGCAAAAGGTAGCATTATTTGTTTAAACGTCTTGTTTTGTTACAAGCTGATTACATTCCAGTATTTTGGCTGATTTGCTGCTGAGGATTGATAGCTGATCTATTTACATGACCGAATTGAGCACGCTGTTCATTATTGCCGGTTTTAAACAGACACAAATGTGCTCGCGTTGAGGCTATTTCGTTTAAACAGATGGTGCTTGACTAATGGTAAGAAATATGATCTAGCAAAGTAGTCGTTAGGGACGTTCTTTAATGACTAGTCGTTTAAGAACGTCCCCAACGACTAAGTTAGGCGATGTGGAGGGGGTTGGCGGCGTCGACGGCATCGGGGGCATCGGATAGGCCGTCGGGGGCAGCGTCTGTCGGGTCCTCGTCGGGGGTCTCGATCTGCTTGATCATGACCTCCTGGCCCTGCAGCAGATAGGTCTCGCCGCTACCGCAATGGGGGCAGGTCTTGCCGTGCTCGACCGTCGCGTAGTCGCAGCCGCACGCCTCGCAATGCGTCACGGCCTCGACAGGCTCCACAATAAGCTCCGCGCCCTGCGTGATAGGCTTTTTATCTGCCGCCCAGCGCCAAGCATCAAGCAGCAGATCGGGAACGACGCCCGAGACCTCGCCCAGGAGCAGCGTCACGCTCGAAACGCGACTCACGCCATTGGCGCGCGCCACATTCTCGACATCGCGAATGATGTGATAGACGATTCCTAATTCATGCACTTTTTCTTCCGCCGTTCTAACGAACGGCGGTCGACTTGACGCTGCGCGAGCCCCAGACGGACGATCTGCCTTTCAATCGTCGGGCATGGGCAAAAGCCCTATGCCCTCCTCTTTCAAGGCACCTCGCCACGCCTGGGACTCGCTCGCTGTCCAACCGTTCTCTACGCCGTTCTCTTGTTTGTTGCGTTTTTTATTTCTTCCCAAATTTGATTTTGATCGCACGCTTCAAAGCGTACTTGCCGAGGCTGGGGAGCTTTTGCTCGTATTTGACCATCGTGGAGCACTCGGGGCGGTCGCGATCCAGATGGATGGCGTCAAACGCGCACTTGGTGGTGCACAGGCCGCAGCCGATGCACTTGTTGGGGTCGACGATCGAGGCACCGCAGCCCAAGCAGCGAGCGGTCTCGGCGCGCACCTGCTCCTCGGTAAAGGTCTCGACGTACTCGCTAAAGGGCGCAGCCTTCTCGCGCTCGCGGTCGACACGTGCCACCTCGCGGCTTGCGTTGTCATAGCTCTCAATCACAACATCGTCGCGGTCAAGCGCGGTGTAGCGGCGCTGGTTGCGGCCGATGGTGAGCGTGGAGCCCGGCTGCACAAAGCGATGGATGGACACGGCGGCCTCGTGACCGGCGGCGATGGCGTCGATAGCAAAGCTGGGACCGGTGTAGACGTCGCCGCCCACAAAGATGTCGGGCTCGGCGGTCTGGTACGTCTGCGGATCGGCAAGGGCACCCTGGCTGCGGCCGAGCTCCACCTTGGAGCCAGCCAGCAGGTCGCCCCACACAATGGACTGGCCAATCGACATGACGACACGGTCGGCATCGACACGGCGCAAGTCGTTCTCGTCATACTCGGGCGCAAAACGGCCCTCGTCCTCAAAGACACGCGTGCAGCGCTTAAAGGTGATACCGCACACACGACCGGCCTCGTCCAGGTGAATCTCCTTGGGGCCCCAGCCGCAGCTAATGTGCGCGCCGTCCTCAATGGCCTCGCGACGCTCCTCCTCGCTGGCAGGCATCTTGACCTCGCTCTCCGGGCAGAACATCTCAACGTGCTCGGAACCCAGACGGCAGGCGTTGCGCGCGACATCGATGGCCACGTTGCCGCCGCCCACCACGATGGTGCGCCCGGGCAGCGCGTCGATCTTGCCGCTGTTGACCTCGCGCAAAAAGTCGACGGCCACGGTCACGTCCTCGGCATCCTCGCCCGGAATACCGGCAAGGCGGCCACCCTGGCAGCCAATGGCCACGTAAAAGGCTTTAAAGCCCTGCGCGCGAAGCTCGTCGAGCGTCACATCGCGACCGACCTCCACGCCATAGCGGAACTCGGCGCCCATCAGGCGAATGACCTCGACCTCGGCCTCGATAACGTCCTTCTGCAGCTTAAAGCTGGGAATGCCGTAGGTGAGCATGCCGCCCGGGCGCTCGTTTTTCTCGAACACGACGGGCTTGTAGCCCTTCTCGGCCAGATAGAAGGCGCAGGACAGACCGGCCGGACCGGCGCCGATGATGGCGATCTTCTGGTCGAAGCCGCCGGCACGCGTCGGGGTCACCACAGGTGGGACATAGCGAGTCGCGGCATCCAGATCGCGCTGGGCGATAAACTTCTTGACCTCGTCGATGGCCACGGCCTCGTCCACGCGACCGCGGGTGCAGGCATCCTCACAGCGGCGGTTGCACACACGGCCGCAGATAGCGGGCAACGGGTTCTCGCGCTTGATGAGCGCCAACGCCTCGTCATAGCGGCCCTGCGCCGCGAGCTTCAAATAGCCCTGAACGGCAACGTGCGCGGGGCAGGCCGTCTTGCAGGGAGCGGTGCCGGACTCATGCGTCTCGATACGGTTGTCGTTGCGGTAGTTGGGCGACCACTTGGTGTGGTCCCACTTGGTGGCATCGGGCAGCTCCTGGCGCGGATACTCGGGCACCTGTCCGCCAGCCTTTTTGCTACAGAGCTTCTGGCCCAGTTTGGCGGCGCCGGCCGGACACACCTCAACGCAGCGACCGCAGGCCACGCACTTGTCCTTCTCGACCTTGGCGACGTAGGCCGAGCGCGACAGGTTGGGCGTGTTGAACAGCTGCGAAGTGCGCAGGGCGTAGCACACGTTGACGTTGCAGTTGCAGATGGCGAAGATTTTGTTCTCACCGTCGATGTTGGTGATCTGGTGCACAAAGCCGTTGTCCTCGGCCTGGCGCAGGATGTCGTAGACCTCCTCGCGCGTCACATAATGGCCGCGGTCGGTCTCGACCACGTAGTCGGCCATATCGCCCACGGCGATGCACCAATCGGCCGGGTCGTCGGCGCAGCCCTCTCCCATCACGCGACGGCTCGCGCGGCAGCTGCAGGTGCTAGCGGCATACTTACCTTCGTATTTGTCGAGCCAATGCTCGATATGCTCGATCGGCACCGAGGTGCTCGCAGCATCGATGGCCTTCTCGACCGGAATGACATGCATGCCGATGCCGGCACCGCCGGGCGGCACCATCGGCGTGGCCTTGGACAGCGGTCCCTTGGACGCCTGCTCAAAGAACTTGGCATAGACCGGATGCTCCTCGAGCTGGCTCACGCGCATGTTGAGGAACTCGGCGGAACCCGGCACCAGCATGGGCAGCACCCACTGCTTGGCGCGCTCGGGGTTTTCCCAGTTGTACTCGAGCAGACCCGTGTAGCTCATGTCGTCGAGCATTTTTTCGATATCGGCCTCGGGCATGCCGGTGAGCTTGACCATCTCGGGCAGCGTATAGGGACGGCGCATCTTCATCTTGCAGAGCACTTCGGCCTGCTCGTCGGTTGCGGCCTCGGCAAACGACCAGTACTCGTAGCCCAGCAGCTCGTCGCGGTGCAGCAGGCGGTTGGTGCAGTGCTCACACAGTTTGACGATGGCCTCGCGCGGATGCTCCGGTATCGGCGGCACGAACTCCGCGCCGATATCGGGCTCGGTATAGCTAATCCCCGGTCCGCTGAGAATCATAGTCGTCCCTTCTCTTGCCACAGCCCGGCGAGACCGCGGCGCCCCTCTTTGTACGGGTTCGACATGCCCCCATGCCGTTCACCCGCTATTGTTGACATTGTGTCAAAAACAGTATTGACGAACCGTCAACAATATTCAAGACTGTTAGGCGAACGGTCAGGCAAAAGAGGATGAAAGGCGGCAAAACATGGGCAACAACGCAGCAGATATCTCTGTGGTCGATGCCGTCCCCGCATCCGATAGCGCGGCAAAACGCCTGACGGGCGACGAGCGCCGTCGCGAGATCCTCGCCGCTGTGCGCGCCGTGAGCGCCGAGCTTGGTGTGTCCCATCTTTCGGTATCGGCCGTGACCAAGCGGGCTGGCTGCGCGCGTTCGCTGTTCTACCACTACTTTGCCGATATGGATGCCGCCGTCACCGCCGTTATGGACGAGGCAATCGACGGCTTTATCGCCGAGCTCGAGCAGTGGAACGCCAGCCGCACGGTTGGCGACATCGAAGGCGCACTCGACACCGTTGCTCCGCTCTTTAAGCGCCTGGTCGTGAGCGGCCACGAGTTGCCGAGCACGCTCACCTCGAGCAGCGGCGCGCTCTACGGCGGCTTTTTGCACAACGTGGTCCAGCGCGTGGCGCAGTATATCTGCGATACCACCGTGGTGGATTTTGTCGCCCATCACGAGCTACGCATCGACCATGTCTACGAGACGTTCTACACCCTCATCATGGGGCTGCTGATGTATATCCGCACGCACCCCGATGTGCCCGACGAGACAGTCAAGGAAATCATCGCCTCGACGCTCCATATCGAGGGCTATACCGCCAAGTATCAGGAGCGCAAGCCCCAGAACTGACGACATTTGGCCAAACTGCCCGCGATCAGAAGAGGGGCCGCGGGCTTGTGAAAGGAGAGCAGCATGCTGTTCGATGTTTAGGGTAGCAATACCCTTATCCACTGGGCCGGCTGGGCCATGGTCTTTATTGGCCTGATCGTGCTCAACGAGGTCGGCCGCCGCACCAAGCTGGGCGCGGCCATCATCTTTGGCGTGGCTCCGCTGGCCATGACCATCTACTGCGTCGCTATCGCCATCGGCGTCTCACAGGGTGCCGAGTGGGCGCTCACCAACCCCACCCATGTGTACCAGAACAGCTGGTTCCACTACGCCAAGGTATACGCGGCGCTGGCCGGTTGCTGGGGCTTCATTGCCATTAAGTACCAGTGGGGCAAGATCGGCAAGGCGCATTGGTTCCGCGCGTGGCCGTTTGTGATCGTCGCCATCAACATCATGATCGCCGTCGTGTCCGACTTTGAGAGCGCCTATCACTTCTTTGTCCTGGGCGAGTCCACCTGGGTCACCTCCGAGGGCGCCACGCAGCTCGCCGGCTGGAACAACGTGTTCAACGGCATCGCCGGTATCATCAACATCTTCTGCATGACCGGTTGGTGGAGTGTCTACGCCTCTGAGGACAAGACCGACATGCTGTGGCCCGACATGACCTGGGTCTACATCATCGCCTACGATATCTGGAACTTCTGCTACACCTACAACTGCTTGCCCACCCACTCCTGGTTCTGCGGCTTTGCACTGCTGCTGGCGCCCACCGTCGCCGCCTTTATCTGGAACAAGGGCGGCTGGATCCAGAACCGTGCCTTTACGCTGGCTATTTGGTGCATGTTTGCCCAGGTATTCCCGTACTTCCAGGAGGAGTCCATCTTTGTGACCCACTCCACGCTCGACCCCGGCGCCGCTACCGCGGTCTCGATCGCCGCGCTGGTCGCCAACGTCGCCGCGATCATCTACATCGTCTACCGTGCCAAGAAGCTCGGCCGCAATCCCTACAAGCAGGACGTCTTTGAGGGCACCAGCGATTGGGAGAAGGCTACCGCTCGCCGCGCCAAGGTTGATTACGCGCACGCCGAGTAACGCGCTCGCTGCCGTCCGCATTTGGATGTAGGCGCGTCTCTTTGGCTCCGTAATCTCGCGTTATGCGCAGCCCCCGGAAAGCAATTCGTTTGCTTTCCGGGGGCTTTTTGCTGTCGCGCGTGCATTCATGCACATATTCACAATGTATCGCGCAGATAAAATCGAATTTCCGACTGCACGCCAGCTCTATGTGACCTTAATTTTGGGTACATTGTTGTCCCGATATTGAGCTTGGGGGATATATGGAAAATGAGACGAGGGGCCAAGAGGACGCGGCCCAAGATGCAGCGGCGTGCGCCGAGGCCTTGGAGAGCCTAGACCGGTTTTCGCTGGACGAAGTTGCGTTTGACGAGACAATCGTCGACATGCAGGACGCGGCGGGCGATGGCATACCGGATACGGGCGACGACGTCGAGGATGCTCGCGATGAAGCCGATGTCGAAAAAGGCGATGACGAGGGCAATGGCCAACCGGAACCCAACGCGGGAGATGAGACCTCCCTGCTTGGCGACTTGCCCGTCGACGAATCGCTCACCCGCGAGCTCCCCGGCTTGGGCTCTGCGCCAGTCGTCGACGAGACCATCGCCATGGGAGATATTCCCCTGCCGTCCGCTCCCTCGGCACACGAAGCCGAGGTTCGTCATCGTAAGATGTCGCCCAAGCGCCGCAATCTGATGGTCGCCGGTGTCGTGGCCGTCGCGCTCGTCGCCGGCGGCGCGGGCTATGCGGCTTGGAACGGATACCAGCAAGAGCAGGCCGCCGTAGTTGCCGCAAACGCCCATACCATGATGTCGGTGCAAATTGGCGTACATGCCGCGGGACTCGACTGCTCCACCGGCTCAAAGATCCCCGTGCAGGTGAGTGGCCAGGACTCCGACGGCTCTTCTGTGAGCGAAACGCTCTACGTTGACGAGCACGGCCGCGGCATCAAACTGCTGCCCGGCGATTACACGCTCTCCATCGCTGCCTCCCCCATCGCGGCCGACGGCACCATCTATACCGTCCCGACCACCAAGACGCAGGTCACCGTTAAGAGCGATGGACAGGATTTAAGTGCCCAGGCTGCCTTTAAACTCAAGGTGCCTTCGGCCGACACGGTAACCGACGACCAGATCGATGCCGCCGCCAAATATGCCGAGGAGGGAGGCGCGAGCTCCGCCGCCACCGCCAAGGTGCTCCAGCAGGCGGCAACCGCGCGGCGCGACGCCGCCGTCAATGCCCTGAGCGCGCAAAAGGCACAGGCAGCCCGTGATGCCGACGCCCGTCACAAGGCAACCGACCTCTACCAGCTCGATATCCCCGTCGAATGGTACGGCAAGGTCGAGACTTGGCAAAATGGCAGCACGCTATGCATCTATCTTGCCGGCGACAGCGATACGCCGATTGTGACGCTCGTCGCGGTGCGCGAGGGCGAGAGCTTTACGCCCGATGAGGGCGATACGGTTTTGGGTGCGGCCAATCTAGGCAACGGTTATACCGTCTACGCCAGCGGCCCCGTCTATCCGTACGTGGTGCCCCAGACCATCAACGGGCGCACGCAGAACCCCGTGTCGACCTATCCCATGGACACAGCCATTGAGCTTGTCGAGCTTACGACCGGCAACCGCTACACCTACAGCCAGATCAAGAGCGTGCTGGTCGGCAAAGACGGCAAGGCCGACGCTGCCACCAAGCTCGAATGCGACTACATCGCCCAGATTCTGCTGCCGAGCATCAAGGCCCAGGACTAGCCGGGCGCATCATGGTACTCCCCAACCGTGATGAAGGGGCCAGGAGGTCCTGGCCCCACAGATCCGTAGATGATTAGGCAAGGAGCCACTTCCATGCGGGCACAGCGTGTACCACACCGTGTTCACATGGAATATCGGCCTGTTCATCCATAGTAACGATTACCGACTCGCCAAGATCAAACTGGGCCATCGAGGCATCGAGGGCTGCAATTTCGCGTTCGCGCGTTTTCTCGCTTGCCATATCCACACTCACCTGAGTCAGGCTATAAGCCTGCATGAGAAGTGCATCCCCAGCCACAAAGTCAACCTCATGGCTTTTATTCTTCTCCTTGACCAGTAGGCGGCAGACCGAACCGACCCGCACCGCAGGAGTCCTTCTTCTGAGCGCATTGAACACCGCAGTCTCGAGCCTCTGGCCCTGGTCCAATGCCGATGCGGGAGAGAATGCTCCAAACATCGCAGGATCGACAGCGTAGACTTTAGACGCAGACCGCGTATTATTTGCAAGTGAACGCGTAAACTCCGGCACAGAAAACAGCAGGTAGGCGTCCTCGTAATACTCAAGTAAGTCGCTGAGCGAATTACGACTGACGGGTATCTGCCTGCTCTTGAACTCGTTGTACACCTTGTTCACCGACAGCTCTCGTCCCGAAGATGCCATACACCGCGTCAGAAACAGTGAGGCCAAACGAGGGCTCTTGACGTCGTAACGCTCCACAACGTCCATAGCGACCGTTCGCGACGCATATTCCTGTAGCAGCTGAATCGCGTCTGCGGGCGTCTGCTCAAGTGTCGCGATGAATCCCCCTCGCTCGAGATATCCGACCAGATGGTGTCGGAGCAACGCTGCAGCGCTTGAGGAGAAGGGCGCGTTCGACTCAGGAACGCTCCCCGTCTTATATCGGACGTATTCCGAAAAACTCAACGGAAAAAGCTCTCGCACAAGAGAACGGCCCCTGAACTCGCTCTTAAGTTCTGAGGACAGCATCTTAGAAGAAGATCCCGTCACGTAAACGGTCGCCTTCTCCGTATCGACCACGCGTCGCAGAAACGCACCCCATTCGGGTATTTCCTGGATCTCGTCAAAGAAAAGGTAGGCGCCCTCGCCTCGAGCAGCAGGATATAGTGCATAGAATGTATCGAGCACGTCCGCTAGTAGCGATGGCTCATACGGACGCAAGCGCTCATCCTCAAAATTGAAATATAGCATCCGGTCAAGCTCGACGCCTTGGCCCTGAAGCCGCCGTATCTCCTGATACAGGCGATACGTCTTTCCACAACGACGGGCGCCCACAATCACATATACGATGTTGTCGCGCTTTGGCTCCTGCGGGTTGCCCAGATCAAGGTCGCGCTCAAAGACCTGCGGAATCCCCTGTTGCTCAAAGTCCTTTATTTTTTGAGCCACCAAGTCGTTGAATGCCATAATTCTCCAATCTTGCTCTCCTGCTAATCAAGATTATAACGATTCTTGATTAGCAGGAGAGCAAGATTATGCGTATCTTGATTAATGGATAAGCAAGTTTTCTATTAGTGGCCCCTCCCGGAGGATATCGAGCGGCCGAGGGGGCAGGCATGAACGCCTCTAGCCGAAAACAAAGTAGCTAAAAAAGCCCCGTCCCAAATCAGCTACTTAACGCCAGGGGTCGGCTTCGAAGAGGGGCTCGCGCTCGGGGCGACGATCGCTATAAGGATCGTAGCCGTCGTCATCCTCGTTCTCGGCACGAATGTAGGGATCGGTGGGCTTTTTCGTCTCCCTCTTCTCGCGCAGGGGCTGCTTGCACTCGTCCTTGCTATCCATGGCATGCACCTTTCCGTGTGGCTTGAATTCCATTCTTACACTATGACTGATTACGGCCATCGTAATGCATGGATACCGCGGGATGCGGTATCCAGAGCGCACACGTGCTTACGAATCGTCTACGCGTATCGGCGCAGACAGTGTATACATTGCTTTAAACCCAACGCAAGCCCGCCCGAGCGCACCTTAGGCACACTCGGGCGGGTAAACATCGTCTTGAAACTTGCAGCAACTAGCAAATCCCCGTCAGGCCAAGCACCAGGCCAATGATCATGGTGCCGATAATGATCCAGTTCACGTTGGTGTTCTTCTTGAGCAGCTTGAAACAACCCAGGGTGTACAGCAGCGGAATCAGGCCGATGAAGATCGTATCGAGATACGTCTGGATCATGACCGGATCGCCCTCGGGCATCGGAATTGAGATCGCGCAGTTGAACTTAACGAACGAGGCAGCCATGGCGCCGATCATCAGCAGGCCGAGCGTGCTTGAGAGTTTGGTTACAATACCCATCAAGCCGCTCTCGTAGATCTTGGTGATGAAGCTCGAACCGACGCGATACCCAAGAACCGTCAGCACCCAACGCGTAATCCACGACGGAATGTTGTAAATGAGCAGAAACGCGATCGGACCCAGAAGCGATCCGTTCTGAGAGCACAGCGCCATACCGACCGAGGCCGCGATAACACGGATAACGCCCCAGAAGATTGCATCGCCGATGCCCGACATGGGACCCATGAGCGAAGCTTTGACCGAGTCGATCGAATGCGTATCGAAATCAGGCTCGGCCGCGTTCTCCTTCTCCATCGAGGCAACAAGGCCCATGCAGAACGTACCGACATTTGACGTGATGTTATACCAGGTCGAATGGCGTACCAGGGCATCGCGACGCTGTTCTTTATCCGGGTAGAAACGCTCGATGGCAGGCCAGATGGACCACATGAAGCCTGAAGCGCCTCCGCGAGCGCCGCCGCCGTAATGGGCAAAGACGTTGAACGAGTGGAAGAAGATGCCGCGCAGCATCTTACGGTCTTCAGCGGAAAGATCCTTAGTGGAGATGCTGATCTTCTCGCTTGCGGTATCGGTGGTACTCATGCGAAGAAATCCTCCTCTTCGAGCTCGGCGACGGACTGGGCACCAGCTGCGACGCCCGATTCGCGCAAGGCCTTAATCTGGTTGCGCAGGTCGAGATTTTCAAGGTCACGCAGGGCCGTAACGACCAAGATCACTGCACCGACGGCGGCAATTGCGACCATGGGCATGTTGAGATATTGGAAGAGCACGAAGCCGAGCAGGAAATAAATTGCAATCTTGTTATCCCAGAGCATGCGCAGAAGTAGCGCCATGCCCACGGCGGGAAGCAGGCCGGATGCAGCATTGAACCCGTTCAGGACCGCCTGCGGCACCATATTCATAAGCTGCGATGCCGGCTCGGCACCGACCCACACCGCCAAAAACGTCGGGATGGCGAATAGACCGTTCATGACTACGGCGCCGCCAAAATGGCAGATGAAGAGCTTCTTACTGTCACCCGAGTTCGCGGCCCAATCAATAACAGGAGCCCAGAAAGACATGAGCACGTTGAGAACGAGCGAGTAGATGATGTTCGCAAAAATAGCCGCAGCCACCGCGAGCGGAATCGCTACGCCCTGCTCCATGCCAGACACGACCACGAAGCACACAGCGAGCACCGTTCCTGCCACCGTATCAGCCGAAGTCGCACCGCCCACGTTGACGCTTCCGATGAAAATAGCCTGGAGCGCAGCACCGATGATAATGCCTGCGGTAACATCGCCAAAGATAATGCCCGCCACAAGACCCACGCCCAGGGGCTGGTCAATCATGGGCTGTCCAAACGTCCATTGGACGAAATAGCAGATAAAAGCTGCCAAATATGCCAAGAGCGCAGTCGTCAGCATATCAATCCCTCCTTAGAGCTTTGCCAGCAGGTCGGAAACCTTGACCTTACCGTCTGTAACGCCGACCTGATGAAACACCGGCAGATCTTGCTCACACAGCTCGCGCGCTGCAGCCACCTCGTCTGGATTGAGCGTTACACCCGTTGTCAGCAGCACCTTGGCTGCATCGTCGCTTCGATCGAAGCGGCCGACATTCGCAACGTTCACGCTGCCGATCCTACCGGGAGCCCCTTTCACTAGTTTGAGTGCATCGGCGATGTTCCCAGTAAGGGCGAAGATGCGCATCTCGCCCGCACGCGGATCGTTAGCAATCTTGATAGCGTCGTCTATTGTACGGATGAGAAGCTTCTGCCCACTCGGGCAAGCCATCTTGAGCGTCGACGACTGGGTTTCATTTTGGGCCGCAGCGTCATTCGCGACTAAAATACCCTTGGTGCTCAGCTCCTTTCCCCACATGAGCGTGACCTGTCCGTGAACCAGGCGGTCATCCACTCGCAGCTGAACGATCATTTCGTTCTCCTTTCGTCTTCGCTCCGCCCGCCAAAGCGGACCACTTCCTATCCAAAGAAATCGTCATCGGTATCTGTCGCCCCGCCTGCCCGCAGGACCACACGCCGCATGGAGGTCGATGCCTGCGCGATTACGCTGTCGATATACTCGGGCGTGAACGCCTCGCCCGTAATCAGGCATTCGAGAATTAACGCGATGTTGAAACCGGTCACATGTACGATGCCGTGCTTTTCCGGCTGCATGGCCGTAACCATGTTGCAGACGCTCCCGCCCAAAAGATCGGTAACGATCAACGCATCGTCCTCTGGCCTCACGCCATCGATAAACTCTGCGATCTGCTCATTGGGATCCGATTCGTCCACATAGCAATCAACGACGGTTATGGCGCTATCATCATGAAGCAGCACCTCAGCCACACTTTTGACGCCACTTGCTAGGCGTCCGTGGGTTGCAACTAAAATTTTCTTCATAGCACACCCCTTAAGCCAAAGGAGCCGCGCCATTGGCGAATACTCGCACGACATGCTCGAATGTGCTGCGCAGGCTCTCGAACGCGACTGCCGTCATATCGTGCCAATAGATCGGAGCATCCGGATGTCCCTCAGTCTTTTCATCAACCATGGCGCGCACGGCATCGCCGGCATATTTAACGCCATACGTGTAGTAGTTAATCTTGCGGATGCCGGCATTGATGGCACGAGCGTAATCCTCGTCGGAAACACCGGAGCCACCGTGCATGACAAGTGGCACGTTCACACAGCTGCGAATGTCGGTCAGAACGTCAATGTTCAAATGGGGCTCGCCCTTATACAGGCCGTGCACCGTTCCGAACGAGCAGGCCAGGATATCGAGCCCCGTGGACTCAACGAAGTCACGCGCCTGGTCAGGATCGGTATAGATGGCGCCCGCCTCTTCCGCCGTGGACCCAGCATCAGGATCGCCACCCTCACGCGACCCCATAGAACCAAGTTCGCACTCAAGGCCTGCACCAAAGTCGGCGCACATCTGGGCAGCGTACTGGGAAAGCTCAACATTACGTTCGTAGGAAAGTGCAGAACCGTCGAACATGACGCCCGTGAAACCGAGCTCCAACGCACGACGAGCATAGGATAGATTCTCACAATGATCCAGATTCAGGCAGATATGCGCACTCGAGCGCTCAGCCAGTGCTGTAACCAGCGGAGCCACCACGTCAATCGGCACCAGCGACTCGTGAACCTCGGCATGCTGGATGATAATCGGATAACCTGTTTCCTCCGCCACGTCCACAGCGGCGCGGACGGCCTCAAGACTCGCGGAATTTACTGCAGCGACCGCCATATTGTTCTGTTCGGCGATGTTGCAGATATCTCTCATACTGACGAGCATCTGTTCTCCTTTCCTCAGGCAGACCATCGCTGTTTGGCTTTCTCCAAACGCAACATTTTGCGAGTTCATTATATTGCGTTTTGTTTTGCTTTGTTTCGGAATTGACGTCTGCTACCGCGAACGGTCGAAAACCTGCCCCGAACGTTCGATATGTTTTGTTTAGAGTTGTTTTATTTCATTTCAGGAATTGTTGTTCTGGTAAAACTGAAGGTAACAAGCCTTGTCCCACAACAAGCCCTGGGAGTTCTTATGAGTGAACCGCGTCCCTATTACCTGGAAGAACGGCAGGAAGAAATACTCGACTTACTCAATGCGAACAGCACTGTTCGCATTGTTGACCTCAGCGAGCGCTTCGGTGTTTCGGAAGCGACCATTCGAAAGGATATGCGGGCTCTCGAAGGCAGAGGACTTCTCAGGCGAACCCATGGCGGCGCGATCTTACCGAACCCCAATTCTCGCGAACTTTCGTTTGAAGACGCTTCTTCGACGGCCCAAGACGAAAAACGCCGCATCGGTTACGCTGCGGCGAAAATGGTGCGCGACGGCGACACGTTCTTTCTTCAATCGGGAACAACAACGGGCTGCATGCTACGCGCTCTCAAGGGCCGCAAGAATCTCACGGTTCTCACGAACGACCTATCTCACGCGATACTTGCCGAAGAATTGCTGGTGGACAGCGAGGTCATTCTCCTGGGCGGACAACTGAGATTTGGCTATCACTACACACAGGGCAACGAGACTATCCGGCTGCTTAACGAGTACTTTGTTCCCACTGCTTTCATGGGAACCAATACCTTCTCGTTTTCAAAAGGATTTATGGCGCATCGATTGGAGCAGGCGAACATGGTGAGCGCCATCGCGAACGCTGCCGACCGACGCATAACCCTCATGGACTCATCGAAAATCGGCGTCATCGGCTTGGTTCACGCCCTTGACCTCAATGAGATTAACTGCCTGATCACCGACACCGGTGTCGATGCGGACACGAGGCAGCGACTTGCCGAGCTTGCCCCCAACTTGGAGATCATCTACGCCTAGACTGCCCGGCACATTCGACGCAGCATGAAAAAGGGGCGACGGGTAAATCCCGCCGCCCCTTTGCTTGAGCTCAGCTATTCCTCGGGCGCCTCGTATATCGGCGTCGGCGTGTTGTCGCACACGACGGTAAAACCGCCGTCCTTGTCGACATCGACCGTCACCTGATCGCCCTCGCGCACCGTACCGTCGATGATAGCGGCGGCAATGGCATCCACGACCTCGCGCTGCACGAGACGCTTGAGCGGACGGGCACCAAAGACCGGGTCCAGGCCGCCCACGGCGAGCATCTGCTTGGCCGCCGGGGTGATGGCCAGCGTCATGCGCTCCTTGGCCAGACGCGCGCGGACGTCGGCGAGCTGGATGTCGACGATCTTCTCGATCTGCGCCATGCCGAGCGGATGGAACACCACGATATCGTCGATACGGTTGAGGAACTCGGGGCGGAAGGTTTGAGCCATGGCCCCGTCAACCTGATGGCGCATCTCCTCCTCGTCCTTGCCGGACAGATCGGCGATAGCCTTGGAGCCCACGTTGGACGTCATGATGATAATCGTGTTCTTGAAGGACACTTGGCGACCCTGACCGTCGGTCAAACGGCCGTCGTCGAGCACCTGCAGCAGCACGTTAAAGACATCCGGATGAGCCTTCTCCATCTCGTCGAGCAAGATCACGGAGTAGGGACGACGGCGCACGGCCTCGGTGAGCTGGCCGCCCTCGTCATAGCCCACGTATCCCGGGGGCGCACCGATCAGACGCTGGACGCTGAACTTCTCCATATACTCGGACATGTCGATACGCACGAGCGCGCGCTCGTCATCGAACAGGCACTCGGCCAGCGCCTTGGCGAGCTCGGTCTTGCCTACGCCGGTGGGGCCCAGGAAGAAGAAGCTGCCGATGGGCTTGTCTGGGTCGGAGAGACCCGCACGGCTGCGACGCACGGCCGCGGCTACAGCGGAGACGGCCTCGTCCTGACCGATAACGCGCTTATGCAGCTCGCCCTCCAAGCCCTTCAACTTGTCGAGCTCGCCCTGCATCATCTTGGACACGGGCACACCGGTCCAGGCGCTCACGACCTCGGCGATCTCGTCGGAGGTCACCTGTTCGTTGAGGCCCTCGCCGTCCTGCTGCTTTTGCGCCTCGAGCGCAGCCTCGGAATCCTGAATCTGCTGCTGCAGACCCGGGATCACAGAATAGCGAAGCTCGGACGCACGGCCCAGATCGCCGTTGCGCGTCGCGCGCTCCTCTTCGCTCTTGGCCGCGTCAAGCTGGCCCTTAAGCTCCTGCACGTGGTCGATGGCGTTCTTTTGGTTGAGCCAGCCGGCCTTTTGCACGTTGAGCTTTTCCTGGACTTCGGCAATCTCTTGGCGCAGAGCCTCCAAACGCTCCTTAGAGGCGTCGTCGGTCTCTTTCATGAGCGCCTGTTCCTCGATCTGCAGCTGGGTGAGCTGACGCGTGGTGGCGTCGATCTCGACCGGCATGCTGTCGAGTTCCATGCGCAGGCGGCTCGCGGCCTCATCGACCAGGTCGATAGCCTTGTCGGGCAGGAAGCGGTCGGCGATGTAGCGGTCGGAGAGGTCGGCGGCAGCCACGAGCGCGCTATCGGTGATGTGTACGCCGTGGAAGATCTCGTACTTCTCCTTCAGGCCACGCAGGATTGAAATGGTGTCCTCGACGGTAGGCTCGCTGACCATCACGGTCTGGAAACGACGGGCGAGCGCCGCGTCCTTCTCGATGTACTTGCGGTACTCGTCGAGCGTGGTCGCGCCGATCGCGTGCAGGTCGCCACGAGCGAGCGCCGGTTTGAGGATGTTGCCGGCGTCCATGGAGCCCTCGGTGGCACCCGCGCCCACGATGGTATGGAGCTCATCGATGAACAGGATGACCTTGCCTTCGGATTTTTGCACTTCCTTGAGCACGGCCTTCAAGCGGTCCTCGAACTCGCCGCGGTACTTGGCGCCGGCGACCAGCGCGCTCATGTCGAGCTCGATGAGGTCGCGGTCGCGCAGGGTGCTCGGTACGTCGCCGGCCACGATTCGCTGAGCAATGCCCTCGACGATGGCCGTCTTGCCGACGCCCGGCTCGCCGATAAGCACGGGGTTGTTCTTGGTGCGGCGGGACAGAACCTGAATAGTACGACGGATCTCGTCGGTACGGCCGATGACCGGGTCGAGCTTGCCGGCGCGAGCCAGATCGCAGATGTTGCGACCGTACTGCTCCAACGCCTCAAACTGCGTCTTGTCCTCGGCAGACGTCACGCGGTCATCGCCGCGCAGTTCCTCGTAGACTTGCTCGATGCGCTCCTTGGTCACGCCGGCGTCACGCAGCACGCGACCCGCCTCACCCTTGTCCTCGGCAAGTGCCATCAGCAGATGCTCGGTCACCACAAAGCTGTCGCCCATCTTGGTGGCCTTTTTCTCGGCCTTCTCGATCACGCGAACGAGCTCGTTGGACAGGCCCATCTGCTGACCCTCGCCCGACACCTTGGGCGCATGGTCGATGGCATCTTGTGTGGAGCGTGCGAGCTGAGCCGGGTCGGCACCGATGCGCTCGATGATCACGGAGATATTGCGCTCGCCGGCACCGAGCAGGGCAGACAGCAGGTGGATCGGCTCCACCGCGCCGGCCTGTGCATCGGCAGCCGTGCTCATGGCGGTCTGCAGCGCCTCGCGCGACGTCATTGCTAGCTTATCGATTCTCATGGAATCACCTCTCTTGGGGCGGCCGCCCTACGGGGCGGCTTCACGTTGTTCGAGAAGTATTGTTGCCAGCTTTACGCGATCTTATACACAAATCTAAGTCTCTATATATAAGATTTTCTGAGTGAATTACGGATAGGGTACTGAGATGTCAGCCCGCCGCTGCCCAGGCGCGCTACCGTCTCGATCTGTAACATCTAGCAGCCATTTTTGATCCTAGATGTTACAGATCGAGACAGACCGAAAACCACCACAAAGAGGACAGGCACCTTTGTGGTGGTCGCGGTCTCTACTCCTTCGCCGAACCCGTACTTCCCGATTCGACGGTCCAGGGCATCTCATCCTCGAACAGCCATGTACGGGCAGACCCACTATCGCGTGCAGTCTGCGGGTCAGGCAAGCAGGTCTGTTTATAGGCATCTTGGATACACTGACCCATAAAATCGTTGAGCTCGCTCTGGTCGCCCTCCATGACATAGGCGACATCGCCGTCCATGATGTAGATGCCCGGACCCTCATTGCCCTCGTAGCCCGGATCGTACGAGACATCACATAACTTTGCGCCGTTTGCAGTGTCCAGCTCGATGGACGAGTGGCATCCGCCAACCATGTCGTTCGCTTTTGCCCGATAGGACGCATATCCGTACCAACGCTTAAATGTTTTGCCCTTGAGTAGCTCGGACGCCCTATCGATCAGGCTTGTATCCGTGGTATAGCGCATGGCCCCAAGCTGAATACGCGGATAATTACTAATACCCAGCACAGCCGGCTGCTCATCAAAATCAACGGCAATGGTCTCGGGCTTGTCGTCGCCGGTCAGAAGTTCGACAGATTGAGTCACAGGCTTGACCACCGGCTCCGTCACCGCAGCAGGTAGAAATGCCATACCGACAGCGCCCGCGCCAACCACAGCGATCGCAAGCGCCAAGACAATCAATCCAATACGGGCAGAACGGCTCACGGCAAAACACCCCACAATGCAAACCTTCGCCACCTGCACTAATGATACCGCCAGCTAACACTATTACCAAAAGAAGCCGCGCGCTCCTCACCACCACAAAGGGGACAGGCACCTTTGTGGTGGTTTTCGACGCTAACGGTCGACCATCTCGCGCAATGAGATTAAACTTGAATTGCTCTCTGAACATATCCATTTCTGCCTATCCTCAACAGATCTTTGTCTCGAGGAGCGCATATGAAGCCGCCTCATTCCACCGGTCGCAACGTCATCGCCATTCTCGCCATACCCATCGTGATGCTCTTCCTTATCGTCATCACGCCCTTTTCCCTTGGTATCACCTCGCCCTTCGATTTATGCGGAATGGTCGACGCCAGCTCGCGTGCCACCTCGCTCTCCTTTATCTGTCGCGGCGTGTTTTACGAAGATGGAATTCCCACCGGAAGTTGGCAGTCAAAGTTGCCACTGCTCGGTCAGATCGACGGATGCTCCCCCTATTTCTGCCTTGGACCTCAGACGCTAAACTATCTAATCGACGACCAGCCACTCGACTTCATCACCCTCGCCTACGACTACGCACCAAACACCGATGAGCGCCACATGAACCAAGTCCTCGACAAGATGCTTGGACAGTGCGGGCTCACCGAGGAGGCCGGTCGAACCATCTATAGCAACCAGAAATTAAAGCGAACAGAACTCCGCCGTGTCGGAAAAATCAAAGGGCGAAACGGGGCCGCCTACTGGGATGCCTGGGCAACACGCGACAAGGGCGAATTCGGACACAGCACCTATATGGTCACTGTCTACACCAAAGACGGAATTAAGGACAATGTTGACGATTTCGCGTCATCCAAACTCGGCATCCCCAAAACAACCAAACCCGCCAGCCCAGATGAAATTCTGTAGAGCCGCCCATTAACATGCCGCTCAACGATCACAACAGCATCGAGCTCGTCCCCACCACCACAAAGGTGCCTGCCCCCTTTGTGGTGGTTTTCAACAAAAAGAAGCCGCCCCGATAACAGAGGCGGCATCAAGCAAGTCTATTTATTAGCGTCCCTCAAGACCCAACGAGAACGCAGAAATGTAGCCCGGGGCTTACCCTTTCCCGAACGCGGCCCTCGTGAAGCGCGTGAGCGGGCGGGAAAGGGTAAGCCCCGGGCGGACAATTAAGTGCGCTACTCGGCAGCGGCCTTGAACTTGTTGTAGTTGATCAGGCAGCCGGCCTTGACGATGGCACGCTCCTCTGCCGTCATATCGGCAATGTAGAGCTCAATCTGCTCGACCGCACCATCGGCGCGCACCACGTAGGCGGCGATGTCCTTCAGGTCGCCATCGAGCGCGGCACGGATACCCGGCACAAAGACGTAATCGCCCACCTCAAAGTTGGGCTCGGCCTCCATCTGGAAGGGCACCATGCCCCAGTTCATCACGTTGGAGCGATAGCGCTTGGTGGCGTACTCGTGGACGATGTTGGCCAGGCCGCCAATTACGCGCTGGCAGCTCGCGGCCTGCTCGCGGGCGCTGCCGTCGCCAGGCTTCTTGGCGTAAATCATGGAACCGAACTCGGTCGCCTTGGCATCGGCCGCGACACCCGCGCCGGCCAGCGCCTCAAACACACCGGCAAGCTCGGCATCGAACGCCGCCAGGTCGCCCGCGGACTCGCCGGCAACGCGACGCTTCTCCACAGCGTCGACCTCCTTGGAGCGACCCACGTAGGCCGGGTCGCGGCGGCTCAGCGTAAACTCAGCCAGGCCCAGCGGGTTGGAGCGGAAGGAGCTCGTCTCGCCCGAGGGAATGAGCTCGTCGGTCGTGGTGACCGGGTCCATGATCTTGGAGCAAACCTTGAGCAGGATGTCGTCGCCGAGCGGCTCCATCGCGGGCCACGGCTTGATGTTGGGGCCTTCGACCAGCTCGTCGGCAGGCTCCGCCTTGCCAAAGCCCCAGTACACGCGCTTCTTGTACGGCGCGTCGTCAAAGGTGTACTCGCAGGCCTCGTCCCAAGTGTCCTCGGGCAGGTCGGTCGCCGGCGTCAGGACGCCGCCGTTGGCAGCCGTTGCCGCAATGGAGCGGGCGTCCATCAGGGCCACGGCGCTCAGCTGGCCATTACCCGGCTTGGAACCCTCGCGGTTGGGGAAGTTGCGCGTGGTGTGACGGATCGAAAGGCCGTTGTTGGCGGGCGTGTCGCCGGCGCCGAAGCACGGGCCGCAGAATGCCGTGCGCACGATTGCGCCGGCCTCCATGAGGTCGTAGATGTAGCCGCGGCGTGTAAGTTCGAGCGCCACGGGCTGGCTCGTGGGATAGACCGACAGCGAGAACTCGCCGCAGCCGGTATTGGCGCCCTTGAGCACGCGGGCAGCCTGGACCACGGAGTCATAGTTGCCGCCCGAGCAGCCGGCGATAACGCCCTGCTGCACGTGCAGCTTGCCGTCGACGATCTTGTCGAGCAGGCTAAAGTGCGTCTTGCCCTCGCCGATCTTGGCGGCCTCGAGCTCCACCTCGTGCAGGATGTCCTCGAGGTTCTCGTTGAGCCCGTCGATCTCAAAGCCGTTGGAAGGATGGAACGGCAGTGCGATCATGGGCTTGATGCTCGACAGGTCGACCTCGACGCAACCGTCGTAGTAGGCGACATCGGCGGGCTTGAGCTCGCGATAGTCGTCGCCGCGGCCGTGCATGGTCAAAAACGCGTGCGTGTCCTCGTCGGTGGCCCAGATGCTCGACAGGCAGGTGGTCTCGGTGGTCATGACGTCGACGCCGTTGCGGTAGTCGGTCGTCATGCTCGCGATGCCGGGGCCCACAAACTCCATGACCTTGTTCTTGACGTAGCCCTTGGCAAAGACAGCGCGGATGATGGCGAGCGCCACATCGTGCGGGCCGACGCCGGGGCGCGGGGCACCCGTGAGGTAGATGGCGACGACGCCGGGATAGGCGACGTCGTAGGTGTCGCGCAGCAGTTGCTTTGCCAGCTCGCCACCGCCCTCGCCCACGGCCATAGTGCCCAGAGCGCCGTAGCGGGTGTGCGAGTCGGAACCCAGGATCATCTTGCCGCAGCCCGCGAAGTTCTCACGCATAAAGGAGTGGATAACGGCGATATGCGGCGGAACGAAGATGCCACCGTACTTCTTGGCGGCCGAGAGGCCAAAGACGTGGTCGTCCTCGTTGATGGTGCCGCCCACGGCGCACAGCGAATTATGGCAGTTGGTGAGCACGTAAGGCAGCGGGAACTGCTCCATGCCCGAGGCGCGCGCCGTCTGGATGATGCCGACAAAGGTGATGTCGTGGCTCGCCATGGCGTCGAAGCGAATCTTGAGTGCCTCGGGATCTCCGGACGTATTGTGTGCCTGGAGGATCGAATACGCGATGGTGCCGCGCTTGGCATCCTCGGGCGTCTGCGTAATACCGCGCTCGGCAGCCTCGGCCGCAGGCACAACCTCGCTGCCGCCGCGCAGGTAGATGCCGTCCTCGTACAGCTTGACCATACTGTCTCCCACTCTGCCCAAAACGATTTGGGCGCATAGCATACATTCGTTCAATATCGTGCCATAGAACGGTTGCGAGTGGGTTACGAATCTGCACGTTCACTTTATCTCAGTAAAGCAAAGAACGAGTTGGGTGCCGGGGGCAGACTTAGACGCCGAAATGACGAGAGTGGATAATCTCCCACTTTGAGCCTGCAAACAGGCCAAAAACGGGAGATTATCCACTCTCATTCTGCGGGCACTCATTTAAGTCTGTCCCCAATGAGTGCCCGGCAGCGTCGGCGGAGCTATAGGTCGCTACCCGTACCTAGCAGCTTGCGCATGACTTGCTCGGGGTTGACTGAGCCGTCGCGCGGGGCCAGGGCGGTGATCTTCTTCTGCATCTTATACTCGTGCAGCTCGTCCTCGAGCTGGCGCACGCGAGCGCGGAGCTTCTCGTTCTCGCGCTCGCGCTCCTCGGAACGCTCCTTCATATCGAGGATGCGCACCACGCCGGCAAGGTTGATGCCCTCGTCGGTCAGTTGGTTGATGAGTTCCAGACGCTCGATATCGGCACGCGAATACAGGCGCGTGTTACCGCCCGAGCGCTGAGGATTCACCAGGCCCTTGGACTCGTAGACGCGCAGAGTCTGCGGGTGCATGCCGGTCAGCTCGGCCGCCACGCTGATCATGTACAGCGGTTTGTTCCTATTGTCCTCGGCCATGCTACCTGACCCCTTTCCGTCTCGTTATCGTCCATCATAAGCCCGCGGGCGTGGGCGTGCGCCGCGACCGCCCTAGTACGTCGCCTTGTAACGATTGACCTTCTCGCGATAGTCGCGCGTGTCGGCCTCGCGCAGCTTGGTCATGGCATCGCGCTCATCGTCGGACAGGTTCGTGGGAACCTGCACCTTGATCTCGACGAGCAGCGCGCCCGTGCGGCCACGGTGCTTAACATCGGGCGCGCCCATCTCCTTAAAGCGGAACTTCTTGCCCGTCTGGGTACCCGCGGGCACTTTCAAACGGACCGTCGCACCGCCGGGCGTGGGCACGTCCACCGTGCAGCCGAGCGCCGCCTCGTAGACCGAGACCGGTACCTCCATGGTCACGTCGGCGCCTTTGCGCCTAAACAGCGGATGCTCCTCCACATGCGTGGTCACGACCAGGTCGCCGCGCTCGCCGCCGGCAACGCCATACTCGCCGCGACGTTTGTAACGCAGCTTGCCGCCGTCGACCGCGCCTGCAGGCACCGAGACCGTAATGGTCTGCTGCTCGCCTGTCGAGGGAATGCGGTAGGTGACCTTGTGCGTCACACCGCGAAACGCGTCCTCGGCCGTCACATCGACGGTCAGCGACAGGTCGCCGCCCTTGCGAGCGCGGCTGCGGCCAGCGCCGGCACCGGCAGCGCCCGCAGCCCCGGCAAAGCCCGAGCCCCAATCGCTGCCCCAGGCGCCGTTGCCGCTAAAGATGCTGTCGAAGATGTCGCCCCAGCCGCTGGCACCAGCGCCGGCACCGTAGCCGCCGCCATACGCGCCGCCCGCGCCCGGCATGCCGCCAAACATGAGCATCTGGTCGTACTCTTTGCGCTTCTTCTCGTCCGAAAGCGTCTCGTAGGCCTCGCTAATCTCCTTGAACTTGGCCTCGTCGCCTCCGGCATCGGGGTGATATTTTTGCGCGAGCTTGCGAAACGCGCTCTTGATCTCTTTGTCGGAGGCGCTCTTGGATACGCCCAGGATGTCATAGAAGGTTTTGCCTGCAGCCATCGTAGCTCCTCTCCTGTTTCATCCGCCGCCCAGCGGGCGGCGGCTCATGCTTTCATATGGCACTAGGCCAGAAAGGGCCCCGGGTGTTGCCCCGGGGCCCTTCTCAATTACTCCTCGGTGCTCTCGGCCGTATCGGCCGTAGCATCCTCGGGCGCCGCTTCGGGCTCCGGTGCGGGGCGCTTCTCGCCACCGTAGGTCACCGTCACCATCGCGGAACGCAGGATGCGATCCGCCATGCGGTAGCCCTTCTGGTATACGTCGTTGACGGTCTCGTCGTACTGCGACGTGTCCTCAACGCGACCCACGGCCTGGTGCTCGAGCGGATCGAACGCCTCGCCCTTGGGGTCGATGGGCTCAACACCCTCGTGCGCAAACACATCGAGCAGCTTGGCATGCACCGCGTCGACGCCGTCGACGAACTGCTTAAAGTCATCGGCAAGCTCCTGGCTGCGGGCATGGTCAATCGCGCGCTCGATATCGTCGACCACCGGCAGCAGCGCGGTGACAAGCTTCTCGGTCGCGCGCTCGCGCTCGGCGATACGCTCATTGGCGGTGCGGCGACGGAAGTTCTCCCAGTCGGCCTGAAGACGGGCGGTACGCTCGGTGGCGTCCTTTGCCTTGTCCTCGGCGGCCTTCTGGGCCTCTGCCGCAGCATCGAGCTCGCTGCGCACGTCGGCGAGCTCCTTTTGGGCCTGCTCGAACTTGAGCTTAAAGTCGTTGTCGGCGGCTTCCTCACCGGCGCGGATAGCGGCTTCCACCATCTCGTCCTCGGTCATCGTCGCCTCCTTGTTGGAATCCTCTACCTGGTTCTCGGCAGCCTCGGCGGCCGCGGCCTCGTTGGCCTCGGTATCGTCGACGGCCTCTACGGGAATCTTCACGTCCTTCTCCTCAGAGTCAACGGGGGCGGTGCCAGTGGCAGCCGCCTCCGTGCGAGCTTTACGGGCGGACATGATTACTTGTCCTCGTCGTCCACAACCTCGTAGTCGGCATCGACGACGTCATCGTCGGCAGGCTGGGCGCCGGCGGCACCGTCGGTCTGCTGCTGAGCGTCGGCGTAGACAACCTGAGCCAGCTCGTAGGCCACGGACTGCAGGGACTCGCCGGCGGCCTTGATGGCCTCGACGTCAGAGCCCTCGAGCGCCTTCTTGGCGTCGGCGATAGCGGCCTCTGCCTTGGACTTCACGTCGGCGGAAACCTTGTCACCGAGCTCGTTGAGGGTCTGTTCGGTGGAGTAGCACAGGCTGTCGGTCTGGTTGCGGACCTCAACCTCTTCCTTCTGCTTCTTGTCCTCCTCGGCATGAGCCTCGGCGTCCTTGACCATGCGATCGACTTCGTCGTCGGAAAGCGCGGTGGAGCCGGAGATGGTGATCTGCTGCTCCTTGCCGGTGCCCTTGTCCTTAGCGGAGACCTTGACGATGCCGTTGGCGTCGATGTCGAAGGTGACCTCGATCTGCGGCACGCCGCGGCGGGCAGCCGGGATGCCGGTCAGCTGGAACTTACCGAGCGACTTGTTGTCGCGGGCAAGCTCGCGCTCGCCCTGGAGCACGTTGATCTCGACGCTGGTCTGGTTGTCGGCAGCGGTGGAGTAGACCTCGGTCTTGGAGGTCGGGATCGTGGTGTTGCGGTCGATCATCTTGGTCATGATGCCGCCCATGGTCTCGACACCCAGCGACAGCGGGGTAACGTCGAGCAGCAGGATGCCCTCGACGTCGCCGGTGAGCACGCCGCCCTGGACGGCAGCGCCGTCGGCAACGACCTCGTCGGGGTTCACGGACATGTTGGGCTGCTTGCCGGTCATGGTCTTGACGAGCTCCTGGACGGCGGGCATACGGGTGGAGCCGCCGACGAGGATGACCTCGGTCAGATCGGAGAGCTTAAGCTTGGCGTCGCGCAGGGCGTTGGTGACAGGCTGCTTGCAGCGCTCGAGCAGGTCGCGGGTGATCTTCTCGAACTCGGCGCGGGTCAGCGTGTAGTTGAGGTGCAGCGGGCCGGACTGGTTCATGGTGATGAACGGCAGGTTGATGGTGGTCTGCTGGGCAGCGGAGAGCTCCTTCTTGGCGTTCTCGGCGGCCTCCTTCAGACGCTGCAGGGCCATGGGGTCCTGACGCAGGTCGACACCGTTCTCCTGCTGGAACTTATCGGCCATCCAGTCGATGACGCGCTGATCCCAGTCGTCGCCGCCCAGGTGGTTGTCGCCCGAGGTGGACAGAACCTCAAACACGCCGTCGGCGAGGTCGAGGATGGAGACGTCGAAGGTACCGCCACCCAGGTCGAAGACCAGGATGCGCTGGTCGGTGCCCTGCTTGTCCAGGCCATAGGCAAGAGCAGCAGCGGTCGGCTCGTTGACGATACGCTTGACGTTGAGGCCGGCGATCTTACCGGCGTCCTTGGTGGCCTGACGCTGGGCGTCGTTGAAGTAGGCCGGGACGGTGATGACGGCGTCGGTGACGGTCTCGCCCAGATACTTCTCGGCGTCGGCCTTCATCTTTGCGAGCGTCATGGCGCTCACCTGCTCGGCGGTGTAGTCCTTGCCCTCGATGTCGACGACGGCACGGCCACCCTGGCCCTCCTTGACCTCGTACGGCACGGTCTTGATCTCGGAGGTGCACTCGGAGTACTTGCGGCCCATGAAGCGCTTGATGGAGAACACGGTGTTCTTGGGGTTGGTGACAGCCTGGTTCTTAGCGGCCTTACCCACGACGCGGTCGCCGTCGGCACGGAAGCCCACGACAGACGGGGTGGTGCGGTCGCCCTCGGCGTTCACGATAATGGTCGGAGAACCGCCCTCGAGAACGGCCATTGCGGAGTTAGTAGTACCAAGGTCGATACCAAGAATCTTGCCCATTAGAAATTCCCTCTCTCTTGTGCGTTTGCACCAACTCGGCGGTCTGCCGAGCGGTGTTTCGGCTTGTCTTTCAGGATGTAGTGTATCCCCTTATGGGCCGGAATATACAAAATCTAAGTCAATTCATATAAGATTTCTTATTGCCAAGAGTTTAGGTTCTTAAATGCGCAGGTAGATGCACTGTTTGGGTTCTAGGCAAATCTATCGAGATCTATGTAGAGATGGCTGAGGCTTGGGTCCGAGGGTGCCTGGGGCTGCCTTGCGGAAAGCTCGTCCCGTTTTGAGCGTGGATTCCGGGCCGCGGTTTCCGTCTGAAGGCTCAACCGGAAACCGTATCCCGTTTTGAGAGCTGATACCGGGTCGCAGTTTCCGCTAGCGGGCCCAACCGGAAACTGCGACCCGTTTTTCGACCAAATAACGGGATGCCCTTTCCGCAGGCGCGCTCAATAGCTCAATATTTCAAGTCACCTTTAGCTAACATTTGCGCAGCTCAACGGCCCCACCTGCGCGTTTTTTAGTAAACCTTGGCATACTCGGCGAACGGTATGAAGATGCCGGCCAGAGGGTATTGCAAACGGTCGCTCCCGTGGTATGTTTTTGCCCGAATCAAACCGGCGCGCATCGCCTGTAGCGTCGGTCAACAGAGAGGAAACTACCATGGCTCATCCCGTAATTGATGCCGACGAGTGCATCGCTTGTGGCGTTTGCGTCGACTCCTGCCCCGCTGGCGTTCTGGAGCTCCAGGACGTCGCTACCGTCGCTGACGAGGACTCCTGCGTCGCCTGTGGCGCTTGCCAGGACGCTTGCCCCGCTGGCGCGATCACCGAGATCGTCGAGGAGTAACAACTCCCCCACTGCACACTCAAAAGTACACCGTGCACAAAAAGGAGGCCTCCGCATCGCCGCGGAGGCCTCCTTTTGCATTCGTCGTTACTAGGACAGGCCGTCTTCGTAGGGCATTAGGTCCGCCAAGTAGCCTTTCTCCTTGAGCATCGCCTCGATCTCGTCGAGGGTTTGCTCATCCTCTGCCGCAATGCGATGGAAGTGATAGCCGCTCGTCACCGTTAGTAATGGAAAGCTCTTGCCGCTCTCGATATCGTGCAGGTAGCGCTCAACATCGCGACGATTGCGGATGTCCAGGTCGGCTGTGATCTTACCGTACACACGATGGTTGACGATCACGTTGAGCACGGCGCCACCCGCGTCGACGATACTCGTAAGCTCGTCGCCCGCCTGCTCCACACCGTGGCGCACCTTAACAAGACGCGTGGGCACGGCGGGGCTGCTGGGGGCCTCCTGCAGCACGTAGCCGCGATTGGTCGCCACGATATCGTGCCCGTCGGCGCGCAGCAGAGCGATGTCTTGCACGACAATCTGGCGGCTCACACCCACCTCGCGGGCAAGTGCGCTGCCCGAAACGGGCTCCTTGGCTTCCTCGAGCACGCCCATGATGGCACGGCGACGCTCGCGGGCGTCCATTATTTACCGTCCAGCAGACGCAGGTGCTTAAGCGAGAGGTCGAGAATCGGCGCAGAGTGCGTCAGGGCGCCCGAGCTAATATAGTCGACACCCAGATCGGCGAGCGCGCGGATATTGCTGGCGTCCACGTTGCCCGAGCACTCGGTCTTGGCGCGGCCGGCGATAAGCTCAATTGCAGCAGCCATGTCGTCGTGGGTCATGTTGTCAAACATGATGATGTCGGCGCCGGCCTCCACAGCCTCGCGCACCATGTCCAGGTTCTCGCACTCGATCTCGACCGTCGTGGTAAACGACGCATGGGCGCGTGCCATCTCGATCGCGCGCGTCACGCCACCGGCGGCATCGATGTGGTTGTCCTTGAGCATGACGGCCGTCGACAGGTTGTAGCGGTGGTTGCTGCCGCCGCCGATCTCGACCGCCGCCTTTTCAAACACACGCATGCCCGGCGTGGTCTTGCGCGTGTCGACGAGCACGGTCTTGGTGCCCTCGAGCACCGCGGCCATCTGGTATGTATAGGTAGCGATGCCGCTCATGCGCTGCAGATAGTTGAGCGCCACGCGCTCGCCCGAAAGCAGCACGCGCGCATCGCCGCGCACCTGGCCCACGTGGTCGCCGGCGTGCACCTCGTCACCGTCGGCAACGTCGAACAGCACCGAGCTCTGCGAATCCAGCAACTCAAAGGTGCGGGCAAACACATCCAGGCCGGCGATAATGCCGTCGGCCTTGGCGATGAGCTCAACGGTAGCGGGGCGCGCCGTGGGGCACACGCTCGCCGTACTCACGTCCTCAAACGTGATGTCCTCGCGCAGAGCCTGCAAAATCAGATCATCGACGACGAGCTTCATGGTAATGGGATTCATGGTCTACTCCTCCACGGCCTGCGTGCCGGCGGCACGGGCCAAATCATCGATTGCAAGGGCATCGGCGCTCAGGGCGCGGTGACGCCCGTCAAGCGCGGGATCGCCCGCCTGCTCCACGGTCAGCGATTCGCCGGTACGCATATACCACGCGGCACGACGACCCCAGACCAGCGCCTCGAGCAGGCTGTTTGATGCAAGGCGATTCTTGCCGTGAACGCCGTTGCAGGCCGTC
Organism: Collinsella aerofaciens; assembly: GCF_964283865.1. Taxonomy (GTDB): domain Bacteria; phylum Actinomycetota; class Coriobacteriia; order Coriobacteriales; family Coriobacteriaceae; genus Collinsella. The sequence continues at coordinate 15,050 of NZ_CAXYLS010000008.1, read as the reverse complement.
TCGCCCGCGGCGTAGAGCTCGGGCATCGAGGTGCGGCCGTCCTTATCGACCCATACGCCACCCATAAAGTAGTGCTGCGTGGGCGTAACGGGGATGGGCTCGTCCAAGATGTCGCGGCCGTCCTCAAGGCAGCGCGCGCGAATGTTGGCAAAATGCCCGGTCACCACATCGCGTTCGACGGGGGCGAAGCTCAGCCACTCGTGCTCGGTACCGTCCTGCTTCATCTGCTCGCGAATAGCGGCGGCGACCACATCACGCGGCTGAAGCTCGTCGGTAAAGCGCTCGCCGGCGGCGTTGAGCAAAATCGCGCCCTCGCCGCGGCAGCTCTCGCTGATCAGGAACGTACGGCCCGGCTGCGGCGAGAACAGCCCCGTGGGGTGGATCTGCACGTAGTCCAGGTGCTCCATCTTAATGCCATGCCCCTGAGCGATGTAGCAGGCGTCACCGGTGAGCTGCGGGTAGTTGGTGGAGTGATCGTACACGCCGCCGATGCCACCCGTCGCCCACAGCGTATGGCGGGCATGGATCTTAAACGGCTTACCGGCATGCACGCCCTCGGCGGCATTTGCCAGCTCGTCGGCGGGGCGAGCTGAATCGTCCTCGTCCACGGGAACGGCGACGACGCCGGCACACACCGTGGCGCCGTCACGCTCGCCCGTCAGGATGTCGGTCATGGCCACGTGCTCCAAAATCTGCACGTTATCCAGCTTGCGAACGGCCTGGAGCAGCTTGGTCGTGATCTCCTTGCCCGTAATGTCGGCATGGAAGGCAATGCGCGGACGGCTGTGCGCGCCCTCGCGGGTAAAGTCGAGGCTGCCGTCGGCCTTGCGCTCAAAATCCACGCCCATCGCCAGCAGGTCGTTGATGACCGAGCGGCTCGAGCGGATCATGATGTCGACGCTCTCGCGGCGGTTCTCGTAATGACCGGCGTGCATGGTGTCCTCAAAGAAGGCATCGTAGTCTGAGCCTTCGGGCAGCACGCAGATACCGCCCTGCGCGAGCATCGAATCGCACTCGTCGACAGCGCCCTTGGAAAGCATGATCACGCGCGTGCTCGTCGGCAGGTTAAGAGCCGCGTACAGGCCCGCCACGCCGCAGCCGGCAATGACGACGTCGCACTCCATATCGGGGTATTGCTTGGTTTCCACAGGAATCCTCTCCCTTGAATGTGACATAAGGGACCGTCCCTCCTGCCACATTGTTCTAGCGCGCTGCGTACTCGAGCATGCGGTCGAGCGTGAGCTTGGCCTGGTCTGCAGCCTCGTCCGACACGCCGATCTGCACCTCGCCCTCGCCTGTCTCCAGGCAGTGCACGAGCTTTTCGAGCGTGATGAGATCCATGTTGACGCAGGTGGGCTGCACCGCGGGGAAATAGAACTTCTTGCCGGTGCCCTGGCAGCGGCGCTCGAGCTCGTAGAGCACGCCGCGGACCGTCACGATGATGAACTCGCTCGCGTCCGACTCCTCGGCATACTTGATGATGCCGGCGGTGGAGCCGATGTAGTCGGCCTCGGCCAGGACGTCGGCCTTGCACTCGGGGTGCGCCAGCACGAGCGCGTCGGGGTGGGCCTCCGTCGCGTCGACGATCTGCTCGACGGTGATGATGTGATGGCGCGGGCAGTAGCCGTTGTTGAGGATGACGTGCTTTTGCGGCACCTGCTCGGCTACGAAGCGTCCCAGGTTTTGGTCGGGAATGAACAAGATGTGCTGCTGCGGCAGCTCGGAGACGATCTTGACGGCGTTTGAGCTGGTAACGCACACGTCACTCCAGCTCTTGATCTCGACCGTCGAGTTGACGTAGCACACCACGGCCAGGTCGTCGCCATACTCGGCGCGCGCCGCGTCGACCGTCTCGCGCTTGACCATGTGCGCCATGGGACAGTCCGCGCCCGGCTCGGGCAGCAGCACGGTCTTGGTGGGATTGAGCAGCTTGGCGCTCTCGCCCATAAACTCCACGCCGCACAGCACGATAGTCTGCTGCGGTAGGCTTTTGGCGAGCTTTGCCAGGTAGAAGCTGTCGCCGACGTAATCGGCCACAGCCTGAACCTCGGGCGCCACATAGTAGTGCGCCAGGATCACCGCGTCACGTTGGGTTTTTAGTTGCTGAATGGCCTCGACAAGCTCTGCGGGCACCAGTGCCGCGCGCTCCGTTGCCGTCGTTGCCGATGCTAGGCCGGCCGCGATATCGCGTGCAAGCTCCGACGCATCCATGTTCGCGCTCTGTGCCATCAAGGCCCCTCTCTTTTGGCGAATCTTGGGGCTTTAGTATGACACCTAGGTTTACAGCTGACAAGACAGCTGTAAACCTAGGTGTAAGGTTGAAATAAAGATTCAATCATGCGGCAGGTCCATTTTCGAACTGGCAAGCTGAGGATAGCCGAGCTCTCGATAGCGCAGGAGGCATCTTTCGCCACCGCAATACCGCTCGGCGCGAGTTGCGCACCGTGAGGCACGAACGGGCGCTCCCCCGCGAGTGGTCCGCGCCCAATGTGGCAAAATCGAACTACTAAGGGGGCTCAGAATGCTCAAGATTATTGCCTGCGACGATGACGCCGCTTTTCTAGATAGACTGCACCGGATGATCGACCGTTGGTCGATCGAGACGGGCACGGCGGTCGATGTTGCGCTCGTCACGCGCGGCGAGGACCTGCTGGCGCGCCATGCCGCGTCGCGCGCCGACATCATCCTGCTCGACATGATCATGCCGCTCGTCAACGGCATGGACACCGCACGCGAATTGCGCCAGGCCGACACCGCCGTGCGCCTGGTGTTCCTCACCTCGTCGCCCGAGTTTGCACTGGAGTCCTACGAGGTCCGCGCCTTCGACTATCTGCTCAAGCCCGTGACTTACGAACGCCTGGCGCAGTTACTCGACGAACTTTCGAGCATGCGCCCGGCGGCAACCGACGAGCTCGTGATCAAAACGTCCTTTGGCTACCACGCCCTGCGCCTGTCCGACATCGAATATGCCGAGGCGCGCAACAAGCACGTGGTCTTCCATCTGCGCGACGGACGCGATATCGAGGCACTCGAATCGTTCCGCAGCGTCGAGGACCGTTTGGCGCAAAATGCCACCTTCTTTAAATGCCACCGTAGCTACCAGGTCAACTTGCGCAACATCGACCACTTCGATCGCACAGACATCGTCATGCGCTCGGGCGCGTGCATTCCGCTGTCGCGCAGCAGCAAGCAGGGGTTCCAAGACGCCTACTTTGCGGTGCGCTTTGAGGGCGGGAGGCGCTGATGATCTCCTCGGTCGAAATGGTCCTTTGGGCAATCCACCACGCCACGACGCTGCTCTTTGGCGTCTTTGCCTCGGCGGCGCTGTGCGGTATCGAAATCAATCGACGCCATGCACTCGAGTTGGTGGGGGTCGGAGCCGCAACCGGCGCTGCCTTTTCGATCGCCAATGTCGTTGGCGGAGAGCTTTTTGCCCGTCAGGTCTATCCGCTCGTCGTGCACTTGCCGCTTACCGTCTACCTATGCGCGCGCTACCACTTGAGTCCGCTACTCGCGACGTTGGGCGTCACCAGCGCCTATCTGAGCTGCCAGTTCAGCAATTGGATGGGCATCGCCGCATTTGCCGCAACCGATTCTCAGATCGCGTACTATCTGGCACGCATCGCTACCACGCTCGGCGTCTTTGCCGTCCTGCTGCATTGGGCCGGCGACATTGGACCCCGCCTGGCGATTAAAAGCCCCACCGAGCTGGGCATCCTTTTAATCCTGCCGCTCGTCTATTACATCTTTGACTACGCCACCAACGTCTACACCACGCTGTTCCACTCGGGCTCGGTGGTGACAGTTGAGTTTTTGGCATTTGCGCTCTGTGCCTTCTATCTTATGTTTCTTGCCGTTTACCTGCGCGAATACGAAGAAAAGGAAACCGCCGAGCGAGAGCGTTGGATGCTCGAAACCCGCGACAGCGCCGCCATCAAAGAGCTCGAGGCTTGGCGTCAATCTGGGCGCGAGCTGTCGATTCTTCGCCACGATATGCGCCACTTCCTACGCGGCCTGGCCACTTTAATTGAGGAGGGCCACACCGACGAGGCGCTCAACCGCATCGACGAACTCTGCGAAGCCGGCGACCGCACCGCCGTACGCCGCTTCTGCGCCAACGAGACCGTAAACATCGCGCTTTCGTCATTCAACTCAGATATCAATAGAAACGGCATTACCGCCAACCTGCGCGCCGCCGTACCCGAAACCGTCCACGTAGGTGACGCCGACCTGTTTAGCGTGCTCTCAAATGCCTTGGAAAACGCTATCACCGCCGCAAGCGCCGCACCCCAAGGAAAGCGATTCGTCGACCTTGACCTGCGACTTGAGGACGGCCAGCTGTTGCTGTTAGTTTCCAACACGTTTGACCGCGCGCCGCGCATGGTCGACGGCATGCCCGTGACCCGGCATGCGGGCCACGGCTTTGGAACCAAGAGCATCAAACTTGCCGTGGAGCGCATGAACGGCAACTGCCAGTTCCGCATTAACGGCGATCGGTTTGAGCTGCGCGCTGTGATGTAGAAGTACGGCGCCGATCTCGCGGCGCGCCTCGCCCGCCAGGCAATCGCTCGCCGGTGCCGATCCGCTACAGTGGAGCGACCGCCGGGGTCAGCTGCTTGATGTAGGCCCACATACGCTGCTTGGCCGCTTTGTCGGTCAGCGCCGCCTCAAAGCCATCGAGCGCGAGCACGCGGCGGCCCTGCACATGGGCGACCAGGCCGGGCTTGAGCATGGCGGTGTCGAAGTCATCAATCGCCACGAGCATATCGGCGTAGGTTTCGCGCATGACATCGGCCGCACTGTTGTCGAGCAGCAGCACCGCCTCGGGGTCCAGAGCCTCCAGCGCCTCGCGGAACAGGTCGCACGGCAGAGTCTCGCCCACCGCGACCGCTCCGTCACCCGCGCCGGCGACGCTTGCCAGCACGCAAAAGTCCTCGGGGGCATATCCGATGGCGCCGAGCGCCTTGCGCAACGCGGCGCCATCCGCGCCGGCAGCCAGCTCGCCGCCCGAGCACTCGGCTTCATCCAAATCGCCTTTGACCAGCACAATCGGCGAGCACGCGTTGCCCGCGATACGCACACCGCGACCTGCAAGCGACGCGAGCTCCTGCTCGGTCGCCTGAGCGATGGCTTCTTTTTTCTGGCTTTGTGACGTGGGCATGCGCTCTCCAATCGTTTGCGTGCCCACCATTATATAAAAGAGCCGCCCGCGAGTGGTTGCTTTGCGGGCCGCTGGGTATAAGCACGGTCGTACTGAGTTTTACGCGGCCGAGCCGCGTCGTATTATGGAGGTCACCATGGCTGACATTAAGCAGATTACCCCCGAGAACCTCGATTCCATCGTTAACGACAGCCTGCCCGTACTGGTTGATTTTTGGGCCCCGTGGTGCGGCCCCTGCCGCTCGCTCTCGCCCATCGTAGACGAGGTTGCCGACGAGCTGGCCGGCAAGTTGGCTGTGGCCAAGTGCAACGTCGACGACAACCAGGACCTGGCCATGAAGTTTGGCGTCATGAGCATCCCCACGCTGATCGTCTTTAAGAACGGCGAGGAGGTCGACCGCTCGGTCGGCGCCTTGCCCAAGGCAAGACTTCAGGCACTGCTGGAGAAACATCTGTAATACGCTTGTTACCCATCTGCCGTCCATGAGCGGTTTCGCACCGCTCGCCGGAGTGCCAAACGCAAGGTATGCGACCACGGATAGTATGGTAGATACAAACAGCCCCCAGTGAACGGGTGCGGGTCAGACGGACTCGCACCCGTTTTCTTATGCGGCGGCGCTCAAGGCGGGCGTAGTAGAATCTGAACCACCATATCGCCCCGTACAAAAGGAGACTCCCCATGCATGACGTCGGAATGAACATGAGCCAGCTTGCCATGAGCGTCAAGCAGGTCGACGACACCATTGAGCTCGCTCACGAGTGGAGCCATCAGCTGCTGCATGCGACCGAGAACTTTGACATGGAGCGCATTGGCGCCAAGCTCGAGGCCGCCATGGCGGCACTCCACGAGGCGCACGATGCGCTCGAGGGCTACGAGGAGGCCATCGAGGCCGACCACAACTCCGTCGGCTCTGTGAAACTGGTGTAACGTGGCCGAGCACGAGCACGCGCACAATCACGGTGCGGACGACGATGCAAGCTGCCGCTACAGCGGCTCCAGCTCCGAGCTGGTCCGCTTTTCGGTCACCGCGCCCGACGACCTGCTGCGCCGCTTTGACGAGCAGATCGCGCGCCGCGGTGACGTGGCTAACCGATCCGAGGCCGTACGCGATCTGATTCGCGCCTCGATCGCCAAGGAGCAGATGCGCACGCCCGACGAGCATGTTATCGGGTCGCTCACCATGATCTACGACCACCATACCGGCGACCTGACGCGCCGTCTGGACGAAGTGCAGCACGACTACACCGACGAGATCGTATCGACCATGCACGTGCATCTGGATCACCACAACTGCTTAGAGATTCTGGCGCTCAAGGGTCGCGGCGAGCGCGTCTACGAACTAGCCGACCGCCTGCTGGGCCTGCGCGGCGTTAAGCACGGTGAGCTCACGTGCGCCGCCACCAAGCAGAGCCTGGGGCTGTAGCGCACCTGTCCCTATTTGGTCGGTTTTGATGAGGGGTGTCGCATGCGACATGTGCATATTCATGTGACGGGCATTGTGCAGGGCGTTGGCATGCGGCCGTTTGTGTATCGCGAGGCCATGGCGCATGGCATTTGCGGATGGGTGCTCAACGCGGGCGACGGCGTGCATATCGAGGCGCACGCCCGTGCCGAGGCGGTTGACGGATTTGTCGCTGCTCTTTCTGAGCATGCGCCCGCGGCGGCTCGCGTTGAGCGAGTCGATATTGCGGATTTGAAGCCTAGCGGCTGGAGCGCTGCCGATGAGCAGGGCTTTCGTATTGTGGCATCGCAGGACCAGACCGCGCACACGACGCTCGTCTCGCCCGATATCGCCACCTGCGATGATTGTCTGCGCGAGTTGTTCGACCCCGCCGATCGGCGCTATCACTACCCTTTTATCAACTGTACCAACTGCGGACCGCGCTTTACCATCATCCGGTCGCTGCCTTATGACCGAGCGGCCACGTCGATGAATTGTTTTCCCATGTGTCCTGAGTGTGCCGCGGAGTATGCCGACCCACTCGACCGGCGTTTTCACGCGCAGCCCGATGCCTGCTTTGATTGCGGGCCGCATATCACGTGGCGCGAAGCGAGCGTGGGCGGTGAGCCGGGCGAAGCCGCCGCGTTGCCGGCCGTCGGCACCACACGCGAAGCCAGCGACGCTATCATCGAGCGCTGCATTGAGCTGCTGGCCGGCGGTGGCATCGTCGCCATCAAGGGCCTGGGCGGATTTCACTTGGCATGTGACGCCTCCAACGAGCAGGCGGTAGCCGAGCTTCGTCGTCGCAAACGCCGCAGCAACAAGCCGCTTGCCGTTATGGTGCGCGACCTTGCCGACGTTGAACGCCTGTGCCATGTCAACGACGTTGAGCGCGGCTTGCTGGCCGGCAGCATTCGCCCCATTGTGCTGCTGCGCCGACGTGCTGTTTGCGAGAGCGGCGGCTCCCCCGACGCCCTCGCGCTCGCGCCGTCCGTCGCGCACGACCTTCCCGAGCTCGGCGTTATGCTCCCCTACACCCCGCTTCAGCATCTGTTGCTTGCCGCAGCAGAAGCCCGCGGTGTGCACGCACTCGTCATGACCAGCGGAAACCTGAGCGAAGAGCCCATCGAGACCGATGACGACCTTGCCTGGGAGCGCCTCGTTGCCGCCGGCATTGCTGATGCGCTACTCGGCAACGACCGCGCGATCCTCTCGCGCTACGACGACTCCGTGGTGCGCGTGGTCAACGGCGCCATTATGCCCGTGCGCCGTGCCCGCGGATATGCACCCCAGCCGCTGCCGTTGCCGGCGCTCGACGGCGCTCCGTCCTGCGTGCTCGCCTGCGGGCCACAACAAAAGGCCACGATTGCGCTCACGCGCGAAGGGACGAACGGCGAGGCAACCTGTTTTGTGTCGCAGCATATCGGCGATGTTGAAAACGGCGGGACCTTCGATGCCTGGAACGCCGCGCGCACGCGCTTGGAAGATCTCTTTGACTTGGCGCCCGCCGCCTTGGCCTGCGATTTACACCCCAGCTATCTATCGGACCAGTGGGCGCGCGAGCAGGCGCGAAAATGCAATCTGCCGCTCGTCGAAGTGCAGCACCATCATGCGCATATCGCGAGCGTAATGGCCGAGGCCATCGCCGCGGGCCAGCTTACAACCGACACGCGTGTCCTTGGCATCGCCTTCGACGGCACCGGCGCCGGCACCGATGGGACCATTTGGGGCGGCGAGTTTCTTGTTGCCAGCCTTGACGGCTTTGAGCGCACCGCGCATTTGCTCACCTGGGCGCTCCCCGGCGGGGCGGCCTCCGTACGCGACGCTCGACGCAACGCCTTTGCCCTGCTCAGCGAACTCGGCCTACTCGAGCACCCAGGCGCCGCTCAGCTTTTGGACAGCCTCGACGAGCAAACGCGTAGCGTGACAGCCACCATGATCGAGCGCGGCATCAACAGCCCGCGTACCAGCAGCATGGGACGTCTCTTTGATGCCGCGGCAGCAATTCTGGGCATCTGCGACAAGGCAACCTACGAGGGCGAACCCGCCATAGAACTCGAAGCCGCCGCCTGGCGCGCGTTCAGCAGTGAAAGTGCCTGCCCCACCGGCAATATGGTCAGCTTTTCCGTAACCGAATCATCCCGTCCGGACGACTGCCATGTTCTGAACTCCAGACCGCTTTTTGAGGCGCTTTTGGAGGGAATCAGGACCGGCGTGCCCGCCGGCAAGCTCGCGCTCGACTTCCACGTCACCATCGCGCGCTCCTCGGCACGAATCGCACGCGAAATCTGCGCCCGTGAAGGCCTCGACACCGTCGCGCTCTCGGGCGGCGTGTTCATGAACCGACTTTTGCTTCAGCTCCTCACCCGCGAGCTCAAAAGCATGGGTCTCACTGTCTTGATTCCCCGCTCCGTGCCCGTCAACGACGGCTGTATCGCCTACGGTCAGGCCGTCATCGCTCGCGCTCGCCTCGCGCAGACAGCATCGCGATAGGCTGTTTTGCCAGCCTGCGCGCCGCCGTCTCACAGGTGTAACGCGTTTGCTCGTGACTCCTGCGAGCGCTACCATCAACTGATGGGTAATTAGGCGCCTATCCAGCGCAAAACGTATAAAAGGGGAACATTATGTGCCTTGCCGTTCCCGGTAAAGTGGTCAAACGCGACGACGACCTTAAGGCGACCGTCGACATGATGGGCATCGAGCGCCCCGTTTCGCTGCGCCTCGTGCCGACGGCACAGGTAGGCGACTATATTCTCGTGCACGCCGGCTTTGGCATTCAGATTGTCGACGAGCAGGAGGCGCAGGAGACGCTCGACCTGGTCAACACCATGACCGAACTGGTCGAAGAAGACCAGCTGGCCACCAACCCGGCCGAGGCTTACTAGTGGCGGCCGGACAGCCGGCTCGCTCCGGTATCGACTTCTCGGCATTCCGCGATCCCAAGCTGGCTCGCGAGCTCATCGAGCGCATCCGTGAACTCGTCGGCGACCGCACCATCAACCTTATGGAAGTCTGCGGCACGCACACCGTGAGCATCGGTCGCTATGGCTTTCGCTCCATTATGCCTGCCGGGCTCAAACTGCTGAGCGGTCCGGGTTGCCCCGTCTGTGTTACCGCCAACCGCGATATCGACCATGCAATCGCGCTCGCCAAGATGGACGGCGCCATCATCACCACCTTTGGCGACATGATGCGCGTGCCCGGGTCGTCTACCTCGCTCGCCGCGCAAAAGGCGGCGGGGCGCGATATTCGCATTGTGTACTCCCCGCTCGATGCACTCGATATCGCCGAACACAACCCCGATCGCCCGGTCATCTTTATGGGCGTCGGCTTTGAGACCACGACGCCCACCATCGCCGCCGCCATTTTGGAGGCCGATGCACGCGGACTCCAGAACTTCTCGGTCTATTGCGCCCACAAGACCACGCCGCCGGCGCTGCGCGCCATCGCCAACGATCCCGAGACCACTATCGACGGCTTTATCCTTCCGGGACACGTCGCCACCATCACGGGCTTAGCCCCCTTTGACTTTTTGGTCGATGAGTTCGAGACCCCAGGCGTAGTCACCGGATTTGAGCCGGTCGATATTCTGCAGGGCATCTGCATGCTGGTCCAGATGGTTGTTGAGGGGCAGCCCGCAATCGACAACGCCTACCGCCGTGGCGTCAACGCAGACGGCAACCCCGTGGCGCGCCAGCTGGTCGAGCAGGTGTTTGAGCCATGCGACACCACGTGGCGCGGGCTGGGGCCGATTGCCAACTCGGGCCTTTCCATCCGCCCCGAGTTCTCGCGCTTTGATGCCCGCACTCGCTTTGACGTGCCCGTTGAGACGACGGTCGAGCCGCGTGGGTGCCGCTGCGGCGACGTGCTGCGCGGGGCCATTACGCCGAGCGACTGCCCTCTGTTCGGCCGCGCTTGTACACCCGAGCATCCCATCGGCCCCTGCATGGTGAGTTCCGAGGGCAGCTGTGCAGCATATTTCCGCTACCGAGGCTAATGGGTTCCGCCGCTCTAACGAACGGCGGGCCGGTCGACGCTGCGCGCCATTCAGGCGAGCGATTTGCCTTTCAATCGTCGGCTGCGGGCAAAAGCCCAGCAGCCTCCTCTTTCAAGGCAACTCACTTCGCCTGAATGGCGCTCGCTGACTTTTACTTAACATCGATTCTGCCACACTCAGCTATTGCCGACCCCCCACGATTGGAGTTTTCGATATGTCCCGTACTGCCACCGATAGCACTGTCCTGTTGGGCCACGGCTCTGGCGGCCAGATGATGAAACGCATCATCGATGAGGTCTTTTTGGATGCCTTTGGGTCGCCCGAACTGCTCGAGGGCAACGATGCCGGCGTCGCTGCGCTGCCCGCGAGCGGGCGCATCGCCATGTCGACCGACAGCTTTGTAGTCTCGCCGCAGTTCTTCCCCGGCGGCAATATCGGCCGACTCGCCGTGTGCGGAACCGTCAACGACGTCGCGACCTCGGGCGCTAACGTGCGCTACCTCTCATGCGGCTTTATCCTCGAAGAGGGCTATCCCATGGACAAGCTGCGCCAGATTGTGCAGACCATGGCCGAAACGGCACATGAGGCAGGCGTGAAGATTATCACCGGCGACACCAAGGTGGTCGAGCGTGGCGGTGCCGACGGCGTCTACATCAATACCGCTGGCGTAGGCGAGGTGCCCGCAGGCGTGACGCTCAGCGGTGCCAACTGCCGGCCCGGCGACGTCATCCTGGTGTCGGGCACACTCGGCGACCACGGCATCGCCATCATGAGCCAACGCGAGGGCTTGGCGTTTTCGAGCGCCATCGAAAGCGATGCCGCGCCGCTCAACCACCTGATTGCCGATGTGCTTGCCGCAGCACCCGACACACGCTGCTTCCGCGACCCCACGCGCGGTGGCCTGGCCTCGACGCTTAACGAGTTTGCCCAGGCCAGCGGTGTTGCCATGGAGATCGACGAGGATGCCGTGCCCGTGCGCCCCGACGTGCAGGCCGCCTGCGAGATGCTCGGCTACGACGTTCTGCAGGTGGCAAACGAGGGCAAGATGGTTGCCGTGGTGCCGGCCGAGCGGGCCGATGCCGTGCTGGCCGCCATGCGCGCCGCGCGCTACGGCGAGAATGCCGCCATTATCGGTCGCGTGCTGCCGCTTGCCGAGGACGCCCGCCCCGCCGTGCGCGTACGTACCGGTTGGGGCTCGACCCGCATCCTCGACATGCTCGTAGGAGAGCAGCTGCCGAGAATTTGCTAACGACAGAGATGGTCGGGCAGCGCGGCCCGATACACGGCAGTCAAAGTTGTTCAGATTTCAAACATGCCCGACACGCCAGCCCGTTATCATGGGTGCGTCCTATAACCCAAACGGCGGGAGCACCCATGGCAGCAGCTTTTTCCCATGTGATTTTTGATTTAGACGGCACCATCCTCAACACGCTCGAGGACCTGGCAGCCGCCGGCAACCATACCTGCGAGATGCACGGCTGGCCCACGTTTGCCGTAGACGAGTACCGCTACAAGGTGGGAAACGGCATGCTCAAGCTGGTCGAGCGCTTTATGCCCGCCGAGTATGCGGGCGACGGCCGTATGTTTGAGCAGACGCTTGCCGAGTTTAGGGCTTATTACGGCGAGCACAAGGAAGACCACACCGCACCGTACGCCGGTACGATCGAGATGCTCGACCGCCTGCGCACCGCGGGTGTGCAGCTTGCCGTGCTCACTAACAAGGACCACGTCTCGGCGGTTCCGCTTATCGAGAAATACTTTGGTTCCGAGCGCTTTGCGCTGGTGCAGGGCCGCGTCGATGCGTTTCCTCCCAAGCCCGAGGCACCTGTTACGCTGCACGTGATGAAAGAGCTAGGCGCCGACCCGGCAACCACACTCTATGTAGGCGATTCCAATGTCGATATCCTGACCGGTCACAACGCCGGCCTCAAGAGCGCGGGTGTCACCTGGGGCTTCCGCGGCCGCGCAGAGCTGGAAGCCGCTGGCGCCGACTACGTGGTGGACACCCAGGACGAGCTCGCGGCGCTAATCCTGGGCGAGTAGCGGGGCTGTCGCTCAACACGGCTGCATAGATTCTGTCGCGCGGAAAGCGCATCCCGTTTTGCCGCCTCAGAATGGGATGCGCTTTCCGGTTGAGCCTTGTCGGGAAACGGCATCCCGTTTCAGAGCAATATTCCGGGTCGCGCTTTCCGCAACCCACCCCATCCGGAAACCGCGACCCACTATTCGGCCAAATACCGGCTCGTATTTTCCCGAGCATTCGATGCAACGCTGGCGCAAGGAGTGTCCCCGACTGCCGGCAGAGACGATATGAGCAGGACATAAAAACATTGGGAGCCCCCGGCATGAAAGTCCGCGGATCAGGCCGACAATGGTGAGTGTCTAATCCAGCCGTGGCGGCCACGCCGCATTCATGGAAGGGGCTCCCATGCTCGATACTACCACCTTCGTCGGCCTCGACGTCCACGCCCGCTCGATAAAGGCCGTCTCCCTCGACGTCATGACCGGGGAGGTGCGCTGCGCGACCTTCGGCTACGACGCCGGGGCCGTCGCGGCGTGGGTCCGGTCCGTGGACCCCAGGGCCAGGTGCGTGTACGAGTCCGGGGTCACGGGGTTCGACCTGCAGAAGAGGCTCTCCGGCCTGGGGGTCGACTGCGTGGTCGGCGCCGTCTCGAAGATGATCAAGCCCAGCGCGGACAGGCGCAGGAAGAACGACCGCAACGACGCCGAGTTCCTCGCCCGCATGCTGTCGGTCGGCAACGTGGTCGAGGTGTGGGTCCCCGACGACGAGTGCGAGGCCGCCCGCGACCTGACCAGGGCGCTCGAGGACGCGAGGGACGACCTCTCGCGCTCGAAGCAGCGGCTCTCCAAGTTCCTGCTCAGGCACGGGCTCGTCTTCGACGAGAGAACGCCCACCGGCCGCAGTGGATTGGCAACACCTATTTGGACGATTCCGGGAGGGACAGCCCCGCTTCCCTGAACTCGACCGGCGACATGTAGCCCAGCGTCGAGTGGATCCTGAAGTTGTTGTACCAGTTCACGTAGTCCGAGAGCTTGGCCCGTAGCTCGCGCGTCGTGCCGAACGTCTCGCGGTGGACGAGCTCGGCCTTCAGTATCCTGTTGGTCGACTCGTCGACGGCGTTGTCGTAGGGGCAGCCCTTGGCCGACAGCGACCTCTCTATGCCGAAGGTCTCGAGCATCAGGTCGATCTCGGCGTTGTCGAACTCGCTGCCGCGGTCCGTGTGGAATACCTCGATGTCCGAGATGGGGAAGGAGACCGTCGCGAACGCCGACTTGACCAGCCGGGCGTCCTTCCTGGGCCCGGCGGAGTGACCGACGATCTCTCTGTTGTAGAGGTCGACGAGCAGGCAGACGTAGTTCCACGAGGCCCCGACGCGCACGTAGGTCAGGTCGCTGCATATATGGGTGCGCGGCGCCCTGCCGCCGAAGCCGCGCGCGACGACGTTGGGCACGTCGGCCTCGTTGACCGCCCCGGGGTGCACCTTGAACCTCTTCCTGCCGTATGCGCTGACCAGGCCGTTCTCCCTCATGATGCGGCAGACCCGGCGCCGGCTGACGGTGACGCCCGACCTCTCGAGCGACGCCTTTATCTTGCGCGAGCCGTACCGGCCCTTGCTGGCGGCGTGGGCCGCGACCACGGCCGGCGCGGCGGGGTCCGGCGCGTCGGGCCGGTCGGCCCGCGAGCGCATGGAGTAGTACGTCGACCTCGCGACGCCGAGGAGCCTGCACTGCGCTGGTATGGGGTAGCGGCCCTCGTTGGCCGCTATGGCCCTCACTTTCGAGCGTATATCAGCGCCGCTTGTTTTAAGACGTCGACCTCCATCCGGAGCCTGCGGTTCTCGCGCTCGAGCTCCAGGATCCGGTTCTGCTCGGGCGTGCGGTTGTCCGCGGCGCGCGGCGAGCCGGTCGCGTTTATCGACTTGATCCACCTCTCCACGGTGCTCTTGCCGAGGTCGTACTCGTCCATGATCTCGCGCTTGGGCTTTCCGGCGTTGTAGAGGTCGACTATCTGCCTCTTGAACTCGTCGGTGAAATGCCTCGGGTGCCTGGGGTCCCTCATATACGGCCCTCCCGTCTCTCGCGCCCCTCCCGGAACTGTCCACATCAGTGTAGCCAATCCACAGGAAGGGGAACTGGACCCGGGCGCACTGGTCCTGGATCGAGTCGATAAGGTTCGCGGAGGGGGCCGACAACGAGGTGCTGGCCTACTACGTCGAGGCGGTCAGGCGGGCGGCGGAGGAGAAGTCGAGGCTCGAGGGGCTCGTCGGGGCCGAGGCCCGCAAGCCCAGGTGGAGGAGGAGGGTCGACTCCCTGCGCTGCCTCAAGGGCGTCGACACCGCGACCGCCGCCGACTGTTAGCGCTACTGTAAAAACAACCATTTTGACCAACGCTCAACAACCAATCATGCCAACGCAATCCCGCCATTTGC
>NZ_CAXYLS010000007.1:7697-84092 GCF_964283865.1 Collinsella aerofaciens | reverse complement strand
CTCGGCGGCCTTGCGAAAAACAAATCCAAGTTAGACCATTTCAAATGGTTCGATGTCTGCCCGGATGCGACACTGAAGTAAGTGTCCATCCTCGCAGTATCCGGTTCTCAAGGTGCACGCCTGGCGGCTGATCCGGTCCGACCGGGCCGCGCGGCAAGGAGATATATTGCCAGACCGGAGGGGCGCCGGGGGCGGGAATCTGGGTGTACACATTTCCTACACAATTTGGGATCCGACTAACGTTTGCCAGCCGTTAACTACCGCTCACCGAGCATCTCTTTATATAAGGCAGTCTCATGGTTAAAGCGGATACGTTCCCCTAGCTAAAGCACAGCCAGCATCGAGCAACTCATCACGTTCTTCCACCGAGAACCCCTCGGCGTAGACGCGCACCACTGGTTCGGTCCCGCTAGGACGGACCAGCAGCCACGTGTCATCCTCGAATGCTAAACGCAAGCCATCCATATGACTAACGTTTTGCGGCACCTTGCCACAAATCGACTTGGGGTTTACGCCCGGCAGCAGGGTTCGTAACGTTTCGGCATCTTCGGCCTCAAGGCGCAAATCGCGTCGACCGTAACTCGTCTTACCAAAACTGTCCTCGAGTTGGTCGACCAGAACGCCCAAAGGCGCGTCCGTCTTTGCCATAAGCTCACACAGAATCAGACAGGCGAGGATTCCATCGCGCTCGGGCATATGCGCGGCGATGCCGATACCACCGGCTTCCTCGCCGCCTATGAGGACGCCACCCTTCTTCATCTCTGCCGCTATATATTTGAAACCGACTGGTTTGACGGTCACGCGGCAGCCAAGCGCCTCGGCAATGCGACGCACGAGCGTCGAGCACGAAAGATTGACGACGACGCGTCCCTCCAAATTACGAAATTGAACCAAGTCGCCCAAAACGAGCGCCATGATCTGATGCGGATGTATATATCTGCCGCGCTCGTCAACCGCGCCGATACGGTCGGCGTCGCCGTCGGTCACCAGGCCAGCGCAAGCTCCGTCCTCGATAACCGTATGCTCGCAAGCGTCCACCCACGGCTCAACGGGGTCGGGGCAGATATCTTCTTGGTCAGGCGCCTGCCCGGCGTGAATCTCGTGCACCTCAACGCCAAGCTCGCGCAGCAAGTCGGCTAGATAGCCCTGGGCTGCGCCGCCCATGGGGTCAACAACCACGCGCAGGTGCGCGGCGCGGATGGCTTCGGCATCGACAAACGATGCCACCGCTTGCATATAGTCAGGAATGATATCCGCGGTGCGATATTGCCCCTCGATCCCCATTGGCTCGGGAGCCATGGTCTCTTCGAGCTCTTCGATGACATCCTGGTTGGCGGTCGAGCCGTCACCCATGCGAATCTTGAGACACAGATAACCCTGCGGATGATGGGACCCCGTCACCATGAGCGCGCCGCACGCCTCACCGTCATAAGCCGCCGCCCACGTAAGGGCAGGGGTCGGAACAGGTCGCGAAGCGAGCACGGCGTCTAGCCCGTGCGCTGCTAGCACACCCGCCGCAAGCTCAGCGAACTCGCGCGCCAGGGGCCGAGTGTCGAACCCTATATATACCGTTTTGCCCGGATTGGTCTTTTGCCACAACTCGCCGACGGCATCGGCGATACGGGCAACGTTATCGGCAGTGAAGTCCTCATCGACGCGAGCACGCCAACCGTCAGTTCCAAAATGAATTATCGCGCACACGCGCAGACACCTCACAGTGTTTGGATCATGGTACGCATGAGGTATACCCGCGATACACGCTCGGCAACCTGCCGGCACCAGCATTCACCATTTGGGCAAATGCTGCCGAGGACATGCAGGCAATAAAAAAAACCGCCCCGTATGGAGCGGTTTTGCCCTTTATATATCGAGCGCCTCGGCCATCGCTGCCGTAGTGATTGCCGTAGTTCCACAGCAACTGCCCACCATTGCGGCACCGGCATGTCTCCATTCGATGCATGCGCGCGCGAAAGCTTCGGGGTTCTCGTGCCATACGGGGCCATCCTGAGTCTGGACCGGATCGCCCACGTTGGGACGCACCGTGACGGGAGTAGTCGCCGATGCAACCATCCTGCGCACCGCCGCGTTCGCGGCCGCAAGCGAACAGCAATTAACACCAACCGAGTTTGCGCCGTGTTTTTCGGCGTACAAAACGGCTGCCTCAATGTTGAGGCCATCGCCCAACAGGTCGCCCTTATCGTCAACGACAAAACTCACCAGAACAGGCATGCCGTCGGCGGCATCTCGGGCGCCGGCAAGCATGGGCTGCAAATTACGGATAGACGTCACCGTCTCGATCAGCAGACCGTCAACACCAGCATTGAGCAAGGCGTGCGCCTGTTCGCGCGCAATGCCTCGGATCTCACGAAACTCGGCCGAGTCCTCGGCAAACCACTCAATACCGATCGGACCCATCGAGCCCAGCAGCAGCTGAGGGTGCGCCTGGCGGGCATCGTCGACGGCCCCGCGATTGACCTCCGCCACGGACGGCGCAATCTGGTCGTGCTTGAGGGCATAGCTTGATGCCTGAAAGGTATTGGTAATGAGTACCTGCGCGCCGGCGGCGACATACAAGCGATGGATACGAGAAACGGTCTGCGGCTCTGCCAGATTCCAAAACGCCGGTGGAATATCGGCGGCGTCGTACTCACTCAACAGAACACTGCCCATGGGGCCCTGCGCCAACAAGGTCTCGCTCGACAAGCGGCGCGTAAGTTCCTCGGCACCAAAGCGATTGTAATAACTCGTATCCATATATATCCCGCTATTCCTCGACGCTGATTCCCTGCTTTTCGAGATAGGCGAGCCAGCGGTTCATCGTGTCCTCGGATAGCGCATGCTCCATCATGCAGGCCTCGGAATCGGCTCGCTCAAATTCGACACCGAGCTCCTGAACCAAAAACGTGCGGACGAGGCGATGACGGTACCAGATAGCCGTGCCAACCTCGCGGCCGCGATCGGTCAGGACTACCTTGCCGTAGTGCGATTGCTCGACAAGCTCGGATGCCTTGAGCGCCGAAACCGCTTTATTGACCGATGCCTTGGAGACGCCAAGGCGCTGCGCGATGTCGACCGATCGCACGCCGTTGGTTTCCCCCTCTTCGCTTTCAATGCGAACCATGCACTCCAAGTAGTCTTCGTTCGCCACCGTCAGATGTAGTTCGCGCGAGCTATTTGTCGTATCCATGATCTTCCGTCCCTTCTGCATTCATTGGCTGATTCTACCCCATCCAAGCGTCGCGGTATGCCGTGGCATACCGTGCTAGAGTTCTTGTTGCACACGACGACCAAGATTGGAGCGGTCTTTATGGAAAACACCACCACGAACCCCGATGTCCTCGAGCGCTTTTTGCGCTACGTCCAGATCAACACGCAGTCCGAGGATGCAAACTGCGACCAGGTACCCTCGAGCGCCGTTCAGTTTGACCTTGCCAACGTGCTGGCTGAAGAGCTGCGCGAGCTTGGTGCGGAAGATGCCCACGTGACCGAGCACGCCTATGTCTGCGCGCATATCCCCGCAAGTGTGGGCGCTGAGGACAAGCCCGCCCTGGGCCTGATCGCCCATCTCGACACCACCGAAGTTGCACCGGGCGCCGGCGTGAAGCCGCACATCGTGCACTACGAAGGCGGCGACCTGGTCTGCGGCACGGTTGACGGTAAGCCCGTTGCCATGAGTACCGCCAAGCTTCCCGCCCTGAACGACCTCGCGGGTGAGGACCTGGTCTGCAGCGATGGCACCACGCTGCTGGGCGCGGACGACAAGGCAGGCGTCGCCGAGATCATGTCGCTTGTCGCGCGTATCGCTCAGGACCCTTCTCTGCCCCATCCCGCACTCGGCATTTGCTTCTGCCCTGACGAGGAGATCGGCCACGGAGCCGAGCTGTTGGATATCGATACCTTTGGCTGCAAGTATGCCTACACGGTCGACGGTGGCCCCATCGGCGAGCTGGAGTGGGAGTGCTTTAATGCCGCTGAGGCGACCGTCTGCTTTGAGGGCCAGTCCATCCACCCGGGCGACGCCAAAGGCCGTATGGTTAACGCAGGCAATCTGTTCTGCGACTTCAACGCGTTGCTCCCCTACGTGCAGCGCCCGGAGTATACGGAAGGCTACGAGGGCTTTTATCACCTTGAGGGTGTATCTGCAACCGTCGATCACGCCACAGCGCGCTATATCGTCCGCGACCATGACGCAGCCAAGTTCCAGCAGAAACTCGACCTTATTGATGCCGCCGCCTCGATGCTCAACCAGCGCTTGGGTGACAAGCGCGTGACGGTCGAGATTAAGCAGCAGTATCGAAATATGGCCGAGATCGTTCGTGACTATCCCGAGCTTATTGATGTTGCCAAGGAAGCCTACCTTGCCTGCGGCGTTGAGCCCCAAGTGCTGCCGATTCGCGGCGGCACCGACGGCGCGCAGCTGTCGTTCCGCGGTCTGCCCTGCCCCAACCTTTCCACCGGCGGCTATTGCTACCACGGCGTCAACGAGTTTGTCCCGGTCAGTTCGCTCGTCAAGATGACCGACGTCCTGCAGGAGCTCGTCGCCCGTTTCGCATAAGCCTGGCTGCATAAGCCCAAAAGACGAATCGCCCCGTCCTCTACAGAGAACGGGGCGGTTTTTGATACAAGGGGAGTAGTCAACATCGCAGGTTGAGCCAACGTCAGCGAGCGACGTCCAAGGCGAACAAGTTGGCATGAAAAAGGCAGGGCATTGACCTTCTGGTCATGCCCTGCCTTTTGAATGACAAATTGTCGCCTTGGGCGGCGCGCAGCGTCGAGTCGTTACGGCGTTTGGTAAAACGCCGTAACTTAGTAGTTGGCCTCGTAGCCGTTGCCGTCGCCGGTGGGCTCTTCATAGTAGTCCGAATCGCTCGAATCGCTTGAGTCATCGGAATTGTCAGAGCTGACCGAAGAGGTTGCGGTACCGTTTGCGTAGTCGTCAGACGTGTTGTTGTTCAGGTCGCCGATCGTAGAGCTCGAACCGTCGGAAAGACCCATGGTGTTGGGGCCCTTGGGATCCTTGCCAGCATCGACGCGCTCCATCATTTCCTTGAGCTCGTCCTCGTAGACAAAGACGTAGCTCACACCGTCGATCATGGTGCTGTCGTCGGCGTACGAGGGCAGGTTGGCCGAGTAGATACCGTCGACATCCATACCGCGCATGGCGTTGACCGTAGCCACGATATCCTGAACGCTCATATCGGTTACGAGCATATCGGACAGCGAATTAACCAGGCCAAAAATCTTCGTGGCATCGAAGTTATTGAGAATCTGGTTGGCAAGGGCACCAAGCACCTGACGCTGGTGGCGCATGCGCGTGTAATCGCCGTCGGCATAGGTGTAGCGGCAGCGGGCATAGGTAAGGGCGGTGGCACCGTCCATATGCTGCTGGCCAGCGGTAATCTTAATATCCAGGTGCTCAGGGTCGTCAACATCATCGGTTGCGTTAATGTCGATACCGCCAACCGAATCAATCAGTGCCTGCATACCGTCGAAGCTGACCTCGGCATAGTGGGAAATCTGAACATCGCACAGCTCGTTGACCGCCTCGACCATGGCCTCGGCGCCGCCAACGGTATGGCAGGCGTTGATCTTCATGGTCTCGCCCTTGTACTCGACCTTGGTGTCGCGCGGAACGGAAATGAGCGTCGCCTGCTTTTGCGTGGGGTCGATGCGTGCCAGGATAATCGAGTCGGCACGATACGTATCCTCGCCCGGACGGCCGTCGGTGCCAAGAAGCAGCACGTAGAACGGATCCTTTGCCTCATCGGTGTCAACCAGAACCCGACGCAGATTGTCGGTAATGACATTAGAATCGCCGAGCTTGCCCATAATGGTGGCAAACCACAGGCCGGCAGCGGTAGTGGCACTCAGCAGCACGCCAAGCACGACAATGAGCGCGACGTGACGAATCGTGTGGCTACGACGACGTTGACGAGCGCGCTCGGAATAGCGAGCCACGTTATCGCGACTATAGATCTTGGCCTGCGCACCAGTTGAGGGTCTTCGGGTGGTGGTATCCGCGAGGGGCTTTTTATTAAACATAGGCAACCTGTATTAGTAGATGACGGGATCGGGGACGGTAGCATGCTCGACATGCGCGCCGAGCGCCTGCAGCTTTTCGACAAACTGCTCGTAGCCGCGCTTGATATGATGGATGGCCGAAACCTCGGTCGTCCCGTCGGCGATCAAGCCCGCTACGACGAGGGCCGCTCCGCCACGCAGATCGGGCGAGGTAACCTGTGCACCCGAGAAGCCCTTGACGCCATGAATCATGGCATGATGGCTCTCGATACGAATGTTGGCACCCATGCGCACCAGCTCAGAGGTAAACATAAAGCGATTCTCGAAGATGTTTTCGGTAATAACGGAACTGCCGTCGGCAAGGGCGGAGAGCACCATAATCTGCGCCTGCATGTCGGTCGGGAAACCGGGGAACGGAAGCGTCTGGATGTCGACCGGCTTGATACGCTCGGCACGGTTCACATGGACGCCATCCTCGACGCGCTCGCAGTCGATACCCATGAGCTCCATCTTCTTGAGCACCATGCCCAAGTGAATGGGGCAAAAGCCCGTGACATCGACACCGCGATCGTCGGCCATCAACGCACCGGCAACGATAAAGGTACCGGCTTCGATGCGGTCGCCCACCACGCGATGGGTAACGGGATGGAGCTCTTCCACGCCTTCGATCGTCACGACGGGCGTACCGGCGCCAACAATCTTGGCGCCCATCTCGTTGAGCATGTTAGCGAGATCGACGATCTCGGGCTCGCGGGCGGCATTGTCGATAACCGTGGTGCCCTGTGCGCGCACAGAGGCCATGATGAGGTTCTCGGTCGCACCGACGCTGGCAAACTCGAGCGTGACGGTGGTACCGCGCAGACCTTGGGGCGCATTAGCGTTGATGTAACCGTGGGCGGTATCGAACTCAACGCCCAGGGCCTCAAGACCAAGAATGTGCATATCGATCTTGCGAGCACCCAGGTTGCAGCCGCCCGGCATGGCAATTTTGGCGCGATGGAAGCGGCCCAGCAGGGGTCCCATGACGGCGGTGGAAGCGCGCATCTTGGCAACGAGCTCGTAGGGGGCCTCCCATGAATCGACCTGAGAGGTATCAATCTCGAGCGTGTGCTCGTCGAGAACATCGATCGTAGCGCCCATGCCCTTGAGCACCTTGCCCATCACGTGAACATCGGAAATATCGGGCACGTTCTGCAGCGTCGTCTTGCCCGGCGCCAGAAGCGTTGCCGCCATGAGTTTGAGCGCGGAGTTCTTGGCACCCGAGACGGGCACGGAGCCTCCGATGGCGTGGCCACCCTCAACGCGGATAATATCCAAGGTCTACCCTTTCAAAAAGCATGCCCGGGGTGGCTGGGCCATCCCGGGCATGATGTGTTCGCAAATGGTCGAACGCTAAATCGTTTGACTATTGGGCAAGCTTGAGCTTACACCATGCGATTTCATTATAGAGGTAGGCGCGGCGTGCATCATCCTCCGACAAATTACCCAGCTTCTCTTCAAAACCTTGAATATCAGCTTTAAGCTTGTCGGCATCGACGGTCGCCAAATCGCAAGCGCGCTCGGCGAGAACGGTCACGACATCGTCCGCAACCTGGGCATAGCCGCCGGCCACGGCAAACGTGTGGTCGACAGTGCCCATGGCCTTATCGGAAACGCGAACGTAACCGCGGTCGATCGTGCAGATCTCGCTGGAGTGAGCAGGCAGAACACCAAACTCGCCATCCGTGGACGGAATCGACACAAACGCAGCGTCGCCCTCATAGGCGCAGCTCACGGGGCACACGATGCGGATACGCATAACCTACTTCTCCCCCATCTTGCGGGCGCGCTCGCGCACGTCCTCAATCGTGGAAGCATAGCGGAAAGCCTGCTCGGGCAGATCATCGGCCTTGCCGTCGACAATCTCGGCGAAAGAGCGGACGGTATCCTCGACGCGGACGTAGACACCGGGGTTACCGGTGAACTTCTCGGCGACGTGGAAGGACTGCGAGAGGAACTGCTGAATCTTACGAGCACGGTTGACCGTAAGGCGCTGCTCCTCGGACAGCTCGTCCATACCCAGAATGGCGATGATGTCCTGAAGGTCGGAGTACTCCTGCAGGAGCTCCTGGACCTTAACGGCAACACGGTAGTGCTCCTCGCCAACGATCGAGGGATCGAGGGCGTCGGAGGAAGACGCAAGCGGGTCGATAGCCGGGAACAGGCCGAGCGACGAAATGCTACGCGAAAGAACCGTGGTGGCATCGAGGTGCGTGAACGTCGTGGCAGGCGCCGGGTCGGTCAGGTCGTCTGCGGGGACGTAGACAGCCTGGACGGAGGTAATGGAGCCCGTCTTGGTCGAGGTAATGCGCTCCTGGAGGTCGCCCATCTCGGTTGCCAGCGTGGGCTGGTAACCAACGGCGGACGGCATACGGCCCAGCAGTGCGGAAACCTCCGAACCTGCCTGGGAGAAGCGGAAGATGTTGTCGATGAACAGCAGAACGTCCTGGCCGCGATCGCGGAAGTACTCAGCGGTGGTAAGGCCGGCCAGACCGATGCGCAGACGCGCTCCGGGCGGCTCGTTCATCTGACCATAGACCAAGCAGGTCTTGTCGATAACGCCAGACTCGCTCATCTCGAGAAACAGGTCGGTGCCCTCGCGGGTACGCTCGCCGACGCCGGTGAACACCGAGGTGCCGCCGTGCTCCTGGGCGAGGTTGTTGATGAGCTCCTGAATCAGAACGGTCTTGCCGACGCCGGCGCCGCCGAACAGGCCGGTCTTGCCGCCACGGATGTAGGGCTCGAGCAGGTCGACGGCCTTGATGCCGGTCTCGAAGATCTCGGTCTTGGTGGTGAGCTCGTCGAAACGGGGCGCTGCATGGTGGATGGGGTAGAACTCCTCCACCTCGGGCATGGGCTTGCCGTCGACGGGCTTGCCCATGACGTTCCAAATGCGGCCGAGCGTCTTGGGGCCAACGGGCATCTTCATGGGCTCACCGGTATCGGTGGCGATGAGGCCGCGCTGCAGGCCGTCGGTCGAGGACATGGCGACCGTGCGGACGACGCCGCCCGGAAGCTGGCTCTCGACCTCGAGGATCGTGCTCAGATGACCGATCGGGGTCTCGGCCTCGACCGTGAGCGCGTTGTAGATCGGGGGCACCGCGCCGTCAAACTTGACGTCGACGACAGGGCCGATGATTCGCACGATGCGACCATCACCGGCAGTCGTCTTCTTGGTGGCTTCCTCGACCGCAAGCTTTACGGTGTTATTAGCCATTACTGTTCCTCCAATGCTGAGGCTCCGCCGACGATCTCGTTAATCTCGGTCGTGATCGAAGCCTGGCGCACGCGACTATACGTGCGGGTAAGGGTCGAGATGATCGCGGTGGCGTTTTCCGTCGCGGAGTGCATGGCCTTGCGGCGTGCACCCTGCTCGGCAGCCGCCGAATCGATCAGGGCCTGGTAGATGACCGTCAGGATATAAGACGGCACAAGCTTGCCGAGAACATGCTCGGGAGAGGGCACGAACTCGAACGTGGACGAGATGCGCTTAGGGGCGTCGGTCTCGTTCTTACGCGGACCGTGGGCCATAGCGATCATCTCGGGGTCGAGCGGCAACAGATGCTCGACGCGAAGCTCCTGATCCACGCGGTTCTTGGCGTGGTGGTAGACAAGCTCGACACGGTCAAGCTCACCGGCACGATACGCATCGCAGATATGAGAGGAGATCATGCGGGCCTGATTGAAATCGGGCTCAGAGGAGTTGCCCTCAAAGTGCATGACGACGTTTGCGCGGTCACGGAAATACGTGGCCGGCTTACGCCCGCACGCGATGATCTCGCACTCGATGCCGTCGTTCGCCCAAGAAGCGGCGAGCTTTTCGGCCGTGCGCTCCACCGTCGTATTGAAACCGCCGGCAAGGCCGCGGTCCGAGGCAATAACGACAATCAGGCCATGCTTGACGCTCTCATGCTTCTGCAGCATGGGATCGGTGCCCGAACAGGAGGCGTCGCCGGCGACCGTCAACATGACGTCGGTCAGCGCCTCCTTATAGGGCTCGGCCTGCTTGGAGCGATCGAGGGCACGACGGATCTTGGCCGTAGAGACCATCTCCATCGTGCGCGTGATCTGCTTGGTCGTGGTAACCGAGGAGATTCGCTTCTTAATGTCGCGAAGGTTGGCCATGGGGCTTAGTTCTCCTCTGATCCAGAAACATCCGAATGGTGCTTGGCCATGAACTGCTGCTTGAAGTCGCCGATGACGCGCAAGAGCTCAGCCTTGGTGTCATCATCGATCTTCTTGACGCGAACCTTGTCGAGCAGCGAACCAAAGCCATTGTCCATGTACTCGATGAGCTCGGCACGGAAGGGCAGCACGTCGGCGATCTCCAGGTCATCCAGGAAGCCCTCGTTGCCAGCGAACAACGTAACGATCTGCTCGCCAACCTCAAACGGCTTGTAACGCGGCTGCTTCAGGAGCTCGGTCATGCGAGCACCATGGGTCAGCTGCTTCTGAGTAGCCTCGTCGAGGTCGGAGCCGAACTGCGTAAAGCCAGCGAGCTCCTGGTACGAAGCGAGGTCCAGGCGAAGGTTGCCGGCAACCTGCTTCATAGCCTTGGTCTGCGCATCGCCACCGACGCGGGACACGGAGATGCCCACGTCGACTGCCGGGCGCTGACCCTGGAAGAAGAGCTCGGACTGCAGGTAGATCTGACCATCGGTAATGGAAATGACGTTGGTCGGAATGTAGGCCGAGACGTCGCCGTCCTGGGTCTCGATGATCGGCAGTGCCGTCATGGAGCCGTAACCGTTCTTCTTGGACATCTTGACGGCACGCTCGAGCAGACGAGAGTGCAGGTAGAAGATGTCGCCAGGATAGGCCTCGCGTCCGGGCGGACGATGCAGCGTCAGCGACATCTGACGGTAGGCCACAGCCTGCTTGGACAGGTCGTCGTAGATGACGAGCACGTGGCCGCCGGGGTTGGTCTCGCTGGCGGGCTTGCCGTCCTCGCCGTTGTACATGAAGAACTCGCCGATAGCGGCACCGGCCATAGGCGCGATGTACTGCATAGGGGCGGAATCGGCAGCGGTGGCCGAAACGATGATGGTGTAGTCGAGCGCACCGTGCTGAGCGAGGGTCTCGCGGATGTTGGCAACCGTGGAGGCCTTCTGGCCGATGGCGACATAGATGCAGACCATGCCCTTGCCGCGCTGGTTGAGGATAGCGTCGATGGCGATGGCGGTCTTACCGGTCTTACGGTCGCCGATGATGAGCTCACGCTGACCGCGGCCAATAGGCACCATGGAGTCGATAGCGAGCAGACCGGTCTGAACCGGCTCGCACACCGGGGTACGATCGATGACGCCGGGAGCCTTGAACTCGATGGGGCGACGGTGCGTGGCGACGATGTCGCCCAGGCCGTCGATGGGCTGGCCGAGCGGATTGACGACGCGGCCGAGCATGGCACGGCTCACGGGGATATCCATAATGCGGCCAGTGGTGCGGCACTCGTCGCCTTCCTTGATGGAGTCGACGGCACCGAACAGAACGGCGCCGACCTCGTCACGGTCAAGGTTCTGGGCAAGGCCGAAGACGGTCTCACCGGTATCGGAGCTCTTGAACTCCAGAAGCTCGCCTGCCATGGCGCTCTTGAGGCCGGAGACGCGCGCGATGCCGTCGCCTACCTCGTCGACCGTTGAAACCTCATGCGTATCGACCGTCGCGGAGAGGCTCGTGAGCTGCTCCTGCAGTTTCTTGGCGATATCCTGGGCATTGAGGGTTTCGGACATTAGGCTTCACCTCCGTACGAATTAGCAGAGTTTGCGAGGGTCTCCTGCGCGATGCGCAGCTGCGTCTTGACGGAAATGTCACGACGCTCGCCGCGGGCCTCGAGCACCAGGCCGCCCACGATAGACGGGTCAACCTGCTCGATAAGGAATACCTTGCGGCCGAAGTCCTGCTCGCATTTCTTAGTGATGGTTTGACGCAGCTCGTCGTCGAGCGGGATCGCCGTGGTGACGGTCACGCCCACTACATCCTCGTCTTCCTCGGCAACATACTTAAAGGCAGCTGCCACCTTGGGAAGAAGGTCGAGCTGGTCGCGCTTGGACATGGTGTCGAGCACGGCGATGATCTCGGGGCTGGCAGAAGCCAAGCGCTCGATCATCTCGAGGTCCTCGAACACATGGTTCTCGGCCTTAGCGGCTTCCAGAAGGGAGCGCGCGTAGGTCTCGAGCACCTTGTCCTGATAGCGGCTAGTCGGCATTCAGGCTACCTGCTTCCTGGATGTAGCGCTCGATGAGCTTCTTCTGCTCGGCATCGTCCTCGAGTGCCTCGCCCACGATCTTGGTGGCGACGGCAACGGACAGGTCGGCGATGGAGCTCGCGGCACCGGCGTAAATGGACTTGCGCTCGTCCTCGACGGTCGTATGGGCCTTGGCGATGATCTCCTCGGCCTCCTTGTGAGCAGCCTCGATGATACGGGCGCGCTCGGACTCGGCGTCCTTACGGGCCTCGAGAACGATGTCGGCAGCCTGACGACGGGCGTCGGTGACAATCGAGTCGGACTCAGCGCGCTTGGCGATAGCCTCCTGCTTGGTCTTCTCGGCCTCGTCGAGGCTCTCCTCGATCTTCTTGCCGCGCTCCTCCATGGTTTTCATGATGCCCGGCAGGGCGACCTTGGCCAGCACGATCCAGATAATCAGGAAGGCGATAAGCGCCGGGATGAACTCCGCCATCTTAGGGATGAGGATGTCCGCACCGGCAGCGCCGTCCTCGGCGAACGCGGAAACCGGCATGAGCAGCGCGGCCGCGGACGCGGAGAGTGCGATCGCGCTCTTCTGGGATGAAAGATTCATACTTGACGCTCCGTGCTATTTAACGATCAGCGCGACAACGAAGCCGATCAGAGCCAGAGCCTCGCCGAAGGCGGAGCCCATAATGAAGACGGTGAACACGCGGCCCTGGACCTCAGGCTGACGGGCCATAGCGCCCGTAGCACCCAGAGCAGACAGGCCGATAGCAAGACCAGCGCCGATAACACCGAGACCGTAACCGATAACTCCCACGATTCCTCCTTTGTCGTGCGTGTCTTATTTCACGCAGGATAACCTTTTTATAACTGCCGGGCTCCATGGGTACGGGCACCGGCGGTTTAACGAATTACCTTACCTTTAAGGCGCGAACGGAAGACTACTCCTCCTCCGCGACCTCCTCTGCCTCGGAGACATACACGGCGGTAAGGACCGTGAAGACGTAAGCCTGGATGGCGCCGACCACAAGCTCGATCGCATAGATCAGGATGAGGATGGCAAGCCAGGCCAGCGAAGGCAGGGCGCCAACGGCGTGGGCCGCGGAAACCTGCTGAAGCAGCGGCTGCATGAACATGCTCGCCATGATGGCGAACGAGCCCATGACCACGTGTCCTGCGAACATGTTGCAGAACAGACGGACGGCGAGCGTGATGAGGCGCAGGAAGGTCGAGAAAAGCTCGACGACCCACACGAGCACGTTCATCGGGAAGCTCACGCCCTGCGGGGCGAGGCTCTTGGTGTAGCCGATCACGCCGTGAGCCTTGCATCCGTAGTAGATGAAGTACACGAAGGCGAAAATGGCGAGTGCGGCGGTGGAGCCGATTGCGCCGGTGCCGGGCTTCATTCCCGGAATCAGGCCGATCATGTTATTGATCAGGATGAACAGGAAAAGCGAGCACAGGAACGGGAAGTGCTTCTTCCAGTTCTCACCCACGACACCCTTGCCGATATCGTTCTCGACGTACTCGATGATGTACTCGAAACCGTTGACGAAGAAGCCCTTGGGAACCAGGGTCTGCTTCTTCTTGAACACGGCCAGGACGATCAGGAGCACGATCGTGGAGACGATCAGCCAAAACGAGTACTGCGTGATGCCGCAGCTCAGATCGCCCACGACAGGGGTGGAGCTGAACTCGCTGACCAGATGATTAATCTCATCAGGCAGCTTTTCAAAAATTTCCACGACTTACCTTTCGACCTCATGAGGATCTCGCAGCGCCTTGGCGACACGAACCGCGCAGGCGGCCATAAAGGCCACGAAGCCGATCGCCTCGCCCAGGAGGAACATGCGAAATGCCTCTCCGAACAACACAAACACAACCAAGGTAAAGACGAGCAGGGCGATTGCCGAGACCGCCAGACTCACCATACCCTTGAGCATGTCCGCATTCTGTTTATCGTCAAGAACCGGCTTGAGCGTAAAGACAAAGGGAAGGAAGGCAATTGCGCCCGCGATGGCGCCTGCAACGATAGCGAGCAGATCGGCTATCTGAAACACTGGCGTCCTCACTTTCCTTTTTAACGCTTCACAGAACAGTTCCCGCCAAACATTGGTGACTATTGTACGAGCCAATCGCTAAAGTACAACCGAAAAAGCATCGGTTAATACGCACCTGTTCGTTTTCTTAAGACCTTCTTTATGCCGCAGGTACGGTAATACGTTTTTCTCGAACCCTGCAGGGCAAAACGTCCGTTAACAGGAGTGCGCGCGGTCGCCTTTTGTTCGTCCGCGCGCACCGTTTCTTCGTATTTGCAGCCGCGGCCGTTTAGCCCAGCGACTAGAGCGTGCCGTAGATGCGGTCGCCGGCGTCGCCGAGGCCGGGAACGATGTAGGCAGCCTCGTTGAGATGGTCGTCGATGGCGCAGGTATAGATATGCACATCTGGGTCCTTCTCGGTCAGCGACTTGAGGCCCTCGGGGGCCGCGACGATGCACAGCATGCGGATGTCCTTGACACCGCGCTCGCGCAGGTAGCTGATGGCCATCTCGGCCGAACCGCCCGTGGCAAGCATGGGGTCGACGACCAGGCAGATGCGCTGGTCGATATCCTTGGGCATCTTGCAGTAATACTCGTGCGGCTCGTGGGTGACCTCGTCGCGCTCCATGCCGATGTGACCCACGCGAGCGGAGGGCACCAGGTCGAGGATGCCGTCGACCATGCCAAGGCCCGCACGCAGGATGGGCACGATGGCGAGTTTCTTGCCGGCGAGCTGTTTGAACGTGGCGGTAGTGATGGGGGTCTCGACCTCGACGTCTTCCATAGGCAGGTCGCGCATGGCCTCGTAGCCGTCAAAAAGCGCGAGTTCGCGCACGAGCTGGCGGAACTGGTTGGTGCCGGTGTTTTTGTCGCGCAGGATCGACAGCTTGTGCTGGACGAGCGGGTGATCGACAAGCGTCACACGGGACGTATCGTAGGTGACGGTCATGGGTTGATTGCCCCTTTCGTTGCGGCCGCAATACGGCCTTGCTGACAAGGCGCGCAGCAATGTTGCCGCCGCACGCCATGCATTAGTTTAGCGGTTTGTTGTATCGAGCAGCCCATCGCAGCCCTACTGTGCGGTACTGAGCGAGCGCCTGACTGCATCACGCCAGCCCGCAAGGTTTTGTTCGCGGCGCTCGGCGGACATGTGGGGAAGGAAGGTCCTAACGATCTGGGCATTTTGCTCCAGCTCTTCTAGGTCTTCCCAATAGCCGACGGCAAGACCCGCCAAGTACGCGGCACCGATTGCCGTGGTCTCCACCGTCTCGCATTGCAGCACGGGGATATCCAGCAGGTCGGCCTGGAATTGCATGATGAACTCGTTGCGCGAGGCACCGCCATCGACAGACAGGCGCTCAATCGAAAGCCCCACGTCCTGCTCCATGGCGCGCAACACGTCGTAGCTCTGATATGCCATGGATTCGCAGGCGGCACGTACGATGGTCGCACGGCTCGAGGCGCCGGTCAGACCGCACACGATACCGCGGGCATGCGGGTCCCACCAGGGAGCACCCAAACCCGCAAAGGCGGGAACGAAGTAGCAGCCCTCGTTGTCGCTAATCGAAGCGGCGAGTTGTGCCGACTCGCTCACGCTCGAGATGATGCCCATGTTGTTGCGAAGCCAGTTCATCGTTGAGCCGGCGGCAAAAATAGAGCCCTCGAGCGCATAGCTGACTTTGCCGTCCGCAGCGATACCGATGGTGGAGACCAGGCCATTCTTGGATTCGACGATCTCGTCGCCGGTGTTCATGAGCATAAAGCAGCCCGTGCCATAGGTGTTTTTGGTCTGACCGGGACGGAAACAGCAGTGGCCGAACAGCGATGCCTGCTGGTCGCCCGCCACACCCATGATGGGCGGCATGTTGGTCATGATGTCGCTCGCGACGCGGCCGTAGTCGCCCGAGCTCCAGCGAACCTCGGGCATCATGGAACGTGGAACGTCAAAGAGTGCCAGCAGGTCGTCGTCCCAATCGAGCGTATGGATATTAAAGAGTGCCGTGCGGCTGGCATTGGTGTAGTCGGTGGCAAAGACCTGGCCGCCGGTGAGGTTGTAGATGAGCCAGGTGTCGATGGTGCCAAACATGAGGTCGCCCGCCGCCGCGCTCTCGCGTGCGCCGTCGACGTTGTCGAGAATCCACTGCACCTTGGAGGCCGAGAAATACGGGTCGAGCGTGAGTCCCGTGCGGGAGCGCACCAGCCCTTCTGCGCCCTGCTCGACAAGCTCGTCGATCAGAGGTGCGGTACGGCGGCACTGCCATACGATGGCGTTATAGATCGGCTGACCGCTCACACGGTCCCAGACCACCGTGGTCTCGCGCTGGTTGGAGATGCCGATGGCGGCAATGCGGTCGGAGTGGATACCGCTCTTAAACTGGACTTCCATCATGACCGCGATCTGGCTGGCAAGGACCGCCATGGGGTCTTGCTCTACCCAACCGGGACGCGGAAAACTCGTTTTTACGCTGCGACGTGCCTGCGCGACGATGCAGCCGTACTCGTCGACGATGGTCGCAAGTACCGAGGTGGTGCCGCAGTCGAGCGCCATGATGTAGGAACCGCCAAAGTCAAACGAGGCATCTTCCATGCCCAGGCTGCCCAGATTCAACGACATCGCTTAAACCTTTCTATTGCATCGGGTCGGACAGGACCCGTTCGATCTCTGATGCGGGAAGTGCGCCTTGGCGCAGGATCTGGAGCCCGCCGTGCTGAAACGACACGATGGTCGAGGCGTCGCGACACGGGGTCTCACCGGCGTCGACGGCAACATCGACCCCCTCCAGGATGCGACCCTCGACGGCGGCAAAGCTTGCCGGCGAGGGCGCGCCGTGCGTGTTGGCGCTCGTACAGGCAAGGGGGCTGCCGCAGGCGCGAATGAGCGCTTGGACCACGGGAGAGGCCGAAGCGCGCAGGGCCACGGTGTCGTCGGCAGCGCGCATAAAGGTCGGCACACAGGGAGCTGCCTTGACCACGATAGTCAGGGCTCCCGGCCAGCATCGTCGCGCGAGTATGCGGGCATCTTCCGGGATATCCACGCCATAGCGATCGAGTGCTTCGACGCCATCGACCAGCCAAGCGACGGTTTGCGTGAGCTCACGTTGCTTGAGAGTGAAGATACGGCGATAGCCGGTGCCGAGCGCAGGAACTGCGGCGC
Source organism: Collinsella aerofaciens (assembly GCF_964283865.1). Taxonomy (GTDB): domain Bacteria; phylum Actinomycetota; class Coriobacteriia; order Coriobacteriales; family Coriobacteriaceae; genus Collinsella. Next base: position 66,649 of record NZ_CAXYLS010000007.1, on the reverse strand, counting down.
CATTGACGGCAGCCTGCGGATCGCGCGGCCACGATGGGAATTCGCTTGTATCTTGGGGCACGGCGTCCGAGAAGGCGCTGACTGCCACGGCGACACCGTAGACGGTCTCGGTCGGGATCAAAGCCAGGCCGCCGCGGCCGAGCACCTCGGCCGTGCGCTCGACGGCAAGCCGATGCGGCTCGCGCGTTCCCTCGTATACCCGATAGACCGTCTGCATGTGTATGCCAGCCCCTTACGCTCTGGTGCAAGTTTGTTTACTGTGGGGCATTCTCGCACGAAACGTTCAATCTATTTGCCCAGAGCGCATGTTGGTTTGGTGAGCGGCTCTAGTAGTCGGTGAAAGTGAGGGGGTTATTGGACTGCGACGAACTTCTTTGGCCTGCCGGCGTGGCGTTCTTGGGCGGCGTAGCGCTCGATGCTGTCTATCGTTATCATCCGACGGCCGTCGACGAGTTCAACATCGAGCTTTCCGGCTTTGACCAGCGCGGTAATCCGCGGAGCGGAGACTTTGAGGTCCAGCGCTGCGTCTTTAAATGTTCGGCACGCCGCTTCCCGAGCGTCCTCGTGGTCGATTTCGACTGAAAGGGCCACGACCTCGGCCGAGCGTTCGTACCCTGCCGGAGTCAAACCGTTGTTGAGGTCGTCGGCCAAAAACGCCATCAGTGCCTCGGTGGCATGGGCAATCGCGTCTTCGCGCGTATCGCCATCGGCAAAGGCGCCGGGAATCTGCGGGAAGCTGGCGCAGTAACCGTCGTCTTCTTTTATGAGAACGCAGTCATAGGTAAATCGCTGCCTCATTTTGCCTCCAACTACCGTCCAGCTTGGCGACGAATACTTGCCCACGTGCCCTTCTTTGGTCGATCACCACCAGAGCCGTTCACGGTGACAACACGATCGTTAGAAACATACTTAGCATGACTACCGACTTGCGCGACCTTCACGAATCCATCGTGCTTGAGTAGGGCAATGATTTCCCGAAAGGTAAGAGGTTGCATGGACCGACCTCTTTCAGCCGTCCTAATTATAAACTAATTTATAATTTTTGTTAACCAGTTAATAAATATTAATGGCGCTGCTTGGGCTCGGTGACGATGGCTCGGACGATGCGGGGGCGATCGGTAAGGTCATGGACGATACGTACGTCCGAAAGGCCTGCCTGGCGACAGAGCTCGGCCGCGGCATCGAGGGTACCCTCGTAGAGCTCACAGGCAAACAGGCCGCCGGCGCGCAGCATGTAAGGCGCCGCGTTGAGCAGGCGGCGGAAGATATCGAGGCCGTCGGCGCCGCCCTCGAGCGCCAGGTCGGGCTCAAAGTCCTTGACCTCGTGCGGCAGCGAGCGCATGACGTCGGTCGGGATGTAAGGTGGGTTGGAGACGAGCACATCAAAGGTGCCCCACTCTTCGCGGGGAATGGAACTCACCAGGTTGGTGAGGCTAAAGGCAACCTCATCTGCCGTGAGGCCGAGGGCGTCGCGGTTTTTGGTGGCCAGATCGATGGCGCGCGACTCGATATCGGTGGCGGTGCAGGTAACGTGGCCGCGGCGCTCCCAGGCAAGGGAGAGCGAAATGCAGCCCGTGCCGCAGCCGACCTCGAGAACGCGGGCAGTGCAGGGCCCGGCTGGGGCAGGCGCAGCGGTATCCTGAGCTAAAGCCGTCTCCTGGTCGGCACCCTCGATGGCGATGTCGTATTCGTCGAGCTCGGGCTCGGCGGCTTTTGCGGCTTCGGCTTCTGCTGCTTGCGCGGCGGCTTCCTCGGCCTCGCGATCGGCAAGCTCCTCGGCATAGGCGCGGCTACCGAGCACGGCGCTACCCAGCGCAGCCTCATCGGCGGCCGTCAGGTTGGCAGCACGGCGCTCGGCGGTCGCGCGTTCGTCGGCCAGCGCCGCCTCAGCTTTGCGGGCCTGCTCGACCTCATCGTTCCAAGGCAGCTCAACACGCTGACGGGCAGCGGCCTCGGGGCTCAGCACCTCGGCATCCAGATAATTGAGGACTTCCTCGACGAGCATCTCGGTTTCGGGGCGCGGAATGAGCACACCGGGAGCGCACGCGACGTCAATCATGCGAAACTGCGTGCTGCCGGTGATGTACTGCAGCGGCTCGCCTTTGGCGCGACGAACGACGGCCGCATGCATGGTCTCGAGCTGGGCCGCGTTAAGCGTCTCGTCCATACGCATATATAGGTCAATGCGCGCCAGGCCCGTGGCGGCGCACAGCAGCCACTCGGCGGAAAGACGGGGATGCTCCTCGCCGCGCTCGGCCAGGTACTCCTTGGTCCACTCGAGACAACGCTTGATGGTCCAGATCTCGTTTGCCATGGGGCCCTCCCCTCTTAAGCGCCGGGCGGCGCGCGAATGTCGGAGCAGATTGTAAGCGAGGCCAGCGCTTGGCAAGGGACGATTGAAGGCGATTATCGAGAATCAGCCCAGAATTTTGCTTGGAGCCTGCCTAGAGTGTTCATTCGTCGACGTCTAAATCTGCATCCGTCAAGCTTTTGGCAAGGTTGCCCCAAAACTGACCAATATCTAACCAAGAACTTGCCAAATCACTTGACGCGCGACCCATCAAAAATCGCCCCGCGACTTCTTGGACAATTTTTCGAGCAATATTTTCGATAGCAGATATATGCCGTCAATTACCTTAAGCAGGTAAGCAGCTCAAATGACATCACAGCCGACTGAATAAAATATCAAGGCAATGTCACCAATGACTCCCTACGGATCATTTGACAACCAAGGAAACGCCGATGTTTTGGCAATGTCAGCGAGCGACGTCCAGAGCGACAAGTTGGCATGAAAAAGGCAGGGCATAGACCTTCTGGTCATGCCTTGCCTTTTGAATGACAAATTGTCGCTCTGGGCGGCGCGCAGCGTCGAGCAGTTACGGCGTTTGGTAAAACGCCGTAACTTAAACAGCCTGTGCCAGCTTCTCGGCTCGCTCGGCGGCGGCGAGTGCCTCGATGACCGTGCCGAGCTGGTCGCCCAGGAGAACGCCGTTGTAGGTGGAATTGAAGCCGATGCGGTGATCGGTCACGCGGTCCTGGGGCTGGTTGTAGGTGCGGATCTTCTCGGAACGGTTGCCGTGGCCGATCTGGCTCTGGCGCTCGGCACCGAGCTCTGCCTGCTGCTTCTCGAGTTCCATCTCGTACAGGCGGGCGCGCAGCATCTGCATGCAGACCTCGCGGTTCTGGATCTGGGAGCGCTGTTCCTGCGACTGCACCACGGTGTTGGTGGGAAGGTGGGTGATGCGCACGGCGGAATAAGTGGTGTTAACGCACTGACCGCCAGGGCCGGAGGCGCAGTAGGTGTCGATGCGCAGGTCGGACTGGTTGATCTGGACGTCGATCTCCTCGGCCTCGGGAAGCACGGCGACAGTTGCCGTGGAGGTCTGGATACGGCCCTGGGACTCGGTCTTGGGAACGCGCTGGACGCGGTGCACGCCGGACTCGAACTTCATGACGGAGTAGACGCGGTCGCCCTCGACCTTGAACTCAATGGACTTAAAGCCGCCGGCCTCGCTGGGGCTGGAGTCGAGCACGGTGGTCTTCCAGCCGCGCGACTCGCAGAAGCGCTGATACATCTTGTACAGGTCGCCGGCGAAGATGGCCGCCTCGTCGCCACCGGCGGCGGAGCGAATCTCGACGATGGTGTTCTTGTCGTCGTTGGGGTCGCTCGGGATGAGCATGTACTTAATGTCTTCCTCGAGCTGGGGAAGCTTGGCCTCGTTTTCGGAGATGTCCATCTGGAGCATCTCCTTCTCATCGGCATCGGTAGTATCGTGGAGCATTTCCTTGGCAGCCTCGATGTCATCGAGCGCGCCGATGTACTCGCGCGAGGCGGCGATGAGGTCGGACTGGTGCGCGTACTCCTTGTTGAGACGCGTGAACTCCTTGATATCGGAGGCGACGGCCGGGTCGGAAAGCTTCTTCTCGAGCTCCTCGTAGGCCTTGATAATCTTTTCGAGCTTGTCGCGCATGGCGGGACTCCTTTATATGCGTGAAGGTGAAAATCGGCAGAGCTGATGGGGCGCACGGCGCCACTGCGGGGGTAAGCCCGGCTAGAACATGTCGATCTTCAGATACATGCGCATCCCTTCGCGTATGGGGTACATAGTTGCGGTCTAACCCATACATGATAGCGTGCGCAGGCAAACCTGCATATAACCCGCACGGAATGAGTGGACGTAGCCGTTGGGGACGTTCCTTAACGGCTAGTCGTTTAAGAGCGTCCCCAACGGCTAACAAAGAGACTGTCGCTTTGTCACATTCTAGAGCGTTTGAAGCAGGGCGATGAGGAAGCGAACACCCTGGAGGTAGGCGCGGCGGGTGATGCGCTCGTTGGTGCCGTGGACGCCGCGGTTGCACTCGTCATCGTCGACCACAAACGCCGAAAAACGAATGCATTCGGAGCAAATGTGCTGGTAGTTGGCAGCGTCGGTCGCGCCGATCACGGTCGAGGGGACAATCGCCAACGGCTCGGATGATCCGTTTTCCTCCGTCCCCTTTGGATCGCGGAAATAACGGGCGGCGATGGAGCGAACCGCCTCGAGGCCGGGACCACCGATGCGCGGGGACGGCGAGGGCTCGGAGCTGCCGGGGGCCAGCTCCACTTCGACACGACCGGCAAGGTCCGCCCCGGCAACCGCCTCACGGCAGCGCGCCACAACGTCGGCCACGCTCGTGCCCTCGAGCATGCGGAAGTTAATGTTGGCCCACATATCCTGTGGCATCACGTTAGCGCCAGCGCTGCCGCCCTCGATCTGCGTGGGCGCGCAGGTAGTGGTCACGAGCGGGTAGAGTTTTTTGCTGGCGAGGCACTCGCACACGATGGTGTCCTTGTTGGAGGCAATCTCGTCGGCCGAGTAGAGCCCCAGCTCGACAAGCTGTGCGGCAAGCAGATCGGTCACACGCGTCGGCCACTCGATATCGCAGATTGCGGCGATAGCGCGGCTCAGTACCTCGAGCGATGTGCCGCCGTAGGGGTTGGACGAATGCCCGCCCTCGCTCTTCGTCTTGAGCACAATATCGGCGTAGCCCTTCTCGGCAAGGTCGGCATGCATAAGCCAGCCCTCGCCCGCGCCGTACTCGGCAGCCGAAACGATACGGTAGTCACCCTCGTCGATCAGGTATTCAAGTTCAATACCGCGCTCCTCGAGCACGCGACCGATCGCCCCCGCGCCGTACTGCGTGGTTTCCTCGTCCTGGCCAAAAGCCAGCAGCAGCGAACGCTTGTGCTCCCAACCGTGCGCCAACGCATACTCAACCGCCTCGAGAATACCTGCGACCTGGTCTTTCATGTCGATAGCGCCGCGACCCCAAATGTAGGTGTCGTCCACCTGTCCGCTAAAGGGAGCATGCGTCCAGTCGGCCTCGGTGCCCGGCACCACGGGGACCACGTCCATGTGGCCCATGAGCATGACGGGTTTGAGGGCGGGGTCGGAACCGTCAAGCGTCACCAACAGCGAATGGTCGACAAGCTCGACCTCGCCCGCCGCGAACACGCGCGGCCAGGCCTGCTGCATATAGGCGCGCAGGTCGTCGAAGGGCTGCCAGTCCACCGCCTCGGCATCCATGCTCGAAATGGTCGGAAACGACAGCACGCGGCCCAAGCGCTCGCACGCGCCGACCTCGTCTATATCCGCAAAATCGTCCTCATGCGCAAAGAAGCGCCAAACCTCGGCCATGACATCCTTTCGATTGTGACGACAAAGGCCGCCCCACGGGAGCGGCCCTGCAACGTAAGCGTTTGCGGTCGGTTATTTGTCCTCGAGATAGCGAGAGAGGAACTCACGAGTGCGCTGGTGTTTGGGGTTGCCGAAGAGCTCGGCCGGCGCGGCATCCTCGAGCACCACGCCCTTGTCCATAAAGACCACGCGGTCGGACACCGTGCGGGCAAAGGCCATCTCGTGCGTGACGACGACCATGGTCATGCCGTCGGCGGCGAGCTTGCGCATGACCTCGAGCACCTCGCCCACGATCTCGGGGTCGAGCGCGGAGGTCGGCTCGTCGAACAACATGATCTGCGGATTCATGCACAGGGCGCGGGCGATGGCCACGCGCTGCTTTTGGCCGCCGGACAGACGACCCACGGCGGCGTGCGCGAACTTTTCGAGCCCCACGCTCGTCAGATGCTCCATCGCGACCTTCTCGGCCTCGGCCTTGCTCATCTTTTTGAGCGTGACGGGCGCGAGCGTGCAGTTGTCGAGCACGTCCATATTGTTGAACAGGTTGAAGCCCTGGAACACCATGCCGATGTCCTCGCGCAGCTTATTGATATTGCAGCGCTCGGCCGTGAGGTCCTGGCCGTGGAACCAGATATGGCCGGCATCCGGAGTCTCGAGCAGGTTAAGGCAGCGCAGAAACGTCGACTTGCCCGAGCCCGAGGCGCCGATAATGGTGACGACCTCGCCGGGATTGACGGACAAGTCGATACCCTTGAGTACCTCGAGTGAGCCAAAGCTCTTGCGCAGGCCCTCGACGCAGATAAGCGGCTCTTGGTTTTGCACGGCTGCTGCAGTGCCGGTAATGGCGGTATCTGCCATGATGATTCTCCTCGTCTTAAGCCTAGTTAGAGCTGGGCAGCGTGGCAGGAGCCTCGGCGCCGAGCTTTTTGCCAAAGGCCTCGAGCAGGCGGCTCGCCACGAGCGTCAGGATCAGGTAGACCACGAGCGCCACGCAGTAGACCTCCATCTGGCGGTAGTACACGCCGGCGACCGTGGTAGTAGCGTACATGAGGTCGAACACGCCGATGACCGAGAGCACCGACGAATCCTTGATGTTGATGATGAGCTCGTTGGTGAGCGCCGGGATCGCGTTTTTAATACCCTGGGGGAACACGACCTTGCGCATAGCCTGCCACTGCGACAGGCCCAGCGAGCGCGCTGCCTCGGCCTGGCCGGGATCGATGGACTCGATGCCGCCGCGCAGGACCTCCATCATGTAGGCGGTGGAGTTGAGCGAGATGGTGACGAGGCCGGCGGTGAAGGTACTCCAGATCTGGTTGGCCTGGGCGGTCTCGAAGCCCATGCCGCGCAGAACGGTAAAGCCCGCGTAATAGATGAGCAGGCCCTGGACCATCATGGGCGTGCCGCGCACGACGGTGGAATAGACGGTCGCAAAGCCTCGGCCAATGCTCTTAAAGAAGCGCACCAGGTCGTTGTCGACGCGATCGAAGGTCTGGGTGCGCAAGAACACAAAGAGCAGCGCCAAGAAGAAGGCGATGACGGTGCCGAAGGTGGCAAGCGCGATGGTGATCTCGATACCGCGGATAAAGAAGTCGCCGCTCTTGTAGGTCATGTAGACCAAGCTCGACAGAAAGTCGCTGGGATTGGAGTCCGAGACAATGCTCACCTGCACCAGGTCGACAAACGACATGACGCAGCGGTCGATAAAGAAGATCGCCGCGATGGCAACCACGACATAGCTGCCCAGGCGCGCGCCGCGACGGCAACGCTCGGATGCGAACGGCGACGTTTCGCGATAGTCGTTCCAGTGCATAAGCTTGGTGACGAGCGCTGCCACCGATACGACGATCCAGGCCCACAGAATCGCCCAGAGACAATCCTGGAACACGCCCGTGGGCGCCAAGAAGCTCAGCGGCGTTGGGTTGCGCTGGCTAAACGCCAGACCGAGCGCCGCGATAGCGCTCGTGCCCAGATACACATAACGGTGGTCGGCCTTGATAAAGGAGGCCAGACGATTGATAGCTTTCATGCTGCCTCCCTATGCCGGCTGACGGTCGAGGCACGCGTCCCACATCTGGTCGCGCTCCTCCTGGCTGATGCCCTTGAGCGTCTTATCGATAAGTTTGAGCAGCTTGTCCGAGCCCTTGCGGCAGCCGACGTTTGTCGTAACCTCCTGCTTAAAGCCCTCGCCCTCCGCAAAGCGAATGGGCACGATGCCCGGGTTTTGGGCCATATAGCCCTTCTCGTTTTCGGTGTTGTAGGTCACGGCGTCACAAGTGCCCTGCAGAAGATTCGAGAACACCGTGGGGACCGAATCGACCGGGTTTTTGTGCACAACGCCCGGGATTTCGTCGATGACGGTATCGAGCATGGTGTCCTTTTGGCCGAGGACCGTAGCGCCGCTAAAGTCGCTGAGCTTGGTCGCATTTTGGTAGGGCGAGCCCTCTTTTACGAACAGGCCAAAGTAACCGATAAAGTACGGGTCGGAAAAGCCGACGGACTCCTCACGCTCGGGCGTGGCGCTCATGCCGGCGATGATGAGGTCGATCTGGCCGTTGTTGAGCGAGTCGATGAGACCCGAGAAGCTCTGCTTGACGGCGACGGGCTCGCCGCCGAGGGCCTTGCAGACGATCTTGGCAATCTGCACGTCGTAGCCATCGGCGTAGGCTCCCTGCACGTTGTCGATGGGGATGGTGTACTCACTGGCTTCGGAAACCTGCCAGTTGTACGGGGCGTAGGCCGCCTCCATGCCGATACGGATCTTGTCCTTGCCGATAACGGAATCGGACAGGTCGTCGCGGCCGCCGCCCGTCGTGGGCTGAACCACCTTGAGCGTGGACGGGCGCTGGCAGCCGGCGAGCGCGCCGGCGACAACGGTAGCGCTCGCAGCAAGCGCACTGCCTAAGAAGATACGACGGCTGCACACCGGCTGGGTATGCGCACCGCGCTGTAGTCGAGGTTGCATCTGGTGCCTTCCCTATTTTGTTTTGCTGACAATAAGACAGGATATACGCCCGCAACCAGCAGCACGGCATGTGCGCGAAAAATTAATAGACACGCGAGGACAATTGGCGCAAAGTAGCCTGCCCCCCATGCACCGCTTGGCATAAAAAAGGCAAGGCATAGACCTTCTGGTCATGCCTTGCCTTTTGAATGACAAATTGTCGCTCTGGGCGGCGCGCAGCGTCGACCGGTCCGCCGTTCGTTAGAACGGCGGAGCCTCTAGAGCAGGGTAACGCTAAAGCTGCGGACGTCCGTCTCGCCCGGCGCCAGCGTAATGGTGTTGACCTTGTGCTCAAAGACGTCGTCCTCGGTGTCCATGGTGGTGTGGCCGGTCCAGGGCTCGAGCGCCACAAACGGGGCGTCGTTGGCGGCAGACCACACGCCGATGTACTTAAAGCCCTCAAAGTCGATCTTGACGCCGTGGCCCGACTTGCGACCGCGCAGCGTGAGCGTGGAGCCCGGGGCATCGGTGAACATGATGGCGTCGTTATCGAAGCTGCGGTGCGTGATGGGCAGCACGTCCGAGTTGTCGGGGGCCTTGTGGCTGCCCTCGAACGTCATAAGGCCATCGGGCGTGATGATGGGGGCCTCGTTAGTCCAAGCCTCGGTAAACGCCAGCTCGTAATCCTCGAATGCCTCGTCCTCGGCACCAGGAGCGGGCACGTTAAATGCGGGGTGACCGCCCACCGAGAACGGCAGGTCCACGTCGCCGGTGTTCGTAACGGCAACGGTCTGGGTAAGCGTGGCGTCGCCGGTCAGGGCATAGGTCATGTTGAGCTTAAAGTGGAAGGGGAACGCCTTGAGCGACTCAGGCGTGTCAGTGATCTCGTAGGTGACGGACGAACCGTCCTCGGAGACCTCGACCAGCTTGTGCTCGACAATGCGCGCGAGTCCGTGGCGCGGCATCTCGCAGGTGCCGGCCGCAGACGTTGCCGTGTTGTTGCGCAGCGATCCCACGATGGGGAACAGAATCGGCGCATGCTTGCCCCAAAAGGCGGGGTCGCCCTGCCACAGATACTCGTTGCCGTTGAGGGCAAGGCTCGTGAGCTGGGCACCCATGGAATCGATGGCCGCGGTGAGGCCGCCGCGCTTGATGGTAGTGACGGTGGACATGTTACTTCCTCCAAAAGTAAACAATAGTGTCGAGGGCTATTGTCCCACTCTTGGCGGCAAGGAGAAGCGACAGGCACAGTTATTGAACGATTGCGTAAAGGTCGAACCCGCCCTGCGGCGTGCTGTCGACCGTATCGGGCGCCTGTGAATTAAAACTCACCGGAACCATGCGCTTTGAGGCACGGTAACGCGTGCCGTCGGTGGCGACGGGCGGCTCATCGACCGTGAGCTCGTAGTCGCCGGGCTTGAGCTCGATGCCGTCACCTTCGGAATTAACGTATTGATACTCGTCGATTGCTTGTCCCCTGAGCGTGCGGCCCACAATATGGACGAGCATTTGGCTATCGCCGCGCGCGGTATCCCACGTCGCACCGTCCTTAACCTCGACCGACACATGCACCGAGCGCGTGCGGCTGAGCGATTGCTCGACAGACATCTCGACCTTGGCGGCGTCCTTGCGCTGTTGCTCCACGTGGCTCCAGACATTTCCGATCGCCGAGCAAGCGATGACGCCGGCCATGAAGGCGATGAGGATGGGGCCGAGCGGTGAGCGGCGGGCCGCGTCTTCCTCGCGAGCCAGGTTGGGGCGACGCGTGGGGGCGGGCGCCTGGGCACCCTGCGCGGGCACGTCGAGTATGCTGAAGGATGCCGTGCTGCCGGGGTCGATGGTGTGGCGCGGCTGCGGGGTCTTGGCCGGCGAGATGGACATGTCGGCTGGCTCACCCAGCGTGGCCGTGGCATCGGCCTTTGCCTCGTCGGCCTCGGCCTGGGCCCAGGCCTGCTCGAAGGTCAGGGGCTCGGCGGGGTCGGAATCGGCATCCGAGTCAAGCGCATCGCCAGCATCGGAGTCCACATCGGTCCCGTCGCTCAACTCATCACTTGGCAAGGGCTCGTCCCACACCTCATCCGGAGCCTCGCCCTCGCTGTACCACCATTCAAAGCTATCGATATCCATACGGGGCGCCCCCTTGGCCTCGCAAATAAACACTTGCTAGCCTTATACCCCCAGACGGCACGGCGGCTCGCCGGCACAGATAGGAAAACCATCACAACATTCGACGCTTTTCCTCGTTTTCGAGATTTTCATCGAATGTTGTGACGGTTTGGGCGGCAGCCATGCCGCGAATGTGACAAAGGGACTGTCCTCTTGTCACATCTGGAGGGCTACGGGGATTTGGATGCAGCAGAAGTCCTCTTGGTGGGACTCGTCGTAGCTGGTGGTATCGAGGTAGCAAAAATCGAAGGCATCGCCGATGGGCTGGAGTGCGTGCTCGTCCATGCAGGCCACGATGGCACGAATGCCCTCGGGTTCGTACGGCATGCCCCAGCGGCTCATGCACAGGTATGTGCCCTCGGGCAACACCTCGACGCCAATCTCTGCCAGCTCGGCAGGATCGCTCGGCAGCAGCTCCTCGGCACCGCGCGGCAGCACGGCAAAGGAGCCGGCACCGGCGATGGGGTCGTCGGAATGCAGCGCCTCGCGACGCAGCATGGCGCCCCAGCCGCGCATGGGGCGCGTGCCCGTGAGCGCACGCATGCGCAGAATCGCGCGCATGAGCGTGGGGTGCAGCATCGAACGGCCGCGCTCGATATCGGCCGGGAACTCCTCAAAGACCACGAAGCGGCGCTCGAACTGCTTGAGCTCCGGTTTGCCCTCGCGCTCGCGCCAATAAACCGCCTCGTCGTAAAAGCTCAGTCGCTCCTGCACGCTCGCACGCTCGGCTTTGAGCCCGGCAATCTGCCCATCGAGCGCCTGAACCCGCGAGCGCAGGTGATCGGTCATCTCGCCAATGTCGAACGTCGAGGTCAGGCGGTCAATCTCGTCGAGTTCGAGCCCTAGGTCGCGCAGCATGCAGATCAGACGCATGAGCGGGATCTGCGTGGGCGAATAGAAACGGTAGCCTTTTTCGTTAACCACGGCGGGCTTAAACAGGCCGATCTTGTCGTAGTAGATGAGCGTTTGACGCGAAACGTTAAACAAGCTCGCCATCTCGCTAATCGCATACATACCCGTCTGCATAGGTCCTCCCGACACATCCTTTGACGCGAAAAGCCCGCCGCCCACAGGGGCAGCGGGCTCAAACACTCCTCGTATCCTACCCTAAATGCGCCTATGACCAGCGCTTATAGTTTGCACATGACACGCCGACGGCCTCGAGCGCCTTGGCGGCGATGTGATGCACCGCATCGTCGAGCGTGGCGGGGCCGTTGTAAAACGTGAGCATGGGCGGCATGAGCATGACACCCGGCACACGCGCCAGGCGCGCCATGTTGTCGACATGGATCGCACTGAAGGGCGTCTCGCGCACCATGAGTACCAGGCGGCGTTGCTCTTTCATCTGCACGTCGGCCGCACGCAGCAACAGGTTTTCGCTGTAACCACTCGCGATGCCGGCAAGCGTCTTCATGGAGCAGGGCGCCACGATCATGCCATCGACCGGATAGGTGCCGCTTGCAATGGCGGCGCCGATGTTCTTGTTGTCGTAGACCACATCGGCATGCGTGGCAAACTCGTCGAGCGTCATGCCGAGCTCCTGCTCGATGGTGATCTCTCCCCCGCGCGTGACGACAAGCGCCGATTCGGCGCCGGCCTGGCGCAGGCATTTGAGACACTCGAGGCCCAGCGCAGCGCCGCTGGCACCAGATACGCCAACGACAATGCGACGGGGACGGACAGAAGACTCAGGCATGACAACTCCTTACTTAGTTACTCGGTAGGGTTACTTACTAGAAAGCAATCTCCTTGGCCCACTTGTCACGGTCGATCTCCATGAACTGCGAGCGGATGAAGTTCTTCTTGAGGTCGAACGGAACCGTGCAGTCGAAGATGGCCTTGCAGGCGATGCCGTGCTCGCGGATCGAAGGATCGAACGCGGGGTCGTTGGACGGGTCGAGCACGTGGCAGTGGCAGCCGGGGATGGTGATGAGGTCGACGTCGGCCTGGAAGCGCGTGGTCATGGCCCACATCACGTCGCTCATGTCGAAGATGTCGACGTCTTCGTCAACCAGGATCACGTGCTTGAGCTCGGAGAATGCCGAGAAGGCGAGCATGGCGGCGTTGCGCTGACGGCCCTCGTCATTTTTGCTCGACTTCTTGAACTGCATGATGGCAACGAACTTGCCGCCGCCGCAGGGGGCGGCGTGAACGTTGAGCAGGCGGCCCGGGATAGCGGTCTCGACCATCTTGTAGATGGAAGCCTCGGTGGGGATGCCCGCCATGGACACGTGCTCGTGCGAAGGACCGATGCAGCTCTCCATGATGGGATTGACGCGTGTGGTGACGGCGGTGATCTTGATCACCGGGCAGACCTTGGCGCCACCGGTGTAGCCGGGGAACTCGGGCATGGCATAGCCGTGGCCGTTGACATCCTCGTTGATGGTCTCGTCGTGCATGAGGTAGCCCTCGAGCACGTACTCGGCATTGGCAATGCACTTCTGCGGAACGGTGATGCAGTCGGCAAGCTCGACGGCGTGGCCGCGCAGGGCGCCGGCGATCTGCAGCTCGTTAAAGCCGAGCGGCGTGGTGGGAGCCTCGAAGCCGCAGCACATGTACACGGCGGGGTCCAAGCCGATGGAGATGGAGATGGGCATGTCCTCGCCGCGCTGGCAGTACTCGTCAAAAAAGGCGCCAAGGTGACGGCTGCCCGGGGTGATCCACATGGCGAGCTTGTCCTTGTCGACACAGGAGAAGCGGTGGATGGTCACGTCGGACTGGGAGCCGTCGGGGCTCGTGCCGTAGGCGAGGCCCATGGTGATGTAGGGGCCGCCGTCGACGGGTGTGTTGGTGGGAGCGGGAACGATCTTGCGCAGGTCAAAGCCCTCGTCGGTCGCCTTGTACACGACCTCCTGGCAGTCGACGTGCGCGCCCTCGGCGATCTGCTTAGGCGCAATCAAGCTCTCGAAGCGCTTGCCGATCTCGAGGCCCAGGTGCTCCTCGTCAAGGTCGAGCAGGGCGGCAACGCGCTTGCGGCTGGCAAGCATGCCGATGCAGACCTTGGCATCGTCAAAGCCCTTGACGTTGTTGAAGACCATCGCCGGACCCTCTTTGGTCGGACGCATAACGGTACCGCCGGCACCGACGTGGCGATAGACGCCCGAGACCTCGGCGTCCGGGTCGACCTGGGTGTCGGTCTCGAGCAGCTGGCCCGGCATCTCACGCAAAAAGTCGAGCGCGGAGCGCAGGTCGTGGATCTGGGAAGCATCGGTAGTGGACATAGCGTGCTCCTTTCGGGAGAGTGCCCGGCGACGGGAGTGCCGCCGGGCTGGGTAACGTAGTGGGGCCGCAGCGCTTATAGATGGAGCGCTTGGCAACTCGCGGTTCAAGCACTCGGCTGTTTACAGCCCAAGCGCTCGGCCGCTTACATCAGGCCAAAGAGATGGAACCAGGCGGCCTCGACCAGCACGACGATAAAGACGACCGCGGTGAGGGGAATGCCCATGCGCATGGCTTCTTTGGAGGTGTAGCCGCCGGCGTCCTTGCCCTCGCCGATAAGGATCGGCAGGTTATGGAACGGCAGGATGTAGTGGATGTTGATGGACGTGAAGACGATGAGTGCCACGGCGAGCGGGCTCACGCTGGAGCCGGCCGCGAAGCTGATGAACGCCGGCACGCACACGCCGAGTACGGCCATGACCGAGCCCATGAACATGTGGATGATCATGGAGAGCGCGGCGACAAGCAGGGCGAACAGGAAGATGTTCTCGGGCACGGAGCTGGGAAGCACGACGTCGGCGATCCAGGCGTTCATGCCGGTGGCACCGCCCACAGAGCCTACGGCCATGGCGGCCGTCAGGAACATGAGGGACTTGATGTCGACAGCATTCCAGCTGGCGGGGGTGAGGACCTCGCCGATGACGGGCATGGCGAGGCAGACGCCGATGGCCAGGGTGACCCAGCCGATGTAGTCGCCCGAGACGGTGAGCCACAGCGCAATGGCGATGACAAGCCACACGATGGTGCGGATCTCCTTGACGGAGAGCTTGCCGAGCGCGGCCTGCTTGGCCACGATCTGCTCGCGATCGTAGACGAGCTCCTTGCTGGGCTTAAAGAGGAAGAGGCCCAGGAACAGGGTGCACAGCAGCGCGACCAGCATGGGCACGCTCATGTACAGGAACCAGTCGACGAAGGACGGGCTCATGCCGCCGGCCTCGGCGCTGTACTGCGCAACGAGCGGGTTGAGCGTGGAGTCGCCCGTCAGGAAGAACATGGAGCCCGGGGCGGCAGCGGCAAACACGAGGAAGCCGAGCTTGCCGCGGTCGTCGTCACCGTAGCCGGCGGACTCGGCGATAACCGAGACGACGGCGAGGATGAGGAAGGCGCGGGGGAACGGATGCGGGATCAGCAGCGACAGCACAAAGGTGAGCGCGAAGATTGAGATGATGAGCGACTTGGCATCGCGCACGAACTTGAGCATAAACGCATAGGCGATGCGCTCGCCCAGGCCCGACTCCTTGACCGCGCTGGCGATGAGGTAGGCGCCGATGACGAGCCACATGGTGGCTTTGGTCCACGAGCTAAACGTGGAGGCGACCGTCGCCGAGATGCTCGCGGCACCCGTGTCGTCCACGCACACCTTGAACAGAACGAGCAGCGCGCAATAGAGCAGGCCCACAAAGCCCGGCTGTGCCACGCCACACGCCCAGAACACCACCGTGGCGAGCGTCAACGCCAGACAGGTCTGACCGCCGACCGTAAGCTCGACCGTCGAGCTCAGCTCCGCCAAAGGAAGAAACTTCACCAGCAAAAAGACAACGATACCCAGCACAAAGCCAATTTCGCGCTTGGTGATCTTAAACGCCTTCTTTTCCGCTTCCATCTCCCCACCTTTCTTGTTGGGGGCGCTCCGGATTCGCGGCCACGTTGCCACTTAAAAAGGGGCGCCCGTTATCGGACGCCCCTTACGTTGCGCTGTGTTGTGGCAATACAGTCAAGCGGGATTTTTGGATGAGAAGCGATCCTCTGGACAAAAAGCGTCACAACATTCGACGCTTTTCCTCGTTTTCGAGATTTTCATCAAATGTTGTGACGGTTTGGATGTGGCAAAGGGACTGTCTTTTTTCACATAGCGAGGGCTGCGCGGATGGAGGGGACCTCCAGAGCCTCGCGGAGCCAGGGGGCCAGCTGCTCGGGGTGACCCTGCAGGTAGCCTTTAAGCTCGGACGGGGCCACGCGGCGCACTTCCGAGATCTCCTCTTGGTTGATATGCAGCTCGCCCGGCTCAACATGGGCAAGGTAGACCTCGCACCATTCGCACTCGCAGCGGCCGTCGCCGTGGTCCTCGCGGTACACCACGTGTCCGAGGTGCTTGAGCTGATCGGGCTCGCGCGTGATGCCAAGCTCTTCGTTGATGCGACGTGCCGTGGCGGCCGCGACGTCTTCCCCGGGGAGCGGATGGCCGGCACAGTCATCGGCCAGCACCCCGCCCCACAGGCGTTTGAGCGGACTGCGACGACAGAGCAGCAGGCGCGCGTCTTCGCCCTGGCCCTCGACCAGAAGCGTCAGAAATGCCTGATGCAGGATTCCCTCGCCGGTATGGGCCTCGATGCGGTCGACGGGGCCAAGCGCCTCGCCGGTCGCGGCATCGACCGCCACGACCTCGGAGCCTGCGCCGCCCTCATCCCAGCCGGCGCGCAGAATGCGGGCTGCGGCCTCCTCGAGCGCGGCGATGAGTTCCTTGGTGGTATCGAGCATGCGCCGCAAGTCGTCCGCGGTCGCGTTCTCCACATGAAAACCCGTGCTTGCAACTACCGGCACGCCAAAGCGCGTGGCCAGCGCCGCCGCAATATCGTGCGCCGGAATTTCGTCTCGATGGCACGGAACGGCCAGGATGCTCACCGTCGCCGTACGGCCGGGCTCGGGGCGAGGAATGGCCTGCGCCGTGGCGCCCAGGTGCGCAAACTCCGGCGAGCAGGCGTACACCGCCATGCCTCGCGGCG
Source organism: Collinsella aerofaciens (assembly GCF_964283865.1). Classification (GTDB taxonomy): domain Bacteria; phylum Actinomycetota; class Coriobacteriia; order Coriobacteriales; family Coriobacteriaceae; genus Collinsella. The sequence goes on along the minus strand of NZ_CAXYLS010000007.1, from coordinate 49,919 downwards.
TCACCGTCAACTGGGCCTCGAGCGCAAACTTGCCCTCGCCCACTACAACCTTTGTCGTGTGCATACCCATGGGATCTCCTGTCGCCCGCAATGTACCTGAGACCATCTTCGCCTGTATTGCGACTATACAGGCAAGCGCAGCCTGCGACAAAGGAGGCAGGCACCTGACACATTCTGTTAGAGTTGCAGGGATTGAATCCCGCTTATTCATGCGACATTGGAGTGACAACCTTGACCGCCGCAACCACGCCTAAAAGTAAGTCAACCGCCGCCGCGCTCTCCCCCGCGCGCACCAGGCTCTGCCTGGCGCTGCTCGTGCTGTTGGGATTCTCGCTCGGCTGCTCCGAGTTCGTGGTCATCGGCATCGAAAGCGACCTGGCGACGGAACTCGGCGTATCACCTGCCACTGCGGGCCAGCTCATCAGCGTGTTCGCGCTGGTCTACGCCATCGCGACGCCGGTGCTTGCGCTCAGCACGGGGCGCTTCCGTCGTTACCAGCTGCTCGTGTGCTACAGCATTATCTTTGTGCTCGGCAATCTGGTCATGGCGTTGGCGCCCAACTTCCAGGTACTGTTTATCTCGCGCATTGTCCTGGGATCCGTCTCGGGCGCACTGCTCGCCGTGGGCGTGACGTACATCCCCGAGCTGCTGTCCCCGCAGCAAACTTCGCTTGCCATCTCGGTCGTGTACGGCGCGTTTTCCGTGGCGATGGTCTTTGTGACCTCGATTGGCAAGTTTGTGGCCGACACGCTCGACTGGCACGTGGCCATGTACGGTACGCTGACCTTTGCCGTTTTGATCTGCGGAGCGCTCGTGGCGTTTATGCCGCGCGCCGGACAGACCGACGAACCCGCTACCTTCCGCGAGCAGGCGGGTCTGCTACGCGAACCGAGCATCATCACCGGTATGCTCATCTTTTTGTTTGGCGTGGGATCGGTCTATGTGTTCTACGGCTACGTGACGCCTTATCTTGAGCAGGTGCTGGGCATGGGCACTGTTCAGGCAAGCACCACGCTTATGGCCTACGGCGTGTTCTGCCTGGTCTCGAACATCTTGGGCGGATGGATCGACGCGCGCTTTGGCATGAAGGCGCTGCTTGTGACGTTTGTGCTGCAAGCTGCGGCGTTACTCGGGCTGTTTGCCGTGGGCGACACCATGCCGCTCGCGCTGGTCTTTGTCTTTAGCCTAGCGCTGCTCATGTACCTGTTCTCGGTGTCATGCATCACGCACTTTATGGACGTGGCGCGCAGCCGCCATCCCAAATCGATGGTACTCGCGAGCTCGGTAGAACCCATGGCGTTTAACGTCGGCATTTCGTTTGGCACCGCAGTGGGCGGCGCCGTGGTGAGCAGCGTTGGCATTGCCTACGTTGGCGCGGTTGGTGCCGCGTTCTCGCTTGTGGCCTGGGCGCTTACGCTGGTGACGATTAAGTTGGCTCGCTGGGAGCGCAAGCGGGCGAGGGCGTAAGCGCAGATGCGATACTCGAGCTCGATGATGGCGATCGAAAGGAAACCGCATATGCAACGCGTACTGTTTATCTGTCATGGGAACATCTGCCGCTCGACGATGGCTGAGTCGGTGTTTACCGAGCTCGTGCGCCGCGCTGGGCGCGAGGCGGAGTTTGTCATCGATTCCGCAGCGACCTCAACTGAGGAGATTGGCAACCCGCCGCACCACGGTACCGTTGCCAAGCTACGCGAGGCCGGAATTCCCATCGTCGCACATCGCGCACGTCAGGTGCGTCGCGCGGAGTATGGCGACTAGGATCGCATTGTCTATATGGATGCCGAGAACGCGCGTGGCCTGCGTCGCATCTTTGGCGACGACCCCGACGGCAAGATTACGCGCTTGCTCGATTGGACCGAGCGCCCCGGCGACGTGGCCGATCCCTGGTACACCGGCAACTTCGATGCCACCTACCGCGACGTGCTCGACGGTTGCATCGCTATGCTCAAGCAGCTGTAGGCAAGCGAGCTCGCGAGGTGCGCCATTGGCATAAAACGAGCGTGGATTATCTCCCGCATACAAATTGAGCGTGGATTTTCTCCCACTTTGAGCGCGAAATAGCTCCAAAAACGGGAGATAATCCACGCTCGATATTTCGACGGCAGAAAATCCTCGCTCGATACTCACCGACGAGCTCAATGTGACAAAGGGACTGTCCATTTGTCACATTCCTAGACAGGTTTGACCTCCAGCTTTATCCCCTCGACACGGGAGTCGCCCAAAACATCCGGAAGGGTCCAAGTCGCATACAGAGGCAGATAGAGAACGCCCCCGTCACGCTCAACGTTGCCTCTCGAGAAAACAATCCCGCGCTTTACGCCATACTCGGCCGTTTCTAGCACATGGTTCAACGCGGCGTGCGCATGGTAATACGTCCCCAATTTAACCTCGATGGGCACAGACGTCCCATCCGGGCCGTCAATCACGAAATCGACCTCGCCCCGTTTCTTGGTCTGGTAGTAATACAGCCCTCTTCCCTGGGCAGCCAGCTGCTGAGCCACCACGTTTTCGTACACGCCGCCGAGGTTGGGCTCCTTGCTGTCGAGGTACGCCGCCTGGGCGACCCCGATAGGATAACGGGCCATCAGCATCCCGATATCGGACTGGTACAGCTTGAACTGGGACGCCCGTGCCGTCTTAAGCAGTGGGGACTTGGGCTCGGTCACGATGTCGGTCTTGAGAGCGACGCCGGCATCGACAAGCCAGACAAAATCTCGCTGGTATTTCTCGTAATGCGCCTTGGGATCTATGGAGTTGAGCACGAAACGCTTGTTCTCGCCCTCCAGCATGACAGGAAGCTGGTCGAAGATACTCTGCACCTGGAGCGCGCGCCCGTTCGCGTATTTCGAGATATCCCGACGGTATTGCCCGTTCAGCTCGGACTGGAGCTGGCGGACAGATGCCAGATCACCCTGCGTGTCGAGGAAGCGCTGCACGATCTCCGGCATACCGCCGACGACGATATAGGTCCTGAAGTTTGCCATCATTGCGTCGTGAATATAACCAGGAACCGGCGTCTCGTTGCGGCACGCATCGCAAATCGAGCGCCGCGCCTCTTCGCTCACCCCGATTGCCCAGCTGAACTCCTCAAAATCCAGCGGGAACATCCTGAGCTCATGGACGTACCCCACGGGATAAGACCTGACGCCCTTGAATTGGGTCCCAAGCATGGACCCCGAGAATGCCCAGCGACAACGGCCGTCCTCGACAAGGAACTTGGCCATCGTCATGATGTCCGGCGCCTCCTGCACCTCGTCGATAAACACGAGGGTCTCGCCCGGCGCTATCGACTTTCCCGAGAGAAGCGTCACCCTGCTAATGAAATCATCGGCATCTCGCGCCTCGAGGAGAGCGTCCCTTGCCTGGCGATTTTCCATGAGGTTGAGCTCGATGTAGGTTGCGTAGTTCGACTTACCGAACTCGCGAATCGAGTAGCTCTTGCCGATTTGGCGAGAACCCGTGACGAGCAGCGCCTTTCGTTCGATGAATCTCTGCCAACGATTAAGCTCGTCTGCGATTTTCCTGCGCAACATAAGCTCTCCCTTCGCCACGATAAATGAAATTCAGAAATTTATATCGACTATTATCAATGAAATGCAGAAATTTTTAGTACCGAAATTGGATGAAATGCAGAAATTTGACCTTACTCGCATACAGAATATAGACGAGAGCGCCTAAGCATAAGCGAGCTCATGATTCCCATATACAAATCGAGCGTGGATTTTCTCCCACTTTGAGCGTTCAATCGCGCCCAAAACGGGAGAAAATCCACGCTCAATGTTTCAATGGGAGAAAATCCTCGCTCGGCTACTCGTCGACGATCTCGGCGAGCCAGACGTTTAACGTATCGACCTCGGGGCAGCAGAACTTTGCCGTACCAGGCTCGTTGCCAGGTACGGTTCCGCCATAGCGCAGGATATCGATATAGGGAAAGCCCACATGGCAGGCCATGGCGCACATCTTGCCGCGGTCTCGGTCAAAGTCAAAGACGTCGCCCGGCTTGTGACCATGGTGGCAGCGGCACGTCCCCAGCTGGTCCACGCAGCTCACGCGGATACGCGGCCGCTTGCCACGCGGCGCGCCGAGCGGCCTGTTCTCGCCCGCAGGCTTGACGCCGCCCTCGCCAGCGTTACTCATGGTCAATCACATCCAGGCAGGCCTCGATGGGAAGGCCGGCCGACTTGTCCTCTTGGTCGGCATTGCGCTCGATAAGCTCAGCCACCACACGCATGGCATCGGACGTCGCGCGCTGCAGACTCCAACCTGCCATAACGCGGCCCATGAGCACCGCCGAGAACGTATCGCCCGTGCCCGGGAAATAGACCGGAATGAGCTCAAAGGGAATCGTGAAGTACTCCCCCGCCACATGGTCGTAACCGATAACCGCGTTCGTGCCATTTACCACGGCGCTCGTAATGACCACCGACTTGGCACCCAGCTCGCGCACGGCGTCCACAAGGGCGCGGGCCTCATCGGGCGTGATCTGCTCTGCAATAGGCGTATCGGCGAGCAGACAGGCCTCGGTGTAGTTGGGCACCGCGTAGTCTGCGCACTCCAGCAGGTGCCGCATAAGGCCAATCGTGGACTCGGGCACACCGGCATAGAGCTTGCCGTTGTCGCCCATGATGGGATCGACGAACACCTTGGTGCCCTTTTGCGCGCGGCGGTGGCAAAAGTCCGAGATGATACGCGTCTCTTCCTCGGTCACGATAAAGCCGGTCGAGATGGCGTCGAACTCAAAGCCGAGCTCCTCCCAGATGGCGAGGCTCTGGCGCACGTACTCGGTGGTGTCGTGGATGTAGAACTTGGGATAGTTGAGCGTATCGGACACAAGTGCCGTCGGCAGGTTATGGATACGGTAGCCCATGTGCGACAGCACCGGCAGCATGGCGGAAAGCGCGACCTTGCCGTAGCCGCACATATCGTTAATCAGCAGCAGCTGAGTATTCTTCATGAGGGTCTCCCTTGTTTCGGGCGCGGCGCGGCAGCGCCACAGTGCGACTAAGTGTAGCGCAGGGGACGTTGTGAACGGGCGCTGGCACCGCAGAGGACGAATTGTTGCGGAAAGGTTGCGGGAAGGAGGAAGTTAGTCGTTGGGGACGTTCTTAAATGACTAGTCGACACAAGGAGTGTCCCCAAATGCCGGCACATAAGGAACGTCCCTAAGTGCCGCTCGAACATAATAAGTTTGGTACCTTGACATTTATTTACCGTGCTCCTAAATTGGTTAGGCACAAAACAATTCAACTACCTAACTAAAGAAAGGAGCGAAGCTTAGATATGTGTGTTGAACCACTCGTCCTTCCGCATGAGCCCAGCGGTGACCCGTCGCAACCGGTAGACATACCCGAAGCGGTCAGCGCCGAAGACAAACTCGCCAAGCGCATCCTGAGCGGCCTGGGCTTTTGCGGCCATTACATGCATTTTCATGGCGGAGGCGTGTCCGGCAAGGCGCCCATCATCTGCCTGCTGGCCAAGCAACCCGGCGGCGAGATGTCGCAGCAGGAACTCGGCATGCACTTTGACCTCAAGCCGGGGTCGCTTTCCGAGATCCTGTCCAAGCTCGAGCTCAACGGCCTCATCGAGCGCAGCCGTAACCCCAAGGATCGACGGCAGCTCACCATTCGCCTGACCGAAACCGGCCGGGAAAACGCCCGCATCGACCAGGCGGCCCGCATTCGCTTTAGAGAGCAGGCCTTTAGCGCGCTCACCCATGACGAGCGCGAGGACCTCGCCGAAATGCTCGATAAAATCCGCGTAACCTGGGAGGAACTGGATGATTAAAACCCTCATGGGCAGCATCCGCGACTATATGAAAGTCACCGTTGCCACGCCGTTGCTCGTGCTTGGCGAGGTGCTCTGCGAGATGCTGATTCCATTTATCACCGCCAACCTGATCGACGCCATCAAAGACGGCGCCACCGTAGCCGAGATGCTTCCCACCGCGGGCCTTTTGGTGCTCATCGCGCTGACATCGCTTGCTTTTGGCGCCGCGGCAGGCGTCACCTGCAGCCATGCGAGCTGCGGCTTCGCCAAGAACCTGCGTCACGACCTGTTCTACAAAATCCAGACGTTCAGCTTTGCCAACATCGATGAGTTCTCGAGCTCCTCGCTCGTCACGCGCCTGACCACCGACATCAACAACGTGCAGCAGGCCTTTATGATGATCATCCGTATCGCCGTGCGCGCGCCGCTGGTATTGATCTTCGCCTTTACCATGGCATTTATCATGGGCGGCAGCGTTGCCATGGTCTACCTGGTCATCATTCCGCTGCTGGGCTTTGGGCTGTTCTTTATCATCTTTAAGGTGCGCCCCATCTTCTCGCGCGTGTTCCACAAGTACGATGCCCTTAACGAGTCCGTCGAGGAAAACGTCACCGGCATGCGCGTGGTTAAGAGCTACGTACGCGAAGACTTTGAGAAGGAGAAGTTCGCGGCCGCCGCGCGCGATGTCCAGACGGACTTCACCCGCGCCGAGAAGCTGCTCGCCTTTAACAACCCCATGATGAACATCTGCGTCAACGGCGCGTTTGTCGTCATCATCTACCTGGGCTCCAAGCTCATCATCACGAGCCAGGGCACGCTGTTCGACGTGGGCCAGCTCTCCTCGACCTTTACCTATGGTTTCCAGATTCTCATGAGCCTGATGCAGCTGTCGATGATCTTTGTCATGGTGACCATGGCCGACGAATCGGCACACCGCATTGCCGAGGTGCTGGCCGCCGAGCCCACGATCGCCGATCCCGCCGAGCCCGTGCTCGAGGTTGCCGACGGTTCCATCGACTTTGACCACGTGAGTTTTAAGTATTCCAAGCATGCGAAGCGCCAGGCGCTCGACGATATCGACCTGCACATTACGAGCGGCGAGACCATCGGCATCATCGGCGGCACCGGCTCGGCCAAGTCCACGCTCGTTAACCTCATCGCCCGCCTGTACGACACCACCGAAGGCGCTGTGCGCGTGGGCGGCGTGGACGTGCGCGACTACGACCTGGACGCGCTGCGTCACCAGGTCGCCATGGTGCTGCAGAAAAACGTGCTGTTTAGCGGCACCATCGCCGAGAACCTGCGTTGGGGCGACCCGAACGCCACCGACGAGGAAGTCCGCGAGGCAGCGCATCTGGCCTGCGCCGACGAGTTTGTCGACGGTTTCCCCAAGGGCTACGACACCTGGATCGAACAGGGCGGCTCTAATGTTTCGGGCGGTCAGAAGCAGCGCCTGTGCATTGCACGCGCCCTGCTGCGTCGCCCCAAGATCTTGATCCTGGACGACTCCACCAGCGCCGTCGACACCAAGACCGACGCAAAGATCCGCGCAGGACTGGCAAGCTATCTGCCCAACACGACCAAGCTCATCATCGCCCAGCGCATCAGCTCCGTGCAGGACGCAGACCGTATCATCGTCATGGAGGGCGGCCGTATCGCGCAGATCGGCAACCATGACGAGCTGCTTAAGACAAGCGAGATCTACCGCGAGACCTTCACCTCGCAAAACAAGATGAGCGCCGAGGGCGAAGGGGCCGTCGAGGCCGACACCGAGGCATCCGCAACGCAAGCTCAGACTCAAGAAGGAGGCGAGGCCCATGAGTAAGGCAACGACCGCCGAGCGCGCGCTCAACCGCAAGGGCGGCACCATGTCGCGCCTCATCAAGACGCTCTTTGGCTTCTATCCCGTGCTTTTGCCCCTCGTCGTCGCCGGCGTGGTGCTCTGCGCCATCATCAACTCCATCGGCGCGACCTTCCTGCAGAGCGCCCTGCAAATTATTGGCGAATCGTGGCAGTCGGGCGATTGGGAAGCCGCGCAGCCCAAGATCGCACAGCTCGTGACCACCCTCGCCTGCATCTACGGCGTCGGCGTCCTGTCCTCGCTCTTCTGGAACCGCGCCATGGCTATCGTCACGCAGGGCTCGCTGGAGAAGCTGCGCGAGATGATGTTCAACCGCATGCAGGACCTGCCGATCCGCTACTTCGACACGCACCAGCGCGGCGATGTCATGAGCCACTACACCAACGACATCGACACGCTGCGTCAGATGATCAGCCAGTCGCTGCCCAACCTGCTCATGACGATCATCATCATCGTCACGGTGTTCTTTATCATGCTGTACTACAGCGTGTGGATGTGCCTGGTCATCATCGCCGGCGTCGCCTTTATGACCTTTATGACCAAGCTGCTCGGCTCCAACTCCGCGCGCTTCTTCATTGCGCAGCAGACCGAGCTCGGCGTGGTCGAGGGCCATATCGAGGAGGTCATGAACGGCCAGAAGGTCGTCAAGGCGTTCTGCCACGAGTCTGCCGCCGAGGCCGATTTTGACGAGCGCAACGAAAAGCTCTTCGAGGTCTCCCAGAAGGCCAACATGTACGCCAACATCCTCATGCCCATCCTTATGAACCTGGGCAACCTGCTCTACGTGCTGGTCGCACTGGCGGGCGGCATTTTCCTGGCGCTGGGCGCGCCCAACCTGAGCATCTCGGGCATGGCGCTGTCCATCGCCGTCGTGGTGCCGTTCCTCAACATGACCAAGCAGTTCTGCGGACAGATCGGCCAGATCTCGCAGCAGATCAACGCCGTGGTCATGGGCCTCGCCGGCGCCGACCGCATCTTTGAGCTCATCGACGAGAAGCCCGAGGCCGACGAAGGCTACGTGACGCTCGTCAACGCACAGGTGAACCCCGAAACCTGGGAGCTCGAGGAGGCCGACCACCACACCGGCATGTGGGCATGGAAACATCCGCACCGCGCAACCGGCGAGATCGAGTACGTGCCGCTGCGCGGCGACCTGGTCATGGACAACGTCGACTTTGGCTACACGCCCGACCACGAGGTGCTGCACGGCGTGTCCGTGTTTGCCAAGCCGGGCCAGAAGGTCGCGTTTGTCGGCGCCACCGGTGCCGGCAAGACGACCATCACCAACCTCATCAACCGCTTCTATGACATTGCCGACGGCAAGATTCGCTACGACGGCATCAACGTCAATAAGATCCGCAAGGCCGATCTGCGCCGCTCGCTGGGCGTCGTGCTGCAGGACGTGAACCTGTTCACCGGCACCGTGATGGATAACATCCGCTACGGCAACCTGGATGCGACCGACGAGGAGTGCATCGCGGCGGCCAAGCTCGCGGGCGCGGACGACTTTATCACCCGCCTGCCCGACGGCTACGACACCATGCTTACCGGCAACGGTGCCCAGCTGTCGCAAGGCCAGCGTCAGCTGATTTCGATCGCGCGCGCCGCCGTCGCCGATCCGCCGGCAATGATTCTGGACGAGGCCACGAGCTCCATCGACACCCGCACCGAGGCCATCGTGCAGGCGGGCATGGATAAGCTCATGGAGGGCCGCACGACGTTTGTCATCGCGCACCGCCTGTCCACCGTGCGCAACTCTGACGCGATCATCTGCCTGGATCACGGCCGCATCATCGAGCGCGGCAACCATGATGAGCTGATTGCCAAGCGCGGGTATTACTACCAGCTGTACACGGGTGCGTTTGAGCTGGAGTAGGAACGGTTACTGACGGAGGGTGCCCCGGGGCGGCGGGGTAATTCCTCCGTGCTCAAACATTCTCGCTTCGCTGCGAAACTGCGCGCGGAGGAAATACCCCGCCGCCCCGGGGCACCCTCCTGCGCGCAATCAGCCCGTTGTTTAAAACGGAATAAAGGTTAGTGAGGCCCTGGCCGTTTGGCCAGGGCCTCGTTTTGTGTAAGCTACTTGAGGAGTTGGGCCATGGCGTTGACGAATTTTTGTACTTGGAGGGTGGGCTCGAGCGGGTAGTGCAAGAAGACCGGCACCTCGCGGCCACATAGGAACGGCACGCCTACAAAAGCCGGGTGCACGCCCGACCACGCCCCGCAAGTGAGCACCGCGTCGCCCTTTTCCTCCGCCTCGTTAAAGAGCGCAAAGTCAAAACTGTCCACGTCGATCACGTCCACGCCGCCATCGGCCAAAAGATCGATGCGCAGGCTGTCCATGGCGTCGTTGCCGTGGCGCAGTACGCGCAGACGCATACCCTCCAAGTCGGCAACCGTAATGCGATTCTTGCGCGCCAGCGGGCTCGTGCGCGGCACATCAATATAAAACGGTACGTTGACGATAAGGAGCTTTTGGCAGGCATCACCCCAGCGTGGGGTTGAAAAACTCGATTGCACCACATCGACCTCGCGGCCCAAGCTGCGCATGACGGTCTCGCGCTCGTCGTAGAGATCGCTTACCGGCACGATCTCAAATCGCAGCGACGGTTCCAGATCGTGGATGCCCGACCACATCGACAGCGTTTGGCGCCCCGGGCACATCATCGACACGCCCAGGCGCACGGCACCGCCATCGCCCGCCGCGCGTCGGGCACGGCGCAACGCATCCTCGGACTGACGCATGATCGAGCGCGCATCGTCTACCAGCAGCGCACCCGCCGGCGTCACCTTAACGCCCGAATGCGAGCGCTCGAACAACGTGATGCCAAACTCGGCCTCGAACCCCGACACCTGTTTGACGAGAGCCGGGGTCGACACACGTAGTTTTGCCGCCGCGCGCGAGAAGCTTCCCAGCTCCGCGGCGGCCGATATGGCCTCAAGTCGTCGATCGTACACGTTAATCTCCCGTTTTCGCGCCCGTGGCCACATGGTGCCACAGGAGGTTGTTTTCGCAGGTCATGCGCTCAATTGAGAATAAACTGCATCGCACAGTGTAAACCTATGGTTAACGCCATTCTAACAAATATGCAATTCACCTGCGCAAATGCAAAGCATACGATAACCAGCGAAAACCACGTGGGTCGGTTAATGGGAGCGACCCACCGGGAGGCATAAGAAGGGAAGTTCCTATGAGCAATTGGCTTAAGCTCGAGGGCGATGTCTGCGCCGTGACCGGCGCGCTCGGCGGTATGGGCGTCGAGATTTGCCGCGAGTTCGCCCGCAACGGCGCCAACGTCGTCCTGCTCGACCTGGACGAGGAGAAGGTCAAGGCCGCTGCCGCCGACCTTGCTGCCGAGTTTGGCATCCACGCCGAGGGTTACAAGATGAACGCCACCGACGAGGCCGAGGTTCAGGCTGCCGTCGACGCCACCATCGCCAACTTCGGCCGTGTCGACGTCCTCGTCAACACCGCCGGCATCCTGCGCTTCGCAGCCATGGAGGACCTGCCGCTCTCCGACTGGAACGAGGTCATCAACGTCAACCTCACCGGCTACTTCATCACCTCGCAGCGCTTTGGTCGCGAAATGATCAAGGCTGGCCAGGGTCGCCTGGTGCACATCTCGACCGTTGCCAGCCACTCCCCCGAGACGTTCTCGGGCGTGTACAGCTCCACCAAGGCCGGCGTCAACATGATGTCCAAGATGCTCGCCGCCGAGTGGGGCCCCTACGGCGTGCGCTCCAACTGCGTCGAGCCCTGCTTTGTTAAGACCCCGATGTCGGCGAGCTTTTACGCCGACCCCGAGGTCGAGAAGAGCCGCAGCCGCCTCATCGCCACGCGCCGCATCGGCGAGGTCAGTGATATCGCCAACGCCGTCATGTTCCTGGCGTCCAAGCGCTCGGACTTTACCACCGGCGACGCCATCAAGGTCGATGGCGGCTTCTCCAATATGATGGGCGACCTCACCGCCAAGCCCGGCGGCCGTCGAGCCTTTGCCGACAACTACCTCAAGAACAAGGGTGTCGAGCTTTGGTCCGACGAGTCTGGCGTCGCAAAGCCCACTGACCAGTAAACCAGCCTGACAGGGAGGCTCGCGGTGACGCCTGCCCCTCCCCCGCATCGATTAGAAAGAGTCCAATGGCTTCCACCAACTCCAACAAGGGTCGCGCCGTCGTGCTTTCCGCCGCGTGCGTCACCATGTTCTTCATCAGCTCCATCGCGCTGTATTCCGTCGTGAGCAAGAACCTGCTCGCCGTCTACCCCGAGTGGTCCAGCGCTCTTACCTGGGCTTTCCCGGTCTTTCAGACCATCATGGCCGTAACGGGCATCTTCGCCGGCCGCATCTCCGATAAGATCGGCCCGCGCAACGTCGTGATCGCCGCCGCCGTGTGCTACGGCCTGGGCTGGTTCATGTCCGGCACCGTTACCGAGCCGTGGCAGTTCTACCTGTGGTTCTCGCTCGTCGCCGCCATCGGCAATGGCCTGGGCTACAACCCGGCGCTCACCACCGGCCAAAAGTGGTTCATCGACAAGAAGGGCCTCGCCTCCGGCATCACCCTTGCCGCCTCCACCGCCGGCCCCGCCGTGCTGTCCCCGGTGCTCGCCTCGCTGCTCATCCCGAGTCTCGGCATCTTTGGCGCCCTCAAGGCACTCGGCGTCATCTTCTTTGTAATGATCGCCGCCTCCGCCCTGTTCCTGAAGGCCCCCGAGGTCGGCTGGCTGCCCGAGGGCTTCGAGGCCCCCAAGGGCGGTGCGCACGCCGGCACCTTCGGCGACCTCACCCCAGGCGAGATGGTCAAGACCCCGCGCTTCTGGGTCCTCATCGTCACCTTCGCCTTTGCCGCCACCGCGGGCACCCTGCTCGTGGGCAAGGTTGCCTCCATCGCCGCCGTCCAGCTCTTCGCCGACCCCACGAGCGCCGCGGCCGTCGCCCTCGGTGGCGTGGTGGTCTCCGTCAACACCTGCGCCAACCTGGTCGGCCGTCTGTCCTTTGGTCAGATCATCGACAAGCTCGGCGCCTACAAGTCGCTGCTCATCAGCCTTGTCGTCACCATCGTCGCACTCGTCATCATGTCGATGAGCTTTACGCAGAGCATGTTCTTTGTGGCGCTCGCCCTGCTCGGCTTTAGCTTTGGCGCCCTGCTCGTCATCTACCCGCCGCTTACCGGTGGCGCCTTTGGCACCAGCAACATCGGTGTCAACTACGGCATCATGTTCTTGGGCTATGCCGCTTCTACCTGGATCAGCCAGCCCATCACCGCCGTGCTGTATCACGCCGAGGCCGGCAGCGCTGCCTACCAGCAGTCCTTCTACGGCGCCATCGTGATCGCCGCCATCGCCGTCGTGCTCACCGTCTACATGATGGTCTCCGACAGCAAGAAGAAGTCCGCCTAGTTATACCAATGTGGCAAAGGGACAGTCCCTTTGCCACATTCGCCAGCCACCAGCATTAAGGAGTCGAAATGTCTGAGCTCAACCCCGTCCGCATTGCCGTCATCGGCGCCGGCGCCATGGGCCGCAACCACATCCGCTTTGTCACCGAGGAGCCCGAGGCCGAGCTCGTCGCCATCGCCGACGCCTTTGAGGGCGCCCGCGCCACGGCCGAGGCCGCCGGCGTGCCGTTCTTTACCGATCCCGCCCAGATGATGGACGAGGTCAAGCCCGAGGCCGTCATCATCGCCACCCCCAACGACCTGCACCTGGGCGTTGCTCGCGAGGCCATCAAGCGCAACATCGTGCCGCTGGTCGAAAAGCCGATCTCCAACGATCTTGAGGATGCCCAGGCCTTCGCCGCCGAGGCCGAGACCGCCGGTGTGCCCGTGCTCGTGGGTCAGCACCGTCGCCACAACCCCTTCGTCAACAAGGCCAAGGAGATCATCGAGTCCGGCGAGCTGGGCAAGCTCACCGTGTCGAGCTTCCACTACATGATCTATAAGAACGACGAGTACTTCGATGTCGAGTGGCGCCGCAAGAAGGGTGCTGGCCCGATCCTGGTCAACCTGGTGCACGACGTCGACCTGCTCCGCTACCTGTTGGGCGAGCCCGTTGCCGTCCAGGGCATGCAGTCCAGCGCCGCCCGCGGTTTTGAGACCGAGGACTCCGCCGTGGTCAACGTCCGCTTTGCCGATGGCGCGCTCGCGAGCATGACCATCTCCGACGCCACCGCCAGCCCCTGGAACTGGGAGGCAACCGCTCGCGAGGATCCGCAGTACCGCCCCTTCGACGCTGACGCCTACTTTATCGGCGGAACCTTGGGCGCCCTGTCGCTGCCCCGCCTGCACCAGTTCTCCTACGACGGCGCCTCTAACTGGCACAAGCCGCTGCAGATGGAGATTCCGGCCGTCGACCCGGCGCTTCCCCACAAGATGCAGCTCAAGCACTTTGTGAAGGTCGTCCGCCGCGAGGTCGAGCCCGTCGTGACGCCGGCCGACAACGTCAAGACGCTCACGCTTCTCAACGCCGTCAAGGAGGCCGCCGAGACCGGCCAGCTCGTCGAGCTGTAACGCCTTAAGAGCGGCCGCGACAGAAACCCCATGCCGAGCCCCTCGGTCCGCCACAAATAAGCCCCTCTTCTTTGCCCCGCGAGCAGCCTCCTGCCCGCGGGGCTTTTTGCTACTTCGCTGACGATTTTTCTGAGATGGGGGCCTTTTTGCACCTCAGCTTGATTCGTTCGCCACGAAAGCGGCCTATCTACTACGTTTAACCGATCGCCCTCAACCATGCCAAATTTCGCGGAATAAAAACCGCAGGTAAACGGCTTGCCACTTTTCGGAAAACCGGGGGATGGTCGACCCACACGGTTCAAACGTAGTAGATAGGCCGCTTTCATGGCGCGGCCCCAAAACAGTCTTTTGGGACGGGTGGTATCCTTGGTAGCTCTGTGCTGCAAACGCACCTTAAACGCAAGGAGTCCCATGGATCTTATCGCCCAGCTCGCGCGCGAGCTCAACCTTAAGGCCGCCAACGTCGAGGCAGCCGTCAAGCTCATCGACGAGGGCAACACCATCCCCTTTATCTCGCGCTACCGTAAAGAGGCCACCGGCGGCATGGATGACGTCGCCCTGCGCGCGCTCGACGAGCGCCTGTCCTACCTGCGCAATCTTGAGCAGCGCAAAGAGGACGTCATCCTGCTCATCGACGCGCAGGGCAAGCTCACGCCCGAGCTTGAGCAGCAGATTCGCGAGGCCACGCAGCTCCAGCGCGTCGAGGACCTCTACAAACCCTACCGCAAAAAGCGCATGACCCGAGCACAGAAGGCCCGCGAGGCGGGACTCGAGCCGCTCGCCAATATGATCATCATGCAGGCCTCGGCCAAGGGCAGCGCGCTCGACGCCGCCGCGGCATACGTCAACGAGGAGGCCGGCTTCGACACGCCCGAAAAGGCGCTCGCCGGCGCCGCCGACATCGTGGCCGAGACGGTGGCCGAGGACCCCGAGAACGTCGCCGATCTGCGCGCCTTTACGCAAAACACCGCCGACATCGTCGTCGAGGCCACCGACCCCGCCGAGAAGACCCCCTACGAGCCGTACTACAGCTATGATGAGCCGCTGCGCCGTATACCCAACCACCGCGTGCTGGCTATCGACCGCGGTGAGCGCGAGGGCAAGCTCCGCGTGCGCGTGAACGTCGACGGCGCTGCCGCTACGGCACGCCTCGGCAGCCGCTGGCCCCGTCGCCAGGGCGTGTTTGCTCCCGTCTTTGACGCCGCCATCGCCGATGGCTACAAGCGCCTCATGGCCCCCTCGCTGGAGCGCGAGGCCCGCGCCAAACTCACCGTTCGTGCCCAGACCGAGGCCATCAACGTCTTTGCCAAGAATCTCGAGGGCTTGCTCTCGGCGCGCCCCGTGCGCGGCGCCCGCGTGCTCGCGCTCGATCCGGGCTACCGCACCGGCTGCAAGGTCGCCGTCATGGACGAGACCGGCAAGCTACTCGACCACGGCGTGGTCTATCCCACCAAGCCGCGCCACGACGTCGCCGGCACCAAGCGCGAGCTCGCCCGCCTCGTCAAGAAGGACAGCGTCAACACCATCGTCATCGGCAACGGCACCGCCAGCCGCGAGACCGAGGAAGTCGTCTCGGAGTTCATTGCCGAGCAGGCGCCTGGGCTGCGATACACCATTGTTAACGAGGCGGGCGCGTCGGTGTACTCCGCCTCCGAGCTCGCGAGCCAGGAGTATCCCGATCTGGATGTCACCGTACGTGGCGCCATGAGCCTGGGCCGCCGTCTGCAAGACCCGCTGGCAGAGCTCGTCAAGATTCCGCCCCAGTCCATCGGCGTTGGCCAGTACCAGCACGACCTTGACCAGGCCGAGCTTTCGCGCACCTTGGGCCACGTGGTGGAAGACGTCGTCAACCGTGTGGGCGTCGACGTCAACACCGCGAGCGCAAGCCTGCTGGGCTACGTGTCGGGCATTACGCCGAGCGTAGCCAAAAACATCGTGGCCTACCGCGAGGAAAACGGCGCCTTTACCGATCGCCGCCAGCTCAAGAAGGTCCCCAAGCTGGGACCCAAGGCGTACCTCAACGCCGCAGGTTTCCTGCGCATCAGCGGCGGCAAGAACCCGCTCGACGCGACAAGCGTCCACCCCGAAAGCTACGAGGTGGCCACGGCCGTCCTGGAGCGCGCCGGCGTTGCGGCAAGCGAGCTCAGCCGCGGCGGCGTGCCCGATATCGAGCGCCGCCTGGGCAGCATCTCGGCGCTGGCAAGCGACCTGGACTGCGGCACCCTCACGCTCATCGACATCGTCAACGAGCTCAAGAAGCCCGGTCGCGACCCGCGCGACGACGCGCCCGAGGTAGTCTTTAGCCGCTCGGCGCTTTCGATCGACGACCTGGAGCCCGGCATGGAACTCAAGGGCACGGTGCGCAACGTCGTCGACTTTGGCGCCTTCGTCGACGTGGGCGTGCACCAGGACGGCCTCGTACACATCTCCAAGCTCGCCAACCGCTTCGTCAAGCACCCGAGCGACGTGGTGCGCGTCGGTGACACGGTCAAGGTGTGGGTCGAAAAGGTCGATCGCGACCGCAAGAAGATCTCCCTCACCATGGTGCAGGGGAAGTAAACCGCCAAAGCAAGGGTCCCCCCTCTCGCGACGTGCAAAATCGCGAGTATTCTGCAAATTCCACCGTTCCGGATGCCCCTCAGAGACGAAAAAGCAAGAAACAGCCCCCGTTTTAGCGTCATCAGAGCCAAAACGGGGGCTGTTCCATGCTTCACCCAGCTGGTAAAAGCCTTTACCTTGCTGAATACTCTCAATTTTGCACGGCGCAGGCGGGGGTACCTTTGTCCACGGCAGGATATGGAAGCCTATCACCAACCTACCGGCAAGTTCGTGTCGGCAGCCCCGGCCTTTCCTTTGCCTAGCGCGACCCTCGCGAAGCGCGTGAGCGATAGGGAAAGGAAAGGCCGGGGCGAACAACCCGCGATGTAGCCAGCGTTCGCGTTACGGCAGGATATGGAAACCGAGCGAGGCGATATCCTTGGCAAAACCGCGCACGGTATCGAGCGAGACCTCGTACGGGTCACGGCCGATGTTCTTACGCTTGGCCAGGATGCTGTTGGGCACCGTGATGATCTGGCAACCGCATCCTTCCGCCTGGTAAATATTGATAAGCTCACGCGTGGATGCCCACAGGACCTCGCAGTTGGGCTTGGCGGCGGCCTTCTTGACCGACTCCGTCATAAACGGAATGGGGTCGACGCCGGTATCGGCGATGCGGCCGGCAAAGAGCGAGATGATGGACGGTGTCTCGGCATCAACGGCCTCGACCATCTCGTCGACCTGCGTAGGCGTAAAGATGGTGGTGACGTTGACCTTGATGCCGTCGGCCGAAAGCTTGCGCACCAGCTCGGCGGTGGACTCACCCTTGGTGGTCACGCACGGAATCTTGACGTAGACGTTCTCGGCCCAGGTAGCGATCTCGCGGGCCTCGACCTCCATGGTCTCGACGTCGTCGGCAAAGACCTCAAACGACACGGACACATCGGTGATGTGGGCCAGGACCTCCTTGGCAAACGCGCGGTAATCCGTCACGCCGCCCTTCTTCATAAGGGACGGGTTGGTCGTGAAACCCTGAACGTTGCCGTTCTCGTACATGTCGAGCATGCCCTCGAGATTTGCACCGTCAGCGAACACCTTGATTGCCATCTGCCTGATTCCTTTCGTTAGCATACGGCCGATAAACTGCTAAACACTTTACCTACGTTTATCAAGGCGTGAACTGCGGGTTTTTATCTTCTCGGCGAACGGTATAAACACCTCAGTGTTTGGATTGATAAATCGATTGAGCATGCAAAAGCAAAGAGTCGCAGTTTGAGCAAACGTCAGAAGGCGAGATTCATTAGATGAGGCCGAAATGTTGCATCGCTGTGACGGTGCCATCGTGTGCGACATCGTCGGTCACGTAGTCGGCGACTGCCTTGACCTCGGGCATGGCGTTGCCCATGGCTACAGCCGTCTCGACGGCGGCGAGCATACCCAGATCGTTGCCGGAATCGCCAAAGCCAAAGGTGCGCGCGTTGCCGGTGCGACCCAGGTATTCCAGCGCTCGCGCCACGCCCACGCCCTTGTCGATGCCCTTGGGGCTCAGCTCGCGATTCTGACCACCGGTGTTGCACAGCTCAAACTCGCGCTCGATAAAGCCATCGTCGTTGGCTACGCGAGCTAGGTCGCACGCGTTAATGCACACCTTGCCTACGCGCAAATGCCCATCGACGCGCATCTGATCAACGCCATGCACCACGCCGGCGCCTAGCAGAAATGACTGTTCGACACCAACTGGCTCAAGTGAATAGGTGGCACCGTTCGTCTCGAACAACGCCTCGCCGCCCGCCACAGTAATGCGACGCGCGAGCTCCTCAACAATGTCCTCGTCAATGCAGTCCTCGTGTGCCACGCGGCCCTCGACCTCGAGCGTGGCCCCCGCCATGGCAACGACGCCCGCGGGGTCGAGCGCACGCAAACTGTCCGCGATGAGCCACAGGGGACGACCCGTGCAGATAAACGCCTTGTGCCCCGCATCGCGCAGTGCATGGAACGCCTCAACCACCGTCTGCGAAGGGCGAACCGCCGAAAAGTCCTTATCGGTCATATCGTCGGGATCGAACGACGTCAGCGTGCCGTCCACGTCAAAAAAGAGCACAGCGGGTTCGGGACACGCATCAATCATATGGGTTCCTTTCGAGGATAAGGGCAAACGAAGCATCCATCATATAATGGAGCGACGCAACCAGAGAGGTCACCCATGGAATTTTACGCAAGCTGCCCCGAGGGCTTTGAGTCCGCACTCGCCGATGAGCTTAAACGCCTCGGGCTTTCGCATGTCCGCCGCCTGAAAGGCCGCGCTACGTTTGAGGGCGAGCTCGAAGAAGGCTACCGCGCCTGTCTGTGGTCGCGCCTGGCGAGCCGCGTGTTCGTGGTACTCGGGCGCTTTGAGGCGCAGGATGCCGATGAACTGTACGATAGCGTTTACGACATCGCCTGGGAGAGCATCGTCCGCCCCGGCGCCACCATCGCCATTACCGCCCGCGGCGTGACCGAGCAGCTGCGCAACACGCGCTTCTCGGCCCTGCGCGCCAAGGACGCATTGTGCGACCGCTTGGCCGAAACCACGGGCCGTCGCGCCGATGTCGACGCCGCCGATCCCGATGTTCACCTGCTGCTTTCGCTGCGTCAGCGCCGCGCGAGCATCAGCCTGGACCTTTCGGGCGACCCGCTGTTCAAACGCCTACCGCCCGCAGCGACCCGCGCCGGCGAGGGCGCGCACGTGCTGCGCCCCGACTACGCCGCCCTGGTGCTGGCGCAGGTCGGCTGGACCGCACTATGCGAGCGCGAGCTGACGGCCGACGATTACGAGAACGAAGCCCTTCCCACGCTGATCGATGCCTCGTGCGCCGGCGGCGGTCTGCTGCTGGAGGCCGTGAACATTCTGACCGACCGCGCCCCGGGCGCCGCACGCGAGCGCTGGGGCTTTGAGGGCTGGCAGCTGCACGATGCCGCCCTGTGGGAGCAGCTGCTTGCCGAGGCGCGCGGGCGCGAGGCGGCAGCGCGCGAGCGCCAGGCGCGCATCGTGGCCGTGGATGTTGACCCCGCCGCCCGCAAAACCGCTGAGCGCATGGTTAAATGTGCCGGCTACAAGCGCTTTGTCGATTTTTGCGCCGCCAAGTCCGCCACCGTACTGGACCACGCGGGCGCTGTCGCCGGCGCCGCCGTGGTCGCGGATACGACCGAGACACCGCTTTCGCTCATGCATGACACCATGACGCTCATCGGCGAGTTGCGCCGCGCGCCCGAGCTTGCCGCGGCGCCGGTCGCCGCGCTCACCCGCGACGGATTGCTGGCCCGCGCGCTCCACACCGAGCCCGAGCGCTCGATCGCCGTCATGCCCAACAACGAAGAGGCGACCGTCGAAGTCTGGCCTTCGCTCGACCACGCCGCCGCAGCGTTTGAGGCTGCGACCAGTGCGGATGCCGAGGCCGAGGCTGCGGATGCCAACGAAGTCAACGATGAAGCCGCCGCTTCCGCCATGCCCGAGCCTGCCGCCATGCTCGACCTGGGCGACGGCAAGCCGCTGCCCGTGCTCATCCCCGAGTCCGAGCAGTTCGCCAACCGCCTGCGCAAGAATGCCCGTCTGCGCCGCAAGTGGGCCAGGCGCGAGGGCGTGAGCTGCTACCGCGTCTACGATGCCGACCTGCCCGACTACTCCGCCGCTATCGACCTGTACGAGGGTTGCCCGCAGACGCCGGGCCGCTGGCTCGTCATCGCCGAATACGCCGCGCCCAAGACCATCGACCCCGCACTGGCCCAGGCCCGTATGCTCGACATTCTGGCCATCGCGCCGCGCATCCTAGATGTTCCCGCCGAGCATGTGCACGCCAAGGCCCGCATGCGTTCGCGCGGCGGCTCGCAGTACGGCAAGCAGGGCGCCGGCAAGGGCGGCTCGGGTGAGCGCGCCAATATCGCGCGTCGTCGCCTGCCGCTCATCGAAGAGGGCGGCCTCACCTTTGCCGTCAACTTTGACGACTACCTGGACGTCGGCATCTTCTTGGACCACCGCGTCACCCGCAACCTGGTGCGCGAGCACGCCAAGCAGGCGCGCCGCTTCCTCAATCTGTTTGCCTACACCGGCACTGCCACCTGCTACGCGGCCGATGGCGGCGTCGAGGAGACCGTGACGGTCGACCTCTCCAATACCTATCTGGACTGGGCCGAGCGCAACATGCGCCAGAACGGCTTTGTGGGGCCTCAGCATCATTTTGTGCGCGACGACGTGCTCGCTTGGATTCGCGACCAGCGCCAGACGCGCAACCGCTGGGACCTGATCTTTGTCGACCCGCCCACGTTCTCGAACTCGTCCAAGATGGGCCGTCGCACCTGGGATGTCCAGCGCGACCATGTTGAGCTTTTGGCTGGCGTATCGCGCCTGCTCGCGCAGGGCGGCCATGCCATCTTTAGCTGCAACCTGCGCGGCTTCCGCCCCGAGACGCGCAAGCTCGCACGCGCGGGCGCCGTGCTGGAGGACATTACGGCGCAGACCATCCCCGAGGATTTCGCACGCAACCAGAAGGTGCACCATTGCTATATCGTGCGCCGACTGCCCATCGAGGATGCCATGGCCGAGGTCGGCTTTAGCGCCGAGGAAATTGCCGAGCGAACCGAAGAGCTGCGCAACCCCGAGGCCCGCAAGCCCCATGCGGCAGCGCACGCGCACGCACAGGCCGGCGACCGAGGGCCGCGCGGCGACGGCAAGCCCGCCTGCGCAGGCAAGCCCAAAAAGAAGAAGTTCTACGCCAGCAAGCCCAAGGGCAAATAACAAAGTTGCGGTGGTATACGGACTGTTTTGCCTGGAATTAGGCAAATTTAGACCGTATTTCACCGCAACTCATAGTGGGATGGTGGTTGGCAATCTAGCCTTGGGTGACCAATCGGTAACCGATACCCACATGCGTTTGGATATAGCGCGGATGCGCGGGGTCGGACTCGATCTTCTTGCGCAGCGTGCCCATAAAGACACGCAAGCTCGCCAGATCGCTCTTAGTTGCCGTGCCCCAAATCTCGTGCAGGATAAACTGGTGCGTCAGCACCTTGTCGGCGTTATGCGCCAGCAGGCACAGGAGCTTGTACTCGATCGGCGTCAGATGCAGCTCCTCGCCATCCATCGTGGCGATGCCGGCATCAAAATCGATATGCAGCTCACCGGTATCGAACGAGCCCTCGGAGGCAACGCCACCCGTTTGCGCATACGAAAGACGCCTAAGCGTCGTGCGAATGCGCGCGAGCAGTTCCTCGACCGAAAACGGCTTGGTCAGATAGTCGTCGGCGCCGGCATCGAGTGCGCGAATCTTGTCCGCATCCTCGCTGCGTGCCGAGACCACAATGATCGGCATGCCCGACCATGCGCGCACCGACTCCACCACCTTGACGCCGTCCATATCGGGCAGGCCCAGATCGAGCAGCACAATGCTCGGCGCCTGCGACGAGGCGGCGGCGATGGCGGCATGGGCGGTCTCCACGGCCATATGGCGCAAGCCGTGCGCCTCGAGCGCGGCAACGATAAGGTTGCGAACAGCTGGGTCGTCCTCAACGACCAAGATGAGCGGTTTTACGGCAGAGTTCGACACAGCGCTACTCCTTATCAAACGAAACGTCGGCGGCGGGAAGCTCAATCGTAAAGACCGAACCGTGCGGGTCCGCCGCGGCAACCTCTATGCTACCGCCATGCGCCAACGCAATGGAACGGCAGAGCGAAAGACCCAGGCCCACGCTGCGGTGGCTGTCGGCCAGACCATGGTTGGCGGTATAGAACGACTCAAAGATCCGCTCGCGATCCTCGGGTGCGATACCCGGACCATCATCGGCCACCGAGCACGCCACGCGACCATCGTCGACGCTAATCGAGATCACGATATGCGAGCCTGTGGGCGTATAGGTGATGGCGTTGTTCACCAGATTGACCACCAGCTGCACCATCAGGCGCGCATCGACGTTGACGAGCGCCGGCTCATCGCACGCCACCACCTTAAGGTCGTGCTCGCGCACGGCAGGGTTCACGTGGCGCAGCGCCTCCTCGACGATATCGTCCATGAGCTCGAGCGTGGTCGACAGGCGCATACCGCCGCCCTCGAGCTTGGTGATGGCGAGCAGGTTCTCGACGGTGGCGTTGAGCCATTGCGCATCCGAGCGAATGGACAGAAGCATGCCGCGGCGCGTCTGGCTATCGAGCACGGCGGTGCCGGTCGAGCCCTGGTCGAGCAGCACATCGGCATTGCCCGAAATACTGGTGAGCGGCGTGCGCAGGTCGTGCGAGATGGAGCGCAGCAGGTTGGCGCGCAGCTGCTCGTTTTTGGCGAGCACCGCCGCCTCCTCGCGGGCCTCCATGGCGCGGGCGCGATCGAGTGCCAGCTCGCCTTCGCTCACGATGGCATCGGCAAGTGTCCGCTCCTCGTGCGTCAGCACGTCGGGCTCGGCAACGATAGCCAGCACGCCCACCACCGAGGCGGGGTCGCCCGAGCGCACGAAGCCGTCACCTGTGCGGACCGTCAGGTAGATGCCATAAAGCGCCGAGCCGCCATAGGTGGCATCGAGCGGCGTTCCCACATAGGCGGACGCCGAGAGCCGCGGCGGCATCTGCGGCGCCAGTTCGTGCACCGGCGCGGCATCGCCCACGGCCGTGTATGTCGCACGCGGCAGCAGGTCATCATCGTCGGCGTCGGCGCTGTACCACACGACCGGACAGCCCGAAAGACGCGCCAGCTGCGTTGCCATGGCATGGATAATTTGCTGCTGGTCGGCGCACCGCTGCAGCATGCGGTTAGTCTCGAGCACCATATGCGTGCGACGGTCGCTGGCGGCAGCCTGCGCCAAGGCGCGGCGCAGGGCCAACGCAATCGAGCTCGACACAAGCGAGACCACGAACATGATGAAGAACATGCCGGGATAGACGCGGTCGATAAGCGACAGCGAGTAGCGCGGGTCGACAAACAAGAAGTTGTAGAGCGCCACGGCGGCAGCCGAGCTCAGCAAGCAATACAGGCGACTCCAGGTAAAGAATGCGCACAGCTGAACGGCGAACACATAGACGATCATGATGCTCGGCGCGAGACCCGGATGGTCGAGCAGCGCGCCCACAATCGTCGCTGCGACCAGCAGCCCCGCCGATACGCAGGCGTCATACAGAGGAGTGCGGCGCGTCAGCGTTGTGCGCCGCCACCAAAAGTTATCGGCAATATCGCCGTCCGCACGGACGTCCATAGACACCGTACCCCTCCCTCAAAAACAAAAACCACCACAAAGGGGACAGGCACCTTTGTGGTGGTTTTCCCTCGTGGTGGTTCTAAGTGTAAAGCCTTCTACGACCGGCAGTCGCTAGACAAACAGCACGTGCGCGAGCAGGGCACACACGCACACCGCTCCAAATACCAGTGCCACGATCGAAATTACGCGATCGGCCATGTCCATGTTGGCCCGATTCGTAAAGAACCGATCTTCGGCAGCGTCGACACGCGCCTCACGCATCATTTCGACCACCGCCTCACGGCCATCGAGCGCCTTTGTATCCATGT
This sequence comes from Collinsella aerofaciens, assembly GCF_964283865.1. GTDB lineage: Bacteria > Actinomycetota > Coriobacteriia > Coriobacteriales > Coriobacteriaceae > Collinsella. The sequence goes on along the minus strand of NZ_CAXYLS010000007.1, from coordinate 25,724 downwards.
TTACCTCCCCGGCCTCATGCTTATCCATCAAAAACCAACTCCGTGTAGCCGCCGACGTCTACGGCCGCTCGTTGGGAGCCAGGCGCTGCATCTTGTTCACGGCCTTGAACTTGGTGAACAGCGGCACGTACTCAAAGCTCACGTTGGAGTTCTCCAGGCCGTACCAGCGTGCAGGCGTGCCGGCGGCGCGGCGAATGATGTACTTGAGCGTGATGGCCGTACGCTCGCTGGGCTCCACATCGCTTTCGGGCGCCAGAAGCTTACGGATCAGGACGAACTTGAACGTACCGATGTTACCCGGATCCTTGTAGACCGAGTAGTCATGCGTCTGCGGCGGCAGCTCGCCGGTGGCAGCCAGGTCCTGAACAACCTGACGCAGGTAGGCATTGACGCGCTGGTTGATCTTGTAGCCCAGGTACAGATGCACGCGGAACACGTAGTCGGTGCCGAACGTCTCGACCGAATAGGCAAAGGTGTGCGGTTCGTCCATGGTCTCGACATTCACAAACCACCAGGCGCGGGCGCGCTTGGGATGCTTGTCCAAGATCGAATAGACGATATCGCGGTCGATGTAGTCGGTATGGGTGTCCTTGGTCAGGTACACGACGTTGTCGCTCATGCGCTCGTAACGGTCGTCGTCACGCAGGCGCTTGAGCTGCGGCAGGTAGCTGCGCAGCGGCAGCAGCGTAAACTGGCGCTGCTCGACCGCCGTGCCGTTGTACCAGCACACCATAATGCCCATGATGAGTGCAGCCATGAGGATGGTGAAGTAGCCGCCGTGGAAGAACTTGGTGAGCGAGCTCACGAAGAAGAAGCCTTCGAGCAAAAGGAAGAAGGCCGCGAAGATCCACGGAGCAACCTTGAGCTTGCGCTCCTCGTGCAGGTAGAAGAAGAGCAGCAGCGTGGTGCACATCATAGTCAGCGTAATGGCAAGGCCGTAGGCGGCTTCCATATGCGCCGAGTTCTGGAACAGCAGCACCACGATGACGCAGCCGACAAGCATGACGTTGTTGACCATGGGGATGTAGAGCTGGCCCTTGGTCTCGGCAGGGTAGAAGACCTGCATGTGCGGCATAAGGTCCAGACGGCTGGCCTCGGACACCAGCGAGAATGCGCCGGTGATGAGCGCCTGCGAGGCGATGATGGCCGCAACGGTGGAAAGGCCGACGGCAAAGGGACGCAGGCCCGGGGTGAGCATCTGGTAGAAGGGGTTGAGGTCGGCGATACCCATGAGCTCGGGGTTGGCGGCGTTGTTGATAAGCCACGCGCCCTGGCCCATATAGGAAAGCAGCAGACAGCACTTAACGAACGGCCAGGTGGCGTAGATGTTGCCGCGGCCCACGTGGCCCATGTCGGAATAGAGCGCCTCGGCACCGGTGGTGGCAAGGAAGCAGCTGCCCAGAATCATGATGCCCGCGTGGTTGTTGGGGCTCAACAAAAAGCCGATGCCACGCAGCGGGTTGAGGCACAGCAGCACCGCGGGGTGCTGGAAGACAAAGAACAGACCCGTGCCGCCCAAGAACAGGAACCACAGCGTCATGATGGGGCCAAAGGCGTGACCGATCTTGGCCGTACCGATACGTTGTACCAAGAAGAGCGCGATGATGATGGCAAGCGTGATGGCCACGACACGGCCCTGATCGTCACCCAACACAGCATGGACCGCCGGGATGGTGCGCAGGCCCTCGATGGCCGTGGTAACGGTAACGGCGGGCGTCAGGATGCCGTCAGCGAGCAATGCGGCGCCGCCCAGCATGGCGGGGATGATGAGCCACTTGCCGCAGCGCTTGACCAGGCTGTACAGGGCAAAGATACCGCCCTCGCCGTGGTTGTCGGCGCGCAGCGAGATGAGCACGTACTTGACGGTCGTCAGCAGCGTGACCGTCCACACGACAAGGGAGAGCGCACCAAGCACGAACTCCTCCGTGACGCTTCCGATGCCGCCGTTGCCGGCAACGAGCGCCTTGGTTACATACATAGGGCTGGTGCCGATATCGCCGTACACCACGCCCAGCGTGACGAGCATCGCCGAGATACTCACAGGAATCGCAGCGTGCGAGGCTGCCTCCTTGGCCTTTTGTTCCATAAGCCGGTTTCCTCCCAACTTTAACGTTCGAGGGGATTATAGGTAATCGGCCCATGTTTTAATGCACTGTTTTCCCAGCTAGATAAAGATTTATACAGTCTTTAGGCTACCGCGGCGATATGGAATGTGACAAAGGGACTGTCCCCTTGTCACATTCGTCATTTTCCGAGCCAGTTTTTGAACCACCACTCCATGGAGCGACTCATCTCGGCCATAAAGGGACTGGTGTGCTTGCGGGTATAGATGTCCACGACGCGCTCCCCCACCTCGCGGGCATGCGGGCGAAACATCGCATCCATCTCGGCCACCTGCGCGTCCATGGTCGCGGCATCGGCGCGGCGATAGCGTTCCTCGTGTACCAGGTTTACCACGGGGTGCGCGATTGCCGGGCGTTCCTTACGGGGCGTGCCGATGATGAGCATCGACAGCGGCACGGTATACGCAGGCAGATCCAGCAGCTCGGCCACTTCCTCGGCATTCTCGACGATATCGCCGATGTAGCAGCTCCCCAGGCCCAGGGCCTCGGCGGCGACCACGGCATTTTGCGCGGCGATCACGGCGTCCTGTGCCGCGATGGCAAAGTCGCCCAGACCCGGCGCGCGACGGGGCGACTTGCCCGTGCGCTCTACAAACTCGGGCTCAAAGCAGCCCACATGCTCAAACAGATCGATCCACTTGGCATAGTCGACCACAAATATAAGTGCCCAGGGCGCCTTGGCAATCATAGGCTGATGGTCGCACAGGTCGGCCAGGCGATCGAGCGTGGCCTGCTCGCGGATGCTCACGATGGAATACATCATCATGGCGCCCGCCGACGGCGCACGGCTCGCCGCGTGCAGAATCGCTGCCCGCTGCTCGTCGGTCACCGCCACGGGACGGTCGTCGTCATCGCGCGCAAAGGCACGCGTGGACGAGCGGTGCTCCAAGATGTCCAGCACCGCGTTACCCGTAGTCTCGACCGGATAACCGTTCGCATCCACGCCCGCAGCTCCGCCGCAGTGCCCGGCACCCGTCATACAAACCCGCTCGCCCATAGCTCTATCCTCGCCAATTCTTTAAGAAGCCTTTACGTTTCCGTGTAATTCCCGTCCATTATCGCGCAGGTCGCCACTACATTGCGCCACACCGCCGCACATGCGCGTTAATATGGCTGGTTGTCGTGCGCAGCCCGCAAATGCAGTGCATATTTAGGTAACAATCGGGTAAACCCCCGCTTTCGTAGGTTTTAAGTTTGTGAGGAGTCTCAGCATGTTCGCTGCCGCCATCTCGCTCGTCGGTCTTGCGGCGACCGTCTACCTTGTTTTGCGCGAGGCCAAGGCCATTCGCGCTCAGTCGGGCACCGTTGCCAAAAGCGCTCTTGGGTGGAGCGTCGCCTTCGGCCTGTTCCAGCTCTTTTTGACCATTTGGAGCGCCATTGGCCTCGTCGCGCAAAACGAGCCGCTCGCCTTCGTAATGCTCATCCTGACCAACGCCATCCTCACCGGCTGCGCTTGGGCCAGCATCGCCCGCGACCGCATCGCCCCGCGCGTCTTTGCGTTCGCCGGGCCCGACGCCCCCGCCCCCACCGGCAAGCTCGCCCGCCTGCGCGGCGCCTTTGTGGGCAAACCGCTCGTCGCCGCCGTCTTGTGCCTGCTGCTCGCCGGCGTCTTTGCGCTGCTGGGCATGGAGGTCTCGTCCAACCACGACTTTACCTGGGTCTACCCCCTGTGCATCCTGCTCGAGTGGGCCATCATCACCACGCTCATGGTCGGCCTGTTCTTCCTGTTCCAGCGCCACGGCGCAGCTCCCGCGGTCCTGGCCTTTGCCCTCTTTGTCCTGGGCATTGCCGAGTTCTTCGTCATCACGTTTAAATCCATGCCCATCCAGCCGGGCGACCTTTCGGCCATCTCCACCGCCGCCGCGGTCGCCGGCAACGGCTACACCTTCTCGATCTCGCTGTTCTGCGTGCTGTCCATGGGCTTTACCGCCATCGCCATGCTGCTGTGCGAATACGCCGGCCTGGTCGCGCCGCATCGCCAGAAGGGCGCCGCCAACGCCAAGCGCATGCTGCTCACCAACCTGCTCGTGGCGGTACTGTGCCTGGGCGGCGTGACCGCGCACGTCACGCTTATCGACTACTACAACACCCTCGGCATCACCGTCTACACCTGGCGCCCGCTCGAGAGCTACTGGCGCGAGGGCTATCTGCCTGCCTTTATTAGTGCAGCGCAGTCTATCAGGCCGCCCAAACCCGCCGACTACTCTGTCGATGACGCCAAGGCCACGCTCAAAAAGTACGCCAAGGCCTACGACAAGTCCGACGCCGCCAAGAGCGACGAGCGCACCGCCGCAAAGGAGCAATTCGACAGCGAGAAGCCCACGGTCATCGCTATCATGAACGAGACGTTCTCGGATTTGTCGATCTACCAGAACATGCGCGCCGGCTACGAAGGTCCGCAGTACTTTAAGAACCTGTCCAACTGCCTCAGCCGCGGAAAGCTCTACGTGAGCGCCTACGGCGGCGGCACGGCCAATACCGAGTTTGAGTTTATGACCGGCAACTCCATGGCCAACCTGGGCTCGGGCGTGTACCCCTACACCATCTACAACATGGAAACGACCGGGAATCTGGCAGAGCAGTTCAAATCGCTCGGCTATTCCACCACGGCCATGCACCCCAACCACGCGACCAACTGGAACCGCGAGAACGTCTACAAGGACTTTGGCTTTGACCAGTTCCTGTCCATCAACGATTTCCAAGGCGCCGATACCCTGCGCGGCATGGTGACCGACCAGGCAACCTACGACAAGATTCTTGAGCTGCTCGACCAGAACGCCGATCCGCAGTTTATCTTCGATGTGACCATGCAGAACCACTCGGGCTACGACACGGGTCTGCTGCCGGTCGACAAGCAGATGCACCTGAACATCGACACGACCGACCTGGACGCTAAGACCGTCGAGGACGGCACGCTCTCCGATGTTGACGAGTATGTCTCGTGCATCGAGCAGTCCGACCAAGCGCTGCGTTACTTCCTCAACGCCTTGAGCAAGCTCGACCGTAAGGTGGTCGTGGTGTTCTGGGGCGACCACCAGCCGTTCTTCCCGTCCAAGTTCAACGATAAGTGGTTTACCGGCGAGGACGACGCCACGCATCAGGAGCGTCTGTGGCAGACCGACTACATCATCTGGGCCAACTACGACGTTGCCGGCTGCGACCAGACGAGCGAGGTCGACGACCTGTCCACCAACTACCTGTCCACGCAGCTTATGCAGCTGATCGGCGCCCCGCTGACCGACTACCAGAAGGCGCACATGACGCTGCGCGAGTCGCTGCCCGCCATCAACTCGGTGGGCTACGAGGACGCCAGCCTGCGCTGGGCGCTCTCCTCCAACGTCACCGGTGACGACGCCGTTGCCGCAGCCGCCACCAAGGCACGCGAGGATTACGCCAAGATGCAGTACTACGAGATGTTCCGCGACGGCAAGAACGTGTACACGGAGCACTTCCAGACCGAGGCCAACGAGACCGACCCCAACCTGGCGCCGGGCACGACCAAGATCAAATAGCGACTAGCTGCGAGTTCATAACTGAAACGTCTGTCCGAGCGGAGGCATATAAGGTTCCCTGCTCGGGCAGACGCCATGTTGTTGGAGCGCGGCTTGTCATAGGGGTATCCGCTGAACATATATAAGTCGAAGGCCACGTCTTGTGGCCTTTTTTGCATCCGGAAACCGTGTCCCAGAATTCACGTCCGGAGTGGGGTGCAGTTTCCGCTTGTGGCTCCGTTGGGAAACTGCATCCCACTCCGATTGCAAATTCCGGGTCGCATTTTCCGCCAGAGCCCTCAACCGGAAACTGCATCCCACTCCAAAGGCAAATTCTGGGACGCACTTTCCGAATCCCCATCCATCCGGAAAGTCCGTCCCACTCTGAATACATCCAGCGAACGCATGCGAGCGTGTCGTCCAAGACGGTCTCGTCATCGGGGTGATGGAAAATGTCACCCCCAAACGCTTGCCACGGTTGCGCCCACAAGTGTCAAGAAAAAAGCCTCGAGAACTTCGAGGCTTTCACATTTGTATTGTTTTGCACGAAGGACCGCGAACGGCGAAGCTACTCGCCCAGCACGGCCTTCTTTGCAGCTGCAGCCACGTTATCCATATCTTCCTTGGTGGGATGGTCCTTCGCAGCAACCCAGTTGTCGAGCAGCATCTTAAATCGGGCGTTGTCGGGATCTTGCTCGAGCATGGCCTTGTAGCGCTGCTTGACCGCGGGGCCCATCTTGCCCTGGCACATCGCCCAACCTGCAAGCTCGGCATCCTCAGCCAAATTGGAAGTTACGCGATCAATAATCTGCTGGTAATAGCTCTGGTCGGCCCCAAAGCCGCAGGTGCCAAACAGGAAGACGCGCTTGCCGTGCAAGGCGGAGAGCAACGCCGCGACCGACGGCGTGCACGCGCCCTTGTCGCACCAAAAACCGACGAGCACCGTGTCGGCCGCGCAGGCGCCCTGCGCCTCGTGCGCGACCTGCTCCGGATCTGCATCATCGCTCAGCGCGGCGGCATGGATAAACTCGACGCCTGCAGCCTGCAGGGCGCGCTTGATCGCCCCCGAAACCATCCTGGTATTACCGCTCTTGCTGTTAACCACCATAGAGCATGTCATAGTCACGTTGCCTCGTTTCCCCCGAAACTCGAGCCATTAATGCAATTTGTTAAAAGCATATCTTAGTACTAACGACGCAGATGTAAACCATCTGCCGCTAATCGGCAGCCCCTACTGGGCAAACTGGCTGCGGTAGAGCTCGGCGTAGAAGCCGCCTGCCGCTAGCAACTCGTCGTGCGTGCCGCGCTCGATAATCTGGCCGTCGCGCATAACCAGAATGCAGTCGGCATTGCGGATCGTCGACAGGCGGTGCGCCACCACAAAGCTCGTGCGGCCAGCCATGAGCTCGTCGAATGCCGCCTGCACCTGCAGCTCGGTACGCGTATCGATGCTCGACGTTGCCTCGTCCAGCAGCAGAATCGCCGGATCGGTGAGCATGACGCGCGCGATGCACAGCAGCTGTTTTTGACCTTGGCTAAACGTGCCGCCGTCCTCGCCGATCACCGTATCGTAGCCGCCTGGCAGCTGCACGATAAACTTGTGCGCGTGCGCGCGCTTGGCGGCCTCGACAATCTGCTCGCGCGTGGCATCGGGGCAACCGTAGGCAATGTTTTCGGCCACCGTGCCCTCGAACAGCCAGGTGTCCTGCAGCACCATGCCAAAGACGCGGCGCAGGCTCGCGCGCGTATAGTCACGCGAGGAGCGACCATCGACCGCGATGCGCCCAGCATCGATATCGTAAAAGCGCAGCAGCAGATTGATGAGCGTCGTCTTGCCACAGCCCGTGGGACCGACGAGGGCAAAGCGCGTACCGGGTTTGGCCTCGATGCAGATATCCTGCAGCAGCTTGCGGTCGGGCACATAGCTAAAGTCCACGTGTTCAAAGGTCACCTCGCCCTGCGGGGCGACAAGCTCCACGGCATCCGCCGCGTCGGGCTCCTGCTCGCGTGCATCGAGCAGCGCGAACATGCGGCGCGCCGAGGCATACGCCGTCTGGATCTGCGTAATGACGTTGGTGACCTCGTTGAACGGCTTGGTGTACTGGTTGGCATAGGACAGGAAAATCTGCACGCCGCCCACCGTAAGCGCCGCGGGCACGCCCGTGATCACGCCCACGCAGCCGATCACAGCGACCACGGCATAGATGATGTTATTGATAAAGCGCGTGCCGGGGTTAGAAAGCGAGCCCATAAACTGCGCGCGCTCACCCGCCGTATACAGCTCGGCGTTGAGGGCATCGAAGCGCTGCTGAGCGCTCGGGCCGTAGGCAAACGCGTCCACGAGCTTTTGCTCGCCCACATACTCCTCGATATGGCCGCCGAGCTGGCCTTGAATGCGTTGCTGGGCCGTAAAGCTCTTGTTGGAGAGCTTTGCGATGGCGCCGGCCGCAAAGATGGAAAGCGGCGTGACGAGCACCACCACGAGCGTCATGGTCAGGTTGATGGAGAGCATAAACGCGAGCGTGCCCACAATGGTGATAACGCCGGTAAAGAGCTGCGTGAAGCCCTGCAGCAGACCATCGCCCACCTGGTCGACGTCGTTGACTTCGCGGCTCATAAGGTCACCATGGGCATGGCTGTCGATAAAGCTGAGCGGCATGCGGCTGAGCTTGTCGCTCGCCTCCACGCGCATGTCGCGCACTGTCTCGTAGGACAGGCGGTTGACGCAGCAGCCCTGCAGCCACTGGAAGGCCGCCGCGCCCACCACGACAATCGCAAGCTTGGTAACGAGCGGCAGCAGCGCGTCAAAGTCCACCTGCCCGGCGGCAACGATGAGGTCGATGCCCTCGCCGATGAGGATGGGCGTATAGAGTTGTAAGATCACCGAGATGGCAGCGCTCACAAACGACGCCGTAAACGAAATGCGATGCGGACGGACGTAGCCCAGCAGGCGGCGAGTTACCGCGCCCACGGGGTAGCGCTCGGGGTCGCCGGGCTGACGCGGGCCGTCACCCAAGTCGTTGAGGTTATCGTTGCCGGACACGTTGGCCGTCATCGTGGCGACCGAACCGGAAGAAGTATACGGATTCATTTAGCAGCCCTCCTTTGCGCAAGTGGATGCCGGGGCAGCCGGGGCGGACGCGGGCGACGCACTCCCCCGCCGACCCTCGAGCTCCTCGCGGCGCAGCTGCGACTGGCAGATCTCGCGGTAGAGTTGGCAGCTTGCATACAGCTCGTCATGCGCGCCCAGGCCCGCGACCGAGCCGTGATCGAGCACGCAGATCATGTCGGCGTCGCGCACGGTCGAGACGCGCTGGCTCACAATCACCGTGGTCAGCGGCAGCCCACCCTCGGCGGCACCGCGCATGCTTCGTTCGCGAATGGCATGGCGAAGCGCCGCATCGGTCTTAAAGTCGAGCGCCGAGGCGGAATCGTCCATGATCAATATCTGAGGCGAGCCCACCAGGGCGCGCGCGATGGTCAGGCGCTGGCGTTGGCCACCGCTGAAGTTCTTACCGCCCGCCTCGACCGGAGCATCTAAGCCCTGCTGCTTGTTACGCACGAACTCGCTGGCCTGCGCCATATCGAGCGCCGCCCAGAGCTCCTCGTCGGTCGCCGACTCGTCACGCCAGGTCAGGTTGCTGCGGATCGTGCCGCTCACCAGCGACGCGCGTTGCGGGACGGCCGCGACCACATGGCGCAGCTGATCGAGCGGCCAGGCACGCACGTCGGAGCCCATCACGCTCACGCTGCCGGTGCTCGCATCGTACAGGCGCGAGATAAGCGAGGCGAGTGTGGACTTGCCGCTGCCCGTGCCGCCGATAATGCCGAGCGTCTTGCCCAGTGGGAGTTCCAGGGTCACATCGTTGACGGCATTTGCCGCGCCCGCGCCAAAGGAGAAGCTCGCATGGTCAAAGCTCAGCGCGGGAACTGGGGCGGCATTGCCCGGCTTGGGCAGCGCGACCGGCTGGTTGCCCTCGTCGGTGATGCTCGGCACGCAATTGAGCACCTCGTTGATACGCGACGCACTGGCGCTCGCCTTGGTAAAGACCACAACCAGGTTGGCGACGTACACGATGGAGGTCAGGGTCTGCGTCATGTAGTTCACAAACGCCATGACCTGACCCTGCGTGAGCTCACCCACGTTGACCTGGATGCCACCCACCCACAGGATGGCGCACACGCCCAGGTTCATCACCAAAAACGTGACGGGATTAAGGATCGACGAGAGCTTACCCACCGCGATGGCAGTATTGGCCTGGTCATCGGCGGCTTGGGCAAAGCGCTCGCGCTCGTGGTCCTCGCGCACGAAGGCGCGAACCACGCGAGCGCCTGAAAGGCCTTCGCGGCAGATAAGCGCGATGCGGTCGAGCTTTGCCTGCAGCTGCTTGTAGTACGGGATGCAGCGCGCCATGACAAACCAAAACACCAGGCCGATAGCGGGCGTGCAGATCAAAAAGATGATGCCGAGCTTAAGGTCGATGGCAAGGGCCGCGCACATGGAGCCCCCCGCCAGGAAAGGCCAGCGGATGAGCATGCGCACGCCCAGCGCCACGGCGAGCTGAACCTGGTTGACGTCGTTGGTAATGCGCGTGATGAGCGACGGCGTGCCAAAGCGATCGAGTTCGGCATAGCTCAGCTTGTTGATGTGCTGGTAGAGTGCGCCGCGAATGTCAGTACCCATGCCCTGCGAGGTGAGCGCCGCCATCTTTTGGCAGACGAGCGTAAACGAGATGCCGATCACGGCCATGGCGGCAAGCACCATGCCGTAGTGGACGACGGCGTCCACGTCGTGCGAGCCAATGCCCTTATCGATCATCTGGGCAATCACCAGCGGCGTCAGCAGGTCAAAGATCACTTCGATCAACTTGCACGCAGGGCCGATCACCATATATCGGCGAAACTTACCACCAAAACGCCTGAGCAACTCAATCATGTATAGGCGCTCCCTATCATCATCCACATTCAATTCGAACCATGATAGTACCGCCACCCCAAAAGAAGCGTAAACAACTCGTCATTTCTAATGGAGTTCGGTTTCCAAAGAAGCGGAGAGGTGTGCATGCCCAGCCAGTGTCGGGTCGACCGCTTGGTATACTTACATTAGTGCTACCAAGTTAGTCGCCGACCCTTGAAATGAGGTGCCGAGATGAACGACATTCTCGCAAGAAGAGCAAGACGAGCAACTGTGGGCATCGCCCTTTCCGCGGCACTTGTCGCGGGAATCGCCCCCGTAACGGCGATCGCGGCAGAAACCAGTTCCCCCACCGGTGCGGCCGTTTCGCAGACGAGCGCCGCCAACGGCAATTCGGGCGCCCCGCAGACAGAAGACGCGGCCGCCGCAAAAGAAAAAGCGTATGCAGCCATGCAGGAAGCGCTCAAAAACCTCGAGGCCGCAAAAAACGCCGCAAGTCCCGAGAAAATTGCGAGATTCAATGATGACATTGCCCGTTTTCAAGAGCTCCGCGACAAGATGGCGGCGCAAGCCGCCGAATTGAGGGAATCCCTTCCCACCATGCAAGCGGACATCAATGCAGCCCAAGCCAAATACGACAAGGCCATCAACCGGGTAAGCGAGCTCCAAGCAAAATTAGACATGAAACTTGAGGAGCTTAAGGCAGTCGAAGCACTCGGCGACGAGGAGCTTGCCGAAACTATTAAACAGCAAATAAAGTCGTTGCGCCAAGAGATCGTAACGGCAAAAGCGCGAGTTGACTTTTGCGAAATGGAGCTCCGCGAGGTCCAGGACCGCCTCAAAAGGCAGGAAAGACAAGTTAATGACTGTGAACGTTCTGCAGAGAAGTATAAAGCCCATACCGACCAGTTCATAGCCTGGCGAGATGCGCTCCTCGACAATTTGAAAAAGGCGCAAGCGGCCTATGACGACGCCTGCAAGGCATACGAAGAGGCGAAAGCCGCGGCAGACAAGGCCACCTCGCCCGAGATAACGCAACCGACCGAGACGACGCCTCCCTCCAACTCGGCGCAACCGGCCGAGGCGACACAGCCCACCGGCTCGTCCGCGACCGGCAAAAATACCCCGCCGAGCTCCACCAAGCAGGCGAACTCGAGCAGCGGCAAGCAAGCAGATACGACCGCCGGCAAGCTCGCGAACACGGGCGACGCAGCGCCGACCGCAATCGCACTCGCAGGCATCGCCGCCACAGGACTCGGAATAGCCACCGCAGCCACACGCCGCCTCAAGAACTCAAAATAGCCGCCAGATCATACTACCTTCGCCAATCCACAAACCCGGAGACAAAAGAGGCCCGTTTCCCCAACCCATGGAAACGGGCCTCTTTACTTGAAAAAACAGATGGCAATGCCGCCGTCTCTTGTACCACGCAGCCATCAATGCCCAGACAACACTAGCAAGCCGCGTTCCTTAAGGGATAGATTTAATGGCTGTTAATCAAGGGGTATACGCACACGCCCGATCAATGGCGGGCAAACCGCCTGATATACTTACATTAGTGCTACCAAGTTAGTCGCCGACCCTTGAAATGAGGTGCCGAGATGAACGACATTCTCGCAAGAAGAGCAAGACGAGCAACCTTGGGCATCGCCCTTTCCGCGGCACTCGCCGCGGGAATCGCCCCCGCAACGGCGATAGCGGCGGAAACCAGTTCCCCCATCAATGCAGTTGCCTTGCATACGGAAGATGCGGCCGCCGCAAAAGAAAAAGCGTATGCAGCCATGCAGGAAGCGCTCAAAACCCTCGAGGCTGCAAAAGACGCCGCAAGTCCCGAGAAACTTGCGGAAATCGATGATGACATTGCCGCTTTTCAAGAGATCTACGACATGGTGGTGACGGAAGCCGCCAAACGGAGGGAACCCCTTCCCGCCATGCAAGCGAACGTCGATGCAGCCCAAGCCAAATACGATGAGGCCCACAACCGGACAAGCGGCCTTCAGGCAGAATTAAATAAGGCAATCGACGACGGAGCTTCTAACGAAACTATTAAGCAGTTGCAAAGTGAGATCATGTCGGCAGAAAGGCGAGAAAAATCTTGTGAAGATGATCTTCACCACTGCCAACGCCGGCTCGAAAGCCAGGAAAGACAGGTTCAGTATTTCGAAAGTGAGGCAGAGGAAGCCAAAGCCCACATCGACGAGGACATAGCCAAGCGAAATGCGCTCCTCGGCGATTTGGAAAAGGCGCAAGCGGCCTATGACGACGCCTGCAAGGCATACGAAGAGGCGAAAGCCGCGGCAGACAAGGCCACCTCACCCGAGATAGCGAAACCGACCGAGACAGTGCCTCCCTCCGGCTCAGCGCAACCCGCCGAGGCGACACCGCCCGTTGGCTCACCTGCAACCGGCAAAGACGCCCTACCAAGCTCCACCAAGCAAGCGAACACAAGCAGCGGCAAGCAAGCAGATACGACCGCCGGCAAGCTCGCAAACACGGGCGACACAGCACCGAGCGCAATCGCACTCGCAGCAATCGCCGCCGCAGGCCTCGGAATAACCGCCACAGCCACACGCCGCATCAGGAACCCAAAATAGCTGCCAGCGGTTATTGTCTTCGCCAATCCGCAAACCCAGAGACAAAAGAGGCCCGTTTCCCCAACCCAGGGAAACGGACCTTTTTAACTGCAAAATCCAAGCAACAGCACCGCCACCTCTTGAACAACGTAGCCATCAATGCCCAGACAACGCCAGCGAGCAGCAAAAGGCACGGGATTAAATTATTCAGATAAATGTGACCCTTCAGGCGGTTTTGGTTGGCTACCCGCGAGTGCCGGCAGGGCGCTTGGTAGTCGAGCGATCCCGCAGGCAAAGCCGAGGACCAGCGAGACACCAAGCGCCCTGCCGGCACTCGCGGGTAGCCGCGGCACCAAAAAAGCGCCCGTGCGCTCGATGGATTCGGATGCCCGACAGAGGCTCCTTATGGCTGCTTCCTTCCGGACCTGACCAGATTCGGAACATGTCGTCATCCGAACCCATCGAACGCGCTAGGCGCTCGGTATATCTTACCTGCTCCCGCCCGCCACGGCAAGTGGGGCGAACCCATCGGATGGATTCGCCCCACTCGTCCATATCGCTAGCGGCGCCTGCGGTACAGGACCGCGCCGCCCGCGACGGCCAGCGCGCCGATGCCGGCCATGGCGCCGAGCGCCTCAACCGGCAGGCTGCGGTCGCCAGTGTCGGGCATGCCGCCCTTGGAGCCGTCGCCGGAGCTGCCGCCGGAACCGCTATCGGAACCGCCGTCCGAGCCACCGCCCGGCGTGCCGGGGTTCTCGGGGGTGCCGGGGGTCCTGGGATTCTCGGCATAGCTATTGGTGAAGACCGGCGGCATGTTGGCGTCGCCCTCGTAGGAGACCTTCGCCGACAGATAGCCCGTCTTGGTGCCGTCTGCCGCCTCGTCGCTCACCGTGACGACGATCTTGTGCACCGCTTTGTCGTAGGTCACGTGCGCCTGGACGTCGTCGACCTCGCTCACCGTGAAGGTGTAGGTGCCAGCCTGCTTGAAGGTCAGTGCATCGAACGTGACGCTGCCGTCGGCGGCATTCTTGGCGGTCGACATGACCTTGCCGTCCCGGCTCTTGAGCTCAAAGCTAAACTGGCCCGCCTTGAGCCCGGCGCCCTTGAGCACCTTGGCGGCGCCCAGCCTGAGGGTGACAGGTGCTGCCTCGTAGCCGTTGGTGAAGGTCACCGAGGTGTCGCCCGCGGCATTGCCCTCGGCATCCATGAGCTCGTGCTTGACGGCGAGCGTGCCATTACCGGCATCGGTGACCGTCGTGCGCACGCGGTACGTCGTCCTGTCGTACGTCACGCCGCCCGCCGTGCCGGGGACCTCGCTCAGCCTGTAGTTATGCGTGCCGGGCGCGGTGTAGGTGACGGGGCTGAGCGCGACCGTGCCGTCGGCGGCGTTGCGGCCCGTAGCCGCGACGATCTCGCTGCCGTCAGCGGCAATCTCGACCAGCTGGAACTCGAACTCGCCCTCGGCCAGATCACGGCCCTTAAGCTTCTTGCTCACCTTGATCTGGTCGGTGACGGAGCTCGGCGTCGGATTCACGCCGTAGGTGTTGGTGAACTCGAACGCGCCCTTGCCCTCGGGCGTGCCCTCTGCGGGCAGGACCTCCGCGGCGAGCGTGCCCTTCTTGGTGTCCTCGACCACCTTGACCGTGAAGGTCTTGGTCGCCGTCGCGTCATTGACCACGCCGTCGACCGAGCCGGACTCGCTCACGCGGTAGCTGAACGTCTTGGTGCGCAGGCCGTCGCGGTCGATCTTGACGTCATCGAGGTCGCTCGGCTGCTTAAACGTGACGTGGCCCAGCCCGACGTTGCCGACGGCGTCGTTGGTCGCCTCGGTCACCGTCTTGCCGGAGGCGTCGACCGGTGCGGGCGCGCCGTCCAGCGGCTCAATCTTAAAGGTGTACTTGCCCGCGATATCGGACTGCGTAAGGTTGAGGCCGACCTGGCCGAACGCCAGCGTCTTGGTGCCCGCAAGGTCAACTGTCGCCTCGCCGGCGCTATAGCCGTTCACGAACGACAGCGTGCCGTCGGAGCCCTCGGGATAGACCACGGCCACATCCAGCCCGCTCTTGCCGTTATCGGTCACCTTGACCGTGATGCCGAAGCTCGACGTGGCCGCCGTCACGCCCGCGGGCAGCCGGTCCGTGCCGTCCTCGGATACGGTATAGGGGATGGTCCAAGAGCCATCGGCGGCCTTGGTGGCGGTACCGTCCGCCACCATCTGCTTAAGCGAGTCGGTGGTGTAGGCGATGGGCGAGAACGCGAGCCCCGCGGCCACGCCGTCGCCGGAGGCCTGGTTGGTCGCGGTCGCGACCACGTTGCCCCGGGCATCGCGGACGGAGAACGAGAACTCGCCCGCCGCCGCGGCGCGGCCCGTCAGCGTCTTGGTGGCGTCAATTGCCACGTTGCCCTCGCCGCCGAGCGTTCCGGTGGCCTCGTAGGAGTTCTGGAACGCGACCGTCACGGGCGCGGGCGTCGCCGTGACGTCATTCGCTGTGGAGACCTCGCTGCGGGCGACCTCGAAGCCGTCCTTGGCAACTGTGGTCGTGACCGTAAGCTTGCCCGTCGCGGTATCGTAGGCGAGCGCGATGGTCACCGTGCGCGGCGCGGTGTCGTTGGTGTAGCCCTCGCCGCCGAGCTTGGTCTCGGTGACGGTGAAGCGATAGACCTTGCCCGCGTCGGCGTCGGTGAACTTCACGTCGCTCTCCGCGGTCCCGCCGATGAGGTCGACCAGGCCGGCCGCACCGTCATCGGCCGCGGCCACGGCGTAGGCGTCCTTGCCGGTCTTGAGGCCGAGCTTGGCGGCCGTCTCGGCGTCCGCGGTCACGGTGAAGGCGAACTGCCCCGCCTCCATGGCGCGGCCGGAGAGCGTCTTGGACAGGCGCACTCCCGCGCGGACCGAGTAGTCGAGCTCGGTCGTGTAGGTGTTGACGAAGTCGCCGCCGCTCGCCTGCGCGATTGCGGGCGTCGTGGCCGTGAGGTTGCCGGAGCCGTCGTCGGTCACGGTCACCGTCATCGTGGCGGTGTGGCCGTCGTAGGCCACACCAGCGATGGCGGAGCCGTCATCGGGCCTGACCTCGCGCACCGTGTAGGTGAAGGTCTTGGCGCGCACGCGCTTGCCGCCGACCTCGGCGAACCCGGCGTCCTTGATGTCATCGAGCGTGTAGCGGATGGGGCCGAAGTCGAAGGCGACCCTATCGCCCGCCTTGGTGCCGGCGCCGGCCGTCACGCTGACGGTCTTGGAGCCGTCGGCAGAGCTCGCGGGCATGGGGGCGCCGTCCTCGCCCGCGAGCGTGAACTGGAAGCTGTCGCCCTCCGCCCAGTCGCGGCCCTCGAGCGTCTTGGTGAAGAGCCCCGCGGTGGAGACGTCCCTGCCCTCGGTGGCCGTTCCGTACGTGTTGGTGAACGCGACGGTCGTGCCGTCCTCGGTCACGGCGCCTTCGGCCTTGGAGCCGTCAGCCCCGTTAACAGCAGTCGTGTAGCCCTCGGCGGCGTCCTCGGTCACGGTGTAGCGCGCGCCCACGGGCAGGCCGGCGACGGTCCTCTCCCCGCCGTCCTTGAGCGTGAAGGTCGCCTTGCCGTCCGTAAACGTCACGGCGTCCTCGCCCTTGCCGAAGGTGCCGGAGACGGGCTCGCCGTCCCCGTCGGCCAGCGCGACCGTGAAGCCGAACTCACGCTGGCTGTCGCCGCCGACGACCGTCTTCTTGACGGTGAGGCTGCCCCCGCGGGGCACGCTGTTGTGGGTCGTGTTGGTCTGCGACTCGTTCTCGCCCACCTTGACCGTTGCGGTGTTGGCGATGTCGTCGACCACGGCGGCTTCGGCGGAGACCTTCACGTCGAAGCTGAGCGTGCCCGTGGCGCCCGCAGCCTGCTCGCCGAGCGACCAGGTAAGGGTGCGCGTCGCGGCGTCGTAGGCGGCACCGTCGGCAGAACCCTCAACATAGTTAACGCCCTTGGGCAGGACATCGGCCACCGTCACGTCGGCCGCCTGCGCGGCGCCCCTGTCGTCGACGCTGTTATTGGCCCAGCCGATGGTATAGGTGAGGGTATCGCCCACGCCCACCGGTTTGCCATCCACATCGACCTTGGCGCCCGAGGCGTCCGCCTTGGTGACGGTCTTGGTGTTGTCGTGCGGCGTGAAGGTGTTGGTGAAAGTCTTCTTGCCCCGCTCGTTGGAGATCTCGGCCTTAAGGCCGGCGCCAGTCTGAGTCACCGTGATGTCGAAGGTGTAGGCGTGCGCATCGTCCTCAATCAGGACATCGCCGCTTGCTTTCTCGGTCACGGTCGCGTGGTAGGTGCCCAGATTGGTGAAGCTGAGCTCGCCAAAGGAAACCTTGCCGTCCTTGTCATTCTTCGCCTCGATTGGGTAGCCCTCGAGAACACTGCCCGCACCGTCGGTGAGGAAGAGCTCAAAGACGAACTCCCCCTCCTGGAGGCCGGGCTTGCGGCCGCCCGCGAGCACCTTGGTGAGCTCGGGGACGGACGCCGTGGCGGGGGCGGGGTCGAAGGTGTTGGTGAAGGCGGCGAAGGAGACCTGGTCTGCCGCGATGGAGCCCTCGGCCTTGGAGCCCTCGGCTCCGTTCACCGCAGCCTTGTAGCCAGCGGCGGCGCGCTCGGTCACCGTGTAGGCAGTTCCCGCGGGCAGCCCCGTGATCCTCGCCGTCTGGCCATCTTTGAGCTTGAGGGTCGCCTTGCCGTCCTCGAACGTCGCGTCACCGTAGGTGCCGGACACTTTGCGGCCCGCGGCATCGGTGGCCTCAACCGCAAACTTAAATGTCTTGTCCGCGTCGACCGCCAGGCCCTCGCGCGCCACGACGGTCTTGGAGACATCGAGCTCGCCCGTCTTCACAGTGTTGGTCACGGTGAAGCCGCGCTCGGCGTCGCCGGTGACCTTAGAGCTGTAGCCCTCGACGGGCACCTCGGCCACGGTG
>NZ_CAXYLS010000007.1:0-7603 GCF_964283865.1 Collinsella aerofaciens | reverse complement strand
TCTCGGCCGCCGGGCCGACCCACTTCTTCTCGACGGGCACCGAGACCTTGGCCGTGGAGGTGTTGGTCACGGTGAAGCCGCGCTCGGCGTCGCCGGTGACCTTCGAGCTGTAGCCCTCGACGGGGTCCTCGGCCACGGTGTAGGCGATCACGGAGCCGGAAGCGTCACGCTGCGGCAGATTGGAGAAGGCACCCTCCCAGCCGTCAGACTCGCTCAAGGTGATCGAATCGATGACGGTATCGCCGTTCTTGAGATTTACTTTGACCTTATTAGGATGGGGGATCTTAGGGTTCTCCCAGACCTTTTTGATGGGAATGTTGATGTTCTCGGACTTACCGATGACGACACCGCCGTTGGCGCCGATGCCGCCTCCATACTTGGCCGTATTGCCGGAGATCGTCAGCGACGTCTGGCCGCCGCCAAGGTTATACACATCCTCGCTCATCACAGATTTAAGCGCAACGTTCGGCGTGGCGTCGGTAAAGGACAGGGGCTCGCCGTTGTCACCGTCGGGCTTGAATCGCGGGATTTCGGGGTTTGTTGACGCATAAGTGCCTTCGGGGTTAAACAGCCCACCGTCTCTGTACCAGCTGACCTTTCCGCCGCCCGGAGCGCGGTTGGCCAAGGTCAGTTTGTATTTGGCGTCTTTGAAGCCGGTGAAGACGAAGTCGTCTCCCGCCTCACCAGCCGTGTTCCTGGCGATCAGGCCGCCGTCCTGGACGTAAACCTTGGCCTTTCCGGTCGGGCAGAACCACATGCCGCCGCCCTGCCCATCCGCATGGTTATCAACAACGCAAGCGTTTTCGATATGGAGCGTACTATAGCCAAGATACTCGTTGCCTTCGCTATACACGCCGCCGCCCATGCTCCAAGCAGTATTGTCCTTAATCTCGCCCGTGCTGAGCGTGACGCCATCCGAATAGGTATAGACACCTCCGCCGGCGGAAGCGGAGTTGCCAGATATGGACCCGCCCCGCATGGTGAAAGCAGTATTCCCCTTTTCGCCGCCCTGGCAGCCCGGGTCAACCACACACACTCCGCCGCCTTTGCCTTTGCCAGACGCAACGTTGTTCTCAATCTTTCCACCCGTCATGGTGAACTCGGCATTGCCCTCAATATGAACTGCTCCGGAAGGATCGTAGGCCGTCTCCAGCCTACTGCTCCTGTTGCCGGAAATCTGGCCACCAGTCATCGTGAACTTGGCTCTTTGTTTTTCGCCCTTACCCTGGCCGTACGCAAGCACCGCACTGCCTCGATAACCGTTGTTGCCCTCGATGCGGCCTCCGCTCATGTCAAAGCGAGCGTCGCCCCACAAAATGACGCCAGAAGATGTAAGCCAATAGCAATTGGTGGCCCCGGTAACGACTCCGTTGTTACGGATAACGCCACCCCTCATAACTACATGAGCGCCACTGGACGCGCGAACGGCACCGCAATACGAATGGCGCAGCTCGCACTGCTCGATAACGCCGCCCGTCATGGTAAGCGAGGCATTTTCTCCCGACACGTCGACGGCGCCCGCGTTATCACTGCTCGTGGTGCCGTCGTACACAACGGCCTCGTCAGAGAGCACAACTGCTCCCCTGCTAGAAATAATGGCGCCCTTGTTGTAACGACCTCTCAGGGACGCTTTCCCCGACAGCTCGAGGGATGCCCTCTCGGCAACATTGACCAGTACGGAGACGTCGCTATTCTTTGTTGCCAAGATGGTATAGGGCTCATCCGACGTGATCTTAATCATCTTCCCGGCAGGAATCGTGAGCGTGGAGCCGAGCTTCACGTGCTTTTTCAGGGTGATGACGGTTTCCTTGCCATCGGGGGCCTCGTTGACCAGCTCCTGAAGGGTCTTGGTGCTGTCATTGCTCACGGTATCGCCGACGCCGTCATCGATGGACTCGCGCGTGTAGACAATATCGACGCCAAAGAACGGGAGGTTCTCCGAGCCGGTGATGTCGTCCATGCTGTTTTCGATTGTGATCTTTTGAACGGTGCTGCCTTCAAACATACCCGAGGGTATTTTGGTGAGGCCGCGCCCGATCGTCACATCCTTCACGCCATCTACGCCCGAGAAGGCTGCCTTGCCAACGGAAGTCACGGAATCCGGAATGGAAAACTGCTCCATCAACGTGCCGTAATAGAAGGCGTAGTCGCCAATTGTTTCAAGTGTTCTGGGAAGCTGGACGGCGACGTTGCTCTGGATAAAGGCCCAGTCACCGATACTCTTCAGGCTGTCGCAGAGCCCCACGATCTTAACCGGCGTGTAGCAGAACGCATTGTCCGGAATGTTCTGAAGCGAGGACAGATCCACGGACGCCTGCAGTTTTTTGCACTCGTAAAACGCCCCCCAGCCCATCTTTGTTACCTTGCTTAGATTGGGCACGCTCACCAGGCTGGCACACCCCTGGAAAGCAGAGGATCCGATGCTCGTCAATGTGCCCGGGAAATCGATCCCGGTTAAACTCGAGCAATTCCGAAACGCCCTATCCCCGATGGACTCGATTTCGCTCAGCGCGGTGACGGACGTGAGAGAGGTGCATCCGTCAAACATGCCCGAGGGGATCTTGGTAACCGAAGCGGGCAACGACACGCTTGTCAGAGACGTGCAGTCTTCGAACACGCCCGTTATGGCGTCGGAGAAGGCGACATCTTTTGGAAACTCGACGCCCGTGAGGGCCGTGGCCCCCTCGAAGGCGCCCGAGCCCGAAATCATTTTGAGGGTGGAGGGGAGATCGATCTCCGAAAGGTTGCTGCAGCCATAGACCATCATGTTGGCGCTAATCTCCTCGACGCCCTCATCGAAATAGAGCTTTTCGAGCGAGCCAGCGTTTTGCAGCGAGCAACCGAAGTTCTTGATGGAGCCAGGGATATGGAGCTCCTTGACCTTTGCGAACCTCCGGAAATTCCCTCCGTACATTTTTTCGAGCGTGTCGGGAAGCGTCAGCTGCTCAACGTTCTTGGCCACGATACCAGACGAGAAATAAAGTTTGGTGACTTTGTAGGTCTGGCCACCATGCTCGATAGAGCTGGGCACACTCACCGCGGTCACACTGTCGTCGGCAACAATACCTGTGATTTCCGCCGTTCCCTTATCCGTGGTCTCGCACGAATAGGTCACGCCGTCCTGGGTGATCTCAAACTCCTCCGCAGTATACGCAGTCCGCGATGCCGTGGCCGCATATGCGACACCGGCCGTCGCGCCGACGGATAAACATCCGAAGCCGAGAACCAGCGCAAGGCAGAGAGCAGCGACTCTCTGCCCCCCCCCGCCGAAAACTTTCCTCTCCAATTCCCTTCTCCCCCTCTGGTGTCGCCTTCTCTTCCCAAGAGCGATCTATTGATTAGGACAATTTAAAGACAACATTATGCCCAA
Source organism: Collinsella aerofaciens (assembly GCF_964283865.1). Classification (GTDB taxonomy): domain Bacteria; phylum Actinomycetota; class Coriobacteriia; order Coriobacteriales; family Coriobacteriaceae; genus Collinsella. The sequence continues at coordinate 4,233 of NZ_CAXYLS010000007.1, read as the reverse complement.
AGAGGTCCATCATGGAGATAATCCACTTCTTCGCCCGAAATGGTAATTAATTGGCAGGATTAATTGGCGAACAACTGAACGAAGAGCAATCTACTAATGGCACATGAATGACAGCGTCAACACCTGAAGTGCATAGCCTCCGATCCCTAGACAGCACCATCGAGCGCCACAAGGCGCAGGATTGAATTGTTCAGATTCACATGCCTTTACGGGTGTTTTTCTAGCCCCAAAAAGACTGATCTGGTGCTGTGCCACGGAAAGGGCCCATCTACTACGTTTAGGCCGCGGGGTCAACCATAGCCGACTTTTTCGAAAATCGGCAAGCTTTCTACCTGCGGTTTTAATTTCACAAATTCCGGGATGGTCGAGGGTGTTCCGCTAAACGTAGTAGATTACCGCATTTCATGGCAGACGGTCCGACCCAAAGCACAAGGCGACCAGCCTCGGATGGCCATTCACGAAGTTGCGGTGGAATACGGACTGAATTGGCGCCTTAAAGGCAAAAACACTCCGTATTTCACCGCAAGTTATTGGGGAGGGATTGGTTTTAGAGGCGACCGAGGTCGTAGGATCGAGCGACCGCCTCGCCGGCGCAGATGAGGTTAGTTGTGGCTTCTTGCGGGTCGAGTGCCTGCTCCAGGTCCATGGGCTTGCGACAGATCGGCAGTACAAGGTCGATGCCCTGCCCATACACCGCATCCAGGTTGTCAGCGCGACCGCCCACGACGGCGACCACCGGCTTGCCATAGCGCTTGGCACGGCGGGCCACACCCACCGGCGCTTTGCCGGCGGCGGATTGCTCGTCCATATTGCCCTCGCCCGTTATGACCAGATCGACATCCCGCACGCGCTCGTCAAACCCAATCAGATCAAGCACCGTCTCCACGCCCGAATGTAGCTCTGCACCGAGCGCTAGCAGCGCGGCGCCCAGACCGCCAGCGGCACCGGCGCCGGGCACGCCGAGCACCGAGCCAAACGTCCGCGCACCCTCGGGCACGCGCAGTAACACCTGAGCCCGTGCCTCGGCAATCGCCGTATCGAGCAGGCGACCGTAACCGACCATCCAGTCGTCGTACCCGCCCAGCGCTTCGACATCGTCTGTCGGCAGGCCCTTTTGCCCGCCAAACACCGCAAGCGCCCCGCGACGCCCCACGAGCGGATTCTCGACATCGGAAAGCACCACGACACGCGCGCCATTCAGTGCCCGAAGCGCCGGTGCCAAATCGATACTCGCCACGTGTTCAAGGCCCGTGAGCCCCAGCGCGATATTGCAGCCACGGTCATCGACAAGACGCGCGCCCAGCGCTTGCAGCATGCCGGCGCCACCGTCGTTGGTGGCGCTGCCGCCCAGTCCCATATATAGGGTCCTCGCCCCCGCGCGAACCGCACGAAGCATCAGCTCGCCCACGCCATAGGTCGTAGCGGCCAACGCCGCCGACTCCGTGCACGGCGAGCACCCGATGCCCGCGGCTTCGGCCATCTCAATGACAGCCGACTCGTGCTCGCCGTCCACCAGCATCCGGGCAGCCACGCACTTGCCCAAGGGGCCTGCCACCTCGCAGGTCACAATCTCACCGCCGCACGCGGCAACGGCATCGAGCGTTCCCTCACCGCCATCCGCCAGCGGCAGCGCGCTTACTTGGGCATCGGGCCACACGCGGCGCACGCCTTCGGCAACGACCTCCTCTGCCTGCGCACTCGAAACGCTGCCCTTAAAGGAATCAATCGCCAGCAGCACACGGCGAGGCCGGCGCTGCACGGGACCAAAGTCGAGCGTCTCGCCGGCAAGATCCTCGCCGTCAGCAAGGGCCTCGGCGTGGGCAACATGCGCCTCAAGGTTTGCACCGCAGCCGCAACCGACGCCATCCGCACCGCGCAAACCGGCAAAATAGTTGCTCAGCACCGCGCGACACTCATCCGCCAACACGCCGGCGGTCACATGAAACCGATGGTTTAGGCGCGAATCGGCATTGAGATCGTACAACGAGCCCAACGCACCCGCCTTGGCGTCGCTCGCGCCATACACGCAGCGCCCCACGCGCGCATTGACCATAAGCCCCGCACACATGCAGCAGGGTTCCAACGTCACATAGACCGTACAGTCGGAAAGGCGCCAGCGGCCAAGCGCCTGGGCAGCGGCGCACAGGGCCGCGAACTCTGCATGCGCCGAAGGGTCCTGGTCGAGCTCGCGCCGATTGTGCGCCCTCGCGACGATCTCGCCGTCGCGCACCACTACGGCTCCGATGGGCACCTCGCCCACCGCCGCGGCGGCTCGCGCCTCCGCCAACGCCTCGCGCATGAACTTCTCGTCGATTTCGGTGATCGTCATCGTTCGCCTTCCCTGTTGCAAATTCAAAACGATGCTATCATTACGACTCACGGAGAGATGGCAGAGCGGTTGAATGCGGCGGTCTTGAAAACCGTTGAGCGCGAGAGCGTTCCGGGGGTTCGAATCCCCCTCTCTCCGCCACTTTTAGTGATGCACCGGCGTCATGGTCCGCTCAAACAGCGCATCGACCACGTCGGCCATCTCGGGTCGACGCTCAAGATCGTGGCCCGATTCCCACCATATCGTGAAAAGTCGAATAATACCGCCGGCGACAAACTCAGACGTCGTCTCGAGCGACACGGGGGCCAGGGCATCCTCGGCAAGCACGTTCATCACACGCTCGCGGATAGAGCGGGCAATGCGGTCGCAAATAACGTTGGTCAACATGCCCGACATGCTGCTTGCCAAAATGTTATCCATGAGCTGCTCGTGCGCCAGAATCAAATCCATGGCATCGTCCAAAATCGCGTGCCGAAGCGCGCGCACGTCCTCGGCAGACACTGCGCCGGCCTCATCGGGCTGTTTTTGCGGCAAGCCCGACATGAGCTCATCGATATAAAAGGCAAAGTAATCGTTCTTGTCGCGAAAGTGCTTGTAGAACGTCGTGCGGCGAATCATGGCGCGGTCGCACAGCATGGCAACCGTCAGGTCCTCAAAACGATGCTCCTCGAGAAGCTCGGTAAAGGCATCGAACAGGGCACGGTAGGTTTTCTTGATGCGAAGGTCCACTGGTATCGCCATCCTCAGGGCAAAGACAACACTCGTCAATCTGTCGCATATCTTACACCTGTACCTCGCGCGCTTTGCCCCGGTACCGACCCCGCCGAAAACACAACGCTTACCGGAAAGTTCGGCACGGCAAAACGTTGCGGGTATACTAGTAGCGTTATACCAACGGCAGCTGGCGCATGCCGCCGCGGCCATTCGAAACGGAGACATCATGATTACCGTCATCATCGGCATCGTTGTTGTCATTGTGATTGTCTGCGCCATCGCCGGCATCTACAACAACATGGTCACCAAGCGTAACCGCATCGATAACGCCTGGCAGAACATCGATACGCAGCTGCAGCGCCGCAACGACCTGATCCCCAACCTGGTCGAGACCGTCAAGGGCTACGCCAAGCACGAGCAAGAGACGCTCTCCGCCGTGATCAGTGCGCGTAACACCGCCGTCAAGGCCACCACGCCCGAGGCCAAGATGGAAGCCGACAACGTGCTGACCGGTGCGCTGCGCCAGCTCTTCGCCGTAGCCGAGGCCTACCCCAATCTTAAGGCAAACACCAACTTTACGCAGCTGCAGGCATCGCTCGAGGATACCGAGAACAAGATTAGCTATGCACGCCAGAGCTACAACGATTGCGTGCTCAGCTACAACAACGCCATTCAGACGTTCCCGGCTGTCATCTTTGCCGGCATCTTCCAGTTTAAGGAGCGCCAGGGCTTTGAGGCCGCCGAAGCAGCCCGCCAGGCCCCGACCGTCAAGTTCTAGTAGTTTGGCAGCGCATCCTTAATCGGCCAAATGTATAAACCGCCCCGTCGAACGCATACTTCGACGGGGCGGTTTCCTTTTTCGCGAAGGTCCCCCTCTAAGCGCCGTGCATTTTTAGGAGTATTCAACATAACCAAGAGCTTCGGGCGCTACGATAAATGCCAAAGACCGCGAATATCCCTGCAAATCAAACGCTGTCAGCCCATAACCCCGCCCATCATTCGTAGAAAACATCGAGAAATCCCGATTTTTTGCCCGAGGTCGGTATGCAGGGGCCTTCGATTGCAGAATACTCGCAAAAATGCACGTCGCCATCACCCCCACATGGCGCGAACCAAAATCAAAACCACCCCTAAAAGGGGTGGTTTGCTCTTAGGGTATAACCCTTGGATTTCCGGCACGCGTCTAAAGG
>NZ_CAXYLS010000006.1:42493-87131 GCF_964283865.1 Collinsella aerofaciens | reverse complement strand
GCTCGACCTTCTCCCTGCTGTACATGCGAACCTCCAGTCCGGACCGCCCCGCGGTCCAACTTTCTGTCCGCACCCCCATTTGTCCAATTCCGAACTTTTTTTCGCGCTCGATACGTCCCCGGGCGGCTCCAGAGAGCCCAAATTGTCCTCACGCCTGCTGAATACTCCGTTTTTTGCACATCGGACGGCACCCCACCCCAACATGTCGTCGGAAAACAACGATTCTCGGCGTCCCAAAGAAGCCATATCCGCCACCTCGCGCACGCGACCGTCCTCAATCCGGTACGCACACGTCGCATACTCGAGCATTGGACGCGGTTGATGCGTAGCCACAACAACCGTGCAGCCCAACTCACGGTTCACGCGAAACAGCGCGTGCAGAAAATTCTTCTCGGCAACGGGATCGAGCTGAGACGTGGGCTCGTCGAGTAGCAGCACACGCGGACGCAGCGCCAGGACGGCGGCAAGCGACAGCAGCTGCTTGCGGCCGCCCGAAAGCGTATCGGTATCGCGATGAAGCCAGTCCTCCAGACCAAAGAAATAGCTGGTCTCAGCTACGCGACGGCGCATCTCATCACGTGCTAGCCCCAAGTTTTCCAGGCCAAACGCCATCTCGTGCCACACGGTTTCGCACACGATCTGGTTCTCGGGATCCTGGAACACATAGCCCACGCGCTCCGCCGATGCCCGCACGTCCATGTCGGCAACGTTCTCGCCCAGCACGCGCGCATCACCAGTGCGCTCGCCCGCCGGCGCGATCTCGGGCTTGAGCAGCGACAGCAGCGTCGACTTGCCCGAACCGGTACCGCCAACAAGCAGCGCAAATGCACCTTGGGGAACACGCCAATCAAGCCCCTCGAGCACCGGTGCCTCGGCCCCGGGATAGGCAAAACTAAGGCCCTGCACCTCAATCGCCGGAATATCCGGGCCGCACGCCGCGCCCGACACCGGGCCCCTATCCAACCGAGCCATCAGCCAAACCTCTTCTCATCAATCGCGTGCGACGCGCAAGGCAGCATCATCCAGGCAGCGTACACGACATAGCCCCGCCACGGCGCCGGCACCGAGAGCTGCGGATAAAACGAATACTGCGTTGTCGCGGTCCATGCCACCGCCACCGCGGCGGCACCAAACACCGCAAGCCCAGCCAGCGCGGCAACGTCGCTGCGCCCCAGTCGATACCGCGCATACGTCGTACGACGCGTCGCGGCACCCCACCCGCGCGAGCGCATCGCGTCCGCGCGCTCCAGCGAATCTTCCATGCCCCAGCCCATCAACACACTCGATGCCCGCAAACGCGAACGCACGGGGTCGGCCGGCGCGCTGCCCGGCACATCAATCGCATCCTGCACCGCCAGCACCGTACGACCGCGGCGCAAAAACTGCGGGATAAGCCTCATGCACATCGAGATCATGAGCGCAATCACCGGCGCGGCATTGCCCAGCAGCGCGAGTACCTTGTCGTATTCGAGCATCGATGCCGCCGCCTCAAACCACAACACGCTCGCCACAAACAGCCCGCCCATGCACAGGCCGTATACCATGCTCTCCAGATACACCGCGCGCATGCCAATACGGAACAGCTCCGTCGAACCCGAGGCGCTAAACAGCGGATTGAGCAGCGCGACGATCAAAATCACCGGCAGCTGCCAGCGGAGCGCGCCCAGCGTGCGGGCAGCCCCACGCGTCGCAAATCCATACGCCAGCCCGCCTGCGAGCGACAGCGCGATCAGTACCGGCTGCATCGAGAACATAGTGAGCCCCAGCGTCAGCACTATATAGAGTGCCGGCACAGCCGGATGCGACATCGAGAATGCCGCGACGGGCCCGCCGCCAAACTCCTCTCGTATGTTATCCACGGGCACCCCCGTTCCCTCGCTCAAACAACAGCTCCGCAGCACCGCCAACGCCGCACGCACGCAGTGCAAACGCCACGCCGGCGGCGCAAGCCTCAACCGCCGCAAACCAATCGTTACGCGCTCGTCATATGCCTGCGGTATCATATTGCGCCGTGTATCGTTTCCAAACACACGTCTCTATAACGTAACAGGAGATCACATGGACGCAACCGCAATTATCCTCGCTGCCGGCGAGGGCACCCGCATGAAGTCGAACCACTGCAAGGTTTCGCACAAGATCCTGGGTAAGCCCATGGTCCAGTGGATCGTCGACGCTACCATCAAGGCCGGCTGCAGCCGCGTCGTGGTCGTCATCGGCAGCCACGCCGACGAGATGCGCGCCCTCATCGACGGCGCCTACGCCAACAGCGCCACCAAGGTCGAGTGCGTCGAGCAGACCGAGCGCCTGGGCACCGGCCACGCCGTAAAGGTCGCGCTCGAGGCCTGCGGCATCACGCAAGGCCCCGTCGTCGTGCTCAACGGCGACCTGCCGCTCATCACCGCCGACACCGTCGCCAAGTTCGCGCAAACCGTCGCCACCGGCGAGCTCGCCTGCACCGTCATGACCATGACCCCGCCCGATCCTTTCGGCTACGGCCGCATCAAGCTGGGCGCCGATGGTCAGATCGAGCGCATCATCGAGCAGAAGGACTGCACGCCCGAGCAGGCCGCCACGCTGCTGGAGTGCAACGCCGGCTGCTACGCATTTGACGGCACGCAGCTCGCCGCCCACATCAACGAGATCGGCAACGACAACGCGCAATCCGAGTACTACCTGCCCGACATGCTCGAGATCCTCAAAGGCCACGGCCAGGCTGTCTCCATCTTCCACTGCGACGACTACCGCGACGGCCTGGGCGTCAACAGCCGCATCCAGCTCGCACAGCTCACCGCCATCGCGCGCGACCGCATCAACGAGCACTGGATGGCCGAGGGCGTTACCTTCATCGACCCCACACAGGCCTGGATCGGCCCCGATGCCGTTATCGGCCGCGATACCGTCGTGTGGCCGCAGACGCACCTGATCGGCCACGTCACCGTGGGCGAGGAGTGCCAGCTCGGTCCCAACAGCCGCCTCACCGACACCACCGTCGGCAGCGGCTGCACCATCGATGAGACCATCGCCATTGAGGCCGTCATCGAGAACGGCGTCGACTGCGGCCCGCGCGCCTACCTGCGCCCGGGCACCCACATGCTCGACGGCTCCAAGGCCGGCACGCACGTGGAGATCAAGAAGTCCACGATCGGCGAGGGTTCCAAGGTGCCCCACCTGTCCTACATCGGCGACACCACCATGGGCTCCGGCGTCAACGTGGGCGCGGGCTCCATCACCTGCAACTACGATGGCGTGCACAAGCACAAGACCGTCATCGGCAAGGACGCCTTCATTGGCTCCGACACCATGATGGTCGCGCCCGCCCAGATCGGCGACGGTGCACTCGTGGCCGCCGGCTCCGTCATCACCGAGCCGGTCCCGGCAGACGCGCTCGGTCTGGGCCGCGCCCGTCAGGTAAATATTGAGGGCTGGGCCGCCGATTACCGCCGCCGCCTGCACGAGGACGACGAGGTATAACGTTTTACCAAGCACAAAAGGAGCTGCTCCATGGGGGCGGCTCCTTTTTCTATCGTGACCTGCGCAACCGGATGAGTGGTCGGTTCGTGTCCGTTGGCGGTAAAGACGTTATCAAGACCCGATAAACCCCGCCGCGCGGTTACAATGCAACAAGGCATCTATATGGCATTCGATGTATAAAGGAGAAGGGTAATGCCGATTAATGATCCCGAGAAGTCGGAGAATATGCGCAAGTCCATCCGCGTGTATTCCGGTTCCTCCAACCGTCCCCTCGCTCAGAAGATTGCTGAGTACCTTGGGGTCGAGCTTTCGGGCCTTACGCTAAAGCAGTTCGCCAATGGTGAGATTTACGCCCGCTACGACGAGACCGTCCGCGGCGCCGACGTCTTCCTGATTCAGTCCGTGGCCGGCGGCAACGTCAACGACATGCTCATGGAGCTGCTCATCGCCACCGACGCTGCCAAGCGCGCATCCGCCCGCTCCATCACCGCCGTTATCACCCACTACGGCTATGCCCGCCAGGACCGCAAGGCCGGCCCGCGCGAGCCCATCACCGCCCGCCTCGTCGCCAACCTGCTCGAGCGTGCCGGCGTCAACCGCATCATCACCCTCGACCTGCACCAGGGCCAGATCCAGGGCTTCTTCGATATCCCGGTTAACCACCTGTCCGCACTGCCGCTATTTGGCCAGTACTACAACGACATGCACTTCGACACCGACAACCTGGTTGTCGTCTCCCCCGACGTGGGTCGCGCCAAGGCCGCCAAGAAGCTGTCCGACATGCTCGGCTGCGACCTGGCCATCGCCCACAAGGGCCGTCCGCGCCACAACGCCGCCGAGGTCATGGGCATCATCGGTGACATCAAGGGCAAGACCTGCATCATCAACGACGACATGATCGACACTGCTGGCACCCTGTGCGCCAACGTCAAGGAGCTCAAGGCTATGGGCGCCGGCGACATCTACGTCTGCGCCACCCACGGCATCTTCTCCGGTCCGGCCATCGAGCGCCTGAACGATGCCCCCATCGTCGAGTGCGTCGTCACCGACGCCATCCCCGTCGAGGTCGGCGGCAAGATCAAGACTATCTCGGTCGCCGAGGAGTTCGCTCAGGCCATCTCCGCCGTTTACCACGAGGAGCCCGTCTCCACGCTCGTCGGCGGCGACTTCGCGCTGTAGTCGCATCGTCCTTGCAACCCGGCGCATCGCCGCCGGAACAGAAGAAACCCCCGCGCTCCCCCTTGCTTCGCAAAGGTCGCGCGGGGGTTTCTTCTGTTCCGGCGGCTCGCTCTGCCGCGGCCGCGCTTTTGTCTGGTGGGATTTCGCTGAAACGAAGTCTCGCCTTCGGCGGGCGTGGTAGCCTTTGTCGTTGAACGAACTACTTATGTAACGAAAGGAAGCCTATGGCAGCTGCACAGCCGCTTAAGATTCGCATGGTTGCCGGACTCGGCAACCCGGGTGAGGAATATGCCGAGACCCGCCACAACGCCGGCTTTAAGGCGATCGATGAGCTGGCCCGTCAGGCCGGCGTCACGTACTGGAAAAACCAGGCCGGCGCCGAGGTCGCGCTCATCAATATCAACGATGCCGAGGAAGAGGGCGGCAAGCGCCAGATTGTGCTGGTCAAGCCGCAGTCATACATGAACACCTCGGGCGGCCCCATCTCCAAGCTCTGCCGCGAGTACAAAATCAAGGCCGAGGAGCTGCTCGTAATCCACGACGAGCTCGATATTCCCGCCGGCGATGTGCGTGTTAAGGTGGGCGGCGGCCACGCCGGCCACAACGGCCTGCGCTCCATCATCGACAAGATGGGCAGCCGCGACTTCAGCCGCATCCGCACCGGTATCGGCAACCCTCCCGGCAAGATGGCTGTCGCCGACTACGTGCTCAAGCAGCTGCGCGCCCGCGAGGCCGAGGACTTCCAGGACACCTGCGCCCGCGCCGCAGACGCCGCCGGCCTGGCAATCGTGCACGGCGTGATCTATGCCCGCGACCACGTCAACGGCTCCGCCTCCGCCAACGGCAAGCACTAAAACCTACCATTTAGGGACAGGTTTATTTCGGCAGGTTTTATCTGCGTAAACGCCGCAGTCGGCACATCGCAATAAACACGCTGCCACCATACATGCATAACGCCCCAAAGGGGGCCGGCCTCACCGATGCGCGAGGCCGGCCCCCTTTGCCGTTTTGCCTGATAAAACCTGCCAAAATAAACCTTTCCCCCTTTGGTAGGCCGAAGTGGATAAACCCTTTTCCCGACCGCCGAAGACACACGTAAGCGACATGTCCATGAGGGTATAATTTGCACCGTATGTCTGCACAACGCCTGTGCGCGTACGGTTTTATTCGGGCTACCGTCCATTTCCGTGGAGGCACGGTTCGGCGGCCCTAACAAGAGAGGGGTTCTATGTATAAGATCCTGGAGAAGACGCAGTTCTCGGAGAAGGTGTTCAAGTTCCGCATCGAGGCGCCTGCAATCGCCAAGCATGCGCACGCTGGACAGTTCCTCATGGTTCGCGCCAACGAGACGGGCGAACGTGTCCCGTTTACCCTGGCCGGCTGGAACGGTGACGAGGGCTGGGTCGAGTTCATCTTCATGGTGATCGGCAAGACCACCGAGATGCTTTCCACCTACGAGGCCGGCGAGTCGCTGCGCGACGTCGTGGGCCCGCTGGGCGTTCCCACCGAGATGGCTGAGGGCCCCTGCGCCGTCATTGGCGGCGGCGTCGGCCTGGCAATTGCCTTCCCGGTCGCCAAGCACCTGGTCGAGACCGGCCACGAGGTGCACGCCATCATGGGCGCCCGCACCAAGGACCTCCTGCTCATGGAGGACCAGTTCCGCGAGCTCCTCGACGAGGACCACATCCACATCACCACTGACGACGGCTCCTATGGCGAGCAGGGCGTTGTCACCGCTCCGCTGGAGCGCCTGCTGCAGGACAAGGCCGTGAGCCAGGTCTTCTGCGTCGGCCCCGTTCCGATGATGAAGTTCTCGACCCTCACCGCCCAGAAGTACGACACCCCCATCACCGCGTCGCTCAACCCCATCATGGTTGACGGCACCGGTATGTGCGGCTGCTGCCGCGTCGAGGTGGGCGGCGTGACCAAGTTCGCTTGCGTCGACGGCCCCGACTTCGATGCCACCCTGGTCGACTGGGATGACCTTCGTGCCCGCCAGGCCGCTTACCGTTCCGAAGAGGGCGCGTCCCTCAAGGCCTATGAGGAAAAGAGCTGCGCATGCCACTAGTTAACGGTCGTTTCGTTGCCGATATGAAGTCGCCCCGCACCCCCGATAACGAGGAGCCGGCTGCCGAGCGCGCCTGCGACTTCCGCCCCGTCGACAAGGGCTTCACCGAGGAGATGGCGCTGGCCGAGGCCGAGCGCTGTCTCAACTGCAAGAAGCCGTTCTGTGTTGAGGGCTGCCCCGTCAACATCAACATTCCCCGCTTTATCGAGCAGATCCGCGCGAAGGACTTCGGCGGCGCTCTCGATACCATCCGCGAGGACTCCATGCTTCCCGCCATCTGCGGTCGCGTCTGCCCGCAGGAGAACCAGTGCGAGGGCAAGTGCATCCGTGGTAAGAAGTCCGAGCCCGTGGCCATCGGCCAGCTCGAGCGCTTCCTGGGTGACCGCCCCGAGCTCGCCTCCACGCCCAAGATGGCCCCCAAGAACGGCAAGAAGGTCGCCGTCGTGGGCTCTGGCCCGTCCGGCATCACCTGCGCCGGCGAGCTCGCCCGTAACGGCTTTGACGTCACCGTCTTTGAGGCCTTCTTTACCGGCGGCGGCGTGCTGGTCTACGGCATCCCCGAGTTCCGTCTGCCCAAGGCGGTCGTCAAGCGCGAGATTGACGGCCTGGAGGACATGGGCGTCAAGTTTGAGTACAACTCCGTCGTGGGCAACATGGCCACGGCCGAGGAGCTGTTCGAGCAGGGCTTCGACGCCATCTACGTGGCGACCGGCGCTGGCCTGCCCAAGTTCCTCAACGTCCCCGGCGAGAACCTGCCCAACGTCTTCTTCGCCAACGAGTACCTCACCCGCGTGAACCTGATGAAGGCCAACAAGTTCCCCGAGTACGACACCCCCACCAAGCACGGCAAGAACGTCGTCGTCTTTGGTGGCGGCAACGTGGCTATGGACGCCGTCCGTACCGCCAAGCGCCTGGGCGCCGAGCACGCCATCATCGCCTACCGTCGTACCGAGGACGAGATGCCCTGCCGTCGCGCCGAGCTGCACCATGCTAAGGCCGAGGGCGTCGAGGTTCTGCCGCTCGTCTCCCCGCTCGAGTTTGTCGCTGGCGAGGACGGCTCCGTGTGCGCCGTCAAGGTCCAGAAGATGGAGCTCGGCGAGCCCGACGAGTCCGGCCGCCGTCGCCCGGTGCCCATCGAGGGCGCCATCGAGGAGATTCCCTGCGACGTCGCGATCTCGGCTATCGGCACCAACGCCAACCCCTTCGCAAAGAAGATCGGCGGCAAGATGGAGCTCAACAAGTGGGGCTACATCGTTGCCGACGAGGAGACCGGCCAGACCACCGATCCCCGCATCTGGGCCGGCGGCGACATCGTCACCGGTGCCGCTACGGTCATTCTGGCGATGGGCGCCGGCAAGAAGGCCGCCGCTTCCATCACCAAGAGCCTGCTGGGCGAGTAATCACCTGCAGTGCTAGCCATCAAACGGCAAAGTCCCCGTCGAGCACACGCCCGGCGGGGACTTTTTTATGCCGGCCGCCCAAACCACCACGATGGGGCAGGCACCTTTGTGGTGGTTTGGGACTTGCCCGGTCGTTTTGTCTCAATCTGTAACAGCTGGAGTCCGTTGAGCCCTGCAGTTGTTACAGATTGAGATATTGTGCCGGCCGGCCACGCTGCATCTCAATCTGTAACAGTTAGAGACCAAATATGCCGCCTGGTGTTACAGATCAAGACGTTGGGCTGACGGCCGAACGGTTCATCTCAATCTGTAACAGTTAGAGCCATTTTCGCTGGCTTGGTGTTACAGATCGAGACTATGCAAAAGCCGAGGATAGGCACTGCCGCCAAGGCCTTCCCCTCAGCCTAAAACAAAAACCACCACAAAGGTGCCTGTCCCCTTTGTGGTGGTTTTGGTCGGCTAGCCTTCGAGCTGCGCCACTTTATAGCGGTAGGCTGCGGCGATGACGTCTTTACAGCCCTCGCGGCCCAACTTGGCGCGGTTGACGACGATGTCCTTGCCGCTCGTCATCTTCCACTTTCCGGCGCTGTAGCGCTTGTAGAACGCCTCGCGCGCCTTCTGCTGCTGCTTGACCAGCTTGGCGCCCTTCTTTTTGTTAAGGCCGCGCTTCTTGCGCACGATCTCGACGCGGTCCTCAAAGGGTGCGGTCACCAACACGGCAATGTGGTTGGGGTTGTTGTGAAGCAGATAATCGGACAGGCGGCCTTCGATAATGCAACTCTCGGTCTCGCCCAGGTCCAAAATCACCTGGCTCATCTTTTGGAACAACTTGTCCGAGTACGAGCGCGCGTCGTAGCGGTCGGGCAGAAACGCCATGTTCTCCACAGCCAGACGCTCGTCGTAGGCGGCCATCTTATCGAGCGACTCGCCCGCACGCAGCGACGCGCGCACCAGCAGCGCGTTGTCGTACAGAGGAATCCCCAACTCGTTGGCGAGGATGCGTCCGATCTCGTGGCCCTCGGCACCAAAGTCGCGCGCGATGGTAATGACCACAGGACTCTTCTTGTTCTCCAGATCGCTCATCGCGATTCCTTTCTAACAAATGAGAAAAGGCAATTCCTGATTCCCATTTTGTCACTTACGACCGTCCTGGTTTCCCAAGTGCGGCAGATTGCCCCGAAAGAGGAGCGCCGCGTACTAAATGTACGCAAGCGACGATTGAGGGGCAAGGTGCCGTGCTTGGGGAAGCAGGACTATGCGGCCACGATGCGGCGTTGATATGCCCTCACCAACAACGAGATACCAAAGTTGAGCATAAAGTACATCGCAAACACCAGGCCGTAGAGCATAAGTACCTGCGACAGATCAATCGCGTGGGCCATCACGACGTTTGCCGTGTACATGAGCTCGGCCACGTTAATGCCCGAAAGATACGAGCTGTCCTTAATGACGGTCGTGCATTGGCTAAACAGCGCCGGAATGATCGTCTTAAACGTCTGCGGCAGAATGATGTAGCGCATGGTGGCAAAAAAGCCGAAGCCTTGGCTCTGCGCTGCCTCAAACTGGCCGCGCGGAATCGAGTTGAGGCCGCCGCGCACAATCTCGGCCATAACAGCGCTGGTAAACAGCGTAAAGGCGATGGTCGAAATCACAATGTCCAAGCCCTGCACCGTAAAGTAGATAAACAGGATCCACAGCAGGTTCGGCGTGCAACGGAACAGCTCGATATAGGCACTCACCAAAATACGGAACGGGCGGGGCGCATAGCTTTTAACAAGCGCCAGCACCGTGCCAAAGATGAGCGAGAAAAAGATCGACAGCGCCGAGATCTCGATCGTCTTAACAAAGCCGCCCCAAATGTAGAGCAGGTTGGTCGCGTTGAAGATTTCCATGCGCTAGGCCTCCTCTACGTTGTCGAGCCCCAGCTCGGCGAGGCTCACGCCGCGCGGACGCTCCTTGGAGCGGCGCTCGAGCCACTGCACCAGCATGGCGAGCGGAAAGCAGATGATGAAGTACATAAGGCAGCAGACGATGTATCCCTGCAGGTAACCGTACAGACTCACAAAGTTGTCGGAACGGTACATAAGGTCGCCGCCGGCCACAAGCGCCAGCACCGACGTGTTCTTGACTAGGTTGAGTGCCTGGTTGCACAGCGGCGGCAGAATGATCTTGAATGTCTGGGGCAGCACGATGTACCAGTACGCCTGCGCACGGGTGAAGCCCTGGCTCTGCGCCGCCTCCATCTGACCGCGCGGAACCGCCTCGATACCGGTGCGGATGACCTCCGAGATGTAGGCCGCGTGATACAGGCCCACGCCCAAGAAGCCCAGCACGAACGGCGCGATGCGCACCGGCTGGTCGGCACCGGTTATGGCCTGCAAAAACTGCGGACCAGCCATGTACATAAAGAGCACCTGCACGGGCAACGGGGTGTTCTGGTAAAACTCCACGTATACGCGGCTTATGGCGCGCAGCACGCGCGAACGGGTGGTAGAGAACACACCCAGCAGCGTGCCCAGCACCAGCGACAGCAGCAGACCGGCAACGACCACCTGTAGCGTCACGCCAAAGCCCTCCCAGAAGGGCCCCATGTTTTGAAATGTCGTCGACCAACGGTCGGCGTCAAATAATCCTTCGAGCATTTGATTCCTTCCTTGGACGATGCGCCTATACAAGACCCCAGGTCTTGACCTCTTGGTCGAGCCAGCCGTCGGCCAGACGATCGCAAATCACCTGATCGACCACGGCCGAAAGGTCGCAGCCCTTCTTGGTCGCCACGCCGTAGCCCTGCTCGCCAAACTTGACCTCGGGCTGCAACAGCTCAACGGTCTCGTTCATGTAACCGGCCAGCGTGGAGCGGTCCATGGCAAAGACGTCGATATTGCCGGCGTCGAGCGAGCTCTTGATGATGGGGTAGCCGCTAAAGGCCCTAAACTCGGGCTTGCAGCTAAAGCCGTTGTCCTTGATCATCTGCTCGATCAGGCCCTGCGTGGTGGCACCCTGGCTCACGCCGATGACCTTGCCGTCCAGGTCCTCAATCGAGGTAAAGCCCGAACGCTTCTTGACCATGAGTCCCACGTAGTCGGTGCGGTACGGCGTCGAGAAATCCCAGCTCTTCTTGCGCTCGTCGGTGATGGTGTAGGTCGCTGCGACCACGTCGAGTTGGCCGTTATCGATCAGCGGGCCGCGTGTCTTGGGCGTTACGTCGGTAAACTCGACAAGCTCCTGGGCACGGGCTTCCTTGTAGCTCACGCCAAAGACAGCGGCGGCGATCTGGTAGCACAAATCGACTTCCATGCCCTCAAAGCGGCCTTTGGCGGTGTCGTAATAGCCGTAGCCGGGAACATCTTTCTTGACGCCGGCATTCAGATGGCCGCGCGACTTGATGGCCGCAAGCTTGGATCCCTTGTCGGAACCCTCGCCGCTGGTGGAGTTGCCGCAACCGGTGAGCGCGGTCCCCGTCAGCGCGAGCATGCCGGCGCCCGCCAGCTGCAAAAAGTGACGGCGCGACACGGCCGCCCTCGTCATATCCGTCATGTCCATCACCGCGCCTAGTGCAGAATCTTGGACAGGAACTCGCGGCAGCGCGGGTTCTCGGGGTTATCGAAGAAGTGCTCGGGCGTGCCCTCCTCCAGGATGCGGCCGTCCTCCATAAAGATGACGCGGTCGGCCACCTGGCGCGCAAAGCCCATCTCGTGCGTCACGCAGATCATGGTGATGTCCTCCTGCGCGAGCTCAATCATAACGTCCAGAACCTCCTGGACCATCTCGGGGTCGAGCGCCGAGGTCGGCTCGTCAAACAGGATGATGGGCTGCTTGGTGCACAGGGCACGGGCGATGGCGATGCGCTGCTGCTGACCGCCCGAGAGGTTCTGCGGATACTCGCCGGCCTTATGCGCCATGCCGACGCGCTTGAGCGCGGCGACGGCGATCTCGGTCGCCTCCTCCTTGCTCTTCTTTTGCAGCTTGATGGGCGCGAGCGTCAGATTGCCCAGCACCGTCATGTTGGGATACAGGTTGAACTGCTGAAACACCATGGAGCTATATTTGCGAGCCATTTCCAGGTGATTCTTCTTAGTGAGCGGCGTACCGTCGATGATGACCTCGCCCGACGTGGGCTCCTCAAGATAATCGACACAGCGGATGAGCGTCGACTTACCCGAGCCGGAAGGCCCGATCATTACGAGCTTCTCGCCGCGCTTGACGGTGAGGTTGATATCTTTGAGCACATGCAGGTCGCCAAAGTACTTGTTGAGATGCTTGATCTCGATCATGTCTGCCATGAATGTCCCTTCCCTGCGTTTACACGAGTTGAACTATTGTACGGAAAGAACCACGTTTCCGCAGCCCACACTACATTCCCGTAAAGAACCCGCAATCTTCCACCCACTCATTGGGCACTCATTTAAGTCTGTCCCCAGTGAGCGCCCAACCGCCCTTGTTGAGCATAAGTCAGCGAAAACCCGTACACGCGAGCAAGGTGACGTGAAATGAAAGGGCGCAGACCTTATGGTCGCGCCCTTGAAATTGAACGTCAGATTGCCGCGTGTACGGGTTTGCAGCGTCGAGCCGTTACGCGGTTTGGTAAAACCGCGTAACAAATTACGCGAGTTTGGCTCCGACGATCTTTGCCGCGGCCGGCTTATCGAAGTTGCCGCCAGTGGCCTTGCCGAGTGCACCCATAACCTGGCCCATCTGCTTCTTGGACGTGGCGCCCAGCTCGGCGATGACCTGCTCGATCAGAGCCTCGAGCTCCTCGCCCGAAACCTGCGCGGGCAGCAGGCTCTCCAGAATCTTGACCTGCTCGGTCAGGTTGTCGGTACGCTCCTGGTCGGTGCCGGCCTTGATGGACATCTCCAGTGTCTCGCTCGTCTGCTTGATCAGACGCTTGATCATGCTGTTGACGTCTTCCTCGGTCACATCGCGGCGCTCATTGACCTCGATATTCTTCACCTCGGCCTTAACCTGGCGAATGATGGACAGGCGAACCTTGTCCTTGGCCTTCATGGCCGCGATCATTTCCTTCTGCAGCTCTTCGTTGGTCATCTGCAAATCCTCTCTAATAGCGTGGGCGGCACTCGCGCGAGCACCGCCCCATGATTACTCAGTCGTCGACGAATCGTCGGTCGAACTCTTGGTGATGCCCTTCAGACTCACGTTATAGGGTACGTCCTTGGGCATGGGGTTGACGGTAATGTCGGCGTCCTTCTTGTACTGCTCCAGCCACTCACTGTACGCGGTACTGGCCGCCTGCGTCTTCACCACGTTGGAGACGTACTTCTTGATGGCCTTGGGCACCTGGTTGATGTCATCAACCTGATTATCGACATGGAAGTAGTCGGTGCACTTGATGATGTGGTAGCCATAGGTCGACTCGATGACTTCGCTCACGTCGCCCTTGTTGAGCCCCTCGAGCGCCGTCTGGTAGCTGTCGACAAAGGTGGTGAGCTTATCCCAGCCCACATCGCCCTTCTTCTCCTTGGAACCGGTGTCCTCGGAGTACTGCTCAACGGCGTCCTCAAAGCTCAGCTCACCGGAGTTGATCTTGTCCAGGCACTCCTGCGCCTTGGCCTTGGCGGCAGCCTTGTCCTCGTCGGAAGCGTCGGAATCAACCTTGATCAGGATGTTCGACGAGCGACGGGCGTCGTTGTAGCTGGACAGGTTTTCGTTGATGTAATCGACAATCTCGCTGTCCTTGGGTTTGCTCGTGGGCGCGGCGGCATCCTTGAGTTTCTGCTGCGCCAGACTCTCCTTGAGCGAATCCTTGTAGGTATCCTCGGTATAGCCGTAGGTCTTGAGGGTCTTCTTAAAGGCCTTGGCACCGCCCGCGCTCTTGCACGCGTCCTTCCAAGCCTTCTCGACCTCCTCGTCCGACACCGTCACGCCGTTCTCCTTCTGTGCCTGTTGAAGCAGAATCTGCTGCGTGTAGGAGTCGATGAGTTGCTTGCGATACTTCTTGGGCGTGAGGTCGTTGTCGACCAGATACTGCGCCCAGTCCTTGTCCTTGGTGTAGCCGTAGGACGTGCGCATGCTCATGATCTGCTTGGTCACGGTGTCCTCGGTGAGGTTGGTGCCGTTGATAGTAGCAGCAACACCGCCGGTCAGCTTGTAGCCCGAGGTGTCCTCGGCCTGCGACATAAGGCCGGAGCACGCCATCGCCGAGACGGAAAGCAGCATCGCCAGCACGCCGATGACCACCAGAACGATCTTGACGGTCTTGGACACGCGGGTCTTGCGCTGCTTCTTGCGAGAGTTGGAGGCGGCGCGAGCCTGCTGCTCGGGCGTCGGCTCGAGTGCGGGGTTCTTTTTCTTATTTGCCATAGTTGGCCTTTCGCATAACGAATCGAACAAACGCCATTGTGTCACAACGCAGCCCCCGCGGCACGCTTGGTGCATTGGGGACAGGTTAATCTGCACCATTTTGGTGCAAAGGGGACAGCTCTGGCAGCCGGCAGTTAGGGACGTTCCTTTTCTGCCGGCAGTTAGGGACAGTCCCCAAGTGCCGGCACATAAGGAACGTCCCTAGGTGCCGGCTTAGCCCCACCTTAGAAGTGGCGGCGGATGGCGTCGACCATGCCCTGCGGCGTGGTCTGGCCGAGCACGTCGGCTGCGGCATCGGCGTCCATAAAGATGTTCATGAGCGCCTGCAGAGCCTCGACCTGGCCGCCCGGCTCGGCGATGCCCAGATTGATGACGATCTGCGCCGGCACCGGAGCGCCCATGCCAGCCATAGCGTTAAATGTCACGGGCGCGGAGGGCTTCACCACCGCGATATAGGGCTTGGCCACAAACCCCGGATCGGTATGCGGAATGGCAATGTTTGCCGCCGGCATGGCAAGACCCGTGGGATAGGCATCCTCGCGCGTGCGAACGGCGTCGAGCCAACCGTCGGCAATGTAGCCGCGCGGAGCAAGCTCACTCTCGAGCTGCGCAAACACCTCACCCGGCGTCGCACACTCCCAATCAAAAAACACCAGCTCAGGCGTAAACAGCGCTTCGTTATCCGCCATGCGCTCACCTCTCTCACCTAGTCACCTGCGACGTTCTTAAACGACTAGTCATTCAAGAACGTCGCGGGTGACTACCCAAAACAAAAGGTGGCCACGCGCGCCTTGGCGCCAATGACCACCCTGACCACTCAACTAAATTGTACTGTGCGCCGCTAGCCGCGGGGCGCATCAATTGCGACCTTGCCGCTCTCCAGCACGTGGACGCGGCCGTCGGCGAGCATTTGCACGACCTCGGGATACAGCACGTGCTCAATCGCGTGGATGTGCTCCTCGAGCGTGTCGACATCCCAGCCCTCCTCGACAGCCAGCGCACGCTGGGCGATGATGGGACCGTTGTCGTAGACCTCGTTGGCAAAATGCACGGTCACGCCAGTTACCTTGACGCCGCGCGCAAAGGCATCGTCAATCGCATGCGCACCGGTAAAGCTCGGCAGCAGCGCCGGATGCAAGTTGACCACGCGGTTGGGAAACGCCGCCAACAGAGGCGTGTGCACCATGCGCATGTAGCCGGCCATGACCACATACTCGCAGCCGCGCTCGAGCAGCTCGTGCGCGATGATCTCGTCGGCGGCAATAGGGTCGGCATAGACATCCTTGGACAGCGTGAGCGTCTGGATGCCCGCGCGCTCAGCGCGCTGCAAACCCTTAGCCGAAGGACGGCTCGACACCACAAGCTCAATCGAGGCGTTGAGCTTACCGGCGGCGATCAGATCGATCAGCGCCTGCAGGTTGGTACCCGAACCGCTGATGAGCACACCGATCTTAAGCGGCTCGGCCGTATCGGTGGCGGTCGGACGGGTATAGGGCACAAAGTCCAGGCCCTCGGCGGCAGCCATCTGCTCGTTAGCGCTCATCGGAGTACACGACCTTACCGGAACCCTCGACGCACTCGCCCACGCGGAACGGCTTCTCGCCCAGCGCGACCAGGGCCTCGGTAACCGCGGCCTCGTCCTCGGGGGCGACGATCAGGCACAGGCCAACGCCCATGTTGAAGGTCTTGCATGCCTCGTTGGGGGCGAGCTCGGCCTGGCGCGACACGTAGGTGATGACGGGAGGAACGTCCCAACCCATCTCGGCGCCGTTGCGGGTGACCACGGCGTCAACGTCGTCGGCGAGCGCGCGGTTGAGGTTCTCGGTAATACCGCCGCCGGTGATGTGGGCGATAGCATGCACGTTGGCGCCGCCGCGCAGCAGCTCAAGAATCGGCTTCACATAAATGCGCGTGGGGGCCAGCAGGGCGTCAGCCAGCGAAGCGCCACCGAGCTCCTCGAGCGGACGGCTCAGCTCCTCGGCCTTAGCGGCGGCCTCGGGCGTGCCCGGCTTGATGCCGTCGACGCCGATGACCTTGCGCACGAGCGAGTAGCCGTTGGAGTGCACGCCGGTGGAAGGCAGGCCCAGGATCACGTCGCCGGGGCGGACGTTTGCGGGGTCGAGCATCTTGGGACGGTCGACGACGCCCACGGTAAAGCCGGCGAGGTCGTAGTCGGCCGGAGCCATGACGCCCGGGTGCTCGGCCATCTCGCCGCCCACGAGCGCGCAGCCCGCGAGCTTGCAGCCGTCGGCCACACCCTTGATAATCTTTGCCATGTGCTCGGCCTCTATGTGGCCAATGGCAACGTAGTCCAGGAAGAACAGCGGCTCGGCGCCCGAAGCCAAAATGTCGTTGACGCACATAGCGACCAGATCCTGGCCCACCGTCTCGTGACGGTCCATGATCTGGGCGAGCACGAGCTTGGTGCCCACGCCGTCGGTACCGCTGATCAGGATCGGGTCTTCCATATCCTTAAGCGCGGCGGCCGAGAACAGGCCACCAAAGCCACCGATGCCGCCGATAACTTCGGGACGATTGGTGTCCTTGACCATCTGCTTAATCGCGTCGACGGCGCGACCGCCCTCGGCGGTATCGACGCCGGCGTCCTCGTACGTCACATGCTTGCTGTCGCTCATCTGAGCCTTCCTCTCCCACTACCGTCGCGCCGCGCGGGCGCCAAACGGTGCTCATAATTGCGTTCATTTCGGCGTGTGCCATAACAGCACCCGCCGTCATATCAACAAAACAGCAGGTAAAACCTACCAAAATATACCTGTCCCCATATGGCAGGTTTTAGGCCTCGCCGTGCTCCTCTTCCCAGCTGCGGTCGTCGTATTTCTCGACCACGGCGTCGTCGTCAAAGTACAGCGGCTTGTCCAGGTTGCGGGGCTTAAAGCCCTCCATAAACTTGTCGCGGCCAAAGCTCTCGGGAATCGCCACGGGATAGCGGCCGGTAAAGCACGCGTCGCAGTAGCCGCCCTTGGGCATGACCTTAAGCAGGCCCTCGACCGAAAGGAAGGCCAGCGAATCGGCGCCGATATACTCGCAAATCTCGTCGACCGTCTTGTTGGCGCTGATAAGCTGCGACTGCACGTCGGTATCGATACCGTAGAAGCACGGCCAAATGACCTCGGGCGAGTTGATGCGGATGTGAATCTCCTTGGCGCCGGCGTTGCGCAGCATCTTGACGAGCTGCACCATGGTGGTGCCGCGCACGATGGAGTCGTCGATGACGACCAGGCGCTTGCCCTCGATATTGTCGCGCAGCGGGTTGAGTTTCATACGCACGCCCATGGCGCGCAACTCCTGCGTAGGCTCGATAAACGTACGGCCCACGTAGCGGTTCTTGATAAGGCCCTCGCCAAAGGGAATACCGCTCTCGTGCGAATACCCCTCCGCGGGCGGCAGGCCAGAGTCGGGCACGCCGATGACCAGGTCGGCCTCGACGGGCTCCTCGTGTGCCAGCTGGCGACCCATGTCGTAACGGCAGGCATAGACGCTCTTGCCGTTCATGATGGAGTCGGGGCGGGCAAAGTAGACCTGCTCAAAGATGCAGTTGGCGGGCTCTTCGGCTGCAGGCACGCCCTGCTCGGATACCAGACCCTCGGCGCTGATGCGCAAGATCTCGCCGGGACGGACGTCACGGACGTACTCGGCACCCACGATGTCGAGTGCGCAGGTCTCGGAAGCAACGACCCAGCCGCCGGCGCGCGTGACACGGACGGCGGAGTCGACCGTCGCGGCGCCGTCCTGCGACGGCAGCTGCGAAACGGCTGCGGCGTCGGCCTGATCAAGACCCTCGTCCACCAGCTTGCCCAGCACGAGCGGGCGAATGCCGTGCGGATCGCGGAATGCATAGAGCGCTTGCTCGTTGATGAGCGTCATGGCGTAGCCGCCGCGCACGAGCTCCATGGTCTTGCGAATGCCCTCGCGCAGATGGCCCGTACGCTGGGTAAAGTAGCCGATGAGTTTGGTCGCGACCTCGGAATCCGAATTGGAGAGGAATGGCACGCCCAGCTCGATCAGCTGGCGGCGCAGCTCGTCGGTGTTGACGAGGGTGCCGTTGTGAGCAAGCGCGATAATGACGCTGTTGATGGTAGAGAGGTGCGGCTGAGAGGCTTCCCAGCTCTTGGCGCCGGCGGTGCCGTAGCGCACATGACCCACGGCCAGCTGGCCGGAGAGCGTCGACAGGTCGGCATTGGAGAACACGCGGTCGAGCAGGCCCAGATCCTTGCGGACCATAACCGTGCCGCCGTCACCCACGGCGATTCCCGCCGATTCCTGGCCACGGTGCTGCAGTGCACGCAGGCCAAAGTACGTCAGTCGAGCCACGTCGCGATCGGGCGCCCATACGCCGAAAATGCCACATTCCTCATGCAGCTGGTCGGAGTCCGGATCATACGTCGACATGGTGTTCACCTGTCCCGCGGCACGCTCGGCCGCGCGGATGGTTTCTTGAGACATGGTATCCCCTCAGAGCCTCGTTTTTTTGGCGTTACCCGCCTTATTATACGCACGGCGCGACGTGCTCCTCAGCGCATGAGCAGCGCTTTTTAAAAGCCCACCGAGCTTATAATCCGTTTTGCAGCCAAACATTTTATTGGGCAATCGCCTCGGGACCGACGATCCCGCATGCTTCCGTTGCGGCGCGTCTCGCCCGCCGTTAGGGCTTACATTGTTGCAATTGGGACGTTCGTCCTGTCTTTTGGCAGGTCGGCGGCGTATCCTTATAACCTACAACAAAGCGAGAAAGGTTCTGTATGGATCGAAACGAACTCGACCCCAGCGTCCCCAGCGCCACGGAGGTCAAGAAGATCCCCCTCATCATTAAGGTGTACGCCGTCCTGTGCATCCTTTCCGGCGTGGGCACGCTCCCGTCGGTCGCTGCCTTTATGTGGCAGGTCATCACGGCACTTGTTAACGGCAACGCCACCGAAAAGCTCGGCGACAACACGCTCGTCGCAGTCGGCCTTATCGTCGCCGGCATCATGCTCTCTGCGGCAAGTGCCGTCATCCTAATCATCTTTGGCCTGGACCTTATCAAAAACCAGCGCCGCAACGCCGCCCGCCTGTCCTACATCCTTATTGCATTCACCGTCGTCGAGCTTTTGGTCGACGTGATGCTCCAGGGCATCGGGCCCTTCCTGCTGCGTCCCGCGATCCAGCTCGGCATCCTCGTTGCACTTTCGGCAACCGTCGACCCCACGCTTCGTCAGGAGCGCGAACTGCAGCGCCGCCTGCAGGAGATGCTCGACCGCGACGCCGCCGCCGAGGGCATGCTCGGCCGCGATGAAACCGGCGAGGGCTACATCAAGCTCAACTACTTCAACCTGTTCTGGGTGTTCTTTGTCTGCTGCATACTCGGCCTGATCGCCGAGGACATCTGGCACATGACAGTCGACGACCCGGGCGTCTATCAGAACCGCGCCGGCATGCTGTTTGGCCCCTTCAGCCCCATCTACGGATTTGGCGCCGTGCTCATGACCATGGTGCTTAACCGCTTCTACAAAAAGAACCCCATCATCATTTTCCTGGTGAGCGCCCTGCTCGGCGCCAGCTTTGAGGTGTTCGTGGGCTGGTTTATGCAGACCGCGTTTGGCGTGGTCTCGTGGAGCTACTCGCACATAACGCTGTTCGGTTTGCCCGATCCGCTCGTGGTCCTCACGGGCGGACGCACCTGCACGGGCTTCGCCTGCCTGTGGGGCCTGGGCGGCCTCATCTGGATCAAGCTGCTGCTGCCGAGGCTGCTTAAGCTTATCAACAAGATCCCCTGGAAGAGCCGCTACTCGGCCACCGTCATCTTTACCGTTATCATGCTGGTCGACGGCGTCATGACGCTGCAGTCGCTCGACTACTGGTACCAGCGCGTTAACGGCACGGAGCCGGACATTCCCGTCGCACAGTTCTACGGAGAGCACTTCGATAACGAGTACATGGAAAACCGCTTCCAGAGCATGACCATGAGCCCCAAGGATGCGACGCGCGTGTAGCGCCCACCGCGCCCAAAACGCAAAATGCCCGCCGGTATCACACGTACCGGTGGGCATTTTTATAAACGATCCTTCTATCGACGCAAGCCTCTACGCCTCGCGCTCGACCTCACTCACGCATTCGTTCTTAATGGTGCCAACGAGCGCCTGCAGCGCATCGACCACGTGCGGGCGAATGTCCCCGCCGATGAGCACGAGCATGATGTCGTCACCTACGGCAAGCTCGCCGCTTGCCAGCCACACACGCACATAGCCGATACCCGGCATCGCACGCGTCGCCTCGATAGCAGCCTGCACCTTCTGAGCATCGAAGCCAAACACCATGCCGCCCACCTTATGCCCAGGCGCCACGCCATCGGTCTCGACTCCGCGCACCTCAGCCTTGGGCGTCGCGCGCACCACACCGTTATGCGTCAGATACATCCCACAGCCTGCCGCCGAAGCATCGGCCTTGGCCTCGCGCAGCCAAGCATCAATCGAAGGCATCAATTTGCCACTCTCGAGCATCATTTCTCCCTTACCGTCGTCGAGTAGCTAATTTGGGACGGGGCTTTTTAGCTACTCTCGAACAACTTATTCCTCGACCGGCGTGAGCACCATGACGGCGCGTGTGTTGCTCAGCGACAGCGAACGGCAGGTCACGAGCGTTACAACCTTAGTTGCCGAAGCGGCACGATCGGTGGCATCGCTCGCCACGGCAGAGGCACCGTCGAGCATCTCGGACAGGTAGTTCTTGAGCCCATCGTCGCCCTCAAAATTGGTCGTGCGCGCCTTGGCATACGTGTCCTCGACCACCTTGGTCGCCAGCGGACGCAGCTTATACGTCGCATCGCGCGTGATGTAGTACACATATTCAATGCTATCGAACGTCGCCTGATCAGTGGTGTCCGAAATCACGTTGAACATCGACCCGTCGTTCATATGGTGACCGTAGATCGTGGTCTGCTGGTCGACCATTCCCGGCGCGGTGTCATCGCTATCCAGGAAAATGGCACCGGACGCGTTAGCCGTTCCGTCGAACAGCGTGTTGAGGTATTTGGAGTTGTTGTTGGTCTGCACCACGGGATAGTTGATGTTGGTTCCCGGCACGTAAATCCAACCCACAATCTCGGGGTTCGTCTGAGCAAGCGCATCAAAGTCGATAATCGGCACGCCGCTGGCGTCCTTATCGCTTACATATTGCTTCTCGATTTTCTGATACGAATCGCTCGCCTGCTTATAGCCAATCTGGGCATTAATAAAGATAGCGGCGGCGGCGACAATCAGACCGATACCGATGATGATGAGCAGAATGGGAATAATGGAGCGGCGCTTTTTGCGCGGCGGCTCGGTGCAATCCGACGGCGCGGCATGCGATGAAGACCGGGGCGGCTTCTTAGCGGAGCTATAAGACGAAGGACGATATGCGGCCGGCGCGTCCTGTCGACGATGCGTCGCCGGTGTCACGGGGCGCGGCGCGCGCGGCTGCTGAGGAGAGGATGTCCGACCCTGCTGTGCCGCACGGGCAGCACCTGGCTTCGACGGATCGGGAATCTGAGAAGCCTTGAATCGTTTTCCCTGATAATCGGACATGGCTCTCCTTATACTGCGGTGAAACGGCGGAACGCTTAGGCGTCAGCCATCTCCTGCTTCATCTTCTCGATAACCTTGCGGTACTCGGGGTCGCAAGCACCCAGAATCTGTGTGGCATAGATGGCGGCGTTCTTGGCGCCGTTGATGGCAACGCAGGCCACGGGCACGCCCGAAGGCATCTGCACCATCGATAGCAGCGAATCCATGCCGCCCAGGTCACTCGTCTTCATAGGCACGCCGATAACCGGCAGCGGCGTAAAGGCAGCCACGACACCACCCAAGTGAGCGGCCTTGCCGGCGGCGGCGATAATCACTTTGATACCGCGATCGGCGGCAGTCGAAGCCCACTCGTGGACCTTCGCCGGCGTGCGGTGCGCGCTCGCAATGACGAGCTCATAGGGCACACCCAGTGCCTCGAGCTCGGCGGTGCAGCCTTCCATAACGCCCAGATCGGACTTGGAACCCATGATGATCCCGACAACCGGCTTCTGATCTGCCATAAACATAGACCTCCTGTTGAGAGCGGTGACGCAGCGAATCCGCGACCCTTAACTACTGAGAGTAGTATAGCTGCTCCCGTCCCTGCGGTCTGTGGGTGCTCTGCGGCGGCCCGGTGTTTTCATCTTCACTCCGGTTGCTACGCAAAGTCGTTCAGATGAAAACACCGGGCCGCCGCAGAGCACCTTCGACCTACCGGGGATTGCTATGACGTACGTTGGCTGAAATATTAACGTGGGATCCGCCGTTCGAACGAACGGCGGATCCCACACTCACTTTTTCTCAGCCCCAGTCATCGCGCAAAGCCCCTTCCGCAGCACACGGCGCAGCCAAGTCACCGCAGGCCGGGGCGGGAGGGGCCGAGTTTCTTCCTGAGCGACTCTGCTTGCAGCCGGAGCGAAAGGGGGAAATCTCGGCCCCTCCCGCCCCGGCCGGCCAGGTCAACTACAGCGTGTGCTGCGGCAGGTCCTGCAGGGCGATGACGTCCATGCCCATGTCGTTGGCGCTGCCGTGACCCTGCTGGTCCTCACGCACCGCCTCGATGGCACTCACGTACGTGTTGGCGGCAGACATCGCGGTCACGCAGGTCACACCGCGTCGCACTGCCTCGGTGCGCAGCAGATAGCCGTCGCCGCGCGAGCCCGGACCGTACGGCGTGTTGATGATCACCGCGATCTTGCCATCGGCGATGAGGTCGCCGATGTTGGGGCGCTCGCCGTCGTGCGGGCCGCTAATCTTCTCCACGACCTCGCACGTCACGTTGCCTCCACGCAGCACGCGCGCCGTACCCTCGGTGGAGCAGATGTCAAAGCCCAGGTAGCGCAGGATACGGGCGACCGAAAGGATGTGGCGCTTGTCGCGGTCGCACACGCTGATGAACACCTTGCCGACGCTCGGGTCGGGCAGCTTGTAGTCAATCGCCAGCTGCGTCTTGGCGTATGCCTCGGGATAGCTCTTGGCGATACCCATGACCTCGCCCGTCGACTTCATCTCGGGCCCCAGGATGACGTCGGCGCCCGGGAAACGACCCCAGGGCATGACGGCTTCCTTCATGCAGAACCAGTCCAGCTGACGTTCGTCGCTCGGCAGGCCCAAGCTCGCGATGGAATCGCCTGCCATGATGCGCGCCGCGCATTTGGCCAGCGGCACACCGGTGGCCTTGGAGATAAACGGCACGGTACGGCTGGCGCGCGGGTTGGCCTCGATCACGTAGACGGTCTCGCCCTTGATGGCATATTGCACGTTGACCAGACCGCGGACTCCCAGCGCCATCGCGATGCGGCGCGTGGTCTCGCGGAGCTTCGCCTGCAGGCTCTCGCTAAAGCTGAACGGCGGGATGCAGGTCGCGGAGTCGCCGGAGTGAATACCGGCTTCCTCGATATGCTCCAGGATGCCGCCGATGTATACCTCTTCGCCATCGCACAGGGCGTCGACATCGGACTCGATTGCGCCCTCCAGGAAGCGGTCCAGATACACCGGGTAGTCGGGGCTGATGCGCGCAGCCTCTGCCATGTAATCGCGCAGATGCTCGGCATCGTAGGCGATCATCATGCCGCGGCCGCCCAGCACGTAGCTCGGACGCACCAGCAGCGGGTAGCCGATGTGCGCGGCCACGGCCTCGGCCTCCTCAAACGAGGTGGCCTGACCCGCCGGCGGGTACATAATGCCCAGCTTGTCGAGCAGGGCGGCAAAGCGCTCGCGGTCCTCGGCAAAATCGATGGCGTCGGGCTTGGTACCCATGATGTTCACGCCGCTCTCCTCGAGCATGCGCGCCAGCTTAAGCGGGGTCTGGCCGCCGAGCGTCACCACGACGCCGTCGGGACGCTCAACGTCAATGACGTCCATGACGTCCTCGTAGGTGAGCGGCTCGAAGTACAGGCGGTCGGACGTGTCGTAGTCGGTCGAAACGGTCTCGGGATTGCAGTTGACCATGATGGTCTCGAAGCCGCGGGCCGCCAGCGCGTAGCTCGCGTGCACGCAGCAGTAATCGAACTCGATACCCTGGCCAATGCGGTTGGGGCCGGCGCCCAGGATCATCGCCTTGGGCTTGTCCGCCGGCGTGGTCTCGTCGGGAGCCACGCACTTCTTGGCATCCGGGCTCGTGCGGTAGATGTTCTCGTACGTCTTGTAGTGGTACTCCGTGGCGCTCGAGAACTCGGCCGCGCAGGTATCGACCGTCTTCATGCTGGGAACCACGCCCAGACCCTTGCGATAGGCGCGCACAAAGCGCTCGTCCGAGCCGGTCAGCGCGGCGATCTCGGCGTCGCTCGTGCCGTACTGCTTGAGCAGGCGCATCGCGTCGGCGTCGATATCCTCCACGCGCAGGCCGCGGATGCTCTCCTGGACCTGCACCATGTCGTTGATACGGTTGAGGTACCACGGATCGATACCGCAGATGGCATGGATGTGGGCGATGTCCCAGCCACGGCGCAGGGCCTCGACCACAAAGAAGATGCGGTGCTCGGTCGGGGTTGCCACGGCCTGAGCGAGCTCATCGTCGCTCAGCTTGTCGGCACCCTCCTTGCCACCGGCGCAGATGCCCTGGTGACCGTCCTCCAGTGAGCGCATGGCCTTGCCGAAGGCCTCCTCAAAGGTGCGGCCGATCGCCATAATCTCGCCCACGGCCTTCATACGCGTGGTGAGCGTGGGGTCGGTACCCTTAAACTTCTCGAAGGCAAAGCGCGGCACCTTGACCACGCAGTAGTCGATCGTGGGCTCAAAGCAGGCGGGCGTTGCCTTGGTGATATCGTTGACGATCTCGTCGAGCGTATAGCCCACGGCCAGGCGCGCGGCGGCCTTGGCGATGGGGAAACCCGTGGCCTTGGAGGCCAGTGCGGACGAACGGCTCACGCGCGGGTTCATCTCGATGACGATCAGGCGGCCGGTCTGGGGGTTCACGGCAAACTGCACGTTGGAGCCGCCGGTCTCGACGCCGATCTTCTCCAGAATGGCGAGCGACGCGACACGCATGCGCTGATACTCAAGGTCGGAGAGGGTCTGCGCTGGCGCCACGGTGATGGAGTCGCCGGTGTGCACGCCCATGGGGTCGAGGTTCTCGATGGAGCACACGATGATGCCGTTGCCGGCGTGGTCGCGCATGACCTCCATCTCATACTCTTTCCAGCCCTCGATGGACTCCTCGACCAGCACCTCATGGGCAGGCGAGAGCTCAAGGCCCTGGCTCACGATGGAGACGAGCTCCTCGTGGGTATGCGCGATGCCGCCGCCGGCACCGCCGAGGGTAAAGCTCGGACGCAGCACGCAGGGATAGCCCACGCGCTCGGCGATGGCCTCGGCGTCGGCCACGCTGTAGGCGTAGCCCGAGCGCGCGACCTCCAGGCCAATCTCGGCCATGGCCTCGTTAAAGAGTTTGCGGTCCTCGCCGCGCTCGATGGCGGCCAGGTCGCAGCCGATCATCTCGACGCCGTACTTGTCGAGCGTACCGTCCTTTGCCAGCTCGACGGCGGCGTTCAGACCGGTCTGGCCGCCCAGCGTGGGCAGCAGCGCGTCCGGGCGCTCTTTCTTGATCACGCGCTCGATAAACTCGGCGGTGATAGGCTCAACATAGGTGCGGTCGGCCAAGCCCGGGTCGGTCATGATGGTCGCCGGGTTGGAGTTGACCAGGATGACCTCAAAGCCATCCTCCTTGAGCACCTTGCAGGCCTGGGCGCCGGAGTAGTCGAACTCGCAGGCCTGGCCAATAACGATGGGGCCCGAACCAATAACGAGGATGCGCTTGATGTCAGTACGTTTCGGCATGTTAGTTCTCCTCGGTCGCAGCGTTCTCGGACTCGGCGAAATTCCAGCCGGCGAGGCGGTCCTTCGCGGTGTCGATGTCCAGGTAGTTCTCCTCGCCGTCCATGAGTCGCGTAAAGGCGGTAAAGAGATAGTGGGCATCGGTGGGGCCAGGCGAAGCCTCGGGGTGGTACTGGACCGAGAAACACGGGGCGTCGAGCAGCTGGATGCCCTCGGCGGTGCCGTCGTTGAGGTTCACATGTGTCAGGCGAATGCGACCAAAGCGCTCGTTCATCACGACCGGCGCGATGCCGCGACGCACCCAGGCGCGCAGGTCACCGTCGGCCGCATGCTCGGTTTCGCCGCCGGAAAGCTCCGGAATCAGTTTGCCCAGACTGGGGAACAGCAGGCCAAAGCCGTGGTTTTGCGCGGTGATCTCCACGCGACGGCTCACCAGATTCATAACCGGCTGGTTACCGCCACGGTGACCGAATTTAAGCTTTTCCATTTGGGCGCCGCAGGCCAGGCTGATCATCTGGTGACCGAGGCAAATGCCAAAGACCGGCACCTTGCCGATCAGCTGCTGTACCTGCTCATAGGTCTCCACCACGGCATCGGGGTCGCCGGGGCCGTTGGACAAAAAGACGCCATCGGGATTCATGTCGAGCACCTGCTGGGCGGGCGCATCCCACGGCACGACGGTGAGATCGCAGCCGGCACGGACCAGGCCCTCCAGAATACCGCGCTTCACACCGCAGTCGTAGGCGACCACTTTGTGACGGGCAGGAGCGGCAGCCGCAAGCGCAAAGTCATGCGTGGCAGGCAGGTCGGCGGCCACAAACTCGTGAGGCGCGGGGCAACTTACGGTCTTGACCAGGTTCTCGCCTACCAGCGTGGGCGCAGCGGACAAGCGCTCGGCAAGCTCGTCGACGTCGAAGATCTCGGTCGAGATAATGCCCATCTTGGAACCATTGTCGCGCAGATGGCGCACCAGAGCGCGGGTGTCGATACCCTCGATAGCGACGATGCCGTGAGCGCGCAGGTACTCCGGCACGCTGACGGCCGAGCGCCAGTTAGAAGGCGTGGCGCACATATCGCGAACGATCATGCCGCGCATAGCCGGAGCGCTCGCAGGGCGCACGGCGTCGCCGGGGAAGGCCGACTGGACATCGGTCTCGTCGATACCGTAATTGCCGATCTGCGGATAGGTCATGGTTACAATTTGGCCGGCATAACTCGGGTCGGTCATGACCTCAAAGTAGCCCTCGAGCGAGGTGTTGAAGCAGACTTCGCCGGTCGCGGTGCCCTCGGCGCCGCATGCACGTCCATAAAAAATGGTCCCATCCTCAAGATACAGGATACAGGGACCGCAGGTGCCCTTGCTGGTTTTGGCCAGCATACGCTGGCAAAGCTCGCTGGGCGCGAAGGTGCGGGCGGCAGCGCCCGCGGTATGGTTGTTCGCCATAATTCTCCTTCCCGGTCTCACAGGACCGGCTTAAAGGTGTGTAGTTAGGCCTCGCGGTATTGTAACCGCAAGCATGCCTCATGGCGTTAATTTCATCGAAATGTTTACGAAATGATAATTATGACTTTCTATGCATAATGATTATTTAATCCCCGTCCCAGAAAAATTATCCCGCGTGGGCTTGTGGCTCACGCGGGATAATGGCCTCTTACTTTTGCTTGTCCTGTTCCAGCAGATCGGACGGTGAGCGATCGGGCTTGCCGCCGCGGAAAATCTCGCGGCCATGCAGACGATGCTCCAGGTCACGTTCGGCCTTTTCCTCGTCAATCTTGGTCTGGCTCACCACCGGGTCCTCGATCAGCGACGAAACCGAGTTCACCTGTTTTTGAATGCGCTCGGCAATGGTGTCGTCCATGCTTACGATGCGCATCTTCCAGTCGATACTCGTGGCGTTGGATGAGCTCTTGGTCCACACAAACGTCAAAATGGCGCTCTGATGACCCCGCGCGGGAAACATGCCAAAGAAGGAATCGTGCTGAATGTTGCTATCCTCGTCGATATAGGCGTGAACGTTATACACCACGCGGTCGATCTTATCGTTGAGCAGCGCGTTGGTCGCAAGCGCAGCGGCCTGAATCTGCCCGTTGGACAGCAGCTCGAGCTCATTGGCAGACGACGTGTCCAACACCGTCACCTCAACCGTGCCCGTGCGCTCATCGGCCTCGTCGACGGTAAAATCGAGCGGAAACTGCGTAAAGCCGTTGCCCCACTCAAGGCCGCCCTTCAGCGCCGTCGAAACGGTATCCACCGAAACGCTCTCGGACAGGTTGGCGGTATTCAGACGGCGCATCACGCCGTAGCCGATCTGCATGCCCACGATCAGCACCAGAATACCGATGACCACGGCCATCGCGGTCTTCGTAATGGTATGGCTCACCTGCGAGCCCGAAGGATCGTCCTCGGACAGCGGGTCGATATGTTTTGCCTGGCTCGCGCGGTCCTCGCTGCGCAGCTGCGCTAGCGCCGCTTTGTCACCGCGCTTGGCCGCAGCCTCCTTCTCACGCATGCGCTCGGTTCGCTTTTTGGCAAGCGTGGGATCCAAGACGCCGGATGCATCGATTTCGGAGAATAACTCCGTCACTTCTTCCGGAGTCAAAGGGTTCTTGTCAGCCATAAACTTCCTGTCATATCAATCAGTCGAGCTCGTGCGCACGCGCACCTTCGAACTGCATTCGATAGTAACGGGCATAGGTGCCGTCACGGGCGAGAAGCTCCTCGTGCGTGCCACGCTCCACAACGCGACCATGCTCAACGGTCGCAATCTCATCGGCATGCTTAATGGTCGAAAGACGATGGGCGATGATAATCGTGGTGCGGCCGCGTGCCAGCTCTTCGAGTGACTCCTGCACCGCCTCCTCGCTCTCGTTATCCAAAGCACTCGTCGCCTCGTCCAAAATCAGGATCTTGGGGTTCTTGAGAAACACGCGCGCGATGGCAACGCGCTGTTTCTGTCCGCCCGAAAGACGGCTGCCGCGCTCGCCCACGACCGTGTCATAGCCCTGTGGAAGCGACTCGATAAAGGCATCGATGTTGGCGCGACGGGCGGCCTCGGCGATCTCTTCTGCCGTAGCGCCCGGCTTGCCGTAGGCGATGTTCTCGCCGATTGTTCCGTCAAACAGGTAGACATCCTGCTGCACCAGGCCGATGGCGCGGCGCAAGCTCTGCTGCGTCACATCGCGCACGTCCTGGCCGTCGATGCTAATGGATCCGGCAGCCACGTCATAAAAGCGCGGCAGCAGCGAACAGGTCGTGGACTTGCCACCGCCCGAAGGGCCAACCAAAGCGATGGTCTGCCCGGGCTTGATGGACAGATTCATATGGTCGATAACGGGACGCTCTTCGGCATCACCCTCGCCCAGCTCAACGTCCTCGTAGTTAAAGCACACGTCGTGATAATCCACGGCGCCGGCGGTCACCTGCAGATCCGTGGCGCCCGGCTTGTCCTGGATATCCGGCGCGGTCGAGAGCACCTCGTCCATACGCTTAAAGCCAGCGATGGCCTTCTGATACATTTCGGCCGAATTGACGAGTGTCTCGAGCGGCGTGCAGAACAGCGAAATGTAGAGCGCGAAGGTTGCCATATCGACCGCCTGCAGCTGACCCTGGGCAACGAGCCAACCACCCAGCAGCACCACGATCACGTACAGCACGCCCGAGAGCAGGCCATACGTCGCAGTATAGACGCCCATGGCGTGATACATGTTTTCCTTGGACGAAAGGTAGCGATTGTTGGAGGCGCGGAACTTAGAGCGCTCGGTCTCCTCATTGGCAAAGCTCTTGACCACGCGCATGCCCGCCAGCGAATCCTGCAGCTGCGCATTGATGCCGCTGATTTTTTTGCGATTGTCGCTAAAGACCTCGCGCATGCGCATGTTCTGCCAAAACATGATGACCGCAAACGCTGCCGTCACCACAGCCATGGCAAGCGCCAGCACCGGGGCGATGGTAAAGAGGATCACAAACGAGCCGATAATCTCGATGCCGCAGATGATGATCCACTCGGGCACGTGATGCGCCGCCTCGCAGATATCGAACAGGTCGTTGACCACACGGCTCATCATGTCGCCTGAGCTGTTACGGTCGAAGTACGCAAAGCTAAAGCGCTCGTACTGGTCAAACAGGTCCTCGCGCATCTTGGACTCCATGCGCGCGCCCATCACGTGGCCCCAGTAGCTCACAAAGTAGCGGCAGGCGCAACGGATGATATACATCAGCACCAAACCCACCGCGATCATACCGAGCGCCTGCATAATGGCAGCCTGACCCTGGGTAAACAACCCGCTGGTCAGATTGCGCAGAATAATAGGAAACGCAAGGTCAATGGCAGCAAGCACCAGAGCGCAAACAGTATCGGCAACAAAAAGCCCCATCTGGGGCTTGTAGTAAGAAAGAAACCTCTTCAGCATAATCACCTTACGCGGTTTTACCAAACCGCGTTTCGTCTCGACGCTGCAAGCGCCCCATTTGAGAAAATCTGGCCTTCAATCGTCGGTCGCGTATATCCATACGCTTCCCTCCTCTTTTAGACCACCTTGTCTCAAATGGAGCACTTTCGCTGACTTACACAAACCTGCGGGATCATCCCCGCTCGTTACAGCTCTGCCCCGCCTAGTCGGTGAGCGATACTGTCGCAGGCAAGAGCGCCCACGACGGTCTTGGCGTCTTCGATCTTGCCGTCGAGCACGGCGTCGATCAGCTCGTGCAGCGGCACCAGGTCAACGTTGACAAACTCGTCATCGTCGGGGTTGGGCGCATCAAACTCCAGCTTGGTAGCCAAGTAGATGTGAATGATCTCGTCGCAAAAACCGCAGGACGTGACAATCGACGTCAAAAAGCGAATGCGACCGGCCCTAAAGCCCGTCTCCTCGTGTAGCTCGCGCTTAGCGCAATCGAGTGGGTCCTCGCCCGGGTCGAGCTTGCCGGCGGGGATCTCGACCGTCACGCGGTCGATGGCGGTGCGGTACTGACGCACCAGTACGATCTTGCCGCTCTCGGTCAGCGCCACAACGGCCGCCGCACCCGGATGACGAACGATATCGCGGGCACTGCGGCGACCGTTGGGCAGCTCAACCTCAAGACGGTGGACGTCGAGGATCTTGCCCTTCCAGGCGCACTCCTCCGAAAGAATCTTCTCGTGCAGCTCGGCATCGTGTGGGTCGTCGTCGCCCAGCACCAGCGCCGGCTCGTCAGCGACCTCGCCACCAGGGTCGCCCTCGGCGTGCCCATACACGCGGCTGTCCTCCTCGACGATCTGCGCATCCACGAGCTCTTCGTTCTTTTCGTCCATCCGTCTCATTCCTCTCGGACTTTAGGCATCCCAGGCGTCGCGGCCGCGCAGCGCGCGCAGGCCGATGTCGTGACGCAGGGTCTTGCCCTCAAAATCAATCTTCTCGCAGGCCTCGTAGGCAAGGTTGCGAGCGTTCTCGAACGTGTCGCCCAGAGCGGTCACGGCAAGCACGCGACCACCATTGGTCAAGAGCTGGCCGTTCACCACAGCAGTGCCCGCGTGGTACACGGTCACGTTCTCCATGGCCTCGGCATCGGTGATACCGGTGATGACCTTGCCCTTCTCGTAGCTGCCGGGATAGCCCGCGCTCGTCAGGACAACGGCCACGGCCCACTCGTCACGCCAGTCGAGCTCAATCTGATCGAGCTCGCAGTTGGCGCAGGCGAGCATGACCTCAACCAGGTCGTTCTTAAGGCGCGGCAGCACGACCTGCGTCTCGGGGTCGCCAAAGCGGGCATTGAACTCCAGCACCTTGGGGCCGGCAGGCGTGAGCATAAAGCCGCCATACAGGCAGCCGCGGTAGTCGATGCCCTCGGCAGCGAGCTCGGCCACGGTCTGCTCCATGACCTTCACCATGGTGGCGTGCTCCTCGTCGGTCACGATGGGCACCGGGCTGTAGACGCCCATGCCGCCGGTGTTGGGGCCCTTGTCGCCCTCGAGCGCGCGCTTGTGGTCCTGCGAGGTGGCCATGGGGCGCACGGTCTTGCCGTCGGTAAAGGCGAGCAGCGAGCACTCGGGGCCGGTCAGCATCTCCTCGATGACCACAGTATTGCCGGCATCGCCAAAGGTGCCGCCAAAGCACTCTCGCACGGCCTCCTCGGCCTGCTCAAGTTCGATCGCCACGATGACGCCCTTGCCCGCGGCAAGGCCGTCGGCCTTGACGACCAGCGGGGCGCCCTGCTCGCGCACGTAGGCGAGAGCCGAAGCCTCGTCGGTAAACGAGCCGTAGGCTGCCGTCGGAATGCCCGCGCGCTCCATGAGCTGCTTGGAGAACAGCTTGGAGCCCTCCATCTGGGCGCCCTCGGCACCCGGGCCAAAGCAGAGAATACCCGCCGCGCGCACGGCGTCGGCCACACCCGCCACGAGCGGAGCCTCGGGGCCAATTACCACGAGTCCGCATCCGTGGCTCTGCGCAAACGCCGCCACGGCCGCAGGATCGCAGTCGTCGAGAACAACGTTCTCGCCGCAGCTCGCGGTGCCGCCGTTGCCCGGCGCGATGTAGAGCTTGCCGGCGCGCGGTGATGCTGCGAGCTTAGCTGCCAAAGCATGCTCACGGCCGCCGCTGCCCAACAACAGGATGTCGATGGTTTGAGTGTCCGCCTTCAAGGGTGCCTCCTCTATGGATGAATGGCCCGCTCCGCGCGAGCCCTTTGCAAGCAAATATACCCCTCGGCCGCCCGCTTGGGCTGCAAAGGGGTATATCGCAATAACCAAATAGTCCCGATTACTTCCAGAATCGGTTGATGATCTGCTCGCGACCGGCGCCGACGCCAATGAACGTCACGCGGGTGTGTGCCAGATCCTCGATAAACGCCACGTAGTCCTGAGCCTCCTGCGGCAGCTCATCAAAGCTGCGGCAGCCGGTGATGTCGCACTTCCAGCCGGGGAGCTCCTCGTAGATGGGCTTGGCATGCTCAAAGCGCACCTGATGCTCGGGCACGCTGGTGTAGCGCTCGCCATCGACGTCGTAGGCCACGCACACCTTGATGGTGTCGAAGGCCGAAAGCACGTCGAGCTTAGTCAGGGCGATATCGGTGAGGCCGTTGACGCGCGAGGCGTAGTTGGCGATGGGGCCGTCGAACCAGCCGCAGCGACGACGACGACCGGTGGTCACGCCGTATTCATAGCCCTCCTCGGTCAGCGTGTGACCGGCCTCGGACTCATAGGAAAGCTCGGTGGGCATGGGGCCCGAACCGACGCGGGTGATATAGGCCTTCATGACACCCAGCACGCGGTCGACGTTCTTCATGCCCACGCCGGAGCCGGTGATGGCACCGCCGGCGGTGCAGTTGGAAGACGTCACGTACGGATAGGTGCCGTGGTCGATGTCGAGCAGCGTCGCCTGGGCGCCCTCAAACAGCAGGTCCTTACCCTCGTCGATCATGTTGTTGAGCAGCAGGCTCGTCTCGGTGATGTAGGGGCGCAGGCGCTCGGCCATGGGCAGATACTCGTCGCAAATCTGGTCCACGGTGTAGGTGGGCAGGTTGTAGATGAGCTCGAGCTCGGGGTTCACACGGGCAAGAGCGGTCTCCAGCTTGTCGCGGAACAGCGCCTCGTCCAGCATGTCCTGCATACGCAGGCCGATGCGGGCCATCTTGTCCTGGTAGCACGGACCGATGCCGCGCTTGGTGGTACCGATGTTCTTCTTGCCGAGCTTCTGCTCAAAGGCGCCATCCAGATCGATATGGTACGGCATGATGACATGCGCGTTACCGCTGATCCTGAGGTTCTTGGTGGTGATGCCGTCGGCCTCGAACATGTCGATCTCCTCAAGGACAACCTTGGGGTTGACGACGCAGCCGTTACCGATCACCGACACATGGTCGGAATACATGATGCCGGAGGGCACCTGGTGCAGGCCGTACTTCTTGCCGTTGACGACGATGGTGTGGCCGGCGTTGTTGCCGCCCGAGTAGCGCACGACGGCATCGAAGTCGCCGGCGACCAAGTCGCAAATCTTACCCTTGCCCTCATCGCCCCACTGGGCACCGACCAAAACGGTTGACGGCATGTTTACTCCTTACATTCATGGACTGTCTACGCGCCACGCCGGCACGCAGAAGCACAAAACATTCCCAGTATACCCGTGCAACGGGCGCCTGTCCTACTCCTCGGCATGTGCCCCATCAAGCTCATAGAACTTGGTGGATGCCGGCAGGAACATCAGGTCGACGTCGCCGATCGGGCCCGAACGGTTCTTGGCCACGACGATACGCGTGACGCCCTCATCGGGTCGATCGTCGCGCGAGGCTTCGGCCTCGTCGGCGGAGCGGTCCAAGAACATAACGATATCGGCGTCCTGCTCGATGGAGCCCGATTCACGAAGGTCGGAAAGCTGCGGGCGCTTGCCGGTACGGGATTCGACCTGACGCGAGAGCTGCGACAGCGCGATGAGCGGGATCTTGAGTTCCTTGGCCATGATCTTCAGACCACGCGACATCTCGGAGACCTCGACGGTACGGCTCTCGGAGCGGCGTCCCGGCGGAGGACTCACCAGCTGCAGGTAGTCCAGGATAATGATGGCCTTCTCCTTGTTGTGGAGCATGCGGCGGCTCTTGGCGCGAATCTCGGTCACTGTGGTGCCGGGCGTATCGTCAATCAGAATATCGAGCTTGGACAAGGTCTGCGTGGCCTCGTTGATATTGGCCCACTGCTCGGGGCTAATGCGGCCCATGCGGAAGTCACTGATCGAAATCATGGCGTAGGCGCAAATCAGACGCTGGGCAATTTCCTTGCCCGACATCTCCAGCGAGAAGAAGCCGACGGTATAACCGGCCGCGGCAGCGTTGAGCGCCAGATTCAGGGCGAACGACGTCTTACCCACAGCAGGGCGGGCGCCGATGATGATGAGCTGGCCCTCGCGAAAACCCATGAGCATGCGGTCGAGTGACGGGAAGCCCGTGGGCACTCCCGCAGCCTGGCCACCGGCCTGGCACACTTCCTCGGCCTCGTTATAGGCCTCGACCATAAACTCGGTCAGCGTCTTGTAGCTCGACTTGACCTCGCGTGCCGTGACCTTGAGCAGCTTGCTCTCGGCCAGCTCCACGACCTCTTTGGTATCGGTGGGAGCGTTATAGGCCAGCGCGTTGATCTCGTTGGTGGCGCCGATCAGCTCACGCAGCATCGAATCGCGGCGAACGATAGCGGCATGGTGCTGCCAGTTGACGAGCGACAGGGTCTGACCCATCAACTCCAAAATGTAGGCCTCGCCGCCCACGGCATCAAGCTTGTTGATGCTTCGCAGGTAATCGATCAGCGAGATGGAGTCGATGGGAATGCGGCTGTTGTACATATCGACCATCGCGGTATAGATGGTCTTATGAATGGGCCGGTAGAAGTCATCGGGCTGCAGCTCGACCTGGGCCTCTTCGACCACCTCGGGCGATAGCAGCATAGCGGCCAGTACATTGGCCTCTGCATCTTGGTTTTGGGGAAGACCCAACTTGGAGCCGCGGTCCTCAACCGTCAGCCCGGTCTCCCTATCGTCATATGCCATGAGCATCCTCATTCATATCGCTTGCGAGCATCCATAGTATCAGCCACGGTCCCAAAACGCGCCGCGCGCCGCCAATCATCACCGAACCAAACGGATGAACGGTCCTGTATATAGGACTTCGACGCAACGTTCACCATGACACTCACTCAGCGCAAAAAACAAAAGGGCGCCCTGGTTTCCCAGAGCGCCCTTCTTAGAACAAGATTGTTGCGTTGCAGCAAATGCTACTCGGCAGCAGCCTCAGTCTCGACCTCGGCGGTCTCGGCCTCGGCGACCTCAGCGGCCTCCTCGACCTCAGCCTCGGCAGCGAGCTCCTCGGCGGTAACGCCGACGAGAACGACAACCTCGGCCTTGATCTCGCGGTACAGCGAGATGGCAACGGTGTGGGCACCGGCAACCTTGATGGGCTTACCGAGCTCGACGCGCTTGCGGTCGATGTCCATACCGAGCTGAGCCTTGATGGCGTCAGCGATCATAGCGGCGGTAACGGAGCCAAAGAGGATGCCCTCGTCGCCGACCTTGACGTCAACGGTGACCGTCTTGCCCTCAAAGGCAGCCTTGGTCTCGTTGGCGGTAGCCAGACGGACGGCCTCGCGCTTGGCGATGTTGTTGCGACGCTCGTCAAGCTGCTTGAGGTTGCCCTTGGTGGCGGCAACAGCGAGCTTCTTGGGGAACAGGAAGTTCTCAGCGTAACCCTGAGCGACCTCTACGACGTCACCCTCGCCGCCCTTGCCCTTGATCTCATCGAGAAGAATAACCTTCATGATGCGTCTCCCTTCTTAGCCGCGATCGCGGTTGCCACGAGAGGAAACCACGGGGACGGTGTACGGCAGGAGAGCCATCTCGCGGGCGCGCTTGATGGCGTTGGCGATGTCATGCTGATGCTGCGTGCAAGCGCCAGTGACGCGACGGGGCTTGATCTTGCCACGGTCGGTCATGTACTTACGGAGAAGCTGAGTGTCCTTATAGTCGATGAACTCAGTGTTCTCCTTGCAGAACTGGCAGTACTTACGACGCGGCTGACGTGCAGAAAAATCATTAGCCATGTCAAAATACCTTTCATTTGGCTACTTCGGCGAACCGAAGCCGCCTCTCACTCAAAAATAGGTGAACAACCCTTAGAACGGGATGTCCTCATCGTAGACGTCGACCGCGGGCGGCGTAGCCACCGGTGCGGCAGGACGTGCTGCGGGCGCGGGAGCTGCGGGGGCGTAACCGCCCTGATCGTAGCCGCCCTGGCCACCACGGGAGCTCATAAACTCGATCTCATCGACGATGACCTCAAGCTTGCTCCGGCGCTGACCGTCGCGCTCCCAAGAGCTGTAGCGCAGCTTGCCCTCGATCGCGACCTTGTTTCCCTTTGCCAGGAAACGGCTCACGGCCTCGGCGCGGGTGCCGAACATGGTGCAGTCGACAAAGTTGGGATAGTCCTCCCACTCGCC
This sequence comes from Collinsella aerofaciens, assembly GCF_964283865.1. Taxonomy (GTDB): domain Bacteria; phylum Actinomycetota; class Coriobacteriia; order Coriobacteriales; family Coriobacteriaceae; genus Collinsella. The sequence goes on along the minus strand of NZ_CAXYLS010000006.1, from coordinate 49,927 downwards.
AGTCTGCGCGTTGCGGCGACGATCGTTCACGGCGACGCCAAAGGACAGAACCTGGGTTCCGCCGGCGGTGGCGCGCAGCTCGGGATCGCGGGTGAGGTTACCGGTGATGTTCACTCGATTGATGCTCATAACTCACTACTTCCTCTTGGGGCACAAGCCCAGTCCAAAACGACAGTCTTACTCCTGGTCGTCGCGACGGACGATCATGTGGCGGACCACAGCGTCGGTGATGCGCAGGACGCGATCAAGCTCGGCGATCTGGGTAGGATCTGCGTGGAAGTTGATGAGGGTGTAGTCACCATCGGTGAGGTCGTTGATCTCGTAGGCGAGCTTGCGCTTGCCCCACTCGTCAACGGAGTCGACCTTGCCAGCGCCCTCAGCGATCGTGGTATCGATACGCTTCATAACAGCGAGACGAGTCTCGGGGTCGAGCGACGGGTCAACAAAGAACAGCAGTTCATAAGCCTTCATATTGTCACCTCCTCTGGGCAAATGTGGCTCCAGGTCGTGAAGGTGCGCCTGAAGCAGGAAAAGACTTGGTAATAATATCTTTCAACCTCCCAGGCCGCAAGAATATGCAGCTACAACCTCATGACCTCCACATATGCCCATACTCGCACGACGTTTCATGCGCATTCCAACCAAATGCTGACCAAATGCTTGACGGATCTGTGTTCAAGATACGGTGCCGTGGGGACAAGCTGAGCCAAGCCGCAGGTCAGCGGGCACAAGGCTGTGGTCGCAAAATGCATACCAGTGGCCCACAGCACCACCCAAAGATTTTTAAATTCATTGCCAAGTCGCTTATGAATACCCTTTTTTGAACAATTGAGTTGATCAACCACGCTGGTCGGAAGCCGTTTTTTGGGACCTCAAGCCCCGCTGCAGCGCCAAGCACGGCCAAGCGTTTTAAAAAATGCCAACTTTTCTGTTTGCACTTTGCGATTCCTCGTGTATACTGACTTTCGCATTTAACGGAGAGTTGTCCGAGTGGCCGAAGGAGCACGATTGGAAATCGTGTAGGCGTCAAAAGCGTCTCCAGGGTTCAAATCCCTGACTCTCCGCCAGTTAATTCCAAAGCAGGCCTTCGAGCCTGCTTTGTTTTTACCCCACGCGGAGGGGTGGCAGAGTGGTTGAATGCGGCGGTCTCGAAAACCGTTTGGCCTGTATAAGGTCACGAGGGTTCGAATCCCTCCTCCTCCGCCATTTTGGTTGAGAAAGCTCCCGAAAACGGGGGCTTTTTTGTTTAGAGTCCCTTACAAGCAAATACGGCGGAGGAGGAGGGATTCGAACCCGTCAGGACGCGGAGCGTAAAGAAAACGCGCCACGGGCGCGTTTTTAGCGCAGCGCGGTCGGCGTAAGCCGACCGGATAAATTTTGAGCAAAGCTCAAAATTTGGACATCCCTCCTATTCAGCCACGCCCCCATCGCGTTCAGCATCAACCCAGATCCCCAAACATGGTACCTACGCCCCCACCCAGTCCCGACCGTTTACCGAGCAATAGGGTCACCACGCCCGCCAACCATGTACTATGTACGGGCATTGTCTAAACCCGCAACCAAAAGGACCCCATCTTGCCCGTCGTCGCTGCTATGACCGTTACCTCACACGCCACGGATGCCATGGTCGCTATTCCGTTTTGGCTCGAGATGTTCGCTGTTGTCGCGGCATCGATCTCAGGCGTGCTGGTCGCGCGCGAGCACAAGCTCGACCTGGTAGGCGCCGTCGCGCTCGCTGTGGTCTGCGGACTGGGCGGCGGTCTTTTGCGCGATATGACGCTGCAGGTGGGCAACGTCTACATCCTCAACCAGCCGATGGCGCTCCCGCTTTCCATTGCCACGGCAGCCATCATCTACATCTTTCCGGCAATCGTCGACAAGCCCGAAAAACTCATTCCCCTGCTCGACATCATATCGGTCGGCATCTACGCCGCCACCGGAGCAGACAAGGCGCTGGTCTACGGCTTTGCGCCGGCAGTGTGCATCATGATGGGCTTTTTCACCGCGGTGGGCGGCGGCATGCTGCGCGACAGTTTTATGGGCGTGGTACCGGGCATTTTCCAGCGCACCAACTTCTATGCCATCGCAGCCATCGCCGGCTCGGCGAGCTATGTATGCCTTGTCATGAGCGGCGTCGTCAGCAACATCACCGCGTTGATCGTATGCGTTGCGGTAACCATGGGGCTGCGCTGGCTGTCGCTGCGTTTTGACATCAAAAGCCCCACCGAAGAGGACATCGCGCGCTTTTTGCACCACAAAAAGTAGATTGCGCGGGCTCATCCTTCGAAATGCAACCGAGAGGTTCTTTTAGAGCGCCCACGCGTTGGGTACCCTGTTAGGTGCATATCGAGCATCTGACGAAGGATTCACTATGCCCCACAATCAATTCCCGTCGACCCAACGCCGTAAAGCGTGGGGCCGCATCACCATCCTATTCGCGCTCATCGCTCTGGCGCTCACCGCACTTCCCGCTACGGCTCTTGCCGGCACGGACACCGCAGGCAACGTACTTGCGACCGACAATGACGCCAATCCGTCCGGCGTCGAAGGTGACCTGTACTGGGCAGGTCAGAGCCTCAACCTGGACGACACCTCCATCGACCGCGATATCATCGCTGCGGGCGATACCCTCTCGATCCGCGACTGCACGGTGGGCGGCGCCGTTCGTCTTGCGGCGCGCACCATCGACATTGCCAAGACTACGGTTGATGGCAGCGTCACGGTCGTCGGTCAGCATGTCGTGCTCAATTCCGACAGCACCGCCAACTGCTTCTATGCGATAGGCGAGACGGTTGCCCTGCGCGGCTCTACCAAGTCGGCAGCGCTCGCGGGCGATACGGTGACCATCGATGGCACCGTCGAGGGCGATGTCGAGGTCTGGGCCGACAAGCTCATCCTGGGCAAGAACGCCCACATCACCGGCACCGTGAACGCCCATGTTTCCGAGGACCCCGAGCGCGCCGCGGGAGCCGAGGTCGGCGCGCTCAAGATCGACCGCACCGAGAACGAGGATTCTTCCACCGTTAACGATGTCATCGGCGGCATCGTCGCCGCGGCGCTCTCGACCTGCTTTGTCGCTCTGCTGCTCGAGCTCGTCTTTCCGCGCGCGACCGCCAGCGCCGCCGGAATGCTCCACCAGCGCCCCACGCCCCTGTGGGTGAGCGGTCTTCTGGGCACGGTCGCTATCGTCCCCGCCGTCCTGCTGCTGATTATCTCAATCGCTGGCCTGCCGCTTGCCGGAACCCTCTTGTGCGGCGTTATCGGCATCGCTTTGGTCTCGGCGGCATTTACGGGCACCGCGGTCGCGCGCATGGTCGGACACAACCAAAACCGCTACGCCATGGCCGCCGTGGGCGGTATCGTCGCGGGCGCACTCACGGCACTTCCTCTTATGGGCAACTTTGTCAGCGGTGTAGCCTTCGTCTTCACGCTCGGCTACGCCATCCAGATCATCTGGCGCAACGCCCACCTCAAGCCGCAGCAGCCGGCTAACACGCCAGGACTCCCCACCGCCTAGCCGCCAACCACCACAAAAGGGCCAGGCACCTTTGTGGTGGCGCAAAGCAACCTGATCCCATTGCACCAAAAAGGGCGCCGACCATTGCGGTCGACGCCCTTTCTTATTGGCAGTTATAAGCCCCAGCGCTTATTTGTTGACCTGGCCGGCGCGGACGGCTGCCTTCTTACGGTCGGTGGCGTTGAGCAGACGCTTGCGCAGGCGGATGTTCTTGGGAGTAATCTCCACCAGCTCGTCGTCGGCGATGTACTCCAGCGCCTCCTCCAGAGAGAAGGTGCGAGGCGGCACCAGCTGCACGGAGATGTCGGAGGTCGAGGAACGCTGGTTACCCAGGTTCTTGGTGCGGGCGATGTTGACGACCATGTCGCCGGCCTTGCTGCGCTCGCCCACGATCATGCCCTCGTAGCACTCGGTACCCGGCTCAACAAACAGCTGACCGCGCTCCTGCAGCGTACCCAGGGCGTAGGCAACGGCCTTCTCGGTGGTCATGGAGATCATGGCGCCGTTCTGGCGGTTGCCGATCTCGCCGGCGTAGGGGCCATACTCCAGGAAGGTGTGGTAGAACACGCCCTCGCCGTGGGTGACGTTCATGATGCGGTTCTTAAGGCCCATGATGCCACGCGTCGGGATCTTGAACTCAAGATGGGTCACGATGCCCGAGGTATCCATGCTCGTCATGATGCCGCCGGAGGTGCCAAAGACCTCGACGACCTTGCCAGAGTACTCGTCCGGGCACTCGACAACAGCCTGCTCGACGGGCTCCAGCTTGTTACCGTTCTCGTCCTTCTTAAACAGAACGCGGGGACGGCCGACCTGGAACTCAAAGCCCTCGCGGCGCATGGACTCCATCAGGACGGACAGGTGCAGAATGCCGCGGCCCGAGACCTCGACGCCGCTCTTGTCCTCGAGCTCCTCGATCTTCATGGTCACGTTGTTCTCGGCCTCGTTGAACAGGCGCTCCTTGAGCTGACGGGCGCCCACGATGTCGCCGTCACGGCCGACGAGCGGGGAGGTCGAAGCCTCAAAGACGATGGACAGGGTCGGCGGGTCGATCTCGATGGGCTCGAGCTCGACGGGGTTCTCGGGGTCGGTGTAAACATCGCCGATATCGGTGCGGTCGATACCCACGACGGCGGCGATGTCGCCGGCGCCGACTTCCTGACACTCGGTGCGGCCCAGGTAGTCGAAGGTAAAGAGCTGCTTGACGGTAGCGGTGGCGCTGGAGCCGTCGTTCTTGACGACCAGGATCTGATCGCCCTGGTGGATGGCGCCGGAGTACACGCGGCCGATACCGATGCGGCCGACGAAGTTGGAGTGGTCGATGGTCACGCACTGCATGGCCAGCGGAGCGGTCTCGTCGACCTCGGGCGCGGGCATGTCGTCGATGATCATGTCGAGCAGCGGGTACATGTCCATGTTGCCGTCCTCGGGATCATGACGGGCAAAGCCGTTGACGCCGCTGGCGTAGATGACATGCTCCATGGCAAACTCAAGCTGGTCGTCGGTAGCGCCCAGGTCGGCCATAAGGTCCAGGCAGTCGTTGTAGGCCTTCTCGGGGTTGGCACCCGGACGGTCGATCTTGTTGACGACGATCATGATCTTAAGGCCGGTGTCGATAGCGTGACGCAGCACGAAGCGGGTCTGGGGCATGGGACCCTCAAAAGCGTCGACCAGCAACAGGGCGCCGTCGGCCATACGCAGCACGCGCTCGACCTCGCCGCCGAAGTCGGCGTGGCCCGGGGTGTCGATGACGTTGATCTTGACGTCCTTGTACTCGATAGAGATGTTCTTGGCGAGAATCGTAATGCCGCGCTCACGCTCCTGGTCGTTAGAGTCCAGGACGCGGTCCTCGACCTGCTGGTTGGCACGGAAGGCGTCCGTGGCACGCAGGAGCTTGTCGACCATCGTCGTCTTGCCGTGGTCGACGTGGGCGATGATGGCGATGTTCCTCAGATTGTCTACGCGCATGTAGTTCCCCTATCTTCTATCCATATACAAACGGCACGCGTATGCGGCCCGCCCAGCGATACAACGCTCAGCGGGAATATTGAGCCTTTTACCGAAAACTCGTTTATTTTAGCGATTTTAGATGAGAGGGGTTTCCTCACCTGCAGGTTCAGGGTCGCTCCACATAAAACCATCGCCGGCGCCCATGCCCTCATACAGCACATATGCCGAAAAACCGCTCTCGAGCGCCGTCTCAAAGAAGCTCACGAGCAGAGCGTCGTGGTAGCCTCCGTCAATCTCGACGCAGCCGGTATAGCCAATGGCATAGCGGGCGATACGGCCCAGACCCTCGTCCTTAAGACCCATCTTATGCTCGGAGATAAAGTTGGTGGCCGCCTCGAGGCACGCCTCTTCGCCATCTTCGTCGAGTGCGGCCAGATAACGGTTGGAAGCGGCGTCCTCAATTGCCACAACCACGCCCGGGTTCTCGCCCGCGGCCAGGTCGTCCAAGAACGCACCAATCAGGTCACACACCATGGCGTCGAGCTCGGCGGAGACGTTAGCGGCGTCCTGCATATCCTGTGCCATCTTTAGACCTTCCCATCGAGTCCGGCGTCGTTACAGTTCTTGTGCCTCGGCAGCAATCTTGGCGGCAGCGTCGCGGGCGCGCATCATATCCATCGCGCGCTTGTCGAGTACCTTGATCTGGTTGGTCAGCATTACCGCATCGACCACACCCCAGATGACCAAGCCCGTCGAAATCGAAAACCCAAGCGCACCAACTGTACCACGAAGACGAGAACAGATTACCGCGACAAGGGCGGAGACGGTAACCATCTTGATAAAGGAGGCGCGGCGTTCGCGAAGCGTGCGGGCCTGCGTCACATAGGCGATGCGTGCGGCCTCAGAAGCCTCCGAGCGCATCTGGGCCTCGCGGGCGATCGCAGCCGCCTCGGCCGACATACCGCCGGCCATCAGCGAACGCTCCGCAGCCTGGCCGCCCCGCATTTAGAAGTCATCGGGGGAGAGCGTATGGACGAACTCGTCGAACTTCTCGAACTCCTGCTCGTCGTCGACTTCCTCGGTGTGGGCAGAAACAGTGCCCAGGCGATTCATGATGTCGTCCTCCACAAACATGGGGGCATTGCTGCGCACGGCAAAGGCAATGGCATCACTGGGGCGGGCGTCGATCTTGCGCTCGTCACCATCGGCCAGTACGACGATCGTCGCGTAGAACACCGGCGGCTCGGCGCGAACGATCTCGATGCGCTCGAGCTTGGCGCCCAGGGCGTCAACGGTATCGAGCAGCAGGTCATGCGTTATCGGGCGCTCGGCGCGACCGCTATCGATGCCACGGCTAATGGCCGCGGCCTCAAACGAGCCGGTCTGAATGGAAAGCGAACGCAGCGGTGCCGTCGAATCCGACTTGCCGCAGCGCTCACGAAGCACGATAAGCGATGGCACGGGACCGGCGGCCATGACGATGGTCTCTATGTCGACACGAACCATGGAACACCTCCGGTACGTAGCGGTTAACACGCGGCAGCTCCACCGCATTGAATAGCTATACTACCCAATCTTTCGCACAGCACACAAAACCAAAATGAGATTTATCACAGACAAGAAAAAGCCCCGAGGCAACGCCCCAGGGCTCTTCACAGTTTTGATGGTGGACCTGACAAGATTCGAACTTGTGACCTCCCGGTTATCAGCCGGACGCTCTAACCAACTGAGCTACAGGTCCATCATGGTGGAGGTTAGGGGGATCGAACCCCTGACCTCAGGCTTGCAAAGCCCGCGCTCTCCCAGCTGAGCTAAACCCCCACGGAGACAGTAATAAACACCCCAGCGGCGACTCGGCTCTCGCTGGGGTGTTTATTGCGAAAGAAAGTGGTGGACCTGACAAGATTCGAACTTGTGACCTCCCGGTTATCAGCCGGACGCTCTAACCAACTGAGCTACAGGTCCAT
>NZ_CAXYLS010000006.1:0-42400 GCF_964283865.1 Collinsella aerofaciens | reverse complement strand
GGTCCATCGCGCAAGGGATATATTAGACGAGTCGTTGCGCGCGCGTCAACAACTTTTTTGAAAATCTTTGAGGGGTGTCGGCCCCGGCTGCCCGGCGGCATGCGAAGTCGCCTGCTCGGACAGTCCTGCTCGCACGGAGAGCTCATTAAGTGCTCTCCGGCTCGTGCGGAACTCGCGATCGACTTCGCATGCCGCCGGGCAGCCGGGGCCGACGCGAGGTTCAAGATTGTCAAAAAAGCGGTCGGCGCGCAGTGCGCCGACCGCCGATATATGGGGTCTGATATTTTCTACCAGCTAGTTCCTCTTACTCGTCTAGGAGATCCTCTGGCATGTCGTTGCCGTCGCCTAGATCGACAGGGGTTTCTTCGGGAGCAGAGCCGTTTTCTGTGGCTTCGCCTTCGGGCTTCTCCTTGGCGGCTGTCATGCGGGCTACGGCGCAGATGCGGTCATTGTCGTCGACGGTCATCATCTTGACGCCCTGGGTGGCGCGGCCGGTCTGGCTGATCTCGTCGGTCTTGACGCGAATGACCGTCGCGCCCTCCGTCACGATGAACAGCTCGTGCTGCGGGCCCACCGTCTTCATGGCCGCGAGGTTGCCCTTACGCTCGGTCATTTGGATGGTGTAGACGCCCTGGCCGCCGCGATTCTGCTCCGGGTAGTCCGCGACCGGCGTGCGCTTGCCGTAGCCGCGCTCGGTGATGACGAATAGATCGCCGTTGCCGTTAGTGACTTCCATGCCCAGAACGCTCACGCCGTCCTTCATACCGATACCGCGAACGCCGCTAGTATCGCGGCCGGTGGCGCGCACCTGCTCCTCGGAGAACATGATCGCCTTGCCCGCGGTGGTGGCCAGGATAATCTTGTCGCCCTCGCGCACGCGGCGCACGTTCAGCAGCGCGTCGTCGTCACGCAGGTTGATAGCGATCAGGCCGTCGCGGCGGCTGCGGTCATATGCGCTCATTACGGTCTTCTTGACCATGCCGCTCTTGGTGGCAAACATCAGGTACTCGTCGGCAGGGAACTCGCGGCAGCTGATGACGCTCGCGATCTTCTCGCCCTCCTCGAAGGGCAGCAGGTTGACGATTGCGGTACCGCGCGCCTGGCGCGTACCCACCGGCAGCTCGTGCACCTTCAGGCGATAGACCTTACCCTTGCTCGAGAAGAACAGCACGTACTCGTGCGTGGACGCGATGAACATCTCGTCGATGACGTCGTCCTCTTTGAGGTTGACGCCCGACACGCCCTTGCCGCCGCGCTTCTGGGCGCGGTAGGCGGCCACCGGGATGCGCTTGACATAGCCGGTGTGGGTGATGGTCACGACCATGTCCTCATCGGCAATGAGGTCCTCGACGTCCAGGTCCTTCTCGACATGGCTGATCTCGGTGCGGCGCTTATCGCCGAACTTCTTGGAGATCTCGCGCATCTCTTCCTTAATGACGCCCAGGATCTTCTCCTCGTGCGCCAGCAGGTCCTCGTAGTAGGCGATGGCGCGGCGCAGGCCGTCCAGCTCTTCCTGGATCTTGTCGCGCTCCAGGCCGGTCAGGCGGCGCAGCTTCATCTCGAGGATGGCCGTGGTCTGCTCGGGCGTAAAGCCAAAGCGCTCGATCAGGCGGCTGCTGGCCTCGGAATCAGTCTGCGAGGAGCGGATGATGCTGATGACCTCGTCGATATGGTCAAGGGCCATCAGGTAGCCCTCAAGGATATGCGCGCGGGCCTGGGCCTTCTTAAGGTCGAAGCGGGTGCGGCGGGTGACGACGTCGACCTGGTGGTCGATGTAGTGCTGCAGCATCTCGCGCAGGCTCAGGCATTTGGGAACGCCGTTGACAAGCGCCAGGTTGTTGGCGCCAAAGGTCGTCTGCAGCGAGGTGTACTTGTACAGGTTGTTGAGCACGACCTGCGGGATGACGCCCTTCTTGAGTTCGATGACCAGACGGATACCCTTCTGGTTGGACTCATCGCGCATATCCGAGATGCCCTCGATGCGCTTGTCGTTGACGAGCTGGGCGATCTTCTCCTGCAGGGTGCCCTTGTTGACCATGTAGGGAATCTCGGTAAAGACCAGGCGGCTGCGGCCGGTCTTGGTGGACTCCACGTGAGCCTTGGCGCGCACGGTAATGGAGCCACGGCCGGTCTCGTAGCTCTGCTTAATACCGGCACTGCCCATGATGATAGCGCCGGTGGGGAAGTCCGGACCGGGCATGATCTGCATGAGCTCGTCGACAGTGGCGTCGGGATTATCGATCAGGTAGCAGGTTGCCTCGATCGCCTCGGTGAGGTTATGCGGGGCGATATTGGTGGCCATGCCGACGGCGATGCCCTGGCTGCCGTTGACCAGCAGGTTGGGGAAGCGCGCAGGCAGCGCCTGAGGCTCGGCGAGCGATTCGTCGTAGTTGGGCTGCCAGTCGACGGTATCCTTCTGCAAGTCACGCAGCAATTCCATGGCGGGCTTTGCCAGGCGGCTCTCGGTGTAACGCATGGCCGCCGCGCCGTCGCCGTCGATGTTACCGAAGTTGCCGTGACCGTCGATGAGCGGCGTGCGCATGGAGAACCACTGCGCCAGGCGGACCATGGCCTCATAGACCGCGGAGTCGCCATGCGGGTGGTACTTACCGATAACTTCGCCGACCGTCCAGGCCGACTTCTTGTGCGGGCGGTTGGGGTAGATGCCGCTCTCGTTCATCGCGTACAGGATGCGGCGGTGTACCGGCTTTAGGCCGTCGCGCACGTCCGGCAGGGCGCGCGCCGTGATGACCGACATCGAATACTCGATAAACGACTGCTTCATCTCGCGACCGAACTCCGAAATCTGGAGCTGGCCGCCATTGATATCCTCGCCGGCCGAGGCGCCACGGTCGACTTCGCCAAAGCTCTCCTCGAGCTCACCGTCGTCCTCTTCCTCGTCATCATCGGCATCGGGGTTATAGGCGTCCGGATCGCCGTCCTCGCCCTGCTCAGCACGGGCAAGCAGGCGCCTCAGATCGTCGGGCATGCCGGCGTCGCTGGCCTCGCCCATGCCCTCGTTATTGTTGATATCGTCTGCCACGTTACCTCCTCTTAAGCATCAAGGAAACGCGCGTCATGCGCATGTTTTTCAATGTACTCGCGGCGATAGCCGACCTCGGAACCCATCAGCTCGCGCACGGCGCGGTCTGCCACCACGGCGTCCTCGATCGACACACGCTGCAGAATGCGGGTCTTGGGGTCCATCGTCGTCGAGGCAAGCTGCTTGGGGTCCATCTCGCCCAGGCCCTTGTAGCGCTGGACGGTATAGCCCTTGCGCTTTTTGGTGATCTTGCCGTCCTTGGCCTTGCCGTCCTCGTCGTTATCGTCGGGGTTCAGTCCCAGACCCTGGATGGTGTCGCGCAGGATCTCGTCTTCGGGCTGGCGGCCGTTGGGATACACGTAGTGGATCTTGTTGCGCACCTTGATGCCAAAGATGGGTGGACAGGCAACATAGACGTAGCCGGCATCGATCAGCGGACGCATGTACTTGTAGAAGAACGTCAGCAGCAGGATGCGGATATGCGCACCGTCGACGTCTGCATCGGTCATGATGATGATCTTGTGGTAGCGCGCCTTGGTGATATCGAAGTCGCCGCCGTCGCCGGCACTCGTCGTGACACCGCAGCCGATCGCGGTAATCAGCGACTGGATGGTGTCGCTCGAGAACGCGCGATGGTCACCAACGCGTTCGACGTTCAGAATCTTGCCGCGCAGGGGCAGAATCGCCTGGATGTCTCGGCGACGGCCGTCCTTGGCCGAACCGCCTGCCGAGTCGCCCTCTACGATGAAGAGCTCGGTCAGCTCGGCATCGCGCACCGAGCAGTCAGCGAGCTTACCGGGCAGGGACGCCGTCTCGAGCAGGCTCTTGCGGCGGGTCGCCTCGCGCGCCTTGCGGGCGGCGTTGCGCGCCTTGCAGGCCTGTTGCGCCTTCTTGACGATCTCGCGGGCGGGCTTGGGATGCTCCTCCAAGTAATCGGCGAGGCCGTCGGTCACGATCTTGAGCGTGAGCGCGCGCATATAGGAGCTACCGAGCTTTGCCTTGGTCTGGCCCTCAAACTGCGGATCGGGCAGCTTGACCGAGATAACGGCCGAAAGGCCCTCGCGCACATCGTCGCCGGTCAGGTTGGCGTCTTTTTCCTTGAGCAGGTTCTGTTTGCGCGCGTAGTCGTTGATCACGCGGGTGAGCGCGGTGCGGAAGCCCTCAAGGTGCATGCCGCCCTCGGGAGTGTAGATGTCGTTGGCGAACGACATGACGTTCTCGCCGTAGCCGCTATTCCACTGCAGGGAAACCTCAACCTCGCCCATCTTGGCCACAGGCGCGTCCGGATCCGATTTGCCCTCGATGTAGATGGGCTCCTTAAAGGCCTCAGGGACGTCCTTGCCCTCGTTGAGAAACTTGACGAAGTCGACGATGCCGCCCTCGTAGCAAAACTCCTCCACGTGGGGAGTCGCCTCGCGCTCGTCGGTCAGCACGATTTTGAGGTTCTTATTGAGGAACGCCGTCTCCTGCAGACGGTTGTACAGCGTATCGAAATCGTAGATGCAGGTCTCGAAGATCTCGTCGTCGGGCCAGAAGGTGACGGTGGTACCCGTCGAATCCGAGGTGCCCACGACCTCCATCTTCTTGACGGTCTTGCCGCGCGAGAACTCCATCTCGTAGGTGTTGCCATCGCGACGAACCTGAACGACCACGCGCTTGGACAGTGCGTTGACGACGGAGATGCCCACGCCGTGCAGGCCGCCCGAGACCTTATAGGCCGAGTTATCGAACTTACCGCCGGCGTGCAAGATCGTCATGACGACCTCGAGCGTCGGGATCTTTTTAACAGGGTGCTCGTCGACGGGGATGCCGCGCCCGTTGTCGACGACCGTGATGGAGTTGTCGGCGTGGACCGTCACCTGGATCTCGGTGCAGAAACCGGCCATGGCCTCGTCGACGGAGTTGTCAACGATCTCCCACACCAGGTGATGCAGACCGCTGGCGCTCGTCGAGCCGATATACATGCCCGGGCGCTTACGAACGGCCTCGAGACCTTCGAGAATCTTAATCTCGCCGCCATCGTAATCGTTTTCGTTTGCCACACGTCCTCCTTCAGTCAAGAAAATGTGTACAGCCTTACTAGTTTATCGTAAAAAAATACCCTCGGGAACGAGGGTATTTGGCTCTACAAGGCCACCAGATGCGATTTAAGGCTCTTTTTTGCTTTGCACGCCCTTGGCCCACTCGGCACTGGCTCTCATGGCATTCTCGAGGGCCTCGCGCAGTTTTTGGTCTTCGATGGGCGCCACTTGGCGCTCAATCTCGGTGCGCTCGGCCTCACTTAGGTCGGCATGCGGGGCCGGCGGTCGCTCGGTCGTCGCCGGGCGCAGGCGCTCCTTGGCGGCGGGCGGCGTGTGACCGGGCGCGGTGGTTTTGAACACCAGGCCGTCCACATGCGCACCGGCGCGCTCCATGCGCGCGCGGATGATCTCGCGCAACAGCGTCATTTCCTGCGTCCACGAGGGCGAGTCGAGATACACCAGCAGCTCATTGGACTCGGGCAGGTAACGCAGTCCCGTCACATGCCGCCCCTCGCGCGTGCCCGAGCACACCGCGTTCCATGCGCGATAGACCGTGCGCGACTCCTCGGCGGCCTCCATCTGCGCACGGCGCTTAGGCGTTGCAGCCGCCAGGATGCGCTGGCGCTCTGCGTTCAAAAACCCGCTGAAGGCGACTGTCTCGCTCTCGCGCTCGTAATTAGCACGTCTCACCCATGCTCACCACCTTGGCTCGATCAAGCAGGTCATCGGTAAAGTACCCCAGGTTGGTCGTGGTTATGACCGTCTGGATATCATCGCCAATCAGCCGCAGGAAAGCGCCGCGACGCTCGCCGTCGAGCTCGCTCATCACGTCGTCCAGAAGCAGCAGTGGGGCGGTGCCCAGGACATCGCGAGCCACGGCAACCTCGGCCACCTTCCAGGACAGCACCAGCGTGCGCTGCTGTCCTTGGCTGGCAAATGAACGGGCGGAGCGACCAGCCACGGTGAACTCGATCTCGTCGCGATGCGGTCCCACCAACGTCACGCCGCGGCGAATTTCCTCGTCGGCATGCTCGTCAAGGGCAGCCAGCATGCGCTCGTACGCCCAACCCTTCAGCTCTTCGCGATCCTCGACCTGGGGCAAATCCCCCAGCGTGGACGCATAGGTCACGTTGGCAGCCTCGCCGGACGCCACTTGCCCGTAGGCAGTGTGCACATGGCCCGCCAGCCGGTCGAGTAGGGCCAACCGGTGCACGAGCAGGGCCGAGCCCGCGCGAGCAATCGAATCGTTCCACGCGCCGAGCATCTCGCGACAGCACCAGGTCTCCTTGAGCAGGGCGTTACGCTGGGTCACGCAGCGCCCATAGGTGCTCGCAAGATCGGCATAACGCGCGCTCAGCTGCATGCCAAAGTCATCGAGGGCGGCGCGGCGCACACTGGCGCCTCGCTTAACCATGTCCAGATGGTCGGGGCAAAACAGCACGCTCGGCAGAATCCCGCGCACACCGGCGGCAGAGCATCTCTTGCCGTTGCGACTAAACGAGCGCTTACCGTCCTCCACGCTCAATCCCATATCAAGCACGCGGCCGTCGCCCTCGAGCCTCAGCTCGATCTTGCACGAGCCCACGCCGTCATGGACGAGCTCGGCTGCGGTCGGATGCCTAAACGAGGCGCCGCTCGTCAGCAGCTGCAGTGCCTCTATGAGATTGGTCTTTCCCGCCGCGTTGGGTCCCGCAAGTATCGTCACGCCCTCGTCCAGGGCAAGGCGATAGCTATCGAAGCTGCGGTAGTGCGCGACGGAAAGATCGCGGGCGAACATGGTCATGGCGCAGCGCTAGATGCGGACCGGCATGACCAGGTACAGGTAGTTGATCTTGTCGTAGGACTTGAAGATGCCCGCCTGCGAGTAGCTCTTGAGCTCCAGCGTGATCTCCTTCTCCTTGGACAGGGCATTGAGGCAGCCGAAGATGTAGTGGTAGTTGAAGGCGATGGTACCCGACTCGCCCTCAGCCTCGACATCGATCGTCTCCTGCGCAAGGTCCTGGTCATTGGAAATGGAGGACAGGCCCATCTGCCCGTTCTCGACATCGATCTCGAACTTGACGGCGGGGTTGGCGCTCGCGATAACGGCCACGCGCTTGAGGGCGGCGTTAAAGGCGGCGACATCGATCTTGACGCTCGTCACGCACGAATCGGGGATGAGCTGCTTGTAGTTGGGGTACACGCCCTCGATGCGACGCGACACGTAGGTGGTGTGGCCGGCCTCGAAGACGACCTGGGTGTCGGTAGCCCCGATCATGATGGTCGCCTGGCTGGCCATGATGTTCAGCGCGTCGTTAAAGGCGTCAGCCGGAACGTTGAGCTCAAAGGAGCCCTCGAGGGTCGAGGTCTCGACCTGCGTATCGCACACGGCCAAGCGGAAGGAATCGGTCGCCACCAGGCGTACGGTGTTGTTCTCGACCTTCATGTGCACGCCGCCCAGGATGGGGCGAGCCTTGTCGGTCGAGGTGACGCGCCACACGCGGCCGACCATTTCGGACAAGACATCGGTCGGCAGCTCCACGGCACTCTCGATGGAATAGGCCGGAAACTCGGGGAAGTCATTGGCATCGAGCGTGTTCAGCCTAAAAGAGCTCTTCTCGCAACCAATCAGCACCTGGCGCTCGGACAGCTCAAAGGTGACCGGGGCATCGGGGAGGGTCTTGGTGATATTGGAGAGCATCTTACAGGGGATAACCATCTCGCCCTCTTCTTCGACATGCGCCGCGATGCGATGACGGATCGAGATAGTGTAGTTAGAGGTCTGGAATTCCAAGATGCCGTCTTGGGCCTTAACGAGCACGCCCGACAGGATGGGAAGGGTGGATGCCGAAGCGACACCCTTCATAACGACGCCGATGGCTTGTGTAAGCGAGCTCTGGCTGACGGTGAACTTCATCTTTTAATACCTTTCTATAGATATAAATATCTTAATAATAGTAATAGCACTGACGAAACTGTTGATTACTCCCAAAGACGCAGGTCAGACCCAGAAAGAGAATCGACAGCAACCTGTGTGCAACAGGGGTGGTTTTCCACGTTCAAAACCTGCGCATAACTTTTCATCACCGCGGGTTGGGTTTTAGACACCTTATGCCCGTGGTTTCGACAAGTTTTCAACAGGTGTCTCTATTTCCCTACGAGCGCAGTGTAATTTTATCGCGCAGCGACTTGAGGTCTTCGGTGACGGTGCGGTCTTCCTGGATCATCTTCTGGACCTTTTTGTAACTCGTGCTGACGGTCGAGTGGTTGCGGTTGCCAAATTCGGCGCCCACCGCCGTGGTCGTCATCTCGCACATCTCGATGGCCAGGTAGATAGCGATATGGCGTGCTTTGGCGATATTGGCGTTGCGACGCGGGCCGATGAGCTCCTCGTGCGTCACGCCGTACTGCTCTTCGATGACGGACTGAACCGTCTGGACGTTGATCTTTTTGGCCGATGTGTCAAAGTACTGGCTGGCGATGGCGTCGATATCGTCAAAGGTGAGCTCCCCGCCCTCGCGCTCGCGGTCGCCCGCCTCGCCGGCGCAGCGCTCGCAAAAGCTCTCGAGTTCGCGGATGTTGGTGCCCGAGACCTCGGCCATGTGTTTAAAGTGCTCGTCGGTTAGGTGCCCGCCGTCGCCCCCATAGGCCGCCAGCAGCGAGTCGTCGCCTGCCTCGGGAGCGGCGACGATGGTGTTCTCGTAATAGCGCTGCAAGATCTTGTATTTCATCTCGTAGCTGGGCTCTGCGACCAGGCAGAGCATGCCGGCGTTGAAGCGGCTGGTCAGACGCTCGTCCATGCTCAGGTCCTTGGGGGCGCGGTCTGCCGCGATGACGACCTTCTTGTTGTTGCGGATGAACTCGTCCATGAGCTGGAAAAAGTAGTCCACGCTCGCGCGCTTGCCGATGATGTTTTGGATGTCGTCGATGATGAGCACGTCCACGCCGTGGTACGCCTGCATGATGGGGGCGTTGCTCTTCTTTTGGCGGTCGAACTCGGTCATCAGGTCGTCCAGATATGCCTGGGAGTTGGCATACTTGACCTTGATCTCGGGCGACTTTTCGGCGAGCTCGTTTTTGATGGCAAGCAGCAGGTGCGTCTTGCCCAGGCCCGATTTGCCGTAGATGAACAGTGATGTGCACGTGCCCCGCTCGTCCGCGAGGGCGGCAAACTTGAGTGCCGAGCGATAGGCATGGCTGTTCTCGGGGCCGTAGACAAAGTTCTCAAAGGTAAATTTTGAGTTCGCGGCGAGCGGGGCTCCATCCGTATTCTGTTCGGCCGGCGCGGTCGGTGCTGGCATGGGTGAAGCGGGGGTCGCAGCTTGCGTGGATTTAGTTGGCGCTCCGCCCTTCATCTGGTTCATCATGCGACGAAAATCATCGGCCGAGAGCGTGTTCTTGATTGCAATGCCCGAATCCGCGCCCGTCGTTGCGTCGTGAGCGATGGGCATGTGCGTGACGGGTGCGTTCGTTGACGTCGCCGCCGCGGTCGGCAACGGTGCCATGGTTTCACGGGAAACATCGCTGTGCTGGTGCCCGATTGTCGGCACGTCGCCTGCGGAGGCCGGCGCCGCCGGGGAAGCAGCGGGAGCCGTGGCAGGCGCCGTCGCGGCAGCGGATTCCGCTGCGGTGCCTTGTGGTGCCACGATGTCGAGCGCGATCGGCGCAAAGGCGATTTCTTCCAGATAGGCCTCAATAGTCGGCTGATGCTTTTTGAGCTGCGCGATGGCAAAGCGCGAGGGGGCCTCGATCGTGAGCGTATCTTCGGTCAGGCTTATGGCGCGCGATTGCCCCAGCATGTTGATGAGGCGTGCATCTCGGCCGTCGCGCTGGCAAAAGGCGATGGCATCCCCCAGGATGATGCTTGCTTCCTCGTCCACTGTCTCTCCCGTTCTTTAGCTCTGAGCTCGCACGCGAGCGGCGCCGAGTTCGGTCAGATGGTATTTCTGGCCATGCTTGATGACCAAGCCGGCCTGCGCCAAGTCATTGAGCGTGCGTGACCAAGTGGGGGCCGAGTTTCCAAACGCCCTCGCCAGATCGGTAGCACCGCACGCTTGATTTTGCGCCAGATAGCCCAGCGCGGCGTTGCCGCGATCGCTTACGAACACGTCCGGTTGTGGCTGCGCATACTGATTTGCTGCATTAGGATACATCATTTGAGCTGCTGGTTGTTGAGAACTCTGCATCGGCGGCATTTGCTGTTGAAAACTTTGAGGCCACTGTTGGTAAGGCTGCGGAGGCATCTGCTGGGCCCAGGGGTTGTACTGCTGCTGCGGCATCTGCTGGTACGGCTGTTGATATCCCTGCTGGTACTGCTGCGGGAACTGCTGGCCATACCCCAGTGGCGGCATCTGCTGATATGGATATCCCTGTTGGTACGGCTGATAGCCCATTTGCTGGCCACCCGGTGCCCCCGTCACCTGCTGCATTGCTGCTGTATCCTGATCCGCCAGCGGCATGGCCTCTGGCACGTTTGGCGGCATCGACATCGACGCCGCCTGGGGCTCTTGTGTAGGAAGCATTCCGGGCTGCTGCATCTGTCCCACGCGGGGCTGCATCTGTTGCGTTGCCATGGGCTGCTGCGCAAAAGCTCCCGGCAGGGGATATGCGGGCTGCTCCGTCTCGGGCCGCACGGCAGCACCGCGCCCGCCGGCGCGTTCGATTTCCTGCACGCGTTTAGGGTCCAGGCTTACCGTAACCACGGTGCCGTTGCCCATATTGTCCTCGATGGACACGGCCCCGCCGGCGTTTTCCAAATACTCCTGCACCATGGGAAACCCTGCTCCGGTTCCACGGATATAGCGCTTCATCTTGCTGTTTGCGCTGGTAACGCCAAAGTCGAAAGCGCGCTCCTTGTCGTCGATGCCGGGTCCTTGATCAGCAAAGCGGATAGTGTCTCCGCCGTCCAGAATCGAGATGATGGGCTCGGCAAAGTGTGCGTGGATAAAGTTTTCGACAATCTCGCGGATGACCATGAGCGAGATGTGGCCACCTCGCTCTTTCATACACTGGTAGACGGTGTTGGTCGTCTCTTCCAAATACGTGCGGACATCTTGCGGATCAATGACGATCACACGCGGTGTCGACAGCATGTCGTCATAGACGGCGATGCGCGCGGCGTACATGGCTTTTGGCGCCTGCGTGGTCGTCTGCTCGCCTTCCTTACGCTCTTCGCGCACGCCGGTGATGTGCTCGTTGTCGGGTGCCGGGTCTCCGGAATCGACCATGGTGTAAAAGTCGTCAGACATGCCGCTCACAATCTTTCAAAAGGTTTCGAACAAATAGTAGCTCACCGTGCAATGTTTCTCATCTTTCGACAACTTTTCAAAACCTGTTGAAAACTTTGGAAAACGGACGAAAAGTTCTCAACATTGCCAACATGACCTGTTGAAAACTCGATGAAATATCGTGAAAAGTTGCCATGCACTGCTAAATCGAGCTCGGCTTATGGGGGAACCGTGTGAACTGCGCAACCTTTTACCTTTGATTTCTTGACATTTGAACATTGATTTCCCTACAATCTTCAAGCTCACGTGTCTATATCTGCGTCCGCGCCCCCGCGGACACTCGAAATGCAGCAGGAGGAACTTAAGATGAAGCGTACGTATCAGCCTAATAAGCGTAAGCGTGCCAAGACCCATGGCTTCCGTGCCCGTATGGCCACTAAGGGTGGTCGTGCCGTGCTCGCCCGTCGTCGCGCCAAGGGCCGCAAGCGTCTCACTGTCTAGCAGCGATACACACATCTCGCATGAAGACTATTAAGTCTCGGCAAGATTTCGAGCATGTGTTCAGTCAGGGGCGTCGTTTCAATCACCCTCTGATTCGAATGACCATATGTGAATCGGTTGGCGAAGGCGACTCCGGAAGGGTCGCCTTCGTTGGTGCTAAACGGCTCGGTTGTGCTGTCGTGCGCAACCGTTCTAAGCGTGTGATGCGCGAGGCCGCCCGCAGCTGTGGATTTCCCGTTGCGGGTTATGACATCATCTTGTTCGCAACTCCCAAGACGAGGGTTTCCTCGCCGCAGGAGATGGACAATGCATTGCGTTCGCTTATGAAACGCGCCGGCGTTGCCGGGGAGGAGCGATGAGCAATCACGTTTTGCGACGTGTTGCCATCGCTCCTATTCGCATATATCAACAGGTTATTTCGCCCTTATTGCCTGACGCCTGCATTTATTACCCAACGTGCTCGCAATACGCCGTCCAGGCGATTGAGAAGTACGGTGTTTTGAGAGGCTGCTGGCTTGCCGTGAGGCGCATCGCTCGCTGCAATCCCCTGCACGTCGGCGGTTATGACCCTGTGCCCTAGCGGGCACTCGCTATCGGAGGAAAACTTACATGTGGGATTGGATCGTTAACATCCTTTTCGAGCTGCTCAAGCTCATCCAGACCTTTGCGGTCGACTGGGGCCTGTCCATCATCATCCTGGTGGTCATCATCCGTCTGCTGCTGACGCCGCTTATGCTCAAGTCGACTAAGTCGACGGCACGCATGCAGGTGCTGCAGCCCAAGATGCTCGAGATCCAGGAGCGCTATGCCGACGATCCCCAGCGTCAGGCCGAGGAGATGCAGAAGTTCTACAGCGAGAACAAGTTCAACCCGATGGCTGGTTGTCTGCCGCTGTTGATTCAGATGCCTGTCCTGTTCGCCCTCTTTACGCTGCTGCGTAACCTGCCGGACTACTTTAACGACGGCACGTTCTCGTTCTTTAATATTCTGCCCGACCTGACCACCACGCCGAGTGCCTCCTTTGCCGATGGCTTTATGGTCGCGCTGCCTGCGCTGGTCTGCCTGATCCTGTTCGCTGTCCTGACCCTGATTCCGCAGCTCTATATGTCGCGCAACCAGACCGGCCAGCAGGCTCAGAGCATGCGTATGATGGCCGTTGTCATGACGGTCATGATGCTTTGGATGGGCTGGAGCCTTCCCGTTGGTGTTCTGCTGTACTACGACGTCTCGTCTGCTTGGCAGGTTATCCAGCAGATTTTTGTGACGCAGAAGGTCATCGACAAGGCGAAGGCCGATGAGGAGGAGCGCCTTAAGAACGCGCCGCTGCAGGTTGAGGTCACTCGTCGCGAGAAGAAGCCGCGCCCGCACAAGAAGAAGTAGCGGGATATCAATCTTATTTAGGTACCTAACTTTTGGAGTACGTTATGTCTGAAGAGATCATCGAGGATATGCTTGAGGAGGTTGCCCCGCAGGTCGCGGGCGATTATCCCGAGATTGCACAGCGCTATAAGGCTGGTGAAGAGCTGACCGACGAGGAACTCGACACCATTGCCGATGTCGCGATTTCCATCCTGCGTTCCATCCTTTCGCACTTCGATGCCGCCAACTCTCCTATCGATGAGTATGAGGGCGACGAGGGTGAGCTGATTCTGGATGTAACGGCTCCCGACCTTGCTGTTCTCATTGGCCGTCATGGTCGCACCCTTGATGCCCTTCAGGTTATGTTCTCATTGCTGGTGAGCCGCAAGCTCGGCTTTAGGTATCCGGTTGTAGTGGACGTCGAGGGATACAAGAGCCGCCGTCAGGACAAGGTTGCCTCCATGGCTCAGTCTGCTGCCGAGCGTGCCATCCGCACTCATAAGAGTGTTTCGCTTCCGCCCATGAATGCCTACGAGCGCCGACTGGTTCACATTGCACTTCGTGGCAATGACGCCGTCGATACTCATTCTGAGGGTTCTGACCCCGATCGCCATGTGGTGATTGTTGCTCGATAATCTACTCGAGCTTATGCTAAGGGGACGTGGTTTCCACGTCCCCTTTTTTTGTCAAAAGTTCTCGATACACTGATTTTTGTCAGAAAGGAGCTTTCGTTGTTAGTACTTACTGATCAGCAGGCTGACGAGATGTTGAGTCGTCTAACTTCCTATTGCAAAGAGTATTCCTTGAGCGTAACTGATACTGAGCTGAGGAAATGTATTCAACATTTGGATTTGGTTCTGGAAACAAATAAGACAACCAATCTCACCCGTATTCTTAACATAGAAGATGCTGCGGTACTTCATATCCTCGACTCACTTGTTTTGCTCCCCTATATCAATAAGGCTCCTGAGGGAGCTTTGCTCGATATGGGAACAGGTGCGGGCTTCCCTGGTATTCCGTTAACCATAACCATGCATCGTAAAGCTACTTATATTGACTCTGTTGGTAAGAAGGTTGATGCTGTCAATTCTTTTGTTGATGTTCTTGGATTGAAACATGCTCATGCGGTTCATGATCGCCTTGAAGAATATGCTCGAAGCCATAAGAAGCAGTTTTCTGTCGTAACCGCCCGCGCACTTGCCCCTCTACCGATTCTTGTTGAGTATGCTGCTCCGTTCCTCAAAGACGGAGGGCTATTTGTTATCACCAAGGGTAATCCTTCGGATGAGGAGCTTGCTTCCGGCATGTCAGCAGCTAAGATTTGCGGCTTCACTTTGCTTCTGAATGACGCAATCGATTTGCCTGAGGGCTTGGGCCACAGGGAGTTCATTGTTCTTAAAAAGAGTCATCCGGCATCCGTTTCATTGCCTCGTGCAAATGGCATGGCAAAGAAGAATCCGCTTGCCTAGATGTTTCACGTGAAACATAATGGATACTAACAACTTGCAGTGTTTCACGTGAAACATGGCGGTTGATATCGAATCGGAATGTTTCACGTGAAACATCCTCCGTTTGACAGCTTTAATACACACCAGGAGGGACCGTGGGATTTCGCGACGTTAAGCGTTCTAAGAGCGCAAAAGACACGCGTATCATTGCAATCATCAATCAAAAAGGCGGCGTCGGTAAGTCAACGACGGCTGTGAACCTTGCAGCAGCACTGGGTGAGCAGGGTCGTAAGACACTGATTGTCGATTTTGATCCGCAGGGAAACAGCACCAGTGGATTTGGAATTGAAAAAGAAGACCTTGATCGCTGCATCTATGATGCATTGTTGAATGATGTGCCGGCAGAATCGCTTGTTCTTGATACAAATTGCAAAAAGGTATTCGTAATTCCAGCTACGATTCAGCTTGCAGGTGCCGAAATTGAGCTCGTAAGCGCAATTGCTCGTGAAACCCGCCTCAAAGATTTGCTTGAGCCGATTCAGGACGAGTTCGATTTTATTTTCATTGACTGTCCTCCTTCGCTCGGCCTGCTTACTATCAATGCCTTGACCGCAGCAGACAGCGTTTTGATTCCGATCCAGTGCGAGTACTACGCACTCGAGGGCGTTACGAAGCTGCTAGAGTCAATGAAGATGGTCAAATCACGTCTGAACAAGGGCTTAGACACCTATGGTGTGCTTATGACCATGTATGACTCGCGTACTTCTCTATCGAATCAGGTTGTTGAGGAGGTTCAATCATACTTTGGTGATAAGGCATTTAAGACGCTAATCCCCCGTACGGTTAAAATCTCCGAAGCTCCGTCTTTTGGAGAACCGGTAATTACCTATGCACCTCAAAATAAGGGTGCAAAAGCGTATATGAACCTTGCAAAAGAGGTGATCAAGCGTGCCTAGTGTAAAGAAACGTGGCGGATTGGGACGTGGACTCAATGCTTTGGTCTCAGAGGCCGAGTATGAGACCGGTGGTTCTGCTGTATCTGCTTCAAATGCCGCATCTGTAACAAAACTACCTATTGAGGATATCGTTCCCAACCCTAATCAACCGCGAATTCATTTTAATGAAACTGAACTTCGCGAGTTGAGCGAGTCAATCCAAGAGCATGGCGTTTTGCAGCCGCTCTTGGTTCGCAAGCATGGAAACGGCTATGAGATTATCGCTGGTGAGCGTCGTTACCAGGCGTCAAAGCTTGCTGGTCTTGAGGAGCTGCCTGTCATCATTAAAGATGTTAATGATGAAGAGATGCTGGCTCTTGCTCTTATCGAAAACCTTCAGCGTTCTGATCTGAATCCCGTCGAAGAGGCTAAGGGCTATCGCCAGCTCATTGATGCCAGCGGTATGACCCAGGAGGCATTGTCGAAGGCAGTAAGCAAATCACGCTCTGCAATTACAAATTCGTTGCGCCTTCTTGATCTCCCTGAAGTAGTTCAGCAGATGATTTTTGAGGTTAAACTTACTGCTGGTCATGCACGTGCGATTCTTGCAGTTCCCTATGAGGATGCTCGAATTCGACTTGCAGAAAAGGTTGTTGCAGAGGGCCTTTCCGTAAGAGCGACAGAAAATCTTGCTCCATTGTTTTCTGCCGGAGAGACGCCTAAGACGCCGAGGCCTGCAACGCCTCAGTCTTTTAAAAAGGCTGCCCGTGTGCTTCGCCAGGTATTTAATACCAACGTGCGTGTGAAGAGCTCGCGTGGAAAGAATAAGATTGAAATTGAGTTTAAAGACGAAGAAGAGCTTTCTCGTATTCTTGGTGAAATGATTCAGTTTGATCAAGGGGGCCAAGATGAGGAATAAGATTTTTACTGCGATTGCATTGGCGACGACTGTCGCTGCTGGTGCCTTTGCTGGCTATAAGATCGCGACAGACGATGAACTTCGGGGTCGTTTGCTTCGTAGCACGCAAGATATCGTCGATACTTCAAAGAAGAAAATGGATGTTATGACAGAAGATGTTGCCATGCGTACTGCTCAGGTAACGAAGAATCCCAAGATTAATCAAGGTTGGGTTAGCAACCAATGGGAAAATGTAGGCTATTAGGTACCTAACAATTACCCTGCATATTTTAAGGGGCCCTTGTCTGATTCATGAGACAAGGGCCCTTTATTTTGTCCGTAAAAAATGGGAAAGGTAGCAGTTGGTCCAAAATTGAGGTCGATAAATGAAACGGTCCCGGTTGCATATCCTGCAACCGGGACCGTTCGATGTTTCACATGAAACGTATTGGGGTGCGACTCCCCTATGCGTTCTTCTGAACTTTGAAGCGCTGCTTCAGCTGTCCACAAGCGGCGTCAATATCGTTACCACGGGAGTTACGAATCGTGGTCTCGATGCCACGGGACTCAAGACGACGCTGAAGATCCTCAACCTTATGAATCGGCGACGGCTTGAGCGGGCTGCCCTCGATGTCGTTAAGCTGAATCAGGTTAACGTGGCACAGCGTTCCCTCGCAGAAGTCGCAGAGCGCCTGCATCTCGGGATTCGTATCGTTGACGCCTTCGATCATGGCATACTCATAGGTCGGGCGGCGGCCAGTCTTCTCGGTGTAGAGCTGAAGCGCTTCGTGAAGGCGAAGCAGCGTGTATTTCTTAACACCGGGCATGAGCTTATTGCGCGTCGACTGGATGGCGGAATGCAGGGAAACGGCAAGCGTGAACTGCTCGGGGATATCGGCAAATTTGCGAATACCGGGAATAACGCCGCTGGTAGAGACGGTGAGGTGACGAGCGCCGATACCGATGCCATCGGGGTCGTTGAGGATACGCAGTGCCTTGAGAACCTCGTCGTAGTTGGCAAACGGCTCGCCCTGGCCCATGAAGACAACGCTTGTGGCACGCTCGCCAAAGTCGTTGGATACATGAAGCACCTGGTCGACGATCTCTTGAGCGGTCAGAGAGCGCTTGAGGCCGTTGAGACCGGTAGCGCAAAAGGCACAGCCCATGCCGCAGCCTGCCTGGGTGGAAACGCAGACGGAAAGTTTGTTACGGCGGGGCATGCCGACAGTCTCGACGGAAATGCCATCGTGGTACTCGAGCAGATACTTGCGCGAGCCATCTTTGGAAACCTGCTTGGTGATTTCAGTCGGCGTATCAAAGGCAAAAGCCTCTTTAAGCTGCTCACGGAAAGCCTTGGGAAGGTTGGTCATATCGTCAAACGAACAAACGTTCTTCTCAAAGACCCATTCGATGAGCTGCTTCGCGCGGAAGGCGGGCTGGCCAAGTTCGGCCACGAGCTCGCGAATATCGTTTTGGCTCAAGTCGCGAATGTCCTGAGATTTAGTCCTGGGATTCATGGAAGCCTTTCGATTTTGGGGAAACGTAGAGGGTATCGCTACAATATGGTATCAGCTGCAGAAATTATAGAGGAGGAGTCTGCCCATGCCGGGTAAAAGCCTAGAGAACATGCACGTAGCGGTCTTGGCGGGCGGTCATTCCGCCGAGCGCGAGATTTCGCTCGATTCGGGAAAGAACGTTGTGGTGGCACTGAAGGAAGCCGGCTACACCTCGGTGGAGCTGCTTGACACGGCCGCTGATGACTTTATGGTAACCATGGCGAACGGCGGATTCGATGTGGCATTTATCGCCATGCACGGCGCCGGCGGTGAGGATGGCGCCATGCAGGGTGCCATGGAGACCCTGGGTATCCCCTACACGGCCTCGGGCGTACTTGCCAGCGCCTGCGGTGCCGACAAGGAGGTCTCTAAGCTCCTGTACGCCAAGGCAGGCATTCCCATTGCCCCCGGCCTCGCGCTCGAGGTGGGCGATGAAGTCGATATCGATCATATCGTCGAGGTTTGTGGCGAGCGCTGCTTTGTGAAGCCGGCCGTCAACGGTTCCAGCTATGGCATTTCCCTGGTCCATGAGCCCTCCGAGCTGCCCGCGGCAATCGCCAAGGCGTTTGAGTACGGCGACAAAGTGCTGGTCGAGAAGTGCATCGAGGGTACCGAGATCACCGTCGGCGTATACGGCGAAGATGACGTGCGCGCCCTGCCGATTGTCGAGATTCGTAAGCCCGAGGACTGCGAGTTCTACGATCTGGACGTGAAGTATGTCGACCCTACGGATATCCATCGCATTCCGGCGCAGATTTCACCCGAGAATTACGCTCGCGCTCAGGAACTTGCCTGTGCCGCTCACAAGGCCCTCGGTTGCCTGGGTATCTCGCGCAGCGACTTTATTGTGAGCGAAGACGGTCCCATTATCCTCGAGACCAATACCATTCCCGGCATGACCGATACGTCGCTGTATCCGGATGAGATCCGCCACACCGACGACATGACGTTCCCGCAGGTCTGTGACAGCCTGATCCGTATGGGCCTTCGTCGAGCGGGCATTGCATGCTAATCGAGGACGCGGTTTCGTCAGGAACGCCGCAGTTTGTCATCGACTCCTATGCCACGCTTGCCGACCGCGCCAAAACGCAGTCCTTCGGCCTTATCGAGGAAGATGTGATTGTCCTCGATACCGAGACCACGGGTCTTTCGGTGCAGGACAACGAGCTGATCGAGATCTCGGCGGCCCGTCTTTCGGGCCGCGAGGTCATCGACCGCTTCGATACCTTCGTGCATCCCAAACAGCTGATTCCCGCCGAGATTACCGAGCTCACGAGCATTACAAATGCCGATGTGGCAGATGCCCCGTCGGCGGTTGAGGCCGTCGCCGCTCTCGCCGATTTTGTCGGTGGCTGCCCGGTGATCGCACACAACGCCACGTTCGACCGCTCGTTTATCGAGTCGGTCAAAGGCGGCGTCAACGTGAGCGATATTTGGATCGATTCGCTGGCGCTGTCGCGCATCGCGCTTCCGCGCCTGGCCTCGCACAAGCTGTCTTTTATGGCCGATCTGTTTGGCTGCGACTCGGTATCACACCGTGCCAATGCCGACGTCGACGCCCTGTGTGGCGTATGGCGCGTGTTGCTCGTGGCGCTCACCGACTTGCCCCAGGGCCTCATGGCGCGCCTAGCCGACATGCATCCGGACGTGCCTTGGTCCTATCGTCCTATCTTCTCATTCTTGGCAGGGCAGAACCCTGGTTCTATCTTCTCTCTCAGCGCCGCTCGTGTTGACGTTCTCAAGGCCGATCGCGCCGACGATCGGGTGGACGCCGATGAACTGCCGGTTCTCAAGATGCCGAGTCGTGAGGAGATTGAGGCAGACTATGCGCCAGGTGGCCTAGTCAATCGCATGTATCCCACCTACGAGCCGCGTGATGAGCAGATCGCGATGGCGCTCGAGGTCCGCGATGCGCTGGTCACGGGCACTCATCGAGTAATTGAGGCAGGCACAGGCGTCGGCAAATCGATGGCCTATCTGGTACCTTTTGCCGAGGCAGCGCGCCGTAACAACATCACGGTTGGTATTGCGACCAAATCGAACAATCTTGCCGACCAGCTCATGTACCATGAGCTGCCAAAACTTGCCGAGCAACTGGACGGTGGTCTGTCATTTTGCGCGCTCAAGGGCTATGACCACTATCCGTGCCTGCGCAAGCTAGAGCGCATGAGCCGCAGCCAGGTCGAGATTACCACCAAGCGCGATCCGGCGGACACGCTCACGGCGGTCGCGGTCATTATGGCGTACGTCTGCCAATCAGCCGATGGCGACCTCGACTCGCTCGGCATTCGGTGGCGCAGCGTCAACCGTCCCGACTTTACGACGGCCTCGCGCGAGTGCGCTCGTCGCCTCTGCCCGTTTTTCCCTGATAAATGTTTGGTCCACGGCGCTCGCCGTCGTGCGGCGCATGCCGATGTGGTGGTCACCAACCATTCCCTGCTGTTCCGCAGCGTCGCGGCCGAGGGCAGGATTTTGCCTCCGATTCGTCATTGGGTAATCGACGAGGCCCATTCCATCGAGCGCGAGGCGCGCCGTCAGTGGGCGCGCGTGGTGTCGGCGGACGAATCACGCGTTCTGTTTGAGCGTCTGGGTGGCTCGAGCACCGGCGCGCTAAGCCAGGTTTCCCGTGATTTGGCAACCTCCGAGGGCTCTACGCTCTATCTGGGCCTTACTGCCAAGGCGACGTCGACGGTTGCGCGCGCGAGCATGGCAATCGCCGACGTGTTCGATGGCGTTCGCGAGCTCGGCCGCCGTGCGCGTGGGGGTTATGACAATGCCAATCTATGGATTGGCCCCGAGCTGCGCGAATCTGACGACTGGCATGATTTCTTACAGTCGGCCTACACTGGCATCGACGCATTGGAACAAGCTGACAAGAGCGTCGACGCGCTGGTGCAAGCCGTCGCCGCCGACAAGCCCGAGGTTGTTGTCGACCTGGGTGATATCTCGCGCCGCCTGCACGAGCTGGCCGAGAACCTCAAACTCATCATTGATGGCACCGATGAACACTACGTGTATTCGCTGCAGGTCAATCGCAGACTTCGTGCCGGCGGAGAGTCGATGACCGCAGAGCGCATCGACATTGGCGAGGCTTTGGCAACCGAGTGGCTACCCGAGGTTCACACGGCTATCTTTGCCTCGGCGACCATGACGGTGTCCAAAAGCTTTGAGCACTTTAACCATGCGGTCGGCCTTGATCGCATCGGTGCTTCAACGTCGTCATCGCTGCACTTGGATTCGAGCTACGACTTCGATTCGAACATGGCTGTAGTCGTTGCGGGCGATATCCCCGATCCGCGCGATCGTGAGAGCTATCTTACGGCGCTCGACCGCGTACTGGTCGACGCCCATCTTGCTATGGGCGGATCGGTGCTCACGTTGTTCACCAATCGGCGCGACATGGAGGACCTATACGCCCGCGTTGAGCCCAAGATGGCCCGTGCGGGTCTGGAGCTCAACTGCCAGCAGCGCAACTCATCTCCTCGTCGCCTGCGCGACCGGTTTATCAACGAACCGACCTCGTCGCTTTTTGCGCTCAAGGCCTTCTGGGAGGGGTTTGATGCCAGCGGTGAGACGCTGCGCTGCGTCATCATTCCCAAGTTGCCGTTCTCGAGCCCCACGGACCCGCTCTCGTGCGAGCGCAACCTGCGCGAAGACCGCGCATGGGCGCGCTATTCGCTGCCCGAGGCGGTGCTCGAGGTTAAGCAGGCCGCGGGGCGTTTGATTCGCTCGTCGACCGATAGCGGTGTGCTGATCTTGGCGGATCCTCGCCTGGTGACGAAGGGCTATGGCAAGAAGTTCTTAACGTCGCTGCCCACGAGCTCCTACCAGCGCATCGAATCGGCGCAGATCGGGCACTATCTACAGCTGTGGCGTGCACGCCACGAGCGGCGGCGCTAAAGCGGACAGAAGAGGGTTTTTGCCATATCGCACAGACGCTTTGACAGGGCGGGGTCATCCAAGATGCGGATGGCTCCGCCCGCTGCGATTATCTGGCTCAGCAGCCAACGCTCGGAGCCGTAATGTACGGTTACCGTTGCCATGTCTGTCCCGCTGCGCTCGATGAGGGTGATGCCGGCCCAGTCCAGATGCTCCGCCATATCGAATGGCATCAAGAGCTTTGCGCTACGCTGCGTCCGGGCAAGGGAATCGTGGAGGGATGCAACGTCCGGTGCGTGAGGCACGACGGAGTCTTCCGTCAAGGCGAGTCCCTCGATTTTATCCATGCGATAGGTGCGCTGCTCATCGACCGCGATGTCCCAGGCAATCAGATATGTTTGGTCGCCGTTTGCTGTAATGCGCAAGGGGTCGACCAGACGCTCGCGTGGCCGCGCATCGTCCATCGAGCGATACGAGATACGACAGCGAACGCCGTCCTGAATGGCGCAGCTCAGCTGCTGCCAGTGCGACCCGTGGTTGACGGTGTCAAAGACGTGCTGGTTATAGCCGAGCTCTTCGGGTAGAAGAGCATGTCGAATTCGAGCCGCCGCCTGGGGCTCGATCCCCAACGATTCAAGTTCGTGGTTGAGCACAGCGCCCTCGGCGGCACTCAGGCGCAGCGGTAGTACACGCCCGGCGTCACCGGTGAGGACCACGCGCTCGCCGTGGCATTCGCAGATGATACGCGCACCCGATTCTCGGTCCGCGAGCGTCGAGACGATCTCGAGAATCTCGTCGAGCGACGCCCCCGTGATGTCAAAGCGACTGCAAATCTCGGTTCGTGTCATGCCGCTCTCGCCGGCGGCGTAGAGGGCCTCCATGATGTCGATGGCGCGCGAGAGCCTCTGCTCGCTGGTGAGTTTACGCACGGGCATGCTCGTGCACCGTCCTTTCAATGAGGTGGTTCCACGCCTGCTTGAGCGATTTGGGGGCCATGGGCCTCATGCCGTCCATGGCGTGGGCCATGCAAAATGAGGCGGCGGCTTCAAGATCGCGCACGTCAACGGTCCAAGTCCATCCCGAATCGGTGTGTGCGAGCTCACCTCGCCCGCGCGT
Source organism: Collinsella aerofaciens (assembly GCF_964283865.1). Taxonomy (GTDB): domain Bacteria; phylum Actinomycetota; class Coriobacteriia; order Coriobacteriales; family Coriobacteriaceae; genus Collinsella. The sequence goes on along the minus strand of NZ_CAXYLS010000006.1, from coordinate 19,438 downwards.
GAGGCCGTTGATCATATCGATCTGCGTCTGCGGGGCGAACGAGAACGTAGCCGCAACGGGCGGGCGGTCGGCAAAATCGAATTCAAAGAACAGGTAGTCGTTGAGATTGAAGTCTGCAGGGATGGCGTAGGCCTTCGAAGGACGCCAAGCGCGAACGATACGGTCGCAGCGGAATGTCCTGATGTCGTCGGTGGCATTGTCGAGGCCGCAGAAGTACGCAACGCCCTCGCGCTCGAACATGCCGTAGACGCAGACGGTACGCTCTTTCTGCTCACCGCGTCCGTTCTGATATAAAAATCGCAGCGCGCATCGCTCGGCAAAGGCGCTCCATACCGCATCGACGGTGGGAGAGCGGCGGATCGGTGCTTCGTCCGCCGTCGTCCTGCCGGTGAGGTAGGCAATCTTGGAACGAATATCGGCAAGCGGCGCGGCAAAAGTGGATGAGCCGGCCGCTATTGTCTGGTCGATAGCGTTGAGCAGGATATCGGCGTCGTCTGCGGTGATGAGGCCGCCTGCCGCAAACGTGTGCTCGCGGTCGATTGTCCATGAGCTTTCCTCGGTCTCCTGCGCGCCGGCGGGGCGAACTTCCTTGATTAAGATGCCGCGTTCGAGCAGTTTGTCACGATCGCGCCGAAACTTGCGCTTATCCGAGTCGATATTGCCCGAGCCATATCCCAGGTCAGAATCCAAGACGATCTGCTCGGTCGTCAGCGGTTCGGGGGAGCTGTTGAGTACAAAGAAAAGATTGAGGATGCGCTGAGCCGTTTTATCGAAACTGGGCTCCGAATTCCCCTTTTTAATTGTCGCGGTCGCGTCGCTTGCCGTCATAGAGTCCTCGCATGAGAAGGTGGTTTGCTGCCATGATTTTAGTCCGATATGGAGATTAGGCTATATCCTTGTCCGCTCGGGGCGTTAAGATGGCCCGAATTCGGTCGTTTGCGCTCGCTCGGGGTATACTTTCGACTATATACGGTTCTAATGTGCATGCATTGGGCCTATTTGTCGGATTATGGATGTGGAGCGCACATGGCGAACACCCAGAACTATATTAACCACCTGCTGCAGAACACCGGCATCACGCCGGCATGCAGCGAAGAAGAGCGCTTGGCTGCCGAGGATATCGCTCAGATCTTCCGCAACCACGGCTTTGATCCCGAGGTTCAGGAGTTCAATGCCCCGGCGCCCAGCAGGTTGGCATTTGCCGTTACCGGTATTCTTGCGTTTGCCGGCGCCCTGCTGATGGGCATCGGCGGCGGCATCGGCTTGGTCGGCTCCTTGCTGGCCATTGTCGGCGCCGTTCTTTACGTGCTCGAGCGCACGGGCCACCCCGTGGTTTCGCGCCTGGGCAAGACGGGCGTGAGCCAAAATGTCATCGCCTACCACAAGGCCTCGGGCCCGCTCGCGTCTCCGCGCAACCGCCCGGTGGTCGTTGTCGCACACTACGACTCTCCCCGTGCTGAGCTGCTCGCCCGCGAGCCCTATGCTTCGTATCGTGCGCTCATCGCCAAGCTGTTGCCCGTTGCCACGGTTGCCCCTGCTGCCGTTGCCATCTTGCGTATCCTGCCGCTCCCCGGCGCGCTCAAGGTTCTGCTGTGGATTGTCGCGATCCTCGCTTCCCTCGTTGCGCTCGCCAGCGCGGCAAACATCATTTCTAACCGTTTTGTGCTTCCCTATACGTCCGGCGCAGTGTGCAACAAGTCTTCTGTCGCCGCTATGCTCGGCGTTATGGACAACGTTGCTCCCTTCCAGGGCGAAAACGAGTTTCCCGACGATGTTCCGTTCGATACCTATTTTGGGGAGCAGAAGCGTCGTGCCGAGGAGATGGCGCGCGCAGCAGCGGAGTATGCCGCGGCCCAACAGCAAAACGACTACGGCAACACCATCGAGTATGAAGAGCCTACCTACGCCGAGGACGAGTTCGGTCAGCCGATTGCTCCCGACGCTCAGACCGAGCCCGAACAGGGCGAGGCTTTCGACGAGCAGATCGAGGGCTTTGAGGGTGCGTCTGCCGACGAGACGCTGATTGGCGCCATCGTGCCCGAGGATCAGAATCAGGCTGTCCAGGCCGAAGAGTTCAATGACGAGGTTCCCACTGCCGAGCCGGCGGAGGAGCCTGTCGCGGCCGAGCCCGAGCCCAGGCTCTATCGCAATGCCGCCGGCAACATCCGCTTTGGTTCGGATGCCATCCGTGCGCTCGGAATGCTTCCCGAGTCCTGCACGCTCGATTACGAGGAAGGCGAGGAGCCGACGTTTGAGCCCGAGCCTGCCCCCGTCGTGACTGCATCTGCGCCCGTTGTCGCCGTGGATGATGAGTCTGCCGCGGTTGCCGCTGCCGTTGCCGAGCCCGAGGCGGTGTCCGCGATCGATCCCGCGGCAGGACTGGACATTTTGGCTCCCGCCGCGCCGGCGCAAGACGTTACGGACGAGCCTGACGACGATTACGCTGAACAGCCGAGGCGCGTGTCTTACGAGAGCGATACTGATTTCTCGGCCGAGATTCCCGCGGCAACGCCCCATGCCGATATTGCATCCGCGTTCTCTTCGATTGGCGCCAGCGCTTCCAACTTCTTTAAGGGTGCGCTTGCAAAGGGCAGGAAATTTGTCGACGATTTCGAGGGGAAGCGCGCTGCCGCACGCGAGGCTGCCGAGCAGGAGGCTATCGCTCAGCAGCAGGCAGCCGAGGCGGCACGTGAGCGCGCGGCGCAAGAGTTCGAGCAGAACGAGGCTATGCAGTCCGTGCCTGTCGACGCCGCCGAAGCTACAACGTCCTTTGAGGCTCAGCAGCACGTCGATAGCACCATGTCGTTTGATGCCGCGCAGTTCGATTCCACGATAACGTTTGAAAAGCAAGGCACCGCGATTGCCGAGCCCCTTCCTGTTTCCGATGAGCAGGGCGACGCGGCAGACGATGACGAGCCTATTGATGCTGCCGAAATCCAAGATGTCGCCGGGCACGAGCCCGTCGAGGTCAACTGTGACGAAGGGCAATACGCGGCAGCCGATCAAGGTGATTCGACCGAGGTCGAGCAGGAGGAAGTGCCTGCGGTTTCCGAGGCTCCCGAGACAGATGGGTCGAGGCCTTACTCCACGCAGATTTTCACCATGCCGATCCCGAGTGGTTCCGGTGCCACGGTTGCCGATGTCGCTCCCACTCAGGACGAAACGGTCGATTCCCTTATGGCCCAGATTTCCTCCCAAGCATCGCCGCGTCCGCAGATGAATGTTCCCGATCCGGCGTCGGCACCGTCGCCTGCACCCTCCTCGTCTCCGCTGGCTTCGGTCCCCGATCCGTCGCTGCCGTCGATGAAGCAGACAAACGTTGCGTCTCGCACGTCGCTGTTCGACCTTCCCGATCCCTCCGCACAGGTCAACGACCCCTTTGCTACCGCTCAGGGTCCCGAACCCACATCGGCACCCGTTGCGCCTCCTATGCCCGTTGCGTCGGGCGCACAGCCGATCGAGACCATTTCGGCTCCCGCCCCTGCGGCACCTAAGTCTCGCAAGCGCGGCCTGGGCGGCCTGTTCGGTCGTAAAAAGAAAAACGAACAGGACAGCATGAGTGACTGGCTGGGCGTCGAAGACGATTACGATGCCAAGAAGTCCGGTCGCGGCATCGGTTCGTGGGATAATTTCGAGGACGATAACGATGGCTGGAAGGGCGGCGCTACGTCTTCCGACGGTGCTTCTTCCGAAGATATGCTCTCGGCTGTCGCTTCTATGGGCGATGATGAGCTGCTCGGTCACGATATCTGGTTTGTGGCAACGGGTGCCTCGGATTGTGATGGCGCTGGCATGAAGGCCTTCTTGGCTTCGCATCGTGATAAGCTCCGCGGCGTATTCTTCATCAATCTTGAATCCGTCGGCGCCGGTAGGCTTTCGGTGGTGACGGTCGAGGGCGAACAGCAGCTGCTCAAGGGCGATCGCCGCATCATGAACCTGGTCAGCAAGGTGTGCAAGTCGTTCCATGTCGATTGTGGCGCGCTCGAGATGCCCTATGCCAAGACCGATGCCTACGCCGCGCTCGAGGCGAGCCGCCGAGCCCTCACCATCGCCGGCGTGGACGGCACGCGCCTGGCTTGCGCTCGTACTGAGGACGACCTGCCCCACAATGTCAACCCGACGAACATTGCCACGGTATCCGAGGTCGTGACCGAGGTTATCCGCCGTTCGTAGACGGAGCTCTAAGGAGTCAACGTGTTTTCGTATATTAAGCGCCATTGGCCTGTCTACGTGATTTTGACCTTGATCGCCATTGCGTTAGGATTTGGGGCTGCCTACATCGTGGGTGCGAAGGGCTCGACCCCCGCCTCCGCAATCAGCGAAGAGGTGGAGCAAGAACAGAGCACGGGTGCCGATGGGATTCCTGAGTCCGAGCAGGCAATCGTTGATGGTGGATCTTCGTCTGCAGAGTAGATACGGCGATTTAAATGATTGAAAGCGGGCGAGCCGGGGGACTGGCTCGCCCGCTTTTTTATCGCGCTAGAGCTTCTTTGGGATCGACCTAAGGCGAGCGAACCATAGGGCTGCGGCACCCGAGGTCAGAAGCGCGGTGATGCAAGCGGTGATGGGAACTGATCCTGTTGCCGGTAGGTCCTGCGGTAGGGTACAGCGTTGAATGACACTGTCCTCGTCATGTGACTCAAGTTTATCGCCGCCGCCGTTGCGGCAAAGATCGACGCGCGCGCTGTTGGTGAGTGCGGTTTGGGGCGTATAAGCCGACGTTGCCTGCATGTGCACGACTGCGCCCCGAGCGTCTGTGCCAAGGACTGCTTTGGCATCGTCAAGGTCGTCGTGCTCATCTTTGAGATCATCACGGGTCCAGGAATCCGCATCGCTTCGAGTCGTAAAGTCGGCGGCTGCTGCACCGTATTCAATGCGAATGCCCGTTACGACGGTATTGGACGCAAGGTCGAGTTCTTTCGCCTCGAGTGTGGTGGATTCCGTGGTCGAGACATCCGCCTTCCAGAGGTGCCAGCCGTCGTAATCGACGAGGTGGCAGTCCTCACCCAGGCTCTCTTTTACTTCGTCGGACTCAAGCCAAGGATTTTCGTGCCCATCGTCAAGTGTCGCGTTTGCCGGCTCATCGATGTCTGTCGAGTCCAACGGCGTCGTGCGATACCACACGTTGCACAGACCGTTGAGGTCGCCGATGGCGATGGGGGTTTCGATTGAGACGAATCTCGCCGTATCGTCCTCGGCGCACTCAAGATCATCGGTAATTGTGAACTCATCAACCCAGGTAGCTGAATCGTTTCGAGCGTCGATGGTATAGGAGAAAAGACCGTCCGTATTGGTTTGCGTTGCGGCGCGATTTTTACCATCGCCGTTGGCCAGTAGACCCTTCCCGATAGGTTGGACAAGCTCCTGACGCTTGTCGACCTGTCCTTTGATCTCGATGGCCGCATCCTTCATCGCGACGGATTGGACTTCTCCCGTATCCTTTATTTCAAACGTTATCTCCTCGGCAAGGTCATAGGTCCGCGGAGACATCATTTCGCGCAACGAGTAGGTGCCGGCTGCAAGATGTTCGACGCGGTGTGGCTTGTCGGATGAGGTCCAGGAGTCTATTTCGGTTTTATCGGGACCATATAAGGTGAGTTGTGCGCCTTCCACTTCCTGCTCACCGCTTGCATCGACCTTGGAGATATCAACCTTGGTGTAATCGTCGGATACGTTAAGCCGTGCTTCCACAACGGGCGTTTTCTGGTCGGCATAAGCGAGGTCTACGATATGGGGCGTTCGGTCGAGCAGGAAGCCTGCCGGCGCTTGAGTCTCGACAACCTCGTAGCGTGCGGTGCCAGATCCCAGCGGGAGGTCGTCCGCGCGTGCTTCTCCAGTTTCATCCGTTGTGACGGTAGCGACAGTCTCACCGTCGAGCGCGGCAATGCTACCGTCGGGGCGCACGATATCACCCGAGGCACGGATCTCAAAGATGGCGCCCGCGAGGCTGCTGCCGTCTACGGCATCGGTTTTAACGATCCTGATGTTTCCGGTCGCGGCGTGGTCATAATACGAGGCGATTGCAACGGGCGTTAGGTTCATGTCGGCGGGTATGTTTACCTCGATCTCTTCGCCGACAAGATAGGGCTCTTTGGCCGAGGTTTCGCGTACATAATAGGTGCCCGGCACGAGCGATTCGGGCAGTGTGACGGTCCCGGTCGCGTCAGTCGTAAAGGTGTCCATTACGTTATGTGCTGGATACCAGCAAGTTTGTGAGACAGGTTCGTGATTGCTGTCGAGAAGTTGGAAGGTGAATCCGGCTAGTGGAACAGAAGCGCCTGTTTGGGCATCGCGTTTTACAATCTGGAGATGCGTCGACAGAGCGTGGTTGTCCACGATATATTGAAGCTCGGCGCCGTTGGAAATCTGATTGGCCCCGACGGTCCATTCCCCTGCACGTTTAAAACCCTCGGGGACGGTTTCTGGAACCTCGCGAATCGTGTAGCCGGCACGGTCGTATGGGACGGCTCCGTGGACACCGGCGGGTCGCTTGCCTGTGCCGAACCATGCTTCGGGCTGATCTTTGGTGGAGGCAAAGCCATAGATGTTTGTGGTCAGTGTGCCAACAACCTGATGAGAGCTGTTGCTGACAACCTCAAAGACAACACCTCCCGCCGGCTGCTCTAGGCCGGATTGGTCGCTACTGCCGTAATCCTTGAATTTGGAAATCTCAAGGTCAAACGCAATGGGGATATCGGAAACGCGAGATTCGATCTCGACCACGCCTGAATCGCCGAGCTGGTCGGCTCCAACGGTATAGGTCCAGCTGTCGTTGGATGGCAGGTAGCCCTCGGGGGCTTTTGATTCGTAGATGGTAAAGGTTCCTAAGGGGACATCGGCGAGAGTGGCCCGACCGCTTTCGTCGGTCGTGAGGATTTGCGCCCATCCAGGGGTTGATTGCGACACACACGTGAACTCTGCTCCTGCGAGTGAGGATCCCACCTGGGGGCCGGCATTCGTCGCGGCATCGAGTTTTACGATACACAGGTTGATGGTGCCGGGCTGTTCATCAATGGCGACCTGTCCATCGTCATTCCCCGTGGTAAAGGCGATGCGATCACGACGGGGGACATAGCCGGCCGGCGCCTTCGTTTCAACTAGGTAGTATGCCGTGTTGGGCAGAAGTGCTGCCTGCGCTCGACCGTTGCTGTCCATCTGGACGGTGCCGACACGCGCGCCGCTGGCGCTCTCAAAAACATCGAATGTTGCCCCGTCAAACTCATAGGTATTGTTTCCGCTGGTAATAACGGTGTTCGCAGACTGCTTTTGGAAGGAAACAGAGACCGTCGGCAGTACATAGAGCATGTCTTGACGTTTGCTGCCGCCCGATACGGTTCCTAAATAGCGCCGCGCGCGGTGCGGAGCGGCTTTGATGCTTCCTGATTTTGCGCTGTCGTGGAGCCATCGCGCAGCCGCCACGACTTCATTGTCGGCGGTAAAGTGCCCACTCTTGGTTTTGCCCTGAGCGGTCGTGTAGGAGTAGGTGCCGTCGACATGGGTAGTGCCGTTGAGCATCCATACGGCAAGCTGGGTGGCGGCGCGGGCGCGATCGGGTGAAAGATGGTAAGCGCCAAACGACGTGGCGGTAGGATATCCGTGACAAACGATTGCCGCGAACTCGTCGTCGAGCCACACCCAGCCTTGATCAAAGTTGAGCCATGGGCCGCCCGGCTTGGTGGGGCCGGGGCGCTCCTGGTTCATGCAGTAGGCAATCGAGGCGTCTTGAGCTTCATATTTGCCGATAAAGAAGGGCCCACAATCATCGCTAATAGTGCGGAAGCCGAGCTGGTCGTAGCCATCGACGGCAAATGCGGCTCCCGGTGCCAGACAGCCGAAAAGCAGGAAGAGGAGCAGGAGCAGCGGACCTGTTGCGATTGCGCTGTGGACAGAGTGCGTGGGTGCGTTGGACATGGCTGCTCCTTATCCCTCGTGCGCCGCACGGGGAGGCCGCGGCGCTTGGGATGAGGCTACCGCCATGGTTCATGCGGGTAAGTACCAGAAGCTGACCAAAAGCTTGCCCGATTTCTGATAAATCGAGCCCAAATACAACAATCAGATAAAAGTGCAGGTAGAAGATAGGGAGAACAGGAGGTCAAAGGTCCTCGTCTCCACAATTGACATGTTTTCCAAACGAATCTCCACAGCTAAAACAAGCATCGCCACCCTTGTATCGAACAAGACAACCGCGTTATACTAGCCAACACACAAGCGGGCATCGCCAAGTGGTAAGGCATCAGCTTCCCAAGCTGACACTCGCGGGTTCGAGTCCCGTTGCCCGCTCCAGTTAAGAGCACAAGCACGGCACCATCACGGTGCCGTGCTTTTTACTATCAAGTGCCGGGACTCGAACCCGACAGGGTGCGAGCGTTAAATAAACGCGAAGCGTTTATAGCGAGCAGGCAAGGGCGCCGATAGGCGACCGCAGCCGGTGCGGATTTGCGAAGCAAATACGCAGACGTCTCGTTGCCCGCTCCCTCAGCAAAGGTGGACACTGGGACACACGGCTCGACCGGGTCGCCTTGAGCGGTTCCATGGACTGGGGTATGCCGACCGCAGCCGGTGCGGATTTGCGAAGCAAATACGCGGACGTCCCGTTGCCCGCTCCATCGGCCAAGGGGGATGCTTGGACACTCGGTTCGATCCGGTCTCCTTCGACGGCTTTGCGGACCGGGGCATGCTAACCACAGCCGGTGCACGTCCGCGACGCGGGCGCGCGGACGTCCCGTTGCCCGCTCCAATTCCAAAATGTTAGGTTCATGCCTACTGTCCATACTTGCACCTGCGCACGGTACAATGGTTGGGTTACGACCAACGTGCCAATAACCAAAAAGGAGCCGCTATGATCGATCGCTATACCCGCCCGGAGATGGGACACATCTTCTCCCTCGAGAACAAGTACGCCATTTGGCAGGAGATCGAGGTTCTGGCCTGCGAGGCCCAGGCGGAGCTCGGCAAGATCGGCATTTCTAAAGACGAAGCCCAGTGGATCCGCGACCATGCCAACTTTGAGAAGGCAAAGGTCGACGAGATCGAGGAAGTCACGCGCCACGACGTCATTGCCTTCCTGACCAACATGAAGGAGTACATCGATGCCGATGTTCCCGAGGGCGACCCCAAGCCCAGCCGCTGGGTTCACTATGGCATGACCAGCTCCGATCTGGGCGACACGGCCCTGTGCTACCAGCTCACCCAGGCCTGTGACCTGATCATCGAGGACGTCAAGAAACTCGGCGATATCTGCAAGCGTCGTGCCTTCGAGGAGCGCAACACGCTCTGCGCCGGCCGCACTCATGGCATCCATGCCGAGCCGATGACCTTCGGCATGAAGTTTGGCTCTTGGGCCTGGGAGCTCAAGCGCGATCTGGACCGTCTTGAGGATGCCCGCAAGAACGTTGCCTTTGGCGCTATCTCTGGTGCCGTCGGTACCTATAGCTCCATCGAGCCGTTTGTCGAGGAATATGTCTGCGAGCACCTGGGTCTGGTTCACGATCCGCTGTCCACGCAGGTCATCAGCCGCGATCACCATGCCTACCTTGCCGGCGTTCTCGCCACCACCGCGGCCACCTGCGAGCGCATCGCTACCGAGGTCCGCAATCTGCAGAAGACCGATACGCTCGAGGCCGAGGAGCCGTTCCGCAAGGGTCAAAAGGGCAGCTCCGCCATGCCGCACAAGCGCAACCCCATCACCATGGAGAAGGTCTGTGGCCTGTCGCGCATCGTGAAGTCCAATGCCCAGGTTGCCTTCGACAATGTCGCCCTGTGGCATGAGCGCGACATTTCGCACTCCTCTGCCGAGCGCGTCGCCCAGGCCGATAGCTTTATCGCACTCGACCACATGTTCCAGTGCCTTATCCGCGTTATCGACGGCCTGCAGCTGTATCCGGCTCGCATGATGGCCAACCTCAACAAGACTCGCGGCCTCATCTTCTCCTCCAAGGTCCTGCTGGCCCTCGTCGATACGGGCATCACCCGCGAGGATGCCTATGCTATCGTGCAGGAAAACGCCATGGCTACCTGGCACGAGGTGCAGGATTGCGTCTCCGGTCCCACCTTTAAGGAGCGTCTCGAGGCCGACCCGCGCTGTACCGTCAGCCAGGAGAAGCTCGACGAGATTTTCGATCCGTGGGATTTCCTCACCCGCATCGACACAGTCTTCGATCGCCTGGAGCAGCTGAGCTTCGAGTAGGTTCGGGCATAACGTTAGCTTTTTAGGGCGCTTTGCTGGTAATGTGTGTTGCCGGCAAAGCGCCTCGTTGCATTTAGGGAAAGACGGGGATAATAGTCGTCTCGAATAACATTCTGAGAGGGGATCGCATGATTTCGTTTGATTACAAGCCGCAGGGTGTATGCTCTCGCAATATTCACCTTGACCTTTCCGATGACGGCAGCAAGGTGCTGGGCGTTGAGTTTACCGGCGGCTGCGATGGCAACCTCAAGGCCATCTCCAAACTGGTCGAGGGCGCTCCTGCTGACCGTGTGATCGAGGTTCTTGCCGGCAATACCTGCGGCATGAAGAAGACCTCTTGCGCCGATCAGCTTACGCGCGCTATCGAGGCCGCTCGCGCCGAGATCGCCTAATGGGTATCGCCGACCACATCAAGAACGGAATATCGCGTCGCGGCTTTGTGCTCGGTGGAGCTGCCGCGGGCGCTGCCACGGTGCTTGCCGGATGTTCGAAAAAAACAGGCACCAGTGATGATGCCGCTGGCGAGCCGCAGGTTATCAAGGACGATTCGAAGATTGTCTCGATCACTGATGAGTACGAGGCAGTTGACATCGATCTTGAGCCGGCGGCATCGTGGACGCTGCCGCTGGGCACGTTGCTGTACTACTGCGATGGTGACTATGCTGCGGCAATGATGGCGCCCGCATCGGCACTGCACGCCAACACACTCGGTGTGCTCAACCTGGGCGATGGCTCGCTTACCACATTAATTGAGAATCCTATCGAGGGCACGGGATATGCTTTTTACGATGTCCGTGCCGGCGACGGCGTGTTTGCGTGGGTTGAGATGAACTTTGCCAGTTCATCGTGGAAGCTCTACGCTCAAAATCTGTCGGGCGCTTCGCTCTCTGGCGACGTGGTTGAGCTCGATCGAGGTGGCAAGGACTACGATCCGCCACTGTTTACGACGTTCGGGTCATCAGCCATCTGGTATAAAATGCCTTCGGCAGGCGGCAATAAAACGAGTAGTGATTCGTTTTGCTATCGTCGCTCGCTTGATGAATCCAAGGCCGAGACAATTTGGAAATCGACGGGCCGCTTTGCGTCGGCCCCGCGCGTGAGCGACGGCATTTTGACCATCTCGCCGCGTGTCCGCAACGACGAGGGCGTCTACTACGGCATAACGGCAATCGATCTGACCGATGGCAACAACACCAAACGTGCCCAGCTAGTCCTTCCCTCGTCAGTCTCGCCTTTCGAGGCCGTATATATGGGCGATACCTTCGTGTTTTCTATCGAGGCGACCTATAGTGGCGTGGGCAGCCTGGGCAACATGGGCACGTATATCGGTAATGAGGGAGGGCCATACCTCTTCCTGTCCCGCGAGCCGCTCGCATGTGCTGCCGGCAAGAAGAATAAATATCTCGTTAAGGTACAGGCATCGCATTTTCTCATCGACACCTCTGCCAAGACCTATGGCTCGCTACTGTCGCCCGACCGCGCTTTGGAATATGGCGATTATCCAGCTACGGCGGGAAAATCGGACTCATTTCTTACGTACGCCACGGTGCGCAACAGCCAGGGTATACCCGAGACGGTCACCGCACGCCTATTCTCTCTTTAAGCTTAGAGGGGTTAAAAAGGCGCCAACAGGGGAATAAACGCGTTGTAATTGTGAGTACCGCCCGCCGAGCTGCCGCGTCATAGTGGCATCCGGCGGGCTCAGGTGCGTTAAAATGGGCTTGTTCTTAGCTGATTGAGACAGGGGGGCCGTGTTATGGCTTCAGATGCAAAAAAGATTCTGCTGGTCGAGGATGAGAAGGCAATCCGTGACGCCGTCGCTGCCTATCTCGAGCGCGAAGGCTACTGGGTTGTGGGTGTCGGCGACGGCCAGTCCGCGATCGAGGAGTTCGAGAAGCATCAGTTTGACCTGGTCGTGCTCGACCTTATGCTCCCCAAGATCCCCGGCGAGCGCGTTTGCCGCACCATTCGCGATACCTCGGATGTCCCCATCATCATGCTGACTGCCAAGGGCGAGATCGAGGACCGTATTATCGGTCTTGAGCTCGGCGCCGACGACTATCTGATTAAGCCGTTCTCGCCGCGCGAGCTTGTCGCGCGCGTTCGCGCTCTGTTCCGCCGTGCCCATCAGGCCGACGAGCCAGCCGTCGAGGTACTCGACTTCGGCGATCTGGTCATCGATATCTCGGGCCACAAGATTTTGGTCGAGGGCAAGGAAGTCGACCTGACGGCTTCCGAGTTTAAGCTGCTCACCACGCTTGCCCGTCACCCCGGTCGCGTCTACAACCGCATGGAGCTGGTCGAGAAGGTGCTCGGCTACGACTTTGAGGGCTATGAGCGCACCATCGATAGCCACGTGAAGAACCTTCGCGCCAAGCTGGGCGATGATCCCAAGAAGCCCAAGTGGCTCTACACCGTCCACGGTGTCGGCTATCGCTTCGAGGCTCCGGCCAAGACCGATAAGTCGGACGAGAAATAGGGAAATCACATATGACACCTGCGCGCTTTGAAATCGGACAAAAGCACAAGCAGGAGAGCGAGGCGGGTTCCAAGGCTAGTTGGAACACGCCTCGCTCCGATTCACGGCCAACGATGAGCTATCCCTCGCGCATGGCACTTGCTTTTGCTCTGACATCGCTCATGACGGTATTGGTGCTGGTGGGCGTGGTCTCTGTTGTGTGGGGCACGGTCTTTTCGGATTACACGCGCTCCAATATCGTCGAAATCGCAAATTCCGCTGCCGAAAAGCTTGCGACGTCGTATGAGGAAAACGGCAATTGGACTGCGGGCGAGCTACGTACGGTCGCGACATCAAGTTTGGTGTCCGACGACCTGAGTATGCAGGTCGTCAACAAGAAAGGCGTTGTCGTTTATGACGACTCATGGCCTTCGGCAAGCGCGACCGCCGATGTGCGCGAGAACGAATCGCCGTCGAGCAGCTCGAGCGGGAAAAAAGCATCGCATAGTCCGGTCTCGTCGGCTCCCACCGGCTCCGATAGCGTTGCAAACGTCGAAATCATAACGTCTTCCGGCGAGCATGTCGGACAAGTAAAGCTGTGGGCCATCGGCTCCGATGCCTTGCTCACCAAGGCAGATTCTGCGTTTAGGGAGAAGACCTTTAACGCCATGGCCCTTGCTGCGGTTGTTGCAGTTTGCATTTCGGTCGTTATCGGATCACTCGTGTCGCGCATGCTCACCAAGCCGATTCACCGTATTACCAGCACGGCCAAGCAAATTCGCGATGGCGATCTGTCTGCTCGTACGGGCTTGCGCGGCGATGACGAGATCGATCAACTGGGCGAGACATTCGATGAGATGGCCACATCGCTCGAGAAGGATATGAAACACGAGAAACGTTTGACCTCGGACGTGGCTCACGAACTTCGCACTCCGCTTATGGCCATGCTCGCAACGGTCGAGGCCATGCAGGATGGCGTATATCCTACCGACGATGAGCACTTGGAGACTGTTGCTTCCGAGACGCGTCGCCTGGCTCGTCTGGTGCAGCAGATGCTCGACCTGTCGCGCATGGAAAACAGCACGGCCCCGCTCAACCTTGAGCCGGTGGACATGGTTCCTTTCGTGCGTTCCATCGTCAATGCCCAGGAGCGCCTGTTTGTCGACCGCGATCTGCGCTTGCGCTTTGCTGACGAGACCCAAGGTCACGACGATGTCGTCGAAGCCGATCCCGACATGATCACACAATGCGTCATCAATCTCATGAGCAACGCCATGCGCTACACCCCCGAGGGCGGTTGGGTCGTGGTGTCGGTGCTCAGTGACCGCAAACACGTCAGCATCGCCGTTTCTGATACCGGCATCGGTATTGCCAAGGATGACTTGTCGCGCATCTTCGGCCGTTTTTGGCGCGCCGATGCCAGCCGTGCCCGTGAGGCGGGCGGTCTGGGCGTGGGCCTCGCCGTGACTAAACAGATCGTCGAGCGCCATCACGGCTACATATCCGTGGAGTCGGAGCTTGGAAAGGGTACGACTTTTACGATTCATCTGCCTCGCGAGCACACGGCGGACGCGGCATCTACTACAATGGAGCACTAGCTTTTCGCTATTCGGTGAAGGAGGGGTTTCGTCCCTGCCGCTCCGAGTTTGCGAAAACGTGCGGGAAAGAACCCGCATTACTGTCGTATTTTGGTAAGGAGTGACTCACGTGACAACGATGGAGCGTCGTCCGGATTCCCGTGGCAAGGTTCGTGATATCTACGATGCCGGTGAAAACCTGCTGATGGTCGCCACCGACCGCATTTCTGCGTTCGACTTCATTCTTCCCGACGAGATTCCGTTTAAGGGAGAGGTGCTCAACCGCATCTCGGCATTCTGGTTCGATAAGTTTGCCGACATCGTTCCCAACCACCTCGTTTCCATCGACCCGGCGGATTTCCCTGAGGAGTTTGCTGAGTATCGTGACTACCTCGCCGGCCGCGCCATGCTGGTTAAGAAGGCCCAGACGATTCCTATCGAGTGCATCGTCCGCGGCTATCTGACCGGTTCGGGCAAGAAGACCTACGACGAGAACGGCACCGTCTGCGGCATCCAGCTGCCTGAGGGCCTGACCGAGGCTTCCAAGCTTCCCGAGCCGCTGTTTACGCCGTCCACGAAGGCCGAGATCGGTGACCACGACGAGAACATCTCGTTCGAGCGTTGCTGCGAGATCGTGGGCGAGGACATCGCCACGCAGATTCGCGACCTTTCCCTCAAGATCTACAAGGCTGCCGCCGAGTATGCAGCGACCCGTGGCATCATCATTGCCGACACCAAGTTCGAGTTCGGTGTCATCGATGGCAAGGTTACGCTGATCGACGAGTGCCTCACGCCCGACTCCAGCCGTTTCTGGCCTGCCGCCAGCTACGAGGAGGGCAAGATTCAGCCCAGCTACGACAAGCAATTCGTCCGCAATTGGCTCAAAGCCAACTGGGATATGACGGGGGAGACCCCGCACCTGCCCGCCGAGGTCATCGATGGCACGTCCGAGCGCTATCGCGAGGCCTTCCAGATCATCACGGGCTCCCAGTTCACAAGCATGAAGGAGAACGCATAAGTGAGTACCCGTAGCGCCACGAACAAGCGCACGCAATCCCACGAGGTTACCGGGGTTGCGCGCAAGTCCGCCGCATCTGCTAAGCCTGCCCGTCAGGCAGCGAGCTCTGTCCGCGTCGTGCCGGCTTCGTCTAAGGCACGCCGCAAAGAGCTCGAGAAGGGCGAGAACCTCGAGGGCCTCTCTAAAGAGGAGAAGCGCGCCCGCAAGGCTAAGCAGCGCGCCAAGGAGGACCGCATCTACACGGTGTCGAATATCCTTCTCAAGCAGGATGAGGACTACACCAAGCGCCGCCGTATTTGGTGGGCTGTGCTCGCTATCGGCATGGTGCTCGTCGTGGCAATCGGGGCTTCGCTCTACTTCGCTCCCGGCGGCACGGTGTCCAGTCCTGTTCAGATGGTCGGCATCGTTTTGTCCTATGTCATCATCCTGGGTGACTTTGTCTACGACTTCGCTCGTATTCGTCCCTTGCGTAACATGTATCGCGCGCAGGCCGAGGGCATGTCCGAGAACAAGCTCAACGCTCTTATCGAGCGCGCAGCTGCCGAGGAGGACAAGAAGGACTCCAAGAAGAAGTAGCGTTTGCATGCATACTTATCGCTAAGATATAAGGCGCGTCGTTTTTGCGGCGCGCCTTTTTACTGTTCTATAGATAGATGGAGTGGCACATGATTCGAGCTGCCCTGACGGTCGAAGAGGCTCTGGAGGGCATGAAGGCCCTGGAGCCCAAGATTAAAAACTATGCGCGCTTGGTTGTCCGCAAGGGCGTAAACGTCAAGCCCGGCCAGGAGGTTGTCGTTCAGTCTCCGGTCGAGTGCGCATCCTTTGCCCGCGTGGTGGTCGCGGAGGCTTATGCCGCCGGCGCTGGCCACGTGACGGTCATTTGGGCCGATGATGCCGTGACGAGGCTCACGTACGAGCATGTCGATAAAAGCTATTTTGAGCAGACGCCCGAGTGGAAGCGCATGCAGCTGGATTCCCTGGCCCAGGATGGTGCCTGCTTTGTCTTTATCGAGGGGGCGGATCCTGCGGCCCTCAAGGGCATCGATCCAGCCAAGCCGGCCGCGGCATCCAAGGCGAGGAATACGCAATGCAAAGTTTTCCGCCGTGGACTGGATTACAACATCAATCCGTGGTGCATCGCCGGCGCTCCGGTCGTGGCTTGGGCGCACGAGGTGTTCCCGGGAGACGCCGATGAGGTTGCAATCTATAAGCTGTGGAATGCGATTCTGCACACCGCGCGCGCCGATGGCCAGGACCCAGAGAGCGACTGGGAACTCCATGACGCCGCATTCGAAAAGAACCTGCGTTTTCTGAACGACAATCGTTTCGACTACCTGCATTACGCCGCGGCAAATGGAACCGATCTGACGATTGGCATGACGAAAGGTCACGAGTGGGCCGGCGGCAAGGGCAAGACGCCCGAAGGGCACCCCTTCTTCCCCAACATTCCCACCGAGGAAGTCTTCACTTCGCCCGATCGCATGCGCGCCGACGGTATCGTGTACTCGGCCATGCCGCTCATCCACCATGGCAATAAGGTCGACGATTTTTGGATTAAGTTCGAGGGCGGCCGCGTAGTGGACTACGATGCCCGTGTGGGCAAGGCAACGCTCGCAAGCATCATCGATACTGACGAGGGCGCTGCTCACCTGGGAGAGGTCGCGCTCATCTCCAAGAACACGCCGATCCGCGAAAGTGGCGTACTGTTCTACGATACGCTCTATGACGAGAACGCTAGCTGCCATCTCGCGCTAGGTGTCGGTTTCCCCGAATGCATCGAGGGTGGGTATGACATGTCCAAGGAAGAGCTCCTGGAGCATGGCGTTAACGTCTCGAGCACGCACGTCGATTTTATGATTGGCACGGACGACATCGATATTACGGGCATTACGCCTGATGGACGTGAAGTTGTGATTTTCCAGAACGGCCAATGGAGTTGGGAATAGTCCCAGACCGTGGTACAATGCCACCCGCGGGCCGTTAGCTCAGCTGGCAGAGCAGGGGACTTTTAATCCCAAGGTCCAGGGTTCGAACCCCTGACGGCCCACCATAGAATGGAAAAGCGACTGGCGGATGCCGGCCGCTTTTTTGTTGCCGCGACGCGGGTTCGAACCCGAAAGGGCGCGGAGCTGAGTAAACGCGTGAGCGTTTGCCAGCGCAGCGCGCAAGGCGCGAAGCGCCGCAGCGGCCGCCTGCGGAGCAGGCTGAACCCCTGACGGCCCACCCAAAGTAAGGAATACGAAATGAAAACAAATAGATACGGAATTAGCGGCAGCACATTAAAGATAATAGCAGCCATTTCGATGGTTCTCGATCATGTAAGCAGGATCGTCCTGACCAATGGAATCATGACTCACGCATCGTACAGTCAGATATCAGACGAACAGTGGGCGATTCTAAGCGAGGCTTCGGATGTGCTTCATGTTCTTGGCAGAATTGCATTTCCCTTATTTTGCTTTTTGATAGTTGAGGGATTTTTGCATACTCATGACTTAAAGAAGTACCTGCGAAATATGCTTGTCTTCGCAATCATTGCGGAGCCCATATACGATTTCGTCCAAACCGGGCAACTATTTGACCTTCGGCAACAAAATGTTATGTGTGAGCTCCTGCTTTCCTTGGTCTTTTTGATTGTTCTGGAAAAGATACAAAGTCTTTCAAAACGGAAAAGATACATCGCAGAAACTGCTCTGATTGTTTTGACAGCACTGGCAGCTGAATACACTAAACTAGATGGCGGTGTGTATGGCATTATGCTTGTGGCCGCATTCTATTTATTCCACGACAGCAAGGCCAAGATGTTCTTTGCTGCAGTATGTGCAGTGCTCCTTTCGTCATGCCATATAGTTGGCGGCGGATTTGAGTTTGCTACAGCTAATGTACTTAATCCTGATGTTGCTGCCGCGGTCGTTTCGTTGCTGCTTATCAATCTTTATAATGGTAAGCGAGGGCTGAAGCTCAAATATTTCTTCTACATTTTCTATCCGGCACATCTTGCTCTGCTTTATGGTGTTTCACTTATTGTTTTGAACTGTCTTTAAAAACTCTCAAACAAGTCTCTGAAAACGGAAACAAATTGACTCTAAGACTGCTTGTAAATTTCCGGAAGACCTGAGAGATGCGAGGATAGGCAACGAGGGTTGCAGAGAGATGCTTCTCAGTTCTCTGGCGGATCGCACGTATCTGTATGAGGATCACTTCCACATACTCATTAATAACAGTGATAAACACGGCAGATCCTCAAAACATGAGGCTGTGGAGGTCGAACGATGCTTCGAAAGCATGAATGGCAGCGAGAAAATGAGTTCGGAAGCGCCCTCTGGATGATCCAGCATAGAATAGAAAGCGATCGGCTCCGGCTGGTCGCTTTTTTGTTGCCGCGCCACGGGTTCGAACCCGAACTTCTCTATATATAAGAACGCTTGGCGAACAAAACCTGCCTTTTACCGACGGGAAACAAATAGCTGATGCTTTTGGAGTAAAGTGGCGCTCCAGAGATGACCGATGCCTTAACACCTATAAACCAGCTGGTCATCGCCAATATCAGAAGCCAATGCTTCAGTTTTAACCTCAGTGATGCGACTGAGGGACCTATTCATTTGTGAACAAAATATGGAGTGCGCGATTCCCGCCCCCGGCGCCCCTCCGGTCTGGCAATATATCTCCTTGCCGCGCGGCCCGGTCGGACCGGATGAGCCGCAAAGCGTGCACCTTGAGAACCGGATACTGCGAGGATGGACACATTCAGTGTCGCATCCGGGCAGACATCGAACCATTTGAAATGGTCTAACTTGGATTTGTTTTTCGCAAGGCCGCCGAGAGGCGGCCCCGAGAAATTCCTTTTCCTATACAGAACCATATGAATCGAACGGAACCGATCAGCGATGAACTGAGAGGACCGGACGGGCTCGAAGCCCAGATATTTTGGACGGAGAGTTCGATCCTGGCTCAGGATGAACGCTGGCGGCGCGCCTAACACATGCAAGTCGAACGGCACCCCTCTCCGGAGGGAAGCGAGTGGCGAACGGCTGAGTAACACGTGGAGAACCTGCCCCCTCCCCCGGGATAGCCGCCCGAAAGGACGGGTAATACCGGATACCCCCGGGCGCCGCATGGCGCCCGGGCTAAAGCCCCGACGGGAGGGGATGGCTCCGCGGCCCATCAGGTAGACGGCGGGGTGACGGCCCACCGTGCCGACA